>NZ_JAPJDA010000100.1 GCF_026241755.1 Salinimicrobium profundisediminis
GCAAATTTTTGCGTCATTAAGCCGATTGGACCACAGCCTAAAACAACGACTGTATCTCCTTTTTTCACTCCGCCGCTTTCAACACTCCAATAAGCTGTCGGTAATACATCCGACATAAAGAGCAGGGACTCATCTTCAAGCTCAACCGATTCAGGGATCACAAAGGGCACAAAGTTACCGAATGGCACACGGAGCAATTCGGCTTGTCCGCCTTGATAGCCTCCATATCGTTCTGTAAATCCAAAGTAACCGCCAGTATCCACATGTGGATTTGTGTTGGAGTTGTCACACTGACTTTCCATATCATTGGCACAATAGTGGCAGTGACCACAGGAGATATTAAAAGGAAGTACGACACGATCGCCTTTTTTCACTTTCTCCACACTCGGTCCTACTTCTTCAACAATTCCCATCGGCTCATGACCAATCACATAATCTTTGGATGCCGGAAGAGCTCCTTGATAAATATGAAGATCTGAACCGCAAATAGCTGTAGAAGTTACTCGAATAACGAGGTCATCACTTTTTTCAATCTTTGGATTCGCTACCTCTTTAACCTGAATATCTTTTGCACCTTGGAAAGTAACAGCTTTCATATTAAAAATTCCTCCTGAAGTAAGTGATTTTTAATAAAATTGAAACTTATAACTTTTACTTCCCTTATTTTCGCAAGGGTAATCAGGTTAATTTATTTCTTTGGTATGTATTAAATAATTAGGATATTTTACCAGATTTTTTGTTTCTGTTAGTGATGGAGTTAGGCCGGCGTATTGCCAGATTCTAAATGATTGGAATCGAGGAACCTGTTCCTGAAACCCAACAATGGGTCGAGGAACCTGTCCCTAAAACCCGCCGCAAACTGGGTCAAGGAACCTGTCCCCACAACCCACCCACAACCCACCGCCAAAATAAAAAAGCTAACATAACGTTAGCTTTTTTAAGATTCAACCTTATCCTTCATAAAAGACTTAGAAAGAGTCTTCAAGATTTCGGCATTTAGTTCAATGTCATTTTCATACGCATATTTAATGGCATATCCTAATCCGAGCGTCATACTGCCGGCTATGCCTGCACCTGCAGCGGAGCCAGCGCCGGGAATGAATTTTACTGCTTGTCTGAATAAGCTTTTGCCAATATTACCTGCGAATGTTGCGATTGCCAGTTCTTTTGCCCGGTCTTTAGAGAGCGGCTTTTCGTATAATGTTGCTAATTTTACCATTAGCCCCACTTGAATACTGGTAAGCGGAATAATATCAGAACCAGGGAGTGGCACCGCACCTACAGCAGCGGCAGATGAGGCAGCTGCTAGAATCCATTTGTTCGCCGTCGAAGACTTTTCTTTAATTTGCCTGGCAAAGAGAATGTCTTTATTTTTTTCTTTAAGGATATCCAAGATAGCATTTCTGAGCATATCCACGTTTTGCCCAGTTCTTGAGGAAATCGGTGTGACTTTAAAATCGTAGTTTGTTTTATCTTGTACATATTTTACAAGATTAGGAATGTCCTCAGCAGCATCTATTTTATTCAAAACAAAGATGATGTTCTTGTTTACTTTTCTTATATTGTCAAAATGCTTCTTTTCACCTTCGGAAAACACAGTTCCTGCAGCATTTAAGAAAAATAAGATGACATCTGCCTCTTTATAAAACTTCAGCGTTTCTTCGGAATTTTTATGATTAATATCATCAAGTCCAGGTGTGTCAGCAAATATGATTTTGTCTTTGTATGGATACTTCTTTACAATGACAGTTTCTCCTGGCTCGGCACCAACAGAAGCGACTTCTTCCCCAATTAATCGGTTTAATGTAGAAGATTTCCCTGCATTAACATCACCAATCATGGCAAAAACAATTTCTTTCTCAAGCTGTTCATTTACTTTTTTCATCTCATCATCATAGGCTTTATTGAAATCATTTTCATTGAATTTAAAATCTGTCATATTCGTCACTCCTTTTACAAAATTTTAGCAAATTTGCTCGGAATTTGCA
>NZ_JAPJDA010000101.1 GCF_026241755.1 Salinimicrobium profundisediminis
CCGATTTTGGACATGCTACTATCAGCGGACAAGGGTTCATGGCTCTTGCAGCGATGATCTTCGGTAAATGGCATCCGCTTGGTGCCATGGGTGCAGCTCTATTCTTTGGATTTGCGCAAAGTTTAAGCATCATCGGCAACAGCTTGCCGTTCTTGGAAAATATTCCAAATGTGTACCTATTAATTGCGCCGTACGTATTAACAATCCTTGCACTTACAGGATTTATCGGCCGCGCTGATGCACCAAAAGCTTCTGGTGTGCCTTACATTAAAGGAAGCAGATAATAAATAAACATAAGTCGAATGATTAGAGAATCAATCTTTAATCATTCGGCTTTTTTATTTATGATTATAAAATACATTTTATAAACATGAGTGAAATGGAGCGGAGGACACTCGACTCCATTTGGCAATAGAGGAAAAGGTGAGACCCCCGCACTTTGCTTCGAGGAGGCTCAGCTTCCTCCCCACGGAAAGCGAGGGTCTGCAGCGCAATGGAACGGGCTTGTGTAAACACGTAAATCTTGAAAATGAACATCGTGTTTTACAAATAGTAATTTCGTTTTGTCCCAGCCTCATCGATTTTTTTTGATGAAAAATTTATAAGTTTAGTGAATTGGAGCGAAAAACCCCTCTTGATTCCTGCGTTGACAGCTTTGTTTTTTTTATATTTTTAATGAACTTTTTATTTTTTCTAATTCTTTTTTAAATGTCCCAGTATTTCATTTGAGTATATTTCGGTGAGTATATAAAATACAGAATATTTAATTTTTATTCAATTGAGTGAATTTGTATTGATTTTTATAAGAAAGGTTGATAAAGTAATAGCATAATAAATGAATAAAAATATAATAAATTGTATATTTATACGTATAAAACGAAAGGGGATTTACACATAATGACAAATCCAAAAAAAATAGTTCTTGCCTATTCAGGCGGATTAGATACTTCAGTTGCAATTAAATGGCTCGGAGACCAAGGTTATTCAGTAGTTGCCTGCTGCTTGGATGTGGGTGAAGGAAAAGATCTAGACTTTATTAAGGAGAAAGCACTTAAGGTTGGTGCAGTTTCTTCATATGTCATTGATGCAAAAGAAGAATTTGCCAATGAGTTTGCATTAGTGGCACTTAAAGCCCATGCACTTTATGAAAATAAGTATCCGCTTGTATCCGCACTTTCAAGACCTTTAATTGCTAAAAAGCTGGTAGAGGTTGCAGAAAAAGAAGGAGCAGTAGCCGTTGCGCATGGTTGTACAGGAAAAGGAAATGATCAGGTTCGCTTTGAAGTAGCTATTCAAGCATTAAATCCTGAATTGAAAGTACTTGCGCCAGTTCGTGAATGGAAATGGTCGCGTGAAGAAGAAATTGAGTATGCAAAACAAAAAAATATCCCCATTCCGATCAATCTTGATTCTCCTTATTCCATCGATCAGAATTTATGGGGCAGAAGCAATGAGTGCGGAATTTTAGAAGATCCTTGGGCAGCTCCTCCTGAAGATGCATATGAGCTTACATCTAGTCTAGAGAATGCTCCAGATCAAGCCGATATTGTTGAAGTCGATTTTGAAAAAGGCGTGCCTGTTAGTTTAAACGGTAAAAAATATCCACTATCTGAGCTTATTTCAGAATTGAACTACTTAGCTGGAAAACATGGTGTAGGCCGTATTGATCATGTTGAAAATCGTCTTGTTGGCATTAAATCACGTGAAGTTTATGAGTGTCCTGGTGCGATGACGCTAATTAAAGCTCATAAAGAGCTTGAAGATTTAACACTCGTAAAAGAGGTTGCTCATTTTAAACCTGTCATTGAAAAGAAAATTGCTGAATTAATTTATGAAGGATTGTGGTTTTCACAGCTAAAGGATGCACTGCTTGCATTTCTTGAGGAAACACAAACATATGTTACTGGAACGGTAAGAGTAAAGCTCTTTAAAGGCCATGCCATTATTGAAGGCAGAAAGTCACCGTATTCTTTATAC
>NZ_JAPJDA010000010.1:0-1575 GCF_026241755.1 Salinimicrobium profundisediminis
GCTTCAGAAACAAGGATTTGTGTTGTGTCACAAACATCTCCCACACCATCTTTATCGATGTCTTCCTGACCAGGATTGTAGGTTAGCGGACAGTTGTCATCTTCATCAAGAATTCCGTCACCGTCATCATCTGTGTCAATGATATCTCCCAGACCATCGCCATCGGTATCTGTTTGATCGGGGTTTGGAACTAAGGGTGCATTGTCAACATCATCAGGAATACCATCATTGTCATCATCGTCATCACAGTTGTCTTTCATACCGTCGGAATCATTGTCTCCAAAGCTGTTTCGAACCTCTACAACAGCTTCAGTCGTTCCAACGTTTCCACTGTGATCGGTAACACTAAGCAAGACAAAGTTCATCCCTTCATTGTCACATCCAAAGCTGGTCACATCAAGGCTCATGGAAGCAATTCCGCAGTTATCAAAAACCTCATCGTAGACATCTTCGGCAACGATACCGGCTACGCCATTTTCGTCAAGCTCAACCACGATGTCTTTTGCGATTACCACGGGAGCGGTTTCATCAAGAATGGTCACCGTTGCAACTTTGGTGGTGATATTGCCGTTCACATCGGTTACCGTCACCGTCACATCTTTTGTGGCACCGGTTGCACAATCAAAACGGGTCTCACTTAGCGTAATGCTGCCCACAGCGCAGTTATCAGTAGCACTTTCCACCACATCTTCAGTGGCAATAGTCACCTTACCGTCATCATCAAGCTGTACGCTGATATTTTTTGTAAGGACAACAGGAGCAACATTGTCTTCAACAGTCACGATTGCTTCGGAAGAAGTGGTGTTTCCATTGTTATCTTCCACAGTAAGCACTACCGTATTCTCCCCAACATTTGAGCAGTCAAAAATGACATTATCAAGCGTCATTTCTGAAATTCCGCAGGCATCTGAAGAACCATTGTCGATATCTTCAGGAGTGATGGTCGCGTTTCCGTCGGCATCAAGCTGTACAGTGATGTTTTGAGTTACCGCAACCGGAGCTACATTATCTTCAACAGTTACAATTGCTTCGGAAGAAGTGGTGTTTCCATTGTTATCTTCCACAGTAAGCACCACAGTGTTTTCTCCAACATTAGAACAGTCAAAAATGTTAATATCAAGAGTCATTTCTGAAATTCCGCAGGCATCTGAAGAGCCGTTGTCGATATCTTCAGTGGCAATAGTCACCTTACCGTCATCATCAAGCTGTACGCTGATATTTTTTGTGACTACAACAGGAGCTATGTTATCTTCAACAGTTACTGTAGCTTCCGCAGAAGTTTTGTTTCCATTGTTGTCTTCAACAGTAAGCACCACAGTATTCTCCCCAACATTTGAGCAGTCAAAAATGGCATTATCAAGCGTCATTTCTGAAATTCCGCAGGCATCTGAAGAACCGTTGTCGATCATTGCCGGAGTGATGGTCGCGTTTCCGTCGGCATCAAGCTGTACAGTGATGTTTTGAGTCAGCACCACAGGAGCTACTTTGTCTTCAACAATTACTGTAGCTTCCGCAGAAGTTTTGTTTCCATTGTTGTCTTCAACAGTAAGCACCACAGTATTCTCCCCAACATTT
>NZ_JAPJDA010000010.1:1675-2132 GCF_026241755.1 Salinimicrobium profundisediminis
GTCAGCACCACAGGAGCTACTTTGTCTTCAACAATTACTGTAGCTTCCGCAGAAGTTTTGTTTCCATTGTTGTCTTCCACAGTAAGCACTACAGTATTCTCCCCAACATTAGAGCAGTCAAAAATGGCATTATCAAGAGACATTTCTGAAATTCCGCAGGCATCGGAAGAACCGTTGTCGATATCTTCAGGAGTGATGGTCGCGTTTCCTTCAGCATCAAGCTGTACAGTGATGTTTTGGATTACCGCAACCGGAGCTACATTATCTTCAACAGTTACTGTAGCTTCCGCAGAGCTTTCATTTCCGTTATTATCGATTACTGTAAGAGTTATAGTGTTCTCCCCAACATTAGAGCAGTCAAAAGTGTCATTATCAAGCGTCATTTCTGAAATTCCGCAGGCATCGGAAGAACCGTTGTCGATATCTTCAGGAGTGATGGTCGCGTTTCCTTCAGCAT
>NZ_JAPJDA010000010.1:2232-146705 GCF_026241755.1 Salinimicrobium profundisediminis
CAAGTTGCACGGTGATGTTTTGGATCGCAACTACAGGAGCTACGTTGTCTTCTACAGTTACGATTGCTTCGGAAGAAGTTTTATTTCCGTTATTGTCTTCAACAGTCAGAACAACTGTGTTCTCCCCAACATTTGAGCAGTCAAAAATGTCAATATCAAGAGTCATTTCTGAAATTCCACAGGCATCTGAAGAGCCATTGTCGATCATTTCTGGAGTGATGGTCGCGTTTCCTTCAGCATCAAGTTGAACAGTGATGTTTTGAGTTACAACTACAGGAGCTACATTATCTTCTACAGTCACGATTGCTTCGGAAGAAGTTGTATTTCCATTGTTGTCTTCCACAGTTAGCACCACAGTATTCTCCCCAACATTAGAGCAGTCAAAAATGGCATTATCAAGAGACATTTCTGAAATTCCGCAGGCATCGGAAGAACCGTTGTCGATATCTTCAGGAGTGATGGTTGCGTTTCCTTCAGCATCAAGCTGTACGGTGATGTTTTGGATTACCGCAACCGGAGCTACATTGTCTTCAACAGTTACAGTAGCTTCCGCAGAATTAGCGTTCCCACTTTTATCTACTACTGTTAAGAAGACCGTATTTTCTCCAATATTATCACAGGTATATTCTACATCATTTGCTTCAGTCAAATAACTCACTGCAACATATAATCTCTTTACTGTCCCAGAGCAAGGATCTCCAAATACCCCGTTTGATGCCGGAATGGTAAAACTGTTCTTACCAAGGGCGTAGCCTTCAACAATTGCCTGAGAACTGGCAGCATGGCAGGAACTTAAATTATACTCTCCGCTACTTCCGGTTGGTGTACCATAACTGGCGAATTTTACCGCTGTTACAACTTTTCCGGCAGGCAAAGAGATAGAGAGATTTTCATTTTCATTTACTTCTGCAAACTCAATGATTTCTTTAGAGAATGATATTTCAGAAATCTCACAATTATCTGTAGAACCATCATTTATTTGATCGGGAGAAACAGAGGCCTGTCCGTTCTCGTCCAGCTGAACAGTGATGTTTTGGGTGACCACCTTTGGCAAAGTTTTATCCTCTACAGTAATGGTAAAGCTTGTAGTGCTGGTGTTCCCTGCATAATCCATAACCACATAGGAGTTCACAGTCCCCCCTACCGGGAATTCATCGCTCAACGGAATTCCCGCAGTTTGCTGAACCGGCAGGTTTGGAGTTACACCCGGAGCATTGACCTGAACATTTAGATTTCCAATCTCTGTCCCATAATGACCTGCCCAGAATTCAACATCCTTACCACCATGTTCTATAAAGATATACCGCAGCCCGGTTCCATAATCATTAAAAGAACTGCTAACTGTTTGCCAGGTGTTATTTGCGGTTAAAGTACCCGAGTTGAAGGACTCAATAACTTCCCCTTTTTCATCTCTTAGTTCAACCCTAAAAAAGTAGGTATCATTAAAGTCTGGCCATCCCCCACGGTAGTTTTCAGAGATTGAGATCTCTGGTGCGGTATCGAGCAACTCTTTACTATAACCCTGAGCCAGTAAATCTATAACCTGAGATTTTTTTGCGAGGCTATAAGAGGTGCGAAAAGAATTTCCGTTTACTGCCCAGCCATTACCCCCATTTAAGGTAACATTCCAACCGGCCAACCCTCCGGCTGCATTCCCGTTATAAGCGATATTGCCAGTACTTGCACAATTATCCTGAGTGTTAAATCTTAAATCGATTAATGCACCACAAAGTTCTGAATCGGATTCAAAAACCAATTGGGAAGGCTTAAGTATTTGAGGAGAAATCTTGTCTTCAACAATTACCGTTGCTGTTTCGGAAGATTCGTTTCCGCTTTTATCTTTTACAGTTAAAGTCACTGTATTTTGACCGAGATTTGAACAGCTAAAGTCAGTAATATCGAGACTCATCGTATCAATTTCACAATTATCTGAAGAGCCGTTGTCAATCATCACCGGAGTGATGGTCGCAGCTCCTTCAGCATCAAGCTGCACGGTGATATTTTGGGTCTCCACAACCGGATCTACATTGTCTACCGCGGTAAATTTAAAGACCTTGGTCGATGAGAGGTTTCCGGAATCTGTCGCGGTGATAGTAATATTAGTGCTGGCCTGTGTATCTTCAACAGGAACTATAGTTACCTCATAATTAGTCCCATTATGCACAACACTAATATTGGCATTGGGTATAAATGCCTGGTTGTCTGAAGTAGCTTTTACTTCCAGGTCTTGATAAGAATCTTCGGCATCTGTAATTTCAACAGTAAAACTATATGTCTCTGAAGGACAGTTTTCAATATCTGAAATTTCAGAAATTTGTGGTGGAGTGTTCAATTCCAGGGTTTTTACACCTGAATACTGAAAACAAGATTGATCACCTGAAAGCCCCCCGTATTCTACAATATAGCCTATTAAGCTATTGCCTCCGTTCAAGTCATTCCATAAACCTCCGTTTTGATAATATATTTGAAGAGAATGCTCTGAGGAACCGGAATTATTAGGTTCTGAAGCATTCCAGTTTTCAAATTGACCATTTACACTTTGTGACACTTCTGAAAATTGGGTTCCGGCTTCGGGGCCAGTCACCCAGTACCATTTGCCTTCTGCTTCGGTTTGAGTATTGTAAAGCGGATTGCCTGCTGCTGAATTGATTTCAGAAAAACTATCTGATCCACCAATCCATCCATCACCTGATAGTTTGGTTAGTATAAATTGATTTTCTGACGCAGAAGTAATAGTTGCAAGATATCCCTGAAGACCGTTTAAGGTTTTAGTTGCAGCATCGGCTTTTGCCTGTTGCCAGGTAAAAGCACCGTCTACATATTCATAATAATGATTATTATCGGAGTTGGATACTCCTGCTCCAATATTGAAAACTATTTCTCTTTCGAGAACGTTGCTACTGGTAGTACGAAACTGGATATTCTGAAAGATATCCTGCAGCTCCTGGGAGGTCATAGCTCCCGAAATAGTGAACACCCCCGTAGAAGTATTATAACTGCCTGAGACGCCTGAAGGCAAAGTAAAACCTGTAGCCAACCTCAACTCATCACCCGATTGGAAATTCTCGTTAATTGAAACAGTCGCACCGTTAACATTGTCAGACAAAAGAATCAATAAATTACTATCAATTACTGTATAATTTCCAGGTGAAGAAACTACAGTACTACCTTCGCTGGGCTGCACAAGAGCATCGGGGTTTTCAATTGTAATTTGTGCATTTTTGATAACCTCATTCCCGGCACCATCTTTCGCTGTGATGGTCACTTGTTGAGTGCCAACATTAGTACAGTCAAAGGTGAAATTAGCCGGTGTAATAGTATAGCTACAGTTATCGTTTACTGCAGAAATAAATTCTGTCGCTGGAACCGTTAGCCCATCTATACTGGTAAGTTTGCGGGTTATATCCTGAAGGCTAAGAGTTGGTAGTTCATTGTCTATTACTGTTACAGTAAAGGATTGTGTGGTTTTATTTGTCCCGTCCGAAACTTCATAAGTAACAGTGGTAGCGCCCAGTGGAAAAGCAGAACCACTTGCAAAACCTGTAGTTAGACTTATGGTAGGATCAGAATCACAGTCATCTGAAGCTGTTGGACTGCTATAAGTCACCACTGCATCACATTGCCCTGCATCAACATTTACCTGAATGTCTGCAGGAAAACTTGTGAAGGCTGGAGGCTGGTTGTCGCTCACAATCACATCAAAATTAGCACTTGATGAGTTGTTAGAAGGATAACCCGTATTATCTGTCGCATTCACGGATACTGTAGTAGTCCCCAGGGGAAAAACGAAAGTTTGCGGATCAATTACATTACCTTCAACAGAGTAAACTACTGTAGGATTTGAATCACAGTTTTCTGCTACAGAAACATTAGAAAAAGATCCAGCTACAAATTCACAATTTGTTTGATTTGTACCTACATTTAAATCACTTGCAGTAATTGTGGGGGCAGACCGATCATAAAAAGTTTGGGTAATGGAGTATCCAAAAAGTCCATTAGTACAGGCCTCCTCAGTTTCAGCCGGGGGGCCTTCCACAAATTTAATTGTAACTTCTTCATTACATTTAACTGGTAAGAAATCATAATACACCCAGTCATTATAGGTGTTTGCCTGGCCGCTACATTGAACACGGTTATTTATTGTACCCTGCACAGGTAAATTGCCAAAAGGGATGTTATTATAATAACCCGATCCTGAAATATTTTGGTTCCCACTTCCCTGATTAACGACTATATAAAAATTACCCAAATTCGAGTCAGTTACATCATTGTGCCAATGCTCTAACCAAAAACGTATAGTCCCGTCATCCCTGAGTTCCCAAAAAGTTTGGACTGTATGAGCAGAGCTGATAAAGCTCAATAGTAGGAAAGAAATAAATAGTAAAAGTTTCTTCATATAGATTTGTTTAGTATTAATTAGCTATTTAAAATATCCATCAATTAAGCTGCAGGATATTTAAACATACAGGACTAAAAGAGGCTAATTTAGATTTATTTAACAAATAGATAGCATTAAATCCCATGATGGATAAAATATTTTAGATGAAAAGCAATATATTAAGGTTCAACTACTCAATTTTTTGAATAATGTTATTGATAAACTTCTTTTTATTCATGATAATAAGTTGTTTAACATAGATCTAAAGCAAAAGCTAGCTGCCAGCCCCCATTGATTATGTATTAATGATTTAGTTTAAAGTCAAATCTGTTTCAATTATGTCTTATGAAAGAAAGCACTTCTTAACAAAAAGTTAAAGCGGCGAATATATATAAGTACTTAATTGATAACAACACCCACTTTTGGGTATATATAGAAGATCCTAACATAAATCTTCAATTGCTCCCATTTCATGGCGCAAAAAAAACCTTAAAAAAACGTTAATGCAGTTAAAATCCCACAAATGATGTATTCAAATTAAATTTGGACACGTGCTTATTACTGAAACAGAGAGGCTTCACAAAGCTAATTCATAGTGGCGGCATACTCGCTAGGGCTAACTTCCACAAGGGTTTTGAAGGTTTTACTAAAGGAAGTTCTGCTGGTAAAACCACATTCACTGGCCAAAGCTTCAATAGTGTTGCTTTCTAAATAGCCATTTTCAATAAGTTGTTTTGCATGCTCCATGCGTAGACTATTTTTGTAGGAAGCAAAGCTTAATCCGTACTGCTTTTTGAGGAAGTATGAGATATGATGTGAAGGCATTTCCAGTTCCCTTGCACATTCGGTAAGATTAAAATTTTGGTTTAGGTACAATTTTCTATCCTTTAACCCCATGAGTTTAGATTTCACCTCCTGCTCATCGAGACCAAATTTTAATTCATCATCCTGCTCTTTTGGCTCCTTTACAGCTACTTCGGGACTGGAAGCAGGTATTACTTTTTGAGGGTATCCATACAGAATTGTCGGAAAATAAATTGGAATAACTCCAATAAGGAATAAGGCTATATAAAGAAAGAAAGTAATTATACCTCCATTTTTTCCAATGACCAGCAACGAATGGAATAAATTCTCTTCAAACATTTTTTCTAATGCATAAAGAATAGCCAGTAATGCCATGATCATGAGAATACTCCAAAAAGTAACTAACCACTTATTTAGAATAGATTTTAGCTCATCATTCTTGTCTTTTTTGATAAAGGTTATAAGTTGAGGCAGTAATACCACTAACACCCCTAATTGCCAAACGTGGCGTATTAGAAGGTGTTGATCAAGAGTGAGCAGCCAGTAATCTACTTCCAGCCTCCTTTCCGGAGATGATATCGTATGGGAGATTATATCATTATAAAAACTTACCGGTTGAAGATAAACATAACTTACATCTATAACGCCCAGTAGAAAGGGAATGAATAAAATTAAATCGGTGATCTTGAAATTAAGCCTATCCGTTAAAATAACCTGGAAGTAATAGTAAATGGGAACAAAAATGAGATGATATGGTAACAAAGGCCACAGAAAGAACCAGGTAAAGTGTTCTAAATAGCCCCCATCTATAATATAAGCCTGTAAGGCATATAGCGAAAGAAGAAAGTAGAAACCTCCCAAAATACGGGTGGCAAGTGTATTTGTTGACCTCTTAAGAAATAAGGTAGTTGATAAAACAAAGCCGAATATGGCTGCGATTAATAAAATTAGAATCAAAATACACCTTTATAAATGTTACTCCCCTTTAACATTTTCGGAAATTTAAAGCAGTTTTAAAGACAAAATTTGTCTCCAAAAATGGATCTAAAATAACCGACACGAAGTAACTCAATATTTACGGAAATTCCCAAAATATAATTATAAGCAGCTTTTTCATCAATCAGGTCAACAATAAAGCGATTTGTCGAGTAAATTGTTCATTATAAAATCATAAAGAAGATCGCTTAAAAACACCTACTTCATCAAATTGAGGCATAAACCCCCTGAAAATTCCCACAAATCACTAAGAGAAAGTATCAGGTTTTGAGGAATTCACTAAAGTATGTTTGGCTGGATCTTTTATGAAGCTTCTTCTGAAAAAATATCCATATTCAGATCTCTTTAAAAGAAAGATCCCGTCACAAAAGAAGTGACGGGATCTCAAAAATGGTGTTTTTATTGTCAATTTTTCGTTGCCGAAATTTCTACCAGCGTTGATGAACTTCGTTTTTGATAAATTCCTCGTAAACCCTGTTCATTTTCTGAATTTGATCTTCAGAAAGATCTGGAGTTTCCTCTACTGAAAGATTTGATAGCAAATGATCTACTTTTGAAGCACCGGGAATGACAGTACTCACCTCTTCCCTTCTCAAGATCCACTTCAAGGCCATGGGCGCCAGATTTTCTGTATCGGGGAAAACTGCTTTTAAAGCATTTGCAGCCTCTACCCCCCTCTCAAAATTTACTCCGGCAAAAGTTTCCCCTTTATCAAAAGCTTCCCCGTCACGATTAAAATTACGGTGATCTTCGGGCGAGAAATGAGAATCTTTACTGAATTTTCCGGTTAACAATCCGCTCGCCAGAGGGACTCTTACGATGATCCCAACATTCTTCTCTGCTGCCATTTTAAAGAACTTCTCCTGTGGCCGCTGCCGAAAGAGGTTATAGATGATCTGGACCGTAGAAACGTTATCGTATTCCAAAGCTTTGATCCCTTCTTCAACTTTTTCGACACTCACGCCCAACTTGTCTATTTTGCCCTGCTCCTGCAATCTTTCAAAAGTCTCAAAGATCTCCGGCCTGTAGTAAACATCGGTTGGAGGACAATGCAACTGAATAAGGTCCAGTCTTCCCAATCCGGTGTTTTTTAGGCTATCCTCTACAAATTTAGTTAAAGCTTCGGGTGTGTAGCCCTCATTTACATGAGGTGATATCCTGCGGCCGCACTTGGTAGCCACATAGATCTTTTCAGATCTTGATCTTACCACTCTTCCTACCGCTGCCTCACTCAAGCCATCTTCGTAAACATCGGCTGTATCTATGAAATTTATCCCGTTGTCAATTGCGGTGTTAAGTATTTCTTCGGCTTTTTGGTCATCAAATCCCGAACCCCATTTCCCTCCTACCTGCCAGGTTCCAAGAGATATTTCAGATATTTTAAATCCTGTCTTTCCTAAAATTCTATACTTCATTATTAAATTTTATTTTATTCCACCTTTGCACTTTCGGGAGGTCCAAGATAAGAATCTCTATTTTCTCCCGTCCTTATCACAATCTTTTGTACCACCACGCCAGATTCTATGGCCCACACTTTCAAGCTGTGATTCCCCGGCTCAAGGTTTATTGTTGTTCTTACTTTCGTTACGTTGTTGGCTACCGAAGTATTCCAGTTATCCTCTGTCTGCTCATGCATATTGATCACTTCCGGTTCCCTGTCATCAACAGAAACTGCAAATTTCAAGCCGCCCTGGTTCCTGAAATCCAGCGTGGGAGATAAGTAAAATTCAACTTCAGCATCACCTGAACTAAAGTTATGAAAATTATAAGCGAGATAAGGGTTATTTTCAGAAAGTTCCTGCTGCGTGGGTGCATGCGGATAAGAAGCCATTGAAGATCCTGTTAGGCCAAGGTTTGGGATCAATTGCCACCCTCTGCTGTTTACCTGATTATTTTCTGAAAAGTTAGCCGCTTCCATAGAAATATAGCCGTTGCTCTCTACAAAGCCTTGAATATTCTCATCCTGCGGGTTGTTAACCGGAACTTCAACAGTTACTTTATTTCCAGCACCTTTAATTTGGAAAGAGCCATGAGTCATACCTTTAGGAGCTTTTTCCCAATTCACACTAACCAAAAGTCTTTTTTGATCTTCTATTATCCCTTTTTCTTCGGAAATCTCTATCCAATCTGACTTCTTCGGAATTTTATACTGAAAAGGTTTTTGGCCTCTATTAAAAACTTCCACATAAAACCCCTGGTCGTTGAAGGGATCAAAAGCAGGTAAGCTGCCGGAAGAATTCCTCTCAAAAATGGCATTTTTGGCACCCTGTACAGCCACTCCCATTTCAGCTTTTTCAGGAACTTCGATCTTTGCAACTTCAGGCATATTATTTTGATCGGGTTGTTGCCAATAGGTGTAACCAATGTGCGTTTGAGACATCATATGGTTCCATTTTCCATCAGCAAGTTCGGTGTGAAACTGCTCTGTTAGCTCAGCGTCTTTTTGGAAAAGTTCTTTGGTCCTTTCAGCATATTTATTTGCTGCAGCTCTGCCCTGTGCCGCATAAAGTTTATTCTTTGCCGCCGAAACGTAAAGTTCATTCAGGTTTGCCGATGCTTTTACCGGGAATAATACCAGTTGATAATATGCATCTTTATATTCTTCAGGGATCTGTGCGTAGATTGCTTCCGCCCGCTGTTCCAGATCGCGATACTCTTTAACAATCCTGTCGGCTTCATTAAAATTCGTAAGGCTGTAAGTCTCCGGACTAATTAACTCAGGTTTCCTACGGCTGTTGTATTTGGTATACATGAGCAGGATATCTGCAATCTCTTCAGAATATTCTTTCGGCAGCTGCCTTGCAGCCCAATCTTCAGTATAACTTCTCAGATCTCCGGCATCAATTTTTTCAGGATCCCATGCATAATCCAGGAAGAAACTTGTAGGATATTCCATAGGTTTTATGTCTCCTACATTCACTATCCAAAGTTGGTCTGCCCCAAATTTGTAAGCGAGGTTCATTTGTTCCCATATGCGGGAAATTTGAGAGGTATTGATCCACTTATAATTTCTTGGGCCTCCCACGTAGTCAAAGTGGTAATAAATTCCGTAGCCGCCTTCTCTTGGAGCGTCATCGGGATTTGGGAGCTTCCGGATATTTCCCCAGTTATCATCTGCCAACAATAAGGTTACATCATCTGGCACCCGCATTCCCTGGTCATAATAATCCTGCACTTCTTTATAAAGTGCCCAAACCTGCGGAGTTTCCTCTGCCGGTTTTCCGGTGACATCGGCAATGATCTCCCGCTGGTCTTCCACAATTTTTTCGAGCAGTTCTATCGCAGTACCTTCAGCCATTGGCTCATCGCCATCCCCACGCATTCCTACAGTTACAACGCTTTCAAAATCGCCCATACGTTCTATCCCACCTCTCCAGAACTTCTGAAGATTTTCGGGATTGGTATTATAATTCCATTCCCCTTCGCCAAAGCGTCTCCACTCATCGTGCGCCCGCATTAATGGTTCGTGGTGAGAAGTTCCTATTACAATTCCATATTCGTCTGCTAAAACCGGGTTTTTGGGATCATCATCATAAAATGCCCTTCCCCACATCGCCGGCCACAGGTAGTTCCCCTGCATACGCAGAATTAGTTCAAAAACATGCTCATAAAATCCGCTGGTGAAGCCTCCAAAATTCTCTGTTGCCCAACCTGCAAGTGCAGGGGCTTCATCGTTGATGAAAATTCCGCGGTACTTAACCTTTGGCGTTCCTTTAGAATGAGTTCCCGGCTTTACATAAAGGACATCCGATCTTTTCGCGGGAACATCGGCCCAGTAGTACCAGGGAGAAACCCCAATTTCTCGGGAAACATCATACATCCCGAAGATGGCCCCGCGTTTATCGCTCCCCACGATCACCAGTGCCTGCTCCACCCCGGGAAATGGATCTTCCACCACCTTAAGGGCAAAGGTTTCCCATTTTCCTTCAATCCCCGAAACATCAATCTTGTTATTCTGAACCAGTTGGTCAATAAGTCCACTTTTGCCAAGGGTACCAACAATTACAGGTGTACCTGAATTTACTTCGGAAGTTTTTAATAACTGCGGAAGTTTTCCTGTCACTCTTTCAATATCCTTCTGAAGATCTTCGGCTACGCGATGAACGCCTTTAAAATCATTTTCATCAATATAAATTGCCGCTGTAACTTCCTTTGAGACCAACGGAAAGAATCCATTTTTTTCAGAAGTTGAAATATAAGATTCCTGTGCAAGAACAGAGCTGCAGCTCAATCCCAGGAAAAGCAGGAAGAACAAAAAATTGGTTTTCATGATATTTAGGGAGATATTCATACTACTGATATTTTATTCTTTTTCTTCCTGGAAATCAACAACTTTAAAATATGCCTTTTTTCGCTGCATATCTTCGTCAAACAATAGCGGGTAGTTCTTCCTGCCCTCTACCGGATAATAATCCAGCCAGGAATATTGATCTGAAAGATTCCAGAAAGTCACGCTTGAAAGTACATCTTTGTAATCTCTAAAAACCCGGAAAAACATATCGTAAGCTTCCAGTTGCTTTTGTTCCAGTTCGGGTGTGAACTCGTCGGACTCATCTGGCCTGCGGTCTCTTTGTTCCTTTTCCCACGGATAAATAGACACATCAAGTTCTGTGATCTGCACTTCCAGGCCTAAAGAAGAATACATATCCAAAGCTTTACGCAATTCCTCTTCCGAAGGCCCATAGATAGACCAGTGTCCCTGAATTCCCACTCCGTCGATTGGCACATCCCGGTCAACCAGCATCTTTAAAAGTTTATAGATACGGTCCCTTTTTTCGGGAATAATGGCGTTGTAATCGTTGTAATAAAGTTTAGCATCAGGATCGGCTGCGCGGGCATATTCAAAGGCTTTAATGATGAAATCCTCTCCTGCTATGTCATACCATTCAGATTTTCTTAGGAATTGGGTGCTGTCATCGGCAATGGCTTCATTCACTACATCCCAGGCGTAAATAGTGCCTTTATAGCGTGAAACTACAGAATCTATATGGGTTTTCATCCTGCTTAGCAGCTCTTCCTTACTCACTTTCCCACCATCTTCAGCTTCAAAGATCCAGTCTCCGGTTTGCTGATGCCATACCAGGGCATGCCCCCGCATCATAAGATCATTTTCACGGGCAAAATTTGCAATTGCATCTGCCTGCTCCCAGTTAAACCGGTCTTGCTCGGGATGAATTGGCCCCATCTTCATTACATTTTCCGGAGTAATGCTGTTAAATTCCTTTTTAAGAAGTTCGGCAGATTCTCCCTGAACAGTGCCCGGTCCCACCGCCACTCCTATTGGAAAATAGTCTGAATAATAATCTTTAAGGCCTTTTTCCTGTTGTTCTTCAGCGGTCACAGCTGTCTGTTCTTTTTTATCCGATTCATTTTTACAACCGGTCAAAAGCGAAAGGGACAGCATCAAAAGAGCTGAATTTTTTAAAATATTTAAATGAGCCATAGATTTCTATTTGTGAGTTTCAAGGATTCCGAGTTCGAGTCCGCGCAATTCAGCCAGACCTTTCAACCGTCCTATAAATGAATAGCCGGCGTAATAATTTTTATCTTTTTCCATGGAATGCAGATAACCATGATCTGGCCGCATGGGGATGCTTTTCTGTTTTTCCTGCTGAAGTTTAAGGATCTTCTTCATTACTTCGGTCATAGGAACATCTCCGTCTAAATGATCTGACTCCATAAAAACTCCGGAAGTTTCCCTTTTCACATTCCGAAGGTGCAAAAAGTGGATCCTGTCACTAAATTTTTCAAAGATCTGCAGAAGGTCATTTTTGGGATTTGCACCAATAGATCCGGTGCAGTAACAGAGTCCGTTGGCATTATTATCCACATTGCTGAAAATATATTCCAGATCGCTTTGGTTGCTCACCACTCTTGGTAATCCTAACACCGAAAAAGGCGGATCATCTGGATGAATAGCTAAACTTACACCACTTTCAGCCGCTACAGGAGCTACTTCTTTTAAGAAAGCAACCAGGTTCTCCCGCAGTTTCTGGTCATTGATATGGCTATAAGATTCAAGCAGGTCTTTAATGATCTCAGGGGTGAAATTCTCTTTACTTCCGGGCAACCCAAGAAGGATATTCTTAAAAAGCTGCTCTTTTTCTTCAGAAGAAAGTCTTTCGCCAAGGGCTTTGGCTTCAGCAATCTCAGCGTCGGAATAATCCTGTTCTACATTCTTCCTCTTCAGCAGAAAAAGGTCGAAAAAGGCGAATTTTACCGGGTCGTACCTCAGTACTGTTGCCCCTTCGTTATTTTCGTAAAAATGATCTGTACGCACCCAATCCAGGATAGGCATAAAGTTATAAGCCACTACTTCAATGCCACATTCACCTACGTTGCGGAGGCTTATCTTGTAATTTTCAATGTATTTTTCAAAATTACCCGAGCGTTTCTTGATATCCTCATGCACTGGAAGACTTTCTATCACGCTCCATTGCAAACCAAGGCCTTCAATTTCTTCTTTCCTCTCTAAAATGGCATTTTTGGACCAGATTTCTCCCACGGGAATTTCGTGCAATGCAGTGACAATCCCGGTGATCCCGGCTTGTTTCAATTCTTTAAGCGAGAGCACGTCGTTAGGGCCGTACCAACGCATGGCTTGGGTCATTTTATACATTCTAAAAACCTATTGAGTTTCCACCATCTACCGGAAGAACAGTTCCGGTAGTGAATTTGGATTCTGAAGTTGCGAAATAGTAAACTGCATCTGCAACATCTGAAGGTTCTCCCAGTTTTCCCATTGGGGTCCTGGAAAGCACCTTGTTCTTACGTTCTGGATCATTATCCAAAGCTTTGCTGGACATATTGGTTTTAATGAACCCGGGAGCAACAGCATTCACCCTGATCCCAAATTGCGCAAGATCTACGGCCATTGCACGCGTCATCCCGTCTATGGCAGTTTTACTCGCCGAATATGCAATTACTTTAGGAATTCCATATTGAGCCGCCATAGAGCTAATATTGATGATGCTTCCGTAGTTATTCTTTTTCATCACTTTTGCCACTTCCCTGCTCACTGCAAACAGCGCAAGCACATTGGTGTGGAGAATATTCTGAAATTCGTCGTTAGTAACTTCAAGAAATTCCTTTTTCATATTGATCCCTGCATTGTTCACCAGAATATCAATTTTTCCGGCTTCTTCAGCAAGTTTTGCGACGGCTTCAGGTATTTCATCCAGATTATTGAGGTCAAGGATAAAAGGTTTTGCATTTGGCCCCAGTTCCTCGCAGGATTGCAGGGTTTTCTCTTTATTCCTACCATTTACGTAGGTGGTAATTCCGTTATCACAGAATTTTTTTGCGGTCGCAAATCCCAGTCCGGCATTTGCGCCAGTTACCAGTGCTATAAGATTTTTATTCATAAGTAGTTTAATGCCAGGAAGGACTTATGCCTGGTGCATAAGGGAATTCCAGTGATTGATAATATTCTAAATCATGTTCGGGTGTAGGGACAAATTCGGGTAATTCCATTTCAGAAAACTGCTTAAAATACAGAAGTACGGCGTCGCGCCACCATTTTGCTTCTTTTAGCTGAATTTGAAGCAGCATTTGTGTCGTGGCAAACCTCTCCTCATCTACATATTCTTCCATTTCATTCCAGGTCTTCACCATGTCTTCCACTTCTTCCACACCTTGCTGATATTTAGCAGCCATGTTATGCCAAAGAGTCTTTCCATTCTTCATTTCATAATCCCAGGGCACGTGGTGGAACCAAAGCAAATATTGCTCGGGGGTTGTTTCTATTGAATTATACTTTTCCCTAAGTGGTTCTGCATATTGAGCAAGCGCATTGCTACCTGTAGTAGTTCGGTCAAAACCAACTCCCAAGGAATCGGCACGGTGGTAATATACAGGATTCCACTCGGGCCTATCCAGGTTGCCAACCCACGGGCCGGGACCATAATGGTGACCTGTGTCCATGATATGATGAAGACCTAAAGGAGTCATATAATTCACAACTGCTTCCCGGGAATCCAGCATCATTTCACTCACCTCATCAACAAAATCCTTATCCTTTGAAAATGTCATTTTTAGCCAGTCTTCTGCGATCTCTTCAGAATCTATGTAAGGATCCCAGGCCAGTCTTCCAAAGCCATACCAGTTGGCCTGCCCAAAAGGATGACCTGTCCAGTTCTTTGCAGTTCCAATATTGGCCACCCCGGCGATTCCTGTTAATTTTTTATTTGACAGGGTTCCATCTATAACTTTCGCTACTGTAGATCCTTCCCCCTGTACATAGGTATCTTCATCAAGCACTTCCTCGAACATTTTTGGCAGGTAAACCAGGTGGGAACTAAAACCAAGATATTCCTGCGTGATCTGGAATTCCATCATTAGTGGGGTGTCGGGCATTGCGCCAAACATAGGGTGAAATGGCTCCCGCGGCTGGAAATCTATTGGCCCGTTCTTCACCTGCACCAGCACGTTGTCATGGAACTGCCCGTCAAAAGGTACAAATTCGGAATACGCCTGTTTCGCCCTGTCATCAGGATCGTGTTCTGAGTAGACAAAGGCCCGCCACATCACAATTCCGTTGTGTGGCGCTACGGCCTCAGCAAGCATATTTGCACCATCAACGTGAGATCTACCATAGTTATTAGGGCCGGGTTGTCCTTCAGAATTTGCTTTGACTAAAAATCCACCAAAATCGGGGATTTCAGCATAAATTTCATCGGCTTTATCTTTCCACCATTGTTTTACTTCAGGATCAAAAGGATCGGCCGTTTCCAGGTCACCAGATTCCATTGGGGAAGAAAAACGTGCCGTTAGATAGACTTTTATTCCGTAGGACCTGAAAACATCAGCCAGGGCTTTTACTTTTTCAATATATGCTGAAGTAAGTACCACCGAACTGGCGTTCACATTGGTCAACACGGTTCCGTTAATCCCAATAGAGGCATTGGCGCGGGCATAGTCAATATATTCAGGCTTGATAAGCTCGGGCAGGTGGTGCCAGTCCCAAATGGAAAATCCTGCATAGCCACGTTCCACGGTCCTATCCAGGTTGTCCCAGTGATTTAGCACCCTAATCTGGATTTTTGGAGAATCGGTTATAGAAATTTTATCTATTGCGTTTCTCAACTGCATTTCTTTGATAAACCTAAAAGTACCGTATAAAAGTCCGGCTTCAGTTTCTGCAGTAATAACTGTTGCAGGTGTATTCCCAATGCGGATCTTTTTGATAATATAACCTTCAGAATTAATTTTTGTAAATTCTCCTTCCAAAGAAGGAAGCACATACGCAGGAAGGTTATCACGGGTGCCCAGAACCAGGCTGTTTTCTTTAATGGAGATAGCGGTTGGAATTGATGCGTCAAAGAACCCCGCATAAGCTTTTTCAAGCTCAGAGACCGCAGCATCCAGTGTAGCGCCAGACCCATAGGTTATTAATCCCTGAATTTGGGTGGAATAGTTTTCTCTTAGGGTCGCTTCTTCAATAGGATAATATTGCAGCCATAGATCATAACCGTCCTGAGAACGAAGGTTTAACGGGAGAATTGCCAGTAAAAATATGAAGTAAAGACATTTAGACATTGGAGAGGATTATTTAAAATATGCACGTGATTTGGAACGGAAAAATAGAAAAAAATAACCTATCAGCAAAACATTTTACGCAATCGGTTGCGTTTAAATTAAAAATATATTTAATTTGTTAAGATGCAATGTTTATTACCTCTACACTAGAAGAATAACCAACCCATAAAATAGCCACATGAAAAGTCTAATAATCAGAAAGTTTTTAATTTTACTTATAACCTTTATTACGGGATTTGCCGTTGCCCAGGAAAATCCTAAAAATCAAAATTATCCTTTCAATGATCCTACCTTAAGTATAGAGGAAAGGACCCAGGATCTAATCAATCGATTGACTATTGAAGAGAAGGCCTGGCAGATGATGCATAACAGTCCCGCAGTAGAACGACTGGGCATCCCCGAATACAACTGGTGGAACGAAGCTTTACATGGTATTGGACGATCTGGTGTGGCAACTGTATTCCCTCAGGCCATTGGCATGGGAGCTACTTTTGATGAAGATCTAATTCTTGAAGTTGCCAATGCGATCTCAGATGAGGCGCGGGCAACCCATAATACTGCAGTAGAAAATGGCTATCGCCGTCAATATAGCGGGCTCACTTTTTGGACTCCGAACATTAATATCTTCCGGGACCCTCGTTGGGGCCGTGGGCAGGAAACTTATGGAGAAGACCCTTTTCTTACTGCATTGCTGGGAACAGCTTTTGTAAAAGGTTTACAGGGTGATCATCCTAAATACCTGAAAACTGCTGCGGCCGCAAAACATTATGCCGTGCACAGCGGACCCGAAAAACTTCGTCATGAGTTCAATGCCGAAGCTTCCATGAAAGATATGTGGGAAACTTATTTACCGGCTTTTAAAGCCCTTGTAGATGCAGATGTGGAAACCATCATGTGCGCCTATAACGCGACAAACGGGGAACCCTGTTGCGCAAACAAATATTTATTGCAGGACGTTTTACGTGACAAATGGAATTTCCAGGGGCATATCGTAAGTGACTGCTGGGCGTTGGTAGATTTTTACGAAGGCCACAACGTGGTGGAAACTCCCGAGGAAGCTGCAGCTCTGGGAATTAAAAGCGGTGTGAACCTTAACTGCGGAAGCGTATATCCTTCCTTGGTCGAAGCCGTTGAACAAGGTTTGGTAACTGAAGTCGAAATTGACGAGCAACTTGCTGTCCTTCTAAAAACGAAGTTCAAATTAGGCCTTTTTGACCCCGCAGAAGACAATCCATATTCACAGCTTTCAGCAGAAGATCTCGACACCGAAGAACACAGGGCTCTGGCAAGAAAAGTTGCGCAGAAATCTATTGTAATGCTTAAGAACAACGGAGCATTACCTCTCAAAAATGACCTTTCCAAGTACTTTATTACCGGCCCGAATGCTACGAGTATTGAGGTGCTACTTGGAAATTACCACGGAATCAACCCCAACCTTGTCACCATTCTTGAAGGCCTTGCCGGGGCGATTGAGCCACAGAGCCAAATGCAATACCGCCAGGGAACATTGCTTGACAGACCAAATGCGAATCCGCAGGACTGGGCTTCCCCAAATGCGGGCAATAGCGATGCAACCATTGCCGTATTAGGAATTTCGGGAGTTCTTGAAGGAGAAGAAGGAGAATCTATAGCTTCAGAAACTTTTGGAGACCGGCTGGATTACAATCTTCCACAAAATCAGATCGATTATTTGAGAAAACTGAATGAAGCGGCAGGTGATGCTCCTGTTATCGCCGTGATCACAGGAGGTAGCCCTATGAACCTTCAGGAAGTACATGAACTGGCAGATGCTGTTCTCCTGGTTTGGTATCCCGGGGAAGAGGGAGGAAATGCCGTTGCAGATGTCATTTTTGGAAAGGTATCACCATCGGGAAGGCTCCCAATAACCTTTCCTAAGTCTTTAGATGACCTTCCGGCATACGAAGATTATAGTATGGAAGGCAGAACCTATAAATACATGGATGCAGAGCCCATGTATCCCTTTGGCTATGGCCTTAGCTACAGCGACTTTAATTATTCAGAGATCAAACTTTCAGACAAAAAACTGAAAAAAGGAAAATCATTAACAGCAAAAGTTGTGGTGACAAATTCCGGAGAAACGAAAGCAGAAGAAGTAGTTCAGCTTTATGTATCTGATCTTAAAGCTTCAGTAAGAACCCCCAAATCTCAACTATACGGAATAAAAAGGGTTGAACTGGAGCCGGGCGCTTCCGAAGAAATTTCATTTGAGATCACTCCGCAGATGATGCAACTAGTGAATAATGAAGGAGAGAGCGTTTTGGAATCGGGTGAATTTAGTGTCTACATTGGCGGCTCAAGCCCCGGAAAAAGAAGCATTGAACTGGGAAAAGAACTAAAAGAAGCCAATTTCACACTCAGGTAATATTCTAAGAAAATTAAAATGAAAAATTTCATAGACGCTGATTTTCTCCTGGAGACTAATCACGCGAGAAAGTTATATCACGATTTTGCCAAATCAATGCCCCTTATTGATTATCACTGCCATCTTTCAGCAAAAGATATTGCAAAAAACCGCATTTTTGAGAACCTCACCCAGCTGTGGATAGAGGGCGATCATTACAAATGGCGGGCAATGAGAGCACTGGGTATAGAAGAAAAATACATTACGGGAAAGGCCAGCGACAGGGAAAAATTCAGAAAATGGGCCGCGACTATTCCTTATACCCTAATGAACCCGCTATATCACTGGACCCACCTGGAATTAAAAAGATATTTTGGAGTTGATGAAATTCTCAACACCTCAAATGCTGAAGAAGTATATGATCATTGCAACTCGCTCATCTCTACTCCCGAATTTTCTGTACGGAATTTGCTTCGGAAAATGAATGTAGAGGTGGTTTGTACTACCGATGATCCTGCAGATGATCTACGCTACCACCGGGAAATAGCCAAAGACGGATTTCAAATTAAAATCCTACCAACATTTAGACCTGATAGATTTCTGGGAATTGAGGAAGCAGGTTTCCAGACCTATCTTGAAAAAATATCAGCCCAAACAGAGATTGAAATTGATGACTTTGAAAGCTTCCTTGATGCCGTAAAAAGCAGGATAGACTATTTTCATGAACATGGCTGCCGCCTTTCTGACCATGGCTTGGATTGTGCATTCTCCGAAGATTTTACTGATGAAGCGCTCAATAGAATTCTGAATAAAAGAATGTCAGGAGAGCTGCTGGAAACAACTGAAGTTCTGGTCTTTAAATCGGGAGTAATGTACCATCTGGGAAAAATGTATTCAGAAAAGAACTGGACAATGCAATTGCATTTGGGACCTATTCGTAATACTAACACCAGAATGTTGAATAACCTGGGAGCAGACGCAGGCGTTGACAGTATAGGCGATTTTCAACAAGCTAAACCGCTGGCAAAATACCTGGATTCTTTAGACATAATCAATTCCCTGCCCAGAACGATCTTATACAATGTAAATCCTTCCGAAAATGAGGTTATGGCCACCATGGCCGGAAATTTTATGGGCAACTCCCAAAAAGGCAAAATACAGCATGGTTCTGCATGGTGGTTTCTCGATCAAAAAGATGGAATTGAGAAACAATTAACCACCATCTCAAATATGGGGCTCGTTAGTTGTTTTGTGGGTATGTTGACAGATAGCAGGAGCTTTCTTTCTTTTCCAAGACATGAATATTTTCGACGGATCTTATGTAACTACTTCGGAAATGCGATCGAAAAGAAGGAACTGCCTGAAGATTTGGAATGGATTGGAAAAATTGTACAGGACATATGCTATTACAATGCGAAGGAATATTTTGCCTTTTAACCCAGGTAAATAGATTTCGCTTATAAACCCTATTTTAACTTTGATCCAATATTTTAAGCACCAAAATAGTTTGGAATCTAAGGATTTCTTTTACTGGAATTACGAACAACCACCTTGGTATCAAGCATTGTGATCTCTGATACGCTGGTACCGAGGTTTTCCTTTGAATGTTCCAGAATTCTTAAAGCCGATATCTCCCCCATTCGTCTTGCAGGGTGTGAAATAGTGGAAAGTGAAGGCTCCACAATAGAAGCCACAGGATCATCATTAAAACCAATGATAGCTAGTTCTTCCGGTATCTTCACTCCTCTTTCTTTTGCACAGCGGATGGCACTAACAGCGGCACTGTCGTTTGAAGAAAAAATACCATCGGGCGGATTGGACATACCAAGCAGTTTTTCTGTCGCTTCCCAACCTTCGGTAGAACTCATAGTTTTAAGGCTAATGATCAGCTTTTCGTCAAGCTCAATTCCATTTTCAGTCAGGGCATCAATATATCCCTTCTTTCGCATGTTATATACATTTACATGTTGAGATCCTGCAAAATGTGCTATTCTGGTACAACCCTGATCAATAAGATGTTTCGTGGCACGATAACCTGCAGCATAATTATCAATTACTACCCGGTAAGAATTAAATTCTTTTGGAACACGATCTACGAAAACCACAGGAATATTCTTGTCTAAAAACTGCTTGAAGTGAGAAGTATCTACTGTTTCCATTGCAAGAGATACGATCACCCCCCCTACCCGACTATCATATAGCGCCTTGGCATTATTCACCTCATTTTCATAACTCTCATTAGACTGACTTATAAGCACGTTATAATTGGCTTTACGCGCCGTATCTTCAATTCCGCTTATAAGGGTAGACATAAAAGGGCTATTGATCCTGGCAATTAGGATACCTATAGTTTTACTTTTATTACTTCGCAGAGAGGCTGCAATAGAGTTGGGCCTGTATCCAAGCCTTTGTGCCGCTTTATGGATTTCCTTTGTTGTTTTTTTCCCGATACTTTTGTGGTTATTTAACGCCCGGGAAACTGTAGAAGGGGAAAAGTTCAGCTCTTTAGCCAAATCATAAATAGTCACTTCTTTCTTTTTCATGGAATCAACTTGGAAATAACAACAAATGGTTGTTTTGCAGATGTATACAAATATAGATAATCTTAAGTAACTATACCTTTATTTTAAAAGCTATATGCCCTATTAAAACTCGAAATTAAAACCTTTTTCCGTTAGTTTTTGATAGGTATTATTATCGAATTTGTACAGTTTGGCAGCCCTGTGCGAAACATCTTTTTGTTTCTCATTAATGTCTACCAAAAGTTTCATCCTTAAGAACTTCCTCCTAAAGTTCGGCTTATCCATCTCTACCTTTAAAATTTCCTGATATAATTGCATAAGCTGCAAGAGTGTAAATTTTTCTGGCAGAAGATTAAAACCTATGGGAGCCTGCCGCACCCTTTTTCTCAGGTTTTGGATGCTGTATTCCAGGATTTGTGTGTGATCATATATCAGCTCGGGCACCTCTGCAATTTTGAACCATTTTGCTTCCGAAGCAGTAAACCCCGCTTTAACGCTGTAATCTTCCCGTTTCACCAAAGCATAATAACCCACAGTTATGACCCTGCCTAAGGGAAAACGATCGGGCTCTCCAAAAGCTTTGAGCTGCTCAAGGTATATATTCTCCAGTCCTGTTAATTCTCTTAGTAGCCTGTGAGCCGCAGCATCTATACTTTCCACTTCCTGAATCCATCCCCCCGGAAGCCCCCATTTTCCTTCACTGATACCCTTCGCATGTTTCACCAGAAGAACCTCAAGACTGCCATTCTCAAAACCAAAAATGGTACAGTCAATAGTAATAGAACTCATCACTGATGTGGAAATAAGTTCTCCGGATTCAATATCTAACAATTCTTTCTTCATTTATTGACCAGGTACATCTGCACTACCTGTGCAATACACAGATAATCATCACAGACAAAAATTTTAAGAATACTTTAATATTAGCATTTAATAATTGCTAAATTAAAAATTAATATTTAAACTTGTAGTCAATTAAACCATAAGATACAAAAATAAGATGGCCACAACCCACACAAGTAAAACAAGCGTTTATCTTATCACCATAGTAGCAAGTTTAGGAGGCCTTTTATTTGGCTATGATACTGCAGTGATATCAGGAGCGGTAGGTGCTCTGGAAAATTTCTTTATCACCTCCCTCGAGAACAGCCCTTCATTTGCTGAAGACACTATTTTTCAGTTTAAAATCACAATAAGCTTATGCGTTCTGGCCATAGGTCTTTTGTTTGCAGATTTTATTCTTAAGTTCTTTCAGAAAAATAAAGCTTATACCATTATTGCCGCAATCCTCATCTTTGGAGGTGCGGTCTTTTATTTTCAATTCCTAACCCTTCCTAACATTCTCACCGAGAATCTCAGGAATTCTATTTTAGGGTTTATGGTGAGTAGCGCCCTGGTAGGTTGTATTATTGGAGCCTCACTTGGTGACAACGTAGCTAATTCTATAGGTAGGCGAAATGGATTGATCATTGCAGCCCTACTCTTTTTAATTTCAGCACTTGGTTCTTCTTACCCCGAGGTCATGAATATCTTCCCCGGGAATGACTTAACTGCTTTTATCATCTATAGAATTATAGGAGGTATAGGAGTAGGACTGGCAAGTATGCTGGCCCCAATGTACATAGCCGAAATGGCACCTGCTAATATAAGAGGCCAACTCGTTTCTTTTAACCAGTTCGCAATCGTTACAGGAATGTTAGTGGTGTATTTTGTAAACTACTTTATTGTAAGTGGACAAACAGAATTGTGGATCAATGAAACCGGATGGAGATATATGTTCCTTTCTGAAGCAATTCCTGCCTTACTCTTCCTGCTCTTCCTGTTCTTTGTTCCTAAAACTCCAAGGTACCAGACCATGAAGGGGAATGAAGAAGATGCGATGAAAGTACTTACCAAATTAAATGGGCCTGAAACAGCCACCCGAATCCTGTCCGATATTAAAGCCTCTTTTAGTCGCACAAAATCGCATTGGCTTTCTTTTGGGTGGGGTGTTGTTATCATAGGTATTCTTCTTTCCATATTCCAACAGTTTGTAGGTATCAACGTGGTTCTATACTACGCCCCTGAAATCTTTAGGGGAATGGGTATGGAAACAGATGCTTCGATGCTCCAAACCATTATCGTGGGAGCAATTAATATGCTCTTCACAGTACTGGCAATCATGACTGTGGATAATTTTGGAAGAAAAAAATTGATGATGATTGGTAGTGCGGTTATGGCTGTAGCTATGATAGGCCTTGGCTTTGCACTGTATACAGAAACTGAAGGTTTACCTGCACTACTTCTTATGCTTCTTTACATTGCTGCATTCGCTATGTCGTGGGGACCTGTAACCTGGGTACTACTTTCAGAAATTTTCCCTAATAAAATTCGGGGGGTAATGGCAGTTGCAGTAGCAATTCAATGGCTAGCCAACCTTATTGTTTCCTGGACATTCCCTATGATGAATAACAATTCGGCACTTGTAGAACATTTCAATCACGGCTTCTCTTACTGGATATATGGAGTGATGGCTCTTCTTTCTTTACTCTTTATCTGGAAGTTTGTCCCAGAGACTAAAGGAAGAACCCTGGAAGATATGGAAGAACTATGGATGAAGAAAAAATAAAGAATATTTATGCACTTTTTAGGAATAGATTTAGGTAGTTCTTCAATAAAACTATCTGTACTAAATGCAGAAAAAGGTGAGACCGTATGTTCTGTTACGGCACCCGATTTTGAAATGGAAATGAAGGCTCCCAGGTTTGGTTGGGCCGAACAGGATCCTAACAGCTGGTGGCAATATCTAAAGCAGGGTCTAAATGAAATAAGCAACAAGCATAACTATGACCTAAAGCAGATTAAAGGGATTGGTATTGCTTACCAAATGCATGGCCTTGTAATTACCGATGAAAACCTTGAGCCCGTAAGGCCCTCAATTATATGGTGTGACAGCCGGGCTGCAGAAATAGGTCATGAAGCATATAAGATTATAGGTGAGAAGAACTGCAATGAGCAGATCCTTGGAAGTCCCGGAAATTTTACTGCATCTAAACTTAGTTGGGTCAAGCAGAATGAGCCGGGAGTATATGCCAGGGCAAAATACATGATGTTACCGGGAGATTTTTTAGCTGCAAAGCTTACAGGTATTCCTCAAACAACTTCTTCTGGCTTATCTGAAGCTGCACTCTGGAATTTTCCCGAAGGCAGGCTGGCTACCGAAATCCTTGAGAAAATGGGATTAGAAAGGGAATTGGTGCCCGAAATTGTTCCCACTTTTGGGGAGCAGGCTACCATTCATCCTGATGTAGCAAACCAACTGGGGCTTGACAGCAGTGTCAAAATCACATACCGCGCAGGCGATCAGCCAAACAATGCCCTCTCACTTAATGTACTTAATCCGGGAGAGATAGCCACCACGGCAGGAACATCAGCAGTAATATACGCTGTTACAGATAAAGACATTTACGACGAGCAAAATCGTATCAATACATTTCTTCATGTGAGTAATACTCAAGATCAAAAGAGAAATGGCCTGCTGGGAATTATAAATGGCTCAGGAATTTTATATCAATGGCTTCGGAAAATAATGTCGGTGGGAGACAGAGAGCTCATTTCATATGATGTACTTAATTCCGAAGCTGCAAAAGCAAAACCCGGAAGTGAAGATCTACGTTTTTACCCTTTTGGAAATGGAGTAGAACGAATTTTCAATAACCGACAGGCAAAGTCGGGTATTGAAAACCTCAATTTTAATATTCATCAACCTGCCCACCTGATAAGATCTGCCTGTGAAGGAATTGTATTCGCAATGAATTATGGGTTCGATGTTATGAAGTCGCTTGGAACATCTGGTGAAATTGTACGTGCCGGAAAAGGAAACCTTTTCTTAAGTCCTGTTTTTAGGGAGATCTTTTGCAACACCACCCAGGCACAACTCGAACTCTATAACACTTCAGGAGCCGAGGGTGCAGCACGTGGCGCAGCCTATGGCTTCGGATATTATAAAAATCTAAAAGAAGCGTTTCAAAATCTTCAACGCCTGGAGTGCCTGGAACCACAAAAAGAACTCTCCAGCCAGTATGAAGAGATCTACGGAAAATGGAAAAGCAACATTAAAACTGAAAAAGAGTAATTATGGAATCAAAATTTTTCAAAAACATTGACAAAATCAAATTTGAAGGCAGGGAGAGTGACAATCCGCTTGCTTTTAAATGGTATGACGAAAATAAAGTTGTAGCAGGTAAAACACTTAAGGAACACCTGAAATTTGCTACTGCCTACTGGCACACTTTTAACAACACCGGAAGTGATCCATTTGGGCCGGGGACAGAAACATTTGAATGGGATAAAAGTAACGATCCCATTACCCGAGCAAAAGACAAAATGGATGCGGCATTCGAATTCATGACCAAGCTGGGAACATCTTATTACTGTTTCCACGATGTAGACGTTGTAGATGAAGCACCAACTCTTGCAGAGTTCGAAAAACGCCTACAAACCATGGTAGAGTATGCTAAGCAAAAGCAGCAAGAAAGCGGGATCAAATTGTTATGGGGTACTTCAAACCTCTTCAGCAATCCACGCTATATGAATGGTGCCGCTACGAATCCAAACTTTGATGTGTTGGCATACGCCGGTGCACAGGCAAAGATCGCTCTAGATGCTACTATGGCCCTTGGAGGTGAGAATTATGTATTCTGGGGTGGCCGTGAAGGTTATATGAGCCTTCTTAACACCGATATGAAAAGAGAATTAGATCATTTGGGAAGATTCCTTAACACCTGTAAAGATTACGCCAGAAAACAAGGTTTTAAAGGAAATTTCTTTATAGAACCAAAGCCGATGGAGCCTACCAAGCACCAGTATGATTATGATGCTGCAACTTCGCTGAGTTTCATAAGACAGTACGGCCTTGAAAATGACTTCAAATTAAACCTGGAGGTAAATCACGGAACCCTTGCAGGACATACTTTTGAACATGAGTTGCAGGTAGCTGTTGATGCCGGAATGTTAGGAAGCATCGATGCAAATAGGGGTGATTATCAAAACGGCTGGGATACAGACCAATTCCCAATTGATCTATACGAAATCACGCAGGCAATGCTTATTATCCTGGAAGGCGGCGGAATACAGGGCGGAGGAATCAATTTTGACGCTAAAGTAAGACGTAATTCTACCGACCTGGAAGATAAATTCATTGCTCACGTTTCAGGAATGGATGTTTTTGCGAGAGGCCTTATTTGCGCCAATAATATACTGGAGAACTCTAAGTATAAACAACTTAGAAAAGAACGCTACTCCTCTTTTGACAGTGGAAACGGAGCTAAATTCGAAAACGGCGAACTTTCTCTGGAAGATTTGAGCAAGATAGCCCGTGAAGCAGGAGAACCTCAGCAAATAAGTGGTAAACAAGAGCTGTTTGAACAAATTATCGCTAATTCCTACTAGAATAATTTCAACCAAACAAAGTTTTACTATTAAGCCGCCTGAAGCATTCTTCAGGTGGCTTTTTTTTATACAAACTGTGCGGTTACAAAATCTCCTTACCTGTCAAAAAGGGCATTTATAAACAATCTTTTGTAATGAAAAATTGGTAAGAAATGATACAGCTTATATATCATTTTTCAGCATTCTTAAACAAGAAATTTTGCGGTGTAACCCGAACAAAAAAAGGCTGTCTTTTCAGACAGCCTCTTTAGCTTTTGATATTCAATATTTATTCTTAATAACCCGGGTTCTGGTATACTCCTGTATCCCCTTCCATTGCGTCAATTTGACCTTGAGGGATGGGACGTAAGTAGTGGAATGGCTGAATATCCCGATTTATGGTTTGAGCATTATGATCTCCATAATCACTACCCGCAATACGGTAGGTTGAAGCCAATTCTTCCCATGTTTGGGTACGAATAAGATCATACCAGCGATATCCCTCCCCAAAATATTCTCTGGACCTTTCTGCCAGGATGTAGTAAATATCTATTTCTGCCGGAGTTTCAGAAATAAGTTCGTTGCTGAAATCTGCTATTTTAGGCTCTCCTGCATTATTATCCCATCTCCAAACTCCTGCTCTTGCTCTAATCACATTGATCAATTCTCTTGCAGACATTCCTGTAGCATTAGCGCCTTTTACAGCAGCTTCAGCAGCAATAAAATATAGTTCAGAGAATTTAGCGATGTTAAAAGGCCTGGTACTGGCAGCATTTGGTTGACCAAGACCATCTCCTGTATTAGTGCGGTATGGACCTAATTTCCATAGTCCAGGATAGGTTCTTCTACTAATATCCTGCGGGCCTATAACAAAATCTGATCTTCCCGGCAACACACCTGCACCAATGTTACTTTTTCCCTGTCCATCAGGATAATCAATTGCAGCATCAGGCTGCTCGTCCAGGAAAGTCAGGATTGCGTCTCCCGGTTCCACCGGAAGTCCATTGGCATTATATAACACATCCTGCTCTACCCCACCTTTTGGCCAGTTTCCACGATAGGTTGTGGTAAAAGTTCCATCATAGCGGGAGTCCTGGGTTTTATCTGCAAAAGTTTGAGTAATAGCGCCAATAGTTGGTGCCATCCTGGTCCATGGACGACCAAGATCCTGAGAATCTTCTCTTTGTACCGAACTCACGGTTTCACTCCAGTTAGGGTCTTTTGCGCTGCGAATAACGGTATAGTTCCAGGTCATCATCCAACCAGCAAAATTTTCGGGAGCTCCACCACCACTATAGGTTAGACTGGCTCCGTTATAATACTCACTGGTTTCAGTATGATCTGCATAAAGTAAGATCTCACTATTCCTGTCGTTCTCAGCATTATTTACGTCATAGTAGGTAGGCTGAAGCCCAAAAGGTCCGGGATTATTGATCGCTGTTGTTGCAACGTCATAAGCTTGCTGGAAATACCACTGCGCATCATGACCGTCGGGATCTGTGCGGCTGGTTTCGGGGTAGGTAGGAATATTATTTGGATTCTCTAACCACCATCCATAAGTTAAATAAGCTTTAGCTAAATACAACCTGGCAACAGTTTTAGTTGCTCCGCCGGTAACTCTGGGAAATTCAGGAAGGTTTTCAACTGCGCCAAGAAGATCGGGAAATATAGCCCTGGTATAAACTTCGGGAACTGTATTTCTTGTAGATGTTCTCGTAGGGTTGGTATTGAAAGTAAGTTCTCCAGCTCCAAGGTCTAACGGCACACCTCCAAAGGTCTGGACCAGCAAAAAGTAATCAAACCCTCTAAAGAATCTTGCTTCGGCCGTAAGTTCATCAGATATTCCTACTGCCTCGGCATTTTCGATGACCCCGTTAGCAGTGTTGATATTTGAAAAGGATATATTCCAAATTGCATCGGCCCGGCTATCTTCAGGAGTAATATTCCCCTGTCCCGAAAGATCCATTACCAGGAAGTTTTGATCTGCACTCTGGGCATAAGTTACTTCATCTGTACCCGTTAAAGTAGTATTATAGTAATATGCCTGTCCATAAATATATCTCAAATGAGCATACATAGAGGTCAACCCTCCCAACACTCCGGTTTCAGTTTTAAAGAAACCTGGTTCATAAGTGCTTCTTGGCGTCTCTTCAAGAATATCTTCTGAACAGGAAACCAGAAGCATAGCCAACACAAGAGTGGTTATAACAGAAGTTTTTAAACGAATATTTTTCATAATAATTTTTTTAAAAAGTTAAGTTCACACCTAATAGGTAATTCCTCGTAGCGGGAGTGTTTGTCCCAATGGTAAGAAGCCTGCTTGGGTAACCTGCTACCGCTGAATTCTGATCTCCATAAGAGTTGGTCACCGGATCCATTCCCGATTCATCATAATAAGGTGAAAATAGTACAAAAGCATTCTGAACAGTACCATAAAGTCTAAGATCCTTAAATCCAAGATCACCTATTGTTTCTTTATCAAAATTATATCCCAGCGTAAGAGTACGTATCTTCAAATATGAAGCATCAAAATATCCCAGTGTAGAACCATATTTTGGGTTATCACCACTGGTTACTCCTCCCGGTTTTGGATACCTGGCTCCTGTATTTTCTGGTGTCCAGTAATCAACATCCACATTACCGCGACGACCATTAAGCATATTCAAATAACCTGAAGATCCATACAGGGTACTAATAAGTACACCTCCAGACTGGAATGCACCTACTGCAGTAAAATCGAAATTTTTGTAGGCGAGACGAGTATTGAAACCTCCCTGAAAATCGGGGTTTACATCAATTACCTTTCTATCATCTGGACCAATTTGCCTCACCGGTACACCATTGGCATCATATTCCCCGGTATACCTTACCTTGATCATCCCAACATTTCCTCCTGGTTCCAATATATCCAGATAAGGATCATCTTCCTGCCAAAGCCCAATACGCTCATAGTCATAGATCACATTAATAGGATGACCTTCAAACCAGTTATTACTTACATCCTGAGAAGTTCCTGAAGCAAGGGCCACAAGCTCATTCTCATTAGAATACAGGTTAAGGCCTGCCTCCCAGCTAAAGCCATCGGGGTTATCGAAAATTACCCCATTAAGAGAAAGTTCAAATCCCTTGTTTTGGGTCTCACCAATGTTGGCAGTATAACTTCCTACCCCAGAAGTACCCGGAAGTACTACATTGTAAAGGATGTCATTGGTGTTTGTAATATAGTATTCTGCAGTACCCGTAAGTCTATAATTAAGTAATGAAAAGTCTACTCCAAAGTTATACGTTGTAGAGTATTCCCATCCCAGTTCAGGGTTGGGAAGCTGAGAAACATAATATCCCACTGCATAATTATCGGGTCCAAAATTATATGGTCTTGTGGCCAATAGCCCTAAAGTGGAATAAGGATCTACCGCCTGGTTTGAAGTTTCTCCATAACCCGCACGAATCTTAAGAGAGTTCATCCATTCCACATTTTCCATAAATGCTTCGTTGCCAAGATTCCAACCAACAGAAACTGCCGGGTAGGTATGCCATTTATGACCTTCAGCAAGCCTGGAAGAACCGTCTGAACGCAATGTAGCAGACAACATGTACTTGTTCTCATACTCGTACATTATCCTACCCATATAGGACATTAAACCGCTTCGGTAGTAGCCCTGATTAGCAGGATCTATAATGATCTCATCTGTTGCCTGACCTAAATTATAGAACTGAAACTGATCTGTAGGAATTCCAAGGGCAGCAATACTAGAACTATTAAATTTAGTTTCTTCTGTAGAATATAGACCTACTACGTTTATTCTGTGACTATCGTTAAAAGTACGGTCATAGGTCACTAAATTTTCCACTAAGTAACGGGTAGTAATGGAATTATTAATAGAAGCGTTTGAAAGTGTACTTTCTGAAACACTAAAAACTCCTTCTCCGGTATAGCTTCCACCATGCGTACTCCTGTAATTAAGACCCAGGTTAATTCTGTATTTCAACCCTTCAACACCAGGAATTTCAAGCTCTCCAAAAAAGTTATTGAAGGTTCCAAATTCTCTGGATTGATCTATCCAGGAATCGCCAAGGTTTTCAATGCTTTTTCTGGTACGTACCCACATATCATCTGCAGCCAGGCTTATTACTCTTTTTAAAGAGCCATCTTCATTATATGGACTGGCAATTGGGGAAGCAGCCAAAACATCATAGATCCCCAGGTTCATTCCGTTTCTTACCGAATAATTATTGTTGGTACTAAACCCAACCTTTATGTAATCTCCAATCTCCTGGCTAAGAGTTCCATTAAAAGATATTCGCTCAAAGTACTGTTCGGGTAGAACAGCTGCATCTTTAGTGTAACCAAGACTGGCATTATAGCTTCCGCTTTCTGTACCTCCAGAAACACCAAGGTTATGATTGGTAATAAGACTGTTTTCATACATAAGGTCCTGCCAGTCGGTATTTACATCATCCATCTCATCTGCACCATTTTCATATTGGTTAGCAGCTTCACGCAGGGCTACCAACTCAGGCCCACTCATCATAGGATATTCCCCAAACACCGTCTTCACACCATAAAAAGCATCATAGCTAAATTGCGCAGCCTGCCCCTGTCTCCCGGTATTAGTTGTAATGATCACAACCCCGTTAGCACCCCTGGATCCATAAATCGCTGTTGCCGAAGCATCTTTAAGAATATCCATACTTTGAATATCATTAGGGTTTATGTCATTTAGAGATCCTGCAAAAGGCACACCGTTAAGCACGATCAATGGATCATTGCTGGCAGTTAATGAACGTGTTCCCCGAATACGAATTTGCTGTGGAGCACCAGGCTGGGAAGAAGTTTGTGCAAGCTCTACCCCGGGAAGTCTCCCCTGTAAAGCTTCAGAAATATTAGCAGAAGGAATATCTCGTAATTCTTCCCCGCCAATTGAGGAAACAGAACCGGTTACTGCCTCTCTACGCTGAGTTCCATATCCAATTACAACTACCTCTTCCAGGGCTTCTGTATCTTCCTGCAGAACTATATCGATTTCGTTGCGGCCATTAATATTGACCATTTGGGTGGCGAACCCCACATATGAATACACCAGCACTCCGTTAGATGGCACATCCTCTATCACATATTCTCCATCAAAGTCGGTTGTTACACCCCGGGAGGTTCCCTGAAGCAGAACAGTAACCCCGGGTAAAGGCCCTACTTCATCTGTTACTGTTCCCGAAACCGTTATGTTTTGAGCGGTTGCGGCACAAGTCATCATTACTGTTAATATTAGTAATAGACTTTTCCAGGAACGTTTTCCTTTTAATAGTAATACTTCCTTCATGTTGTCATAGTTTAAAAAAAATTAAGAACGATTATATTGGTTAATTAGCTGTTAAGCTTTCATAAGGATAAATATACGTATTTTATCAATTTACGCAATCGGTTGCGTAAAAAATAAGTTAAATTTCTTTCCCGCTGTCATAATGCCCGCCTGTAAATATTCAATTACCTGTTTACCAGATAATTGATAAACTTCAAAATTTACGAATACGATTGATTTTATTTTGTTATTTTAGCATAAAGCTTCTTTAACAAAAATTTTAATTAAACAGTAAATTTTTCCTAATGCAAAGACATTTATCCACAATCAAGAAACTGGCTTATCCGCTATTCACAGTTTTATTACTTACGGGATGTAAGAATGAAAATAACAATCAGCAGGTTGAAGAAATTAATGAGGAAACCAATGACACCATTCCTGAATTTGCTTCAGAACCACTGGTAAAAGATAATTATACTGCCGATCCCTCTGCACACGTATTCGAAGGCAAAATATATGTTTATCCTTCCCATGACTGGGATTCAGGAATACCTGAAGATGATACGGGTGCTCATTTCAACATGAAAGACTACCACGTTTATTCTATGGATAGTGTAGGTGGCGAAGTTACAGATCACGGTAAAGTGTTAGATGTGGAAGATGTAAAATGGGCTTCCCGACAAATGTGGGCACCAGACGCTGCTGAAAAAGATGGTAAATACTACCTCTATTTCCCTGCAAAAGACGAAAATGACATCTTTAGAATTGGTGTTGCTGTTGGGGATTCCCCTGCCGGCCCGTTTGAACCACAAGATGAACCTATTGCAAACAGCTATAGTATAGATCCTGCAGTTTATAAAGATACTGACGGAGCCTATTATATGTATGTTGGTGGAATTTGGGGAGGACAGCTACAACGCTACCGCAATAATGAATACCAGGGAGAAGAAGATGTGTATCCTGCAGATGACGAACCTGCTCTTATGCCAAAAATTGCCCGTATGAGTGATGATATGCTTGGATTTGCTGAAGAACTACGTGATGTACAGATCCTTGATAAAGAAGGTAACCCACTTACCACAGGTGATAATGAAAGGAGATTCTTTGAAGCAGCATGGGTTCATAAATATAATGACACCTACTATTTCTCCTATTCAACCGGAGACACTCATAACATTGCTTATGCAACAGGAGATAGCCCTTATGGCCCCTTCACTTATCAGGGTGTGGTCCTTGAGCCTGTATTGGGATGGACAAACCACCACTCCATTGTAGAATATAATGGTAAATGGTATTTGTTCTATCACGACAGTTCTCTTTCTGGCGGAAAGACTTACTTAAGAAGTATGAAGGTAGCAGAATTAAAACATAATGAAGATGGAAGCATTGAAACCATCAGCGCTTATGCCAATGAAAATGCAGAGTAACCTTCCAAAAATGACATTTTTCAGAACTTTTCTTGCGCTGTTAATTTTCAGCAGTTGTTCCATTGCAGTTTTTGGGCAGGTAAAATTACCCAGGCTCATTAATGACGGAATGGTTCTTCAGCGAAATAGTGAAGTAAAAATATGGGGATGGGCTTCTAAACAGGAGCCCATTTCAATTTTATTCCTGGGCAAAGAATACGAAACAGTTGCAGATTCCGAAGGGAAATGGTCAATTTCACTAGACGATCTAAAAGCCGGAGGCCCTTTTGAAATGAAAATCAAAGGCAACAATACAATCCAGCTAAAAGATATTTATATTGGGGATGTATGGCTTGCCTCGGGACAATCAAATATGGAGCTCCCAATGTCTCGCGTTGCACCTTTATACCCAGAGGAAATTGCAACAGCATCCAATGAAGCCATCCGCTATTTTGAAGTCCCTAAAACCTATAATTTCAATGAAGCCAAAGAAGATATTGAAGGTGGGGAATGGATCCCGGTTGCTTCAAACACTATTGAAAAATTATCTGCAGTAGGTTATTTCTTCGCCAAAGACCTTTACGAAGAATATAATATACCCATTGGCATAATTAACTCGGCACTTGGAGGCTCTCCTGCGGAAGCCTGGATAAGTGAAGATGCACTAAAAGAATTCCCTGAGCATTACAGGGAAGCGATCAGGTTCCAAAGTGAAGATCTACGAGATAGCATTGCAACTGCCGATCAAACCCGTATAAGAAATTGGTACAGCGAAACCCAAAAGAAGGATGTAGGCCTTAAAGAGAACTGGAAAGCAGCAAATCTCGACGACTCTTCCTGGAAAACTATGGATATTCCCGGTTATTGGGCCGAAACAGATCTTGGTCCTAAAAATGGGGTTGTATGGTTTAGAAAGACAGTTGATCTTAAGGAAGACCAGGCTCAAGGAGCGGCTAAACTCATATTAGGACGTATCGTAGATGCGGATTCAGTATTCGTAAATGGAAAATTTGTGGGCAATACCACCTATCAATATCCACCACGACGTTATGAAATTCCAGAAGGTGTATTAAAAGCCGGGGAGAACACCATTAGCATTCGTATTATAAATGAAGGGGGACGTGGAGGTTTTGTAGAAGAGAAAGAATACAAACTCATTACAGGAGAAGAAGAGATAGACCTTACCGGCACCTGGAAGTTTAAACTTGGAGCCGAAATGCCACGTTTACGGGGGCAAACCTACATCCGGTGGAAACCTCTTGGGCTGTACAATGCCATGATCAATCCTTTAATTGATTATTCCATAAAAGGGGTGATTTGGTACCAGGGAGAATCCAATGCAGATACCCCGGGAGAATATCAGGCTCTTATGACTACGCTCATTAAAGACTGGAGAAACAAATGGAATAAGGAAAATCTACCTTTTCTTTATGTTCAACTCGCCAACTTCATGGGAACCAAAGATCAACCGGCAGATAGTCACTGGGCGAGATTAAGAGATGCCCAGTTAAAAACCCTGACTGTACCTCACACCGGAATGGCTGTTGCCATAGATGTGGGAGAGTCGAATGACATCCACCCTTTAAACAAAAAAGATGTGGGAGAGAGACTGGCAAGAGCGGCAAAAAAGGTGGCTTATGGGGAAGATATAGTTCCTGCAGGTCCTTTATATAAGTCCTTTTCAAAAGAAGGAGATTCTATAGTGATCTCTTTTGAAAATGTAGGAGATGGCCTGGTATCCAAAAATGGCAAATCCCTGTCCTATTTTTCCATTGCCGGAAAAGATCGAGAATTCAAATGGGCGCAGGCTGAAATCAGGGGAGATAAGATCGTGGTATATCACCCCGAAATTAAAGATCCCGTAGCAGTCCGTTACGCCTGGGCAGATAACCCGGAAGGTGCAAACCTCTACAATAAAGATGGTTTACCTGCATCTCCTTTTAGAACCGATGACTGGGAGTTTGCTCAATAAGATATAGCAATCCTCAAAATTACAAGACCATCATTAGAGAATCCTGTTTCTCAATGATGGTCTTGTGCTTTAGAAATGAATTAGCCCTGTATTTAAAAGGCAATAAAGTTGATTTGTTACCTAATGAAATACACCTTTAGAAAAATCCTTTAACTATTTCTGAAGTGGTCCATGAAGTCATCGGGGTGTGCGCCTGTTCGTTCTTCCCTGTCTAAGGCATCTATTCGTCGCATATTTTCTTCAGAAATCTCGAAATCAAAAACATCTGCGTTCTCAAAAATGCGGTTTCTGTGAACACTTTTTGGAATGGTTACCACTCCTTTCTGAAGGTCCCAACGTATAACCAGTTGAGCAACAGTCTTTCCATATTTTTTAGCAAGCTCCTTCAGGAGAGGATTTTTAAAGACTTCTCCTCTCATTAAAGGCGACCAGGCTTCATATTGGATTTGGCTCCGTTTGCAAAAATCGATCAATGACTGCTGTACCAGCCTGGGGTGGAATTCATTTTGCAGAACCATAGGCTTTATGCTGCAATCATTCAAAATGTCCTTCAGTTGATGTTCCAGAAAGTTTGAAACACCTATAGCTTTCACTTTTCCTTCAGAATACAACTTTTCCAGGGCTTTCCAGGTTTCAACATATTTTCCCGGCACCGGCCAGTGTATCAGATAAAGATCAATGTAATCGAGTCCCAGCTTCTCCAGAGATTTGTCAAAAGCTTTAAGCGTTTCTTCAAAACCCTGATCATCATTCCACACCTTGGTGGTGACAAAGATCTCTTCACGGGGGATTTTCGAACTTTTAATAGCTTCCCCTACCCCACTTTCGTTCTCGTAAAAAGATGCAGTATCTATATGCCTGTACCCGGCGTCTAGCGCATGATGTACAGACTCAATGACCTCACTGCCTTCTTTGGCCTTATAAACTCCAAGTCCAAGGACCGGCATAGTAACGCCATTATGTAAGGTGGTAGTTCCATTTATATTTCCAATATCCATTGTATCTCTTTTACATCTTCAAATTAATAGCACTCAAAAATGGCATTTTTCAACCTCTTTTCTGAAACTTCTTTACCAGAATAATCAAATACTTCAGAAAAACAAAGCTGAAGATCTATACCCCAGCCTATGCTTTTACTGAAAATCTAAAACTAGTTTTACTGAAATAGATCTCTCCTGGTTCCAGTACTACTGAAGGGAAATTCTCCTGGTTTGGGGAATCGGGATAATGTTGTGTTTCAAAACAGAGACCACTCCTCTTTTCATAAAATCCTTTACCATACTGAAGTGGCAAAGTGCCGTCAAGGAAGTTTCCGGTATAGAGCTGCATTCCGGGTTCGGTAGTGTATACCTTTAACAGCCTTCCCGACTCGGGGTGAAGTGCCGAAGCTGCGAAACGCAGTCCGTTCTCCGGGTTGTTGATCACCCAGGTATGGTCATAGCCGTTGCCCCTTTTTAGTTGCTCATGCGCCGCATTAATTTCTTTCCCGATTGCTTTAGGTTCTCTAAAATCAAAAGGACTTCCTGTTACAGTTGATAATTCCCCGACAGGAATGAGATTTTCATCTACCGGCACAAAATCATCTGCATTGACTTGAACTTGATGATCCAATATGCTGTTGGTAAAGTCACCAGACAAATTGAAATAGGCGTGCTGGGTAAGGTTCACTATAGTTCTCCTGTCGGTAGTAGCTTTATATTCCACATCTAAAGAATTATCTTCAGTAAGGGTATAGGTCACTTGAGTTTCCAGTCGCCCGGGATATCCCTCTTCCATGTGATCACTAATGTAGGATAGCACCAGGCTGTTTGGGTCTAAAAACTCTTTCACCTTCCACACCACCTTATCAAATCCTTTGTCCCCGCCGTGCAAATGATTTACCCCATTATTTTGAGCGAGCGTGTATTCCTGCCCGTCAAGGGAGAATTTTCCTTTGGCAATACGATTACCATAACGCCCAATAAGAGCTCCTAAAAAAGGATTTTCTTCCATGTATTGCTCCAGAGAATCAAACCCCAAAACCACATCTTCAAAAATGTCATTTTTATCGGGAACTTTTAAAGAAGTAATACGACCACCATAAGTAATGATCTTCACTTCCATTCCCGGTTCATTTCGAAGGGTAAACTGGTCTACCTGTTCCCCTTGAGGGGTGACTCCATATTTTTCTTTATGCATTCTTACTCTTACTTCTTTTGATAAACCTCATCATTTCCTGAATATTTAAACCAGTCGAAAGAAGCTTTGTTTTTAGATGCTTCCCCGTTTGAAGTAGTGTACATCCCAAGATTAGCACCTACAAATCCGCCTGCCACTCTGGTACTCAAGTATTTTCCGTCCAGTTCGCCGCCAAGGTTTTCCCATTCCGATCCGGTTTTGTAAAAGAACTTGTATTCATCTTCATCAAATTCCACTTTAAAATCGATCTCTTTGGCTGAAGAATAAAGTTTCTTGCTCGCAAGTAATTCTTCTCCGCCCTCATTTCCCTTATAAAGCTGCACTACAGGGGAATTTCCCTCATAAGATTTAGCTATAAAATAAAAGTGGGATTCATTCTGAAATGCTATCAACCCGGCTTTCTCGTTGGTTTTTTTAGTTTCAAATTCCAATGATACTGCCGCCTCACCGGTTAAATGTTGCTGGCGATGTGATATAAAACTCGGGTTAGAAGTACCCGAAGCCGTTTCGGGTCTCGTCTTCATGACCAGGTAACCATCCCGCTCGTTTAAGTCGTACCATTTTTCTTTTGGATTCCGAAGAAATAACCAGTGAAATGCCAGTTCCTTCTCATTAAAATCTTTTTTAAACACAAAATTACCATTCAGCGGAAAAAGATCTTTATTTAAAGTCACACCTTCAGGAAGCGGATATTCATATTTAATCTCCTCACCTCCCAGATCAAAAATTGGCCAGTCATTTTCCCATTTTACAGGGGTCATAAAAGTCTCTCTTCCGGTGTTGTAAAAATCCCCTTCATAAGGACGTACGGCTAGGAAAACCCCATACCAGTCACCATTTGGGTGCTGCACAATATCGGCATGTCCCGCTGAAGTAATGGGATTTGGCCGGTCGGGATCAAGGTGTCGCTGCGTAAGGATAGGATTCTCTTCATAAGGAATAAATTCATCGTCAATATTCCTGTTCCTGTAGATCATTTCGGAATGGTTTACCGCAGTACCTCCTTCGGCAGTCATCAGGTAATAATAGCCATTCAATTTGTAAATCCTGGGACCTTCAGCCCAAACCGGTTTGGTAGAAATATCGACTCCGCCGTTCACCAGAATACGGTTTTCTCCTACAGTTTTCAGGTTTTCTTTATCAAATTCCATCATGCGTATGGTGCGGTGACCATCGTATAAAGGCTCATTATTTGGAGGGTCACTGTTATACACGATATAGGATTTCTCCTCGTCAAAGAACAAACCGGGATCAATTCCCAGCACTTCAGGTAGCCACACGGGATCACTCCATGAACCTGCGGGATCTTCGGCAGTCATTACAAAATTTCCTTTACCGTCCACAACTGTACAGGTGAGGTAAAAGATTCCATTATCATAACTAATATCGGGCGCGAAAATAGCACGGGAGGTTCCAAAGCCTTCCAGGTCAATTTGATCTGGCCGGTCAATTACATTGCCTATCTGCTTCCAGTTTACAAGATCTGTACTGTGGAAGACCGGGATTCCCGGGTAAAAGGCAAAGGTGGAATGTACCATATAGAAATTTCCGTTACCATCATCGGTAATTGCAGGATCGGGATACCAACCTGCCAGAATTGGATTCTGAAATGTCTCCTGGGCGCCCACCATAAAGAATGAACCTAAAATAAAGAGGCCTGTAAAAAGCCATTTTTGAAACCTTAGTCGAAGAATATTTTTCATGAAGTACAGCGTTATTTCTTTATTTTCTACTAATTACCTTCACAGAAGCTTTTACAATGGCTTCAGCATTTAACCCGTATTTCTCCAAAAGCTGTTCAGGAGTTCCACTTTCTCCAAAAGCGTCATTAGTGGCCACAAATTCCTGAGGTGCAGGATGATTTTTCACCAAAGTACGGGCAATGCTCTCACCCAGGCCGCCCAGGTAGTTGTGTTCTTCGGCAGTCACTACACATCCTGTTTTTTTCACCGAGGCAAGCACGGCTTCTTCATCAAGAGGTTTTATGGTGTGAATATTTATCACCTCAGCACTTATGCCTTTTTCTGCAAGTTGTTCCGCAGCCTGAATTGCTTCCCAAACCAAATGGCCTGTGGCAATAATGGTTACATCATTCCCTTCCAGTAAATGGACTGCTTTTCCTATCTGAAACTCTTCATCGGCCGGTGTGAAATTAGCCACTTTTGGCCTTCCGAAGCGTAAATACACAGGGCCCTGGTGCTCTGCAATGGCAAGGGTTGCTGCTTTAGTTTGATTGTAGTCGCAGGTATTGATCACCGTCATTCCCGGCAGCATCTTCATAAGCCCGATATCTTCAAGGATCTGGTGAGTAGCCCCATCTTCCCCAAGGGTAACCCCTGAATGTGATGCACAGATTTTCACATTCTTATCTGAATAGGCAACACTTTGTCTTATCTGGTCATACACCCGTCCTGTGGCAAAGTTGGCAAAGGTTCCGGCAAACGGGATCTTTCCTCCAATGGTAAGTCCGGCAGCGATACCAATCATATTGGCCTCGGCAATTCCCACCTGAAAAAAGCGTTCAGGATTCTCGTCTATGAAATCCTGCATTTTTAAAGATCCTACCAAATCTGCACAAAGAGCAACTACATTTGGATTTTTACGTCCCAGTTCAGTGAGCCCATCTCCAAATCCGGAGCGGGTATCTTTTTTTCCTGTATCTGTATATTTTTTCATAAGCCTTCCCCGACCCCTCCAAAGGAGGGGAGATGGGCGTGTATTTAATTAATAATAATTTTCATTTTTTGTTCAAGTAAGCTCCTCCCATTGTGGAGGTTGGGTGGGGCTAATAATCTCCTAAAGTTTCCGGATTTTGAGCAAGAGCTTTCTCCAATTGCTCATCATTTGGCGCTTTGCCGTGCCATGCATGTGTATGCATCATGAAGTCTACACCGTGCCCCATTTCAGTATGCATCAGGATACAAACAGGTTTACCCTTTCCTGTACGGGCTTTAGCCTCATTTAGACCGTTGATCACCTGCTTTAGATCATTCCCGTTTTCAATTTCAAGTACATCCCATCCAAAGGCCTCAAACTTCGCCCTTAGATTTCCCATAGGCAGAACATTATCTGTACTTCCGTCTATCTGTTGCCCGTTAAGGTCTATTGTAGAAATTAAATTATCCACTTTATTGCCGGCAGCATACATAATGGCTTCCCAGTTCTGCCCTTCCTGCAGTTCTCCATCTCCGTGAAGCGTAAACACTAAATGAGAATCTTTATTTAGCTTTTTTGCCTGCGCAGCACCAATGGCTACAGACATTCCCTGCCCCAAAGAGCCAGAGGCAACCCGTATTCCCGGTAAACCTTCATGAGTAGTAGGATGGCCTTGCAGCCTGGAATTGATAAGCCTGAAGGTATTCAATTCTTCTACAGGAAAGTATCCGCTTCTGGCAAGTACGCTATAGAAAACCGGGGAAATATGCCCGTTAGACAGAAAGAAAAGATCCTCTCCAATTCCATCCATATTAAATTCAGGATTGTGTTGCATCACTTCCTGATAAAGTGCAGTAAAAAATTCTGTGCATCCCAATGATCCTCCGGGATGACCAGAATCTACTTTATGAACCTGACGTAAAATATCGCGACGTACCTGTGTCGCAAAGTTTTCCAGTTGTTTTATATCCATAACCGTTTAATTAAAAGATTTTGCATCCTCCAGGAACTTGGCCAGTCCGCTATCGGTAAGAGGGTGTTTTAAAAGTCCGTCTATTGAAGAAAGAGGCCCTGTCATTACATCTGCCCCAATTTTAGCGCAATTAACCACATGCATGGTATGTCTTATGGAAGCCGCAAGGATTTGTGTCTCAAATCCATAATTGTCATAGATCTGACGAATTTCTGCAATTAACTGCAGCCCATCGGTAGAGATATCATCGAGCCTTCCCAAAAATGGCGATACATAGGTTGCTCCTGCTTTTGCAGCCAGTAAAGCCTGCCCTGCTGAAAAAACTAAGGTGCAGTTAGTGCGTATTCCTTTATCTGAAAAATATTTGATTGCCTTAATGCCCTCTTTGATCATAGGGACTTTCACCACGATTTGGGGATGCAATTCTGCCAGTTCTTCCCCTTCCTTTACAATTTCGTCAAAGGTGGTGGCGATAACTTCCGCAGAAACATCACCATCTACGATCTCGCAAATATCTACATAGTGTTTCAGAATATTATCTCTTCCTCTTATGCCCTCTTTAGCCATTAAAGAAGGATTTGTGGTTACTCCATCCAGAACTCCCAGTTCCTGTGCCTCCCTTATCTGATCGAGGTTGGCAGTGTCAATAAAAAATTTCATATCTAAGCTTTCTTAAAAATTCAAAATCTGTGATCAACCTACTTGTTGTCATTTTTACTATAAGGCAATATAAAAAATTTTAATGACATTTATGATCTCTTTAGGAAAAGATTCATGAGAGAATATGTAAGTCTGAACTTCTATTTTTGGAAAGAAAGCTCCTCCAAAACGAATTAATATAGTTCTGCACGCACTTTTGTAAACATTCCGTGCTTCAGAAACAACAGGGACAAAAAAAGGCTGCCCTTTCCGGGCAGCCTTGGTAATTTTTCTAAACTCTGCTTATTAGTCTAACTTTCTAAAGTTTCCTTCGGCATCAAATTCTACTTCTGTACCGTCAGAAAGTTCGATTTCCTGCTCATTGTCATCTTTTTCCCAACCTACTACCTGGGCATTTGCATGATTAGCACTTAAATAAGTTGCAATCTTAGCAGGCAGTACAGAAGCTGGAATGGCCTCTCCATTTGCACTGTCGATTTCAACAATATTTCCGTTTTCATCAAAATCCAGTTTTAGGCCATTAGAAAGCACTACTTCATACTTGTCATCTTCCCATATTTGCCAGTTACTGTTCTCATCTACTTTTACCACAGAAACTGAGGAAAAATGCTGATTGACATAGTCTTGTGCAGTACTGGGCAGGTTTCCTGTATTTGACTGGGCATACATTCCAATTGAGAATAGCGCGCAAAACGCTGATACAACTACTTTTTTCATAACTTGTTTTTTTAATTTGACACAAAACAAGTACCTAAAACTGGAAGAAATTAGGAAAGACTAATTTTCGTAATCCTAAATCTTTCCCAATTTCAAGGCTACTTTTGAAACTATGAAGATCCTGATTATAGAAGACGAAAAAGATATGAGGCAGAATATGCAGGCCACTCTTGAGAAAGAAAATTTTCTCGTTGAGCCTGTAGCTACTTATAAGGAAGCTATGTCTAAAATAGGAGTTTACGATTACGATTGTATTCTCCTTGACATTGGTCTGCCCGATGGTAACGGCCTTGAAATCCTCAAAACCCTCAAAGAAAAAGGTTATAGTGATTCGGTCATTATTGTTTCGGCTAAAGATTCTATAGATGATAAAGTGCATGGTCTCGAACTGGGGGCCGATGATTACCTGCCCAAACCTTTTCACATGGCCGAGCTCAATGCCAGGGTCAAAGCTGTGCTGCGACGGCGAAAAATGGAAGGTAACAACCTGCTTGAAATTGCCAACGTTACCATAAACATCAATAACCACCAGGTGAGCGTTGATGGAGAAAGCCTGGAATTAAACAGAAAAGAGTTTGATGTGCTGTTCTATCTTTGCACCAACCAAAACCGACTGGTAAGCAAATCGGCTCTGGCCGAGCACGTTTGGGGCGATTATATTGACCAGACCGATAATTTTGACTTTATCTATTCCCAAATCAAAAATCTGCGGAAGAAGCTATGTGACAAAAATGCCGAAATTGAGATCAAAGCAGTCTACGGAATAGGTTATAAGCTCCTGGTTCCATGAAACTGCTCAACTACACCACCACCTACTTTGCCGTTATCCTCATTTTTTTGCTGGGGCTGTGGGCCCTAATTTTTTATTTTGAAATACTTGACGAGATCTACGACAGCATGGATGACGGGCTCGACAATCAAAAAATGCTGATAATAAGGCAGGCTAAAGAAGACCCTTCCATACTTTCAAAAAATGCTTTTGAAGATGGAAATTATATCATCACCTCCACCACACCTCAACACAGCCGCAGTTTTACTGATGCATACCGCGACACGCTCATGTTCATGGAAAATGAAGACGAATATGAACCTGTACGGCTTTTAGAAAGTGTTTTTCAGCAGAACGGGCAATACTACAAAATCAAGGTAGTCACTTCGATGGTCGAAGAAGATGACCTTCGGAAAGAGCTGTTCTTTTCTTTGATCTGGCTCTACCTGGGCTTGATCCTCACCATTCTTGTGCTGAATAATGTACTTCAGAAGAAAGCCTGGAAGCCATTTTACAAGCTGCTCCACCAACTTGAAAAATTCAGCATAGAAAAAGACAGAAAGATCAAATTTGAAACCACTAAAATTGAAGAATTCAAGTTACTCAATGAAAGAGTAGATCGACTTCTGAAAAAATCTGTAGAAAGTTACAAGAGTCAGAAAGAATTTATTGAAAATGCCTCGCATGAGTTGCAAACGCCATTGGCTATAAGCATCAATAAGCTCGAATTAATGGCCGAAAATGCCAATCTGCCTCCTGCACAAATGGAAGAACTGGGAACTGTGCTACACAGCCTGGAAAGGCTTACCCGCCTCAACAGGTCGTTGTTATTACTTTCGCGGATTGAAAACAGACAGTTTGAAGCCAAAGAAAACATCGCCTGGAATGACCTGGTAAAACAAATTATAACAGAATTTGAAGATTTTGCAGAACACCAGCAAGTAAAAATATCCTTGACTGAAGAAGCTCATATTGAACACACCGGAAATAAAGACCTGGCCGGAATCCTGGTTTCAAACCTCCTCAAAAATGCCATTTTTCACACCCCTTCCGGAACTGCAGTTGAAATAAAGATCTCTGCAAAAGGAATAGAATTTATAAATCCAGGGAGCGCTCCTCTCGAAAAGAGCAAGATCTTCAGCAGGTTTAAAGGAGGGGAAAAAGAAGATTCCACTGGACTCGGCCTGGCAATTTCGAAAGCTATAGTCGAAAAAATGAACATGGATCTTACCTATAACTACACCTCTCAAAACCACATTTTTACCATATTCTTTTAAAGTTCCCAATTCTTTCCAGTTTCCTTCCTCAATTTAGTTGAAAAGAATAAAAGTGAATCTAAGAAGTCTCTTCTTACTGCTATTGAGCATTTTTTTGCTGTCATGCGACAACGACGACTATCCGTACGCGAAAGTGCCGTCGGTAGTTCGCAATGCATTCTGGATCCAGTACCCTGATGCTGCAGATGCAAAATTTATCCAGCTGGATGAAAATTATGAGGTAGAGTTTGAAATAGATGAAGAGGATGGTTCAGCGGTGGTTAATCCCTCGGGCAATATTGTTAAAGAGAAAAGAGAAATTGAATGGAATGACCTTCCCGCTGGGGTGCAACAAACCCTGAGAAAGACCTATGGACAAAAGAAAATAGAAGATCCCGAACTGGTAAAAATTGGCGAAGAAATTCACTACCAGGTAGAAGTGAGCAGGTTTTTCATAGATGAAGAGATTGTGCTCACCGCTGCGGGTAAAATAGATACTAACCTGAATTACTGGAAATAAAAAAAATCATGAAAAAGATCATTTTTGGAATACTGGTACTGGCCGTTGCGGGCGTTGGTTATTTCTCTTTTAAAGAAAAACCTTCGGGAGAATACAGTGAAGAAAATTACAAAATACTTCAGAAGTGGGATCTGCCCGAAGTTCTCAATGAAATTTCAGGCATAGCATGGATTGGAAATAACCGTGTAGCCTGTGTACAGGATGAAGATGGTATTATCTTCATTTATAACCTTAAAACTTCAGAAATAGAAGGGCAAACCTCATTTGGCAATGGTGGGGATTATGAGGGTATAGCCGTGATCAAAGACGACGCTTATGTACTGCGAAGTGACGGGGTGCTTTTTGAAGTTAAAGGTTTTACAGGAAAAAATCCGCAGGTGCAGAAGCATGTGACCGAAGCCAATAATTTCAGCAAAATTAACCTGGAAGGTTTGTGTGCCGATCCCGAAAATAATCGCCTTCTACTGGCCGTAAAAGAAGGTAAAGACTTTGATGAACAAAAAGGGGTTTACGTATTCAACCTGCACAAAAAAGATTCAAATAAAGATCCGTTATTTATGCTTCGTCTTTCAGATCCTGTTTTTAAGACGGTAAAGACAAAGCTGAAGGAAAAATTCTCTCCCGGAGAGATTGGGGTTCACCCCAATACTGGCGAATATTATATTCTTGACGGCACCAGGCCCAAGCTTCTCATCACCGAAAAAGACGGTACTCCAAAAGAACTATTTATGTTCAAGCCACAGGATTTCGGGAATCCCGAAGGGCTGACCTTTAGTTCCGACGGAGATCTTTATATCTCAAATGAAGCGGAAGATGCTCCTGCCAATATTCTTCAAGTTTCCCTTAACCACAAAAACAAATAATAGACTAATGGTAACCTTCCTGTAAAACAGGACGACCAGAGTCTTTAATGAAATAAGCCTCCCCAACACTATGGAAAATCAATCAATTGAAACTTCATCGGTAAAGCAGAGTAAATTACCGCTTTACATTTCGGCTGCTATCGTAATATCTGTCGTTCTTGCTTATTTTTTCATTCCTGGCGTGCAGTCCTGGCTTTCTGAAGCCTGGAATGTACTTACCAGCGACGATAACGAGAGGATAAAGGCCTGGGTGGGGAATTTTGGCTGGTTTGGCCCGGTGGTTTTGGTCTTAACGATGATCGCGCAAATGTTTCTCCTGGTGATTCCCACTATTGCTTTAATGGTAGTTTCCGTTTTAGCATACGGCCCCATTTGGGGAAGCGCAATTATACTTGTTTCGGTATTTTCGGCCTCGTCTGTAGGTTATTTTATTGGAAGGTACTTTGGTCCTGTGATCGTGGAAAAACTCATTGGGCAAAAAAATGAAAAAAAGATAAGCGACTTTATTGATGATTACGGGTTTTGGGCAGTGATCGTAACGCGTCTCAACCCATTTCTTTCCAATGATGCCATTAGCTTTGTAGCAGGTATTCTCAAAATGGGATATTGGAAATTCATTGGGGCCACTATGGTAGGGATTGCACCACTCACCCTTTTTATTGCCATTATTGGTAAAAGTACCGATGCTCTAAAATCGGGATTATTATATGGTTCAATTATCAGTTTAATCCTGTTTGGTTTATATGTTTACTGGGACAAAAGAAAAAGAAATTCTACAAGTAAATCTCACGCCTAAGCCATGAAAACACTAAGTGGAAGCAGATTAATAGCTCTTGTTCTTTTCTTTTTTTCAGGTTTAAACCTGATGTATGCGCAAGATCCTCAATCCTGGTTGTATGAAAATGAATTTGAAGTGTCTATTCCTGTACAGGAGAGATGGTCTATGGAAGTGGGCTTCGGAAACCGCGGGTTGCTTCAGGAGCGGGCCGATGGGGAAAAGACATCTGGCTATGAACACCAGCATGTTGAACTGAATTATTTCAATAACTACAAGCTTCAGGAAGCTACTGTTCTAAGCCTTGGCCTGAGGTACCGCTTTAACGAACTCTTTGATGCTGATGAAACGAATGAATTCCGAATTATTGAACAGCTGGAGCTAAAGCCTCTTAATTCGGCCTTATCTCACCGGTTTCGGCTGGAGCAGCGGTTCAGGGAAGAAGTGACCCACAGGGCACGTTATAAATTGGAATTTTCACGCCCCCTAAATAATATTTTCTCTTTTGAAGCCGCTACAGAAGCCATTTATGCGGTTACTGTTCATGAAAAACCTGAAGCAGAACAGCGGTTCTCCATCGGGATTGAAAACAGCTCCTTCAACAACCTGGATCTTGGCCTGAGTCTGGAATACAGAATGGAAGATTATGCAAGAAACCTGGCCCACGAATTCTTTATTGCCACAGGACTATCGCTGTCACTTTAATTTCCGGCGATTAAGTTTGCCTGAGTTATTCTGCTTCGATCTTTTATAAAAACCAAATCCTATAGAAATACTAAACTTTCACGATCATTTCTTCAATTTAAAAGCTATGCTTACATTAGAATAGCGGTCATATTTTTTCAGGGGACATTTTGATCTATCTGTACCTTTTTGATTCCGCAGTAAAAAGATCCGGAAATGAAGGTAGACAAAGAAACCGAAGAAAAAGAAATAGAAGAGATTCTTGAAGATGAGAAGGTGCAAAAAGCCCTTTCTGAAACCGATAAGCCAACAAAAAAAACTCCCGGCCAGCGGAAGGAAATCTTCCTCTTAATTGGGTACACTATCTTGATAGTCGTTGTAGCAGGCCTCCTTAACTTCCTGCTTGAAGCAGGTTACCTGCCAATTTCTGAGAAGTATTTTCCTTTGGTGAAAAAATTGATCTTAGGTACCATTCTGGTCACTGCTGTATTATTTCTGAATAGTCTTCTCCGAAAAATTGTAAACAGAAAAGTAGATGACAGGGCGAGCGCCTACAATTTTAAAAGCCTTATCAATTTTATAAGCTTTGCACTTATCACCCTGGTGATCATCTCGCTGGTCTTTTCCAATTGGTACGCTACCTTAGTCTCTTTTGGAGTTGTATCATTGATTCTGGGTTTGGCTTTACAAAATCCGTTAACAAGCCTGTTTGGCTGGGTTTACCTTCTTCTTCGGAAGCCTTACGAAGTTGGTGACAGGATAAAAATCGGCAATGTGTATGGTGATGTGATGAATGTGGGTTATTTTGACACAACGCTGTGGGAATTTAGAGGTGATTATCTCTCTGGCGATCACCCCAGCGGAAGGATAATTAAATATGCTAATTCCAAAATTTTTAGCGAATACGTGGTCAATTACTCCTGGCCACTATTCCCGTTTATATGGAATGAGGTTAAATTTTATGTTTCCTACGACAGTGATTTCGATTTTCTATCGCGCGTAGTGACCAATATCGCCGAAGATGAAATAGGAGAAGCAATGATGAGACGGGTTAAGAGACTGAAAAAAATCCTTGCAGATTCTATGATCCAGGAACTGGAAATCAAAGAGAGACCTTCAGTAATCTTCAATGCCCATACCAATACGTGGATTGAAGTGACCGTGAGGTTCCTGGTGCAGCCAAAGCATTCGGGCCCCACTAAATCCCTGCTGTTCACACATATCATGAAGGAATTAAAACAGCATCCGGAGAAAGTGATTTTTCCGAATACGAAAAGATAACCGGGAAAATACCTTTCAAAAATGGCATTTTTGAAACCTTAGTCAGGAGAACTTTTAATGCACATTCAGACCCCAAAGAAAACCGCTTTCCCTACTAAATTATCTTCCGTTTTCCTCCTTCCCTCCTCCTGCACAAAATTTTCTTTATCTTTTCTCTTCTAAACCTGTCTTTATGACCTTTGTTCAAATCGTCAGCATTCTGGGAATGATCCCGTTGTTCTCCATGAGGACTTTCCTTCCGGCATTTCTTGCTGCGCTTTTTCTAAGATATCCCGAATACTTTCCCGGCATGGGTGATATCGTAGCGCCTGCACAAGATGCTTATATCACCAAAGATTGGGTTCTATTTACTTTGGGAGGATTAAGCCTGCTTGAGATCGTAGGAGATAAAAGCACCGAGATAAGAAATTTTATAAAAGATGCTGAAACTTATCTTAAACCTCTCATCTTTTTTATCATTAACCTCAATTTACTGGATGAATCTTCTGTAAAAGTGCTTGAAGAAGTGCAGTGGGCAGCAATTGATCCCCTGTGGATCCTTTTACTTTTCGGAAGTCTTTCAGTTTACTGGCTGTCCGGATTAAGACGCGATTTTATCACATTTTTGGAAGATATTGATGAAGATGACAATTTCTATCTAAGCCGCATAAGCAGCTGGCTGGAAGACAGCCTGGTGCTCTTCGGATTTTTACTGCTTATCTGGCTCGGCCTGGTCATGGTCGCAATTTATGTGGCAGCCATAGCGCTGTTCATTTTTGTGAAGAAAAGAACCGAACGCAAACTTGAAAAACAAAAACAAACCTGTCCTAATTGCGGGGAAATTAACCTGCCTTTTGCCGTAAAGTGCTACAACTGCAAAACGCCGCAGCCTAAGGTGCACAAAATTGGTATTTTTGGTCAGCGAAAAGAAGACCTGGTCACCAACCTTGAAAAACATCGGCTCCACCTTGCCTCCCATCGCAAATGCCCGAATTGTGGCAACAAATTGAACAGCATCAAACTTTTTCAGGAATGCGGGAGTTGCGGCTCCACCCTGTTTGATTCTCCAACTCCGGCAGAATACATCAAATATCAGGATAAAAGGTTCTATAAGCTCACGGGGCTTTCCTTTCTCCTGGGATTTATTCCCATTATTGGTTTTGTGGTAAGCGCAGTGCTTGCAAATGTTTATTTATTCTCCCCATACAGGAGGTATATTCCAAAAGGCAAATCTTTTTTCACCAAAATCTGGATCAAATTTCTCACTTTCCTGTTTTTTATCTTCGGAATTGCTTTAGGGTTCATTGCCGCACCGGTTTACATCATCTTGAGATACTTCCTCTGGAAAAGGCGTTTTGTTGGGAGAACTTCGGAAAGTGTGAGGAGCTAAGAGATGAAATGCCTACTTCAGAAATACCCTGGTCTGGTTCAGGAAAATCCAGATCCAAAATGCCATTTTTGACACCCTTATAAACCCTGTCTGTTTCCGAAGGAAACATTTGCTTCAATCTCTATTTTGAAGTATATTATGAACTTAAGAAATTGACTTAAATTTTAATCATTTATTCTCATGAAAAGAACTCTTACGATACTCTTATTTCTCATCACCCATGGCATGATTGCCCAGCAAAATGTGCTTACCCCAGAGGATGTAGCCAAACTGGAATACGTCACAAATGCGGTGATGGCTCCAAATGGCGATAGAATAATCTACCAAAAAGTTGTCCCCGAAGATCCTCTTCTAAAGAACGCGGCAGCCAGTTCACATCTATACGTTTATAACGTAAAATCGGAAAATTCTACGCCTTTGGTGACAGAATACAGCACCTCAAATTTGAGGTACAGGCCGGGACAGAACAGCATTACTTTTTTGACCCGTCAAAAAGGGGATTCTGCCACTTCCCTTTACGAGATCCCGGTTGGAGGTGGAACACCACAAAAGATCTTTGAATTTGAATCTTCTATTTCATCATACGACTGGCATCCACAGGGACAAAAACTGGTTTTTACATCCCGGGTTTCGGAAGATGATACAGAATCAAAACTACCTTATCAACCCGAGATATACGAAACCAATCTCACTAATTCTTCTGCTTTTGTAGCCGATGTAACCGGGGGCAGCCCAAATAAATTGGAAGTAGAAGGAAATGTAACCGGAGCACAATGGAGCCCCGACGGAAAGCAGCTGGCCGTTAGTGCAGCTCCGTCTTCGCTGGTAGACGATTTTTACACAAGCCAAAAGATCTATATAGTAAATCCGCAAACGCTAAAAGTCTCTTCAGAAGTTACCCATAAGGCAAAATTGGGCGGACTCAAATGGAGCCCGAATTCAGAAAAAATCGCATTTATTGCCGGAAAGGACGAGAACGATCCAATTGATGGGCGAATTTTTGTTGTTGACGCTACAGGCGGCACTCCGCAGATCCTGCAACAGGATTTTGAAGGCATGTTTCACGACCTGCACTGGATCGACAATAAAACCCTTGGTTTTCTTGCCAGTGAAGACGTTTACAGCAGCATTGGTACGCTAAAACTAGACGGTATAATGAAGAAGGTTTACAGTGACAACAACGTAAATATCACCACCTTTTCACAAAATGAGAAAAATGAGATAGCTTTTGTTGGAAATACTGCTCAACACCCCGGAGAACTCTTTCTTTTGAAAAAAGGGGATTCTGATGCCAAAAAACTTACTGATTCAAATCCGTGGTTAAAAGATGAAACATTTGGAGCGCAGGAGGTTATTACTTACCGCGCCTCTGATGGTTTGAAAATACAGGGCATTCTTATTCATCCTGTAAATAATTCTGAAAAAAATCCTTTGATCACTGTGGTTCACGGTGGGCCCGAAGCTCATTATGACAATGGCTGGCTTACCAATTACAGCATGCCGGGGCAGGTAGGTGCCGGTGAGGGCTATGCAGTATTTTATCCTAACTACAGAGGAAGTACCGGCCGCGGAGTAGATTTTGCCATTTCCAGCCAGGGAGACCCAGGCGGAAAAGAATTTGATGATATTATTGATGGAATAGATTACCTCATTGAAAATAAAAATGTAGATGGAGACAGAGTTGGCGTCACCGGCGGATCGTACGGTGGATACGCTACGGCCTGGATGTCTACCCGTCATACCGACAGGTTTGCTGCAGGCGTAATGTCGGTAGGAATAAGTAACAATATTTCAAAGTGGGGCACCAGTGACATTCCGGAAGAGATGTTTTTAGTGCATAGCCGAAAAAGGATTTGGGATGACTACCAGTTCTTTTTAGAACGCAGTCCTATCTTTTATGCAGACCAGGCGGACACCCCTCTTTTGATCCTGCACGGGAAAGAAGATACACGTGTAGACCCGGGGCAGTCTTATGAGCTGTACCGCCACATCAAGACCAGGACCGACACTCCCGTAAGGCTTGTACTTTACCCCGGAGAAGGTCATGGAAACCGAAAAGCTACCGCGAGGTATGACTTCAACCTAAGAATGATGCGTTGGTTTGAGACATTTCTGAAAGAGAAAGGCAACGAGATGCCTGACACACAACTGGATCTGTCTGAGAAATAGAGATCAAAAACGCTGGAAGGTGGTGTAAAAGAAGAACCTGCTAAAATCCAGAAGCTTTATGCTGAAAAATATGTCAAAAATGGCATTTTCAGCAAATGTTTTTGACTGGGATCTTCGCTTCACTTCCGGTTTTTTCAACCATAATAGAGGCTGTCTAAAATGTACATTTTAGACAGCCTCTTTTTATATAGCTGCTTCAGTAATATCAACCTGTTAAATACCCGGCTTTGATTATTTCAAAAGCCGCCTCCCACATCACATAAATTTGAAATTATCAACTTAACTCAAAAGTCATCTTTATCTTTGGATAAAATTGTGCCCGTGGAGCTTGTGAAGAAAATAGAAAGTAATAGAACCCTGCAGTACATTATTGGCCTGGGGTGCATTTTTCTTGTTTCCCTGGTCTGCTTTTTATTTATCAACATCATTGGTTATCATGTTGTAGCTCTTATTTTACTTTTGGCAGTTTCGGTTCTCGCAATGTTCCTGGAGACCTTTCCCATTGTGATCGTAGCTGTTGTGAGTGCATTAATTTGGAATTTTCTCTTTATTCAGCCCCGATCTACCTTCAGCATTACCACTCCCGAAGACGCCCTGCTCTTTCTTATGTATTTTGTTATTGCGGTGATGAATGGCGTATTTACATCCAGAATAAGAAAGGTTGAAGCTGTGGCAAGACAGCGAAAAGAAAAAGAAAAGACGCTACAGCTTTACAGCACCATGCTAAATTCTTTATCGCATGAATTGAAGACTCCCATCGCAACAATTATTGGCGCTGTAGATACTCTGAAAATGAATTCCGGCGAAATTTCGGAAGACAGTAAAACCGAATTGTACAGCGAAATAGACGTAGCCGGCAACAGGCTTCACAGGCAGGTGAACAACCTTCTAAGCATGAGCCGCCTGGAATCGGACATTTTCAGGCTTCAGCTGGACTGGTACGACATTCAGGACATAATTCACACCGTAATGCTCAATAACCTGAAAGACACTCATGAAATTAACCTGTTAGCTTCCGAAGAAATTTCTTTATTCAGGATTGACGGCCCACTAATTGAACAGGTGGTACACAATATTGTTCACAATGCACTGGAGTACACCCCTGCCGGCTCTGTAATAAATATTTCAGTTACTTTTGAAGGTGGACATTTAATCATTAAAATTTGTGATAATGGCCCCGGATTTCCCGAAGATAAACTGGAGCAGGTGTTCGAGAAGTTTTACAGGCTTCCAAAGACCGCAACGGGAGGAACAGGATTAGGGCTCTCTATTGCAAAAGGTTTTACAAAGGCGCATAACGGAACAATAAAACTGGAAAATTTACCTTCGGGCGGTGCAAAATTCACCATTACAATACCTGCTGAAACTTCGAGATTAACAACGAGGCATGATGAATAAAAGCGAAATCCTGATTATTGATGATGAGCCGCAAATACGAAAGCTGCTTAAAATTATTCTTGAAAGTAACGATTACAAAGTCATACAGGCAGCAGATGGAATGGAAGGTTTGCATCTGGCTGCCAATCATTCTCCAGGACTTATCATTTTGGACCTTGGCCTTCCCGACAGGAGCGGTCATGAAATTTTACAGGATCTAAGGAATTGGTACGAAAAACCTGTGATCATTCTTTCTGTGCTAGATTCAGAAGAAGATATTGTTAAAGCCCTGGATAATGGTGCGACAGACTATCTTACCAAGCCTTTTAGAACGGGTGAACTCTTAGCGAGAATAAGGTCTTCTTTGCGACTTAACCAAAATGTTGAACTGCAACAGAAAATTTGTGCCGACGATTTGGAAATTGATTTGACTACACGAAATGTTTATAAAGAACGGGAGATGGTAAAACTTACTTCTACCGAATACAATCTTTTAACGCTACTGGCAAAAAACCAGGGCCGGGTACTTACTCACCAGTACCTGCTAAAAAGTATTTGGGGACCTGGAGCACAAACCGAAACGCAGTATTTGCGGGTATTTATAGCACAATTGCGAAAAAAACTTGAAAAGAACCCCAATCTCCCAAAACACTTTATCACCGAAAGTGGCGTAGGCTACAGGTTTTTATAATCTTTATAAAATCTTTATACCTATCCCCCAATCTTTACACTCTCCTTATAATATCCAATTTACCTTTGTTGTCTTTTATGGACAACAGAACCCCGGCATATTCGAATAGTAAGAGCAACATTCTTCATATACCACTGGTGACCCTGGTTAATGTCGATTTTCAAGGCGGTACAACTGGTTACATTAACGGGTTAATCCGTCAAAGCCGAAAAAACCTAACACGTTAGATTTGAATTTTTCAAACCTTCAAAAACGGGATAAAATTGAAAGAAGACTCGGAATTTTAAAGAAGTCCTCTTTCGCGCTAAGTCTCTTCACTGTCTGCTTAATTGTGTTTGACCTGGGTTTCACCCATAGATCTGAAACAGAGCTTTATCTTACCGATTTTTATCTGGTAGCCCTGCTCATTGGAAGTACAACAATTCTGGTGAGGTATGGAATTTCACGAAAGAAATTTCCTCTAAAGGTTCGCTTTTTTGATGGCGCAATCTTCTTGCTAAACATTTTCCTGATCTTTGTGAAGTTCGATCTTTCCCTAAGGCTTCTTCCCTTCCTGGAGTTCTTCAATAACATGGGCTGGTTATATCTTGCCCTGTTCATTTATTTTATTAGAGAGTTTTCGGCTATAAGTATAAACTTCAACCGAAAGTTACTCAACCCGGCGCAGCTGTTCATGGCAAGTTTCCTGGGTATGATATTCCTGGGGACTTTACTCTTAATGCTCCCCAAAGCTACCTATGAAGGAATTTCGGCCGTAGACGCTCTTTTTACAGCTACAAGTGCAGTATGTGTAACAGGTTTGATTGTAGTTGACACCGGCACCTATTTCACCAGTCTGGGGCAAACCATTATTCTTATCCTAATCCAGTTCGGGGGACTTGGCATTATGACCTTTGCAAGTTATTTCTCCTATTTTTTCCGCGGAAAAAGCTCCTATGAGCACCAGATCATGCTGAAGGATATGACTAATTCTGAAAAGATCGGGGAGGTTTTTAGTGTCCTGAAAAAAATTGTTCTGCTCACCCTGGCTATTGAAGCTATTGGGGCGCTACTGGTTTTTATAAATTTAGACCCAAACACTGTAAAGGGATTTGTAGATCAGGTTTTCTTTTCCATCTTTCACAGTATTTCAGCTTTTTGTAATGCCGGATTTTCAACACTGGAGAACAGCTTGTATGAACCTGAATTTAAATTCAATTACTCGCTCCAGCTAGTAATTGTTACGCTGTTCATTTTAGGAGGAATAGGATTTCCTATTCTTTTTAATTTGTATAAATATTTTATCTATTATTTCAAGAACCAGTACGTCAAAATTCAACACCCGGCTAACTCAGTTTATGTTCCCTGGGTAATTAATATTAATACCCGCATCGTGCTTGTCACTACTTCAGTATTGCTGGTGGCAGGAACTGTTTTATTTTACTTTTTTGAATACGATAACACCCTCGAGGAACATTCGGGATTTGGCAAGCTGGTAGTTTCCTTTTTTGGAGCCGCTACTCCCAGAACAGCCGGATTTAATTCGGTGGACATGACTGCTCTGAACTTCTCTACACTCATGATCATTCTTATTCTCATGTGGATAGGTGCATCTCCAAGTTCTACAGGGGGCGGAATTAAAACCAGCACTTTTGCGCTTGCTACGCTCAACTTTATGAGCCTGGCACGAGGCAAGGACAGGGTAGAAGTTTTTAAAAGGCAGATATCGGACATATCTATAAGACGGGCTTTTGCTATTATTTCCCTTTCCCTTTTGGTCATAGGAACAGCCATTTTTCTAATTGCATCTTTTGATCAGGAAAAAACGCTGTTAAGCATTGCCTTTGAGTGTTTCTCGGCGTACAGTACTGTGGGTTTAAGCATTGGAATAACCTCGCAGTTGAGCGAGGCCTCAAAAATGGTAATAATTGCTACCATGTTTATTGGGCGGGTGAGTATGTTAACCATCTTAATTGCCCTTTTAAGAAGGGTGAAATATCTAAATTATAAATATCCGCAGGAGGATATACTAATGAACTAAACTTATGAAGTATATAATAGTTGGATTGGGAAATTTTGGAGCCTCCCTTGCCGAAAAGCTTACCAAAATGGGCAATGAGGTAATTGGTGTAGACATGAACATGAGCAAGGTTGAAGCTATTAAAGACAAGATCACTCATGCTGTTAATCTGGACTCTACAGATATTACTGCAGTCTCGAGTCTACCCCTTAGTGATACTGATATTGTAATTGTAGGAATTGGTGAAGATAAAGGTTCAAATATCATGGCTACTGCCTTGATGAAGCAATTACGTGTGAAAAGATTAATAAGCAGGGCAGTCTCCCCGCTTCAGGAAATGGTGCTCGAAGCTATGGGCGTAGATGAAATCATACACCCCGAAGAAGAAACCGCTGAAAGGTGGGCAAAAAAACTCAATCTACATGGGGTGGTAGATTCATTTGAAGTCAACCGCGACTACAGTATTATAGAAACTGAGATCCCTGCCGAATTTGATGGAAGAACTCTCGAGGAAATAGGCCTTAAGAGAAAATATGATATTATTGTTCTAACTACAATCAAAATCACCCGAGAGAAGAACGAGATAGGAACAAACCGGGATGTCTCGAATGTACAGGGAGTAGCTTCGGCAAAAACTGTTTTGCACAAACACGATATCATGGTGCTCTACGGACACAATAAGAATTTGAAAAAATTACTTAAAGACCAGGAAAAGTACTAATAAAAACAGTAAGGCCGGAAACTCTGTGTTCCCGGCATTCCTGTTTAAAGCATTTTATTTACTCTATTATTCCCAATCTGGCATAGCCGCGTTTTCTATAAGCACCTCCCTATCGTCATCATCCCCTGTACTACTACCAGTATTTACAGGCATGGTGTATATATCTTTGGGTGATAAATCATCGTTTGAGGTATTTACAAAAATCACTTCAGCTTCATTAGGAGAAAATCTTGGATCAAGGTCATTAGTTCCATCGGGTTTTTCTACTGAAAGATTTTGAAATTGCCTGGTGGAAAAATCATATATAAACAAGTCTGAATCAAGTCTCCGGTAGGAATCGTTTCTATAACCTGAACTGTCATAGGTATATAGTAACTTATTCCCCTGCAAAGAAAGATCCAAACCTCCCAGAGCCCCTTCAACATTATTCAAGATCATCTCCTGAATTTCCCCTTCGAAATTAATAGTAAATAGATCTGCATCATAGCCATTACTGTTGTTGGTAATCAAGGCTATCGTTCCATTATCTTCACTTACATCTACTTCTGTTATAAAATCGCCATTTTGTGTTTCATATATTAAAGTGGTACCTCCCCCCACAGAGTTTATCTTGTAGAGCTTTCCAAAATTTGGATAGACCAGTGCTGCTCCATCATCGGACCAGGAGAAATCAATAAGGTTTAAATTAAAACCATTCACCGGAATATTTGAAGTGATACGTTTTTGTTGAGAACCATCGGGATTCATGGTAAATAGATGGGTCTGCCCGTTAACAACCCTTAAAAAGGCAATTTTATTCACGGAATTATTCTTACGAGGTCTAAAGCTGTTTTGATCTGATGAAGTTAAACGAAACTCCTCTCCTTCAGAATTCCGGGAAAAGATCACATTATTACCATTGATAAGGCGTGTAAACAGGACCCTGCTTTCAGGTACATTTCTGGTTTTAAAGGAATACAATGAACTTAGAACTGGGTCGTTTATACTATCAGAAACTTTTACCTGCCAAAAATACCTGTAGCCAGAATTAAGGCCTTCCACGGTATAGGTAGTATCTTTAATATTTGAATATGTCAACACTTCATCATTCACGTTGTTCCACAACTCCAGCTCGTAAGTCAATTCATCATCTTCAGGGTCTGAGGAGTTCCACACAAATTCTGCGGTCATGTCAACTTCTTCAGCATTATCTTCGGGAGAAAGCAGTTGTGGCGTGGATGGTTGTTTATTATTTGCACCCGATTTCAATAATTCGAAAGCTACATTTGAAGTAGCACCTTCGGTTACCGTAACTGCCTCAAAAGCAGTAGTGTAATCTTCAACTTCAGCCTTGACAGAATATTGATCAACAAGAACATCTTCAATAACAAATTCTCCATTTTCATCTGTAAAGACTGTACTTGAAGCAGGGCTGGTCGTAATTTTGACATTTTCGAGAGGTTCATTACTAGTACGTTCAACTACTTTCCCAGATATACCACCTGTTAAAGATTCCCCGACTGTATCTTCAGAACAACCTATTAGGAAGAATAAACCTGCAATTGTAATATATTTTAAGAATGTCTTCATAAGTTCTACAAGTTCAAATCAATTAAAAGTAAATATTTAGGCCTAAACCAAAATTGAAGTAGTGATCATCTCTTTTTCCATGGACAAAATTATCCAGCTTATCATTTGTAATAAGATTATGTTCAGCAAAAATTTGTGCACCCAACCTGGAATTAAATAAGTATCGCAATCCGCCCCCATATTGAAATTTAAAAAAGTTGGATTCAAGGTTCTCCTCATCAGTGGCTAGATCCGGATTCCCCAGCTCCATAAGAAATCCGGGGCCTCCGTATACAAAAGGAGCAAAATCATCTTTTGGCAAAAAGTTAAATCTCGCATTAATATCTACTCCCGCAAACTCTCCTTTAAATTGCCTGCCATTATCGAGGCTGATGTAATTTAAATTTCCACCTATACTTAGGTTCGGAAAAAGCCTTTTTTGATATCCAATCCGTGCAAAATAACCAGGTTCTTTATTTGAATAGTCGCCATCCATTAAAGATAAACCACCTGAAAAACTTAAGTTATTCTCTGGCACATCTTCAATAAGTAACCTGTCATACAAGCCCATGTCTTCCTCTGCCTTTTTTTCGGCCACGTAATTATCTACCAGTTGCTGGTTTACCTCCCTACCTCCCTGGGCAGCCCACAAGCGATCTTTAACCCCTTCAAGAATAAGATCTCTTACAGCTTTTTCTATTGCGTCCTGTACTGCTAATTGTACTGGCTCGTTCTGAGTTATTCCTGTTTCTGCTTCAAGCAATCTCTGGAACTTCACAAATCTAAAGAAACTACCATCCAGGCCTTGAGAAAGTATGGTCTTTGAAACATATACAGTTTTGAGGATTTCTCCTGTATTTGTTGAAACAGCTCTTAAGTAAACTGTAATTCTATCCTGCCTGTATTTAGCTGAACCTCCCAGACCAAAATATCTTGCTCCTATTCCACCGGTAAGAATGTTTGTATCATAGGAAATGATACCTCCTTCAAGAATAAGACCTGCATAAAGTAAAGCTGGTAAAGGTGGTTCATTAGGATTCAGGTTTTTAATATATTCCTGCTTGGTATTTCTTATAATATTTCTTTCGGTAGAAAGGTTGCTTAAATTCTCTCTCTCAATAGGAATAAACCATCCGGAATCTTCCAGAGCTTTGATTAAAATAGTAGTCGCGCCCTGGGTTACGGCTGTACTAAAAGTAGAGCCATTTTCTACGGCTTTGTATTGCCCCGTTTGGTCACTAAAGTTATAGACAGCTACTTCAACAGGATCATTAGCCGGAGGCAAGCTGGTTAAAAGATGGGAATTTGTAGATTTCTCCCCCGGCCGGGCCGGATCATTATTAAATGGTTGATTGAAGTATGCCCCGCAAGAGCTTAGAGTGCTAATTGCAAAAAATAGCACTACCTGGTAGGTCTTGTTCATAAAGCTTAATTATTTGGGATAACTATTTGTGATTCTTCCCCCGTCGAGGTGTCTAAAATATTTATTACCAACCCCTCCAGGGTTTCATATATTTCGATGCTTAAAGATCCAAAAGTAAAGGTTCCTTCCTCATCAAACTTAAACCCGTCTAACTGTTCCCGTAAGAGGGATCGTGAAATTTGTGTTAGGATCTGTCGGTTTATATCTTTTCCTAACCTGTCGAGTTCAGATTCCTGTTGAGCCTGATTTCCGGGAGCTTTTAATTGATTTTGCGCGGTAGCAGACGCCAACATCCAACTATAGTTAAGATAATTACCCCCAAACGCAGGATTGGTAGGTTGATAAGTGAGTTGTTGACATTGAACGTTTAAGCCGAAAAAAAATAAACAGCTGAGTAAAAGTAATTTTTTCATCAAATTTAATAGTGTTTAAAATTATTGGCCTGCTGTTCCAGTCTCTGTATTTGAGCTAATACACGAGCCAGTGTTACGTTGGCCATTTGCTTGAGGTATTCTTTTTTAGGTTGGGCAAAGAACCGCATCACAAGTTGATCTCCCACATTCACAGAAATACGCGTCATTCTACCCCTTCCCGGCACTTCTTCAATTTCAATATTCTGGGGACTCACAATTTCCCGATTATAGTATTCTGAATAAAAATAACGGTAAAAGTCGCGTCCTGCCTTAGTAATTGTATTTTCTATCACAAGGCCGTTAATAATTACTCCGTCCTGTGGTTTGGCCTGATCTTTTGGAAGCGCTATTACCTGCTTTTCCTGTTCCTTTATCTCCTGAATAGATTCTTCTGTTATTTTAAACTCCAGCCTGTCTTTCCCAACTGGTTTATCATCCTGATCGTAAATCATAAGAAGAATAATAATTCCCCCTTCATCACTCCTGTTGACTTGTGTTGAGGAAAGAATAACTTTTTGATTTGGCTCTAAATAGAAGCGGTTTCCCTGGTTGGATTTCGTAACGTTTCCAGCCCCATCCTTTTTGAAGAGCGTGAAATCATACCTTAAATTATGACCCGCAGGAGTCACATTCTCGGCAGTTGCACTAAAATTTAAAAATTCACCTCTGTCTTCTACTTTAATTTTAGCTACAATCTCTTTATTGTAAAACTGCGAAAAACAACTACCGGAAAGAAGAAGTGCCACAGACACTATAAACATCTTTACAATATTTGTTTTCCTAATTCTCATATTAATTATAGCTTCTAATTATTAGCGAAGGCGTGGCATCGGTTTGTATGAACTTTAAGGATTGAGTAAGATCGTTAGCCCCATTTCTCTCAAAAACCTTGTCGTCACCCCTTTGCTCAAGTTCAAGTGAGATATTTGTTCCTGCATCGTTCACATAATCCCTAATTTGATTATTATCACCTTCCTGAAGAAGCTTAGCTATAGCTGTATTAGCTATATAATCAAGTTTAGTATAATTATACCTGCCATTCTGAGTTAGTGTAATTTCACTTGAAGTTGTTTGAGTTCGAATCTCAGCTTGATTATACTCCCCAATTTGCTTCAAAGCCACAGCATTTCCCTGTACAGTATTGAAGTTGGGTTGGATTATAGATATCCCGCCTATCAAACCATTCAAATTGGCCTCCAGTACCTTCTGATCGACTTCTTCTTCATTAATGTAAGTCTGCGCTAAAACTCCAGAGCTCATAGACAGCAGAAAGCAGGACAAAATCATTTTTATAAAAACATGAACTCTCATAATAATAAATTTATCAAAATTTTATTAAAAAAGTAAACAGAAGGAATGTTTTTCCTTCTGTTTACAAATAAAACACAATTATTAGTTACAGTTTCCTGTTGCACAAGGATCACTGATAGTTATGTCTGGCACAGGAGTTGGGTTTGGAATATCCATTGGATTATCAAAACCACAACCTATTAAAGCTCCACCCCATGGTCCTGCCTGAAATATGTTGGCAGAGTTTCCAGAACCTGACTGGAACATATTAGCACTTTGACCATCATATTGTACTACCAGCCCTGAGTTATCATTTCCCCATTGTGCAGTAATGGCGTAGTTATCACTGCCTATTTGGTGAGTGTTTAATTTATTGTCGTTACCATTTTGTAGAGACCATACATAGTTGTCGTTACCATCCTGAACTTGAAGAGATTTATTTCCTTCTCCTGTCTGATTTAAGCTTGCAGAGTTATCATCACCTTCCTGATATTGTCTAGCATAATTATCATCTTGCCCAGAACCAAGACCATAATAGTTTTGAGTCATTGTAGCTGTGTTACCATCACCTAATTGAATTTGTTCCCCATGGTTTGAAGCAGAATTGTTACCACCATATTGGTTCATAGTAGCGGTATTCTCTTCACCTACCTGAGACTGGTAAGCCTCAGCATCATAAGAGTAGTATCCCTGGTTAACTGTTGCAGTATTACCTTCTCCGGCATCATCTGAAGTTGCAAACTGATATTGGAAAGACTTATTTTGATCTCCAAACTGATTTAAATAAGCCTCGTTACGAGCACCTTCTCCATCCTGCACAATTAAACCTCTGTTTGCATCTCCCTGTTGAATAGCTCTGGCAAGTTGACCTTCATTTGCATCTCCAGGATCTGGATCAGAAGACTGTTTTACCTGAACCTTATTGAAGTTTCCAGTTTGATTTGTCCAGGCGTCATTATTATCATCATTTTGCTGAATTAAAGACTGGTTGTAAAAACCATTCTGCACTCCATAAGCGTAATTTTGTGTGGATATATCAGACACTGGATTGTTAACACCTTGCTGTACTAAAATTTTATTTCTAGCACTGGAAATGCCCTGAGTACCCTGCTCTGTACGTGCGTCATTCATTAAACCTTTTTGATTAATGGAGGATTCATTGTTCCAGCCCTGTTGATTAATTTCTGCCTCATTATTGACAGCCATACTATAAGGGCCCCACCATGTAGGAATATTAGGCCCCTCTTGTGTAATGCGGGCTTCGTTGTTATCGGGACCTGCCGCGTCTGCTTGAAAAACTTTAGATGAATTCAACACTCCCACCTGAGTCACTTCCAAACGTTGATCATTGCCATACTGATCTGTTTCTGTAGTGTTTGCCAATGGCGCTCCTCCGGGGTTTTGATTGGCTACAGGTGTGGCATTGTTTGCCCCTGGTACCTGAGCAAATCCAATTGCCCCAATCATTAGCGCTGCTGCGCTTAACATAACTTTTTTCATAATAAAAATAATTTAAGGTTAAAAATTTAGTTTAGTTTACACATCCTTGTTTGGGGCAAAGACATTTTCGGCACCATCAATACAGCATCTAATAATAAAAGGGGGAATAATTGGAACTCAAAAATTGAATTCACCTGAAAGAAGTAGTAGGGTAGATTTTTTTAATCTTTATCTCTTTCACTATGCTAATTTACTTAAAATGAATTCCCTGCCAACAGTCTGATCGACGAATCGATGAACTACAATACCTACTTCTAGGTAGTTTTAATTCAAAACAACCATTCTCCCAAGAATTTCTTAAAAAGTTAAATTTGTGTTAAAGAGAAAATCGTAATTTGTTATGAGGAAAAAACTTACAAATATGTATGGTTATTAATATCTTATTCCACAAAAAGATGCTGATTTCCACACTTTTATTCAAAAATTCCTCCGTTATCAATCATACCAAAGTGAATTTTCTCATTCTTCAACCGTGAGAAGAAGAACGTTAATTCCTAATTTTTAAGAAGTCATATCAAAAAGAACTATTAAAAACATAAACAATTGTTTATCAGTATAATATGACTTTCAACTAAAAATAGACATCTCTAAATTTGATCTATAGAATCTGTAAGATGTGAGATAAAACAAAAAAGCCTGTAGAAATTCATCTACAGGCTTTTACCATATTTAAAAGTGACCCCGGAGGGATTCAAACCCCCAACCCTCAGAGCCGAAATCTGATGCGCTATTCAGTTGCGCCACGGGGCCTTTTAAGAAGGCGCAATTTACATAAATTCTTTAAACTGTAACAAGAAATTTACGCTCTTTCCATCTGAATTAAAGGTGTCAAAAATGCAATTTTTGAAAGGTATATAATCGCATACTTCTGACTTTGTAATTCTAAAATCTCCCTTCTAATTTGCCAGCTTCTTCTTTACTATTGCCGATATGGTTTTACCATCGGCCCTTCCTGCAAGTTCTTTTGAAGCCATTCCCATTACTTTACCCATATCCTGCATGCCATTGGCACCAGATTCAGATATGATCTTATCCACCTCTACCTCAATTTCCTGTTCACTCATTTGTTCCGGAAGGAAACCTTCTATAACAGCCGCCTGGTCCAATTCGGGTTGAGCTAGATCTTCCCTTCCCTGCTCCTTATATATAGCCGCACTTTCCTTGCGCTGTTTTACGAGGCGCTGTAAGAGCTTTAATTCTTCATCTTCACTCAATCCATCTTTGCCCGAAGCATCTGTGCGAGCAAGTAAAATAGCACTTTTAACCGCTCTTAAAGCTTCTAGTTTATTGCTGTCTTTTGCTCGCATGGCATCTTTCATTTCGGCCATGACCTTGTCCTGTAAACTCATTGTATTTGGATTTTTTATTCGTTATGCGAAGATAAGGAAATCGGGCAGTGCAAACTCTTCTGAAATAAAAAAACCTTTCGTTCTGTATAAGCCCTTGGTTTTTGTCCTGCCACTCTAACCTCTCCTTATATTATTCCACTTGAGGATTTAAAAAAAGGCTCCCATACGCTCCAGGTCATCATTGATCAGGGGCCCGTAGAGGGTTCGGGCTTTAGCCACTGGAATGTGTCAGGTGTGCTTGTGGGCGAAACTGTGCAGGAATAATTAGGAATGAGCTTGTCATTCTCACTTTCATTCCTGCCTGTATAAATTGGCAGGTTAAAGAGCACACATCAAAACCAAAAATCAACTTGCAGCAAATAAAAAACCCGAAGCTGGTATTGCCGCTTCGGGTTCTCATTTATTAAGGGAATTTCTTAATCTACATTGTCATGTAAAAAAGAATTATTTGTCCTAAACCTCAATTCATCATCATTGCCGCTTCCCAAAGTAGTGCGCGACAACTTTCCCTCTCCGGGCTCGGTGTGGTCAAGGTCTATACCCTGTCTTTTGTATGCAGGTTGTCTTTCATACTCGTCAACCTTACTTACGTTATTCCTGAACTTATAATTGAACTCCTTCATCTTGGCTCTTCTCTCGGCCGATCTTTTTATCAAATTCTCATTGATAGGAATATTAAAAGGATCTACGTCATCTTCTGGCGTCTCCTTATTTTCTTCGGGTGCAGGATTTCCTTTTGAAACAGGAGGCTGCACCGGTGCTGACTGACTCTTAAGTTTTGGCTCAGGTTGTGGCTGGGGCCTGCTCTTCTGCACAGGCTGAGAGCTCTTCAGCATTTCTTCCACCTGCATGTAATCCTGTAGCGAATATCGGGTCACCCCATTTTCAGTCTTTGCCTGTATCGCACTTTCCTTCTTTACAGAATTTTTTGCTTCAGTATCTTCAGAAAGCGTATGAATTATACGTTGTTCCTTTGCAGGTTCTTTATGCTCTCCTGGTGTAGGTTGTTCCTGTTGCGCCTTAGGCTCATTTCTTTCTTCTGAAGCATTGTTCTTAGGCATGTCAAAAGTAAACATAAACTGTTGCTCCTGCGGCTCTGGCTCAACAACCTCAGGTTCCGAAACCTCTACATCCCTTACGCTGTCAGTAATAATAAATTCAGGTGCTTCTTCAGGCTGAACTTCTTCGTACTCCACATGCATATCCCTTACAGCATTTGAAGGATGGTTAGTTTCGGGCTCTCCATCTATATCTTCATCTTCTAGTGATAGGGTGTGAACTATCTTATTTTCTTCTTCTGGCGCCGGTGCAGGCCCGTCGTAAACCGAAGATGTTTTCTTTGGAGAAAGCTCGTGCTCTGCCCTTTGCTCATCTTCAAGAGTGTGAATGATCTTCTTGGTTTCGGTATTTACAATATCATTTTGTTGCTCAATGTCGAAACCCGTAGCAATGATAGTTACAGAAATTGCATCATCAAGATTTTCATCTTCACCAACCCCCATGATGATGTTGGCACTGTGCCCGGCTTCTGCCTGAATATGATCTGAAATCTCCCCAATTTCATCAATAGTAATTTCTTCGGAACCGGAAATGATAAGCAGCAGCACATTTTTGGCACCTGTAATTTTATTATCGTTAAGCAGCGGTGAATCTAACGCCTTTGAAATAGCATCCTGGGCACGGTTTCCACCTGAAGCCTGTGCAGATCCCATAATGGCAGTTCCACTATTGCTAAGAACGGTCTTAGCATCCCGCAAGTCAATGTTTTGGGTATAGTGATGCGTAATTACTTCGGCTATTCCTCGAGAAGCTGTGGCCAAGACTTCATCGGCCTTAGAGAATCCTGCTTTGAATCCGAGATTTCCATATACTTCCCTTAGTTTATTATTGTTGATCACGATCAACGAGTCAACATGACTTCGCAGGTTTTCTACTCCCAGTTGTGCCTGCTCGTTTCTGGTCTTTCCTTCAAACAAAAAAGGACTGGTTACGATCCCCACCGTAAGTATCCCCATATCTTTTGCCTGTTTGGCAATGATTGGCGCAGCACCTGTTCCTGTACCACCGCCCATTCCTGCCGTGATAAATACCATTTTTGTGTTGGTATCCAAAAGGGCTCTTATCTCGTCAAAACTTTCCTCTGCTGCTTTGCGACCGACTTCAGGATCGGCACCTGCACCAAGGCCTTCTGTTTCTCTTACTCCCAACTGGATCTTGTTTGGAACAGGGCTATTTTCAAGAGCCTGTGCATCTGTATTACAAATGACAAAATCAACCCCTTTTATTCCCTGCTGAAACATGTGGTTTATCGCGTTGCTACCGCCTCCACCTACACCAATAACTTTTATGACGTTCGATTGATTCTTGGGGAGATCGAATGTGATGTTTCCGAATTCTGTGCTGCTCATAAATTCTTTTTTACTGGTTTTCTACTTCTTTTATTCTTTTTCATAGTTATTTCCTCGCCGATCTACTCGGCGTTGTCTAAAAAATCCTTGAATTTTTCAAACCATTTTTCAAATATTGTTCTGCGGGGCTGGCTTATGGTAACCGGCTCTTCCCGCTCTTCTGGCTCCTCTTGCGGCACTGCTGTAGGCGTAGCTCCAGAGGCTACTTCTTCCTGCTCGTCTTCTTCGTTTACATGGTGCCTGCTGTTAATCTCGAGGCTGTTCAATACCAACCCAACTGCAGTGGCAAAAACAGGACTTGTAGTCTCGCTGTCACTATCTCCTGCCAGGTGCTCGTTTGGATAACCTATTCTCGTGTCCATCCCGGTAATGTACTCTACCAGCTGTTTTATATGCTTTAACTGGGCACCGCCTCCGGTTAGTACAATCCCGGCGATAAGTTTTTTCTTCTGCTCTTCGTGACCGTAGTTCTTGATCTCCAGGTAAACCTGTTCAATGATTTCCACAACCCGTGCATGAATGATCTTAGAAAGGTTCTTTAAAGTAATCTCTTTTGGTTCCCTGCCTCTCAGGCCAGGGATAGAAACAATCTCGTTATCTTTATTTTCACCCGGCCAGGCCGAACCAAATTTCACTTTCAGCAGCTCTGCCTGCTTTTCAATGATAGAGCAACCTTCTTTGATATCTTCAGTAATAACTCCGCCACCAAAAGGGATTACAGCGGTATGCCTGATTATTCCGTCTTTAAAGATGGCTAAATCTGTAGTTCCACCTCCTATATCGACTAAAGCCACACCGGCTTCTTTTTCTTCCTGACTTAAAACAGCATTTGCAGATGCCAACGGTTCTAAAGTAACTGCCGAAAGCTCCAGTCCCGAACTTTTCACACACCTGCCCACGTTCCTTATCGACGATACCTGGCCAACTACTACATGAAAGTTAGCTTCCAGCCTTCCGCCATACATTCCAATAGGTTCCTTGATCTCTGCCTGCCCGTCAACTTTAAATTCCTGCGGAAGCACGTGAATAATCTCTTCTCCCGGAAGCATAACCAGCTTGTGCACCTGGTTACATAAAGTTTCAATATCCGAAGCGTCTATCACTTCATCGGGGTTAGGGCGCGTAATATAATCGCTGTGTTGTAAACTGCGAATATGCTGGCCGGCAATGCCCACCACCACATCTTTTATCTTCATGCCGCTATCGGCCTCTGCCTCCTGTATGGCCTGCTGTATAGATTGTATAGTTTGGGTAATGTTATTTACAACTCCACGATGAACCCCAAGGCTTTTTGCCTTGCCTATACCAATGATCTCCATTTTACCGTAATCATTCTTACGGCCTATCATGGCTACAATCTTAGTAGTACCAATGTCTAATCCTACTGCGATGTCGTTCTGTTCCATACCTTACTTTTTAGTGCATACAACCTGATTACCAAATTGTAGATCCACTTTTTTATATGCGTCAAGCTTTTTATCCTTAAGTGCCTTTTGATAAAAAGCTTTAAAATTTTTAAACTTCAATTCAATGTCTTTCACTTCGCCAAAAACCACCTCAAAATCAAGCCGCCTTAAATGTATCTCGTACTTCCCGTTTGGCTGGCGGTTAATACCCGTCACGTGTTGGGTAAGAAACTCATCGGCATTTATAAAGGCCATAAGCGGATGCAATTCTTCCAGCTGCTCCTCCTTCACCCCGGTCACCAGGGGCACCCTTGCCGAATGGTACTGTGACAGTGGCATCATCAACCCCTGCCTGTCCAGGTAGAACGGCGCACTAGCCATTACTCTGGCCAAAGGCTGCCTCTGGGTGATCTCTGCCCCCATCTTTCCGTCAACAGTGAGGAACACTTCAGCATTCTCAACCATATCATGCGATTCCAGTAAAGTTTCGACCCTACTCAAATCTAAAGTTTCTTTACCTATACTTCTGGGTCTCACCTCATTTTGTATTAACAATTTATTAACCGCTTCTTCAGTGAGATACAGATTTTCGCTGTTCGTAAAATGCAGATTAACTTCGGAAAGAACCCGCGCGTGATTGCGCTTTTCGGCGAATGCAAATAAAAAGAACACTACGCCAATGAGCAAGAATGTTTTTATGTAATTCCAATTAATTTTCACCACTCAGTTCTTTACGTATTTTCTCTACTTCTTCCCCTATATCACCGGCTCCCATAAGCACCACTACCTCAGCTTTTTTAGCTTTAATTACTTCGGAAAGATCTTCCTTTTGAACCAGCTCTTTTTTGTCATTTTTGATCATTTTCAGAAGCCATTCTGAAGAAATTCCATCAATTGGCTTTTCCCTCGCCGGATAAATATCCATCAGCAGCAGCTCATCAAAGAGATTTAGGCTGTCTGCAAAGCCTTCAGCAAAGTCTCTTGTACGGCTGAAGAGGTGTGGCTGAAATACTGCCAAAACACGTTTCCCCGGATGCATTTCCTGCACCGCCTGGTGTACTGCAGCGATCTCTGCCGGGTGATGGGCATAATCATCAATCAATACCAGGTCAGTACGTTTAATTCGGTACGAAAAACGCCGTTGCACGCCTTTAAAAGAAGCCAAAGCTGTGGCAAGGAACTCGGGGGGGGCACCGTATTCCATTGCCATAGCCAAAGCTGTAACTGCATTCTGTAAATTATGTTTCCCCGGAAGGCTCAATTCAAAGCCTGTGTAGGTTTTTTCTTTTGTTCTTAAATCGAAGTGATAACTGCCATTTTTGACACCTATGTTCACGGCAGCTATATCTGCATCGTCATTTACGCCTACAGATGTTCCTTTTAGAGGCAGCCCGTTAGCGTAAAACAGCTTCCCGTCTTTAGGTACCAGGGCTGCAAAGGCATTAAAAGACTCTTTTATTTGAGAATCTTCCCCATAAATGTCAAGATGGTCGGCATCCATTGAGGTAATTGCCGCAATATTGGGGGCAAGCTTCAAAAATGACCTGTCAAACTCGTCGGCTTCCACTACCATGGCCCTGTCTCCGTCCAAAATGAGGTTAGAGTGATAATTCTCGGCTATACCTCCCAAAAATGCCGTTATTGAGCTGCCTGTTACCTTGAGCAAATGGGCCAGCATACTGCTGGTAGTGGTTTTTCCATGAGTTCCGGCAACAGCAAGGGTAAAATGCCCTTTTGTGAGGTTCCCCAGTACAGCAGCGCGTTTCTCCATGGTATAACCATCGGCTGCGAAGTGCAGATATTGCGCATGATCTAGCGGAATTGCCGGTGTATAAACGATAAGCGATTGTTTATCTTCTAAAATGGCATCTGGAAGATCTTCTACTTTAGGGGAAGTGATTACCTCTATACCCTCTTTTTGAAGTTCGCGGGTAAGCTGAGTTTCAGTTTTATCAAACCCTGAAACATTTTTACCCCGGGCACTAAAATACCGGGCAAGAGCACTCATCCCGATCCCGCCGATGCCTATAAAATAGATGTTTTGTATGTTATCGTAATGTCCCATTTATGGCCAGGTTGTCAATAATTTTTCAACTTCATTTACAATATTTGCAGTTGCATTCGGCTTTTCCAGCTTCTTGATGTTCTTCCCGAGATTCCGCATCTTTTCATCAGATTGCACCAATGGAAAGAAGATCGACCTGAATCCCTGTTCCAGGTGACTTTCAGAAAGGATCACTGCAGCATCTTTTTCGGCTACTGCCATAGCGTTCTTTGTCTGATGGTCTTCGGCCACGTTTGGTGACGGAATAAAGACCACCGGTTTTCCAACAATACACAGCTCAGACACCGTACCGGCACCTGCGCGTGAGATGATCACATCTGCCGCAGCATAGGCCAGGTCCATCCTCTTTAAAAAGGCAAAAGTCTGGATGTTTTCGAGCTCTGCATATTTGCTGTAATCTTCAAAATATAAAGTTCCGGTTTGCCACAATACCTGTAGGTTGTGTTTTTCAAATTCCTTCAGGTTGTCTTCTACCAGTTGATTTATCTTTCTTGCACCAAGGCTTCCTCCCAAAACGAGCACCGTCTTCCTTGAGGGATCAATTCCGAAGAAATCCTGAGCCTCTTTTCTCTTTTGGTCAACCTTCAGCAAATCCTGGCGTACAGGATTCCCAGTAAGCACGATCTTTTCTTCAGGAAAAAACCTGCCCATATCTGGATATGCGGTGCAAATAGTATTGGCTCCTTTTGCGAGAAGTTTATTGGTGATCCCCGGATAGGAATTCTGCTCCTGTATCAAGGTGGGGATATTCTCCCTATTTGCCATTTGCAGTAAAGGGCCACTGGCAAAACCGCCAGTTCCAATAACCACATTAGGTTTAAACTTTTTAATAATATCTCGAGACCTCCACAGGCTCTTTACAAGTTTCACCGGGAATAGCAGGTTTTTGGCGGTAATACGTCGCTGTAAACCGCTTATCCAAAGACCCTCGATTTCATAACCGGCCTCGGGTACTTTTTGCATTTCCATTTTATCCTGTGCCCCAACAAAAAGGATCTCACAGGAAGGGTATCGCAACCTGAGTTCATTGGCAATAGAAATTGCCGGAAATATATGTCCTCCCGTTCCGCCACCCGATATGATCACTCTCAATTGATTTTTCATATTGCCTCACTTAATATTTCCAACGGATTGTCTTCATCCGCTTTGGTTTCCTGTTCTATTTGTTCCAGCTCCTCTTCCCGCTTGGCGCTTACACTCAACACCATCCCAAGGGCAAGGCAGGTCATCCAGATAGAAGAACCCCCGCTACTTATAAGCGGCAGGGTTTGCCCCGTCACTGGAAATAATTCTACGGCAACGGCCATATTGACCAGCGCCTGAAAAACTATGGGCAGGCCTACCCCTATTACCAGTAATTTCCCAAATACCGTATTGGCTTTTGTAGCCACAATAATTATTCTAAAAAAGAGCAGCAAATAAGCAAACATGACCCCAATGCCCCCAATCAATCCCATTTCCTCAACAATAATGGCGTAAATAAAGTCTGAAGATGACTGCGGAAGAAAATTTCGTTGTACGCTTTTTCCTATCCCCTGTCCGGTCACTCCGCCGCTGGCAATAGCTATTTTGGCCCTTTCTATTTGATAATCGGCTTCAGTGACCTCATCATTAGTAAAACTTTCCACCCGGCTTATCCAGGTATCTACCCGGTTGGGGAACAGCCCGGGAAAAGCCTTGGCAGTTAAAATAAAGATACCCAGCATAACAACCCCCACGCCTATGATGCCCAAAAGGTACTTCCACGGATACCCTCCAATAAAGGTGACCAGCAGCACCATGAGAAATAGTATAGCGGTTGTGGAAAAGTTGGCGGGCAAAATGAGCCCCATCACCACAGCCACGGGCAACCAAAGCGGAAGAATGGTCTGCTTGAAAGTATATGTCTTATCCTTGACTCTTGCCATATACTTGGCCACGTAGGTCAACAATACTACCGAGGCCAGCGTAGAAGGCTGAAAGGTCTTATTAAGAATAGGAATATTGATCCACCGGCTGGCGTTGGCACCGTCTATTACCACTCCCTGTGATACTGTGAACAGTAACAAGAGAATCAAGAGCGGAAGCGTAATGATTGAGAGGCCTACAAAATAGTGGTAAGGCACTTTGTGCACAAAGAACATAATGACAAACCCAAGGAATAAATGGATAAAATGGCTCACCAGGTAAGGCAGCGTGCTGCCGTCACCGTAAAGGTAAGCTAGGTTGCTACTTGCACTGTACACCGGCAGAAACGAAAAAATCGCCAGCAGTGCAGCCGCAGCCCAGATAGTTTTATCTCCTTTTACCCTTGAAAAAAATCCTGTCATTATCCCCTTTTTGACACTTTAGTTTTTATAAATTCCTAACGGCTTCTTTAAATTGTCTTCCCCTGTCTTCATAGTTTTCAAATAGATCAAAACTTGCACAGGCCGGTGAAAGCAGTACCGCATCTCCTTTTTCTGCCAATTTGTATGCCTGCTGTACAGCATCTTCCATAGACCTGGTTTCCAGAATAGTGTCAACACAGTTCCCAAATGCATTAATTATGGGTTCGTTATTGATCCCCAGGCATACAATAGCTTTAACTTTCTCATTGACCAAAGGCAACAGCTCGGCATATTCATTGCCTTTATCTACACCTCCAACAATCCAGATAGTTTCAGATTCCATACTCTCAAGCGCGTAGTAAGTAGCGTTTACGTTAGTAGCTTTAGAATCGTTAATATATTGTACACTATTTATTTTAAGCACTTTTTCAAGCCGGTGTTCTACCCCTTGAAAACTCTCCATGCTCTGTCTTATGGTCTCTTTTCTAATGCGTAGTAATTGCGCAACTGTTGCTGCTGCCATCGCATTCTTGGCATTATGTTTTCCCTCTATGGTTAATTTGGATGTTGACATGGTCATTTCTGAATTATCTGTACGAATAATAAGTTGTTCATCTTTAATAAAAGCTCCTTTTTCCAGTTCCTCCCGAAGGGAAAAAGGCAATTTTTGAGATAGTATCGGGTTTTCCTGGAGCCACTTCATGATCACAGGATCGTCTGCGTCATAGATGAAATAGTCTTTTTCTGTCTGATTCTTTACAATTCTGAATTTACTGGCTATGTACTGGTTAAAGTCATGCCGGTAACGGTCCAGATGATCTGGTGTTATATTGGTTAATACCGCTATGTGCGGTTTAAAATCTTCAATCCCGTCAAGCTGAAAGCTGCTTAGTTCAAGCACGTAGTGATCGGCATCGGTTTCGGCCACCTGTTTGGCAAAACTCTTCCCAACGTTACCTGCCATTCCTACATTAAGACCGCCATTCTTTAAAAGATGGTGGGTGAGTTTTGTAGTTGTGGTTTTGCCATTACTTCCTGTAATTCCCACCAAAACTGCGCTGGTATAGGTGTAGGCAAATTCAATTTCAGAAATTACGGGAATTCCTTTTCCTCTAAGCCGGCTGACGAGGGGGGCATCGTCAGGTATCCCCGGACTTTTCATTACTAAATGAGCTTCAAATATCTTTTCTTCGGAATGCTGCTCTTCTTCCCATTCAATCTCATGTTCGTCTAGCTGGGCTTTAAAGTTGTCTTTAATCTTCCCTTTATCTGAAACAAATATCTGGAAACCCTCCTTCTTGCCCAGGATTGCCGTACCCACACCGCTCTCGCCTGCGCCCAGAATGACCAGAAGATTTCGTTCTATGTTTTTAGCTCCTTTAGACATTATCTAATTTTTAGGGTTACAATGGTGACAATCGCCAGGAAGATCCCAATGATCCAGAACCTCACAACAATTTTACTTTCATGAAATCCGGCTTTTTGAAAGTGATGATGCAAAGGTGACATGAGGAAGATCCTCCTGCCTTCGCCGTACTTCTTTCGGGTATATTTAAACCATCCCACCTGCATTACTACCGAGAGGTTTTCAATTAAAAACACCCCGCAAAGTATAGGAATAAGTAGTTCTTTTCTTGTGGCCAGGGCTATAACTGCGATAATCCCTCCAATGGTCAAACTTCCCGTATCTCCCATAAAGACCTGGGCCGGAAAAGTATTATACCAAAGAAACCCTACCAATGCTCCTGCAAAAGCCGAAATATATATTGTCATTTCCCCTGTTCTGGGAATGTACATCACGTTAAGATAATCGGAAAAAATAATGTTCCCCGAAACCCATGCAAAAATTCCCAGGGCGAGAACAATAATGGCCGAAGTTCCTGCTGCAAGTCCGTCAATCCCATCAGTGAGATTGGCACCGTTTGATACGGCCGTTACAATGAAAATCACAATTGGGATAAAGATCAACCAGGCGTATTTAGCGTATTCAGGATTAATCCAGGTAATTAGGCTGGCGTAATCAAACTCGTTGTTCTTTACGAACGGAATAGTGGTCTTGGTCGATTTTTCTTCCACAGAAGTAGTGACAGGATTTTCAGCTGAAGAGATCAGTTCTACCGCCTCTGTATTTCCAGGCAACTGCGGATTTTCATTTATGGTAATATCGGGATGAAAGTAAATGGTCGCACCTACTATCACACCAAGCCCTACCTGGCCTACTACCTTAAATATACCTTTTAGCCCCGCTTTGTCTTTACGGAAGGTCTTTATATAATCATCCAGAAACCCAATGGTACCCATCCAGAGGGTAGTTACAATTAAAAGGATAACGTAAATATTGTCCAGCTTGGCCACCAGCAGCACAGGTATGAGCGTGGAAATAATGATGATGATCCCACCCATAGTTGGCGTACCGGCTTTCTGGCTTTGACCTGCCAGCCCAAGGTCCCTTACGCTCTCGCCTATCTGTTTCTTCTGAAGGAAATTGATGATCCTTTTTCCGTATATGGTCGATATCCCTAAAGACAGAATTATGGCCACAGCCGATCTAAAGGAGATATACTGGTAAAGTCTCTCCCCGGGAAAGGTATAGGCATCTTCAAGATATTCGAACAGATGATATAACATATTCTTTTGCTTCTTCTCCTGGAGAAATTATTTTTTTAACTCGTTTAAATATTCACTTACAATCTTGAAATCATCAAAATCTTTCCTCACGCCATTGATCTCCTGGTAGGTTTCATGACCCTTCCCGGCAATTAAAATGATGTCATTCCTGTTTGCCAGCTGGCAAGCTGTCTTTATGGCCTGTAACCTGTTGGTGACAGACATTACTTTTTTAAAGTGCTGCGGCTCTACTCCTGCCTCCACTTCTTCGATAATCTTATCAGGGTCTTCGGTACGCGGATTGTCGCTCGTAAAAACCACTTTCGTACTCAATGCCGAGGCAATATGCCCCATTTTTGGCCTTTTTGAGCGGTCACGATCTCCGCCGCAGCCCACAACAGTAATCAATTCTTCATTTTTTGTCCTGATGCTGTTAATGGTGTCAAGCACATTCTGCAAGGCATCGGGCGTATGAGCGTAATCTACAATAGCAGTGATCTTCCCTTCGGAAATATGATACTGAAAACGACCGCTAACTGCATTGAGCTCACTGATGTACTTCAGGCTTTCGAGGGTGGTTAATCCAAGTAATTCTGAAGCTGCGTAAATAGCAAGAATATTATAGGCATTGAAGTTTCCAATCAATTTGGTCCAAACCTCCTGCTCATTGATCTTCAGCAGCATTCCGCCGAAACCATTTTCAAGGATTTGAGCCTTATAATCGGCCACAGACTTTAGGGCATAAGTATATTTCTTCGCTTTTGTATTCTGAAGCATCACCCTTCCATTCTTATCATCTCCATTGGTCAAAGCAAAGGCTGAAGCAGGAAGCTGGTCAAAAAAGGCCTTTTTGACATCCCTGTATTCGGCAAAAGTCTTGTGGTAATCGAGATGCTCGTGGGTGAGGTTTGTAAAAATCCCACCGGCAAACTTCAAACCGGTAGTACGGTGTTGTGCGATGCCATGAGAACTTACTTCCATAAAACAGAACTCCACACCGGCCTCATTCATCTTTTGCAGATATGAATTGATGGTTAGGGAATCTGGGGTAGTATGGGTAGCAGGAAATTTCTCTTCTCCCACCATGACATTTACTGTAGAAAGCAATCCAACTTTGAACCCTGCTTTTGTGAACAATTGGTACAGGAGAGAAGCAACAGTAGTCTTTCCGTTAGTACCGGTAACCCCCACAAGCTTCAGGTTTTCTGATGGATTCCCGTAGAAATTATCGGCCATAAACGCAAGGGCTTCCTGAGAATTCTTAACCTTCACATAAGTAATCCCGTTGATCACGTTCTCTGGCATTTCTTCACAAATCACAGCCAGCGCTCCTTGCTCTACTGCTTTCTCTACATAGGCATGTCCATCGGTTTGCGTTCCGCGTATTGCCACAAAAACATCATTGAAACCCACTTTTCGGGAATCAAAATGAATGTCGTTTACAGCAATGTTGGTGTTCCCAACCACTGCCTCAAGAGAAACCCTGTATAATATGTCTTTTAAATAAATCAACTCAATTTTAATTTTATGGTGAGGCCTTCAGCAATGCTTGTTCCGGGTTTAACCGATTGCTGACTCACCTCTCCGTTTCCGGATAATTCAAATTTCACCCCCAGGTTCTCCAAAAGAGAAACCGCATCCATGGCGGGCATTCCTCTTAGATCGGGCATTACTTTCCCCGAGTTCCTGGCGGTGGCAAAATACTTTTCGTAATTCTTCTCAATAGCAGGATCAACCACCTCCAGCGTTTCAAACTCATCGAGCACGGGCGTATCAGTAAAGATCTTTTGGGCAATCCTTTTAAAAACAGGTCCGCTAACATCGGCTCCGTAGTACCCGGTTTTATTGTTAGGCTTATGAATCACCACAATGCACGAATACTTCGGATTTTCTACCGGAAAGAACCCGACAAATGATGAAATATACTGCGGATCTTGCGCCCAGCCTTCTTTCCAGTACTCTGTTTGTGCAGTTCCCGTTTTACCTGCCATAGAAAAATTAGGATCGTAAAGACTCTTTCCGGTACCTCTTTCCACCACATTTTTAAGCAAATCGGTTACTTTAGCCACTGTTTCGGGGCTGCATATTTGAGGGTCTATCACCTTCTTCTCAAACTTCTCAATGGTTTTATCCCACTCCTTTACTTCTTTAATAAAGCGTGGCTTCACCATTTCACCACCGTTAGCTATGGCATTGTAAAAAGTGAGGGTTTGTAGTGGGGTGATTTGTATACTTCCATATCCATAAGCCATCCATGGCAGGGATAAACCACTCCAGGTCTTGTCTCCGGGTGTAGGGATATAAGGGGTACCTTCACCTTTAATTGCAAGGCCAAGACCTTCATCAAGATGCATTGCTTTTAGTTTGTCTACAAACTTCCCGGGCTGGTCTTTATAATTTTCATAAATAAGTTTCACGATCCCCACATTAGAAGAAACCTCAAAGGCCTTCCCTGCCGAAATTTTCCCGTAACCCCCGTGTTTGGAATCACGTACTCTTCTTCGGTAAATAATCATCTGCCCCTTCTCTGTATCTACCACGGTGCTGGTATCAATCACCTTATCTTCCAAAGCCACGATCATAGACATCAGCTTAAAGGTAGAGCCTGGCTCATGAGCTTCCCCTACTGCGTAGTTCAGCTTCTCAAAATAACTGCCTTTGGAAGTACGCCCCAGGTTTGAAATAGCTTTGATCTCGCCGGTTTCGGTTTCCATTACCACTACAGAACCATGATCGGCTTCATATTTTTCGAGCTGCTTCAGTAAAGCGTGATGAGCGATATCCTGAATTTTAACATCTATGGTAGAAATAAGGTCATAACCATCTTTTGGTTCCACTTCATTATTGTCGCTTATAGGCTTCCACTGGCCTTTTGCGATACGCTGCTTAAGGCGTCTGCCTTCCTTACCTCTAAGGTAGGGTCCAAAAGCACCTTCAAGACCTACACGAGTGTAGTACCCGCTGTCGTCCTGCCGTTCATAGCCCACAGTACGTTCGGCCATTTTCCCTAAAGGATGCTCCCGCACTGTTCTCTGTTCCACAATAATTCCTCCCCGGTTTGAACCCAGTTTAAACATGGGGAAATTCTTTACCTTAATATATTCTGAATACCCAAGGTTGCGTGCAATAAGCAAATACCGGTGTTTATTAGCCCTTGCCGAACGCAGTTTTCTCGCCCAGCGCGAAGAAGATTCCCCAAACATTTTAGCTAATTCTTCGGCCAGGGGACCTACATTCTCCTGAAAGTTCTTATCTGAAACAGTAACCGCATCAAACCTAATGTCGTACTTGGGAATAGACGTAGCCAGTAAATTGCCGTTTACATCATAGAGATTACCGCGGTTTGCAGGAATAACAAAATTCCGGTAAGTGCGCTGTTCGGCCATCTTCCGGTAATTATCCCCCTCAACGATTTGTATATTGAGAAGCTTAAATCCCACAGCAACAGCGAGCAGGAACATAAAACCTGCCACAACATAGATGCGGTAAAGTATGTGCTTCTCGGTAGTCGCCATTACTCTTTTTCTTTAACTATAATCTTAGTAGGCGGCACATCGGAAGGTTTAATTCCCTTTTGCGCCATTCTCCCTGTAATTGTTGATTCCATTTTAAGCTTCATGAGGTTAGACCTGCCGTCAAGAAAAGCTGTTCTCAACTCCAGCACCTCATCATTAAGCCTAGCGATCTCGTGTACTTTTTGCTCTGCACTGTGAGAGCTGCCAATCATAAAAATGGCCAGCACGGTACAAAAAAGTATAAAACGCCAATTATTAAAGGCGTCGTTACTAATAAGAAATTTCCCTTTCAGGATGTTATATAAGCTCTCTTTCATTCCGCTATTCTTTCAGCTATTCTCAATCTTGCACTTCGCGCCCTGTTGTTCTCCTTAATTTCTTCGGAAGAAGGCACTATCATTTTTCCCACTTTTTGAAACGGAACTGAAATATTTCCGTAGAAATCTTTTTCCGGCTCCCCTTCAAACATGCCGCTTCTTATGTATCTTTTTACCAGCCTGTCTTCCAAAGAATGGTAACTTATAAGACTCAACCTTCCTCCGGGATTCAGCAAAGTCTCTGTTTGAAGCAAAAATTCTTTAAGCACCTCTATCTCCTGGTTCACCTCTATCCTTATAGCCTGGTAAACCTGGGCCAGCACTTTATGCTCGCGCCCCACAGGCAAAAAAGGATGCAATATCTCTTTCAATCTTTCACTGGTTACGATCTCCCCCTCCTTACGGGCAGAGATTATTGTACGGGCTATTTTTGGCGCACTTCTTAATTCTCCATAATTAAAGAGCACTGCCTGCAGCTCCTTTTCTTCATAGTTATTAACCACATCAAAGGCACTAAGCGTACTGTTCTGGTTCATTCTCATATCGAGATTTGACTCAAAGCGCGTAGAAAATCCGCGTTCGGCTACGTCAAACTGATGAGAGGAAACTCCAAAATCCCCCAGAATACCATCTACTTTCTTCACATTATAGAATCGCAGAAACCGCTTTATAAACCTGAAGTTCTCGTTGATAAGCGTAAATCTTTCGTCTTCAATCTTATTCGCCAAAGCATCCTGATCCTGATCAAAAGCAAAAAGCTTTCCCTGCGGACCCAATCTTTTAAGGATCTCGCGGGAATGTCCGCCGCCACCAAAAGTAACGTCTACATAAACTCCCGAAGGCTGAATATTCAAACCATCTACACTCTCCTTAAGCAATACAGGATTATGATAAGCCATTTCCTTCTACACTTTTATTACCCATTACACGTTCGGCGAGTTCCGCAAATTCTTCAGGCGGCGTATCTATAGCCTTCTCATACTCGTCCTTATCCCAAATTTCTATAGTATCAATTGGAGAAGTGATCACCACTTCTTTATTGATCCCCGCAATGCGAATAAGGTCTTTTGGAATGAGAAGCCGCCCGTTGGTATCCACTTCTACAATTTTAACACCTGCCGTAAATTTTCTTATAAAATCCATATTCTCTTTGACGAACCTGTTAAGCTTCCCTACCTCCTGCATTACCTCGGTCCAGCGTTGCATGGGATAAAGCTCCAAACAGTTTCCAAAAAGGGAACGTTTAAGCACAAAACCGTCCTGAATGATAGGTACAAGCTGCTTTTTCATAGGCGCAGGGACCATCAAACGGCCCTTCGCATCTACTTTGCATTCGTATGTACCAATGAGATTTACCACTCCTCCAGTTTATGATTCAAATATATTGAATTTTAAACCACATTTTACCACTTTTTACCACATTGTTGATAAATTTTCCCCTTCTGCCCACTTAAGCACCTGTTAAACCAACTACTTGAAGCAGTTTTAGTTGTATGAAGAATTTGTTAAAAAATTTTTGATTTTTTTTAGGGGTTAACCGGGAAAAATGTGAAAATTGGACCATTGAAAATTATGGCAGCTTCTGCAAAATCGATATACTTGTAGGGAAATCATTATATTTGCGAAGCTAACAGCAAAGGCATCAATGGAAAATAATCTAAGGGAAGAAGGAAAATTTAGTTATGTGGAGGAAGGTGAAGGAACACCAATTATAATTCTCCACGGTTTAATGGGAGGGTTGAGCAACTTTGAAGGTGTCCTTGATTTTTTCCCGAAACAGGGATATAAAGTTATTCTGCTGAAGTTACCCCTGTACGAATTATCCCTCTTAAAGACGAGTGTTGCAACCTTTGCCAAGTACCTGAAGGAATTTATCGATCACAAGAATTATTCTCAAGTCGTTCTTTTGGGAAATTCCCTTGGCGGGCATATCGCATTACTTTGTACCAAACTTTATCCTGAATCTATAAAAGCACTGGTAATTACCGGGAGTTCTGGCCTCTACGAGAGCGCAATGGGCGAAAGCTACCCAAAAAGGGGAGATTACGAGTACATCAGGAAAAAAGCCGAAAATGTTTTTTACGATCCAAAAGTAGCAACAAAAGAAATTGTTGATGACGTTTTTGAAACGGTAAACGACCGTAATAAATTGATCAAAACCTTGGCCATTGCCAAGAGTGCCATTCGCCATAACATGTCTAAAGACCTTCCAAAAATGCAAACTCCAACCTGCATTATTTGGGGCCGCAATGACAATGTTACTCCTCCCGAAGTCGCTGAAGATTTTCATCGCCTGCTACCCGATTCAGACCTTTACTGGATAGAAAAATGTGGCCATGCAGCCATGATGGAACATCCCGATGCCTTCAACGAGATCCTCTTTAGGTGGTTCACTACCCGAAAATACTAAAACTACCTTATGAAGATCAAATCGGCCGAATTTGTGATCAGCAATTCCGATGTTTCCAAATGTCCGGAAACTAAGCTGCCCGAATATGCTTTTATTGGCCGCAGTAATGTTGGGAAATCTTCCCTCATCAATGCTTTAACCAATAGAAAAGATCTCGCAAAGACATCAGGCAGGCCGGGAAAAACCCAGCTTATCAACCATTTCCTGATCAACCAGAGCTGGTTTCTGGTAGATTTACCCGGTTATGGATATGCCCGCGTATCAAAAACGGCTAAAAAGACCTTTCAGAAGTTTATCACGCAGTATTTTGAGAAACGCGAGCAAATGCTTTGCGCTTTTGTACTCATAGACAGTCGCCATAAACCACAGGCTATAGACATGGAGTTCATGACCTGGCTGGGCGAGCACCAAATCCCCTTCTGCATCATCTTTACCAAAGCCGATAAATTAAAACCCAAAGCCCTGGAGCGCAACATTCAAAATTACCAGGAAGAAATGCTGCAGGTGTGGGAAGAAATGCCGCAGTATTTCGTGACCTCCTCGGCAAATGGACTGGGAAGCGAAGAAGTTTTGGGATACATCCAGAACATCAACGACAATCTTCAGAAATAGGTACTCAAAAGTGCCCTTTTTAAAGGGTGACTTTTCAGCCACGAATGCACGAATAATTTCTTCTGAAAAACCTGCTTACTCTGATCTACCCGATCAAAAGTTTTAGTCTGTTTTTTCTGAAAAGAGTTCTGAAAATGGCATTTTTGGAGGGTGACTTTTCGGCCACGAATGCACGAATAATTTCTTCTGAACAACCTGTTTACTCTGATCTACCCGACCAAAAGTATTAGTCTGTTTTTTCTGAAACGGTTCTGAAAATGGCATTTTTAAAGGGTGACTTTTCTGCCACGAATTCACGAATAATTTCTTATGAAAAACCTGCTTACTCTGATCTACCCGACCAAAAGTATTATTCTGTTTTTTCTGAAAAGGGTTCTGAAAGTGTCACTTTTGGAAAGAATTTAGCCACAGATGCACAGATAATTTCTTTTCTTATTCTCGCTCCTTCTCAAATGCTAAGACCAAACTGTAAGGACCATTTTCCGAATAATGTTCTGAAACTGCCCTTTTTGAAGGGTGACTTTTCGGCCACGAATGCACGAATAATTTCTTCTGAACAACCTGTTTACTCTGATCTACCCGATCAAAAGTGTTAGTCTGTTTTTTCTGAAAAGGGTTCTGAAAATGTCATTTTTGAAGGGTGACTTTTCGGCCACGAATGCACGAATAATTTCTTCTGAACAACCTGCTTACTCTGATCTACCCGACCAAAAGTATTACTCTGTTTTTTCTGAAAAGGGTTCTGAAAATGGCATTTCTGAAGGGTGACTTTTCGGCCACGAATGCACAAATGATCTCTTCTGAACAACCTGATTACTCTGATCTACCCGATCAAAAGTTTTAGTCTGTTTTTTCTGAAAAAGGTTCTGAAAATGCCTTTTTGAAGGGTGACTTTTCTGCCACAGATGCACGAATAATTTCTTCTGAAGAACCTGCTTACTCTGATCTACCCGACCAAAAGTATTATTCTGTTTTTTCTGAAAAAGGTTCTGAAAATGGCATTTTTGAAGGGTGACTTTTCTGCCACGAATGCACGAATAATTTCTTCTGAAGAACCCGCTTACTCTGATCTACCCGACCAAAAGTATTAATCTGTTTTTTCTGAAAAGGGTTCTGAAAATACCATTTTTGAAGGGTGACTTTTCGGCCACGAATAGACGAATAATTCCTTCTGAAGAACCCGCTTACTCTGAAATGCTCAACAAAACTTATTAGCCCATTCTTCCTGAAAAAGGTTCTGAAAATGTCATTTTTGAAGGGTGACTTTTCGGCCACGAATGCACGAATAATTTCTTCTGAAGAACCCGCTTACTCTGATCTCACCCAAACGTCTTAGTGATTTTCTGAAAAAGGTTCTGAAAATGCCTTTTTGAAGGGTGACTTTTCTGCCACTAATTCACGAATAGTTTTTATCAGTTTCCTTTTCACTCTGTCCCAATACTTTTTCTCTTTATTGCTGATTGTTAATTGCTCATTGATAATTGAGAAATTGCCACAGATGCACAGATGATTTTTTTTCAAATACTCGTCCCTTCTGAAATGCTAAGACCAAACTGTAAAAACCATTTTCTGAATAATGTTCTGAAAATGTCACTTTTGAAGGGAAATTTTTCAGCGGCAGATGCACAGATGATCTCTTTTCAAAAATTCTGATTACTGCCTACTTGATTCCTAAAAACTGATTACTGATCACTAAAAATCACTTCTTAATTTCCATTTTTTCAGCGAAGAAATCGCAGAAGTCTTTCATGGTATCGCGCATTTTTTCATCTTGTGTAGCCCTGTAGAAGGTGTCGCTCATAGTAACCATAGTCTGGTGAAAGAACATCTTCATATCGTCAAGCGGCATATCTTTGGTCCACAGGTCGATTTTTAGCGTCTCTTTTTGTTCGGCATCCCACATAGAAAGCAGCATGGCCTTGGCCTCTTTGTTTTCTACTCCCCCATCTTCGGCACTCCAATGGAGTTCTTCGGGTACGCGGTTTTCGTCTAGAGATACTTTAATATTGATGTTTGATTTTTTTGCTATAGCCATTACTTTCGGGGTTTGTATTTTGATTTTTTGAATATTGTTTCGGCATCTGTTTCTATCATCTCCTTAACAGAAACGTCTTTTTTTTCCATGAATTGTTGCACTATTTGCCAGCCTAAAAATTGTCCCAACCTGGGCGGTGCCTCAGCATCGAGTTCCAGGAAGAATTTTGAGAAAGGTGCGGGGTACAAGAATCGGGTCTGCAGATCGGAATCTGACGAATACAGCAGTTCCCGTTCTACAAAATACCTCCATATCTGGTCTTCATTCGCCTGGGCCCACGAGAATTCTTCAGGCAGATAGGTCATTTTTTCAGCATCGGTTTTAAACGGCAATAAAATATCTTTCAGGTAGAGCATTTTTCCGTAGTAAACCATGTGCGCAAGAAAACTGCGTGAAGACGGCCCCGGCACTACGGTTTGAGCAAAAGCCCCGGCCGCATCAACAGCAATTTGATCTTTCTGCATCTCCTTTTTTATGTAATCCTGCACCCCTGTGTACAGCGGGTGATCCATCCCCAGGTAAGTATCAAGCGCTACCAGCAGCAAGGAATCTGCCCACACCACCTGGTTGCGATAGTCAACATCAGAAGTGAGGGTAATTACCTTCGGAATGTTGCGCTGCGGGAAATAGTATTTTATATGCTGAAAAAGCTGCTCCAGTTCATCTTCTGTCTCCCTGAGATCGGGGAATTGTGTAGCCACGGCTTCATTGAGCTCCAGTTGTATGGTGTCCTCCATTTTTTGCACCCAAAGAATGTCGGGATACTGTCGCGGAAAAAGGAATGAAAATTCCTTTTTGAGTGCCGGAAGACTGTCAGCCGTTGCATTTGCAAAGCGCTGATCGAATCTTTTCAGCTCAAGATCAATGGGAATAGCCGTAATTTCCTTCTCCTTACTGTCGTTTTCGGCGCAAGATAAAAGGCTGGCAAACAGGCAGTAAAAAAGGATTTTTTTGAACATAGGCAAATTAAGAATGGTTTAACGCAAGCTATTTCCAGATAATTAACTGAACAACTATATTTGTTAACAAAGATATACCTCCAAAAGAAACTGACCAACACTTATGAAAACTAAACAGGTAATTGACCATATTGTAAACTGGTTAAAAGAATATGCTTCTCAGGCAAAGATGAATGGTTTTGTTGTTGGAATAAGTGGCGGGGTAGATTCGGCAGTGGTTTCTACACTTTGCGCAAAAACGGGATTGAGAACGCTGTGCGTAGAGCTTCCTATCCACCAGTCGCAAGACCAGGTGACCAGAGCACAGGAACATATTGCCAATTTGAAAAAGCAATTTGCCAACGTAACCGATGTACAGGTAGACCTTACCCAAACCTTTGATGTATTTTCACAATCTGTACCCCAGGCAGAAGAAAGCCCAAAGTTACATCTTTCTATGGCCAACGTGCGGGCAAGACTACGCATGACCAGCCTTTATTACTTCGCAGGTTTGCACAACTACCTGGTAGCAGGAACGGGCAATAAGGTTGAAGATTTTGGCGTGGGATTCTTCACCAAATACGGTGACGGCGGCGTAGACCTATCTCCCATTGCCGATCTTATGAAAAGTGAAGTCTACGAAATTGCCAGAGAACTGGATGTGATAGACAGCATTGTGATCGCGGCACCCACCGACGGACTTTTTGGAGACAGCAGAAGCGATGAAGACCAGATTGGTGCCAGCTACGACGAACTCGAATGGGCTATGAAAGAAGCTGAAAAAGGTAAGACCGAAGCCGATTTCACGGGACGCCAGCAGGAAGTTTTTCGCATCTATAAGTCCAGGCATAATGCCAATAAACACAAAATGGAACCTATCCCGGTATGCACCATTCCTCTTGACCTGAAATAATTGCAGTTTATCGAAAAAATTATTTTTCGAGTAAATAAGGCAGTAAATTTCATTCTCCCCCTGACTTTACGATTAAAACTAATAATCAGCAGATTGCGATGGGATAGCCCATGGAATTTCTTGTGCTAAAATTCGAACAATGATTAAAATTCTAATTGCAGACCACCATCCCATAACACGAATGGGGATATCTTCTCTGCTAGAGAAGGAAGGTGTATATGAAGTAGTGGGAAAAGTTACCAATGGCCGGGACCTTTTTAAGGCCTTAAAAAGCAAAACGCCCGATGTACTTATCCTGGAAATTGACCTGCCCGAAATTAACGGGATTACCGCTCTGCGGACAATAAAATCTGAAAATCCGGGTACCAAGATCCTCATCCTTAGCTGTCATCCCGAAGAAATGTATGCTTTGAACTCCATCAAGGCAGGTGCCTCCGCTTACCTCTCAAAAACGGCATCTACAGATGTGCTTCGTGAAGCAGTGCACCAGGTGGCACGGGGAGGTATTTACCTCAACAAGGAGATTAGTGAAAAGATCAACTCCGGCACTACCAGATCCAACAACATTGTTTCCCGCTATAAAAAACTCTCAACCCGTGAGATCGAAGTACTCAACCTTCTTTCTACCGGAAAAAGGAATAAAGATATAGCCGAAGCCCTGGATATTAATGAAAAAACGGTGAGCACCTATAAGACCAGGCTGCTTAAAAAATTAAGGGTAGATAACCTTGCCGATCTTATTAACCAGGCGCGCCTGTTACAGATAAGACCTACATAACCCGGTTTAACTTGCCCGAAAGTACCTTTTTAAGAGTTATGTAATCCATGATATCCTGTAAGACACCCGTAGACTCTTCGGGAGGAACTTCTTTTATTGTCCGGTTAAGTTCGTTTATCTTCTTATTGACCAAAAACCTTCTCAAAGAAAGGATAGTTTCATTTACAAGACGACCAATTTCCGCTTTTTTACCCTTCACAAAAATCTCCATCCTTTCCCAGTCGTGAAGCACATACTGCTCTTCATCCATTAAGATACTGGTTACTTCCGAAGCATTTTCGGGAGTGAGTTCATTTATAAAAGTATCTATAGAAAATTCCTGCTCCTCATTGTATTTCTTGATCACCAGTTGATAGATCTTCTGGAAATGTTCGTTGGCAAAAGCCACCTCATCTTCCTGTAGATCAAGAAAGATCTTTTCATAAACCTTTGCCGTCATCATTTCGGGCTCCAGTGAAATTTCACCCTTGTCATCTACCTTCACCACCAGGTCTTCAAAATCTTCTTCCATCATACCGTAATGCAGCAGAAGACTAATAATGGTTCGCTCCAGCACATACAGCTCATCTACTTTCACCTGGGGCCCCGGTTCATCCCTCACCACTTCAAACTGCTTTGTCTTCTTTGGAGCTGTTTTAGCCGCTGGTTTTCCGGCCAGTTGAGCTAAAGTGGTAAACAAAACATCTTCAGAAATGTCCATGATGCGTGAAGTCTCCTGCACATAAACTTCCTGCTGAATATTATCGGGGATCTTTGAGATACTGCTCACCATATCCCGTATGAGCGAAGCTTTCTTTACCGGGTCGTTCTTAGCTTCCTCCATTAACAGGGAAGCCTTATAATTGATGAAATCCTTGGAATTTTGCTCCAGGTATAACCTTACATCTTCTTCGGAATTCTTCTTTGCAAAACTATCGGGGTCTTCCCCTTCCGGAAAAGCACACACTTTCACGTTCATGCCCTGCTCCAGAATAAGATCAATCCCCCGAATGGAAGCACGCTGCCCGGCAGCATCGCTGTCAAAAAGTACCGTGATATTCTTGGTGAGCCGGTTAATAAGCCTAATCTGCTCTGGCGTCAAAGCCGTTCCCGAAGAGGAAACTACGTTCTCAATACCCGCCTGATTAAACTGTATCACATCGGTATACCCTTCAACCAAATAGCAATTATCCTCTTTTGCAATTGCTTGTTTAGCGTGGTAAATCCCATAAAGCACCTTGCTTTTATGGTAGATCTCACTCTCGGGACTGTTGAGATATTTCGCAGCTTTTTTGTCATTGGTTAAGATCCTTCCACCAAACCCAAGCACTCTTCCACTCATGGATTGTATTGGAAACATCACCCTTCCCTTGAACCTGTCAAACTGCTTATCTTCTTTAACAATAGTGAGCCCGGTTTTATCGAGGTATTCCAGCTTATAACCTTTGCCAAGAGCTTCGTTGGTAAAAGCGTTCCAATCATCAAGACAGTAACCCAATCCAAATTTCGCAATGGTTTCATCTGTGAATCCGCGTTCCCTGAAGTAGCTTAGGCCAATTGCCTTGCCGAGTTCGGTTTTAAGCAGGTTATTCTGAAAATACTTTGCAGCAAATTCAGAAACCAGGTACATGCTTTCCCGTTCATCGGCCTGCTCCTTTTGTTCCTGGCTTTGTTCGGTCTCCTCCACCTCAATATTGTACTTCCTGGCGAGGTACTTTATGGCTTCAGGATAAGTAAAATGTTCGTGTTCCATCAGGAAAGCCACGACATTGCCTCCTTTGCCGCTGGAAAAATCTTTCCATATCTGCTTCACCGGGGACACCATAAAGCTGGGCGTGCGTTCCTCACTAAAAGGGCTCAATCCCTTATAGTTACTACCCGATTTCTTCAGATTCACAAAATCACCAAGCACCTCCTCTACCCGGGAAGCTTCAAAAACCTTATCTATGGTGTTTTTTGAGATCAATTTTTACTGCGGAAATTTTGGCAAATGTAAGGTATATATAAAAACCAGAAAGGAATTTGGTTATTGAAAATGCTTGCCTGGTTCTCTTGTGGGCCTTACATAAATTCTCTTCTAATGATCCTTACAACTTCAATTTAACAGGATTTTGCCGGCTGTCCCAAATTGTGAGGATGAGGATATGACTTTCTAATATTTCATAAAACATCAGGTAATCTTTAATAATATACATTCGAACACTCTTTAGGGAGGTAGGTTTTCCCATTGTTGGATTTTCCCTTATCTGGAGAACAGCCAATTGAAATAACCTGAAAAGCTTTTTACTATAAACTTTTGATTTGTCCTTTGATGCCAGTATTCCAGAATTTTCCTTCTATCATCTTTGGCACGACGTGACCAGACTATTCTTTTAGCCATTCTTCAGTTCCCCGATCTACTTCTTCATTTGTAAAAAATTCTCCTCCTCTGTATTGCTCTCTTGCTTCATTTATAGCTGAAATCTGTGCCTCATTTAGAACATAATCCTTTTCAATCACCTCTCCAGTTAGCATGTTATAAAGCACTTTCAGTAACTTCACGTTCTCAACTTGCTTTATTTCTGCAATCAATTTCTCCCTTATTTCCATTTTATTCATCTCCATCCTTTTAATTTTTAAAGCAAATTTTAATTTTCTTTATTTTCTCGTGAAAGCAGTAATTGATATTTTTAGTATATCATCTTAAATATAGCAAAAAACATGCTGTAATAATCTCAAAAAAAAGGACACCCGAAGATGTCCTTAATCAAATTATAACCGGTGGCTAATTCTAATTCACGTCAAATCTAAGTCCTACAGAAACATTATGTAGATCTGTAGCCTGATCTTTAAATATTGGGTTGAGATCGTATTTCACGTACAGTGATGTTCCCCCAAAGCCCATGTAACCACTGAGTCCGTAGATAAAATCATTCGTATTGTAATCTCCTTTAAGCTTCTCCTTTACCTTCTCTCCATCTTCTTCATACTTCAGTTTTTGACGTTCTCCCAGGTTTATTCCGGCATACCCCCCAAGTCCTATTTTAAATTGATTTCGGGTAGAGAACCAAACACTTCTTGAAGATTCCACCTTCTTCGACGGACCAAATTCAAAGTGTACCGGAAAAACAAGGTTATCCATCCTAAACTTCGATTTGTCTAACTTCAGCGGAAATTCTTCAAGCGCAGTCACGCCTTCGTCTTCAACAAAATACCGGTTATCTGTAGGTTTCAAGCCATTAAACTGAAATGAAAATCCGTACCTAAGCCTCATAAAATTCGATTTTTCGAACACCCTTGTTCTCCATGCCATCCCAATTTCAAAGAAACGGCTGCCTCCTACTTTGAAGTCTGAATCATTGACCGACTGCCCATCGCTCAAAGCATTATTAAACCCAACCGCCATAATGAGGTGGGTAGAGGTGCGGCTGTACCGGCTCTTGTCAAACCAGTTGTCATCATGCTCATCCTCCTCATCATCTGCATCTTCCCACGTCCATTCATCGGTTGTCTCTTCTCTTGTGAGCAGCGCGATTTGATTATCAATAATAGCCACCCGGTTTTGAATATTCATTGCGTGTTTACGGGCAGCTTCACTTTTAAGTTTTTCCGCTTCTTCCCAGTCAATTTCCTTTGCTTCGGCGCGACGGTTTATGGCCTCCACTTCTTTTTTAAGAGCTTCTTTCTCTTCATTGATGATCTGCTCCTTTTGCTTTTCCAATTGTTCGATCTTTTCAGGATTTGTTTTTTCCTGCGCAACAGCAGGATTCACAACTACCGAACAAAAGATGAGGAACATTAAAAAGATATTTTTTTTCATGGTTCTGGTTTTTATAGGCTTTTTTAAAAGCCCGTTAATTGATTGATTGATGAATTATTTGAGATTAAAAATCGCGATTGGCCACTGCCGTTTTAGCTCGTGAAATGCCTTCTTTTACCACCTCAAAAACCTTTTGCCTAAAAGACTGCTCCAGCTCGTATTCTACCTGGTAAAGCAAATCTTTAGAATTTACGGTAAAGATGGTGTCAGCTTTTAATTCGGCTGTTGCCAGCAATAACAGGGCTTCCACCTCATTATCACTCACTGCAGCACGGTTTTCATTTACGGCAACTTCCAAATTATCTTCGTCGGAATGGATTTCTTTTAAAGGCTTTTTTTCTTCGGTTGCTTCGGAAAAATTCCCCGAAGCTACCTCGTTTTCTGCTTCAGAAACACTGGCTACAGGGGCCTCAAAAATGGCATTTTTGACAGGTCTTTCTGCGGAAGGTTTTTCTTCCTCTTCTAATTTTTCGTTTTCTTCAGAAGCAGCTATCTGAATCACTTTGGGTTCTGAGGTCTTTTCCTGCAGTACAGGAGGTGCAGGATTTTCCTCAACTACCTGCGGCGCTTCCGAAGTAAAAGGCGAATCAAAGAAAGTGCCCAGCACAAAAAACAAGGCAGCAACGGCTGCAACTGCGGTTATCCACAGCAGGTAAGTCGGTTTTTTTCTTCCTTGCTCCAGGCGCTCTTCCAGCTTTCCCCAGCCGGCGGCCGATGGCTGGATCTCCCGGCCCTCAAGCAGCTTTTTTACGTTATTTTCAATTCTTTCCGGTTCCATATTCTGTCTTGTTTTCATGTTCCAGCTTTTCCTGAAGCATTTTTCGGGCTTTAAATAGCTGTGACTTAGAAGTTCCTTCTGTGATGTTCAGCATTTTTGCTATTTCATGGTGCTTATAACCTTCAACAGCATACATCAAAAACACCATTTTATAACCTTCGGGCAAACCGTCAATCACCTCCTGGATGTGCGCTGCATTGAATTCCGAAGTAAAGCAGTACGAAAAATCTACATTTTCGGGCACCTCATCTTCAGCAAACATGCTGCGTTTATCGGTACGAAGAAAAGAGATAGATTCCCGTACCATGATTTGCCGCATCCAGCCTTCAAAGCTGCCTTCATCCCTAAAATCTTTCAGGTGCGTAAACACCTTGAAAAAGCCGTTGAGCATCACTTCTTCGGCATGATGCAGGTCTTTCACGTACTGCCTGCAAATGCTTAACATCTTCGCCGAATGTTTCTCATAGATCTTTCGCTGCGCCTGCCGGTTTCCCGCGGCTGCACGTTTTATCAAAAAAGCATCGTTCTTAAAGAGTTGAATTACTTTCACCTGCTTAGCTTTTCAAAAGGCCTTCTATTAACATAGACGAGTGAAAGTTACAAAAGGTTGCCTGAGGGTTTAGATTTTTTTAAAAATAAGCTGTGGCAGCTTCATTCAAATCTTCTCAAAAAAGGGAAATCCGCAGGCCTCAGCCCAATAAAAACTGGGAAAAAACTTATCTTAGAGGCTTTTAACATCCCTACAATATGCGCTATTTTTTAAGCTTTTGCTTCCTCTTTATTTACTGCCTCTGCCCCGCTCAGGAACGATTTTTAGACAACATTTTTGAAGTTGATCCCGCCATTACCGAAACTTACGCCACAAAAGATGGTGAAGCTTTGAAACTGGATATTTATACCCCAAAAAATGATACCGCCCGCTCGAGGCCTTTGATCGTTTTTATGCATGGCGGCGGATTCTCTGGCGGCTCCCGCACCCATGAAGATCTGGTAAAGTTTTCGCAACAAGCGTCCCGCAAAGGCTATGTGGCGGTGCAAATCTCTTACCGCCTCACCCGAAAAGGCCAGTCTTTTGGCTGTGATTATGAAGCTTCCGGAAAAATAGAAACCTTTCAAAAGGCTGCTGAAGATTTTATGGATGCCGTGCAATTTCTGGTAACAAACGCAGATAAATACCGCATAGACCCCCAACAGATCATTGTGGGCGGCAGCAGTGCCGGTGCCGAAGCTGTTTTAAATGCGGTTTACAACCCCCAGCTCATGTTAAGCGAACCGAATAAATATCAGGATATAGATATCGACGGGGTTTTCTCCCTGGCCGGCGCCGTTGTTGATGCCCGCTACCTTACCTCCAAAAATGCGGTTCCCGGAGTATTTTTTCACGGCACTAAAGACAACCTTGTGCCCTATGCCACCGCGCCACACCATCTTTGCGAACCTGGTGCGCCCGGTTACCTGATGCTGGACGGCTCAAAAACCATCGTTCAAAAACTGAAAGAGCTCAATACCTCCTACCTGTTGTACAGCTTTGAAGGCGGCAAACATGAACATTCGGGTGTGCCTTTTAACGAGCTGGACAACGTTTTTGATTTCTTTCAGCGGGTGTTTCTCAACAACGAACAGCTACAAATGGAAGTTTGGCGCTAACATTTAAAAAGCCTTAAAATGAAAATCTTCACCTATCTTTTTTGCTTTTTCACATTTTTGGGCACGGCAATCGCCCAGCGACAGGTGCAAAGCCTTAATTCGGCCTGGCGTTTTTCTTCGGAAGTTCAGCCTGAAAAAAATGTGAATATTCCCCATACCTGGAATGCCGAAGATGCTTTTAAAGACGGGAAGGAATATTTCCGCGGAAAAGGCACGTATAAAAAGACCCTCTTTGCCCCTCAAAAATGGCAAAATAAACAGGTGTTTCTGAAGTTTGAAGGCAGCAACCAGGTGACCGAAGTTTTTGTAAATGGCACTTCTGCCGGAAAACACATTGGCGGCTACACCGGATTTGTCATTGATATTTCTGAAGAATTGAAGTTGGCTTCCGAAAATGAGCTAAAAATAGTTGTTGACAACAGCCACAACACCAATATTCCGCCGCTGGATGCCGATTTCAATTTTTACGGCGGAATTTATCGTGATCTTGAACTAATTATCATCGATAAACTCCACTTTGAACTGGAAAATGCCGCTGCAGGAAATATTTTGGTTCGTACGCCCCAAGTTTCAGAAGAAAAAGCCCTGGTACAGGTAGAAGCCAGAGTGGTAAATGACGGTGAAGCTTTCAGAAATGCCACTGTGGCATTAGAAATATTGGATCCCAATGCTAAAAAATTAAAAACACTCACTAAAAAAATCAGGCTAAAAGCAAAGGAGTCAAAAAATGTCATTTTTGAAACCTCAGTAAAAAACCCCGCCCTATGGTCTCCCCAAGATCCGCAGCTTTACAGCTTTGAGATCAGTTTAGCGAGCGGAAATCCTTCAGAAAAGCTGGATGAATTCAGTTCTAAATTCGGATTTCGCTGGTTTGAAGCCGATCCCGAAAAAGGCTTTTACCTGAATGGGAAACCTATCAAACTTATTGGTGCAAACCGACATCAGGATCTACAAGGACTTGGAAATGCGCTTCCCAACACCATTCACAAGAGCGATTACAGGCTGATCAAAGAAATGGGGGCGAATTTTGTGCGAACTGCTCATTACCCACAAGACCCCGAAGTTTACAGGACCTGTGACGAGCTGGGGCTTATCGTGTGGTCTGAAGTGCCGGTAATCAATGATGTTACCGCGACAGACGAGTATCACAACGTGGCCCTGCAAATGCAGAAGGAGCAGATTCAGCAGTTTTTCAACCACCCTTCGGTGATCTTCTGGGGTTATATGAACGAGATCTTTATCAGGCTGGTTTTCAACAACGAGATGACGGAAAGCGAAAAAGAAGATAAAATTGAAACTTCTGTAGCCCTGGCCAAAAAGCTTGAAAAGCTCACCAAAGAACTCGATCCTCACCGGCTAAGCGTGATGGCCCTGCACGAAAATGAACTCTATAATACTTCGGGAATTGCCGATATACCCGATGTGATTGGCTGGAACCTTTATTTTGGCTGGTATTCACCGGGACTTGAAAACTTCGGGAAATTTCTTGATGAGCAGCACGAACGCTATCCAAACCGGCCACTTATCATTTCGGAGTACGGGCCGGGCGCCGATGTACGTATCCAGACAGAAGATCCAAAACCCTGGGATTACAGTGAGGCCTACCAATTAAAATTACACCGCAGCTACATCAACCAGGTGCTTGCCCGCGATTATGTAGTAGGAATGGCGGCCTGGAATTTCGCCGATTTTGGTTCGTCTTTCAGGCAGGACGCCATTCCGTACATCAACCAAAAAGGCCTGCTGAATTTTGACCGCAGTAAAAAAGATATTTACTATTACTACCAGGCGAGACTGGTCGATGAATCCATGATCTATATTGCCGGTGAGAATTATGAACAAAAATTTCCGAAGAGCGAAAACCACAAAATCAGCATTCCGGTATTTTCAAATGCTGAAAAGGTGAACCTAAGCATCAATGACAGCCTTAAAATTTCTTCGGAAGTAACCGACGGAATCTCATTTTTCGACCTAAAACTTCCTGAAGGAACTCACCGGCTCACTGCCACCACAGGCGACATCTCCCATTCCAGAACCATCCATGTGCTCCCCAGAAAAAACCTGCTGAAAAAACTCGAAACGCAAGATTTGACCATCAACGTGGGCACACATGTGAATTACAAAGATCCTGTAACAAAAGAAATCTGGATGAGCGACCAGCAGTATGAACCGGGCGGCTTTGGTTATGTGGGCGGTGAGGTATACCAAAAATCGGCTGCCAAGTTCCAGGGTACGGCTTCAGATATTCAGGGAACCGGGAATGACCCACTGTTCCAAACCATGCGCGAAAGCATTGAAGCCTATAAATTCGATGTAGAAGCAGGTACCTACAGAGTCACCTTATTGTTTGCAGAACCCGAGTTCAATGCTTCCGAAGAGAACATTTACAACCTCAACACTTCCGAAGAAAAGAAACCGGAAGGAGTGCGGAGTTTTGATGTGAAGGTTAACGGAAAAATTGTTTCTGAAGACCTTAACCTGGCACGCGATTACGGCCGAATTCGCGCTGTAGAAATTTCTTATACGGTGAAGACAGAAAAAGGGATTGCGATCGAATTTTCTGAAAATGCAGGAAAATCGCTGCTTTCTGGAATTAAACTGGAAAAATTATAACTGAATGTTTGAATCAATTTTAAAACCCGGCTTCCAAAAATGGCATTTTAAATACCCTTTTTGGAAGCTAAGCTACTTTCATTTACAGTTTTCATAAGCTTCAGTTTAAAATTAGGTTTCAAAATGACCTGCACGGGTTGCCGCTAAAAAAAAGCCCTGTTCCGCTTCCGCAGCAACAGGGCTCTGTAAATTTAATTCATTGGTATTATTCTACCACGGTAAAAGTGCCGTCAAAATCACTGTTAGAGCTACCTGCCACAAAGAAGTCAAATTCTCCCGGTTCATATACATATTCCAAAGACCCGTTGTAAAACTTTAGGTCTTCTACAGTGACCGGAAATTCAACAGTCATAGATTCTCCCGGTTTCAGCTCGATCTTTTTGAAAGCAATAAGTTGCTTTTTTGGAGGGGTAAGGCTTCTCACTTTGTCGTGAATATAAAGCTGTACAACTTCTTTACCTACTTTTTTCCCGGTGTTGGTCACGGTGGTGCTAATGATAATTTCTTCGTTTGCACGCAAATTTTCGCTGCTGGCTTTACTTTTACCGTACTCAAAACTGGTGTAGCTCAACCCGTAACCAAACGGCAACAGCGGGGAATTGACCACATCGAGATAATTCGATTTAAACTTTTCAAATTCTTCTGAAGCAGCAGGTCTTCCGGTAATTCTTTCCCCGTAATACACAGGGATTTGCCCTACGTTTCTAGGCCAGCTCATAGTTAGTTTTCCTGAAGGGTTTACATCTCCAAAAACCACATCGGCAATAGCGTTTCCTGCTTCCACACCCGGGTGCCAAACCTGCAGGATGCTTAGGGGCATCTCCATTTCTTCGGAAATATCAAGTGGGCGACCGCTCATGAGTACAAGAGCAACAGGCTTTCCGGTAGCAACAAGTTCTCTAATTAGCCTTTTTTGGCTCTCCGGAATCTGAATGTTGGTACGGCTGGCCGCTTCCCCACTCATTTCGCTGGCTTCTCCCACCACAGCTACAATTACATCGGCAGCTTTGGCAACTTTTAAGGCTTCCTGAAGCAATTTTTCGGGAGAGCGATTGGAAATCTCTACTTTGGGGCCAAATACATTTACTTTTTTCGCATAAGCCGTATCGTTGGTGATGTTCGCACCTTTAGCATAAGTGATTTTCGCCTTTGGCGCTACATTTTTAAAACCTTCAAGTACGGGAACCGAAAGTTTGAAGTCTCCGGTTGGAGCCCAGGTTCCAAGCATATTTGTTTGATCATCGGCCAACGGACCAATGAGTGCGATTTTTGCCTTTTTTGACACCGGTAGTACCTGGTTGTGATCTTTCAGTAAAACAAAAGACTGGGTTGCTGCAAGACGTGCCAGCTGCCTGTTCCCTGCCGTCAAAATATCTTTTTCGGGCCTGCTTGCATCAGAATATCTATAAGGATCATCAAGTAAACCTAATTTATGCTTGGCTTCAAGGATACGACGGGCGGCAGTAGTGATCTCTTCTTCGGAAACCCTTCCTTCATCTACAGATTTTTTCAGGGTTGTTAAGAATCCTTCGCCAACCATGTCCATATCCAAACCTGCTTTTAAAGCCATTGCCGATACATCCTGAAGGTCTCCCATTCCGTGGGCGATCATCTCGTTTACCGAAGTATAATCTGAAACTACAAATCCGTCAAAGCCCCATCTTTCGCGAAGCAGGTCGGTAAGCAGCCATTTGTTCCCGCTTGCCGGCACTCCGTCAATATCGTTAAAAGAAGTCATTACACTACCCACGCCGGCATCTACAGCAGCTTTGTAAGGCGGCAGGTATTCATTGAACATCTTGGTGCGGCTCATGTCTACGCGGTTATAATCGCGACCCCCTTCGGGAGCGCCATACAGCGCAAGGTGTTTAACGGTTGCCATCATGGTTTGAGGCTGTGTAAGATCATCCTGCTGGTAACCTTCTACCATAGCAATCGCAATTTGAGAACCTAAATATGCATCTTCACCGGCACCTTCGGCTACACGGCCCCATCTTGGATCGCGGGAAATATCTACCATAGGAGAAAAGTTCCAGTTAATACCATCAGCCGTAGCTTCTTTTGCAGCCACTTTAGCAGTTTCTTTTATCAACTCCATATCCCAGCTGGAAGAAAGCCCCAGCGGAGTAGGAAAAGTGGTTTTGTAACCATGAATAACATCTGACCCGATAAGCAGCGGAATTCCCAGGCGCGAGTTTTTAACTGCAATTTCCTGGGCCTGGCGCACCCTCTCTGGACTCGACACTCCAAATACACCACCTACCTGACCGGCCTTGATCTTGGCTTCAACATCTTCACTCACTACAGATCCTGTAGCTACTCCGCCACCGGGAGTGAGCAGGTTGAGCTGCCCTATTTTTTCTTCTAAAGTCATTTTCTCAAGGAGGGCCTCCACCTGCGGAATTCTTTCCTGTGCCTGGAGATATGAAAGTCCCATAAAAAACAAAAATGCGACTGAAAGATTAATTTTTCTCATTCTTATATTCTTTAAAAATTATTAAATTGTCTATTCTTACTTTACTTCCCGGATCTCAGTTTTTTCTGAAATCCCGTTCTCATTAAATGCTTCAATACTGAAGTAATACGTGGTACCCTTATCAAGATTCCGCATAAAATGTTCGTTTTCACCGTAAATCAACCACGACTGGTATAATTTATCGGGCGCTATTCCCCAGCGAATAGTGTAACCCTGGGCACCTTTCACCGGCCCCCACTTAAAGGCAGCATCTCTTCGGTCTTCCTGGCGGTTTATAGTAAAACATTTGACTTTTGCCGGTTTCTTACCCAATCCTTTTCCAAACACCCTGATTTCAGAAAGAGCCAGATTGTTCCCCGGAACTTCTATGTTGTTATAGCGCACGTATTTTGCCTTTACAGGCTCATTTAGCGGCAGGTAAGCGTTTGGCGCATCTATATAGCTATTACTTCTATCTACGACTGTTTTCCAGTCTTTTCCATTTTCTGAAACTTCAAGGGTAAACCTATGTCTTAAGCCTTCGGTACGGGTATAAATGCCTGAGTCTTCATCATGAAAATTCAGCTGAAAAGCGTAAATATTTCCGGGAGCCAGCATTTCTATCTCCACCCATTGTTCCTCATCATTGGCTTCAGCAACCCAGAAAGATTTAGGGCTTTCATCTGTAAGCACTTTAGAGATGATCTCTCCGTCGCTGTTCTTTTCGAGCGGCATTTCGGTGATATCAAAATCGCCATCGGTAGAGGTGCTCTTCCGAATTTGCATTTGCGAAGAGGAAACTGTCGCTTTCCCATTGTAAGAAAGCAACATCCAGCCGGTATGCTGGCCTGCTTTAGTAGGATGACTAGGCGCATGTAATGGATAATCTCCATAGCTGGTGTTGGTATACATCAAACCTTCATCATCAAAGTAAGTTGGCCACATGGCCAGCCGCCGCTCCCAGTGAGAATTTGAAGCCAGGGCCATAGTTGCAAAATGCCAGTACTGTCCATTGGTTTGTTTTACTGTAATCCCGTGACCGGCACCATTGGCGAACCCACCGGGCTTAAAACTGTAGGGGTTGTTCTTCATGTATTTGAAGGGGCCCAGTGGGGTTTCACCAACGTAAGCTGCATCGGCATATACATTGAATTGGGTGCCCGGCGCAGCATACTGCAGGTAATATTTGCCGTTGTGTTTTGTCATGGAAGCACCTTCCATATAGCCTTCCTTTAAAGTTGGATGGAAATTATTTTCACCAAATCGCTCCCAGCCGTGCTCTTCTTCAACCAGGTTGATCAATTCTTTTTCAACACCGGTTTCAAGAAAACGATCATCTTTATCTAACATCTTCACCTTAAGCGGGTAAACATTTGAGGAACCCCAGTAGAGATAGGCCTTGCCGTCATCATCTATGAACAATTCGGAATCCTGGATATTACTGGTAATGGAAGCCGTGGGCGTCCAGTTTCCACTTTTTGGATCATCGGTATATAAAATACTTCCGTAGCCCGCAGGATCTCCGGCGAAATACACCAGCGAATCTTTGTAATTAAAAGCGGTGGGCGCATTGGAGCCTTCAAAAAACCACTGTTTTGGTTTAATGAATTCCCAGTTAACCAGGTCTTTTGAATGCCAGTAACCAAAGGAGCGGGTGACAAACATGTAATATTCCCCTCGGAATTCAATTACCGCAGGATCTGCACCCGAACGATAAGAAATATTCTTGCTGGAATTATAAACCATATAGGAGTAGTCAATATCCAGCGGATTGATATAGGTTTTAGGTACTTCTTCCTGCGAGTGCGCAAAGAAGCTGAAGAATACGGCTACTGCTGTGGTAATGTGGGTGAACCCTTTCATTTATCTAATCATTTTTTGATGAGAAAATAACCAGGGCAGAAGATAAGGTTCAGAAAAAGCCGAATCCCAGCTGTTGTGGTTATCATTTGGATAAAGGGACAGTTTTGCATTACCGCCGGCCGTGTTGATCTCGCGGGCCATGGTCTTTGAAAGTTCGGCAGGAACTACATTGTCCTGTTCGCCGTGAAAGATCCAGATATTAAATCCTTCAGGATATTTTTTAACGATGCCGGGATCTGCGCCGCCACAAATAGCAAAAGCCGCGGCAAAGGTTTCGGGCATTCTGGAAAGGATCTCGTAGGTCCCCATTCCTCCCATTGAAAGTCCGCCCACATAAATCCGGTCTTTATTGATATAATCTTCCGAAGTAACAGAATTCAGAAGAGCCATCACCAAATGTAGGGCTTTGGTAGGCTCCTCCTCGTTCTTAAAATTAAATTCCAAAGGAGTTTTATTTCGCTCAACCTCCACTTTTGCCCAATAATCTTCTTTTGGGGCCTGCGGAAAAATAACCACAGCCGGAAAATCTTCCCGGTTTGCCTCTTTCAGGAATAAATCGCTCCCGTGCACGAGTTGCGCTTCATTATCGCTTCCCCTTTCTCCCGCGCCGTGTAAAAAAAGCACTAACGGATACTCTTTTTCTTCGGAAAAGTTCTTCGGAAAGAGAATGCGATAGTTTAAAGTATCGTTTTGCTGAATAAACTGCTTTTTTTGAAACTCTGACCGCTCCTGGGCCATTCCTGAAGCTGAAATAAGCATAAAAAAGCCTGCGAACAGAAGAAAATTAAGGGAAATGTTATTTTTCATAATTGTAATATTTAAAGCTGACAGATAATAAAAAAACCTGTTCTAAAAATGTCATTTTTGGATGGTAAAATCCAGTTTTTTCAATCCTTCCTGTATTTCGGGAGCCTGCATAAAAAGATCCCAAATAAGTCCAGACCGATAGTTCTCGATCATGACCACCTGCGGCCCCTGGTCTATTGCAAGGTAATAAGGTGCCACCCAATCTTCACCCTCAAGGCTGTAGGCGTCATAAAATCCTGCAGGTCCCCACAATAACTCATGCAAATCTTCATAAAAATACCTCATGGCATCCAAAGATTTCTCTGGGGTGTAAGGGAGTGAACTAATGGCCGCAGTTGGCGAAACCACGCCACGGTCATCATCGGGTGAGTGTGCAGAATATCCTATACCATCGTCTTCATTTCGGGTGTAGCTGGCGGTAAGGCCCCAGGAATTCTTGCTGTAAGTTTCAAAATCTTTCGGATTTTCCAGGGCATATTCATAATTGATGAGGCTGTGGTTTACATTCACATCCCAGTAATTGGCATACCGGTCGCTAAGCCCTTTCGGATTTAACCCAAGGTAGGAATAATGTGCCCAGAAAAGGGGACCACCCCTACTTCCGGAAGTGTTGTGCTTCAGAATTAGCGGCAAACCATAAGCTTCTTCTTCAGAAACAATTTCACCGCCCCTGGCCCAGCCCTCGTGATAGGCTGCAGGTTCAATTGCGTGGCCTGGTGACGATGCCGCCATGATATAGGTGATCAAACATTCATTATAACCTTCTATCATAAAATCCATCTCCCATTCATACACAGGCGACCAGTGCCAGTAGATCCCGTTCTTGTTATTGGTGTACCAATTCCATTCGATGCCTTTCCAGAGGTCGTCGTACTTTTTGGCTACGGTCTGTTCTGCTTCAGTGCCATTTTTGAGATACTCTCTTACCACAATAAAACCCTGTGCGAGAAAGGAAGTTTCCACAATATCCCCGCCATTATCTTTTTTTCCGAAGGCCTTGGTGTCGCCGGTTTCCCCGTTGATCCAATGCGGCCATGCGCCATGGAACCTCGGAGTTTTGTCAAGAAAATCGGCAATCTTATTTAGTCGGGTAACGGCAGAATCCCGAGGGATGAAATTCCTTTCCATTCCTGCCACTATAGCCATGAGCCCAAAGCCTGAACCGCCGGTAGTCACCACATGCGAATCATTGCGCGGGTAATTGCCATCGGGGTGAAAGCGCTCGCGGGCCATGCCGCTGTTGGGTTCGGCATAATCCCAGAAATATTTAAGGGTTTGCTTTTGCACGGTATCCAAAAGTGCCTCTTTTGACAGACTTTTTTGCTGAGATTTATCAGCTGCAAACTCCTGCTCCTTTGTCTGGCCTTCTTTGCAGCCCACACTTAAAAGTAGTAGTAAAATAGCCAGTATAGAATATTGTTTCAGCATTTAATTGTTTTTGTGATTTAGTAGGTAAATCCAAGTTTATCAAGTCCCGCCTGAATTTCTTCATTCGCCATAAAAAGCCGCCACGGAAGCCCGGTGCGGTAATTTTCGATCATGGCTACTATAGGCCCCTGATCTATGGCCAGGTACCCGTTAGAAAACCAGTTGTGTTCTTCAGAAAAAGCGTCATAAAATCCATATTCGCCCCAGAGTTCATCATTCAAATCTTCATAAAAATGCCGCAGCGCAGCCATAGATTTTTCCGGTGTATAGGGAAAAGAAGACAAAGCCGCAGTTGGCGTAATGACTCCTAAATCGTTTGTAGGGCTGTGCGCGGCGTAGCCCTGGTGATTATCGGAAGCTGTAAGGCCCCAGGAATTCTCGCCATAGCCTTCAAAATTCTTCGGATTACGGACCGCGTATTCATAGTTGATCAATGTATGATTGGTATTTTGCTGCCAGTAATTGGCGTACTGATCTTCCAGGTTACGCGGATCTAAACCAATGAAGGAATAGTGGCTGAAAAATAGCGGTCCGCCGTAAGATGGCCCCAGGGGCAGGTTTAGGCCGTAATGGTTCCTGTTGGTAAGGATCCCTCCGTTTGAGGCCCAGCCATTGGTGTAAACTTCCGAAGAAATTGGATGTGTTGGCGATGATGCGGCTAAAACGTAAACAATTAAAGATTCGTTCCAGCCTTTAATGGGAAGGCCAATCTCAAATTTATAAGAAGGCGACCAGTGCCAGTAAAGCACATTCTGCCCGTTTGTGTACCAGTCCCACTCTACATTTTCCCACAAAGTGGTAATTCGCTCATCAATTTGGGCGTCGTCGAAATATTCACGGTTGATCAGAAGTCCCTGCATCAAAAATGCCGTTTCCACAAGATCACCGCCGTTATCAAGATTACTAAAAGGTCTTGTTTTTGCGGTATTCCCCATGTACCAGTGAGAGAATGCCCCGTGATAAATAGGGACTTCTTCTAAAAAGGACAAGATCCTGTCCAATCGATCCAAAGCTTCAGCTTCACTAATCCAGCCGCGTTCTACAGCCGTGGGAAATGATGCCAGACCAAAACCTGTGCCCCCGGTGGTAACTATATGCGGAGCATCGCCGCCATAGGCATCATTTTGAGACCTTTCGCGGGCCATGCCGCTGTTGGGTTCGGCAAAATCCCAAAAATAATTGAAAGTGCGCTCCTGCACCAGGTCCAGCAGTTCTTCATCGCTCAATTGTGGTACCGGTTCTTCGCCGTTACCAGGGTCAGGAATGTAGGGTTCCTGATATCCCGGTCCCGAATCATCTGAACATGCAAGGAAAAGCACGACAATATTCAGCAGGGAAAAGTATTTTAGAAGACTTTTCATTTAGTAGGAGTTTGTAAATATTTAGAAAAACACTCCTCAAAAATGGCATTTTTGAGGAGTGTCAAAGCTTATGATCAATTATTCATATCGGCTTCAATTTCCTCTTCTGTTAGCGCAACCCGGTAGAAACGCAGGTCGTCTATAGCACTTTGATCGGAAAGGTGGTTCCATTCCACAAAACGTGGAGCACCAGACATTACCGAAACAAGATCGGCACCGGTCCAGTCAACCCCTCCGGTAACGGGAGCTTCGGTTGCAAGTTCCCCATTGATGTAGATCCTGCTCTTATTTTCGGTGATCACAAATCCAATATGCACCCATTCACCGGCAGCCGGATCTATTAATCCGCCGTCATTCCAGCTATTTCCGTCTCCTGTACCCACACTTGCTTTTATTCGCTGACTGTCGCCAGATGCTTCCCTAAATAACTGGAAGCCTTTGGTGAGGTTATTTTTATTGGCCCCTTCAGGATTTACGGCACTAATGGAAATTATACCCGCACGATCTGGGCTGGCATTTACCTTGTACCAGAAAGTGGCACTGAACTCTTCGTCTAAAAGATTTTGAGAAGGGAAGGTTAGATAAGCTCCATCGGCCCCTTTATAAGCTTCACTTCCTTCTTTAGCATCCTGCGTAAACTTAGGAGACCCAACCACGTTAATGCTTCGGCCGGAGACCTGTTCGTTATAATTTCCATCGAAAGGCAGGTAAAGGGATATATCTTCGGAAGGAGGGTTCACCATCAGGCTTACTTCTTCCGCAGTCATTGCCTCATCAAAGATCCTTAGCTCATCGATAAGACTTGGATCTGAATTATGTCCCCAATCACTAAAGTTGAGTCCGGAGCCTATCACAAGATTTTCAACACCTGTCCAATCTATAGCAACATTATCAACCGTAGTAGCTCTTACGAGTACGCCATTAAAATAAATTGCTGTTCCTGTTGGGGAAACCGTAACGGTAATGTGCGTCCATTCGGGTTCTACGGTAGAAATAGTACCGCCATCGTTCCAGATATCACTCTCACCGGTACCTACATTTAATTTCACTACCTGGGCATCGGCGCCAGCAGGTTCTCTAAATAACCTGAAGCCCTGATTTCTATCACTGTCATCGGTCGCTGTTAAAATTCCAGCTCTCTCTGTGCTGGGATCGATCTTGTACCAAAAAGCAAGAGTAAACTCATCTTCTAATTCAGCAAGAGGTATAGTGAGGTAAGAATCTACAGCCCCCTTGTAAGAACCTGTTCCTTCTTTGGCTTCATCTGAAAACCCCGGGTCTCCAACCTGAGTGGGCTCTTCCAGCTCTATAAGCTCCATAAAACTTTTATCAAAAGCCATGTAGAATATCTCGTTTTCAAAAACAGGCGTATATGGAGGTTCTTTGCTGAAGGTTGTGGTTTGTACGGTCTCTTTACCTTCAATATCTGTAGCCCTCACGGTCACTGTATGCTCACCCATTGAAAGCCCTTCAAAAGTGACCTTTTTGAGCGCTATACGGTAATCGGTAAATTCGGTGAAGGTTTCTACCTCCTGCCCATCTACAAGAACCACGATCTCCTGAATCTCTATGTCATCTTCAACCGCAAGATCTATGGTAATATTAGAAAGCTCTGAAGCTTCTTTGATCACGGTTCCCTGCTGGGGGTATTTTATATTGACTTGTGGAGCTCCTTCATCCTGCCCTGGTTCTACCTTTGTGATAGGATCAATCCCTTCGCGCTCACAACCTGCCAGGATAAACAAGAAGGCAAGAAAGCCAAAAATTCTGATATTTAAATTTTTCATTTTTACCTGTTTAAAGTTGATAATACATCATTAAGTGCCGTATTAGTATCTACGTTGGTAGCTTCTAAAGGTAAGGCGTCAACCTGTGCCTGTGGGTAAGGCAGGTACTCATCGGCGGCGGTGAATGTTCTGCCATCGTAGCTTAGTTCCTGGTATTTGTCAAGACGAATCATATCGTAATACCTTATTCCCCATTCCATAGCAAGTTCGGCAAATTTTTCATCGAGCACCTGTTCAGTAGTCACCCCTGATAGTGCCGGCATATCGGCACGTTCCCTCACCAGGTTTACGGCCTCATCGGCAGGAATTGCTGTAGCACTGGCACCTCTTGTCACTGCTTCGGCATACATAAGCAGGATCTCGGCATATCTTATCACGATAAAGTTCTTACCGGCCCCGTAGTTATTACGCCCATCGGTAAGTTGCACAGAGGGCAGGTAATGTTTACCACTGGCAAAATTTGCTCTTACATAATTGTTGATCACATCATCGGAAGGAGTCACATTGCTAACAAACGCAGGGATGGTATAACCCTCTGCCTGAAGTTCTGCGATCCCTTCGGGAGTGAATAACACGCTGGTTTCAAGACGTACGGTTTCATTCCTGTCAATCATGAAGCCAATGAACTTGTTGCTTGGCTCATAGAATCCCCATCCAGCCTCGGCGTTGTCTCTCGCAGGATCCCAGTTTTGTGGACCGAAAGGCGCATAAAGGTGGTAAAAAGCCTCTCCCGACTCAGATCCATAATCTGAATATTGGAACTCAAGTAAACTTTCGTTGCTCAATTCTCCCGGCTTCTTAAACAGCTGATAAAAATCGGGGTAAAGAGAAAACAAGCCTGAATTTATAATAGCACCTGTAGCATCGGCCACGCCCTGGTAATTCTGAAGTTCCTGTTCAGAAAGGGCTTTCATAGCATAAGCGGTGTAACGGGTAATTCCTCCCGGCAGGTCTGTGCGTTGATTTGGTCTTGCATCTGGAAGAAGCGGTATCACCTCATCCATCTCATTAGAGATAAACTGCATCACTTCATCTTTTGTCGCTACTCCCTGCTCTAATTCGGCTTCAGGTTGATTTGAAGTAATGATGAAAATATCTTCCCAGTTCCTGGCAAGATTGAAATGAAGCCAAGCTCGTATTACCTTGATTTCAGCAATGTATTGCTCACCACGGGCAAAATTTGTTTCGTTGGCGTATTCCATGAAATTCTCGATCTGCAAGATGGCAGTATTCATGTTGATGATGTCATTGTAATGAGAATTCCATACCTGGTTGTACATCCAGAAATCTTTATTGTAATTAAAAAGATCGGTTTCGGTATAAAGGGGCTGGTCACCCAACCCTCCAGAATTCACATCATCACCACGAACTCCCAATAGCAAAGGTTCTTCCCAGCCAAGACTGCTAATTTCATAATAAGCACCTATTAAAGGGTCTATCATCTGGCTGGCATCGGTATAATCAATGTCTCCTGTATTGAGCTGACCTTCCTGTGTATCGAGTTTATCGGAACAGGAGCTTACTGCCAGTGCCAAAACCAGTACAGAAAGACGGATAAATATATTTTTTGAAGTTTTCATTTCGTCTGTCAATTAAAATTTAACATTTATTCCCACTGTATAGATTGATGGCACCGGATAGGTTTGTCTATCTACACCATCGGGCACTTCAGGAGTAAATCCGTTATAGTCGAAGAAAGAGAAAGGCCTTTCAGCAGTAACATATACCCGCATCCATGGTAAATCTTCCTGTTCTACAGTATAGCCCAGTTGTATGGTTTGAATTCTGAAGAATTCTCCATCCTCAACCCAAAAATCACTTAGGCGCTGGTTCCATGCCTTGCGCATTCCGGCAGCAGAAGGATAAATATTACTTGTGCCTTCCCCATGCCACCTGTTATTGGCAAGATCGGCATCCATATTGGTATCATTGGTAAAAATAATCTCCCCTCTTCTTCGGTTAAGGATTTTATTCCCGGCCTGGCCATAAAAGCTCATGGAAAAATCTAAAGCTTTATAGTTCATTGCAATATTTCCCCCATAAGTGAAATCGGGCAGGAATGATCCTAATACCACCCTGTCTTCATCGGTAATCATGCCGTCGTTGTTTTGATCTCTGTATATAAGATCTCCGGGAACAAGGTTATTACTTACTGCAATAGGATCTGCATCGATTTGCGCCTGGTTTTGATAAACCCCCACTCTTTCATAGCCATAGAATCCAAAAAGAGGACCGCCTTCAATAGTTCTTTGACGGAATTCTGCCGATCCGGAATCAATGTACCCTCTATCATCTTCAATTTGGGTAGCTTCATTTTTAAGGGTGGTGAAGTTTGCTCCTATAGAAAATTCAAAATCTTCTCCAATGTTTCCGAAGTAGTTACCACTGAATTCAAGACCCTGGTTTCTAATTACTCCAGAATTCCTCTCAATGCTTTGGTCTACAATAGGAATATAAACCGGAAGAATGGCATTTTCGGTATCCCTGATGTAATAATCGGCAGTAAGAGACAACCTGTTTTCCAGAACTTCAAGATCAACCCCAAAGTTAAGTTCTTCTATGACCTCCCAGGTGTTATTTGAAAAAACGCTGGTAGAGACAATCCCTGTGCGCGGGTTATCGCCAAAAGGTGCAGAAACCACATCAATAGTATTAGAACCGGCACTGGCAGCAACATTGTCATTACCAAGTTTACCCCAGGCAGCACGTAATTTCAGGAAATCAATTACGCCTACATTATCCATAAAATTTTCTTCGGAAATTACCCAACCTAAACCAACTGAAGGGAAATAACCCCATGGATCTAGTGTAAATTTGGAAGATCCGTCGGCCCTGAAGGTTCCATAAAGCAGGTACCTGTCCATAAAGCTGTAGGAAACCCTTCCAAAATAGGACATCCCGTAATATCTTTTTCCTATTTCTTTCACGTTATTATTGAAAGACTCGGGATCGGCAAAATCTAAGTACCAGCTCGACTCCAGGCCTATACCCCTGATTCTTTCTCCGGTTACTTCAAGTTCATTTACAGCCTCATCTCTAAAAGAAGTACCTACCATAGCCGTAAACCTGTGGTCGCCAATCTGGTCTTTATAGGTTAAAACATTATCCCAGTACTGGTTGGAGAAAGAGTTGTTTTCCCTCTTTATTGAAGATTGAACCTCATAGTTGTTCCCCAGGGTATATGGAAGGTTCACATAACGCTCTTCTAAAGCCGAGAAGTTATGACTGTAAGTGGTCTTTATATCCAGCTTATCTTCAATGATTTCATATTGAAAATCCATAGTAGCCAACAACTTCCTGATCTTTAGACGATCTTCATTGAATTTGGTGATTGGAAGCGGGTTTTGGGTATTCCTGTAACCCAAAAGCTGGGCATTGGCATATCTCACAGGCGAAGCTGCCGTGTTAAGAGGGTCAATAACCGGAAGGATGGGCACCGCGAAATATGCATTAAACCAGGCCGCATTATCGGGCTGAAACTGGGTTGCGTTACTAAAGACCATGTTCACGCTGGTTTTAAACCTGTCGGTAATATCAACATCCATCTTAGAACGAATATTGAATCTTTCATACTCATTCTTCATGTCGAGGATACCTTCCTGTGCAAAGTAGTTAGCACCAACCGAATAGGTTACGTTATCTCCCCCACCCGAAACGCCAATACTGTGACTTTGTATAAGGCCTTCTCTTAAAATCTCATCATACCAGTCGGTATTCACATCGGGAACATTGGGATTAACCCTGCTGCGCCCAAAGCGTTGCATGGCATTAAGAACGAACTGGATATCGGCTTGTGAGCCAGATTCGTACACCATAGTGGTAAACTGTTCGGCATTAGCCATTTTAACCACATCCTGAGCCCTCTGTACCCCTGTATAACCATCATATTCAAACTGGGGCTTCTGGTTTATACGACCAGATTTGGTCTCTACAATAATCACCCCGTTTGCAGCTCTCACGCCGTAAATGGCTGAAGAAGATGCATCTTTTAAAACATTGATAGATTTGATGTCTTTTGTACTTAAAAAGTCAATGTTGTCATAAAGGGCACCATCAACAACATAAAGAACATTAGTACCACTTGTGTAAGTACCTAAACCTCTCACCCGCACGTTAGGCGAATTACCCGGAGATCCTACAGAAGTGATTTGCACCCCTGCCACTTTTCCCTGTAATGACTGCATGACGTTTGAAGTTGGCGTCTTTTCTATTTCTTCAGACTCAATAGTAACAATAGAACCGGTAAGATCAGCTTTTCTCTGGGTACCATAACCAACTACCACTACCTCGTCTAGGGCAGCAGCGTCTTCCTCTAAAGTAATCTGATAGTCATTAGCTCCAACTACTGGTAATTCCTGAGGCTTAAATCCCAGGAAAGTAACTCTGAAGGTATCACCTTCAACCACTCCTTCGAGAACAAAATTTCCGTCGAAGTCGGTAATGTCAAAAATATTCTTCCCAATCACCTTCACCTCCGCACCCGGTAAAGGCATACCATCGGCACCAACAATGGTTCCCGAAATAGTTTTTGGTTGTTGAGCAAAGCCTATTCCGCAGAACAGGAGAGCTACAAATGTGAGTAATAATCTAATTTTCATAGGGTAAACCGTTTACAAAATTTGACATGAAAGTACATTACAACCCTGCTACCCGAAAACGTTATAGTACACAATTGCTACATCAAAGGCAAACACTCATAAAGTTACTGTTTTTAAGCAGCTTACGAGCGTGATGAAGTAATATTTAAATCAAAAAATTATAGTATGACGTAGTAATGATGTAGTGGTTTTTGGACTTTTTGCAGGCTATTTAACCTTCTAAAAGTTGGCAATTAACCAGTTCGTGAGGTTTTCTGAAGTATCTACATTTATTTTCTTTCTAAGCCTGTACCTGTGTACTTCAACCCCCCTAACACTTATCCCCATTAAAGGTGCAATTTCCTTTGAAGTGAGATTCATCTTGAGGTAGGCACAAAGTTTAAGATCTCTATTACTTAAGTTTGGAAATTTACTTAGTAAATCTCTGAAGAAATCTTCATGCAGCTCATTAAAATTAGTTTCAAAGACTTTCCACTCATCATCATTCTGTACGGCATTATTTATCTTATTCATAATGTGTTTGAGCCTGTACTGATTTGAAAATTTTGCTTTGTCTTTATTCAATTCCCCCTGTATCTGCATAAGAACTTCATTCTTCTTTGCAGCGATCACGGTAGAATTTGCCAGCTCTTTGCGCTTCATATTAATCTCATTAATAAGCTGCTCCTTCTCAAGCTTGTTCATTCTCTCTTCATGCTCCTTTTGATACCTGACCTTGAGTATCTTTCTATGTTGCTGAAGTTTCAGCTTATTTATATAGTAGATGAGCACAACCAGCATCAACAAAGACAGGAGGTACAACACCTTCATGTAATCTTTTAAATACCATGGAGGATCTACCACAAACCTGAAAGCACTAAATACCGAAGCTTTTTGCTGAGATCCCACGGCTGTTAACCTCAGCTCATACTGGTCGTATGGTAAATTCTGAAACTGAATCTTTCCTTCCTGCACTTCCCCACGCACGGCAGCCGTATTATTACCCACGAGTTCGTATTCCATTCCCACCGCATCCGAAACCGGTAAACCGGTAAGAATCGTCACCTCCCTTGCCTGCCTGGAGGGAATATGGGGAATAACATTAAGGTCATAGTAATTAGTCCCGTCGTACAGCTTCTGCACTACCGGTGTACTCAAAAATTCCCGGGAACTAAAATCCTTTAACTCATTAAGATTAAGCCTGGCAAAACCGTCGTGAAGGGTGATGTAGTAAATGGAGTCGTTCAGCTTTATGAGCCGCTCATTTTTCTTTACGGTACGCTTGTTTAACATACCTGCCGTTACCAGGATCTTATCATCTTTAAAATTTGTGACGGTTAAAAGATTCTTTTCGGAATCCATGAACCAGAAATATTTACCATCCTGTCCTAAAAGCCTTTTGCCTTCATATTCCTGCCATTCAGATAATAATTCGAGATCTTGAGTAAAGGGATTATAGTGGTACCACTCTCCACCAGTAAAAGCAACAATTTGCCCATTCACCCTGTACAGTTCAGCTTCCTGCTTCCCTACTCCGGTTGAGGTGCTTATCTTCTTTACTGAAGTAATACTGTCGCCTTCACTAGTTAGGCCTACCCTGTAGATACCTTCATAAGAATCTGTCACCCACAGGGTAGAAGTATTCTCTAGCAGCATCTGCTTTACAGGAAAGTCTATTCCCTTAAGGCGCTGCACTTCGCCGGTATTTTCATTAAAAAGATCTATTCCCGTGTAACTTCCTATGAGAAATCTTTTGTTACCATTCTTTAAGATTTGGAAACTTCCTGTACGCCTGTCGATAGGTACAAAACGGTCATTTACAATTTTAAAAGTTCCGTTGTTATGGTTACTGTACATCACCCCGTCGTGAACCTCCAGATTCCAGGAATGACCTTCGGCCCCCTCCAGTAATTCTATCTTCTCATCATTCATCCTGAAAACGCCGGTATTACTGGCGAGATAAAGATCGTCCTCCTTAAAATTTAAATCATATACAGAACCCAATTCTCCACTTTCATCGGTAAAGAACCTGAAAGGAGAATATATATCAACGACATCAATTCCATTATCAAGCCCCAACCAGATTTTACCTTTATTTTGGGCCAGGGCAAGAACAGTGTTATTTTGCAGGCCGTCCCACCTGTTATACGAGAAGATTTCACCGGTGTCTTCATTAAACTGAATAATGCCATTTTTAAGTGTTCCAATTAGAATTTCCCCTGAAGAAAGAGATAATACATGGTTGAGCTCATACTGCTGAAGTTCCTCCTGAAGTCCTTTATCAACCAGCCTTCGAATATGCTCACCGTCAAAAAGAAAGATATCGTCCTTTAAGCCAATTAACAATTCATCCCCATGCACAATAAGTTCTCTTACAACCCCATCTTTTAGAACTTCCTGGTTGGGCAACGGCTCCATTTCACCATTGTTATTTAAGTAAAAGAGCCCGGAATCTCCTGTCGCCAACACAAGCCTGTCCTTATAGATCTCCATTTGATTGACATTCACTCTTTGCACAGGAGTGATTTTATCATTTTCGTACCGGTAAACTGCTCCAAAAGACCTGAAATAAATAGCATCTTTATGTGCAATAATTTCCCAGAACTCCTCACTCTGCAGTTCATATTCGCCCAAAAGGGGAATAAGGGAAGTATAACACATATCACCCCTGGTATCTCTTTCCCAGTAACCAAATTCCCGGTAAGAACCTGTGTAGATCTTTCCTTTATGAGGAAGCACAGATCTTATAACCGAACGGTTCTCGAGATCAAATAATTCCCATCGCTGCCCGTCAAAAGATAAGAGGCCCTGGTTGTTCGCGACATAAATCACCCCGCTTTCATCAAGTGCAATATCCCAATTCTGGCTGGCCGCCTTATAACTAAAAGAAGAGTAGTTATGTATAGGTGGAGAAAGCTCCTGTGCTGTAGTAGATGTAAATGATAAAATAATGATTACCAATACATTAAATCGAAATATTTCCATAGCAAAAAAATATTTGAGCAAGTAATGTGCAAGTACTTTTAATGCATAAAAGTACAATTTTTTTCCTTCTGGTATATCAGAACCAATCCCACTGAAAAATGGAAGTGTATTTCGCACTTCTACCTTAACAAAAAAAATAATGGAAAAATTTAAAAAGGTTTTAGAAAACCTGGAAGTTACTTTTTACGTTCAATAACGTAGTTTACCATGAGGATGAGAGAATCCTTATATGGAGAAGGAGGATATTCTTCGAGCATAGTCAATGCTTCTTGTTGAAATGCCTGCATTTTTGAAACAGCGTATTCAAGACCTCCTTTTTCTTTTACAAAATCAATGACTTCTCTTACCCGTTTCGCATCCTTATTATGGTTTTTCACCGAGTTGATGACCCAGGCTTTTTCTTTTGCCGAAATCTTATTTAAGACATGTATCAATGGCAGCGTCATTTTTTGCTCTTTAATGTCTATCCCTGTGGGTTTGCCTATACGTTCATTGCCGTAATCAAACAGGTCATCTTTTATTTGAAAAGCCATTCCTATAAGCTCCCCAAAATGCCTCATCCTTTCTACCTCTTTAGAATCGGGTTGAACAGAGGCAGCTCCAAGGCTACAACAGGCCGCAATTAAGGTGGCTGTCTTTTGCCTAATGATTTCGTAGTAGATCTCTTCAGTGATATCGAGGCGGCGGGCTTTTTCTATTTGTAGCAGTTCCCCTTCACTCATTTCCCTTACAGCAACCGAGATGATCTTAAGAAGATCAAAATCATTGTTATCTATAGACAGTAAAAGACCTTTTGAAAGCAGATAATCTCCTACCAGAACGGCAATTTTATTCTTCCAGAGTGCATTGATGGAAAAGAAGCCACGACGGCGGTTGGAATCATCTACAACATCATCGTGAACAAGAGTAGCGGTATGGATCAATTCAATTACCGAAGCCCCCCTGTAGGTGCGTTCGTTCACCTTCCCATCTGCAACCATTTTGGCCACGAGAAAAACGAACATAGGGCGCATTTGTTTGCCCTTTCGGTTTACAATAAAGTGCGTGATCCTGTTTAGCAAGGCCACTTTTGAAGACATCGACTGAGTGAACTTCTTTTCAAAAAGTTCCATCTCCTTCTCTACCGGCAGCTTTATTTTAGAAATTACCTTCATTAGGGCTGCTAAGATAGTTAAAAGAATAATTTTTCAGCACCTTCCAAAAAAGCCATTTTTGGATCTCTAAACTGCAACTTCTTTAGACTTATTGGCAAGTTGACCACAGGCCGCATCTATATCCTTTCCGCGCGAACGGCGCACGGTACAGGTGATACCATTGCGCTCCAGCTCCCTTACATACAGGTTAGTTGTTGATTCGGGAGCCTGTTTAAAATGATCATCGCCAATAGGGTTATATTCAATGAGGTTGACTTTGCACGGTACATACTTACAGAACCTTACAAGGGCTTCTACATCCCTCCTGCTGTCGTTAATATCTTTCCAAACCACATATTCGTAGGTAATTCTGCTTTTTGTTTTAGCATACCAGTATTCAAGCGCTTCCCTAAGATCATTTAAAGGAAAGGTGGCATTAAATGGCATAATAGAAGTTCTCACTTCATCTATTGCTGAATGAAGGGAAACAGCTAGTTTAAATTTCACTTCTTCATCGGCCATTCTTTTTATCATTTTTGGCACCCCTGAAGTAGAAACTGTAATACGTTTTGGCGACATCCCCAATCCTTCGGGGGAAGTGATCATTTCAATGGCCTTTAGCACGTTATTATAGTTCATGAGGGGTTCTCCCATGCCCATAAACACAATATTGGAGAGGGGCTTATCAAAATACAGCCTGCTCTCATTGTCTATTGCCACTACCTGATCATAAATTTCGTCAGGATTCAGGTTGCGCATGCGCTTAAGTTTGGCGGTTGCACAAAATTTGCAATCCAAACTACAACCAACCTGCGAAGAAACACAAGCAGTAGTTCTTGAGGGGGTAGGGATCAACACAGATTCTACCGTGAGATCATCATGTAATTTTACAGCGTTTTTGATTGTCCCGTCACTGCTTCGCTGCATCTGGTCTACCCGAATATGGTTGATGACGAAGTTTTCATTCAGCATTTGACGCGTATCCTTTGAGATATTAGTCATATCTTCAAAAGAATGGGCTCCTTTGCCCCAAAGCCACTCATAAACCTGAGTTCCGCGGAAGGATTTATCCCCCTGAGAAACAAAGAATTGCTGAAGTTGTTCTTTGGTCAATGCCCGTATGTCTTTCTTCTTGTCTTTCACGCTGCAAAAATACTAAAGTAAAAGGGATTTATAATACCTCTTTAAAAATGCCATTTTTGAGGATCAATAAGTTAGCCAGAATTTAATTCTGCACTAAAATTCCGGAATCAAAATTTTTCTGAAAATTCTATCTGGATACTCTAACAAATCTGCTGCCGATAGGCAGGTTCAGCATGTTAATAAAAAACCTCACAGGTTTTTAAAACCTGTGAGGTTTGGTTATATTTCTTTAGAAGCAACTGCCCACTTTATATTGAGCACTGAACACTCTAAACTATAGGATCAACATAGCGTCTCCGTAAGTGTAGAATTTGTATTTTTCTTTCACAGCTTCAGCATAAGCCTTCTTCATAAAATCGTGCCCTGCAAAAGCAGAAACCATCATCAATAAAGTAGATTTTGGTGTATGGAAGTTGGTGATCATACAGTTTGCAATACTAAAATCGTAAGGAGGAAAAATAAATTTATTTGTCCAGCCCTGGAATTCATTCAGGGTTCTGTTTGAAGAAACCGAACTTTCCAAAGAACGCATTACCGTAGTTCCTACCGCACAAACTTTGCGTTTTTCCTGGATCGCTTTGTTAATGGTGTTCACTGCAGGCCCTTCAATATAAGCTTCTTCGCTGTCCATTTTGTGCTTGGAAAGATCTTCCACCTCAACCGGACTAAAAGTTCCTAAACCAACGTGAAGGGTAACTTCAGCAAAATCAATTCCCTTGATCTCCAACCTCTTCAAAAGATGCTTTGAGAAGTGAAGGCCGGCAGTAGGGGCCGCAACAGCACCTTCGGTCTTTGCATAAATGGTCTGGTAACGGTCTTTATCTTCGGGCTGTACTTCTCTCTTAATGTACTTTGGCAGCGGAGTTTCACCAAGTTCTGTCAGTTTATTTCTGAATTCCTCGTAAGAACCGTCGTAGAGAAAACGCAGTGTTCTTCCACGAGATGTTGTATTATCAATAACTTCGGCCACAAGACTTTCATCTTCCCCAAAATATAGTTTATTACCAATCCTAATCTTCCTGGCAGGATCTACCAGCACGTCCCACAGGCGGGTCTCAGCATTTAATTCTCTCAACAAAAACACTTCAATCCGGGCACCGGTCTTCTCTTTATTACCAAATAGACGTGCAGGAAAAACCTTGGTGTTGTTTAACACCATCACGTCTTGCGGCTCAAAATAATCGATAAGATCCTTAAATTGTTTATGCTCAATTGTTTGCTCTTTCCTGTTCAAAACCATTAATCTGGCTTCATCCCTGTTCTCGGCAGGATATTCTGCCAATAGTTCGGGCGGAAGGTCAAAATTGAAGTGCGATAATTTCATTCCCATATAAGATAGATTTTAAGAAGCTGCAAATATACAACCTCGGGATAGGGGTTGTCAAGTAAATGCAGGTTTATTTAAGAAATCTGTTAATTGACGGGGCCACACAACGGCAGCTTTTAAAAATTTCTTATTCTTTAGCGGAATCTTTTACAGAAAACTTTAGCTGCTGAAGGTTCTCCCAAAACTCCGGAAATGACTTACTCACCACCCCGGCATCATTAATAACAATAGGAACTTTTAATGCCAGGGGCGCGAATGCAAGCGCCATACGATGGTCATTATAAGTGTCTATCGCAATATCTGACTTTATTCCTTCGGAAGCTGAAAGTTGCAAAGTATCTTCTGTGATCTCCACCTTGCCTCCCAGTTTTTCGATTTCGTTCTTCAACGCCTGAAGCCTGTCAGTTTCTTTGATTCTAAGGGTATGAAGGCCGGTGAGCTGAGCTCCTATCCCAAGACCAAAGCAGGTAACAACCACTGTTTGCGCAAGATCTGGGCTGTTGGCTAAATCTAATTGAAGAATTTCAGGCAGCTCAACTTCAGTCTTCTCCAGTTTTAACTCACCTTCCAAAAATGTCGTTTTGACGCCTAATTTTTGGTAGATATCTGCCGTACTTCGATCTCCCTGCAGACTGTTCTCGCGATAGGAAGTAAGATTAATTTCAGAAGAATCTGAAAGGGCAGCCATGCTGTAAAAATAGGAAGCCGAGCTCCAGTCAGATTCCACTACGATTTGTTTTTGAGGTATTTGGGATACGGATTCAATAAAAATCACATTGTTTTCAAAGGAACCGTTTATCCCGCACTGCTTCAGGAGTTGCAGAGTCATTTTAATATACGGTACAGAGGTTACTTTCCCTTCAAGATAAATTTTCAAACCTTTATGCAGGGATGGTGCTATCAGCATTAATGCCGAAATATACTGGCTGCTAATATTGGCCTGTACTTTCACCTCATTTTTCAGAAGTTTTTTTCCTTTTATCCTCAAAGGAGGAAAACCCTCATTTTTTTCATAGGTAATTTCTGCTCCCAATTCCCGAAGGGCATCTACCAGTATCGCTATAGGCCGTTCCTGCATGCGCTGGCTTCCTGTAAGCAGTACTTCCCTCCCTTCTTTGGAAACAAAGTATGCGGTTAAAAATCGCATCGCAGTGCCTGCATGGTGAATATCAATTACCTCATTTTTAGACCCCAACGCTTTTTGAAGTACTTTGGTATCGTCACTATTAGATAAGTTTTCAATTTCAAGGTTAGGATATAGCGCCTGGAGGATCAATAACCTGTTCGATTCACTTTTTGAACCGGTAACAGCAATCTTTCCCGCAAGTTCGCGGTTTTGCGTAGATAGGTGCAGATGCATAATTTACTCTCTTTTAAAATTTTTACGCCTGCTCGTCATGTACATTGCGTATACCAGACTTATTACAGCCTTTATCAGGAAATATTCTACCCATTTGCCATTGGCGAATTCATCTTCATAGATCAGGGCAAATTCCCCTGAAATAATTTGTCTAAAATGGGAGATAATTAGTGAAAGCCCAACAAATATCACAAAAAATATGGTACCCAGTTGTAGCACCTTTACCCAGTAATCTGGATTTTTTACATCTTCAAAAATGCGCATTTACTTTAATTTTTCATTGTTCTTGTGACGGTCTTTGTCACGTTGGGTTTTAAGGTCCAGTTTTTTATCAAATGCCTCCTGCAGGTTTATTCCTGTTTGGTTTGCCAAACAAAGCACTACAAAAACCACATCGGCCAGCTCTTCGCCAAGGTCTTTTGCCCTGTCACTTTCTTTTTCACTTTGCTCCCCATACCTTCGTGCAATGATGCGGGCAACCTCCCCTACTTCTTCGGTAAGCTGGGCCATGTTGGTGAGCTCATTAAAGTACCTCACCCCATGCTCCTTTATCCAGGCATCTACAGCCTTCTGTGCATTTTCAATATTCATTAGATAATTTTCTTCAAAACTAAAGTTTCTGATTGTTTCTCTACCATTTGTGCATAAAATTCTTTCAAAGCAATATACTGCTCTGGAAGAAAAACAATATTTTTTAAAATAAAATCGGCTTCAAATCGCAAATATCTTCCATTTTGTTTCACCAGGAATTTAAATTCACCTTCACCTCCATTTATCTGGATAATTGAACTTTCGGGCAGGTATTCTACTTCATAGTTTTCGGGAATAAGAAGGTTTATGGTTTTTTTAGTTACCATTGGGAATTCAAAGAAAATAGGGTAATGTCTTTCATCTGCCTTAAAAGGATTTTCATCCAAACCTTTAAAAACAAATGGTTTGATATATATTTTGTCGTTAATAACATCTACCCCCTGCTGCAACTCAAAGACATAAGACTCTTTTACCTCTAAACCTATTGAATCAAGATTCTCCTGCTGTACTTCGGAAATTTTAATATTCCCCTTCTCTTTTTCCAAATTCTCCAGAAGAACCTGCTCAGAAAGTCCTTCCATTTCTTTTCTATAAGCCTTTGCAAAAAGGCCATCATAACTTTCCGCCGCTTTCCCCCTAAGCACCATATCATCACCAAGTTCATAGCTAAGCACAGAGACATCAGATGAAAGAACCGCAGAATACAAATCTACCCAATCTGAGGATAAATTTTCCCGTATGATCCTTCCTTTCCAGTTCCGTGCCCGCTTAGGTAATTCTCCCGGTGCAGCATGAGGGTCTGTTGCATCAAGTAAAATAGCACCTTCCGGAAATTCAATCATAGAGATCACATAATTAAACCCGGTACGGGTAGGAAAAACCGGGATGCCATTACTTCGCGTACTCAACACAACGGGATTAGCATTGAGGCCGGTATATTTTAACATGGCAGTTAGCAAAAGGTTAATATCTCCTACATTCCCTTCCCCTTTTTTAAAGGCAGATTTTCCGCCGCTTTCAGGCATATAGCCATAGTAGCCGTTCCACTTTACTTTTTGTTTTACAAACTTGTAGATGAGCTGAATTTTTTCAAGAGGGGACTCCACACCCTGCACGAGCTGGTCTACCTCATCTTCAAAATAACCATCCCGGTTCATTTCCTTTTGAAAATTGGCGTCATTAAATATGCTTTTGGCCACACTTTCCCAATCTTCAGCATAGTTTTTTAATGTAGTATTTGGAAATCTTGTAGAGGTAAGCTCCCATTTCAAAAACGCTGCATAATTATGCAAATAATCTACATAATCTTCCTTTTTAAGGGCAGGAACATTGTTTGTAGCCACCTCATATACATTCTGTGAAAATTGAAGCCTTGATGTGCCCCTGCCATTGTTATTACCCAGGTGAATGAAAGGTTCGGTACTTTGTGTAATGGGTAATATTAAAGGAGATTTAGGGTTTGAATATTTTCTGAAGTTAAGATATTCAGGGATCACTATTTTTACTTCAAGCCGGTTTATAGGGATTGTATACTGCAGCGGCGTTTGATCTATTGACGTAACAAAGGGAGAGTTCAATGTGTATTTATACTCAATTACACTTCCTTCCTGTACTACAGGCATAGTAATTTTTGTAGTAAGCCTGTAATCATTTTCTTCCTCTTCAAAAATGCCATTTTTGCCAAGTTTTTCTGAAGTGAGTTTCCCATTATTGATATTATAGGTATATCCTTTTATACTGCTCACCCTTTCTTCGTCACTTGAATTTTTATAGTAAGAAATCTCTTTAGTGGCCCAGTCAAACCCTTCCTTTGTATAGATTTTTATCCTTTCGTGCACATCGGTCACCAAAGTAAAACCTATTCCATTATCATACCTGTAATACACGTTGTGGCTTCGGTATAAAACTGCGGCATCTACTTCTTTGTCAAAGGGATGAAATTCTTCTTTAACTTCATCAATTGATACTTTTCCAAAGCGAAAGTCCTGGGCTCCCGCTCCAAAACTTAACAACACAAAGGCTGTAAGAAAAAAATACTTATTCATAATAAATGGTTTAGTTGCTCCGCACGAGAACTGCTTTTTGATTTCCCAGAGCGTGGATTGAATACATAAAATCTCGAAATTCCTGGAGTGCATCGGCAGGCCAGGTATCTTCGTTGAGGGTGTAGGAGCGTTCAACACATATAATTTTTTTTCCTTCTATCTCGGTCAGCTTTGCGTCAAAACTGAAACTTCCAAATTTACTATCGAGCTTCACCGCTTCAGGAATTGCTTCAGATTCAAAATTCTCGGGCAACTCAAATTCAAACCGGTCTTTTGCAGTAGTGCCACGACCAATTTTAATTGGCAGCTTACGGTCATCACGATCTGAAATTGAATAAGTATCAACAGTTAGGAAATTGAGAGGCATTAAAAGCCGATCGGCTACTTTGGAAGGATATTTTTCACCCGAAAATCTTATGACTTCGGTAAATTCCTGTTTTTCCCGATCATTGATAAAATCCGGTTTTTCCAGATCCAGACCTTTGAGATGCCCCCAATTCTTTTTATAGAACAAAACCTGATCTTTTTCGGTTGACGAAGTAATACGATAGATATTTCCATATGAAATCCCTCTGCTTTTTCTTTCAAAAGCAGCCTTATATGTTCCATCTTCTTCTAAGGTTATCTTTACTACTGTTTCCTGTACATTTTCCGAGGGGGAATATGTTTTGGTCCTTACAATTTCACCACCCTCAGGTTTAACCAGCAGCACGTGGCGATCATCTGTAAAATCACCCAAATAATTAAACGGAAGGGTTTGGCTGGTGCATTCCAACCAAATATCCTCTTCATTTTCGCGTGGCACATTAAGAATAACATGGTCACCCTGTATAGAAACAAACTCGGGGTCTATATCTTTTTTCTCCTCTCCCGAATAGACTACTGCATAATAGGAGGTAATATTTTGTGAATCCAGGAGAGCTTTAGTATAATTGGTAAGCCCTTTACAATCTCCATACTTCACCTTATCAACTTCTTCGGCAGAGATAGGTTCCCAGCCACCAATACCCAGCTGGACACTTATATACCTGGAGTTTTGCTGAACATAATCGTAAATGATCCTGGCTTTCTCTACATCATCTTTGGCTCCTGCCGTCAATTTAGATATTTTGTCTATGGTTGATGCCGGAAGTTTGTTACGTCCTGCCAGTAAATTATCGTACTGCCACTTCCCGAATTCTTCCCATGTAGCCCCGCTTCCTTTCACTCCCACAAGGGCAAATTCATTGAGGGCCACCTGTAAACCAGGGGTAAAATCTTCAAGAGGAGGGCTTAAAGGCTCATATTTGTATGCAGGAAAATTGGATAAAGTATAGGTAATTGCAACTCCTGAATTTTCTTTTAAAATCTCCAGGCTATCAAGATTTCTCTCCTGTATTCTATAACTGATGTTTTCAGGAATTGACACCAGATAGCTGGATTTTTCCACACTTACATTAAAGCCTCTTACAGGGTTCCAATCGGGCAGAAAAATAGTGCTATTTGTCTCTACCTCACTTTCATAAACAATAGTGTAAGGGTATTCATTTGGGGTATAATCGGCATAGCTAACCCTGGTATCACTATATAATGTTCCTGAGGAAGTTGCACTGCGATCGGTAAAATGTTTCGATTTAAACTTTTTAATCTCACTGCCGTGCTTGTCATAAATTAAAAGACTTTGTTCTTTAATTTTAATGTTGTTACTGTAAAAATCACCGGCAAATGCAAAACGGTCCCCTTTTTCATTAAAGATGGTGATCACCTTTCGTGTGTTCATGCTCATCTTATCTACAGAATTGATTGAAATTGACAGCACCTGCTCGCGAACTACCGCATGAGCATCCTCTTTTAAGACAACATCAATGAGATCTATGGAATAAGGAGAACTTTGGGCGAAGACTGCTGAAGATGGAAGCAACAGCAAGAACAAAAGGAAGTATAAACGTAACATTGACAGAACAATAGGTTGGCCCTGCTAATATAACATTTTAACTCTTTTTAACACATTTTAAGTTAATTTTATTTTGGGCAAAAATGATTACAAACGCAATTAACTTTTATTCTTTGAATCAATTATTATAGTTACCGGCCCGTCATTAAGAAGGCTCACTTTCATATCGGCTCCAAATTTTCCGGTTCCAATCTTCTTTCCCAGCTCTTTTTCAAAAGCAGACACAAATTCTTCATACAGTGGAATGGCCACATCGGGTTTGGCGGCTTTAATGTAACTGGGCCTGTTGCCCTTTTTAGTGCTGGCGTGAAGCGTAAACTGGCTCACCACAATTGCGTCGCCATTTACGTCAAGTAACGAATCATTCATTACATCATTAGAATCATTAAAAATGCGCATGTTCACTATCTTCTTACACAGCCAGGCAATATCCTGACTGTCATCTTCATCCTCTATTCCAATAAGTACCAATAAACCTTTTCCAATTTCGGCATTTTTGACACCTTCTATGGTCACCGATGCTTCAGAAACTCTTTGTATTACTGCTCTCATTCCTGCTGATGATTATCAAAACGATAATTTTGTTCGTCTTCGCCTTTTAAGATTTGTAAATAACTTTTATAACGGGACCATGGGATCTCCCCGGCATCTAATGCATCTTTTACCGCACACTTTGGTTCTTCCAGGTGCAGACAGTTGTAAAATTTACAGTCCTGTTTGCGGGCAAAGAATTCGGGAAAATAATCTCCCAATTCCTCTTTTTCCATGTCTACCACTCCAAAACCTTTTATTCCGGGGGTGTCGATGATTCGGGCACCAAAATCGAGATCAAACATTTCGGCAAAAGTAGTGGTATGTTGCCCCTGCCGGTGTTGTTCAGAAATTTCGGTAGTTTTTAGATCGAGTTTGGGTTCAATGGCATTGATCAAAGTCGATTTTCCCGTACCACTGTGACCGGAGATCATGCTGGTTTTATCTTTCATGAGCTCCTTTACCTGCTCTACATTTTTTCCGGTTTTGGCCGAAATCCCTATACATTGATAGCCAATTTGCCTGTACATGGCCGCCAAATATTTCACCTCATCAAGTTCTTCGGGTTTATAAGCATCTATCTTGTTGAACAACAAAATAGCTTTGATGTGGTAAGCTTCCGCAGTAACAAGAAAACGGTCTATAAAAGTGGTAAAAGTGGGCGGATTGTTAAGTGTGACCAGCAAAAAAGCCTGGTCAATGTTTGAAGCTATAATGTGTGTTTGCTTTGAAAGGTTAACCGATTTACGGATAATGTAATTCTCGCGCTCTGCAATATCTGTAATTACCCCGTTTTGCTCCTCTTCGGCATTACTTTCCACCTTAAACTCCACCCGGTCTCCCACCGCAACGGGATTGGTGCTTTTTATGCCTTTGATCCTGAATTTTCCTTTGATCCTACAATCAAAAAATCGGCCGTTATCGGCTTTTACATGGTACCAGCTTCCGGTAGATTTATAAACAGTTCCTTTCATTTAGTGCTTTTCAAAAATAGCTCCTCCAAAAATTTTCTTCTGAATGATGGTCCAAAAATGGCATTTTTGAAGGAGATTTTTTACCACAACAAATTAACAAGAAAAAATTAGATTAGAATTTCAAACCGGAAACTAACTACTCATTATTACCAGCTCTAACCTATTGTTTCATGATCTTTTCCTGGTGGTTAATAGATTCCTGGTGCACGGCTTTGAACAAACGCAAAATAAATTCTTCGCTTAGCCCGTGCTGTTCCCCTTCAAGAACCATTTTCCCAAGGATTTCGTTCCATCTTTTGGTTTGAAGCACAGAAACGTTCTGAGATTTCTTCACCCTTCCAATTTCATCGGAAATTTTCATTCTTTTGGAAAGCAATTCAATCAATTGGTTATCGGTCACATCAATTTGTGCCCTTAAATTGTGCAGTTTCTTCTGAAACTCTTCACTTTCAGAAACTTCTTTCCGAATTTTAAGATCTTTCATGATCTGTACCAAAGTGGCAGGCGTGATTTGCTGTTTTGCGTCACTCCATGCGTTATCGGGGTCAAAATGCGTCTCCACGATTAGTCCGTCATAATTAAGGTCAAGCGCGGTTTGGCAAAGGTCAAAAATAATGTCCCTTCTTCCGGCGATGTGCGACGGATCGAGGATTAGCGGCAAATCAGGAAATTTATTCTGAAGTTCAATGGCAATCTGCCACTCGGGGTTATTTCTGTATTTGGTCTTTTCATAGGCTGAGAATCCGCGGTGAATCACGCCCAGGTTTTTAATATCGCAGGAGTAAAATCTTTCAACCGCTCCCAACCATAACGACAAATCGGGGTTTACAGGGTTTTTCACGAGCACCACCTTATCGGTTCCTTTGAGCGCATCGGCAATATCCTGAACAATAAAAGGGGAAACGGTAGTCCTTGCACCAATCCACAGAATATCGATATCATGCTCAAGCGCAAGATCTACATGGTGTGGGCTCGCAACTTCGGTAGTAGTAAGCATACCGGTTTCCTGCTTCGCCTTTTGCAGCCATTTTAGCCCAAGAGCACCAACGCCTTCAAAATTTCCGGGGCGGGTACGTGGTTTCCAGATTCCCGCTCTTAACACGGTGGCATCGGTATCTTTTAACTGGTGCGCAATCTTAAGCACCTGCTCTTCGGTTTCAGCGCTGCATGGCCCTGCAATTACCAGCGGATGGTCTAATCCAAATTTGTCTAACCAGGTTCTGAGTTCTTTCTTGTTTTCCATTAGTTAATCAGTTTATTCCGTTCAAAATTGTTTTAATATGGTTGGTTCTTTCCATCTCTCTAAAAACCTCCTGAAAATTGTCATTTTTGAGAAGTTCTCTGAATTCTGAAAGATTATTGATATACTCTTCGAGTGTCTCGAGAATATTATTCTTGTTCTGCTGAAATATTGGCGTCCACATGGCGGGTGAACTTTTTGCCAGCCGCACTGTAGAAGCAAATCCGCTGCCTGCCAGGTCAAAAATGTCTTTTTCATTCTGTTCCTTCTGAAGCACTGTTTTTCCCAACATAAAAGAACTGATGTGAGAAAGGTGAGAAACATAGGCGATATGCCTGTCATGCGAGGCAGGATCCATGTACCTGATGCGCATTCCCAACTTCTGAAAGATCTCCAGGGCTCTTTCCTGAAGTTTAAAAGCCGTTTTCTCTACCTCACAAATGATGTTTGTCTTTTGAAGAAAAAGGGTTTCTACAGCCGCTTCAGGGCCAGAGAATTCGGTTCCGGCAATGGGGTGGGCTGCAAGGAAATTCCTTCTATTTGGGTGTGCTGCAATTGCTTCACATAAGCCTGCCTTGGTTGAACCCGCATCAAAGATAAGTGTATTATTTCCCACCACATCTAAAACCTGAAGAGCTACCTTTTTTGCAACATCCACCGGCACTGCAATAATCACTACATCTGCATCTTTCGCTTCTTCTAAAGTTGCCGCGCAGTCAATAAGTTTAAGCTCCTGGGCCTTTAGCAGGTGTTCCTCACTGGCATCACTGCCCGAGATCTCCACTTCAGGGAAAGCTTTTTTAAGCCCCAGTGCAAAAGAGCCGCCAATTAAACCCAGACCTATAATGTGAACCTTCATGCCGTCAATCTATTACAGGCTTTAATAATATTTTCTTCGGAAGCGCATAAAGAAAACCGGATGTAGCCTTCTCCCTGACTTCCAAAAATGAATCCGGGGGCTGCGAAGATGTGATATTCCTTCAGAAGGTGTTCTACAAAGCCTTCCGAAGTATTTCCTTCAGGGACTTTGCACCACAGGAACATTCCTGCCTGATCTTCAGAAAAACTGCATTCTAAAGCTGTAGCGAGCTTCCGGATTTCTTCTTTACGGCGCATGTAAATCTTGTTCTGCTCCCTAAACCATTCCTGCGGAAGCCTTAAAGCCATTGCTGCCCCCGCCTGAAGTGGAAAGAACATCCCACTGTCCATATTTGTCTTTACTTTGAGTACAGAATTTATATTCTTTTCACTGCCGCAAAGCATACCAATTCTCCAGCCAGACATATTGAAGCTCTTACTCAGGGAATTAAGCTCCATTATTCCTTTCAAATCACTTGAATATTTCAGGATGCTCTCCGGCTCCTCGTTGAGGATGAAGCTATAAGGGTTGTCATTTACAATAAGGATGCTGTGCTTTTTTCCGAAGGCAATCAACTTCTCAAAAAGCTCTTTTTTGGCAACCGCTCCTGTAGGCATGTTAGGATAATTCACCCACATGAGCTTTACCTTGCTTAGATCTCTTTTTTCAAGCTCTTCAAAATCGGGCAACCAACCGGTTTCTTCTTTTAGATCATATAAAACTGTGCTCGCTCCAACAAGGCGGCTTACGGCAGCATAGGTAGGGTAACCGGGATTTGGCACCAGCACTTCATCACCTTCATTTAAAAAAGCCATGGATATATGGGTAATCCCTTCTTTACTACCCATTAAAGGAAGGATCTCCGTTTCATGATTTAGACCTACATTATAGAAATTCTTGTAGAACTCCGCTATAGCTTTTCTGAAGTCATTGGTTCCCCTGTACGGCTGGTATTGGTGTGCCGATGGGTTGAGCAACGCCTGGTGCAGGGCCGTCATCACCTGCGGTGGCGGCTGTAGATCTGGGCTTCCTACGCCGAGATTTATGATGGGTTGCCCCGAATCCTGTAGCGCCCTTACTTCCTTTAGCTTTGTTGAGAAGTAGTATTCTTCTACATGGTCTAATCTGTTAGCCTGTGCGATCATAATAAGCCGTTTTTATAAATTCCTAACACCTTTAATTCTTCAGTCAATTCTGAAAGTATCTTTAAAACTTTCTCCAGTTCCTCTTCTTCCTGAAAAAGCACATCAATAAAGAATGCATATTTCCATGGTACATCTATCACCGGTATGCTTTGTATCTTGGTCATATCAAGATCAAAATCCCGCAGAATATTGAGTACGCTTACCAGGCTTCCTCTTTTGTTTTCCAGGACAAATTTTAATGAAGCCTTATTTGCGCCGGTAACCACAGGAGCTGCATTCTTTGAGGAAAGCACAAGGAAACGGGTAGAATTGCTCTTCATGGTTTGTATGCCTTCCTGTAAAATTTCAAGATCGTAGATATTTGCAGCGGCTTTACTGGCCACAGCTGCTACCCCGGTAAGCTTTTGCTCTCTTATTCTTTTGGCAACCTCGGCTGTATCGGTATCTTCAATAAGTTCTATGTGCGGATGATCTTTAAAAAAGCTTTGACATTGCAGGAGGGCCATTGGGTGAGAACACACCTTTTTAATATCGGTGATCTTTTGCCCCGGCAGTACCATAAGGTTCATAAAAATTGGAATGTAATGCTCGCCTTTGATCTGTAGATTATTATCATCAATAAGGGCGTAATTGGGAAGAATAGTACCCGCAGTAGAATTCTCTATCGCCATTACAGCACTTACAGAACGATTGGTCAATAAACTATCTACAACTTCTCTAAATGACTGGCATTCGTCTACCGGCACTTCCTTTCCAAAATACTCTCTGGCTACCTGGTGGTGAAAAGATCCTTTAATTCCCTGTATGGCTATTTTTTCCTGCATATATTTTTACGGCAAAAAAAAATCCCGATGCTTACATCGGGATTTCAGTTATAATATTGGTTAATTATACGGCACTCCCGATCTTATCTCTGAAATAGAAATAAAAATAATACCAGGCGTTCCAGATAAATAAATTGTTCATTTTTCTCTTTGTGAAAAGCTAATGTAGCATATATTTTCAAAAAAGAATGATTTTTTCTGAAAAAATCACGAGAACGATTTCGTTAATTTTAACAACATTGGAATTCTTCTTATAAATTTTCTGCCTTCTAAAAAAGATGATTTACTTTTGAAAAAAAGCTGTTATGTCAATACTGGTAAACAAGGTCTCTAAATATTACGGAGAACAAAAAGCCCTCGATAAAGTTTCCTTTTCTATTCAAAAAGGGGAAATTGTCGGCTTTCTTGGTCCTAACGGGGCGGGTAAATCTACTTTAATGAAGATCCTTACCGGTTATTTACAGCCTTCTTCGGGCGAAGCCACTGTAAATGGATATCCCCTTACAGAAGATATGTTGCAGGCGCAGAGAAGCACAGGATATTTACCCGAACACAACTCCCTTTATACCGATATGTATGTGCGGGAATACCTGGAATTTAACGCCCTTATATATAAGGTGCCAAAAAGCCGGATTGAAGAGGTGATTCTGCAAACCGGACTTCTCCCCGAAGCTAATAAAAAGATCGAGCAGCTTTCAAAAGGTTACCGGCAAAGGGTAGGTCTCGCAACGGCACTACTGCATAACCCCGATGTACTTATCCTCGACGAACCCACCACCGGCCTCGATCCTAACCAGTTGGTAGAGATTCGGGAATTGATCAAGAAAATTGGAAAGGAAAAAACCATCTTTCTCTCCACCCACATCATGCGCGAAGTAGAAGCTTTATGTGAGCGCGTGATCATCATCAACCACGGAAAAATTGTAGCCGATAAAAGATTGGAGGAGCTGCGCGACGAGCAGGTGCAGATCATTGAAGTGGAATTTGATTACCGCATCGAAGAAGTTGCCCTAAACCGTCTCCCTCACCTTATGAACCTCAGGAACACTGGTGGATTTGTTTACGAACTTTATTTCGACACCGAAAAAGACATGCGACCCACCGTCTTCGATTTTGCACATGACAACGGATTGAAGACCTTACAACTTAACCGGAAGAACAAGAACCTGGAGAATTTATTTTCGGAATTAACGCTGAAGAAGTAGAGTTTTTCTACCCGACCTGCAAGGTTTTCAAAACCTTATAGGTCTTTTTTTGGGATATAAACCTACAAGGTCAAAAAAGACCTTGCAGGTTTGATGATAACCCGGCACAGATTGCAAATCTGTGCCAGCGAAACAGATAGCGCAGATCTGTGTTCCGTGCTGATTGAAGGAACTAAACCTCAAAGGTTTTAGAAACCTGTGAGGTTTAGTTCCAAATATTATTTGAAAATCAACTTTCCGGTATAAAAACTTTCTATCTCCACCACTGGCGGGCGGTTTACTGAAATAACATCACCGGTACTTCTTATTTCCCCTTTCAACACCTGCTGCGGATTAACAAACAACTTATTTGTTCCCCGGTGCTGAATCTCTATAGTTCCGGCAGTTAGTTCCTGTGCCTCTACCCTGCCATCGCCGTTGGCGATATACAGGTTGAGATAATTGGTTTCGCCGCGAAGGAAAAAATTGGAAAAATCATCTCCCGTTACCCGCACATAATCTGAAACCAGATGCAGGTCAAAATCCCCCACTGTGTACACTCCTTTTGCATCTTCCTGGTTAAGGCTGCGCAGCCAAATGTCTGGAAAATGCAATTCCCCCACACTTCTTATCATCCTGTTCCCGGCATTTTGAAGCCATGTGAGGTTGGGCACCGTCACATAAATGGAAGTAAGATTATAATCCCGCACAAAATTACAGCCGTTGCCATTCCGAAGAATAAGTCGGCCATCGATTACTTCAGCAGAAATTTCGTTCATCAGGTTTTCCCCTGTTTGCACTACAACTTTATGTTCTTCTCCCTGCTCGATAAAAAGCTCAATATCCTCATACACTATAAGCTCTTCAAAAGGCTCAACCTGAAATTCTTTTTCGATCATACTTCCGGCGGTTTGAAAACAATCGGGAGCATCTTCAGTATTGCAAGCCATAAAAAGCATCAGGCTCAAAAATGGCAAAATCGGAAGAGATTTTTTCAGCAGCTGTTTCATAAGCGATAACCTATTGAGAATTCGACCGCTTCGGCATTTGCCCCGTGAGAGCGCACTGTTACAGATCCAAAAATGTCTTTCCAGATCTCCCTTTGCAAACCTATCCTGTTGTACACCCTGTCTACATACTTATCATAAGGATAGTAAACGTAGTACCCAAGATGGGTGATGAGGGAAAGTTTTCGAAAAGTGAGTTGATGCCCCGCAAAGATCCCCACGCGCTTTGCATCTTCATCACCCGTGGTGCCAACCAGTGGAAAAGCGACCGAATAATAGTAAATATACTCCTCCATGGCCCGGGAAAGGAATATTTCTGCTCCTGCCTGCAGGGTACTCTTATGGTTCAAAGCCTTATCTGCATAAGCCGAAAGCGTTAAAAAAGGGTAGGATTCTGAGCCTATTACACCTGTAGTATTCACCCCGCTGCGTAAAACAAAGTTGTACCGAAAGGGCGCCGAAAATGGCATTTTTGGATCCTTAGGAATGTATGTTCTTTTCAGATCATGGTTCAAATCGTAATTGAGACCCATGCTTAGAGCCAGCGTATTGGTTGAACTGTTTGGCGATTTAAAATCGGCATTGGAATAGTGAATGAGAGAGAGGCCGGTTTGGAATCCCAGGCCGCCGATGATATTTTCGAACTGCAGGTTCCCGGTAAAAATAGTGGAGCTAAGAAGCCTGGAGCCATAGGCGTTGTTGCGGTAATTTTTATCGGGATGATAAGGATTTGTAGTTACGGCCAGACCCTGCCCGACTTTTAGTAAAAGGTGGCGATTAAGAAAATAAAATCCAAGGTGCGCATAAGCTCCGAAATTCTCTCCTAAATGCTCATTTTTGAGATCCTGATAGGAGAGGGAAAAACCAACATTAGGGTAGTTATAGCGACTTTCCCAGGCCTCTTCTCCATAGGTCTTGCGGTTAAAATGCAGGAGCACCCCATAAGGATGCCCGGTAATCAATTGAGAAATATTGGGATTGTGTTCCCAAATGCTTCCGTAGAAATAATTTGCCTCTACCGAATAATGTTTCTCCTGGGAAAAAGCATTCGCAGCAAACAGGAAAACGAGAAGCAATAATTTTCGCATGAGCGGCCGGTGCGACTATTATTTATTGACCGGCGAACCGTTCAGAATAACTTCTGTAGTGATCTCGGCTGTTTTTTCGAGCATTTTGGCCACCGAGCAATATTTTTCCAAAGAAAGATCTACTGCTCTTTTTGCTTTATTTTCGGGAATATCTCCGTCAATAATAATCTTTAAATGAATTCTCGTGAACACGTTTGGTATAGCCCCATCGACTCTGAATCCTTCTACATCCATCTCGAGATTGGTCATCTCCAGTTGCTGCTTTTTAAGGATCATTACAATGTCGATACTGCTGCAACCGGCAATGCCCATAAGCAGTAATTCCATAGGACTCGCGCCCTGCGGATTCGGTTCGCTCTTATTGTCGAGATGTACTACATCTCCACGTTCATTTTTAGTTTCAAAATGGTAATTCTCGTTGAGTCTCTTAAGATGGATTTTCATTTATCAGTGGGATTTGCACAAAGTTAGGAAAAAACTTTTCTTTAATTCCACCGCCAACCCTTCCCAAGGGGAAGGGAGTAAAATGAAATACAACAATGGAAGTAAATTAAAATAGATTTATCCAATACTCTGTACCACTTCCCGCTTGGCTTCTTTTTTGGTGCCGTCGAATCCCTGCACCCCGCCAACTGTGGTATACTTTAATACATACTTTTTATTAGGGTTGATGCGCTGGTAGGCACTCTGACACATAATGGCAGCCTCGTGGAATCCGGAAAGGATCAGCTTCAGCTTTCCTTTGTAGGTGTTGACGTCTCCAATGGCATAGATCCCCGGAATGTTGGTCTGGTAATCATAGGAATTATCCACCTTTATGGCATTTTTCTCTATTTCCAGTCCCCAGTTCGCCATAGGTCCCAGCTTTGGAGAAAGTCCGAATAACGGGATGAAATTATCTACAGGCTTCAGCTCCTCCCCACGGGCAGTATCATTATGCCTAATCACCACCTGTTCCAGATCTCCTTCGCCTCTAAGTCCTACGACTTCAGCATTGGTAATTAATTCTACTTTACCCAGTTTGGCAAGTTCAGAAAGACGTTCTACCGAATCAAGTGCGCCTCTGAATTCATTTCTCCTGTGAACAAGAGCAACTTCAGCAGCGACATCGGCCAGGTAAATTGCCCAGTCTAAAGCGGAATCCCCTCCCCCGGCGATAACCACTCTTTTGTCGCGGTACACTTCCGGATCTTTTATAAAGTATGCAACACCTCTATCTTCAAAATCAGAAATATTTGGAATTGGCGGCTTGCGCGGCTCGAAAGAACCCAGACCTCCTGCAATAGCAACTACCGGCGCATTATGCTGAGTACCTTTATTTGTGGTCACCACAAAAGTGTCATCCTCCAGCTTTTCGATAGTCTCGGCCCGTTCACCAAGGGTAAAGCCCGGACTAAAGGGTTTGATCTGCTCCATCAGATTATTCACCAGGTCCCCTGCAAATATCTCAGGAAAAGCCGGAATATCGTAAATAGGCTTCTTTGGATAAATTTCTGAGCACTGCCCTCCAGGCTGCGGCAAAGCATCTATTAAATGAGTTTTTAGCTTTAAAAGTCCCGCTTCGAATACGGTGAACAATCCGGTGGGTCCGGCTCCTATGATGAGGATATCTGTCTTAATCATTACTTACTTTTTTTGCTTTTAAGGATTCGGTTATTTTGTTCATCTGGTTTACTTTCTCATCAAAATCTCCCTTGATGGTCGAGCGGTACTCATTTAAATTCTCAACCATCTGATTGATATTTTCGGGGATCACCTCTTCAAAAAACTGCCGCAGGCGCTTTGCTGTGGTGGGGGATTTTCCGTTGGTTGAAATAGCAATTTTCACGTGGCCTTTATTGACGATCCCGCCCATGTAGAAATCACACAAATGAGGAGTATCTGCAATATTGGCCAGCAAAAACCTCTTCTTGGCGTGGGTGTAAATTCTTTTGTTTAGTTTCTCATCGTTTGTTGCAGCTATTACCACGTGCCGCTTTTTAAGCTGTTTCTTTTTGTACCTGCTTTTGGTGATCTTTAAACCATGTTTTTTGGCGAGGGATTCAGTTTCCGGAAGGAACTCTTTTGCCACCACCTCAACATTAGCATTGGGACTGGACTTCAGTAAAAAATGCAGTTTTTCATGCCCCACATTTCCGCCACCAACAATGAGGATATTCAGCTTATTAACCTTTAAAAATACCGGGTACAACTCGTTTCTTTCTTCCATAATCCAGCCCCCTAGCCCACAAAGGGGGAATTTATATATTGCTTCTCTTCAATAACATTTTTAAGAACGGCTTTCAAAGATGTTCTTTCGTTTACTACCTCTCCTATGACAATAATTGCCGGGGAAGAAAGCTTTTTATCAGAAACCACCTTTTCAATATTTTTGATGTTGCCGAAACCTGATCTTTCATTCACGGTAGTACCATTCTGAATGATCCCCACCGGAGTATTTTCTTTTCCGAAGTGAGTAAAAATGTCAACAATCTCATTGAGTTTCCCCATCCCCATAAGAATGACTACGGTTGCGGTAGATTGAGCCGCCAGCCGGACATCTTCTGAAAGTTTACGCTGAGTGGTTGTTCCTGTGATCACCCAAAAGCTTTCTGAAATTCCTCTTTTAGTCAGCGGAATTCCCAAATTGGCAGGTACAGCAATAGACGAGGTAACCCCTGAAACGACTGCTGTATCAAGACCTTTACTTCGGGCGTAATCAATTTCTTCAGATCCGCGTCCAAAGATGAAAGGATCACCACCTTTAAGCCGGACAACATGGCCTCGTTCCCGGGCATATTTGACTATCAGATCATTAATTTCATCCTGAGAATAGTGGTGACTACCGTTTCGCTTCCCCACAAAAATATGTTCAGCCTGGGGTGCATAATCCAGTAATTCTCTGTTGATAAGGGCATCGTATAATACCACATTGGCTGCTTTCAAAGTATTCACAGCTTTAACGGTAATCAATTCGGGGTCTCCCGGACCAGCACCTACTACGCTTAATTTTGGTTCATTATACATTTTGCACCTCCTTTGTTCTATAAGCATCTACCCGCTTAAGGAATAGCTGCGCATCTTCTAAATATTTTTTGGCGAATTCTTCTGTAGGTTCGTGCTCATTCATTTGATACACAAATTCCCTGAAAGAAGTTGAAAGTTCAATTTTCCCGGTTTCCACAAAAAACTCATCAAATTGTGCTATAATTCCCGCCTGGGTGTTAGCTGCAAGGTTCTCTGACAACAACAAAGCTTTCGCTGAATTGACCAAAGAAGAATAGGAATGGTAAATACTGTCTGCCCAGTTTTTTCTTTCAAAAGCACTCCTGGCATTGTCAATTTTTTCCTCACTTTCAAAAAGCAGGGTGGCAATTAGATCGATGACCACTCCCGCGCATTCCCCTACGCCAACTGCCTGAATGTATGGCTGCGTATGCCCCCAGTCCACAAAATCTTCCTCACTTATGGTACTGGTATCAGAAAGGTCTTTGAGCAGGTCATAGAAATAGGTCTTACCCTGCCTGTCATAATAATTCACAAACTTCTCATCGGCAGTTGCATTTGTTTCAAAATCATTCAGCAGCAATCTCAGAGCCTGTGGCCCACGTTTACTGGGCACCTTAATTACTTTATCTGCAAACCTGCCTTCCCCGTTACCAAGCGTGCCGCCTCCGAGCAACACCTGCAAGGCCGGGGCCACTGCTTTCCCCACTTTAATAGACATTCCCTGGAAACCTATCTCGGCCATATTGTGCTGCCCGCAGGCATTCATACATCCGCTTATCTTGATGGTGATATCGCGGCCATTCACGAACTGCGGATATTCTTCTTTCAAAACATCTTCCAATACATCTGCAATGCCTGTGCTGCTGGCAATTCCCAAATTACAAGTATCTGTTCCGGGGCAGGCGGTGATATCAACGGTTTTATTATATCCTGCTTCAGCGAGACCCAATTCTTTTAGAGCAGTGTAAAAGAAAGGCAGCAGTTCCTCCCTTACATGACGAATTAAAATATCCTGTCTTAGCGTGAACCTCAATTCATTACCTGCGTAATCTCTAATAAGATCGGCCAGCTTTCTTGCAGCACCAGTGTAAAAATCTCCGAGCGGCACTCTCACTCCAACAGCATATAATCCCTGCTGTTTTTGAGCGGACACGTTAGTATTCTTCCACTCTTCGTATGCTTTTCGATCCTGAATATTTACTTCAGGGATTTCAACTTTTGGAAGGCCCGGTTCAGTTTTAAAAGCTTCGAGATCAAAGCTCACAGCTTCTTTGGAAAGAGCCGTCTGCTGTTCTTCCACAAGTTCCATAAAGGCTTCTTTTCCTATATCTTTTATAAGATATTTCATTCTGGCTTTCATCCTTTTCGCTCGCTCGCCGTGACGATCAAACACTCTCAATACTCCTTCAATAAGCGGAATGATCTTTTCTGCTTCCAGAAAGTCGAAAAGTTCATCGGCATGTCGCGGCTGCGAACCGAGTCCGCCGCCGAGCATCACCTTGAATCCGCGTTGTCCATCTTTGATTTTAGCTATAAATCCAAGGTCGTGGATATAGCTCAGGGCTGTATCTTCTTCTGAAGCCGAAAAAGAGATCTTGAACTTTCTTCCCATTTCCTGGCAGATGGGATTCCGTAGAAAAAACTGAAATGCAGCATGTGCATAGGGAGAAACATCAAATGGTTCCTTTACATCAATTCCTGCGGTGGGAGAGGCCGTGATGTTACGCACCGTATTCCCACAGGCTTCGCGAAGGGTAATGTCATCTTTTTCCAGCTGCGCCCATAACTCGGGAGTGCGGTCAAGACTTACATGATGTATCTGGATATCCTGCCGGGTGGTAATATGCAATCTTCCGGTTGAATATTCATCAGAAACATCGGCGATACGGTGCAACTGCTGAGAAGTCACCTTCCCAAAAGGCAATTTTATACGCACCATTTGCACCCCTGCCTGGCGTTGCCCGTAAACCCCACGCGCTAACCTGAGACTCCTGAACTTCTCTTCATCTGCCTTTCCTTCCCTGAACAACCTGATCTTTTTTTCAAGATCAATAATGTCCTGTTGTACAATGGGATTTTCTATTTCGGTTCTAAAACTTTGCATCTTCTGTTTTTTAAAAATTATATCAGGCGGTTAAGCGTGAAGTCCACATTCCCTGTTGGTTAGCACTTTGGTAGGATCAAAATACCTGAATTCGTTGGGCAGGTTATTTTCAACAAGATATTTGTCCAGCTTTTCATCACTCCAGTGGTAAAACGGACTCACTTTTAAGATTCCATCTTTGCTGTAACTCAAAATGCCAATGCTGTCACGAAAAGCAGTCTGGCCTTTCCGTAGGTTTGTAAACCAAACATCTGGCTCATGCTCCTGCATGGCACGTTGGAAAGGCTCAAGTTTTACCTGCCGGGTAAACTCGGCATGATTGGGATCGTCTACCTGGGGTATCCCTTCAAAAATGGCATCCCGGTAGGCTGCTGTTTGCAAAGGCATATACAGCTTCACATTAAGATCTAACTTATCAATCACTTCTTTGGCATGCCTGTAGGTTTGGGGGGTGTTATATCCTGTATCACACCAAATCACTTTTATGGTAGGCAGAATATTTGTACAGGCGTGCAGGATCGCAGCTTCATATGGTCTGAAATTAGTGGTGACCACGGGCCGGTGACAATTATCAATTACCCATTGTATGACCTCTGCGGGAGGAATTCCCTGCAGGTGCCTGTTAAAAGTATCAAGCTCGTCTTGTGTAAATTTTTTCATATCTATTCCTTTCCAAAGTTGATCTTGTTCCATATTCTTTCATGTCCAAAGTAGAGCAGCATCTTAGTGATCACTTCTACTGTTCCTATTGCCAGTGCAGTCTTAATCTCCCCGGTTAATAACCAGGATACAAGTATGGTATCAAGGGTTCCTATTATTCTCCAGCTTATTGCTTTAGCTATGCTCCGTACCGGCTTTTCTGAAGTCTTGGCTTTCTTTTCACTTCTCCTGGAGAATACCTGATCTAATATCATAATCATTATTTTTAATCCTATTACCCTATCGGAATAGTAGGTTAATAGACAAAGAAAATAAAATATTTTTCTAATTCGGCTGTTGCTGCCAATTATTTACATTTTAATTAACCCGTACCTGTTATTGTTTTGTAATATCTGCAAGGGTATTATTGCCCAGCACCTTCAAGGTACTGTCCCGCACCTGTATCATAAGCTGGTGCACAGAGCAGGTCACCTCGTCTTTGCAATCATCGCATTTCTCATAGTAGTTGAGACTCACGCAGGGCACCATTGCAATAGGTCCTTCAAGGATTCTTATTATCGTGGTCATGGGGATTTCAGCAGGATCCTTAATGAGGTAATATCCTCCTCCCTTCCCTTTTTTAGCCCCCAAAAATCCAGCTTTGCGCAGTTGCACTAAAATACTTTCCAAAAATTTATGGGAAATATTCTCACTTTCGGCAATCTCTGCAGTTTGTACAGGCTTTTTCGAGGGCTGCCTTGCAATGTAAGTCAGCGCCTTTATCCCGTATTTCGTCTTTTTTGAAAGCATAGGGCGAAGATAATTATTTATCTTCTTTCTATGCTGCCAAATCGCGATTTCCGGTTGATGCTGAATTACATTCATTATCTCTATGCTTCAAAATTTAATGCTCTTTGGATATCCTCAAAAATATCCTCTACATGCTCCAGCCCTACCGATATCCTTACCAGCCCCGGAGTAATTCCCGCTTCCAGTCTTTCTTCTTCTGTGAGTCTTCCGTGCGTTGTTGATGCAGGATGGGTGACAATGGTCCGGGTGTCTCCCAGATTGGCCGACCTGGAGCAGAGTTGTAAGTTATCAATGAACTTCCTCCCTGCTTCAAGTCCGCCCTTTATTTCAAAAGAAATGATATTTCCCCCTTGCTTCATTTGCCTCTTCGCCACCTCATGTTTAGGATGAGATCTCAAAAATGGATATTTCACATTTTCTGCATTGGCCTCTTTTTCTAAAAGTTCAGCTATTTTGAGGGCATTATCACAATGCCTGTCCAGTCTTACCGGCAGGGTCTCCAGACTTTTAGACAAAATCCACGCATTGAACGGGGACAAAGCCGGACCTGTATTGCGGGAGAACAGGTAGATTTCCCGAATCAAATCTTCCCGCCCAACAGTCACACCGCCAAGTACCCTGCCCTGCCCGTCGATTAATTTGGTGGCCGAATGTATCACCAAATCAGCTCCAAACTTGATCGGGTTTTGAAGGTAAGGCGTGGCAAAACAGTTGTCTATAATGAGCAGTAAGTTGTGCTTTTTGGCTATTCTTCCCAGGTTTTCCAGGTCCAGAATGTCAACTCCGGGGTTAGTAGGCGATTCGGCAAACAGGATCTTCGTTTCTGGTTTTATAAGACTTTCAATCTTATCTTCTTCATTGACATTAAAATAGCTGTGCGAAATGTTCCACTTCGGAAAGTATTTCGTGAACAGGCTGTGAGTAGACCCGAAGATAGACCTTGCCGAAACTATATGGTCGCCACTGTTTAATAGCGTTGCAAGTGTCGAATATACAGCCGACATGCCCGTGGCAAAAGCAAAACCTGCCTCTGCACCTTCCAAAAGTGCCACTTTTTCAGCAAATTCTGAAGTATTAGGGTTGCTAAACCTGCTGTAAATATTGCGTTCTTTTTCTTCAGCAAAAGCAGCCCTCATTTCTTCGGCATCTTCAAAAATATAACTCGAAGTGAGAAAAAGTGGCGAAGAATGCTCCTGATACGGAGTCCGGTCCAGTTGAGTTCGTATTGCTGTTGTTTCAAAATGTGACATAGCCTGTTCTACAATTTTTCTGCTAATTGAAGAATATCCGAAACCACTCCGCGTGCCGTTACTGCTGCCCCGGCACCGGCTCCCTGTATTACCAGTGGCCGTTCCCCGTAAGATTCGGCGTAGATCTCAAAAGAAGAATCGGCGTGTTTAAGCGCCCCAAAGGCAGAAGCTTTCTTCTCTTTTACCAGCTTCACCTCAAGGGTGCCCCGGGTGACATCCAGCTCTCCTACATGCCTTATCACCTCATCCTGTTCGAGGTTCTGCTTCAGGTTGAGAAAAAACGGATTCAACTCTTCCTTCTTTTCCTGAAAATTCTTCAAGCTGGATTCCCCATTGAGATGTGCCGGCACCAGATCCTGAATGGTTATTTCTTCAAACTCCTTTTCCAGCCCCAGCTCTCTTCCAAGGATGAGTAACTTTCTGGCCACATCTTTACCCGAAAGGTCTACCCGCGGATCGGGCTCTGTGAATCCTTTTTCGCCGGCTTCAGCAAGAATTTCAGAAAAAGCTTTGTCTTCCTCACAATAGGTGTTGAAAATGTAACTAAGAGAACCCGAAAATACACCTCTCACCCTTGTCACCCGCTCGTTAGACCTGTGAAAGTTGCGAAGCGTTTCCACAATTGGCAAACCGGCGCCCACATTGGTCTCATAAAAGAAAAACCTGTTGTGCTCCTGCAACTTTTGCCTTAAGCTTCCGTAGAATTTAGACGAGCGGGTATTCGCTACTTTATTGGCTGCCACTATATGAAAACCGGCCTCAATAAGATGAAAATACTTATCTACAAACTCCTCACTCGCCGTTGCATCTACAGCAATAAGGTTTTCATAACCCTGCTTTTTTACATATTCAAGAATGTCCTCAAGTTTGTACGAAACACCTAATGTATTAAGATCGGCTTCCCAGGAGGGCTGCTGGTTCTCCTTTTGAAAATATGCCCTGGTAGAGTTTGCTATAACCGGCAGGTTGAGCTCCACCCCCTCTTTTTGGCGCAGTGATTCGCGGGCTTCAAGCAATTGATCTACCAGTTTACTCCCTACGTTACCGGTTCCAAACAGGACTATATTTATTTTCTTCATTATGAGTGACATTTTGTTTAAAAATAGGTTTTAGAATTTGTGACAGCTGCTCGTATTCAATAAGAAACGCATCGTGCCCGTGAATTGATTTAATCTCGCTATAGTGTACATTCTTTTTCTCTTCGGAAAGCTCCTCGTATGTTTCCCTTATTTCCTCCGGAAGAAAAAACAAGTCGGAATCAATTCCTATCAGGTAAATATTCCCACTGATGTTTTTTGCTGCCGCTGAAGGTTTATCGTTCCCTCCCGAAATATCGATAGTGGTAAGCAGGTGATTCATGAGCTTGTACGCTGCCAGCTCATATCTTTGTTCCAGCTTCCTGCCGTGATGGCTCAGCCAGTTAGCGACTTCAAACTGCGCATTAAGCTCATTCCTTTTTCTTCGGAATTTTGCCGAAAAAGATGCCGGCGTTCTATAAAAAGTCATGGCATGCATCCGGGCATCGTGAATGGGATCTGCCGAATTGTTGAGAATCTGGTCCTGCACCTTGCACTGCCCCAGCACCCAGTCTGTAGCCTTAAGATCGGTAGCGATAGGAATTAGGTTCTTTATAAGATTTGGCCTTAACACCGCCAGGTGCCAGGCCAAAGCCCCACCTATAGAGCCGCCAATGGCCGCAAACAGCTCGTTGATGTTTAGTTTATCCAGAACCTCAGCAAATATGCGTGCAACATCATCCAAAGTAAATTCGGTGTAATTGTGCAGCAAATGCTCCCTGTTTTCGCTGGCTCCATTGCCGGGAACATTGATGGAGAGGATGGTGAATTTTTGGGTGTCAATGCACTTGCCCGGCCCTATAAGCTCATTCCACCAGCCATTCTCTCCCGTCACATTTACGTTACCGGTTAGCGCATGATTCACCAGCACCACGGGGGCTGTTCCCGGTTCCCTTCCAAAAAAGCGATAAAACACATGGATCTCCTGAAAGCTTCCTGCGGAATTTTTAAAATGGGGAAATGTTATTTCCTGTAACATAGATTCTCGTTTATCTGGAACAGAGGAAAGATTTCCCGGCTGCCCACAGAGTGTTTATGCCGTTTTAGTTTCCTTCTTTTTAGATATTTGTGCCAGCGCCTGTTCTAGATCAGCTTTAAGATCTTCGAGATCTTCAAGCCCTACAGAAAGCCTTACCAGGTCCTTTGTTACCCCTGTAGATTCCTGCTGTTCATCGTTGAGCTGTTGGTGGGTGGTGCTTGAAGGGTGAATAATTAATGATTTTGTATCGCCAATATTAGCCAGCAGGGAGAAAAGCTTTGTTTCATCAACCAGTACCTTCGCAGCTTCATAGCCACCTTTCACCCCAAAAGTAATGAGGCCACTTTGCCCTTTTGGAAGGTATTTTTGCGCCAGTTCATAATATTCGCTGCTCTCCAGCCCCGGGTAATTCACCCAACTAACCTCTTCTTTTTGCTGAAGCCATTTTGCCAGAGCCAAAGCGTTTTCGCTGTGCTTTTTGATCCTGATCTCCAGCGTCTCCAGCCCCTGAATAATTTGAAAAGCATTAAATGGACTCAGTGCAGCACCAAGATCCCGTAAACCTTCAATTCTCACTTTTGCAATAAAGGCCGCTTCTTTTAGAGCCTCGTGATAAACCAGTCCGTGATAACCCGGGGAAGGTTCAGTGAATTCAGGGAATTTTCCGTTGGCCCAGTCGAACTTTCCTGCGTCAATAATTACTCCGCCAAGAGAAGTCCCGTTGCCGCCAATGTATTTTGTAAGGGAATGGATCACCAGGTCGGCTCCGTGTTCAATTGGCTTTACGAGTGCAGAAGTCGCTACCGTATTATCAACAATAAAAGGCACTTTATGCTCTTTTGCTACTTTAGAAATCGCCTCAAGATCAAGCACATCCAGTTTCGGGTTCCCCAGAGATTCCACGAAAACTGCACGGGTATTCTCTTTTACAGCTTTTTGAAAATTATTTGCATCCTGTGGATCTACAAAAGTGGTGGTGATCCCTAATCTTGGCAGGGTTACACTTAACAGGTTGTAAGTTCCGCCGTAGAGACTGCTTGAAGCAACAATATGATCTCCGGCTTTGAGCAGGGTAAGCAGGGTGGTACTAATGGCTGCAGTTCCCGAAGCTGTCACTACTGCAGCAATCCCGCCTTCAAGGGCTGCCAGTCTTTGCTCCAAAACATCATTGGTCGGGTTGTTTAACCGGGTGTAGATAAAACCCGGTTCTGCCAAAGAGAAAAGGTTGGCGGCGTGGTCTGAATCTTTAAAAACATAAGAAGTGGTTTGATAAATAGGCACTGCCCTGGTTCCTCCGTTGGCTGTTACGTCATGTCCTGCATGCAGGGCGTTGGTCGAAAATTTTTGTGGTGTACTCATTTTTTAAATGTTTAAGGTTTAAGGAATAGTGGTAATTGGTTATTTGTTAATCGGTTTGTTGTTTGTTGTCGGTTCTCGGTTCTCTGTTGGTGCTTAAAAAAGCCACGAATTCACGAATGTTTCTAGATCTTTTCACTTTTCCCAAGTTAGAATTTGGTACTTGATACTTGTGGTACTTGGTGCTTGGTGCTTCTTTACTGATCATTGCTAATTGTTAATTGCTAATTGTTTAAAAAGAAAAAATCCCTTTGGCTGGCTTGCCAAAGGGATTTTTAGTACTCATATATAACTAACTTAGATCCTCATTTTTTGGCAATAGCTGGTGGTGCGCACATCATGCACATCATCATACAACACATCATTTTTGCTATTGCCGGGTAAATTTTCATTTTTTCTGTTTTAGCTTTTCCAGCTTGTTTTTTAATGGGGTTCCAAAAATGCCATTTTTGAGACCTCTTATTTTTTTAATGTCGACTAAAATAAAAAAGCCGCTGCGGTGGCAGCGGCTTTTTGCAATTTTTATCTTTTCAGGATCATGCAATAGAGCGCGCTGCGGAAGTTTTCCACATCATGCACATCATATTACAAATTACCTGGTTCATTTCTTGTTTTGTTCTGTCACAAAGTTAACGACAGAAAACTTTAAGGAACAAATAAAATTGTGATTAATTTTATTTTTTGAGGATTGACAAGGGTTTGCAGGTCGTAGATATCTAATTCACGAGTGATTTTAATGCTGTCTCAGGTTTCTCGCTAAGGCCGCAAAGTATATCGCCGAGATCGCAGATATCTATCTTTACTATTCCTGTTAATTGATCATTGCTCATTGCTACTTGTAACCCGCGCTAAGGATTGAGCAGCTGTTGGAGCTCTTGCCAAACCAGGGTTACACCCACGAATTCAGGAATAATTAAAATACTATTTTAAGGTTTCTCGCTAAGGCCGCAAAGTATATCGCAGATATCTATCTTTACTATTCATGTTAATTGATCATTGTTCATTGCTAATTGTAACCTCGCGCTAAGGATTGAGCGGTTGTTGGAGCTCTCCCAAAGCCGGGAGGCTGTGGGAAGTGACCCGCGAAAGCCTGACGGTGCGACCGGCAGGGAGAACCGGAGCGCCCAAATTATTCTTAATAACGAAGATAAAGCCGCCCCGATTTAAAACAATTTTTATACATTTGCTGATGATAAATCACAGGGAAAAATTTGACTGATTGCAACCCTCTAAAATGCTAAAGCAGTGACAACTACTCTAGCGCTTCTTGTCAAATTTTTTCTGAATTAAAATCTTAAAATAAAGAAGCATGCCATATTTATTTACTTCAGAAAGTGTTTCTGAAGGCCACCCCGATAAAGTTGCTGACCAGATTAGCGATACTCTTCTTGATAATTTCCTTGCCTTTGACCCCGAATCTAAAGTTGCCTGTGAAACCCTGGTGACTACAGGACAGGTGGTGCTTGCGGGCGAAGTAAAGAGTGACACTTACCTTGATGTGCAGTCTATTGCCCGCGATGTGATCAATGATATTGGTTACACCAAGGGAGCTTATAAATTTAGCGGGGACTCCTGCGGGGTGATCTCCCTGATACATGAACAATCCCAGGATATTAGCCAGGGGGTTGACCGCGGAAACAAAGACGAACAGGGTGCCGGTGACCAGGGAATGATGTTTGGTTACGCCACTAAAGAAACTTCCAACTACATGCCGCTGGCCCTCGATATTTCACATAAGATACTTATCGAGCTGGCAAAATTGCGCCGCGAAAATGACGAGCTCACTTACCTGCGGCCCGACTCTAAGAGCCAGGTTACTATTGAGTACAGCGATGACAACATTCCGCAGCGCATTGTGGCTATCGTGGTCTCTACCCAACACGACGAATTTGATGATGATGACCAGCGAATGCTGGAAAAAATAAAGAAAGATATTGTTGAGGTCCTTATTCCGAGGGTGATCAAACAACTTCCGGAATATGTGCAAAAACTATTCAACGACAAGATCAAATACCATATAAACCCTACCGGAAAGTTCGTTATTGGCGGACCTCACGGAGATACAGGTCTTACGGGAAGAAAAATCATCGTAGATACTTACGGCGGAAAAGGAGCTCACGGCGGAGGTGCATTTTCTGGGAAAGACCCCAGTAAAGTAGACCGGTCCGCAGCTTACGCGGCAAGGCATATCGCCAAAAATCTTGTGGCTGCAGGAGTAGCCGATGAAGTTTTGATCCAGGTTTCTTATGCCATTGGGGTGGTAGAACCCACTTCTCTATTCGTGGAAACCTACGGCACCAAAAAAGTGGATATAAGCCACGGGGAGATTGCAGAAAAAGTACTGCAGATCTTTGATATGAGACCCGCTGCCATTGAAGAAAGACTCGGCCTTAGAAACCCGATTTACAGGGAAACCTCGGCTTATGGTCACTTCGGAAAAGAGCCGCGAAAAGAAAGAAAAGTATTTAAGAGCCCCTACAACGGAGAAAAGACCATTGAAGTAGACCTGTTTACCTGGGAAGCACTTGACTATGTAGATAAAGTAAAAGAAGCATTTGGATTGGAGTAGATTTGAGATTTGAGAGATCATAACAAAACATCCAAATCCTAACATAAAAGAGGTCGTCTAAAAAGTAATTTTTAGGTGGCCTTTTTTCATGATAAGATTTTCAAGGAGGGTTTTTCCTTTTTC
>NZ_JAPJDA010000011.1:0-106731 GCF_026241755.1 Salinimicrobium profundisediminis
TCAAAGCGGCTGCAAATATACAACTGAATTCTAATCCCACAAGCCTCCAACAAAAATATTTTAAGGTTTTTTTGACATTTTTCTAAATCCTAAAACTAAGGTGCTGAAAATGAAATTTTTGAAGAGAGATTTTTTCTACACTTTTTTATCCTGAAATTGAAAGTAGAGGATGTATGGTTACAAGGATGGGCATTTTTCGATGGTGCGACCCCTTCGGGGTCGGGATCATCATGGTATCCAGGTTAAAAACATGTGACCCCGTCGGGGTCGTGTGGTTGACGGCTTCAGGTGTTATATACATGAGACCCCTTCAGGGTCATGGCTTTCCTCCACTCCTGTTATAATTATGCAATTTCTCCGCGATTGTAGGTTCGTGATATATTCTTATATATAATATGTGGTGTGAATCACACCATGAGGAGGTACAATTTTATGAAAGCACTATATATACCCTCTTCAGACGCTAAAGACATACCTTATGAGATAAGAGGTCCTAAAAATGGCATTTTTGAGAGGTGGCGTTTCGTAAGGTGCGACCCCTTCGGGGTCGGGATCATCACGGCATCCAGGTTAAAAACATATGACCCCGTTGGGGTCGTGGGGTTGACAGCATAAGTTGTTATAAGCAGGAGATCCCTTCAGGGTCTGGTTCGTGAAGTGTTCCTGTTATTGAAAGAAGGAAACACATTGGGGTCTTGAAGTCATGACCTGCTACGTTACAAACATAAGACCCGATAAGGTCTAACCATCCGGATCCAAAGGATCCGGTATTTGTATTATTCTTCGGCAGGGATGACCCCGAAGCGGTCAAATGTTTATAGCTGATAAACGAAATATCCATCGAATTACATTAATAGGAATCAAAAACATACAATCAAATCCGATTATTTTAATGTCAATTGAAAACGAAAAACCCCAATCCCATAACATTATTATGAATCGAAGATGTTTGTCCGCGTTAGGGAGAGCAGCGGAAATCCTTTTTGCAAGGCACGAGCAAAAAGATTGAAGCGGATAGCCCGACCCGCATGAGCGGTAGCGAAGGCGGGGAACGCCCAAATAATTACATAAAGAAATTCCAGACCAATCCAAACCTTATTCCAAAATCGCGTGAGGGATAGAGTGGTGCCGAGAAATTGTTATTTGCTTCAATTAGATAATTCAGGTTTTCCAGTTTGAAGAAGATCCGGGCCTGTCGTATTTTACCATTGAAGAAAAAATCTACAGTTGGAAAGCCTTCGACTTGTTGCGAATTCTGAACATAAAATTCTGCAAGAACAGGATCATACCCATTCATCTCGTAGTTTGTAAAGTAATTTAGCGTAAAACCGGTCTGAAGATAAAGTGCCCGCTGGAACCAGTAGTCTTTATAGTAAAAGGTGTTCCTGGTGACCAAATCGGGTACATTTAGTACCTGCCCCCCATCTAAAACAGTCTGGTAAAGCAAGGTGTTATTAAGCGCAAATTTGCCCAGGCTAAATTCCCTGCTCCCCTTCACCTTTACATAACTCACCTGATCGTTGTGCTGAAATGGCCTTACAAATCCTGCTTCCCCTACAGCGAAGTAAGCCATATCATTAATTGTAGAGAATTCTACGTTGGCATTCAACCATTGAGGTGCCCAGAGGTCAAAACCCAGAGACTGCCGACTTTCATTTGAAAAAGAGGTTTGCCAGTTGTAGTTTGTATAGTCACTCTGGTAGAGTAGAAAATTATAATTGGGGGCATGATCATTAATATTGGCCGTGGCTGCGACCACAAAATCTGAGGACAGCGCATATGAAAGTCGGGCGCCGAGGTCATATCCTTTAAAATCTCCTGTTAAGTTGATCATTCCGCTCGCTTTGAACTGAAAGTCACCCAGAGTACCCAGATAATCTCCCCCTGCTGAAAGTATATCTCCCTGAAGCCTGTTCACTATATACCCTCCTTCAAGATCTAGCACGGTATTATAGCCATAGTTATAGTGGGTGTGCTTTCCGCGGGCAATAATTCTTGCAAGATTCCCGGCTGTAAAACCTACATAGACCTCGTTGGATGTAGTAGTGAGCCGTGTTACATCTTTTAAACCCACCTCTTCAAAAGAGGGCCCAAAGAGTTCACTGGCCGAAGACTGCTGAAACTGATACTTTTTATAGGTATGATTTAAACGATGACCAATTCTAAAATCCCGCTGTACAAGCGAATCAGCTCTTTTGTAAAGGGCGTAAGAATGATCGAGAAAAAATCGTTTCCCGAACAAAGTAGATTGGGCATCTTCAAAGTTCACGTCAAGACGGGAGCGATCTTCGAATTCGGGATTTTCTGCAATGTATTGATCAAGGGAGGTGGCTGTAAGTCCGCCGTTTTCTTCATTGAGAAGGTCCTGTGAAACAAAATGTGTTTGCATTTTGTACCTGCCGTTTGGGGAACTATAACTGAGTGTAGTTCTAAAATTTCCGGTACTTGTGAGCATATGCCGATATCGACCTAACGACCGAAGTCCTTTATATCCTATTGAAATATTGAGATTAGGAGAGGTGTTTACAGTAAAAAGAGCATCAGCTGCCTGACCTTGTTCGAATACTGTCTTAAAAAAAAGTTCGGTAAACGGGGTAGGAACGTTATAGTAGAAGATGTCTTCTACTTCCATAAAATTATAATGTCTCGCTCTTGCGCCAAATTGAGGAAGTACCTCCCGCTCTTCAATAAAATTATACGTTAGCCGATTATAAGAACGACCGACATTTGAAAATGGCAGTAATCCAAAATTGTCTTTTCTAAGATAGTTAAACCGGTAATCCTTGTATATATGAAGCGTTGTATCTACTGTTGTGGTATCGTTTTCTACAGAAATAATCTTGTAGAGATCAATTGGGGCTTTTTCAACAGCAGATTCATTTTTTGAGTCACGGGCAGTTTGATCCTGCCCCTGAATATTATTCCCACCACGATTAAGCCTTCTTTCCTGGGCCAGTAAACCAAAGGGGATTAAGAATATAAAAAGGAGTAAGATGTTCTTTTTGTCCATAAAATTCTTGAATGGAACAAAAGTATGATAATTAGAAGAAATACCACTTTTCCTGAAGTGAAAAACCTAATGATTGATAAGCTACCTTAAAAATAAGATAAAAAAAAGCTGCCCGATATCAGGCAGCTTTGAAATAAAGATTTATAACAGACTATGCGTCTCCACCATCAGTGTCTCCACCATCAGTGTCTCCACCATCAGTGTCTCCACCATCAGTGTCTCCACCATCAGTGTCTCCAGCATCTACTGTTGCTCCATCGGCTGCTAATGTAAAATTGACAGTTTCAGATGATCCAAAATCTCCGGAAAGTACAACAAACTCTTCTCCAGCATAGCTTAAGGTAACCGACCCAACATTAGGATAGGTTAAACCGTCACCATATGAATCATTTACAGTCATAGTATAAGATCCAAGATCAAGACAAAGTGATCTTGAGGCACTCTCAACACCATCTTCATATCCTCCACCAGTTACTAACACTTCACCATCTGCATTTTCTAATGACCAACTAAATTCACTGGCGTAGCCATCAAATTCGAAATCAGCAACGAACTCTGTTCCTTCACATGTACGGGTAACGGTAATAGTATAAGGTTTTCCAACATAAAGACCATCTTCTCCTGCAATACCAAATACTAAATTTTTACCAGTCAAGCCCAAATTCATGTCTGATACCTCCACTGTCAAGGTACCTTCATTAGTACCTCCAGGCACAGTTACTGTAGCAGGAATTGTATATCCAGCTGCATCAATTGTGGTTCCACCAGCGACAACCAAATCAAAGGTTCTATCATTACTAGTCACATTCGCTGTATATACAGTTACTTCATGACTTGATGTTCCACCTATTTCAACACCAACTCCAACCGGATTATCCGCTTCAAATGTAACATAATTTGGAGGGGTGAAATCATCATCGCTGCTACACCCTACGAAAAAGGACGCTGAAATAGCAGCTATAAATAATATTAAATGTTTTCTCATATCTTTTTTAATTTATCTATTGGAATTTACAGACTCATCAACTGCATCGTTAGCGTCGATCTCACTCTGAGGAATTTTAAGGAAGAACCTCTTATCATCAGGAGCAAGATCTACAACAACGCGATGAGTAGCATCTCTAGAGATGCCTCTTCTTAGACGTTTAGCATCGAACCACTCTACTCCTATTTCACCGTAAAGTTCTTTTCTTCTTTCGACTAAGATCTCTTCTAAAACAGCCTGACCTGTTGCTCCAGATTTCACAGCCTGTGGATCACGGTTAACCTGTAACTTATAAAGAAGATCGTGAGCAGCATCAACTTGCTCTTGCCAGTAAAGTGCCTCAGCTTCAATAAGAATCATCTCTGCATATCTCATGATAGAAAAGTCAACACCAAAATCAACAAAATTAAATTTTGTAGTGATGTAGTTCTGCCAGGAAACTGAAGGGTTGTAGGATACGAATAATTTTCGCACATCTGTATCACTGAATTCGTCTACAAAATTACTATTTATATAAGCATTATTGTAAGATGGATTATTAAAATCTGCCTGGGCATGTGGCGCACTAAAATAGTACATGGTTTGATCGGCATATTGAGGCATTGCCCACAACCACTCAGGGTTTGACATTTCATTGAAGCCATCATCATAGGTAGAGGCGTCTAAAACAGCCTCAACATTACCACCATAGGCAGCATGTGCCATTTCTTCGGCACCTTCCCAATTCTCGGTAACCTGATAAACTCTCGCCAGGATACCCTGAGCGACCGCTTTGTTAATATAAGATTTGTTTAATCTTGAATCATTAAGTCCAGCAACAGCAGTAGTAAGATCTGAAATAATTAGGTCATACATTTCCTGTAGCGTAGTTAAAGGCTTTCCTTCCAAAGATAACTCCAAATAAATAGGAGGCGCAGGTAAGGTGGCATCATAAGTGTAAGTGTGCTGGTATTCCATAGCTAACTGGAAGTAATAGAAAGCACGTAAAGCTAGCCCTTGCCCCTTTAATTCGGTTTTCTCTTCTTCTGAAAGTGTTTCAGAAGCCTCAATACCGTTGATCAAAGTATTAGCCTGATTGATCATAAAATAAGGGAACTCCCAGGTGAAACTAGTTCTCCTGTAGGTAGGCTCCCTATTAGCCTGCTCATAATCGAAACGAAACCAACTTGTACCAATGATTACATCATTACCTTTTGCTACACGTGCAAAGTAAACTGAATTAATACCCCCGGCATCATGACCCGTTGTCCATTGACCTCTGGCTCTTCTGTGGATACCTGAAATATAGGCTTCCACCCCAGCACGAGAATTGAAAACAACATCCTCAGAAACCTGACCCGCCGGCTTTGGATCCTCCAAATATTCCTCCGAACATCCTACTATTGAAAGTAGAATACCCAAAAGAAAAATTGATTTAAAAAAATTTTTTCTCATTTTTATTTTTTTTAAAATTTAACGTTTAATCCTAATGACACAGTCTTTAAGATATAGGATCTACTATTTGTAGTACCCGAAATACTTTGCTCTGGATCAACTCCGTCATGTGTTTGCCATGTCCAAAGATTATCTCCTCTAAGGTATAGACGCAAAGAAGACAGATCCAGGCTCTCAACAGTACTCTGAGGAAGATTGTATCCTAGAGTTACCGCTTTTAACCTTACATAATCATTATCAAATAAAAATCTTGTAGATGTAGAACCAAAATCCTGGTTTGCATTCAAAAGCTTAGGAACTTTCGTAATATCTCCGGGCTCTTGCCATCTTGCAGCAAGATCAGGAGATTGCTGATAACCTAATGTGCCGAATCCATCCATTAAACCTGCATAGTCATAGTCATACAACTGAGCACCAAAGCTAAAGTTAAACAGCGCATTTAGGTCGAAGTTCTTGTACTTGAAATCTGTAGAGAAACCACCAATAATATCTGGTAAAGATTCCCCAACGTAGTATCTGTCAGCTTGTGAATAGTCACTGGTAAGAGTTCTTTCTCCAGTTTGCTCACCTGCTGAATTTTCAACATCCATATACCATAGAGCCATTCCTGTTGCAGGATCAACTCCAGCATATTCCTGGATCCAGAATTCATAAAGAGATCTTCCTTCTTCCCACCTTTTTGTTCCGCTAATGAAAGAATCCTGAGTAAGCTCAGTAATTTCATTGTTATCTACAGAGAAGTTCAAACTAGTTGACCATGTAAAATCATCAGTAATAATGTTTCTCGTTCTCAACATGAACTCCAAACCATAGTTTCTGATACTTCCAACATTCGTAGTAATATCGGTATTACCTGTAGAAGGTGCCAGTGGCTGGGAATAAATCAAATCGACTGACTCCTTGTTGTAATATTCAACACTACCTTCAACTCTGTTATTCAACAAAGTAAAGTCAAGTCCTACGTTAAGCATAGCAGTAGTCTCCCATGTCAACAATGGATCAACAACCCCGCCAAGAAGAACTCCTGTATTTTCCCCCTGGTTCCATCCTGTTTCAAAAGCCTGAATATAAGGGAAATACAAGGTATTTCCATCTGAATCGAGGATGTTATTATTTCCTAGCTCTCCATATGAACCTTTTAACTTAAGATAGTTAAGAACTGTACTGTCATTCAAGAAGTTCTCATCAGAAATAACCCATGAACCACCAACGGAGTAAAAATCACCCCAACGTGTATCAGCTGAAAACCTTGATGATCCATCTCTACGGTAAGAACCTTCAATAAAATATTTGTCGGCATAGTTATACCCTAAACGCCCAAGATAACCAACAAGCCTCTCAGAATTAATTGAACCAGAAGCACTAGTTGGAGTTGTTCTACCACTCAAAGAATAAACATTTGGAAGAAATCCTTCTCCTGCTGCAGAAAATGCATCAAACTCAACTTCGTAAGCCTCCATAATTGCATCTGCATTTATAGTATGATTACCAAACGTCTTATTGAAATTTAAGGAGTTAATGAAGTTAGTTGTAGTAGTAACATTTCTATTCTGGGTAATTCTACCTCCCACGTTAGAAGCATAACCTACTTCAGTGTCAGCATAGTTATAGCTGTCAAAAACATACTGCTCATAAGAAAGGTTTGATCTAAAAGACAGATAATCTGTGAAAGTTAATTCAGCAAAACCATTTGCGTTAAAATTGTGTCTTTTATTTAAGATTCTATACTTGTATAAAGAGCCAACAGCATTTTCATTATTAAATACTGGTCTAGAAGCGTTAACCAAACCTTCATTCTGACCATAATCATAAATTGGATCTCCAAAACCGTCCAATATAAGTCCTCCTTGCTCATCTCTCCTGTACAATGGATAAAGTGAAGCTACACTATAAATCCACTGGATAGAACTCTGATATGAGCTTCCTGACTGAGTTGGATAATTTTGGCTTGAGGTAGAATAAGCCGTATTAAGACCAACCTTTAACCAATCTCTTACATCGCTTTCAAGATTCAAACGGGTAGTAACTCTCTCAAAGTTAGACTCCTTCACAGAACCTTCCTGCTCAAGATAATTTGCCGAAAGAAAGTATCTTGTTTTTTCACCACCACCGTTTAAACCAACGGTATATTCCTGACGAAGAGCGGCACTGCGTAAAATTTCATCCTCCCAATCTGTTTCCCAAAGTAGATTAGCACCAGGAACAAGATTCCCATTAGCATCAACGGGCTGTGCAACATCATAAGGATTGTATCCAAGTTGACTAATTAGGTTATTCGAAGCTAATTGTCCTGCAGCTGCAGGAGCATTACCTGCTGCAACGTAAGCATTTCTTGACGCCTCCCAGGCATAGGTCATGTATTGGTTAGTTCCCAATACATCATGCAACTCAACAGCTGGTGTAGAAACACCACCTATAGCTGTCACTGTTAGTCCAGGCTCAGAATTAAAAGCTCCCTTTTTAGTTGTAATAACAATCACCCCGTTAGAACCACGAGATCCATAAAGAGCAGTTGAAGAAGCATCTTTAAGCACGTTCATAGACTCAATCTGGTCTGCACTAATAGAGTTGATGTTTCCATTAAAAGGAGCACCATCAACAATGATCAAAGGCTCTGCACTTGCATTAATAGAACCAATACCACGAATCCTTATTGTTGGATTCTCTCCGGGCTGCCCACCTGAGGTCAACATATTCACCCCTGGCACATTTCCCTGTAGGGCACTGGTAACCGTAGTTAACTGCTGCTCTTCAAGAACTTCTTCTCCAAGAGAAACAACAGATCCTACGATAGATCTTTTACTTTGAGTACCATATGCAACAACCACTACTTCTTCAAGCTGTGCCGCATCTTCCTCTAAAGTAAGGTTCACTCTGGTAGTTGACTCATCGATAACATATTCTGCAGCCTTGAAGCCTACATAGGAAAAAACAAGAACTTCGCCTTCGCTTGCTCTAATAGCATAATTTCCATCAAAATCAGTCTGAGTCCCCCGTGAGGTATTCTTCACCAGAACGTTCACACCAGGCAGAGGCATCCCCTGTCCGTTGGTCACCGTCCCGGTAATCAAATTGTCTTGTGCAAAGGCAATTTGCACAACTAACACCAGTAAAAGTGTTAGAATTCCACTTAATTTTCTTTTCATTTTATAAATTATTTGAATTAGCCAACGCCAAAAATGGTAATAAAATCTTAATAAAACAACGTTGGCTTATAAACTAAGCTGTTAATTATTTAAGAAGTTGATGAAACTCCACATCTATAACCTTATAGTTGATAAAATTAATTTCTCGATTTTGCCGTTATAGCCGAAAAAAAGAGATTTCTTTAATAATAAAACACAAACATCTAAGTTGTTCTATATTGAACAAATTGAACACAGCTTTTCAACATAAGACTTTCCCGCTGTTTTGAAATTTCTACTTTTGCAGTTACCTTAATATTTATGGTCATTACATTTCTTCTTAATTCAGCTTTCCCATGTTAGCAAAGAGCTTTTCTAAACTTCCACTAGAATGCGGCACAGATGAAGCCGGCAGGGGTTGCCTTGCAGGGCCGGTAACTGCGGCTGCCGTTATCCTGCCTAAAAATTTCCGGAATAAGATCATCAATGACTCAAAGCAGCTCAACGCACTTTCCAGAAACAAATTGCAGAAAATCATCAGGGAAAAGGCAGTCTGTTATTCGGTGCAACATATTTATATGGAAGAAATTGACGAGATCAATATTTTAAACGCTTCTATCAGGGCAATGCACAAATGCATAGAAAACCTGAACCCGGTACCCGAATTCATTATCGTAGACGGCAACAGGTTCAAGAACTATAAAGAAGTTCCGCACGAGTGTATTATAAAAGGAGACGGCAAATTTCTAAGTATTGCAGCAGCGTCAATTTTAGCCAAGACTTACAGAGACGAATTCATGACCAGGATTCACGAAGAATATCCCATATACAACTGGAAACAAAATAAAGGCTACCCCACAATTGAACATCGCGAAGCCATCAAAAAATACGGAGTCACAAAATACCACCGCAAAAGCTTTAAGCTCCTGCCCGAGCAACTGGAACTTTCTCTTTAAAATTTACTACATTCAACTTTCCATGAAGAAGATCCTGTCATTTTTCACCAGCCTGTTATTCTTTTCCTGCGCCAACGAAGCCTCGGTTTCGGGAGAACTTACCGATTTTTTGCCCCAAGATCCGGCGGTAATAGTGCAGATGAAAAACCCCGATCTCTTCTTCAGCAATATTCAAAACAATGATTTTCTCAAGCTCAATTCCGAAAATGAACTTTACATTAAAATTAAAGAAGGACTCGAGATCCTGAAATATTTCCCTCATCAAAAAGAGGCATTACTCGTCCTTGATCCTAAAGCCGAAAAATCCCTGGACTTTCTATTTATTAGTCGCGATAACCTCAAACCTAAAAACCTTGATTCAATCCCCAACCGGCAGGTAGAAACAATGAACTTTGATGATCTCGAGGTGCAAAAATATGTTTTGGAAGGTAAAACGGCTTTTTCAACACATATAGATAGCATCAGTTTGTTAAGTAACTCCCTTCCCTTATTAAAAGAAACCGCCAGGGGCAATTCAGCCTTGAGTAAAGATCTACAGGTGGCTTTCAAAGCAGCCTCTCCCAAAAAAACTTCTGTATTTCTGAATTCCGATAAAGCAGCTCCTTTCCTGAAAAAGCTCTTTTTGACACCTTTTTCAAACTTTACTAAATGGACTGTCGTTGATACCGACATTTCCCAGAACGACATCAGGCTTAACGGTATCACCATTGCTTCCGATTTTCTTCCACGCCTCATCAATGTCTTCAAGGGAGTAGGTGTTTCAAAAAATACCCTGGCCAATATCACTCCCGTGACCAGCTCCGGATTCAATTCCGTAAGCTTTCAGGATTTTAAAAAATTGAATGAGAATTTGCTCTTTTTGAGAGGTAATGAAACAGAAACTACCTTTACTGAAGAAATTTCCCTCCTCACAGCAGCCAGCGAAGCGGGAAGTATTCATCTTGCTGAAGGTTTAGTGTTCGCTATACGCTCTGCGGAAGCTGAAAATGGCCTGCAGACATTAAATTATGAGGCGGAACAAACTGAAGAATTCCGTGGGCTACCCATCTACAAATTCCCCCACTCCAATTCTTTTTCCGAAATACTTCAGCCGTTACTGGATCCAGAAGACCTCCATTTTTTGACATTTTTGGAAAGTTATATACTCTTTTCTGAAACTTCCGAAGCATTAAAAGCTGTCATTGCTGCCTTTCAGGATGATCTTGTGCTGTCAAATACTGAAGCTTACAAAACTTCTTCAGAAAATTTAAGTTCTGAAGCTTCACTTTTAATCGTGAGGAACAACCAGGCAGAAGGAGCAAATAAAACAGAGCAACCTGACTACACTAATTATCCCATTACGGCGATTCAATACATTTACCAGGACAATTTTGCCCACCTGCACAGTGTAGTGGCGAAGAGCGCTGCTCTAAAAACCGACAAACCTACTTCGCAGGCCGCGAATGTTACCCTGGCAGCACCCCTGAACTCTCCGCCGGTCTTCTTCAAAAACCATCGCTCAAACGGAATGGATATTGTAGCGCAGGATGTTCAAAATACGCTGTACCTCATCTCGCCCGAAGGAAAGATTCACTGGAAAAAAGATCTTGGATCTCCCATTTTAGGGGAAGTACAAACGGTAGATATTTTAAAAAATGGCAGATATCAACTTGCCTTTGCGACTCAAAATGAAGTTCATGTCATAGATCGTGATGGGAACCCGGTTAAGCCCTTCCCGCTTAAGTTTAGAGATAAGATCACCCAGCCTTTGTCTGTTTTTGATTACGATAAGAAACGTGATTATCGCTTTATGGTCACGCAGGGCCGGGAAGTTTACATGTACGATCGCAAGGGAAAAGGTGTAAAGGGGTTCAATTTCTCTAAAGCAACTTCGGAAATTATACAGCCTCCAAAACACATTAGGATAGGCCGAAAAGATTACATCGTAATTCCTGAAACTTCCGAAAAACTGAATATTCTTAGCCGCAGCGGAAAAATTCGCGTTCCTGTGAAGCAAGATCTAAATTTCTCTGAAAATGCATGGTACGAGTACAACGGGAATTTTGTTTCTACAAACACTTCAGGCCAGATCTTAAAGATCAGCGAAAAGGGAAATGTGAAAAAGGAGGATCTTGGCCTTGCTGAAAATACCCGCATCACAGCCACCGAAAAAACGCTGGTCACGCTTTCAGAAAATGAGCTCAGTATCAAAGGAAATTCCGTCACCCTGGATTTTGGGCTCTACGCCCATCCGCAGATCTTCTTCCTCAACAACAAGATCTACGTCTCAGTAACCGATCTTCAAGCTAAAAAAGTATATCTGTTTGACAGCAATGCCAGTTTAATAGACGGGTTCCCTGTTTACGGAAATTCTTTAATAGACCTCTCCAATGCCGACGCAGATGCAGCTTTGGAATTAGTGGTGCAGGGCGAAGAGAATGGGATTTTGGTTTATGAGGTGAATTGATCTTAACCCCTAAATCCCCTAAAGGGGACTTTAAATTTCTGTTTATTTTTATTTTACTTCCAAAATAAAGCGCCTTCTGAAAGGTGGGAGCAAAACTGAAATATATTGCACTTTTCATCTCTAGGTTCCTTGTGGGAGATTTTTCAAATTTTCATATTTTTCAAGTAAATAAAGAATTATGGAGAGCAATATTTATGATATGTTCTATGGAGCATCTCCCATTATTCATAAGCAGGCGAGAGAATTACGTGGAAAGGAAACAAAGGCAGAAAAGCTACTTTGGAGTTTTCTATGCAACCGCCAACTACAGGTGAAATTCCGAAGACAACATCCAATAAATCAATATATTGTTGACTTCTATTGCCATGAGCTAAAATTAGTGATAGAAGCAGATGGAGGGATTCATGATCGGAAAGAACAAAAAGAATACGATCATATGCGGAATGAACATCTTCAGAAATTTGGGATTACTCTAATGAGATTTAGGAATTCAGAAATCTTCAATACAACTGAGCATGTGGTAAGATTAATAAAAAATCAGGTTGATAACCTTAGGTAAAGCCACTTCAGGTGAGTAATAGCAGCATCTCCTTAACTTCAAACCCATATCCTCTAAAGGGGACTTTTCAGAAACAGCTAAAGCCCCCTTTAGGGGGTTGGGGGTACTAATTCAGCCTCAAAAAGGGCAGAAAAATGCTTCTTTATTTTTTGCTTCACCTCCTCTACAGGAACTTCCTTTACGCCCAGCTCTACATTGAGTGAAGTTACTGCTTTTCCTTTAATTCCACAGGGAATGATGTTATCAAAATATCCCAGGTCGGTATTCACATTAAAGGCAAAACCGTGCATGGTAACCCAGCGGCTGGCACGCACCCCCATTGCACAAATTTTTCGCGCAAAAGGCGTATCACTATCCAGCCACACTCCTGTTTCCCCTTTACTACGGCCTGCTATGATCCCGTACTCTTCAAGAGTGAGAATAATAGTTTCCTCAAGAAGCCTTAAGTATTTATGGATGTCTGAAAAGAAATTTTCAAGATCGAGTATAGGATACCCCACAATTTGTCCGGGTCCGTGATAAGTAATATCACCACCCCTGTTGATCTTGTAAAAGGTGGCATTTTTTAGCCCCAGTTGTTCCTCATTGATGAGGAGATGCGACATATCTCCGCTCTTTCCGAGGGTATAGACATGGGGATGCTCTACAAAAAGCAGGTGATTTTTGGTGGCCTTTGAAGTTCCTTCTCTGCGGTTGGCAATCTTTTGATCGAGTATTCCCTGAAACAATTTCTCCTGGTACTCCCAAATCTCCTTATAATCCCGCTGCCCTAACTCCACAAATTCAATGTTCCTGTTCAAATCTTTTCTTTTTACCTGCCTTTGTTATTATTCAGGATGATTAGTGCGGCAATTACTCCCGGCACCCAACCTAAAAGTGTAAGTATAAGCACGATAAGAATAGAACCACAACCTCTGTCTATCACAGCAAGGGGTGGAAAAAGGATCGACAATATTACTCTCCAAACACTCATAGGCAGCTACAAATATATTAAAATCTACACCAACCAAATTAGCGCTTTGCCCGTTAAAAAACAATTGATTGGTTGCGGTATAGTCTGTATCTTTGCAAGTCGAATCTTGAACTAAAGAAAATGCATTTATCTGAACAGGAACTCATTCGCCGGGAGAAACTCGATTCCCTGCGAAAACTGAATATTGACCCTTATCCCGCGGCACTTTATCCCGTAGATCATACTACTTCGGAAATAAAGTCTGAATTTGAAGAAAATAAAAAGGTCGTCATCGCCGGGAGACTTATGTCCCGAAGAATACAGGGAAAGGCTTCTTTTGCTGAAATTCAGGATTCCACCGGAAGAATTCAGGTGTATTTCAACCGTGACGAGATTTGCAAGGGAGATGATAAAAGCAAATACAACGACGTCTATAAAAAACTTCTTGATATAGGAGATTTTATCGGGATTGAAGGTAAGCTCTTCAACACGCAGGTGGGTGAGAAAACAGTAATGGTTGAGAATTTCACACTTCTTAGCAAATCATTAAAACCGCTTCCACTTCCAAAGACCGATAAAGAAGGTAAAACCTTCGACGAATTTAACGATCCCGAGTTGCGTTACCGCCAGCGTTATGCCGATTTGGTGGTGAACCCAAAAGTGAAAGAGATCTTTGTAAAAAGAACAAAGCTATTCACCGCAATGAGGAACTTCTTTAACGACAAAGGTTATTTTGAAGTTGAAACCCCCATTTTACAATCCATTCCGGGAGGAGCTGCTGCGCGGCCTTTCATCACGCATCACAATGCGCTCGACATCCCTCTTTACCTGCGGATTGCCAACGAGCTTTACCTTAAAAGGCTTATTGTAGGTGGTTTTGACGGAGTTTATGAGTTTTCGAAAAACTTCAGAAATGAAGGAATGGATCGCACGCACAACCCCGAATTCACGGCGATGGAGATCTATGTAGCTTATAAGGACTACAACTGGATGATGGAATTTACCGAAAATCTCCTGGAACACTGCGCTGTTGCCGTAAACGGAACTACAGAAGCCACTTTTGGAAAACATCAGGTAGATTTTAAAGCGCCTTATGCCAGAGTGACAATGACCGATGCCATCAAACAATTCACCGGATTTGACATTACAGGCAAGTCTGAAAAAGAACTTTTTGAGGCCGCAAAAGGCATGGGCATCGAAGTTGATGACACTATGGGTAAAGGAAAACTTATTGACGAGATCTTCGGTGAGAAATGTGAAGGCAACTTCATACAGCCCACATTCATCACAGATTATCCAAAAGAAATGAGTCCGCTTTGTAAGGAGCACCGTGAAAATCCGGAGCTTACAGAGAGGTTTGAGCTTATGGTCTGCGGAAAAGAGATTGCCAATGCTTATTCTGAGTTAAATGATCCTATAGACCAAAGAAACCGTTTTGAAGAGCAGCTACAATTATCTGAAAAAGGCGATGATGAGGCTATGTTTATAGACAATGATTTCTTACGAGCACTGGAATACGGAATGCCCCCAACATCGGGCCTTGGTATTGGAATGGATCGTTTGATCATGTTCCTTACCAACAAACAATCTATACAGGAAGTATTGTTCTTCCCACAGATGAAGCCCGAAAAGAAAGCAGCCACACCAAAACCTGAGGATTTCATAAAAATCGGAGTTCCGCAGGAATGGGTAGATACAGTGATGCACGAATTTGGTACTGTTGCCAAACTTCAGGAAAACAAACCTACCCAGGTTCATCAAAAGCTCAACGGACTAAGAAAGAAAAATAAATTACCCATTGCTGCACTGCAGCTGGAAGAGGTAGAAAAGTGGTTCTAAAATGCCATTTTTGACAGTTTATAAAGAGGAGCCTTCGGGTTCCTCTTTTAGTTTATGGCCGGGCACCCACAGTGATATCGGGTTCTTGGTGCACCAAAATTATATCCAAGGGTAATTTGATGAAAACCACTGTTACTAAGCACCACTTCATTAAACTGCCGGGAAAACGTGTAACCCACCAAAAATTTCCTGTATTCCACACCGGCAAAAGGAGTGAGATATCTCAGGTTTTCTGTATCACCTTCCATTTTATCCAGCCCCTGCCGGTAAGACAATCCGGCCCATATTTGCCCGAACTCAAAATTCCGGTAGGCCTTAAGGTTAACATCTGCAAGTTTTTCCGAAGTATCTTCCACAAGTTGCAGCATGGCCGAAGGCTCCAGGTACCAGTCATAAGCCGGTGAAATAATGTAACCGGCAGTTAAAAAATACCGTCTTTGATTAGTAGCGATGTTATGACTATTAAACAATTCCCTCGTAACTGGTAAAAGATTTTTTGCAGTGGCATGTATATAAAGATCTTTATTGAAGTACGACATTCCCACATCCATATTCGCGTAACTTACCGAAGCCTTCTCCTGCCCCAGCAGCGGATCGGGTTGGGTAAAGCCGCTTTGGTCAAGCCGATGCTGAATAACCCCTGCACTAATTCCAAAACTCAGCCTATGCAATTGAAGGTCTCCTGCAGGTAACCTCAAATGGTAGGCGAATGCCCCATACGCCCCAGATTTAGAGAAATTTCCATTCCTGTCGTTAAATAGAATGGCACCTATCCCCTCTTTGTTGCCCAATCTGCCATTAATGGTAAGCGTCTGCAATCCCGGTGCATCATCTATATCAAACCACTGCTGCCGGGCCGTTAACCGCAGTTGATTGTTAACTGCCGCCCCTGCAAGAGAGGGGTGCAGCAGGAAAAGATTATCTGTAAGATAGTCTGAATATGTCGGAATGATCTCCTGCCCTCTACTCTCCCCAATATTGAAAAAAGTACAGAGAATAAGGATCCAAAAATGGGATTTTAAGAGGCTGTTATTTTGCTTCTGTTCAACCATGTTAACGCTTTAATGAAAAGTGGCCTTTTTGAGGCTCAAAACCATCTATAAATATTTGATACCAGTAATCTTCTGAAGGCAGTTCCTTTCCATTGTAAGTGCCATTCCAGGAAAATCCGGCGCCACTTCCGGCAGCCAGTAACTTCCCGTACCTGTCAAAAATCCTGATTTCAGAATTGCTGAAATATTCAACTCCTTTAAGTTCAAAGTTGTCATTAAAGCCATCACTGTTAGGGGTGATGAATTGGGGAATGACAATATGCGGAAATTCTTCGGAAACAGTTTTACAACCTTCTAGATCGCGTATATAAGCAGTATATATTCCGCCGGAAATATTCTGAAAAACATTTGACTGCTGAAAGTGAATCCCATCCAGAGAAAATTCGAATTCCCCTGAATTTGCTGCTTCTATGATCACCCTGTTTGCTTCCGAAGTAATTTTGGCAATTTCGGCAACCGCTACAGCTGCTACTTCAAATGTTCTCAAAGCACTGCAGCCGTTGGAATTTGTCACTATTACTGAATAGTTTCCGGGATTAGTCACAGAGATCGTCCTGCCCGAAGCTCCGGTGCTCCAGTTGTAGCTGAAATTTCCAGGCCCGGCATCAAGCTCGACCGTATTGCCGGCGCACAATTGCAACTCCTCATCCATTGTTTGAGGTACAGTAAAAATTTTCAAAGTAACCGGAGTGCGGGGCCCGGGTTCACAATTAAAACCCGATTTCACAGCTTCGGCATAATAAGTTCCGGCAGCTGTAGGCACAAAAGAATTTCCTGTTCCAACCTCAACGCCTCCTGTAACTTTATCAAACCAGGTTACAGATTCATCTGGCTCCACATTTACCTTAAGTGCAGGAAATGGGTCTCCCTCACATATATTTTCATCTCCGCTACTTACCGGCGCCAAAGGAGTTTCCACAAAGTACACAGCAAAAGATTCGGAAACCGAGCTACAGAGATTATCGTCAAGATTTACCGAATTTTCGGCTACTTTAACCCTGTAATACCGGGTAGAGTTAATAGCCGGAGAAGAGTACACTGTGCCTGTTGCCCCCAAAATATCCTGCCAGTTATTGGCATCTGTACTTTCCTGCCATTGAAAAGCATGACTTTTATACACCGTATGGTCTGGGGTAGCGGTTAATGCCACACTCACGGGAGCATCGGGTTCACAAACTTCAAGAGAACTTCCTGCCGTTGTACCAGATGTGATTTCTGTGAGGTCTCCACAAGACCTGAAAATAATATCGTCAATAGCGAGATCGTTTCCGCAGCCACCAATCCCATTGTTGAACATTTTAAGGATCACCAGGTCCTGTCCCGGCTGAGACTGGAAGGTCAAAGCAAACTGTTCCCAGTAGGGGGTAGATGAAGAATGGATATCTCCCGTATCACCCTCGGCAAGTAACTGAGTGTCGGTTTTATCCCAAATTTGAAACCTCACATTTATTGGAATGCCTCCATTTGCACAACCAGTACGAATAGGACTTAGAATATTCATAAGGTAAGCCGAAAACTCATAAGTGGTGGCTTCACACAATCCCGAGATTTCTCTTTTGAAGAACAATCCGGCATTTTTATCGTCGGCATTGACTATTAATGCGTTTCCATTAGATAAAGTGGTGTTGGGCAGAGAAGAATGCCAGTCTTGAATTCCCTGGCCAATTGTACTTGAAATAGTATAATAACCGTCCTGAGGATCTCCCGAAACACGCGGATAACTTGTAGTCCCGGCTGGTAAAGTACCAGACGAAAAATCTTCATGGAAAATAGCGTCTCCCTTACTGCCGGGACAAAATCCCAGCTGGGAAAAGACATTTCCAGATAAAAGGAAGAAAATAAGAAAGCAGGAAACCCTCATCTTCTTTCAAAGGTACAGGAAACCCTCAAATTTTAAGAAATTTTTAGCATCTTATTTAAAAGCAAATGCTACCAGTTATAATTTCATTTTAAACCTTTTACTGCTACTACTGTCCAACTATAAGCAAAGTGCTTCTCTTTTTATTTAACAGCCATGGATTAGGCAACCGGGATCTGTTTCTTTAAATTGAGCCATTCTTAACTTAAATTTTACAATTAATGAACAACCGACTCTTGTTCCGGCTGGTTATTGTTTTTTTCTCTTTTTCAATAACGAGTTGTGCCGTCTTTCAACCTGAAAAAGATAAAAAGTCAGCAACAGCAGCCAAATCTTCTGAAAAAGACAAAAACGGGATCAAACCTTATGACAAGGTGATCACCAAAAAAGCAAAATCTGATACCGGCTTATTTACTGTACACCAGGTAGATGATGATTACTACTACGAAATCCCCGATAGCCTCTTTAACCGTGAAATGCTTATGGTTACCAGGATTGCCCAGACTGCTTCGGGTATTGGTTTTGGTGGCGGCAAACAAAACGAGCAGGTGCTGCGTTGGGAAAAGAAAAATAAGAACGTTCTTCTTCGCGTAGTTTCTCACGACGTTTTTGCTGCCGATTCGCTTCCGGTGCACGAAGCTGTGGTGAACTCTAACTTTGAGCCCATTCTTTTTTCTTTTGACATTGAAGCTTTCCACAAGGATTCGGTGAACAATGCAACAGTGATCAAGGTAACCGACCTTTTCAAAAATGACGTGCAGGCGCTTGGTTTTCCTGAAAGGAACCGAAAAGAATACAAGATCAGCCGTTTGGATGACAGCAGATCGTACATAGACACCATCCGGAGTTATCCTGAAAACATTGAAGTACGTCACGTGAAAACTTATAATGCTGGCGAACCACCTTCAAATTCAAGTACAGGATCTATTTCAGTAAAAATGAGCAACTCCATGATCCTCCTACCAAAGGTGCCTATGGAAAGAAGATACTATGACGAGCGCGTTGGCTGGTTCACCACCGGGCAAACCGATTACGGCCTTGATGCTCAAAAAAGTGAAACCGTACGCTACCTTGACCGCTGGAGACTTGAGGTGAAGGAAGAAGATATGGAAAAATTCAAGGGTGGGGAACTGGTTGAACCTAAAGAACAGATCGTTTATTACGTAGACCGTGCGACTCCAAAGAAATGGATCCCTTACATCAAACAGGGAATTGAAGACTGGCAGGTGGCTTTTGAAGCTGCAGGTTTCAAAAATGCCATTATTGCAAAAGATCCTCCATCTAAAGAGGAAGATCCCGACTGGAGCCCTGAAGATGTTCGCTATTCTGTAGTGCGTTATTTAGCTTCTCCAATACCAAACGCAAACGGGCCGCACGTAAGTGACCCGCGTTCGGGAGAGATTTTGGAATCGGACATAAACTGGTACCACAACGTAATGACCCTGTTGAGAAACTGGTTCTTTGTACAGACTGCAGCCATCAATGAAGATGCCCGTGGTGTGGAATTTAAAGATGAGATCATGGGTCGTTTGATAAGGTTCGTATCTTCTCACGAAGTAGGCCACACACTTGGTTTACCTCATAACATGGGAAGCAGTGCAGCCTATGCTGTAGAATCTTTGAGAGATGCTGAATTCACACAAAAATATGGAACTGCTCCTTCAATAATGGATTATGCACGTTTCAACTATATCGCACAGCCCGAAGATGGTGATGTGGCGCTAATGCCAAACATTGGGCCTTATGACAAGTATTCGGTGATGTGGGGCTACAAGCCAATTCCGGGGAAAACAGGAAAAGAGGAAAAAGAAGTCCTCGACTCCTGGATCCTTGAAAAAGCAGGAGATCCTGTTTATAGATTTGGTGCCCAGCAAAGCGGGGTGATCGATCCTACTTCCCAGACCGAAGATCTTGGTGATGACTCTGTGCTTGCCAGCCAGTACGGAATCAAAAACCTGAAAAGGATAATTCCAAACCTCATCGAATGGACTGCCGAAAAAGGTAAAGACTACGATGATCTTGAAACTATGTATGAGCAGGTACTTAGTCAGTACAACCGTTACATGGGGCACGTTGCTGCCAACGTGGGTGGTGTTATTAAAGAAACAAAGACTTACGACCAGGAAGGTGCAGTATACTTTCATGTGACTCCCGAAAAGCAGAAAAATGCAATGAATTTCCTTCAGGATGAATTGTTTTCTACTCCCGAATGGCTTCTTGAGCAGGAGATCTTCAACAGGATCGAATTTGACGGAAGTGTGGAAAGGATCAGAAATACCCAAGAGCGCACTTTGAATAACCTGCTTGACTTCGGAAGAATGGCAAGATTGATCGAGAATCGTGAAATGAACGGCAATAGTGCTTACGGACTTCTCGATATGATGCAGGACCTAAGAACCGGAATCTGGAGTGAACTTAGAAGAGGCCAGGACATTGACACCTACCGTAGAAATCTTCAGCGTGCATACATCGACAGAATGGAATATCTAATGAACGAAGAACAGGAAGCTATCCCTGCACGTTACCGTTCCTGGATAACCCGCTCAAACATTGATGTGGCACAAAGTGATATTCGCCCGGTAGTGAGAGGCGAGCTTAAAAAGCTGCAGCGTGATCTTCGCAACAGCATTGGTCGCAGCAGAGACACATTGACCCGCTACCATTTGAAAGATGCTTTAGAAAGAGTAAATCTTATTCTCGATCCTAACAGCTAAACCTCATTTTTGCATATATGAAAGAGCCGGATTAACGTCCGGCTTTTTTTATACCACCCAAATTCTTACGATCCAGCCGCCTATTAACCACGCATAAGCAATAAAGGCAAGATACTTCATAATGTTTTCCATCACCTGGCTCTTTGGTGCCATTTCTTTCATGTGCTTTACATCGTTCCTTTTAAAAAAGCCAATGTAAAGAAGAATTCCGGAGATAATGAGAAAAGCGAGGTTGAGAAAGAAAGTATAGTCTATCTGGAAATGTTCAGATTCAAGGATCTTCACGTTGTTTGGATCGGGCAGCAGGCTTAACAGGTCAAAAGAATAGTGCAGGGCCAGGGAGGTTCCAATAAGTGCAGTAAACAATAAAAAGAGTATGAAAAGTGACATTTTCCAGCCGTAATATTTCGCATTGATCCGCAACACCGGAAATACAACCAGGTCACTGAATATAAACGCCATTACTCCGGCGAAGCTGACGCCTTTTCCGAAGAGCAGCGCTGCCAGCGGAATATTCCCCATAGAACCAATAAAGGTTAAAAATGCAGCAACGGGCCCCACAATAATATGCTCTAAAATGGTAAAAAAGCTATGGCTTTCAACCTCAGGCCCGCTGTTGATAAACAGGGTTCTGAAAAAAGAATCGGGTACAAAAGCAGCTACAATTCCGGCGATGGTGAAACCAATGGTCACATCCTTCCACACCATCTTCCATTCCATCGCGTACTGCTTTGCCACCTTGGCCCAGGCAGTTTCAGATTTCATTTTCTCCTTCCAGTCTTTGTCAGATCCTTTATCGTCATCCTCTTCTCCTTTTAGCCGCTCGCGTGCATTTTTGATCAGTTTCTTCGGATTGATAAGCCTTACGATAAGCCAGCTGATGAGAATAAGCAGGATTCCTCCCACATATTCCCCTACTACGAACTGCCAGCCCAGGAAAATAGCAATAATGATTCCCAGCTCGATCACAAGGTTTGTCGAAGCCAAAAGGAAAGCAATAGACGGAATAAAACCTGCTCCTTTCTTAAAAAGGCTTTTGGTAGAAGCGAGAGCTGCAAAACTACAGGAGCTGCTTATAAACCCAAAAAATGTGCCCAGGAGAACACCTTTTGAGTTTTTACCACCCATGGTCTCCTGCATTTTCTTTTCGGTTACGAATATTTGGATCCCGCTGCTAATTAAGTAGCCGAGAATAAAGGCCCATAAGGCCATCCAAAAAAAACTTGTACTTGTGTAAGCTGCTTCTGCCCAGCTCTTCCAGAAATCCTGCATAAATTTTTCTTCACAAATTAGTAATTATAGAAGACTCTTCAAAAATGCCATTTTTAATGGTCAAGTTTTACGCCCCTTAACCTCAGCGCATTGGCAATTACAGATACCGAGCTAAAACTCATTGCCAAAGCCGCGATCATGGGTGAAAGTAAAATTCCGAAGAACGGGAACAGCACTCCGGCCGCAATTGGCACACCAAGCGTGTTGTAAATGAGGGCGAAGAACAGGTTCTGCTTAATATTCTTCATCACCTTTTTGCTCAGGTTTTTCGCCTTTACCACCCCGTGCAAATCCCCTTTTACAAGGGTAATTTCTGCACTTTCTATTGCCACATCGGTTCCGGTGCCCATAGCGATCCCAATATCGGCTTTTGCAAGTGCGGGTGCATCATTAATCCCGTCACCGGCCATGGCCACTTTTTTGCCTTGCTGTTGTAATTTCTCTACTTCCTCAAGTTTATTCTGTGGCAACATCCCGGCTTTGAAACTGGTTAGGTGCAGCTCTTTCGCCACCGCCGAGGCTGTTATCTCGTTATCTCCCGTCAACATGATCACTTCCACGCCGGCATCAATAAGTTCGGAAATCGCCTGCCGACTCGTTTTTTTAATAGGATCTGTTATAGTGACGTATCCCGAAACTTTGCCGTCTACCGCCACGTAAGAAACTGTTTTCCCCTGTTGCTGCTCTTCCCTGACTTGCTGCTGAAGCTTATTATTAACCTCTGTACTTATTTCCTGCATCAACTTTTCGTTACCTATCGCAATCTTTTTTTCTTCGGAAATTCCCGTAACTCCCTTTCCGGTTACTGCATCAAAGTCGGTGGTCTCTGTAAACTTCAGGTTTTTGGCTTTCGCATAACGCACCGTGGCTTCTGCTAACGGATGTTCACTTTGAGCATTAACTGAAGCTATTGTTCGAATTAGTTCTTCTTCCGAAGTATCTCCTGTAGCCACCACTTTTTCCACCGATGGTTTTCCTTCAGTAATGGTACCGGTCTTATCTATGATAAGCACATCAATCTTGTCCATTTGCTCCAAAGACTGGGCGTTCTTGATAAGCACGCCGTTCTGGGCTCCTTTCCCCACACCAACCATTACCGATATTGGCGTTGCCAACCCCAAAGCACAGGGACAGGCGATGATCAAAACGGCTATAGCATTGATCAAAGCGTAAACATAACTGGGTTCAGGCCCGAAAGCAGCCCAGACGATGAAAGTAATTACCGAAATCATCACAACCACGGGAACAAAATAAGCGGAGATCCTGTCGGCCAACTTCTGAATTGGCGCCTGCGACCTGCTCGCATCGTTAACCATTTTAATGATCTGGGCAAGCAGGGTCTCATCCCCCACTTTTTCGGCCTTCATAGTAAAACTCCTGTTGCCGTTTATTGTTCCTGAAGTTACCTTGTCCCCTTCAGCTTTCTCTACAGGCACAGGTTCGCCGGTGATCATGGATTCGTCAATGTTAGTCTGTCCCTTCTGAATACTTCCATCCACAGGAATTTTATCTCCCGGCTTTACCCGAAGAATATCGCCTACATTAATTTCATCTGCATGAATTTCTTTTTCCTCTCCATTCACCACCAAAGTGGCTTTATTGGGCGCCAGCTTCAGCAGTTCCTTGATAGCCGAATTTGTACGGCTGTGGGCTCTCGCTTCCAATAATTGCCCCAGCAAGACCAGGGTAAGAATTACTGTAGCGGCCTCGAAATAGACATGTACAGTGCCGTGGTGCGTGAGGAATTGCTCCGGAAAAAGTCCCGGAAACAGCATCCCAAATACACTGAAAGTCCACGCTACTCCCGCACCAATGCCTATTAAGGTGAACATATTCAAATTCCAGGTCACTATAGATCTCCAGGCTCTTTCAAAGAACATCCAGGTCGCGAAAAAAACCACCGGAATTGACAAAACCAGCTGCACCCAGTTCCAGGACTCCATGCTCATCCAGTCATACATGGGATTGCCCGGAATCATTTCGGTCATTGCGATAAGAAAGATGGGCAGCGTGAAAGCCACAGCGATTTTGAACTTTTTCAGCAGCTTTTGATAGGATTTCTGCTCGGCAGAAGCTTCGGGTTCCATGCGTACCAGCTCCATTCCGCAGATGGGGCAGCTATCCGGTTCATCCTCCACAATCTCCGGGTGCATGGGGCAGGTGTACTGTGGCTGATCGGCTTTTAAACTGACTTCCTCCACCAGGTCCATTCCGCAGACGGGGCAATCTCCCGGCTTATCGTAAGTCTTGTCGCCTTCACAGTGCATTGGGCAGTAAAAAGTTCCTGTGCCTTTGCCTTTGGGCTTTTCGGGTTTTGGTGGGGCGGTAATATCCTGCCCGGGAAGGTAAATATTATAGGTGCTGCCATCCTTTCTCAAAACTTCCTGAAAAACTGTAACAGGAATTGCCCTTTTTGAAGAGATAACCGCCTCAGCCTTTTCGAGGTCTACAGCAACATCCAGCACACCATCAACCTGCCGCAAAGTCTCTTCTACATGAGCCTTACACCCGCTGCAGGTCATTCCCGTCACCTCATATTTCTCCTCTGAACCGGCCGAATGTATATGATATCTTTCCCCATCCTTTTGTAAAGCATCCTCAAAAACACCAATGGGAATATGATGCTCCATTTCGATCTCCGCTGCTGCTTTATCCAGGTCAACCGAAGCATTTTTCACTCCGTCGACCTTCTGTAAGGTTTCCTCTACATGAGAACGGCAGCCATTACAGGTCATTCCGGAGATTTTATAGGTGTGGGTCATGGCCTTTTCCCCTTCAACTTTACCGGAGCTATGCTCTGCAGACGAACCTGCTCCTGAATTTGTCTTTGCAATTTCTGAAACTTCAGAAATACCTGCACCGGCTGCTCCTTTCCTCTCTAAAATGCCATATTTAGCCCCGGCTTTTTTTACTTCAACATCAAGAACATCTGTAGGGATATGTTTTTTCATTTCTATGACAGCTTCAGCTTTTCCGAGATCAACAGCTGCCTTCACCACCCCCGGAATATTATTCAGGCTTTCCTCCACATGTTTTCTGCAACCATTGCAGGTCATCCCGGTAACTTTGTAGGTATGTGTCATCACAGATTCATCTGCTCCAGAATCTGCTTCAGAAATGCCATTTTTGACACCTTTGTCTGCTGATATTTCTTCAGAAGTTCCCGGCGCCAAAATGTGATAATTTCCACCACTTTTCTGAAGGGCAGTTTCAAAAATACCCCAGGGAATATGCTGCTGCATTTTGATCACAGCTTCAGCTTTTTCGAGATTAACAGCGGTATTTACAACCCCCGGAATATTATTCAGGCTTTCTTCCACGTGTTTCCTGCAGCCATTACAGGTCATCCCAGTAACTTTGTAGGTGTGCGTCATCAAAGATTCATCTGCTCCAAAATCTGCTTCAGAAATGCCATTTTTGACACCTTTGTCTGCTGATATTTCTTCGGAAGTTCCCGGCGCCAGAACATGATAGTTCCCACCGGCTTTTTGAACCGCTGTTTCAAAAATATCCCAGGGAATATGCTGCTGCATTTTGATCACAGCCTCTCCTCTTTCAAGATCTACGGAAGCTTTCTCCACTCCATTAACCTGTTGAAGGGCTTCTTCCACGTGTTTTCTGCAACCATTACAGGTCATTCCTGTGATTTTATAGGTGTGTTTCATCTCTCTAACTTTACCTCCCAAAGTTCGCAGGATTTAAAGCCGAATCTGTTATACAATTCGGGAAATTTATGGTAAGATTCTCCTATTCCTCCTTATTCTCCAGGCGTTTGATTATCTTCTTCATTTCAGCAATTTCCTTGACCTGAGCCTCAATAATTTCTTCAGCTAATTTTTTAGCTTCAGGATCACTTATATCTGCCCGCTTACTGGTCAATATTGCAATTGAATGGTGAGGGATCATGGCCTTCATCCACAAAACATCTCCAATAATAGGCTGCTGAGCTCTCACCAAACCTAATGCTGACACGAATAAAATTAAGCTGCCGACGTATATTGCAATATTTTTCTTCTTATTCTTATACATTTTCAACATGAGGGAGAGCATAATAACCGCCATGGCCGAAATTCCAAGGCAAGCCATATAAAAGCGGGTCAAACTAAAATAAATATGATCCCATTCATAGGTGTTCATGTACATAGTGATATACATAGCTACAAAGGACAAGCCCAGCATTAAAAAGAAATTACGGTAATTACTCTTGCCCATTTTGTTCTGTTTTTTATCTTCTGAAATCATCTTACTTTGATTTTGTTGTTGGTTAATTCGTTTACTTAAAGTTCGTCGAGCGGTGTACGTTTGTTTTCCTTAACCTGCTTAAAATGGGTGGGCGTTAAACCTGTTACTTTTTTGAACTGCTTGCTTAAGTGGGAGACACTCGAATAGTTCAATTGATGTGCGATCTCGCTTAGGGAAAGCTCATCGTACACCAGCAGTTCCTTCACTTTTTCGATCTTTTGATTGATCACGTACTGCTCAATCGTTACGCCCTGTACTTCAGAAAAAAGTTTGCTGAGGGCAGAATAATCCTGGTGGAACTTCCCGGAAAGATGTTCCGAAAATGTCATTTTTGGAAGGTGTGCAGGATTTTGTATGATTTCAACAATCGTGGTTTTTATGCTCTCAATGAGCCGGGTCTTTTTGTCGTCAATAAGTTCGAAACCGAGTTTTTCCAGGCGCTGATTCAGCAGCTTTTTTTCTTCCGAAGAAAGTTCGCGCTCTACTTCGGCCATCCCGAGTTCTACTGTAAGAGGATGAAGCCCGAACTGTTCAAGTTCAGACTTCACCATCATATTACAGCGGTTACAAACCATATTTTTGATGAACAATTTCACCCTTAGCTTCCGCTAATAGTTTCTTCAACCCTTCCACACTTCAGCATCTTGTCGCCGTAGTACGGGTTTCTAATTTCTTCTGAAGAAGACAGCCAGAAAGCCCCTTTTCCGTCGAAAGCCATAGGACAGTACTGCTTATAAACTTCGCCCGATTTCACTGCACCTTTTAACATTCCTTCCATCGCCATAGAAAGATCTTCAAAAGCGGTTCTTTGCGCATTAATTTCGGCAGAATTGGCAATGGTTTGTGCCGCTTCAAGAGCCTGGGCATTGTTCTCTACGTTAGCTAATGCTTCAACAAGCATTTTCCCACCGCTCATAGCTTCTTCAGCATTAGTATTCACCAATGCCGTTTTTACGTGCATGTAGTGTTGATAGACGGTGCCCACCTGTTCATTATTGAATTCAACGGCAACAGACTGGCCGTCATCAAGGTTCCCGCTCATGTTATCCATATCGTGATCCCCGGTCTCCTCCATATGCATCTCGTTTTGCATTGGCATTGCAACCTCTTCCACTTCGTTCTCTTTTTTAGTCTCTCCGCATGAAGCCATTATAAAAGCTCCTGCCAAAGCCATAATTGTCATTTTTGTTCTTTTCATTTTTCTCGATTTTATGATTAGTTACTATTTAATTTGTTCAACAATTTCGCCACAGGTGAGCATGGCATCACCATAATATGGGTTCTTGATTTCGGCCACATCGCTTAGCCAGTACGCACCTTTGTCTGAATTTGCCATAGGGCAATAATCTACGTAAACGGTTTTATCTCCTGTTCCAAAAGCAGCTACGGTTTTGATAATTGCTTCAGAAAGATAAACAAAATTCTCCCTTTGCTTTTGCAAGTCGGTCGTATTCAAACCTTCTTCGGAATGTTGCAACAGGAACTTCTTCTTTTCCTTCCAAAAAGCCTCTGCTTCTCCCGCCATTCCTGTTTCGGTGATTTGCTGAAGCGTATTTACAAACTGCTTTGTAAAATTAAGACTTTCTTCTGCCTGCCCCTCTACAAGGGCATCTTTTAGCTGAAGATAATCTCTAACGAGCAGATCCAGTTGCTGCTGAAATTCTTTGGAAGCCTGCGCCCTGTAGTCATAACCGCTATCCTGCAGATACTGCCTTACATCAACCTGTGCTGCGGCTGAAGTTGCCGTTACCGGGTTCATCATACTCGGTTTTCCTGCAAGCTGGGCGGCAGCATCTACGGTGAAAGTTCCGTTTACCACGATCTCTTCTCCTGCGGCCAGTCCTTCCTGAATTACGTACGATGATCCCAGGAGTTGCCCCAACACTAATTCCCTCATCACGAAGAGAGGATTATTTGCACTGCCTTCGTTCACATACACGATGCTGCGCTTCCCGGTCCACAGTACTGCCGACCGCGGAATAGTTAATCCTGAAGCAACTTTTTCATCGCCCCCTCCCGTCACAACCCCCGAGACAAACATCTCCGGTTTCAGCCTTTGATCAATATTAGAAACCTCTACCCTTGCAGTGGCTACCCTGGTTTGACGGTCAATAATGGGATCTATGAAGTTGATAGTCCCGGTAAAAGTTTCACCCGGAATGGAAGCTACAGTAAATTCTACTTTGTCTCCCACATCTACCATATTTAAGGTCCGCTCATAAAGGTCAAAAAGGACCCACATTTTTGAAAGGTCGGCGATCTGGTATAGCGGCATTCCTCGTTCCACATAATCTCCTACCTCCACTAATTTTTCGGTCACCACGCCGTTTACATCGGCGGTGATGGTAAAACGGTCTGTGGCCTTTCCACTCTCGAGGATCCGGTTGATCTGGTTTTCACCAATCCGCCAGTTTCTCAGCTTTTGTTTAGCGGCCTCAAAAAGTTCAGGTTGAGACTCACGAATGGCATAGGCCTGTAAAAGTTCTTCCTGTGCTGTAACAAGTTCGGGAGAATAGACCACTGCGAGCGCCTGTCCCCTGCGGACTTCCTCTCCCGTAAAATTAACCAGCAGCCTTTCAATCCTTCCCGGCACGTGGGTACTTTGGGTATAGGAGATCCTTTCATCGACCACCACTTTTCCATTAAGCTCTATCTCCCTTTCTGCGGAAGTATTCCCTACTTCCTGCGTCTGTATATTTGCCAGTTTCATAGCGTATTCGGTCATTTGAACTGCATCGGGATTTTCCATGGCATCTGAGCTTTCCAACGGAATAAGATCCATTCCGCAGATAGGACATTTCCCCGGTTCAGTTGCCCGAATCTGTGGATGCATGGAACAGGTCCAAATGGTTTCCTGCGCGACTTCTGAGCTGTGGTCATGAATTTCTGTATCATCGCTGCCACCAAAAAAGAGCCAGCCAAGCAGGATCCCTGCCACCAGTGTACCGGCTATGATGAGTATATTTTTATTTCTGCCTGTCATAATCTAAAGTTTTACCCGATAAATAATCGATTCTTGCCAGTGCGGTGAGATAATTGGCTTCTGCCCCTGCCACCGCCAGCTGATATTTTAAAAGTTCCTGCCTCACCCGCAACACCTCTTCAAAATCTGAAGCTGCATTTCGGTAAGAGGAAAGCAATAAGTTGAGTACCTGTTCTGAACTTTCTACCTGTCGCCTGTAAAGTTGCAGCATAGCCTGCGCCTCCCGGACTTCAAAAAAAGCCGCCTCCAGTTCTGCTGAAAGTTGATTTTTCAAACCTTCTTTTCGCTGCTCATAACTCTCTGCCAAAAAAGCCGCCTGTTTACGCTCGGCTTTATACTTTCCGCGGAAGATGGGCAGGCTCACAGTGAGCATAGGCATAATGGCATCGCGGCCATTGTCTTCAACTGCCATATCCCTTCTTTCCCCAACAATTACATAATCCAGTCCCAGCCCCACATTCGGCATTCCTTCCTTTTTCGCCAGTTCTTCGCGTGCCCGGGCCGATGCCGCCATATTCTCCAGTTCCTCCAGCTGAGGGTTGTTATCAACAAGAGTGTCAAAAATGGCGTTTTCAGGAAGTGTTTCTACCTCATTTGGCACTACTACTGCTTCAGATCTTTCGCGGTCCAGCAAAGCATTGAACTGCGCGAGCAGCACATCCTTTCTGAGCCTGATCACGTCCAAGCCTGTAATAGATTCATTCCGCATAATGTCTGCCTGTAAAACATCAGACAATGCTCCGCTGCCGGCACTTACCCGTGAAAGCGCAAGGTCTTTATAGTTCTGAAGTATGTCGAGATTCTCCTGTTGATACTGCAGCTGTTGCCCGAGCTCGTAAAGTTCATAGTATTTACTGCTCACCTGCAACAGGATCTCATTGCGGGTTTCCAGGAAAGCCTTGAATTTAGCTTCGGCCATTAAAGTTGCCACATTCTCCCGTGCCTCAAGTGTTCCAAACCAGGGGAACATCTGCATGATAGAAAAACGGGCTTCCTGTGGCCCCAGCCGTGTCTCCACCATCTGGCCAAAGGCCGAAACGGTGAGGGTGGGATCGGGCAGGCTCTTCACCTGCGGCGCTTCCTGCAGGGCCGCCTCAAATTCGGAATATGCAGCTTTGACCTGCGGATTATTTTCCACAGCGATCAACAGGTAATCCTCCAGCGTCTGAGCCTCTATGCTTCCGAAGTACAGGAAAAACAGACCTGTCAAAAATGATATTTTATAATCCATTTTCATAGTTTAACTATTTAAGTTCCCTTCCCTTTGGGGAGGGTTAGGGAGGGGCTTTTGATTTTTTGTCACCACCGTCTCACGCCATATTGCCTGCAGTACCGGAACTACAAAGATGGTCATGATCTGAATGACCATTCCGCCAACAATAGGTATTGCCATAGGCACCATGATATCTGCACCTTTCCCAGTGGAAGTAAGAACCGGGAAAAGGGCAATAATGGTCACTGCGGTGGTCATCATGGCAGGCCTTACCCGTTTTTTACCTGCTTCAAGAACGGCTGCCCTTACTTCGGGCACTGTTTGCGGATCACGTTTCTCAAAAACCTGGTGGATGTATGTTCCCATAAGCACCCCGTCATCTGTTGCGATCCCAAAAAGGGCAATAAACCCGACCCATACAGCCACACTCAGGTTGATCGTGCCCATTTGGAACAGGTCGCGCATATTCACTCCGGAAATACTGAAGTCCATAAACCACGGTTGCCCGTAAAGCCAGATCATGATGAATCCGCCGGCAAAAGCCACAAATACTCCCGAAAAATGGATCGTAGAGGCAATCACGGTTTTAAACTGGAAGTAAAGAAGCAGGAAGATGATGATCAAAGAGATTGGAATGACAATAGCGAGCCTCTTAACAGCCCTTACCTGGTTCTCATAATTCCCTGAAAATTCAAAGCTCACCCCGGGCGGGACTATCAGTTCTCCTGTAGCGATTTTTTCAGCAATGAGATCCTGCGCATCATTCACCACGTTAACTTCGGCAAAATCCTTTTTTTTGTCAAAAAGCACATAACCCACTAAAAAGGTATCCTCACTCTTGATCATTTGCGGACCTTTTACGTACCGCACCTCTACCAGCTGCCCCAAAGGAATTTGCGCTCCCGTAGGTGTCGGTACCAGGATCTGCTCGATCTCTTCAGGCGAATTCCTAAGTTCTCTTGGATATCGTACCCTCACCGGATATCGCTCCCTGCCTTCCACTGTGGTGGTGATCTCCATCCCGCCAATGGCAGTTTCGATGGTTTGCTGTACTTTTTCTATGCTAAGGCCGTAACGGGCGATATTCTGCCTATTAATATCAAGTTCCAGATATGGTTTACCAACAATTCGATCGGCAAAAACGGCTTCTTCCTTGACAGAAGGCACCTGCTTTAGGATCTCTTCCAGTTTAAATCCAAAATTTTGAATAGTCTCCAGGTCGGGCCCGTAAACTTTGATTCCCATTGGCGCACGCATGCCGGTTTGCAGCATTACCAGCCTGGTTTCAATGGGCTGCAGTTTGGGAGCCGAAGTAATTCCGGGTAACCTGGTTGCGCTCACGATCTCGTCCCAGATATCATCGGGGCTATTGATGTGGTCTCTCCAGTTTCTGAAGTATTCCCCGTCTTCATCAGGTATCAGGTCTTTAGCTGTGATATTCTGAAGGACCACTTCTTCATGAGGAAAGGCTTCCCCTGATTTCAGAATAAAATTACCGTTATCATCTACCCTGAAGCGCTGCATTTCACCTTCCTCGTTCAGCATGTACTCCGATTTATAATTGATGACATTCTCGTACATCGAAATTGGCGCCGGATCTATCGCAGTCTCGGCCCTTCCAAGTTTCCCTACAGAAACCTCAACTTCCGGAATATTGGTAACGGCCATATCCAGCTTTTGAAGCACTTCTTTACTGCCTTCAATCCCCAGGTGCGGCATTGCAGTCGGCATTAAAAGGAAGCTACCTTCATTCAGTGTTGGCATAAATTCTTTACCTACCCCGGGAAAGGCTTCCGAAGCACCTTCCCAGGCCGCAGTTTCTCTAATCTCCCAGCCAACTTTCTCTGCGCCGTCACCAATGAATCCGAAGAGCTTGGGGAAACCCTGCCAGATCAACAATCCGATAAGAATAGTGATCACCGGGAGCATCAAAAATGACCTTTTGTTCTCCAGGCACCAGTTAAGAATAGGCTCATAAAACCTTACCACAGCCAGCAACGCTGCCAGGGTGATTACCAGCAGAACAATAACAAACAGGTAATTTTCAATGATCGAATTCCTTACTCCCAGCGGCATCCAATGCGTAGTGAGGAAGAAAATGGTTACCGCCAGGATAATGAAAAGTGAGATCTCCCGGGTATATTTTCCGAGGAAACCACGGTTCCTGGGTTCCAGTAACCTTAAAATTCCGATAACCGATAAAGCTAAAGGCAACCACATGCTGAAAATTATTGCCAGTAGAATTCCGCCAACAATAAGACTGTAGTTCCAGATGCGGTTGACCCTCTCCTTTTGCAATCTAAAAGAGAAGAAATAGTAAGACAGCATTGGCAGCACTATGATGCCCAGTATAAAAGCTGCTACCAAGGCAAAAGTTTTGGTAAAAGCTAAGGGTATAAAAAGCTTTCCTTCGGCATGTTCCATAAAGAATACCGGCAGGAAACTTACCACTGTTGTTGCAAGTGCCGTTGTAACCGCAGGACCAACTTCTATAGTTGCGTTCCTTATTACCTCAAGAAGTTTTGAACCCCGGGCGTCCCGATTCTCAGGAAATTCGAGATGCCGCAGCGTATTTTCCACAAAAACGATCCCCACATCTACCATGACCCCAATCGCAATAGCAATTCCGGAAAGAGCAACGACATTGGCATCTATCCCAAAGTAGCGCATAGCGATAAAGGTCATGAGCACCGCAATAGGCAGCAAACTGGAAATAAGAATTGACGCACGTAAATTGAGCACCAGGATGATGACAACGATAATACTAATAAGGATCTCGTCCGAAAGAGCATTTTCAAGAGTTCCCAGCGTCTCCTGGATCAACTGGGTGCGGTCATAGAAAGGAACTACGGTCAACTTGCTAACCGTTCCATCCTGTAAAACCTTTGTTGGCATTCCGGGAGCGATCTCCTCTATTTTTTCTTTGACATTGTTGATCACCGCCAGCGGATTTGATCCGTAACGGGCAACTACAACTCCGCCGGCGACTTCAGCACCAGCCTTATCTAAAATTCCGCGTCTTTCGGCAGGCCCCAGGGTGACCACGCCAATATCGGAAATCAGGATAGGTTTGTTCTCATTCACTGCGACCACAGTGTTCTCAATATCTTCAAGGGATTCTATATATCCCAGCCCCCGAACCAAATATTCTACCTTATTGACTTCAATAGTCTTGGCACCAATATCGCGGTTTGAGTTCTGCACTGCCATCATTACTTCGTCAATGCCCACATTAAATGCCTTTAAAGCATCTGGATCAACATCTACCTGGTATTCACGCACAAATCCACCAACAGAAGCAACTTCTGAAACTCCATCTACTCCGCTTAAACCGAGCTTCACGTAGTAATCCTGCACCGATCTTATCTCGTGCAGGTCCCAGCCACCGGTGACATTACCTGCTGTATCCCTTCCTTCGAGCGTATACCAGAAAACCTGCCCCAGGGCAGTTGCATCTGGTCCTAATGTTGGTTGTGCATCTTCGGGTAATAATCCAGGAGACAGAGAATTTATCTTCTCAAGGATCCGGGTACGGGACCAGTAGAACTCCACATCTTCACTAAAAATGATGTTGATGCTGGAAAACCCAAACATAGACGTGCTACGAATAGATTCCACACCGGGAATCCCGAGTAAAGCAGTGGTTAACGGATAGGTGATCTGGTCTTCAATATCCTGTGGCGAACGGCCGGGCCATTCGGTGAAGACGATCTGCTGATTCTCTCCCAGATCAGGAATGGCATCTACCGGGACAGGATCGCGAGGCAGAAGATCAAAATCCCAATCGAAAGGAGAAGTGACCACTCCCCAGCCAATCATAAAGATTAGCAGCAAAGTCGTAACCAGCCGATTATAAAGGAAGTAACTTATTATTTTAGAAAGCATTCTTTGAAATTAAATTGATTAAATGTGAACAAACACAGCAACCCCGGCGTGCGGGGTCAAAAAATCAAATTAAATATCAAATAAGGAAAGTCTCGTCGAGCAAATTTATGTCGTAGACGAGTAAAGGCGGTTTGTAGTGAAAAAAAGGAGTTTCGGCCTGAGCTTCTCCTTCAAAAAGATTTGCATAAGACCAGGTGAAAGTAGCCAGAAAAACCTGTTGGTCCAGGTCAAGATCATCGAAAGAGATCTTCAGTTCCTTCTGTCCTTCAACTACGACCTTCTGTTCATCGCAGCAATCATCTTCAGCAGAAGAAGGCATATCGCCATGCATTCCGCAGGTCTTTGCTTCAGAAAAAACAGCCTGATCTACCAGGATTTCTCCACAAAAATGCTTGTCTACCGTAAAAGACACGGTAGAGAACAGCACTAAAAATGCCATTGCAAACGAGGCTATATTGTGGAAAATCTGCTTCATCAAGATGCAAATTTAGTAAAAATTATATTATGAAAATTTTCATCAGTCTTCAATGTTCCTGCTCAATCTATAATAATAGAAAGCAGGCAGTAAAATGAGAATGAGCAGCGGGTGGGCCAGGAATCTACGCACGTAAAAAGCAGCCAGGTATTGTCCGGGTTCCACGTTTTCCATGAGGTACATAAATACAGGGAAAAGCACTGTTAAAAAAGCTGCATAAATAAGAGCTGAAAATTTTATGATCCCCCAACTCCTGAAGGCCACCCATAGAATTAACAACGAGACGAACGTATTAAGTACAAAGCGCAAAAAGAGATTAGAAAACATCTCAAAAGTATAATTTACAGTCTCCCCGCTTTGGTAAGCCCTTTCAAAGAAATACATAAAAGGATCGTAAAAAAACCGGTACTCGTATATCCTTATCATCGCCAGCACTCCCACCAGCCCAAGAATTATTATGATCTTAAAGATTCCTTTCATGCTTAATTTCTTTAGTGTAAATAATGATCCAAAGCACCCACAGGAGAAAAACCACTCCATAGATCACCAGCGGAAAAGCAACAGAATGCAGAAAACGGGCATGCCATGGATATTCATAGATCCCCACAGCCATTAGAGCGATTCTCAGGATATTTGTTACATAAATAATTACGGCGCCCCCCAGGGTAAAGAAAAACGTAGTCTTTAATTTTCCCGAAAATGCAAACATAAAGGAGACAAAAAGGATAATAATACTTGCGGCATTACAGCCTTCAATAATACGGGCCACAAACTTGCCATTTACAAAAAGATGCATGTTGGTTTCGGGATAACCCGGCGCCACCTGTGCGTGGTACCCCATGGCAGAGACCACGGCCTCGCTTTGCAGCGCCACCAGATGTGTAAGAAAATCGGGGTAATAATCAGGGTAATAAAAATTTTGCAGGTAGAGGTTGTACAGCAGGGCCAACAGCAGGTAAACTCCTAAAAAGGTAAAAATGAAGCGGATTACCGGCGCGTATCTTTGAAGGAGTTGTCGCAAAATTTAGCCAATGGTTTCATCAAAAGTATTTATTTATACCTATTTAAAAAGCTGTTTTTTTAAATACTTTTGCTTAAAAAGTAAACAATGGCATTAGAAAGATTAAAACAAGAGGTTACTGAAATCCTTGCGAATGATAAAGTTCAGGTTGAAGAGCGGCTCTCTAAAGTGTGCGAACTTTTAAAAGCTGAAGTAGATTATTACACCTGGGTAGGATTCTATTTCAAGAACGGGGACAAAAATGAATTAAAATTAGGGCCTTTTGCGGGAGAACCTACAGATCATACCATTATTCCCTTCGGAAAAGGCATCTGCGGACAGGTTGCTGTTTCCAATCAAAACTTTGTAGTTCCCGATGTTAGCGCTCAGGACAATTATATTGCCTGCAGCATACATGTAAAAGCCGAAATAGTTGTGCCTTTGTTCAAGAATGGAGAAAACATTGGACAAATCGATATAGATTCCAATGTTCCCGATCCATTTACTGAAGAAGATGAGCGATTCCTCGAGTTTGTGAACGAAAAGGTGGCCGAGATCATCTAGAATTCTGAATGTACTACAGACTGTTATCAATTCCCCGATGCCAGGCCAGACCATACAAAAACGGGGTGCCAAAAATGTCATTTTTGGCACCCCGTTTTTGTTATCGCAATAGGTCTTTACTTTCGCGTTAGTTCGTAAGCTCCCCCTCCCTGAAGGAGTGTTAACTTATTGGCTTCAGGATTAAATTCCAGTTTGAGTCCGGCGCGGGTGAACTGAAACTTATTTTCCTCGTAAGCTTCAAGCGGAAAAGTAGGTTGCCCGGTAGCCTGCCCCATAAGCGTTTCATCTTCAATGAAGATCTTTACTTCCAGCGGAAAGGTTTCGCTTCCATAGGTGCCGGTGTATTGCTCAAGTTTTTCTTGCGAAACCTCGATGGCAGGTTCAAAAGAAGGTAAACTGTAATCAAGGTTCCAAAAAATACTGAGTGCTCCAATCATTATATCGTTTGGAGACAGGACGGTTCCATTTGAAATATAAGAAACAGCGAGATCACCTTCAGGATAATACATACTCATAGAATTGAACCCATCTATGCCGCCGGTATGCCCATAAAAAGTCTTCTCATTAAAAGGAAAGCTAAAAAGGCCCATTCCGAAGCCATTTTTGAGTGTTTTCATCTTTTCAAAAGTGTCAGATTTTAGAACTTTTCCGTCGAAGAGAGCAGTGAAGAACAAATTGAGATCTGTTGGAGTTGAAACTACGCCCCCGGCTCCCAGCGGGATACTTAGATCGGTTTCTGTAGCAGGTTGCCAGTCTTTCTTTTTCTGATAGGAATAAGCTTCAGCATTACCGGAATCAATTTTTCTTCCGTAGTAGGTATTTTCGAGGTTGAGCGGTTGGGCAATTCGATTTTTCAGGATCTCGGCGTAACTCTTTCCGTCTAAATCTTCAAGAATAAAAGAAAGCAACACGTAATTTGTATTGGAATAATCGTTTTTCTCGCCGGGCGCAAAAACCGGCTCCTGGGCTTTGAATATTGCGAGAAGTTCCTCTTTCGACTTTGGCTGCTCCATATAATTGAGATAAGCATCTTCATTAGTGAAATTAAAAAGCCCGCTTTGGTGCCTTAAAAGGTCTTCTATACTGATGCTTTCGGAATTAGGAATTCCGGGATAAAATTTTGAGAGTTGGGTATCCAGTGAAAGTTTTCCTTCTTCAACCAGTTGCAGGATCATAGCTGCCGTAAAAGTCTTTGAAATTGATCCTATACGGTATTTTGTAAGTGCATTGGCTTTAGTTCCTTTTGATATATCGCTATAGCCAATAGTATTCGTGTAGACAGGCTCCCCCTGTTTGTGAATTGCAAAGCTGCCCATTCCCCTGTCGTTTTTTTCAACAACGGTAAAAAGGCTGTCCATTTTTTGCCTGTCAAAATCCTGAGCTGCCGCAAAGAGGGAACAAACCAAAGCCAGTACTGTAAATAATTTTTTCATGTAAATGATTGTTTTAAATGATTGATTGACAAATAAAATATACATAAAAAAGCATTATGCTATACAAAGTACATTCGGATTTACATTCCCGTTCTAATAGCTTCTACAGGGTCTAATTTTGAGGCTGAAATTGCAGGAACAATTCCCGAGATAAGCCCAATAACTGCCGATACCGCCGTACCTATAAACATATTCCAGGTAGAAAGGATGAATTCAAAGCTGCCGGTAAATTGCGAAACTATGAGAGATGCAAGCCACACGAGGAACAACCCAATAAGCCCACCAATTACCGCTAAAATTACCGCTTCAAACAAGAACTGAAAGAGGATGAATTTATTCTTGGCCCCCAACGACTTTTGGATCCCGATGAGGTTGGTGCGTTCTTTTACACTTACAAACATGATGTTTGCAATACCAAAGCCCCCTACCAGAAGGGAGAAACCGCTAATGATGAGTCCGAAGAAATTGAGTTGCCCGGTCATATTATCAATGAGATCGGTAAAACCCTCCAGCTGATTCACGAAGAAGTTGTTAATATCGTCGCGCCTCAAGCCTCTAAAGTTGCGGAGTTGTTGAGAAATGTATGCTATAAGTTCATTAGTGTCGGCATCGGGTTCGGGTTTAATCACAATTTGCGGAAAGGTACCGCGATTGCTTCCGCCGTAGATCCTTCTTACCACATTCACCGGCACAAAAACATTGGTGTCATGACTACCTCCAAACAGGCTTGCCCCCTTTTTTTCCAATACCCCTATCACCGAAAATTTTCTGCCATAAAGCCTCACCTGTTCGCCCAGGGCGTTTCGACTTCCGAAGAGATTTTCATACACATCGTGGCCCAGTACAACTACAGGAGTACCACTTACAGATTCGGCCATATTAAAGAAGCGGCCTTCTTCAATTTGCAGGGCTTCAATGTCGTAATATTCAGCAGAGACAGCAGCTATTCCCACATCTGAGGCAGTTTTGTCGCTGTACTTAATATTTTCGGGAGGAACGTTAAGCACGTAAGACATAGCAGAAACTTCGGGCACACTACGGCTCAAATATTCGTACTCTTCATAACTCACATCGGGAAACTGTTCCCTCTTCCACTGTGGCACCTCATTAGAGCCAAAAGAAAACCGGGTAAGTATCATGGTGCGGTTATCTAACGCGCTAAGGCTACCCTTAATCTCCTTCTCCAGAGAATCTACTGCCGCAAGTACGGCTATGATAGAGAAAATTCCAATAGTTACCCCCAAAAGGGATAACATGGTTCGCAGCTTGTTGTTTTTAAGAGCGTTAATGGCGAAAAAAAAACTCTCTTTAAGAACCCTTAGATATATTAACATGGTACTTTTCCTGTATTATTATAAACCTGCACATCATAAGACGCCGGGTTTAAATATTCGTTACAAAATAATTATTTAAATAAGAGCGGCAGCCTCTTTATTTTATACTGAAATAATTACTTTTGCAACCTCAACAAAACCAACACAATGAGCGACCTAAAATCGGCTAAATCTGCACTTATTTCTGTCTTCAGCAAAGAAGGACTTGAACCTGTTGTTAAAAAGCTTAACGAGCTGGGTATCACTATTTACTCTACAGGAGGAACTGAAAAGTTTATTACAAACCTGGGAATAAATGTAGTACCGGTAGAGGATATAACATCCCATCCTTCCATTCTTGGAGGACGTGTAAAAACGTTGCACCCCAAGGTATTTGGCGGGATTCTTAACCGCAGTGAAAACGAGCAGGATAAAGCCGAACTGGAGCAGTATGAAATCCCACAGATCGATATTGTAATTGTTGATCTTTACCCGTTTGAAAAAACGGTTGCTTCAAATGCTTCGGAAGAAGAGATCATTGAAAAAATTGATATTGGCGGCATTTCTTTAATCAGGGCAGCTGCCAAGAATTATAAAGATGTGATTTGTGTACCTTCAGTAGACAATTACGCCGAATTTTTAGAAATTATTACTGAAGGAAAAGGCCAGACAAGCCTGAATGACCGCAAAAGATTTGCTGCAAAGGCATTTAACGTGTCTTCTCATTACGACACTGCGATCTTCAATTACCTTAATAACGAAGAACAATCTTATAAGGAAAGCTTCAACGGCGGGCTGGAATTAAGATACGGGGAGAATCCCCATCAAAAAGGGCATTTTTACGGTGACTTTTCGGCCATGTTTGATAAGCTGCACGGCAAGGAATTGTCGTACAACAATCTACTGGACGTAGATGCTGCTGTAAACCTGATGAATGAGTTTCAAAATGAAGCCCCAACTTTTGCCATTTTAAAGCACAATAACGCCTGCGGACTGGCGCAGCGGGAAACCCTGCTTCAGGCTTACAAAGATGCTTTGGCGGGAGATCCTGTTTCGGCTTTTGGAGGTATTCTTATTGCGAACAAAGAAATAGACAAGGCTACTGCCGAAGAGATACATGAGCTATTTTGTGAAGTGGTCATTGCCCCTGGCTATTCCGAAGAAGCCCTGGAAGTTTTAAAAGGGAAGAAAAACAGGGTCTTGCTTGTACAGAAAGAAACCGAACTGCCGCAAAAGCAGGTACGCACCTGTTTGAACGGTATTCTTGTTCAGGATAAAGACTCCAAAACAGATACTACAGAAGATTTAACTTATGCTACCAACAATAAACCGTCACAGCAGGAGTTAAATGACCTGTTGTTTGCTTCCAAAATTTGCAAGCACACAAAATCAAATACTATTGTTCTGGTAAAAAACAACCAGTTACTGGCCAGTGGTACGGGACAAACATCACGGGTAGATGCGTTGAGACAGAGTATTGAAAAAGCGAATTCTTTTGAATTTGATTTAAATGGCGCAGTATTGGCCAGTGATGCTTTTTTCCCTTTCCCAGACTGTGTGGAAATTGCAGATAAAGCGGGAATCACTGCTGTTATCCAGCCCGGCGGATCCATTAAGGACCAGCTAAGTATAGATTATTGCAACGATAATAATCTCGCTATGGTAATGACCGGAACAAGACATTTTAAACATTAATTTTATTACATTTACCGAACCTCAACTAATTGACTTAACATGGGATTTTTCGATTTTCTCACTGAAGAAATTGCTATAGATTTAGGAACTGCAAACACCCTTATTATACATAACGATAAGGTGGTGGTTGACAGTCCTTCTATCGTAGCCCGTCACCGCACTACCGGAAAGATCATAGCAGTAGGAAAGGAAGCTGCCATGATGCAGGGGAAAACGCATGAGAATATCAAAACAATTCGGCCTTTGAAAGATGGGGTAATTGCCGATTTTGATGCATCTGAAAAGATGCTTACCATGTTTATAAAAGAAATTCCTGCGCTTAAAAAGAAAATGTTCACTCCTGCTCTAAGGATGGTGATTTGTATCCCTTCCGGTATTACCGAGGTGGAGATGCGGGCAGTTAAAGAGAGTGCAGAAAGAGTGAATGGAAAAGAGGTTTACCTGATACACGAACCTATGGCTGCAGCTATAGGTATTGGTGTTGACATCATGCAGCCAAAAGGAAATATGATCGTTGATATAGGTGGTGGTACTACCGAGATCGCGGTTATTGCCCTTGGGGGAATTGTGTGTGATAAATCGGTCAAGATCGCGGGAGATGTTTTCACAAATGACATTGTATACTATATGCGTACGCAGCACAACCTTTATGTGGGTGAGCGTACTGCTGAAAAAATAAAAATTCAGATTGGTGCCGCTACCGAAGATCTTGAGGTACCACCAGATGAAATGAATGTGCAGGGAAGGGATCTTTTAACAGGAAAACCAAAGCAGGTGAATATCTCCTATAGAGAAATCGCCAAAGCCCTGGACAAGTCGATATTGAGAATTGAAGATGCCGTGATGGAGACGCTTTCACAAACTCCGCCGGAGCTCGCAGCCGACATCTACAACACCGGGATCTATCTTGCCGGTGGGGGATCAATGCTGCGCGGACTGGACAAAAGGTTATCACAAAAGACCGATCTTCCGGTTTATATCGCCGAAGATCCTTTACGGGCAGTTGTTCGAGGAACGGGTATTTGCCTGAAGACCCTTCATCGTTACAAGGGAATCCTGATAAAGTAGGAGTAATTTATGCAGCAAATAATTAATTTTCTTATTCGCAATAAGAACAATATCCTATTCTTATTGCTGCTCACCTTTTCCCTGTTTTTAACCATTCAGTCTCACTCCTACCAGAAGAGTAAATTTATTAGTTCTGCTAATTTTTTAAGTGGTGGTATCTATAGCTGGACCAGCGACATCAACAGCTATTTTTACCTTGAAGAATACAATTTGCGTTTACTTGAGGAAAATGAGCGACTGCGCACGCGGCTGGCAACCTATGAAGACTCGTTAGAAATAAAGACCTACCGAGACACCAGTAGCTTTGACGCCGATTATATCTTTAGAGCTTCAGAAGTTATTAATAACAACTACGCTAAGGTAGATAACTATCTTACCATTAAAAGCGGAAGCCGGGATGGTATTGAGAGAGACATGGGGGTGGTAACCAGTAAAGGGATTGTGGGAATAGTGGAGAATGTTTCCCCAAACTATTCCACAGTGATCTCCATACTCAATTCAAACTCCCGAATCAATGCCCAGCTCAAACGCTCCAACCATTTTGGAACTTTAGTATGGAATGGGGATAATCCCAATATTGTACAGCTTATAGATGTGCCATCTGTAGCCCCAATAGCCGAAGGAGATACTATAATTACCGGAGGACGCTCCCTCATTTTCCCAAAAGGTTTACCTATTGGTGCAGTAAAAAACTTTTCCCTGGATCAAAGCGAGAGCTACTATAATATAGATATTGAATTGTTTAATGACATGACCAACATTGGGTATGTTTATATTATTGAAAACACCAGCCAGACTGAAATAAGAGAATTACAAAATCTTTCTAAAGATGAATAGTGTGATATTCAATAACGCCCTTCGTTTTATAGTATTACTAATGCTACAGGTGTTGTTGTTGAACAATATCAATTTTCTGGGTTATATCAACCCATACCTTTATGTGGTATTCATCCTGCTGTACCCTTTTAATGCAAATCAAACCCTCTTCATCTTTCTGAGTTTTTTACTGGGTTGGGGAATTGACATTTTTGAAGATAGCGGTGGTATAAATGCTGCGGCATGTGTAGTAGCTGCATACATTCGTCCGGCAGTTCTTCGTTTCTCTTTTGGGGTGAGTTATGATTATCAAACTATCAAGTTCTCAAGTACGCAGCCCGGTTCAAGAATAAGTTATGTCTTAATTATTGTACTTGTACATCACCTGGTATTGTTTTTATTAGAATTTTTCAATTTTGCACACTTATTGTTACTTCTTAAAAAAACATTTTTTTCGGCAGCGTTTACAATAATTTTGGTGTTTATAACGCTTGCCTTATTTAACAAAAGGTCAAGATGAGAAAAATTTTACTCTACATAATAGTCATTACCTCCGGTCTTATCTTTCTGGCCCGGCTTTTCTACCTACAGGTAATGGATGACTCTTTTGTAGGGCTTTCAGAGAATAATGCTATAAAGGTAGTCTACGATTACCCGCAACGCGGTTTTATCTTTGACCGAAATGGAGAGCTGCTGGTCTCCAACCAACCGTCTTATGACGTTATGGTGATACCGCGCAACCTCAAGCCTTTTGACACCACCGAATTGTGCAATATTCTAAGTATTACTACAGAACAGCTGGTAGAGAGACTTGACAAAGCCAAGATCTACTCCCCCCGCCTGCCATCGGTAGTAATCCCACAGCTTACCAAAAGTGAATACGCCTATCTTGCTGAAAAGATGCGTAAATACGAAGGCTTCTACATCCAGAAACGTTCCCTGCGTGATTATTATACCGAACATGGCGCAAATGTGTTGGGATACATAACCGAAGTTAACCAGCGTATAGTAAATGAGAATCCTTATTACCTCTCTGGAGACCTTATTGGCCGCCAGGGAGTGGAAGGCTATTACGAAGAACTCCTGCGCGGTGTAAAAGGAGTAAAATATATTCAGAAGGACAGGTTTAACCGTGATATAGGGCCTTATAAAGAAGGAATCTACGACACCCTTCCAAAAAAGGGAAAAGATATTACCATTACCATTGATGCCGAACTGCAAAAATACGGAGAGCTCCTCATGAAGAATAAGAGAGGCGGTATTGTAGCTATTGAACCGGCAACCGGCGAGATCCTGGCATTGGTAACAGCTCCAAATTATGATCCTGCCGATTTGGTGGGGCGAAAGAGATCAGAAAACTTTACCAAGCTTTGGCTTGATTCCATTTCAAAACCTTTATTTGACAGAGGACTACTGGCCGAGTATCCTCCCGGATCACCTTTTAAGACCATTAATGCTTTAATTGCCTTACAGGAAGGCGTTGTAACTACCCAGGAAAGTTTCTCATGCCATGGAGGATATTTCTATGGTAGAGGCCGAAAAATGGGTTGTCACGCCCATTCCAGCCCCTTGAACATGATTCCCGGGATTGCCCAGTCCTGTAATGCATATTTTGCAAATGTTTACCGAAGGATCGTTGAAAAATACCCCACTCCGCAAGAGGGCGTAGATGTATGGGCCAATCATCTAAAAAGTTTTGGTTTGGGTGATTATCTTGGATCTGACCTTTCTACCGGAAGGCCAGGTAAGATCCCAACTTCAAAATATTACAACAAGATCTATGATTACCCCACCTATAAATGGTTTTCTACAGCTACACTTTCTAACGCCATAGGGCAGGGCGAGGTTCTTATGACCCCCATTCAGCTGGCAAATATGACAGCTGCAATCGCAAATCGCGGATGGTTCTATACTCCTCATGTTTTAAAGGAAATTGAAGGAAATCCCATTAAGGAAAAGGAGTTTACCGAAAAGAAAATCACCACTGTAGAGCCCCGCCATTTTGAACCTGTGGTAGAAGGAATGCACCAGGTATATAAGTCGGGAACCGCATCTGCGCTTCAAATCCCCGGGATAGAGATTGCAGGGAAAACCGGAACTGCCGAGAATTTTACCAGGATCGACGGAAAAAGGGTACAACTTACAGACCATTCCATTTTCGTAGCCTTTGCTCCTGTAGATAACCCTAAGATAGCTTTGGCAATCTTTGTGGAAAATGGATATTGGGGAGGCCGTTACGCAGGTCGTATTGCAGGCTTAATGATTGAAAAATACATAAAGGGAGAGATTACCCGAAAGGATATGGAAGAATGGATACTTACCCACAGCCTGGAAGAAGAATATGCAAAACCATTAAGCGGGGAACCTTTTAGAATTAACCAGTAACTATGCCTAAAACTATTTCCCAGTTTGACTGGCTTTCTATACTTGTTTATTTTTTACTGGTAATCATTGGCTGGGTAAATATCTACTCGGCATCTCTCGATGACACCGCAAGATCATTCTTTGACCTTGATCAAATCTACGGTAAGCAAATGTTGTTTATCATTTTAAGTGTCTTTCTTATAGTTATTCTTCTTTCCCTGGAAGCTAAGTTTTATGAACGCTTTTCCAGTATATTCTATATCATCTCCCTGATTTCTATTACAGGTTTATTTTTCTTCGGAAAAACAATTAATGGCGCCACTTCCTGGTATGCCATAGGAAGTTTTACCTTTCAGCCTGCTGAATTTGCAAAGGTGGGCACAGCCCTGGCGCTTTCCAAGTTCATAAGCGACATTCAAACGAACATCCATAGTCTTTCCCATCAATTCCAGGCCTTTATTATTATAGCCTTACCGGCTGTGATCATTTTAATGCAGCCCGATGCAGGAAGTGCAATGGTGTATGCTGCTTTCTTCTTTCCGCTGTACAGAGAAGGACTCTCAGGAGGATATCTAATAGTTGTGGTCATTGGCGTGCTGGTTTTCGTTTTCACCCTATTATTTGGCCCTATTTGGGTTTCTGTTGGGGCAACGATCCTGGTGGCGCTACTGTTCTTCTTAAAGAAAAAGAGGATAGCAGGTCTAATGGCCTCTCTCAGCTTACTTATTGTAGCTATTGCGCTATCTTTTTCTGTAGATTATATTTTTGAAAACATATTTGAACAACGTCATCGCGACCGTTTCAACATCGTTCTTGGAAAAGAAGTAGATAACCGCGGAATAGGCTACAACACCAATCAAAGTGAAATAGCTATTGGCAGTGGCAGCTGGTTTGGAAAAGGATGGACTGAAGGCACCCAGACCAAAGGAAATTTTGTTCCCGAACAACATACAGATTACATCTTTAGTACAGTGGGTGAAGAATGGGGCTTTGTTGGAAGTGCTGTGGTTATTTTTCTCTTTATCTTTTTGATCCTCCGGATAATTCACCTGGCCGAAAGACAAAAATCCCAGTTTAACAGGGTTTACGGCTACAGTGTGGCCGGGATCCTCTTTTTACACTTTTTTGTCAATATCGGGATGGTAATTGGCATCTTCCCTACCGTGGGGATTCCCTTGCCGTTCTTTAGTTACGGCGGCTCCGGATTGTGGGGCTTTACCATACTCCTGTTCATATTCCTGAAACTAGATTCTGACCGAATGTCTTTCTGGTAGATTGGTTGATAGTCAGTAGTCGGTAGTCGATAGTCGGTAGTTGAGTATCATGATCATGGTTACAGCCGGGAATAAATATCTAATCTATACCTCTCAAAAAAGGTGTTTTACGACTGCATTATTCCGAAGAATTAGGCACAAGAAACCTGTGCTTTCGATGGATTCATTTGATAGTCAGTAGTCGGTAGTCGATAATTTAGAGTCACGACCATTGTTACAGCCGGGAATAAGTATCTGATCTATACCTCTCAAAAAAGGTGTTTTACGACTGCATTTTTCCGAAGAAATTAGACACAAAAACCTGTGCTTTCGATGGATTCATTTGATAGTCAGTAGTCAGTAGTCGGTAGTCGATAGTTTAGAGTCATGATCATGGTTACAAGCCGGGAAAAAATATCTAATCTATACCTCTCAAAAAAGGCGTTTTACGACTGAATTTTTCCGAAGAAATTAGACACAAAAACCTGTGCTTTCGATGGATTCATTTGATAGTCAGTAGTCGGTAGTCGGTAGTCGATAGTTTAGAGTCACGATCATGGTTACAGCCGGGAATAAATATCTAATCTACACCTCAAAAAAGGTGTTTTACGACTGAATTATTCCGAAGAAATTAGACACAAGAAACCTGTGCTTTGGTTAAATCGGGATAAGGCTTTTTCTTCACAATCTAAACCCGAAAACTGTTATTAACGCAACACACATTCCACCAAGAAACTCCTCATTAGCTTCCTCTTTTTAGTCATCACTATGAACGCTGAAATAAGCCATAAAAAAAGGGCTTAAAAAAGCCCTTTTTGAATACTATGTTTCTCTACTTTTATTTTTTGACATCGGCCAAACCAGACTTCTTGATGTTATTCATCTTCATGTCTTCCAGTACATGCACCGCCTCTTCCATGTAGATATCACTCTTAAGATTCTCGTGCCATCTTTCTCTTTTCTCAGAAAGTACAGTATCTACTTCAAATAATTTAATCTCGTAAGGAAGTGATTCAAAACTGAGGTCTGACTGGTATTCTGAGAGCCTGTCAAATTTCTTTGCCTGCTCTTCATTCAGTTCCATTTCCCTGCTGTATTCAGCATAATTAAGTGGAAAAGTAGTACTGTTACGCTGATCTCTAATCCATTCGGCATTCTCCCTGATTAAGTCGATATGTTCATTTTCAGCCATTCTCTTCTGGCTGTTGGAAAGGGTTTCTTCAAAATCTATATAGCCGTTCCATTCTTCAAAAGAAGCTGCTTCAATTTGATCCCATGGCAGGGGATTCTTTTGATCTTTCTCACCTATATCAATAAAGGAATAACGATCGGGCACCACAACGTCACTTTTCACACCTTCAAGCTGGGTAGAACCTCCATTTACTCTATAGAATTTTTGAGTGGTGATCTTTAAGGCTCCAAGGTCACCAAGGTCGTTGTTCTTGATCCATCGGTTAAGGTCAAGTACGTTTTGCACGGTTCCCTTTCCGTAGGTTTGTTTACTTCCAATAATAACTGCTCTTTTATAATCCTGCATTGCAGCGGCAAGAATCTCGGAAGCCGAGGCAGAAAGCTCATTTACAAGGATCACCAAAGGACCATCCCATAAAATTGAGGAATCTGTATCTTCAAGAACCTGTTGGCCTTCAAGTTTAGACTTCACCTGTACTATAGGCCCTTCCTTGATAAACAATCCGGCGATATCAACAACCGTCTTTAAAGATCCCCCTCCATTGTTTCGCAGGTCAAGTACCAACCCATCCATTCCTTCTTTCTTTAGCCTTACAATTTCCTCTTTCACATCAGAAGCTGCATTTCTTTCAGAATAATCTTCCATATCAAAATAGAACTTGGGCAGGTTGATCACTCCGTAAACACGGCCATTCTTCTCTACTTTAGCCGCTTTTGCATAAGTCTCCTCTATCTCTACAACATCTCTAATAATGTCTACTTCTTCAATGGTACCGTCAACTTTTTTAAGAGTAAGGGTAACTTTAGAACCTTTAGGGCCTTTTATAAGGTTTACAGCATCGTCAAGCCTCATTCCAACCACACTTACCGGTTCTTTCTCGTCTTCCTGTTTTACTTTTATGATCTCGTCACCAACTTCTACTTCTTCTCCTCTCCAGGCTGGCCCTCCCGAGATTACTTCAACAATCTTCACATTGTCGTTTTTCTTTTGCAGGCGTGCACCAATCCCTTCAAGTTTACCACTCATGGCCATATCAAAACGATCTTTGTCTTGTGGTGCAAAATAAAATGTATGGGGGTCAAATTCTTCAACAATTGCATTTACATATACTGAAAACCAATCTTTTCTTTCAAGGTCATCACTGAAATCGAAGTACTCATCGAGAGAATTTAGGGTTAACTCCCGTGCTTCTTTTTCCAGCTCGGCGTCAGATTTTGCAACATAATCGGCATCATCCTCCAGCTTTCTTTCCTGTTCTTTCTTTATATCGTAATAATTGGAAATAGCCGAAAACTTAAGCTGCTTTCTCCATCTTTCCTTCATCTCTTTCTTTGAGCTTACATAATCGCGTTTGCTGTAATCGGTATCTAGAACTTCATCTTTGTCAAAGTTGAAAGGCTTATCAAGAACTTCCTTATAGATTCCTTCAGCTTCAGCCATACGCTCTAAAAGTCGGGTATGGGTAAGATCAAAGAATGTGATCTCGCTGTTCTTTATCTGATCATCAAGAAGGGTTTCATATTGCTGAAATTCCTCTATATCACTTGCGTAAAAATACCTTTTTAGAGGGTCAAGCGCCTCGAGGTAATCTTTATAAACTTCAGAAGAAAAGGAATCGTCTACCTCCTTGGCATCATAATGTCCGTTTTTAAGAACATAAGAAATCAGTTCAATTAGGGTTTTATCTTTATTGGGGTCATTGAATGTCTTGGTGGTAAAGCTGCAAGAAGCCGCGGCAAACAGCAAGACCAGCACCAGTAGCTTATAGTTCCTTTTCATTATGGTTTTTATTTTCATCATTAGTATACCTGTACTACAGTAAAAACTATGCCAACTTATATAGTTTTCTCCTTTTTTGTTAATTTACGAATATAAGCCTTTCCTCAGGAAATTAATTTAATTTAGCAGCCATAAATTTTTCATAATGTCTCAGGAAAAACCGCTCATTTTAGTCACCAATGACGACGGAATTACGGCTCCCGGAATTCGAGCCCTTATTGAGGTCATGAAGCAATTGGGAGACGTGATCGTGGTCGCCCCAGACAGTCCCCAAAGCGGGATGGGACACGCCATCACCATTAGCGACACCCTCTTTTGTGATCAAATTACAGTCAAAGAAACCTACAAGCATAAAGAATACAGTTGCTCGGGCACACCGGCCGATTGTGTAAAAATCGCAACCCAGGAGATCCTTCACCGCAAGCCAGATCTTTGTGTAAGTGGTATTAACCACGGTTCTAATTCTTCTATCAATGTGATCTATTCGGGTACCATGAGTGCCGCAGTAGAAGCCGGTATTGAAGGCATCCCGGCCATTGGTTTTTCTTTACTTGATTATTCACTGAACGCCGATTTTGAACCCTGCAAGAAATTTGTAAAACGCATTACCAGGCAGGTGCTAAAACACGGCCTTCCAAAAGGAGTGGTTTTAAATGTAAACCTTCCAAAGCTAAGTGAGGCCGAGATAAAAGGGATTAAAGTTTGCAGGCAGGCCAAGGCCCGCTGGGAAGAAGAATTTGACAAGAGAACCAATCCGCAGGGTCGCGACTACTACTGGTTATCGGGAAAATTTATAAATGAAGACGAAGGAGAAGACAGTGATGAACATGCCCTTTCTCAGGGATATGTATCGGTGGTGCCGGTTCAGTTTGACCTTACGGCACATCAATTTCTAAGCGATCTAAATTCGTGGGAACTCAATGATTAAGAAAGAGATCTTTTTAGGTTTTGTAACAGGGATTGCAGCCAATCTGGTTGGAATGCTCATTTATATCCTCATTTTTTCTGATCTACCCATTTGGGAAACCCTACAGGAATCTATGCGCGGCGGCTTTATTGGTACCCTTATCACCGCAGGCGCAATTTTAAATTTCCTGCCTTTCTTTTATTTTATAAAAAAAGAATACACCTATAGAGCAAGAGGAGTCTTAATGGCCTCTATACTTGCTGCACTTGTGATTGCGGTAATAAAGCTTAGTTAATATGAAATACTACATTATTGCAGGAGAAGCTTCGGGAGACTTACATGCGGCAAACCTCATGAAAGGCCTTAAGAAGACCGATCCCCAGGCTGAGTTCAGGTTTTGGGGAGGAGATCTCATGCAACAGGAAGGCGGCACCCCGGTGAAGCACTACCGCGACCTCGCATTTATGGGGTTTGCTGAAGTGCTTATGAACCTGCGTACCATTCTTCGCAATATTTCATTTTGTAAGGAAGACATTAAAAAATGGGAACCTCATGTCATCATTTTTGTTGACTATCCCGGGTTTAACCTGCGTATTGCAAAATGGGCCCGCAAAGAAGGTTATAAAACCCATTTCTACATTTCTCCACAAATCTGGGCATGGAAAGAAAACAGGATCAAAGACATTCAGCGCGATATTGATGAAATGTACGTGATCCTGCCGTTCGAGAAAGATTTCTACGAAAAGAAACACAACTATAAAGTCAATTTTGTAGGCCACCCGCTTATTGATGCGATTGCAGGAAGACCTCCCGTACAGGCTGAAAAGATCAAAACCGAGCACAATCTTGATAATCGCCCAATAATCGCTCTCCTGCCGGGAAGCAGAAAACAGGAAATATCCAAAATGCTGGAAGTTATGCTTAGCGTGACCGATGATTTTAAAGAGTACCAGTTTGTTATCGCAGGTGCACCCAGCCAGGAAGAGAGCTTCTACCGGCCGTATATCAAAAAGAAAAACGTGCACCTCGTCATGAACCGCACCTATGATATTCTTGAAATATCCACGGCTGCACTGGTAACCTCGGGTACCGCAACGCTGGAAACTGCTTTGCTCAAAGTGCCCGAAGTAGTTTGCTACAAAGGCAACTTCATTTCTTATCAAATTGCCAAACGCATCATAAATCTCGACTATATTTCTCTGGTGAACCTCATTATGGATCGCGAAGTAGTAAAAGAGCTCATCCAAAACGAGTTCAACCGCAAAAATCTAAAAACCGAACTCACCAAAATTCTCGATAAAGAAAACAGGAAAAGGATCTTTAGCGATTACCACGAACTGGAACAAAAACTCGGCGGTAAAGGAGCAAGTGAAAAGACAGCCGAATTAATCTTTAAAAAGATCTCTGCTCAATGATGTTCCTGAGGTTCATGCTGCTGGCCCTCATCTTTACCCTCACTTCCTGCGGGGCACGCAAATCTGCAGTGGGGAATCAGGCTACAGTTGTAGACAGACAGGATGACTATGCCCAACTTCCCGATTTCTACAACGATGCCGAAGACATTATTGAAGAGGTGGGTGAAGAGACCTTCAGCATCATAGATTACGCCCTTCAGTTTCTTGGTACAAAGTACAAATACGGCGGCACCACCCCGCAGGGCATGGATTGCTCGGGTCTGGTCTATACCTGCTTCCTCGAAAATAATATCGAATTACCGCGTTCTTCCAGAGACATGGCTCTTTTGGGTGACGAGCTCGAACTTAAGCAGCTAAAATTGGGCGATCTCCTGTTTTTTAAGACCGACAGGCGCAAAAAGAACATCAATCATGTAGGTTTGGTGGTAGAGCTTGATGAAGACAATATCTTTTTTATTCACTCCAGCACTTCCCGCGGCGTCATTATTTCGGCACTCAATGAAAATTACTGGAAAGAGCATTTTGTGATGGCCCGCCGCATCCTGTAAATTATTATCTTAGGCTAAACACCTGGTAGATAATAATTTGAACACTGCAATCATTCGGCTTACCATTTTGCTGCTGCTGGGAACATGCATCGGCTTTTATTTGGAGCTCTCGCTAAAAATGGCATTTTTGGCACTGCTGCCGGGAATCCTATTATTTCTCCTGACTTTTATTAGAGCCCGAAAATTGCTTTTCCCAGATCTTTTCTTCGGAAGCAGTGTCGCCCTCCTCTTTTTTCTCTTCGGAATTTTTTCTGCAAGCCTTCACCTTCCCAAAAACCAGCCACAGCACTACATTAACAAGATTTCTTCGGAAGAAATACCACTTCTGAAGCTAAATATCCTGGAAACACTAAAACCCGATCGCTACAGCGATAAATATTTTGCTGAAGTGAACGCGGTCAACGGAAAATCTGCGCACGGAAAGCTTCTGCTATTGATTCCAAAAGACAGTCTTAAAATGCCATTTTTGGAAGGTGAGCATCTACTTATTTCTTCCACTTTAGCCCCCATCCCCGCGCCCCTCAATCCACACCAGTTCGATTATGCTGCTTTTATGAACAGAAAAGGAATTTGGCGACAGGCCAATCTCCGCCATGGAGTTTCAAAAACCCTGCATAAAAAAGAATCCGGAATAAAAGTAGCAGCGGCAAACTTAAGGCGTGAAATCACTTTAGCACTTAAAAAGAATAATTTTAAGCAGGAGGAACTTTCTTTGGTACAGGCACTGCTGCTGGGTCAAAAACAGGATATTTCAGCGCAGACCTACAACAATTTTGCAGCTGCAGGAGCCATACACATCCTCGCGGTATCGGGCCTGCATGTGGGAATCATTTTATTGATGTTACACTGGCTTTTTAAACCTCTTACAAGTCTCAAAAATGGCAAATTCTTAAAGACTTTCCTGGTCATTTTATGCCTCTGGGGCTTTGCTGTTCTGGCAGGACTTTCGCCCTCGGTGGTGCGGGCAGTGACCATGTTCAGCTTTATTGCCGTGGGCCTGGAAATTAAACGACGTACCGGAACCCTCAATTCCATCTTCCTTTCGCTGCTCCTACTGCTACTCATAAAGCCGGGATGGATCTTTGAAGTCGGTTTTCAACTGAGCTATCTGGCGGTGCTTTCTATTGTGCTTTTTCAGCCTTTGTTTAACAGGCTATACGCTCCTACAAACCGCATTGTAAAATATCTTTGGGATTTACTCAGCGTTACGCTTGCTGCGCAAATAGGAGTATTGCCCCTAAGCCTCTATTATTTCCACCAGTTTCCCGGCCTCTTCTTTCTCACAAACCTGCTCATCCTTCCGTTCCTGGGTCTCATTCTTATTGTGGGCGTGCTGGTCATCTTTTTGGCTGTTGTAGATGTACTGCCCTCTTTTATTGCTGAAACCTACGGAATCATCATCAAAATCCTGATTAAAACCGTGGACTGGATTGCCGGGCACGAACAATTCCTCTTTAAAGACATTGCCTTCAGTTTACCGGAAGTATGGAGCTGGTATTTCTTTCTTTTCGCTGCATTTCTGCTATGGAAAAACTTCAGCTATAAAAGCCTCATCCCTGTACTTATTTCAGTAATAATCCTGCAATTGGTTTATATTTCTTCCGAAGTAAATAGGGAGAATCGGCTTATTGTTTTTCACAAAAGCCGAAGCAGCCTGATAGCACAACAAAATAGTGAACGATTAAAGCTTTACCACAACCTCACAACACCTGCGAAAGACCTGAAGCTAATTCAAAATTTCATGGTGGGAGAAGATCTTCAACAAATCAGGGAAGTGCCACTTCAAAATATATACCTTCAAAAAAGGCATTTTTTAGTGGTGACTGACAGTAGCGGAATCTTTCCGAAGCAAACGCCTTTGAACACTCACCTGCTACTTTCGGGCACTCCCAGGATCAACCTGGAGCGGGTATTAATGAATTTTAAACCTGAAGTGATCATTGCCGATGGCAGTAATTATCCTGCGGTTATAAAAAGGTGGGAGAAAACTGCAAGCGCGAACCACATTACATTTTTCTACACCGGTGAAGACGGGGCTTATATCCTGGAATAAAAAAAGGCCTCACCAGTTTTAAAAACCCGGGAGACCAGAAATTTCATGTTCAAAAAAGCTATTTTGAATCTGTAAATTCATTTTCGAAAGCCGCGGAATATTCCTGGAAAGCTTCGGGACTGGTTATTTTCTTGTAATCTTCATCTACGAACATCTTTAAAAACAGCTCGAGCTGCTGCGGGGTGCGGTACCCGGGAATTGGCCCTATGAGGTTAGCCTCTTCATCAAAAAAGACCAGACTTGGGTAGCCGGTGATCTTCATGGCCCTTGCAAAATCATGTTGACTATTTCGACCTCTTCTCTTAGGATCGTAATTAGGGTTTTTAAAGGACATATCCTGGTAATTGATCTCCTCGGTACCTTCAGCATTGAATTTTACTGGATAATAATGCCGGTTGATGTATTTAATGACATCTTTATTTGAAAAAGTGTTCTTATCGAGCATCTTGCACGGGCCACACCAGGTGGTATAGGCATCCATGAATATTTTTTTAGGCGCTTTCTTTTGAGCTTCAAGGGCCTCATTCATGGTCATCCACTTGATCTCCTGCCCCAGCATGGCAGAAGCCGAAAACAGCAAAACAGCAAGGCTAAGAATAATTTTCTTCATACTTTTTCTTTGTCTTTTAGCAATAGTCATTCCGAAATTTTCAAAAAAACTACGCCCTCGGGAATGAGGGCGTAAAAATAGCATTTTAGGGAGGAAATTATTTAACCCCGTGCATCAATTTCTTTAGTAAAGGATTCAATACTGCCACTAAAACCCCGGCGCTGATAGGAACAACAGTAAAAATAAGAAAGAAAGTAGAGAGGCTGTATTGTTGTGTAATCTCATCGATCATACCCCCAAAAGAACCGGCCAGTTTGTTCCCAATCGCAATAGCCAGGTACCACATCCCAAACATAAAGGCAATCATCCTTGCCGGCACAAGCTTACTTACATAAGAAAGACCAAGTGGAGAAAGACAAAGTTCGCCCAGTGTGTGGAAAAGATATGCGAGAATAAGCCAGATCATACTTACTTTGGCTCCTTCGGCTACACCACTTGACCCAAAGGCCAGCAATCCGAAGCCAATCCCGAGCAGGATCAAACCAAAGCTGTACTTCCATGCTGCGGAAGGATTGTACTTGCTTTCCCACCATTTTGAGAAGAAAGAGGCAAATACGATAATAAAGAATGAGTTGAGAATACTGAACCATGAAACAGTGATTTCAGTCGCGTCTCCCTGGAATTCTCTTACAAGCATCCAGATCACGATAGCCCAAATTATTCCGAAGCAAATTACCAGGACAACATTAGATCCCAGCACTCGCTTATGAGTCTGCTTCCATAACAAATACAAAACCCAGGTGATGATCATGAGCGGCACCACCGTAAGGAGCGTATTAAAAACATTGAAAACAGTGGCGCCTGCGCCCACTAAAACCCTGTCTACAGAGTCTCGTGCAAAGATGATGAGGGAAGTAGCTCCCTGCTCAAAAGACATCCAGAAGAAAACCGTGAAAAATGCGAAGATAATTACAGCGATCATCCGGTCGCGTACCACTTTAGCATATCGTGAGATACGGGAAATGACCAGGACCAGAAACAGCCCGAGGCCAATTAATGCCAACCCTAGTGGTCCCGAAAAAGGCTCCCCCTGAAAGTCGAAAGGCATAACAGCCGGAAGTAAATTTAGATTAGCGATTCTGGAAACCGGATCGTTGATCAAATACAACAACCCTATAACTGAAGTAGCAACCACCAGAATCTTGTCTAAAAGCGTGAATGGGTTGTGAGAATGATCTTTTACTCCAGATGCTTCTTCTTTAGCCTTTTCTTCGGCAAGTTTAGCTTTATCGGGCACCCCACCTATGTTACCAAAGAGAGGTTTTGCCAGCCAGAACTGCAGGGTTCCAAGGAACATAAAGATACCAGCAAGACCAAAGCCCCAGCTCCATCCTACTCTTTCGGCCAGGTAGCCGCATAACATCATTCCGAAGAAAGCCCCGGCATTTACGCCCATGTAGAATATGGTGTAAGCCCCATCTTTCTTATCGGGCTTACCATCATACATTTCAGAAATAATCGAGGTAATATTGGGCTTAAAGAAACCTGTTCCTATAACCAGCAACGCAAGCCCAAAGTACAGGGAGAATTCGGTTTCTAACGCCATAGAAGCATGCCCCAGGGTCATAATTGCAGCACCAATAACCACCGCCCAGCGATAGCCGGTAATTTTATCGGCAATGATACCACCTGCAATAGGGGTAAGGTAAAGTAAACCTGCATAGGTCCCAAAAAGGGCACCTGCGTTCTCTGCACTCCAACCCCATCCGGGATTATCAACACCCACAATTGCCATTGTAAGGAAGTTGATGAGGAGCACCCGCATCCCGTAGAACGAGAAGCGCTCCCACATCTCTGTAAAGAAAAGAACAAATAGGCCGGCGGGATGGCCCAAAACTTTTGATTTAAAGAAATCGTTCTCTGCCGCTGGAACCGTAGCTGCCATTATCTTCTTCTTTTATTTGCTTCTTTTTCTACAAGATCATCGTCACCGAGTTCAAATTTTTCCTGCTGTGGTAACTCGCGCTCTTCATCTTCTACTCCGTGAGTAAGACGTTTAAGAGGCTTAAGCATTAACAGGACAAGAATAGCAAAGGCAACGGTGAAGATGGTAATACCCATAAAGATGGTTCCATCACCAGCTTCAGAAGAATATTCTCCCACAATTCCCGCAACCTTGTTTCCAAGACCTGTCGCTGCAAAATAAACTCCCATCATTAAAGACGCGTATTTTACCGGTGCAAGCTTGGTAATGAATGAAAGTGCCACCGGCGACGAACTCAATTCTCCTATAGTGTGGAATAGATAAGCCAATACCAGCCAGTACATAGCCGAAGCTCCATTGTTCTGAAATTCCATAGAGGCAAATACCATGAAAACAAATCCAAGCCCCATGATGATAACCCCAATTGCCATTTTAAAGATAGAAGAAGCTTCTTTACTCTTCAATTTTCTCTTAGCCCAGAAGTTGGCGACGATCACTCCGAAAATAATAATGAAAAGTGCATTTAAAGACTGAAACCAGGAAGCAGGCACTTCGCTGCCTATCAATGGCAAGCTAAAAGGCAATGACCTGTCGGTTTTCTCTAGAGCATAGATATTCATAAGCCCACCGGCCTGTTCAAAAGCCCCCCAGAATACAATTACCAGGATAAACGAAAGCAGCATTACAACATACCTGTCTTTCATCACCTGCGTAGTAAGATCTTTATAAACCATGAGCATCATAGCCGTAACGAAGGTTAGGAATATGAATAGGAAACCGTAAGCTATGTCTATGGCAAGAAGATAATAAATTGAACCTGCCAGTAGCACAGCAGTGATTGTTAACTGTAGCGGAGATTTGAAAAGATCTTTGAACATCCCGCCAAAAGAAGCACCTGAATCTCTTTCAGCTTTTGAAAGTAAATTCCCTACTTCTGTAAGGTATTTTTGCCCCCACAGGTACACTAGAAGCCCAAGTGCCATGGCTATTCCTGCAAGACCGAAGCCCCAGTGCCATCCAATATTCTCACCTACATAACCTACAATTAAACTTGAAAGGAAAGCTCCCAGGTTGATCCCAATATAAAATATGGTAAATCCTTTATCACGGCGAATGTCCCCTTCTTTGTAGAGACCTCCCACCATGGTAGAAATATTAGGTTTAAGCATTCCCACGCCGGCAATAATTAACCCAAGCCCGGTGTAGAATGCCCACATTTCTTCAACTGCGAGTATCCCGTGTCCTGCCACTAAAATTATTCCTCCCCACAGCACAGTTTTTTTCTGCCCCAGAAGTTTATCGGCTATTATCCCTCCCGGAATGGAAGCCACATATACCAGCATTGTGTACCATCCGTAAAGCGCCAAAGCTTCGGCATTGGTCCAGCCGAGACCGGCATTTCCGCCCTGGGTAGCGCTAACAAGATAGAGTACGAGAATGGCGCGCATTCCGTAATAGGAAAAGCGCTCCCACATTTCAGTAAAAAATAAAATGTATAGACCTACCGGGTGACCAAATAATTCACTCTTTTGAGGTGCTGTTGTTGCCTGTGCCATTATAGGGATGATTTGATATTAGAATTAACTTTTAGATTTTCTTCGATAAAGTTCGTCATGAGCGTATAAAGGTGCATACGGGTGTTACCACCGTAAATACCGTGATTCTTATCGGGATATATTGCCCAGTCAAACTGTTTGTTCGCCTGCACGAGGGCTTCTATCATTCTCATGGTATTTTGAACATGAACATTGTCATCTCCTGTACCATGAATAAGCAGGTAATCTCCTTTTAGCTTCTCCACATGATTGATGGGCGAATTCTCATCATATCCCGAAGGGTTCTCCTGCGGGGTAGTCATATACCTTTCGGTATAGATGCTGTCGTAAAATCTCCAGCTGGTAACCGGTGCCACTGCTATAGCCATTTTATAGACGTCATTACCTTTAAGAATGGCATTAGATGACATAAAACCTCCATAGCTCCAGCCCCAAATACCCATGTTGTCTTCGTCTATGTAGTCTCTTGATCCAAGGATTCGTGCGGCTTCAATAATATCTTCCACTTCATATTTTCCAAGTTCCTTTTGGGTCACTTTTTTAAAGGCAGCACCTTGAAACCCGGTACCGCGAGGATCAATTCCCACTACAATATATCCTTTGCTGGCAAGCATTTGATACCAGTAGTCATTCGTGCTGTGAAAGCGGTTGCCTACTTCCTGAGAACCAGGTCCCGAATACTGCGAGACAAAAAGCGGATACTCTTTTGCAGGATCAAAACCAGCAGGCTTGATCATCCACATATTGAGATCGGCGCCATTTACCGCAAGAGTTGAGAATTCCTTAGGCACAATCTCATACTCTGCCATTTGCTCCAAAAGCTCCTCGTTATTGACAATCTCCCTTACAAGTTTCCCATTCTTTGCGAGGTGTAGGGTAAACTCATAAGGCGTAGTCGCGCTGTTGTAGCTGTTGATGAAGTAAGTAAAATCGGCACTAAAGTCGGCACTGTTTTGCCCCACCTTATCTGTAAGTTGTTTTTTATTCTTTCCGTTGGTCCTTACTGAAAACACATCACGATTGATGCTTCCGTTCTCGGTACTTTGGTAGAAAATAGTTTTGGTTTTAGGATCAAGACCGTAGTAATTGGTCACCTCCCAGTTACCTCTGGTCACCTGATTTTTCAGTTTACCGTTCTTGTCGTAGAGATAAATGTGGTTCCAGCCATCCTTTTCACTGGTCCAGATGAAGCTGTTATCTTCCAAAAATGTCAAATTATCGGTCACATCTACGTAAGCTTCATCGGTTTCTGTGAGCACTACTCCAGCTTTATTTGCTTCAGCATCAACAAATATTAGATCGAGCACATTTTGATGACGGTTAAGAACCTGTGCACTTAACACATTGGCATCATTGGTCCATTTTATCCGCGGAATATAAAAATCTTCGTAATCACCCAAATTCACGTCTGAAACTTCTTCCTGCTGAAGATCATAAATATGAAGGCTTATTTCTGAATTTTTTTCTCCTGCTTTAGGGTATTTAAAGACTGTTTGGGTTTGGTAAAGATCCTGCCCGTAAACATCCATAGAGAATTCGGGGACTTCAGTTTCGTCGAACTTCAAAAAAGCGATTTTATCACCAGATTTATTCCACTGAAAAGCGCGCACAAAAGAAAATTCTTCTTCATACACCCAATCGGCCACCCCGTTGATGATCTTGTTCATCTCCCCGTCGGTAGTCACCTGCGCCACTTTTCCGGAGGAAAGATCTTTCACGAAAATGTCATTTTTGAATACATAAGCAACCTTCTCCCCATTTGGCGACAGGGTAGGTTCCTTGATTTTTTCTTCTGAAATCTTTTTCAGTTCATTCGTTTGCAGGTCGTACACGTAAAAGATCCCGCGGGTAGAGTGCCTGTAGATAGATTCAATCTCTGTGCCCAGCACCAGTTTAGATTCATTTTCACTGAATTCATATTCCGAAAAATATTGAATTTCCTCAAGATCTTTACTGTTAAGAATAGTTCTTGTCTTTTCACCGGTCTTGTAAGAATAAGCATCTATGGCTGATGTGCCTGCACTACGATCAAAATTAAGCACCACATACTCTTCTCCATTATTGAGAGATTGCAGGGCTTCCATTCTTTCCTGCCGGAATGTTCCTCCCCAAATGTCTTCAAGTGTAATTGCTTTTTTCTGCGCAGTGAGAACCGTTGTAGCCAAAAGAAAAAGGGCCAAAAACCCGTAGGTCAACTTCATTTTTTGCGTTTAAAAAATTTGCTTGCCAAGTTTAGTAAAAATTCGGCTAAAAAACAGGCTTTCTGCTGTTAAATCATAAGAAGATGTTAATGAACCGAATGAGTGTAGATGTGCAAATCTGTAAGTTTTGCTCCCTCTGCTCCAGAAATTCTAACAGCTGCCATGTTTCTTACAGTAATTGTATCTTTGTGCTCTCAAATTTCACATAATGATCACACCTATTTCGGGCTTTTCCAAACTGTCAAAAGAGGAGAAAATTGACTGGCTTAGCCAAACATACCTGGCTCACAATACAAACGCCAGGAAGATCTTAACCCAGTACTGGAACCCCGACTCCGGCCTGCAACAGCTCCACGAAGAGTTTACAGAGAACACCCTGTCAAATTACTACCTGCCTTTTGGGCTTGCCCCCAATTTTCTTATCAATGACCGGCTTTATGCGGTACCCATGGCTATAGAAGAAAGCTCGGTAATTGCTGCGGCGAGCAAAGCAGCCAAATTCTGGAGTGACAGGGGCGGTTTTAAAGCTGAAGTTTTGGGAACAGAAAAGATAGGGCAGGTACATTTCATGTACTCTGGAGACGGGAAAAAGCTGGAGCATTTTTTCAATAGCATCAAATCAACATTACTTGAAGCAGTAGCTCCCCTCACCAAAAACATGGAGAAGCGCGGCGGCGGAGTAATGAATATGGAGCTGCGTGACAAAACAAAGCTACTCGACAATTACTACCAACTGCACTGCACTTTTGAGACTAAAGACTCTATGGGTGCAAATTTCATCAACTCCTGCCTGGAGCGTTTTGCTGAAACTTTTCGTGAAGCAGCTAAGAGCCATGAGGCTTTTAACGCTACCGAAAAGGAGATAGAGATCGTGATGAGCATTCTTTCTAATTACGTACCCGGTTGTATCGTAAAAGCTGAAGTTTCCTGCCCGGTAACAGCGTTGGCCGATCAGGGCATGAGCGGGGAAGATTTCGCTGCAAAATTTGTTAGGGCCCTCAAGATCGCTGAAGTTGAGCCCTACAGGGCGGTGACCCACAACAAAGGCATCATGAACGGAATTGACGCGGTAGTACTGGCCACAGGAAACGATTTTAGAGCGGTAGAAGCAGGTATTCATGCTTATGCCTCAAAAGATGGGAAATACAGCAGCCTTACCCACGCCGAAGTACACGATGGACAATTCAGGTTTTGGATGGAGATTCCGTTGGCCCTGGGAACGGTAGGTGGTCTCACGGCATTACATCCGCTTTCAAAGATCGCTTTGGAAATTCTGCAAAAACCTTCAGCCGAAGAACTTATGAAAATAGTGGCAGTAGCCGGCCTGGCACAAAATTTTGCCGCCGTAAAGTCACTTATCACCACAGGAATTCAGCAGGGACATATGAAAATGCACCTTATGAATATCCTCAACCAATTCCAGGCAACAACACAGGAAAAAGAAGTGCTAACAAGCTATTTTAAGAACCACAATGTTTCGCACAGCGCAGTGGAGCAGCAACTTGAAAAACTGAGAAGCTAATGGAGGTATTCCACAGTCACGGAAAATTACTGATAAGCGGGGAATATGTTATTCTTGATGGCGCCACCGGTTTTGCCTTACCCACAAAGTTTGGACAAAGCCTGGAAGTCACAAACATTGAAGAGCCTTTAATAAAGTGGAAAAGTTATGATGAGAAACAGGAAATATGGTTTAAAGACAACTTTGAAATTTCAGCTTTAACCTCTTCGGAAGCACCACGGAAGCATGAAAAAAATGAGGTGTCAAAAATGCTATTTTTGACACTCTTTTTTGCCAGGAAAATGGCTCCGCAGAAATTTTCTGAAGGCGGATTTGAAATCACCACAAAATCGGACTTCCCAAGAAACTGGGGCCTCGGAACATCATCGACCCTTGTTGCAAACCTTGCCAAATGGCTGAAAATTGACCCTTACGAGCTCCTGCAGCACACTTTTGGGGGCAGCGGCTATGATGTGGCAGTAGCCATGCACGAAACCGCGATCACCTTTGAAAAACATCCCTTTGAAAATAGCATTTTAAAGACCTCATTTGACCCTGCTTTTAAAGACCAGATCTTTTTTGTGCACCTAAATCAAAAACAGAACAGCCGCGAAGCCATACAGCACTACAGGCAGCAGGACAAAACAGCCTTAAACACGGGCATTGATAAAATTTCGGCACTCACCCATAGTTTAATTAGCAGTAAAGATCTTTTGGAGTTTAAAATGCTCCTGGAAGTACATGAGAATATTATCTCACAGCTGGTGGGGCTGCAAAAGGTCAAATCCCGCCTGTTCCCAGATTACCCGGGGGCAATAAAAAGCCTTGGCGGCTGGGGCGGTGATTTTATACTGGTCACCGGCACAGCCGAGGATATGGAATACTTCAGAAGGAAAGGCTACAACACCATCCTCTCCTATTCTGACATGATCTTATAAAGGCTTTACCTCCCCCAAAGTATTATTTAAATAAAACCTTTTTACATCACCACATAAAATGAAAAAAGCCCTTCAAATGAAGGGCTTTTCTTATATATTTTTCTAACAGGATCCTAGTAGAACCTTGCGCGGTTATCTTCAATTTCTGCAGATTCTTTAAGCGCCTGGAAAACCTCAGTGTTCACAGTTATGCGTCGGGCAGAAGCCTCTCTTGCAGCATAAGGACGATAAGATTCCATTTGAGGAGCGTCATTTTTTTGAAGTACTTTCACTACAAAAACTCCTTTTTCACCCTCTAGAGGACTGCTGGTTTCACCACTTTCAAGTCCGAAAGCTGCTCCCACAACTTTTGGCTCACTTCCAACACCTGGAAGGGTTGGGCTATTGCGGTTCACTGCGTTTGCAGTATTTACCTGCACTCCCTGCTTTTGGGCGATGGCCTGAAGATCGCTTCCGCTGATCTCAGATTTTATAATCTCAGCTTTCTTTTGCTTCTGAAGAATTGGAATAACGGTTGCAGACGCAGCTTCAGCCGATTTAAGGCCACCTTTATTCAATCCGGTAACCTGCGCCACCACATATCCTGAAGGAACTTCAAATCTTCTAATATCTCCAACTTCAACTTCTTCTTCAAATGCCCACTGCACAATTCTTCTCTGCGCCCCAATACCTGGGATATTTTCTTCGAGTTGTTTAATTTCTTTTACCGGTCTCACTTCTTTTCCTCCCTCTTTTGCAAGATCAGCAAAGTTGCCATCTTTTGCACCGAGTTCAAATTTTGTCACTTCAGCAAAAAGCTCGTTTGATGTTTTTTCTGAAGGCTGGATAGCCCTTGAAACAGTTGCCAGTTTAACAGCTTTTTCTTTTTCAGTTTGCTCCTGGATGTGGATCACGTGGTATCCAAATTGAGTTTCAACTACTCCTATAGATCCTTCGTTATTATTAAACACGAAATCATTGAATGGAGGCACCATTGCTCCAGGACCAAACCAGCCAAGCTGACCTGCATCTTCTTTGTTGGAAGCATCGGCAGAGAATTCTGAAGCAAGTTCAGCAAACTTGTCTTTGTTACCTTTTACTACGTTAGCAAGGCTATCAGCCAATTGCTGCGCCTGCTCTTTACTCCTGGTCACCTGTCCTCCTACCGGAGAACCCTGCCATGATACAAGAATGTGTCTTGCTTTCGCAGAATCTGGAATCTGAGCAGTTTCAACTACTCTCGCCAGCCTGTAAGAACCATTGAACTTAAATGGACCGTACACTTCTCCTTCATTCAGGTTGAACAAAGAATCTGCATGATCTACAGGTAATTGGTTTTTGAACACGAACCTGTCCTGGAATTTTTCATCAGATCTTTCATTAACGAGAGTTTCCCAGTTTCTGGTTGTTGCAAAACCTTCAACCGTATCGCTGGTATTGGTTGCAGCGTTGAATTCAACTTTATCATTAAGAAGTCCCAGCAGCTCATTCTTCACTTCAGCTTCATCTTCAACAGAAGCAGTTTCTTCATAAAGAACGTACTGGATATCCCGTGTAGCTTCAGTTTTAAACTGTCCCGGATGTGCTTTTACGTAGTCTCTGATCTCATCTTTAGAAATTTCTACCTGTGAGTCTTCAACTGTAGTGTAGGGAATGTGAACAAACTCCATGTCTACATTATCGTTAGTAAACCTGTAAGCCTGCTCGCCTTCAAGAAGCGTTGCCCCTACCCCGGCACGAACCAGGTTAAGATAGATTTGCTCTCTGGCAGTTTCGGCAAGACTGGTTTCAAAATCTAACCATTGCTGATATGCCTGGGGAGAAGTAGATCTTAAAGTAGCTACATATTCTCTTAATTTGGCTTCATCAAAAACTCCGGCCTCGTTAGTGAAATTAGGATTGTTTGCCAGTTCCCTTCTCATCATCTCTTTCACCTGAGCTTCTTCTACACGAATACCCAGCTCTTCAAACTGCTCTTGCATAAGCGTTCTACGAACGTTCATTTCCCAAACCTGGTTCACAACTTGTGCAGTGGTCGCATTTTGACCCATGTTACGCTGCAAAGACTCAACCTGACGGGCAAACTGCTCTCTATCAATGTCCTCACCATTAATTGTCGCTATGGTATTCTGTGATTTCTGAGAAACCATCCCTCCGTTCCTAATCACATCGGCTAAAACGAATGAGAAAAGTGCCAAAGCAATGATCACGATAAGGAAGACCGAACGTTGTCTTATTGAATTTAATACTGCCATTATCTTATAATTAATTCTAAAATATAGGGGGCGAAAATAACGTTTTTAGCTTTACTAAAAAACTATAAATCTTCAAAATGTGAGGAAAAACTAAAAATTAATCGTTTGGGTTCACGATCACCTCTACAAGCTCAATCCTTGTGTTGGAAACTTCTTTGATATAAAAGGTAAAACTATCAATTTCAACGACTCCGTCCTTTGGCGGAATTTCTTCGGTGTGATCAAGAATATAACCGCCCAGGGTCTCATAATTCTCTCCTATGGGAATGTCCAGCTTATAGTTCTCATTGAGATAATCTACCTCCAAACGGGCTGCAAAAAGGTACTTATTCTCCTCAAGTTTTTCTTCTATAAGAATTACAGGATCGTGCTCATCTTCTATTTCTCCAAACAGCTCTTCCACGATATCTTCTACGGTCATCATTCCACTGGTGCCGCCATATTCATCTATCACCACCGCAATACTCTTCCTTTTTTTGATAAGGATATTAAGAACATCTTTCACCAGCATGGTCTCGGGCACAAAGACTACCGGCAACAGGATAGATTTTATGGTAGGCGGTTTTTTGAAAAGCTCAAAGGAATGGATATAACCAATAATGTCGTCAATATTCTCCCGGTACACCAGGATCTTAGACAGCCCCGTTGCGGTGAAAGTCTCCACCAGCTCCCGCGGATCGGTAGTAATGTCTACAGCCACGATCTCTGTACGGGGAATCATAACTTCCCTGGATTTTACTTCGGAAAATTCGAGGGCATTCTGAAAGATCTGTATTTCGGAATCTACCTCCTGGTCGTGCTCAATCTTGTCCATTTGCTCAGAAATATAATTTCCGAGTTCCACCTTTGTGAAAGCCAATTGCACTTCATCTCCCTGGGTTTTAAAGAACCTTTTCAAAACGAGATCTGAAACCCATATCACAAAAGAGGATATAAAACTGAAGAGCAGGTAAAATAAATAGGCAGGTACGGCAAAGAACTTCAGAAAGAAATTGGCATAGATTTGGAAGAACACTTTGGGTAAAAATTCCGCAGTAAGCAGAATAATAAGTGTGGAAATAACGGTTTGAGTGAGAAGGCTGAGATTTGTAAGCAGGTAAACTACTATTTCATTGCTAAAGTGATCGGGTGTGAGCCATGCCATTAAGAGATCTCCCATAAAAAACCCGTAGATAACCAGGGCAATGTTATTGCCCACCAGCATAGTAGCAATAAACTTTGAAGGTTTACGGGTAAGACGGGTAAGTATTTTGGCTAAAAAATCATTCTGCTTCTTCTCAATTTCAACATGAATCTTGTTGGCAGACACATAAGCGATCTCCATACCCGAAAAGAAAGCTGAAAGAATAAGGGAACACAGAATAATAACGATCTCGAAGGCCATAGTACCTATTTCCTGTTATCGTACTTGTGCCTGAAATGTCTTCTAAAGAAGAACATGAATATGGCTATCACCACAAAGAAAAGGAAGAGATAGGCCTGGTTGCGTTGATCATTCCAAATGACCACAGCCTCGTAAAGAAAGAACGCTGCGGCTGCCAGGTAGGCAAATTCAAAAAACTTCGAAAATTTTATCATTGTTTGTCTTCTTCTAAAATTTGCACCCCAACATTTGATCTTGAACGGAAATTAGTGAATTCCTGATTGCTATCAAAACCCTTTCCTTCATTGATCGCTCCATTCTTGAACCTGATGGTGTTAGGATGATCTGTAAAAACCCAGTTTCTCACCTGGTCCCAATAAAGCTGATCTGCAGTGAGCTTTGTGCTATCACTGGTCACCACCACCACATCACCCTGCAAATCTATAAGCCCTGTCTCATTATAAACAATACCATAATTGGCAGTTATGGTATTCTTTTGTTGGTTCTCGTCAAAAAATTCTACGATAACACCATCAGGAAATTCGCGATAGGGAAAAGCTTTGTTTGAAAAATCCCTCATGGTTTCACTTCTAAGAGTAGCCACCACCTTTCCGGAATCAACATACTTCATGTTAATTCCCACCCCTATAGATTGCGGTGCATCTTCGGGGATCTCCATTTGCCTAACGCCTTTCAAATTCCCCTCACAAGAAAAAAGCATTGTCACAACAAGGGTTGTGACAATGCTTTTAAAAAATATCCTGTATGTAAATTTCATACTACAAATTAGGTACGCGAATGCTTTCTCCTATCCAACATCCAATGTTGATGGTTTTACCCTGCATGTCATTCTGGAAGATATCGCTACGTTGTGGTGCTCTACCCCTGTATGCAGATGCAGTCTCATTAGCAGTACTGCTTATTGACGGATCAACTCTTGCGGCTCTCTCGGCATATTCTGCAGCTTTCCAGTATACAGCTCTTTTTTCAAAAGCAGTATTTCCACAGTTGTTTGCACTTTGAGCGATCATGTTAGAGATTTGGAGGTAAGCCCTACCAAATGATGGTTTTGAGCTTATAGCCTTACGATACATATTTCTGGCCTGCCCAAACTGGCCTTTATCTTTGTACTGGTTCGCAATCTTGTAATAAATACTTGCTCTTGCAGATGGGTCTTTTTGCAGTTCGGCTGCCTGGTTGTAATATTCAAGCGCTTTACTTTGGTTTCCATTTGCTTCGGCTAATTGACCAAGAGAGTAAGCAGAACTTGCAGATGGCTCTAATTTATGAAGAGCTTCAGACACCTTTACAAAAAGTGGATCTTCAGTACAATCTTTTGCAGACAACCTGCTATTCACTCGCTTCAACCATTCAGTATCACCGTTTTTAGCTTCAAAATCTTTGCTGTAAAGCGGGATAAGGTTAGTACAATCTGCACGTTGACCAAGTTTTGCGTTGATACTTCCTTTTACAGCACTATAGGCTACAAGGTTTTTCTCATATGCATTAAGTCTTGCCTTATCTTTAGAAGAAAGCTCTTCTCCAGCCTCCTGCTTTTCAATTAAGCTAGCTAAAGACTCAGCAGTCTCATTCTCCTGCTCTTCAAGTTTGGCGATAACAACATCATATTTGTCAAAAACCTCCTGAAGATCTTTTTTACCGGAATCCTGCAACTCTACCAACAGGTAGAAGTAAGTATACAGTGACTTGGCATTGAGACTGTTTGGATCTGCTTCAAAAGCTTTATCAAAAGCCTCATATTGCTCTTCAGTTGAACCCAGTTTTACATCAAACATGAGCTGCGCGATATCGGCATTAACATCTCCTGCATCGGTCTTTGCAGGGAAATGCTGCAAACGCTCTTTATATAATTTTATAAGCTCCTGCGCTACGCTTTCTTTCTCAGCATCGGGTGCATTGTCAAGGCGATCTTTCAATATCCTTTCTCCGTACTGATAGGTTGCTATATGATAGGAAGGACATTCCTCTCTTAAGGTTTGAATTCTGGTCCAGGCCGCATCATAGTTTTTTGCCTTTGCATCGCTATAGGCCAGGGCTGCTGTGGTGGCACATTCCTGATTAGCCTGTGCCTGCAAGGCCCCTGTTCCCAGAACAACCCCTGAAAGAAATAATATTACCTTGGTTTTCATAGTATAAGTTTTATTCCTGATTAATAGTTTGTGATTATTCGAATCTTCTTTTGATAAACCACCTGTCGTTCAACGAGAGGCTTATCATAGCATTAAAAAAGTTTTCCTGGATTAATCCGGCGCTTGTTGTACCGCGCTGTCCATACTCAAATCCCAGATTAATGTTGGTCAACATCCTTCCTGCTGGTAGTCCTAAACCAAAAGCTATGCCAAACTCATTAATAGACTCTCCATTAAGGTGAAGCCCGGTCTCTTCCATACGAAGACCCCCACGATATACAATTCGGCTAAAGTAGCTGGTAAGAGAGTTATAGTTGGGAATGAAAAATCCTCCAATTTTATATTTAGAAGCCTGTTCAAATGACGCTCCTTCTATTGCAAAGGCACGGTTGCTGTAATCTCCCGCTTCGGTTGTAGAAAATTCTCCTCCTAAAAACCATTTATGAGGCCGTCCTACTCCTGCTCCTATACTAAAGCTTGAAGGCAAAACAAAATCTGACGCAGGCTCAGAAACATCACGACTATCTACAGTAATCTCCCTGCCGTCAACCCCTAACAATATCGTGGCAAGCTCTCTTTGGTTGTCTGTTTTCAAAGTAGTTTCGGGCGTGTAGTACGCCCCCATTTTAAACTGCAGGCTTTCAGTGAGCATCCTCTCGTAATCAAGCCCGATTTTATAAGTGAAACCACTAAGGTCACTTCTGTTTATTTCCCGGGAGCTATATTGCACATCTTCGCGTACCAGTATGCTTTTATTCTGAATATTTCCGAAGTTATAACTAGCGTCTACGCCAATATTGATATTTGAGGTTATTTGATAACCCGCAGCGAGAAAGACCCGGTTAAGACCACCTTTTCCTGTATACCTGTTTCCTATCCCTTCGTCCTGATTGATATCATCTATGTTATAACCCACAGAAGAATAAGGTACCAATCCAAATGCAAAACCAAATTTACCCGTTGGAATTCCCACAGCTAAATAATCAAGCGAACTTGAACTAGCATTTTCACTCTCGTCTCCACTCTTTATCTCAACAGAATTGCCACTCAGTCCAACTGTATAAGTAGTTAACCTAAGCCTGCCCAGTGCTGCCGGGTTTTGCAGGTTGACATGAATACTATCTGAGAAAATGCTGAGACCACCCATTGATCTGTTTTCTACGGTACCTTTGAAGGTGTTTAATCCCAGCCCGTAAAAAGAATAAGGTGAGGAAGTTCGCTCCTGAGCGGTCGTAATCACTGAAAATAAAATGAATACGATTATAAACAATCGTTTTGTCATTGATCGATATTAAATTCGAGAATAAAATTTAAACCCTCCAACAAGAAATTGGAGTTCGCAAATATGCCATTTTTTAAGTTTCCAGACAAGAAAGTTGCATCTCCACCGGTAATTATAACTATTAAATTGTTATATTTTTCTTTATACTTACCAATTATCCCCTCAATTTCCATGAGCGTGCCATTTACAACACCCGAAGTTATTGAGGAAGTGGTGGAATCACCAATTAATTCATGTCCTTCTCCTGCTTCTACTAACGGAAGATTTGCCGTAAAATTATTTAGTGCCAAAAATCGCATTTTTAAGCCCGGAGAAATTCCGCCGCCCAGGTATTCTTCTCTGGCAGTTTTAAAGTCGTAGGTAATGCAGGTGCCGGCGTCTATCACCAATACATTCTTACCTGCATGGTATTTTACGGCAGCAGCGATTAGAGCTTTCCTGTCGTTCCCCAAAGTAGCAGGTGTTCCATAGTTATTTTTGAAGGGTAGCAGGGTTTCTGCGGAAAGCTCTACAACCCTAACCGATTTTTCAGCTCCTTCAGGAAGCTTCCATTTTGCCGAAGACACGTTGGAAACCACTAAATTTTTGATTCCCGGATGAAGTTTCAGGATTTCAGAAATTTTTTTATTTAAATCGGATTTATCTGCTGAAATTTTCAGAAGGATTTCATCCTGCTGAAAAACAGCCAGTTTAGCAATTGTATTGCCTATATCAACAACGAGATTCATGGCAGTTATTTGAAAAAGCTAAAGTACAAAAGCATTTTTTTTCAATTTCCCTTGGGAGATATTAAATTTGAATATATATTTGCACCCGCTTACTACAAGGTAAGCCGCTTTAAACACTGGTGCCTTAGCTCAGTTGGTAGAGCAAAGGACTGAAAATCCTTGTGTCCCTGGTTCGATTCCTGGAGGCACCACCATCAAAGCAGAAACCCTCAAATGAAAATTTGAGGGTTTCTTTATGCCTTAAGACTTCAGACCATTTCGGGGATCAAGGGATCATGATCCATTAAAACTACTAATTGAGATAGGAAGTTCTATTGGCTGCTTAAATTTTCAAAATAATCACTGATTATCCAACTACCACTACTGCTAAATATGGTAATTCCTACATACCCATTACCGGATAAAAGAACTAATCTCTCATCATTAGGTAAATCTACCTCATAATGATTAGAACCATTGAAGTATTCATTTTTCACCCTCCGTTATTCTCTTTTTTCCTTCGTCAGTCTCAATTTCTAAATAGGAATGATGAATCTTTGCAATCTTTTCTGTTTGAACTCCCTCATATTCTCCTCTAAATACTTCAGGAATATCTAAACTTCCCGAAGTATTATCTGAATCGTTGGAACAAGATAAGCTAAGAACAAACACCAACAATAAAATACTTTTTTTTATCATAACATCATTAATGCTTAAGCCGAAGACAATACTATCATACTAGTATTGCTGTTTCATTTCATTATAAATTATTGTTTAACTAATATAGTGTTCTGAGATTGAACCCATGCAATTTCATCATTCGAAATTTTTCTAAATTCAAATTTCATCGTTTGCCCTGAACTAAAAATCAGGTGTAAAGAATAATAATCGGATGAAACATCTTGTTCGATTTCAACTTTCTGCCCTAATTCACGCGAATGGTTGACAAGATCCCCATAGCTGGTATCCAAAAGATTTTGTAGCAGCACGACATCACTCCCTGTAAATCTAAAACCTACATCTCCTGTTATTGAACCTTCTGCTAACCAAGTCCCCTGTATCCAATCTGGGGGATTAATACCATTAGAATTTACTTCATCATTATCTGAAGAACATGACAGAAAAATCATCGGTAAAAAGAACAGATAGAAAATTTTTTTCATAAAAGTTATTTTTTGTTTTAAACTATAATCACAAATAGCTTAAAAACGAGGTTCTCCTTAAATAAAAGACTCATATAGTGATATTCAAGATTTGGCACCTTTACTCAGTGCAATAAATAAAAAAACAGTCCTTCATTATATCATTCGGCAAGAAGCTTTGAGAAAAACTTCCTCATAAAACTTTATTTTGCAGGCTGATATTCCATTTTCTCAAGTAGGGCGTATTGGAAGAAGAGAATTGAATACATTTATTAGCACAGCTTAAGCACTATCCAAAGCTGTAAAAATTCAAGCAAAAAACTTATCTAAATTTTAATAGAATAAATTTCCTGTATAGATACTAAAATTTTCTTAAACAAAAAAGCTCTTAAAAAAGGTATTTTTCAATTGTATTATAGGGAACATTTCTCTTAAGCAGCTATTATTTTTTCTACTTACACAGTTTTTCTAGATAGTGTCAACAAATGTTATCGGTTACCTAAACCTTCAGGAAAACCAACAAAGAAAAATGCCATTTTTGACACTTCCTGCCTGACTTCTCCCAAACAAAAAACCGCCCCGGAATTTCTTCCGAAGCGGCTATTTCTATTCCAGTTTATGTTTTACTAGAATTTATAGGTAAAGCTGGCCGCAAAATTTCTTGGCGTTTGCGGATTGATTGTTGACCAACCATTATAGTATTCCTCATTAGTAAGGTTGTTTAGCTTCAGATTAACCGAAAACTTCTCTGCATTATAGAAAACTGCTGCATTTAGAACGGTATACGATGAAAGTGTGAAGGTTCCAAGATTTCTATTGAAGATCATGTTCTCACCTGCATAGTTTCCTCCAAAACCAATTCCGAAACCATCCAGGTTACCGGCAAAGCTGTAGCTCGCCCATAGGTTCGCAAGATTTTTAGGCCCGGCAGTTTCAGGGCGTAAACCAGACTCTTCAAGTTCACTTTCATTGTAGCTGTAACCTGCAATTACATTTAACCCATCAACAGGAGTGGCGGTAATACTGGCTTCAAAACCGCGGCTATACTGCTCTCCCTCCTGCACGTAGTAGAACGGCCTGTCCATATCTTCCATCACAATGTTGGAAACTTTGATATCATAGTAGCTAAGGCTGGCAGAAACGCGGTCTTTAACAAGGTTTAGCTTGGTTCCCACCTCCAGCTGCTTAGCTCTTTCAGGATCAAAGCTCACGGTAGTTGTAGCACCCTCTGCAGGATTCCCCTGCTCTCGCGGATCAACATTGCTGAAACCATCCATATAGTTAACAAAAACTGAAACTCTTTCCAGGATTGGCTGATAAACAAGTCCGAATTTTGGAGAAAGCGCTGTCTGGCTGTTATTCTCGCCTTCAAACTGGTCAATTCTCAAGCTGGCCATAGCAGAAATCTTAGGAGTAATATTCAGCACATTAGAAATATAGGCACTGTACACTTCTTCAGTGATCGTAGAATTATTCAAAGCTACACCTGAAAGCAGGTTGTTTACCGATGCTTCCGAAAGTAATCCGCTATCATTGTTCCTCACATAATTAGCGGGATCAAATCTGCCAAAGACGCTTTCATTCACATTCTGCAGGCTTGCATCGCCTATGTACACATTTCCGTTAGCGATATAACCTGAACTATTGTCGATAGTCTCCCTGTTAAAATAATCAAGCCCAACAACCATGCGGTTTCTCAAATCTCCAATCTTGAAATCTCCAATAAAGTTCTGCTGAATATCACTGGTTAGCGTGGTAGAATTCTGATTATTCATGTAACGGGTAAAGACAAAACCTTCATCTAAATTGGTCACAGAACCTTCTACCTCTGTACGCCCCATGTAGAACCGTGTGGTTTCGTACAAATAGGAGTAGTAACCAAGAGATTTAGAAGAACTTCTGGAAAAGACTGTTTGAGACGTCCAGTTATCAGACAACTTGTATTCCATTTGCCCCTGAAGGCTGTAATTTGGGTTCTTAAGAGTTAGATCGTTGCTTGTATAAGAACGATTAGGGTCATAACCCAATTCATCCATATTTGTAGCCTTTAACGGCGCGCCCCTGTCAAGAAATAACATAGCAGGATTGGTACTTTCAGAAGTATAGAATTCGGTGTTTATCAAAAATGACAAACGATTATTTACCTTATAGCTCAACGAAGGCGCCACAAAGAAAGATTCGCTGAAGCCAAGATCCTGAAAGCTATTTTGTTTGCGATATGCGGTGTTTACACGCAAAGCCACGTCACCATCTTCATCAAGAGGCATATTCACATCGGCTGTAACACGATTCATCCCGAAGCTTCCCATGGTGTAGGAGATATTTCCGCCAAAGTAATCGTACGGCTTTTTTGTCACCACGTTTATCAACCCACCATAAGAGATAAGGCTGCTTCCATAAAGGGTCCCAGAAGGGCCTTTAATGACTTCTATGCTTTCAATATTAGCAGGATCGGGGCTTCCATTGGTCAAACCGGGTAAGCCGTTGACCAAAGTAGGCTGTACGGCGAAACCTCTTATAGAGAAATATCCGGCGCCATCACTTCCCCTACCTGTAGATTCCCAGAGTTTGGTAATTCCGGGAGCATTTTTTAGGGCATCGTCAAAAGAAGTGATCACCTGCTGCTCCAGCAATTCTCCCGTTATAGTATTGTAAACCTGCGGGTTTTCAATATCTTTTAGAGGAAGTTTAGCCACATACTGACTTTTAGCTCTTGCAAAGCTGTTGATGTTAGCGTTACCGGTGATAATTACCTCATCCAGATCCTCTTCATTATTTCTCAAAATAACAGCAGGAATTTCAGTAGTTTGCCCGGCCTGAACTGAAAAAGCAAGATCTTTGTTTTCATAACCCACGTAAGAAACCCGAAGCGTATAATTTCCCTGCGGAATGGCTTTAATAACAAATTCCCCGTTCCGGTTGGTTTCTGAACCCAGGCTTGTTCCTAAAACATTCACATTAGCATTGGCAATAGGATTACCGTTACTGCTAATGACATTTCCTTCAATGTTTCCTGTTGCCTGACTAAAACCAATTGTAGCCATAAGCATAAACAAAAACATGATGTAGTATTTCTGATGCATTTTATATAAATTAATTTAGACTAATTATAAATAGAGCGCAAATCTAGGAAGCATAATCTAAATACAAAAGCTTATTTAAAACAATTACAAATAAAAAATACAGGCAAATACCCTAAACTGAAGAAAGTCAGTAAATTAAAAATCATTTTTTTTAAAAGGCCCTGAAGGCAGCTGATTAAGCCCACGGAAGACCTGTTTATACCACGGAAACGCAGATCTGTTGATTATATAGTGGATTTTTATCATGAAGAGAACTATTTTCATTTCTTCATAGGGCTGAAGTCAATTCACATCTAACCTAAATTTCATATTGATTTGGTAATCAATGGTTTTTTTGTTTATATTTAAAAACTAGTTAACGAGTTAAGGGCAGAAGCGACTCCCTACAAGCTTTTGTCTGATTATCATCCAGACCTTTTTCGATTAAAAAATTATAAAAGTTTCTACTGAGTGCATTAGCGGAATATACTTTTATCTACAATATCAACTTTTTTAAGAAACTTTAACAATATTTTCTTAATATTGTGTAGTCATCTGGACCTTCTGCCCTACCAGAAAATTTCCCGAGGAGATTATCCGGAATTCCGGTAAAATATTCTTTTTAAAACTTATTGTACAATGAAAAAAACTCTAATGAGCCTTGCACTTGGATGCACCCTCATAGGCTGTACTGTGCAGCAAAAAGTGGTTCAAGTGGAACCACAAGTCATGGAAGTAAAGCAACCCGAGGCGCAGGGACTAAAACGAAAAGTTGCTATTGCTCGTTTTTCGAATGAAACTCAGTATGCCAAAGGAATCTTTTATGACAAAGAAAATGATCCAATTACCAATCAGGCGCTGGACATTTTAACCACCAAATTGGCTTCCTCGAACAAGTTTATTCTTCTGGAACGGCAGGAGATGGATAAAATCATGGAAGAATATAAACTTTCAGATAATCAGGGGCAGAAAGTAGGGGCCGATTATTTAATTATAGGTTCGGTCACTGAATTCGGGCGTAAAAATATTGGCGATGTAAATGCTTTTTCACGAAGTAAGACCCAAACCGTACAAGCGGGCGTCAGTTTACGTCTGGTTGATGTTTCCACCGGCCAGATCATTTATTCTGAAGAAGCCAAAGGTGAGGCCGAAACCACGAACAAAACCGTGATGGGTCTTGGGGAGCGCACAGATTATGACGCAACTCTTAGTGATAAAGCAATTTCGGTGGCAATTTCTAAACTAGTAGAAAATATCATTAATAACTGTATGGACAGGCCCTGGAAATCTTATTTCCTTTCTTATGACGAGGATGGAATATTAATATCTGGTGGTGCCAGTCAGGGGATTAAAGTGAATGACATTTTTGAAGTCGTTGAAAAAGGCAAATCAGTTAAAAATCCGCAGACAGGAATGATGGTCGAATTACCAGGTAAAACAGTAGGAAAAGTAAAAGTAATGTACATGGGTGGTGAAAGTCCACAGTCTCAATTCTCCATGGTTTCTTTTGTGGAAGGAGCGATTGACACCAGTACTCTGGACAGGTATTATATTAAAGAAACGAAAATATGAAAAAAATGATCCTTTTATTTACTGTGTTTACAACATTAGGATGTACCGGCGTAAAAACCACCACTTCAGGTTTAGAAAATGAAGCCTTTCTTATTTTCCTGGGGAATCCGAAGAATTATGAATCTGGCGTAGAGGTAAGTATCGATGACAATACCTCCTTTTCAGCAGAAGTCCAAAAAGACCATAGTGACAGACCAAAAGGAAAAGTATATGCCATTTCCACAGGATCTCATAACCTTTCTGTTCTCTATAATGGTGAGGTAATCTATCAAAAAAAAATATTTGTATCTACTCAAGAGACTAAAAAAATAAAACTACCATGAAAAAAATAATTTTACTATTTAGCGTAGTCATACTGGCCATGTCCTGCAGTGCCCCCAAACAATTATACTCTTGGGAAAAATATGAAGCCGCCAGCTATAATTATATCAAAAACAGTGACGAAGCTTCCTTAGTGGCCCTGCTTGAGAATTATGAGAAAGTGATTTCAAAACAAAAAGGGACAAGAGGTGTTGTCCCCCCCGGGATACACGCCGATTATGGCTTTATCCTGATGAAAACCGGAAGATTAGCCGAAGGAAAAGATATGTTGGCTAAAGAAATACAGCTTTACCCCGAATCTAAAATATTTATTGATAGAATATTAAAAATGACCGAGTTATGAAAAAAGCCCTGTTTATCTTCAGTCTGCTTGTTTTAAGCCTAGCCAGTTGCAGTGCACCGAAAGTTGCTAAATCTACTGCCTATCAACAAATGTATGAGCAGGAGCCTTTGACAATTTTGTTGATGCCGCCCATCAACCGAACCACAAATGTGGAAGCCAAGGAATATTTTCATACTACCTTAAATGTTCCCCTGGCAAATGCAGGATATTATGTAGTTCCTCCATTTCTGTCAATGGAGATCTTAAAGAAGGAAAGTGCCTATGATGCCGAGTTATTTCTGAATTCACCGCTAAAAACATTCGGAGAAATCTTTGGTGCTGACCTGGCTGTTTTTACGATCATCAATAAATGGGACAAGTCAGCCATTGGCTCCACTGTAAAGGTAGAAGTAGAATACATTATAAAATCCACCCGTACTAACGAGGTTTTATATAATAGAAAAGGAGAGGTTGTTTATGATACATCAGTCAGTACCGGGGCTGGCGGTGTATTAGGTTTGGTTGCAGATCTTGCAGTATCTGCCCTGAATACAGCTGCGACTAAATATGTTGACGTTGCCAAGGCCTGTAATTCATATACGTTTGGGGATCTCCCCACGGGGAAATACAATCCGAAGTTTAAGCAGGATGGGAATGAACTGGCTGGTCCTAAAGTATTCACGGTGCGCCTAAAAAGCGGGATGTACTAAGAGGACTGTCTGATTATCCACGATTAGAGCTGTCTAAAAGCTGTTAAATTATCATTCTGATTTTTTTTTAATCTTATTGATTTAATAATCAAAGTGAAAAGAACCTGAAGCGCCTGAAGTTAGGAGACAGGTAGACGGGAAATGACTTTTTAGACAGTTTTTTGAACTAAAACCCTGTTAGGTATAAATTTAAACATGAAAAAATCTATTTCCGCCTTAGTTGTTTCACTATGTCTAAGCCTTTCTGCCTTTTCGCAGGAAATTGAAATTAGCGGACTACTTATTGACTCCGAAACCAATAATCCTGTTGAATTTGCGAATATGGGTGTGGTCAATAAAAATAAAGGTACAGTTTCAAACCTGGATGGAAAGTTTAAGATCAAATTTCCTAAAGCCTTTGCAAGCGATAGCCTTACCATTAGTCACGTGAATTATCAAACGGTAAGAATTCCCATTAAAACCTCCAAAAACCTCGTGATTCAACTTCAGCCCAATGAAAACAAATTATCTGAGGTTATAGTGACTAACAGGAAGAAGAAAAATAAGAAAATAGGAGTTAAAAGTTACAACCCATTATTATGGGTGAGTACCATCTCAACTGAAATGGACGTTATCGAAAGTGCAAAACAAATTAAAATTCCAAACAATAAAACTGTTAGAGTTAAAGATGTGAATTTTTATATGAGACGTGGCTTTGAAGCAGATAGTGCCTATATAAGAATAAATTTTTATGAGAACCTGGACGACCGACCTGGAGATAGAATAATCTTCAAAAATATTATTCAACGAAAACTTATTGAGCAGGGGTGGGTGAACATTGACCTTACGAAATACTCCGTTTACCTTGAAGAGGACTTTTTTGTTGGAGTGGAAATCATACCAGACGCTAAAAAACCACGTAAAGTTTTTATGGGAGCTATCCTCACTAAAGGAAATGCTTATATGAGAGGAAGCAGCCTGGGAAAATGGGAAGAAGTGGAAGGAGCACAATCAATTAATGTAGAAGTAGAGTATTAGGAAACAAAAACCAAGATCCAACTAATTGAAAATCAATAATTAATTTAACATGAGCTGAAATTATTAAATGCCAGAAAAGTATAACTTTAGATAATTCTTAATCATCAAAAATTTTATGCATGAAAAAAATTCTTGTCTTCACTATAGCTCTCGCCTTTTTTAGTTGTAACTCTAATAATAACTCATCCTCAAAAGAAGATGCTCCCGGGATAGCTTCTAATTTAGAGTTAGCTAAATACTCCATTGATAAAATACTGGAAGAGGCAGATTACTGGGAAAACCAACCAGATTCGCTTATAATGGCTCCCTACGGAACAAAATGGAGTATTCAATTAGATTCTTTAAAAGCCAAAATGACTGAAAATGAAATACAGGAGTTTAATGAGTATGCCAGGAAGAAGTTTGACGAAAAATATTCTCAATCCTGATAATCAAGAACCATAGCAAACAATTAAATAACTAATCTTACTAAAACATAGTGTACAAACACTGCTACAGTAAGTGTAAGCAGTCTCCAAAAATGCCATTTTTGGAACCTTTTTTTAAGGTAGAATTTCCTCCGGTTTCCATCTCCTCAATTAGGTTTTTATTGTAATTTTAGAGTGCTGATCAATGTGGTAATACACATTGGTTTTTACAAGAATCCTTCCACCCTTTCAGGACATCTTAGAAACAGCAGCAGTACTGCTGTGCATTAGTATGAAAATCACTAAGCTATAAGATATGTTGTCCTATAACCTCACCACCAGCCCCGGAACAAACAGGCTGACAGGTAAACACCCAGGTGCTATTATTTTTTGGGGAATTGCGCTGCTGGTTATCCCGCTGTGGATGCTCTCCTATCCCGAAACTACGGTAAAGCACAATGCCACTCCTTTTCTTGTATATGCAAGTCAGTTATTTTCCCTCACCGGCTTTGCGTTGCTTGCCCTCAGCTTAATATTAACTTGCCGGTTAACATTCCTCGAAAACTGGTTTGGAGGCCTTGACAAGGTGTACAAAATGCACCGCACCACAGGGAAATTTGCCTTCTTTTTGATCCTGGCGCATCCAATTTTCCTCGCGCTTAGGTGGATTCCAACCGATGTTTCCAAAGCCCTCTGGTACCTGTTCCCCCTTCACCGCCGCATGGAAATTGACCTTGGCAGCTGGTCGCTTTGGGGAATGATCTTACTTGTAATCTTTACCCTGGTTGTAAAGATCCCGTATGATAAATGGAAGATCTCCCATAAGTTCATGGGTTTTTTCTTTATTTTAGGAGTAGCGCATATCTTCTTTCAGGGGATCTTTTTTTCTGAAAATCCTGCTCTTGGAATTTATATGGGACTGCTGTCAGTTGGTGGCATTTCGGCCTGGTTGTACAAGTCGGTTTTATTCGATCTTGTAAAAAAGAAAAGTCTGTATTCAGTCACGGGAGTCCGGTATTTAAACAACTATATTGTAGAAATTGAACTTCAGCCAAAAAAGAAAAAAGATACTCATTTCCGGCCCGGGCAGTTTTACTTCTTTTCCTTTCTTTCTGAAGATATTTCGGCAGAGAGCCATCCTTTTACCATCTGCGATCACAGCCGGGACGGGAAAATATCGATCATGGTAAAATCTTTGGGAGATTACACCCACCGGCTATATGCCCTAATCAAACCTAATACTCCGGCTTTACTTGAAGGCCCCTACGGTCGATTTAATTTTAAGACTGCCAGCAAACAGCAGGTTTGGCTGGGTGGCGGCGTGGGAATTGCTCCTTTTCTTAGCTGGGCCAACTACCTGCTTAGCCATCCCGATGATCCCCTGAGCGTAAAATTATATTATTGCGTGCAAAATGCCGCCGCAGCGACACATATATCGACTTTTCAAGCCTTAGAAAAGAAAATGCCACATTTTCATGTGGAAGTGATCTCCCAGGAAACCGACGGCTACTTTCATCCCGAAAATCATCCTGAAATCCAAAACAGTGACATCTTTTTCTGCGGACCCAGGAACATGCGGAAGGCTGTTTGCAAAGAACTTAAAGCGCTCAAGATCCCTAAAGCAAGAATACATTCTGAAGAATTTGATTTCGATTAAAAGTTGTCCTTTAAGATGATTTCTTGAAATACAGGAAAATTTGGCATCACCAAAAAGGCCGGGCAGGAACTTTACTTGAATTAATTCTGCATGTTTTTCATCTTTTAGCACCCTGAAAACTCTTCAAATTCAGCAGATTGATCTTATAAAAATTACTTCTGAAAAATGCCATTTTTGACACTCAATTCAGGAAAATATTTAAAAAAATTTTGCTCCTACATACCTGTATATTAATTACATTCACCTCTATAAATTTTGATGTATGTCTTCAAAAATATTCAGGTCATTACTCATGTCGGCCTTACTCGTTTTTCTATTTTCCTGTTCAGAGGAGGATTCTTCCGCAGAAGAAGAACAACCACCTAAAACTCCCGAAGAGACTGTAGACTCCTTTAATTACATCGCGCTACAGAACGATGGCACGCTGTATACCATTGGGAATAACACGGGCCAGGTGACCCAGACAGATAGAATTCCCGGGATAGAATTTAATACCATCTTTAATTCGGTTACCTCATCGGGATCAAAGATCTTTATCTATGAACACCGTTTTGACCCTCCAAAAGGCATTCTTTATATTTACGATAAGCAATCGGGTAAAACTGTATCTGCCATTCTTGATTTTCCGGAAGAATTTGGAGAGAATACTGCATTGATGTCTTTAGACTGGGATGAAGAAAACAAAAATCTTATAGGAATTACCAGAGAAGACCTGGATTTGCCCACCAGTGTTAAGCCTGTTAAAATGGTTAGAATTGAACCGGATACTTTTAAGGTGACCACAACTTCTGAAGTTGATCTACATTCCATGGGCTATTCCAACGTGTATTCCACAAGCCTCATAGGTCAAAAAATATATGCCGTAACCCTCAAAAACAGCAATTGGGATCCCGATCTTCTGGAAATCGATCTTGAAAATGACGCTGTAGAAGTTCTTCCGTTCACGGGCCGGGAAGCCGGGATCACCAACCTTGGATACAGCGGGAATGGCCATACACTCTTCGGATTTTCACCAGTACCAAACTCCAATTTAATGGCAGAAGTGAGGCCGGTAACTTTCAACGTGCAGGATGGTACAGTGAAGGAAATCTCTAAAGTTCCACGCATTTCAACCCTTAACTTTGCTCATAAAACTTTTTACAATAAAGAGGCAAAAGAATTTGCTGAACTGATAGGAGCTGATAATAAAAAACACCTTTTTAAGTACAGGCCTTCAACAGGTGAATATGAAATGATTGAAATTCCCGATCCTAATAGTATTTTTTCGGTTGTAAACATCATTGGAGTTACAGAACTTTAATGATCATTAGCTAATTTATCGCACACCACCCAAGCAGTTAAAATTCGGCTAAGGCCTACTTATGTCTACATTCTAAGCTTTTCTTCTGGCAATTATCAGGAGAGGCCTGGAATAGCTTCGGAATTTCATTAGCTCATAACTTGCTTTTAACCAGCTCATAAATTTTCACCTACCCCTAAAGAATTTCAAATTTTCTATCTATATTGTCGGAAATTTAACAGGACAATTTCTTCTGAAGATATTTCTAAAGATCCCTGTCCTGTCACCCGAAGAAACAGCACTCCCTACAGCTGTTAGACTTACGACTCTATGTGAATCTGCCGAATGAAAAAGGCCGATGATCTCCCTACAAGAGTTTTATGTAAGTCACCGACTTAAGAATGAAAAGATTATGATTTGGTTTAAGATTAAAAGGCTTGAAAAGCTCCTGGCCCACGGTGAGCTTTCAGATTTCATTGCGTTTAAATATTTTTTGGCCCATCTTCTGCTTTTGGCCCTTTTGTACAACTTCCCAGCAAATTCTGTAGATGTTCCCGTATGGTCGCTATATCTAAAGCTAATCGTTGCTCTCACTGCGATCTCCTGGGGAATGGGAAAGACTTTCGAAATTAACCAGAATGGCGACGGCAAAGATTATCTAAAGCGCGTGATCTCGCTATCTCTTGTTGCCAGTCTTAAAACTATTGTTGCATTTTTTATTCTTGCCGCATTCATTGCTACAGCTACTCTTCTCGCTGCAAAAATGGGCTTTTATCTAACCGATTTCTGGAATCAGATTCTCTCTTTATTCATACATCTCCTTTTGATAGGAATTTATTATAAGATTCTGCTTAGCTCCTTCAGCCGTATTAATACCGCCGTGAGTAAGCAACCAAAACCCCTCTAATCTACAACCATCAACCAAACCAGCATCAAACCTAATCACAGTTATGAAAGCTATACAAAGAATTATAATTTTCACCATTATCAGCCTGTCCGGAGTCAGCATGTTATTTACAGACTGGGAAAAATACGAGGCCACGCCCTGTGGAAAACCCCCGGTAGGAATGAGATCGGAAGTTTTGTCGGCAGGCAGCACATCACAGGATTCTATTGTAAATAAGTATCAGATTTGTCGCAGCAACAGCGAACTTGAGCTACTCTCACAATTTCGTCATCGTAGGGCCCGGGCTATTCTTTAGGCAATAAGCTTTTAAATAATTTTGCTGAAGAATAGCACTCTTCCTCAAAATTGTTCAATAAAGACTTTTTTAATTTCTTCGGAAAAGATATTTTATGTGCGAGTAAAACCACTTCAGCTTACCTCTCAAAAATGGCATTTTTCAGCAGAGATTTTCCCGCTGCTTTAAGCGAGTTCCTTGCTTTTTAATAATAAAGTTATGTGAAGATGAACCAACTCCTCTCCTAATGCTCCTGAAATTTCCAAAAACCGCTTATCTTGCCTGCAAAAAATTATAACCAACTATGGCTTCAGGATTTTTTGCTCTTTTAGATGATATTGCCACTTTAATGGACGACGTTGCCATGATGTCTAAAGTCGCCGGAAAGAAAACTGCAGGAATCCTTGGTGACGACCTTGCGGTGAATGCCGAAAAGGCCTCCGGCTTCATGTCTTCCCGTGAATTGCCGGTGTTATGGGCAATCACAAAAGGCTCCTTTTTAAACAAGTTGATTATCCTGCCACTCGCCTTCTTGCTAAGCGCCTTTCTGCCAGCTGCAGTGACCGTAATTCTGATCATTGGCGGACTATATCTGGCATACGAAGGTGCAGAGAAAATTTATGAATATTTCTTTCCTCATGCTCATGAAACTGATACACCTAAACTCGAAAAACTTTCCGAAGAAGAGATTTTAAGGATCGAAAAAGAAAAAATCAAATCGGCCATTTTAACCGATTTTATACTTTCAGTAGAGATCGTCATTATTGCGTTGGGCAGTGTTACCAACGAAACTCTGGTCACGCAAATTCTTGTGGTTACCGTCATTGCTTTTATAGCTACCGTTGGCGTGTACGGTATTGTGGCCCTCATTGTAAGAATGGATGAATTTGGGGCAAAACTCATAGACCTTAATGATCGAAAAGACAGTATCTCAGACAAAATAGGAGGTTTTTTGGTTAGGGCACTGCCCAAGGTCATTAAAAGCCTTTCGATAATTGGAACTATAGCTTTACTCCTGGTTTCAGGCGGAATTTTTGTTCATAACATTCATTTTATGCACGACCTTCTTCCCGGCTTACCGGGAATTCTGGTAGAGTTGCTCACAGGCCTGGCCGTTGGGATCTTAATGTTGTTGATCATAAAATCGGCCACCGGCGTCTGGAAGAAATTTGCTCACTAAGCCGTGTTTTGTACCTTGCGGAAAATCCTCTTCAAAAGTGCCATTTTTGGAGTACAAATGAACGAATTATTGATTTTTAGTTTAAATATTTAGGAGTAGCTGAACTGCTTCAGGTTAAGTTAAAATTCAGGAATAAAAAAAGGCTGCCAAAACCGGCAGCCTTTCAATATTAGCAATTATTTTACTATTCAAGAGTGATTGGAGTAACAATGATTCCGTCATCATCAAACAGAGGCAAATCAAGCCCGTTCATGTTGTCAAACTCATAGACTTCTTCAACTCCTGTGTCGTCATGCAGCATTACCCAAACGGTATCTCCTGCAGCAACATTGGCATCTTCTTCAAAAGTCACTACAACATCGGTGTTGTCTCCGGCTTCAAGGTACACAGGTTCAGAAATAATTTCGGGAACCTGAGGTCCGTCTCCGGCTTCATTAGTAGCATGAACTACAACCCATCCATCCATATCAACATTGATGCTTTCAACAGTAATAGTGTTGTCAACAATAGGCTGGTCATTTACTGTAAGCATACCGCTCATTGGTGCTTCAGTCACATCATTAATTGTAATTGGGGTAACCACAATATCTCCATCTTTTGTAAGAGGACTGTCAAGTCCATTCTCTCCATCAAATTCATAAACACCCTCTTCCCCGGTATCTTCATGGAGCATTACCCATAAAACATCTCCGGCTTCAACAGTGCCGTCTTCTTTTAATGGCACTCCTACATTAGCATAGGCACCGGCTTCAAGATAAACAGGTTGCGAAATGATTTCAGGAACCTGAGGGCCGTCTCCGGCGTCATTAGATTCGTGGATCACCACATACCCATCCTCTTCAAGGGTAATAGATTCAACATAAACCACCCCATTCACTAGATCCTGGTCGGCAGCAGTAAGCAAAACATCATCACCTTCTACAACTACAGTAAAGGGTACGGTTACAATATCTCCCTGTAAATCGGTAACAGGCGCATCAACACCGTTAACGGTATCAAATTCGTACACGCCGCTCTCCCCGTTATCTACGTGAAGCATTACCCATAGGGTTTCTCCATTTTGTACCTGCTCACCATCTTTTAATTCAATAGTCACATTAGTGGTAGGCCCATCATCAATTTGTTTGGGAACAGAGATAATTCCAGGCACTACAGGTGCTCCGTTATTATCACGGTGAATTACCACCCATCCGTCTTCACTAATATTTACTGAATTGATAGTTAAGGTACCATCCTGCACAGTTACCTGCTCATCTACAACAATAGCTCCGGTTGGTGGAAGATCGGGGTCTACCCCACCATCATCATCATCACTACACGCCACTAATCCGAGACTTAGAATCATTGGCAACATTAAAAGATAAAATTTCTTTAATTTCATAATAGCTCTTTTTTTAAGTTTTTTTCAAAGTACCCAGATAAGATTGCAATCCCCGTTAATGCTATGCTAAATACCCTCATAAAAACCCTAATTAATATTTCTTTAATAGTCTTCGGCTAAGCACCCCTACACTTTGCAATCCTGGCATGAGCATCTTTAAAAGTTCTTCGGAAAAGCTGTTCACTTTATACAAAAAAGACTGAAATATTAAACAAACTACAGTTTTTTACGAAAAAATACTTTTATAAATTTCTTTAATTGAAAATATTGAATATATTCACCAACTGTAAGCCATACATGAGCAATAAACAGTCCACATATAATCTATTTCTTTCCGCGACAGGGACTGTTGCCACGATGACTATTACTACAATGATTATGATTACCCCTTGGGGGTAGTGATCTAATATATTTCCGTCCGCATACCTTCTTGTTTTTAAACAAGACACTAAATCATTTATAGTCTTAAAAATCCAACCTTATGAATATCCTGAAATTCGGGGGCTCGTCTGTTGCCTCTTCGAAAAATATTAAACTCGTTTCCAAGATTGTTCAAGATCATGTTAATACCGATAATACCATCGCTGTGTTTTCAGCTTTTGGCGGCGTCACCAATGAACTGCTGCAAATGGCCGAACTCGCCGCAAATGAAGACGCTTCCTATAAAGACCTGCTCGAAAAAAATGAAAAAAGACATCTTAATGTCGTCAAAGAATTAATCCAGGTAAAAGATCAAAGCCGGATCCTTGCCCGTGTAAAAAATGAATTTAACCGCCTGGAAACACTGTATGAAGGGGTTTACCTGCTAAATGAGCTATCTGATCGTACCCGACACGTAATTTCGGGTTTTGGAGAAATTCTATCCTCGCTCATTATTGCTGAATACTTCCAAAGCCTGCAAGAAGACGTGCTGTTTGTTGACAGCCGGGAGCTTATTGTTTGCAGAAATACCCAGGAGAAAATTCAGGTGAACTACGAAAAGACTTATAAAAACATCCAGGATCTCTTTAACCAAAATAAGGCAAAACTCTTTGTCGTGCCCGGCTTTGTAGCCCGCAATGAGCAAGGCGTTCCCAGCACCCTTGGCCGGGGCGGGTCAGATTTTACTGCAGCGATCTTTGCCGGTGCGCTCAATTTGCAAACCCTGAAGGTTTACACCGATGTAGACGGAATGTATACCGCCAACCCCAGTATAGTGCCGCAGGCTTATGCTTTAAAGAACATCTCTTATGAAGAAGCCATGGAGCTTTCACATTTTGGTGCAAAAGTCTTATATCCTCCCACCCTTCAGCCACTTCTAAAGAATGAGATCAAGATCAATATCAAAAATACTTTTAAGCCTGAAGCAGCAGGCACCGTAATTTCTAAAGGATGTAAAGAAAACTTTAGATGGGTTACCGGCATCACTCATATTGACGCTGTAAAATTGATCAATATTGAAGGCAGCGGAATGGTGGGAGTAGCCGGGTTTTCAAAACGCTGCTTCGAGGCATTATTCCACGTGAACATAAGTGTGGTCTTAATCACCCAGGCTTCTTCGGAACACAGCATTTGCCTTGCCCTAAAAGAGGATGAAGCCCAGGCTGCAAAAGATGCGCTCAATGAAGCTTTTGAGGTAGAGATACAGTCGGGAAAAATTAAAAGTGTGGAGATTGAAGATGATATCGCCATTGTTGCGCTGGTGGGCGACCGCATGAAGAGCCATCACGGGCTAAGCGGAAAAATGTTCAGTGCGCTGGGCAATAACAATATCAACATCAGGGCCATCGCGCAGGGCTCTTCAGAACGTAATATTTCAGCAGTAATCGCTAAAAAAGATGTTACCAAAGCCCTCAATGTGCTTCACGAACAATTCTTTGAAGTGCCTTCAAAAGAACTCAACCTCTTTATCACAGGGGTGGGCAATGTGGGTAGTAAACTGCTCAACCAGTTAAAGAACCAGGAAGCTTACCTCCTGGACAAACTTCGACTTAAAGTAAGGATCCTCGGCCTCTCCAACTCCAAAAAGATGGTTTTTGACGAGAACGGTCTGAATCTCGAAAACTGGAAACAACTTCTTGATAACGGAGAAAAGGGTGACAAAAATGCCTTTTTTGAGCAGGTAAAATCCCTGAACCTTCGCAACAGCATTTTTGTGGATAACACAGCCAGTCCTGAGATTTCCTCGCTATATGACCATTACCTCTCCCACTCAATTTCGGTGGTGACCTGTAATAAAATTGCCTGTTCCCAGGAATTTAAGAGCTACTCAAGACTGCAGGATCTATCACGGGAATACGGCGCTTCTTTTTTATACGAAACCAACGTAGGTGCAGGCTTACCCATTATAGATACGCTTAAGAACCTCGTGGCTTCGGGAGATAGAATCACTAAAATTCAGGCGGTGCTTTCGGGCAGCCTCAATTTTGTCTTTAATAATTATGACGCCACAGAACCTTTTTACAAGGTGGTAGAAAAAGCGATGAAAGAAGGCTATACCGAACCCGATCCTACTATTGACCTTAGCGGGGTAGACGTGGCCCGAAAAATACTCATCCTTTCCCGCGAAAGCGGACTCCAGATGGAACTTGAAGATATAGAGAATAAGAGTTTTCTTTCTAAAGAGAGTCTCGAAGCCGGTTCTAATGAAGAATTCTTTGAGATTTTAAAGAAAGACGAACCTAAGTTTAAAGAGATCTATGACAATGCCGCCCAGAACAATGCCCAGCTAAAATATGTGGCCCAGCTTGAAAATGGCAAGGCCAGTGTAGGGCTGCAACAAGTTGGCCCCGAGCATCCATTCTATAATTTGAGCGGGAGTGACAACATTGTACTTTTCTTTACAGATCGCTACAGCCAGCAGCCATTGATCGTGAAGGGAGCAGGTGCCGGTGCAGATGTCACTGCCTCCGGGATCTTCGCCGACATCATAAGAATCGGAAAAAAATAGGCGATGGAAGAAATTAAAATATTTGCCCCGGCCACTGTGGCAAATCTCTCGTGCGGATTTGACGTGCTGGGCTGCTGCCTGGAATCTATAGGTGATGAAATGTTGCTTCGGAAGAATACTACAGGCGAGATAAGAATTACTAAGATCAGCGGGCAGGAACTTCCTATGGAAGCAGATAAAAATGTAGCCGGTGTGGCCGTTCGTGCGCTCCTGAAGGAATTGAATTCGCAACAGGGTTTTGATATTGAGATCTATAAGAAGATCAAAGCAGGTAGCGGGATTGGAAGCAGTGCAGCAAGCTCGGCAGGAGCAGTTTTTGCCGTCAATAAACTTCTAAACGAGCCCTTTTCACCCGAAGAACTTATTCCCTTTGCTATGGAAGGGGAACGCCTTGCCAGCGGAAATGCACATGCCGATAATGTGGCACCGGCACTTTTGGGCGGCTTTAACCTCATAAGAAGTTACGAGCCGCTTGAAGTAATTCACCTGCCCACTCCGCAAGATCTGCGCATGGTGATCCTGCACCCGTTAATTGAAGTAAAGACCATGGATTCCCGTTCTATCATCAGGCAGAGCATCAGCCTTCAAAAAGCTGTAAAACAGTGGGGAAATTTAGGCGCTTTTGTGAGCGCTCTGTACTCCAATGACTACGATCTTTTGGGCAGAAGCCTTAAAGATGAAATCGTAGAACCTGTACGTTCTATTTTAATTCCCTTTTTTGACGAGCTTAAGATTATAGCCCGGGAGAGCGGCGCTTTGGGATTTGGCATTTCAGGCTCGGGGCCCTCGGTCTTTGCGATGTGCAAAGGCGAGGCTTCAGCCAAACAAACGGGAGCAGCTATCCAGAAATACTACCAGGAAAAGGAAATAGACTTTGATCTTCACCTCTCTAAAATAGGGAATGAAGGCGTAAAAATCATATCATGAAGTACTTCAGCTTAAACGACAAAAACCACAAAGTAAGTTTTGAAACGGCGGTGCTCAATGGTTTGGGACCCAATAAAGGGCTGTATTTTCCGGAGGAAATAAAAAAACTTCCGAAACAATTCTTTCAACAAATCTCTTCCCTTACCCCAACCGAAATTGCCACGCAAGCAATCGGCCAGTTTGTGGAAGGAGAGATACCTCCCGCCGAATTAGCAGGCATCATAGAAAATACGCTTGATTTTGACTTTCCAGTAAAACCTGTTGAAGAGCAGGTGGGCGTACTGGAATTGTTCCACGGCCCTACCCTGGCCTTCAAAGATGTGGGTGCCAAATTTATGGCGGGCACCCTGGGCTATTTCATAAAAAAAGGCAACATTCCGGGAGTTACGGTACTTGTGGCAACCTCGGGGGATACCGGGGGCGCCGTGGCCAGGGGCTTCCTAAAAGTAGAAGGTATTGAGGTGGTCATTCTCTATCCTAAAGGTAAAGTGAGTGAGATCCAGGAAAAACAGCTCACCACTTTGGGAGAAAATATAACCGCCCTCGAAGTAGATGGTTCTTTTGATGCCTGCCAAAGCATGGTAAAAATGGCATTTTTGGATTCCGAAATTCAGCAGCATAGAAAACTCACTTCAGCCAATTCAATAAACGTGGCGCGTTGGCTGCCTCAAATGTTCTATTATTTCCTGGCCTATGAACAAGTGAAAAACAGGGATCAAAAACTGGCTTTTTCGGTACCCAGTGGTAACTTCGGAAATATTTGCGCCGGACTCCTCGCAAAAGAAATGGGTCTACCCATTGATCATTTTGTAGCTGCCAACAATGAGAACAACGTGGTCACCCGATTTTTACAAACTCAGAAATATGAACCCACCGCCAGCGTACAGACCATTTCTAACGCCATGGATGTTGGCGACCCCAGCAATTTTATTCGTATCCTGGAACTTTTCAGCAATAATTTTGAGGACCTGAAGTCGCATCTGTCTTCCTTCAGTTATACTGATGATCAAACCCGGGGAATTATCAAGAAGGTCTATGAAGACACAGGATATTTAATGGATCCACATGGTGCTGTAGGATATTTGGGGCTCAAAGAATTCCTTCGGAAACATAAAGATTACTACGGAATTTTCCTTGAAACGGCCCACCCGGTAAAGTTCCTGGAAACTATTGAAGATGTGATTGGAAAAAAGATCCCGCTCCCGCCTGATATTGAAGCATTGAAACACCGGGAAAAGAAAGCTGTTCAAATTTCGGATTACGAAGACCTGAAGAATTTCCTTCTGAAATAAGAGACATCAAAAACAAACAGGTGTCAAAAATGCCATTTTTGACACCTGTGTTTTAATTTTAACCGAATATGAACTTCAGCTTAATCTTTTTTATCTCGCGTGAGAAACAGCAGCACGCCGGCCAATGCAGCTGCCGTGACTGCCGATTTTAGAACAAATTTTTTGCGGTTGTACTTCCATTCAGATTTTAAGCCGTGTTCGGCAAACAGGTTGGGGATATGCCCTTTTTTAAGGTCATCAACAATGCCCTCAATTTCACCAATCCTATCGGCCATCACTAACGGAAGCCAGCGCCCATAGCTCGATTCACTGTACTTAAAGGCAAAACGTCTTATGGCACCACTCAGGCCCTCTGGGGGTTGTGCTGTTCCAAAAACCGCCGGAATGTTAGGCCGTTCTACCGAATGCAATACTTCAATATTCACCGGTTGTTGCTCGGGCCGTTCCCAGGTATATCCCTCTATTTCTTCATCTGTTCTATGTTTCATGGGGTAAGTGGGATCATTTTTTGGATCCCGGTCTATTCCCCATCCTTTTATATGGCTGTGGTCGCCCCCTCTTTCATTCTTGAAGTCTTCGGGTTTGGTTTGATCTCCGATCATAAATTCTGTTTTTTAATTTAAAATGCTGCTCTTATGCTGATGGCGGAATAAGCACGGTTTTTATACAATTGTCGAGCTTATTGCTGAAAATGTGATAACCTTCGGCCACCTCTTCCAGCGGAATGCGGTGCGTGATCATTTCCTTCGGCTTAATTGTTCCCGATTTTACGTGCTCTATCATTTTTGGCAGCAGCCTTTTTACCGAAGCCTGGCTCGCCCTGATGGTAATACCCTTGTTAACAACATTCCCAATGGGCACTAAAGCATCAATAGGCCCATATACCCCAACTATTGATACGATTCCGCCCTTTTTAACCGAGTTGATAGCCCAGTGCAGTGCAGTTGTTGAGCCTCCTTGCATGAGCAGCTTTCTGCCCAGCATCGTATTCATCGTATCTCCTGCAGCTTCGGCACCCACGGCATCTATACAAACATCGGCCCCAAGCGAATCTGTGATTTTTTTAATGAACACTACCGGGTCTTCAAGTGCCGTAAAATTATACACCTCGCATTGAGCAAAATCCTTTACAAATTCAAGCCGGTAATCGAGCTTATCTATCACAATCACTCTGCCCGCACCAAAGAGCCAGGCCGATTTGGCTGCCATAATCCCTATTGGGCCGGCACCAAATACCACCACCGTATCACCTTCCTGTATGCCTCCCATTTCGGCTGCCTGGTATCCTGTGGGTACCACATCGGTAAGGAGCACGGCATCATCGGGATCCATCCAGTCGGGGATCACTGTAGGGCCAACATTGGCATAAGGAACCCGCACGTATTCTGCCTGCCCGCCATGGTAACCTCCTGTAGTATGTGAGTAACCAAAAATTCCCCCGGCAGCGGTAGACTGTGGATTAGCTTCATGACACATGCCGTACATTTCCTGCTTGCAAAATGCACATTTACCACAGGCAATATTAAAGGGCACCATCACCTGGTCGCCAACTTTTACTTTAGTGACCGAAGAGCCCACATCTACCACTTCTCCTATAAATTCATGGCCAAAAGTAGTTCCCACCCGGGTATCGGGCACAAGGCCGTGATACAGGTGAAGGTCTGAGCCGCAAATACAACTTCTGGTAACTTTTACAATAGCATCTTCGGGATGCTCAATTTCTGGGAAAGGACGGTCACGATCTGCACGAATCCTGAAAGGACCGCGATAATTCATTGCTAGCATACTGGTAAGTTTTTCTTTTTTAAAGCATCCATAAATCAGGAGTGAATTACACTGTGCTGATTTAGTGTGTTTTAAAATTAAAGAAAGGGATCTTCCAACAAAACTTTTTAACGATACTTTATAGCCCGCTCTGTCATTTTTGGGATGCTGCTAACAAACCCGGGAAAAAACGACACAAAAAAAAGGCTGTCTTAACAGCCCTGTTCCTGTCAGCCCGAATTTACTTCAGATTGACGTTTTACTAGCTCTTAAAACAGCCTCCTTTAATAGGAATATTTTCAGAATTTAACCCTGTAGCATCTGCTGAATTCTCTGTTGAAGTTGCGTATCAGTCTGGATTCTCATCGCAATTTGCTCATATCTTTCCAGCGTAAGTCCCTGTTGGCTGATGAACTCCTCCAATTGTTGCTGAAGTCCCGCCTGCATAGATTCAAATTGTCCTATGATCTTTTCGTGGGTCGCTTTTTCTTCGGCAGTAGCTTCTACCTCAACTTCAGGATTTACTGAAGCCTGGTGAATCTCGTTGAAACGGGCAAATTCCATCCCCTCATCTTTCACCAGCTGCATCATCTTTTGTTGCGCCTCCATCGCCACTTGTTGTACGCCCTGTAGCGCCTGTACAAATTTTGTCAGTTCGGCATCGGTTACTTCGGCCGATTGCTGTTGTTGCTCCGGCGCCTGTTGCTCCTGTGCAAAAGTCGCTGTACTACCCAGCATTAAAAATACTATAAGCGCTCCTGCCAGTTTGTTTACTTTGGTCATATTAAAAGTTTTATTTGCCGTGGGTTGGTTCAAGTACCATGCCAGCATCTTTCTGATGGCTTACTCTCATGAAAAATGGCAGTAATGCACTTTCTTCAAATTTTACTAACTTCTGGGCTAAAAAGCAGAAATATGAACATATTACAGGTTAGCGCCCCAAAATCTGGCAGCTTTTGGCTTAATACAATTCTGAAGAAAAGTTTGGAACAGGCGGGTGAAGAAATCTCTTATTATATAAAGACACGGCCCGAATACGCTACTCTTAAGCAGGAAAAGCTCAGTTTTAAAAACCAGGCAAGAACAGACATGCTCGACATTGACGACAATGGTGTTGCCTTTAGAGTTAGTTCTCTGCTGAAAGAGCCCGTTCCTAATATGCAGGATTATTCTCAAGAAGCCAGCCTCGCCTGGACGCATTCTACCTGGTGCCAAAAAACTGCTGAAGTTTTTGCCTTTTTTGACAGGAAAGCCTGCATTGTGAGAGATCCGCGAGACACGGCACTTTCGGCCGCCAAGTTTGCTTTCACGCCTTACATGCAAAAGCACTACCCTTCCCCTTACAATTCGATTGAAGAATTTTTTTCTGCGGAATATGAACGCCTCCTGGAGCAATGGGTCTGGTTCTACGGAAATTACCTGCTGCATTCAGGAGAACTGGATTTGCATTTTGTATTCTACGAAAACCTGCTGAAATCTTTTCCGAAGGAATATGAGTCATTGCTGAAGTATCTCAATCTCGATTTGAGCGAAGAGGAAAAGAAGAACATAGCTTCAGAAGTGAGTTTTTCAAGCATGAAAGAAGAGAATCCGCGGCACCTGCACAAGGGCAAAAGTCGTAAATGGGTAGATGGATTGAGCATAGATCAAATAGAAAGAGCAGCCATAAAAGCAGGGCCGCTAATGCGTATTATTGGGTATCCGATTAGCCCGGGAGAAGGAGATAAATTGCCAGCCATGCCGCTGGATATTCCCAAAAAAGAGTTGGAAGAAATCCTCAGCAAAATTGACTGGAAAGGGCTTTATTAGGCCTTAACTTCTAAACTTTTCTTAATTGTGCCCCTGCATATTTTCAGAAACAAAAGTTTCTAAAGGCAATTTTGTACCTTAAACTTTAAAAGCTTTTACCATGGAAACTAACGATCGCAAGGAAAATAAAAAATCTACACCGGTAGAGAACAAAAAAACTGACAAAAAGTACCATGTCAATCAGTCAACCGAAGAAAAAACAGGAGGTAGCCTGGGCGTAATTGCCATTGTGGTAATTATTGCCATTGTGGTGCTGGGATTATTGTTCTTTTCTGATGTGTTTGCATAAGAGGTTCCAAAAATGCCATTTTTAAGACCTTATTTCACGAAGGTTTAAATGCTCTTTACCTTACACTTCCTATCTTAGAGGCCCAAATACAAACTTATGTCAAAAACATATTATGATCCGGCCGACCTTAAGAAGTTCGGCAGTATATCGGAATGGGATGAAGAATTAGGAAGCAAATTTTTTGAATACTACAACAGCGTGTTTGAAGAAGGCGCCCTAACAGCCAGGGAGAAATCGCTTATCGCCCTTGCTGTTTCCCATGTAGTGCAATGCCCTTACTGCATCGATGCCTATACCAAAGACGGCCTACAACGCGGAATAGAAAAAGAAGAGATGATGGAAGCCATCCACGTGGGCGCAGCCATAAAAGGCGGAGCCACCCTCGTGCACGGCGTCCAGATGATGAACAAGTACAACAAGTTGTCCATGTGACAACTTGTTGTACTTGTTAAGTAAAGCCGTTGCATGCAACGGCTCCGAAGCCAGGTGCGAAGCCAGGCGCTAAGCCAGCTCACACTCAAAGTAAAGCGTTACATGCAACAGCTCCGAGGTAAGATGCCAAGGGGCTCCACAGGACCACCATCCAGAGTAAAGCCGTTGCATGCAACGGCTCAGCAGTCACTATAACCACCAGTAACACATGCACACAAAATCCCTACAAGCCCGAAAAAACCTCCTCTCCAATCCGAAAGAACAGCTAAAATATCTCAGCAACGGGATCTTTGGAGACGGAGAGCTGCCGCTTTTTAAGGAAAAAGTGGCAACCACAGGAACATTTCCGCTTAAGCCCAAAAAGCTGGAGATCCTGCAGCTCAATCTCGGATATATGTGCAACCAGGTGTGTTCGCACTGCCATGTAGATGCGGGTCCCGATCGCAAGGAGATCATGACCCGGGAAACCATGCGGCTCTGCCTGAACGTGATCAGGAAATCGGGAGCACATACCTTAGACCTTACCGGCGGGGCACCCGAGATGAACCCAGACTTCAGGTGGTTTGTAGAAGAAGCTTCAAAAGCAGGGATCAAAGATTTCATTGTGCGCTCCAACCTCACCATCATCGTAGCCAACAAGAAGTACCACGATCTGCCGGAATTCTTCAGAAAACACAATGTACATGTGGTCTCGTCACTTCCGTTCTATAAAAAAGAAAAAACGGACAGGCAGCGTGGCGACGGAGTTTTTGACAAATCCATTCAGGCTCTAAAGATGTTGAATGCCGCAGGATATGGCAAAATGAACAGCGGACTCAAACTTGACCTGGTCTACAATCCTGCAGGGGCATTTTTACCGGCCAACCAGCAGGCCCTGGAACGGGATTTCAAAAAGGCATTAAAAGAGGATTTTGATATTGAATTCAATGAGCTTTTTTGTATCACTAACCTTCCAATAAGCCGATTTTTGGAGTATCTTATAGCTTCAGAAAATTATGAAGATTACATGACTGCGCTCGTTGAGGCGTACAATCCCGCAGCCGTAGAAAATGTGATGTGCAAGAACACACTTTCAGTAAGTTGGGACGGCTGGCTGTACGACTGCGATTTTAACCAGATGCTGGGGTTGAAGGTCAACTCGAAAGTGCAGCATTTAAAAGATTTTGAACCTGAAATGCTTCAGGACAGAGAGATTTGCATTTCCCAACACTGCTATGGCTGCACGGCAGGAGCAGGCAGTAGCTGCCAGGGCAGCGTAACCTGATATTATGAAAGAAAAAACCGATGAATTGCTTCTCATTTTTACCCGAAATCCGGAGAAAGGCAAGGTCAAAAAACGCCTTGCGCAAAGTATTGGAGACGATGCAGCTTTAAAAGTTTACAACTATCTCCTTCAGCATACTGTGACCATTACACAGCCACTTCCGGTAGAAAAGTGGGTATATTATTCTGAAGCCCTTCCGGAGAATGATATTTGGAACAAAGAATTTTTCAGAAAAAAACTTCAGCAGGGTCAGGATCTGGGACAGCGTATGGAGCAGGCTTTTTCCGAAGCATTTAAAGCAGGATTTAAAAAAGTGGTGATCATTGGAAGCGATCTTTTTGATATTGAAAAAGAAGACCTGAAAATGGCATTTTTGACACTTAAAGATCACGAATATGTAGTGGGGCCGGCCCAGGATGGAGGCTATTTCCTGCTCGGCATGAAAAAACCCACTCCGCAACTCTTCAGAAATAAAGACTGGAGCACCAGCCGGGTCCTTGATCAAACCCTTAGCGAACTGGAGCAGGAAAAGCTAAAGCTGTTGCCGGTACGCAACGATATTGATACTTTTGAAGATATGCGCAGCCATCCTGAACTAGTGAAATTGATTGATTAAAAACAATGATATGAAGAAGATGAAGATTTTAAGTTTTTTAATGGCAGCGGTTTTGATCCTTGCATGTAATGACGGGAAGAAAACCGAAAAAGGCGCAACCCTCATGACCCAGGCCGAAGAAGTGCCTGTACAGACTCACAGCTATGATTCGGTAACAGCTGATACCATTGATGTGGAAAAAGTTTCAAGGACAAAGGGAGAATGGAAACAGCTGCTCTCTCCCGAAGAATACGAAATTTTACGCGAAGCAGGCACAGAACCGGCATTTCGCAACGTCTATTACAACAACAAAAAGCAGGGAATTTACTACTGTGGCGGCTGTAATTTACCGCTGTACAGCTCTAATACAAAATTTGATTCAGGCACAGGCTGGCCCAGCTTTTATGCTCCTATAGATTCAAAACTCGTGAAGCGAAAGATAGATCGCCGCTACGGAATGGAGCGCGTAGAAGTGGTGTGCGCCCAGTGCGATTCTCACCTGGGACACATTTTTCCTTACGAGGGAGTACCAACAGAAGAGCGACATTGCCTGAATTCGCTGGCGCTCGACTTTAAACAAATGGATATTTAAAAAATAATCAATGCTCAAAGATTTAGAACATACTACAGAATTTCTTGAGGCCAGGGGCTTCGATAAACCCGAAATAGGGATCATTCTGGGAACAGGATTGGGGAAATTAATTGATGAACTGGAAATAATTTCAGAAGTCAGTTATAATCACATTCCAGGTTTTCCTACAGCAACAGTGGAATTCCACAAAGGAAAACTCATTTTTGGGAAGCTCGACGATAAAAAAGTGGTGGTAATGCAGGGGCGTTTCCACATTTATGAAGGTTATTCAATGTGGGACGTAACTTTTCCGGTTAGGGTTATGAAACGCCTGGGGATCAAAAAACTGCTCATTTCAAACGCAGCAGGTTCTTTGAATCCTGAGTTCAAGAAGGGAGAGATCATGCTTATCGACGATCATATCAACCTGCAGGGCGGTTCTCCTTTGGCTTTTAGGGGTGTTGAACAACTGGGCACGCGCTTTACAGATATGAGTGCCCCTTACGATCAACAAAGCGGCCGAATCATGCAGGAAATCGCCAAAGAACACGGCTTTCCACTGCACAAAGGAGTTTACGCTGCAGTTGTGGGGCCTCAGCTCGAAACCCGCGCCGAGTATCGCTATTTGCGCACCATTGGAGCCGATGCCGTAGGAATGAGCACAGTGCCCGAAGTTATTGTGGCGAACCATCTTAAAATACCCATTGCCGCAGTCTCTGTATTGACCGATGAAGGAAATCCCGACGATCTGAAACCAGTGAATATTCAGGATATCATTGAGACCGCCGGAAATGCCGAACCTATGATGATCACGCTATTTAGAGAACTTATTAAACGCATAGAACTTAAGCCGGCAGAATAATGTCAACTACAGAACATGTGGTCATAATTGGAAACGGCGTGGCCGGCATCACTGCTGCACGTCACATTCGCCGGATTTCTAATAAAAAGATCACGGTGATCTCTGCGGAAAGTGACTACTTCTTTTCGCGTACCGCCCTGATGTACGTATACATGGGCCACATGAAATGGGAACACCTGAAGCCTTATGAAGACTGGTTTTGGGAGGAGAACCGCATTGAGCTGAAGCAGGCGTATGTCGAGAAAATAGAAGCCTCTTCAAAAATGCTATTTTTGAGAGGTGGTGAAAAAATGTCTTACGATCAGCTAATCCTTGCCACCGGCTCTGTCCCACGATTTCTGGGGTGGGATGGGGAAGAACTCAAAGGCGTACAGGGACTGGTTTCAAAACAAGACCTGGAGCTGCTGGAAGAGAACACCCGGAATTGCAAAAGTGCAGTGATCGTTGGCGGCGGACTCATAGGAGTGGAACTGGCCGAAATGCTCCACACCCGCAAAATTCCTGTGACCATGCTCATTCGGGAAAAAGCTTTTTGGCAAAATGTCCTGCCCATTGAAGATGCCCAGTTGATCTCCCGGCACATAGAAAGCCATGGGATTGTTTTAAAACACGAAACTGAGCTTAAGAAGATTAACGGCTCCAACGGAAAAGTGACTTCTATAGAAACCTCCTCGGAAGAAGAGCTCACGTGCGATCTGCTGGGGATTTCGGTAGGTGTCAAGCCAAATATTAGCTTTTTGAAAGGGTCAGAAATTGAAACCGATCGCGGAATTCTTGTTGATGCTAATCTACAAACAAACCTTCCTAACGTTTATGCGATTGGAGATTGTGCACAACACCGGCAGCCCACAACGGGCAGAAAAGATATTGAAGCCGTATGGTACACCGCCCGAATGATGGGAGAAACCGTGGCGCAGACCATCTGCGGAAAGCCATTTGCTTATAAGCCCGGTCACTGGTTCAACAGTGCGAAATTCTTTGACATCGAGTACCAAACCTACGGAAATGTGAGTGCAAACCCCGGAGAGGCAGAACAACATTTTCACTGGCAGCATAAAGATGGTGAGAAGGCTATAACCATTGCCTTTGACCCCGGAACCAATCAATTCCTCGGAATTAACACTTTTGGAATCCGGATGCGACATGAAGTCTTTGACCGCTGGCTAACAGAGGAACGGGATCTTGAATATGTCCTGTCACACCTTCGCGAAGCCAATTTCGATCCCGAATTTTACGATCACCACGAGAAGGAGATTTTTAGTAGTTTTAAAAAGAATATGATAAACAGCCACACCTAACAGGTTTTAAAAACCTGTTAGGTGTCAAATTCCTACAAATGTCCACAGCCCAAAATAACATGTCTCTTTCCGGAGAACCACCCGCAACACTCTCCACTACTCAAAAAGTAGCCACCGGCTTCGGTTGGACAGGCGTATTTATTTTGGCCCTGGCCCTTTTCAACTTGCAACTGCCTTCAGTTTTTCTTTACTCGGCTATCGGGCTGATTGGATTGGGAGTGATCATTTTTGCAAATGATCTTTACCTGGGGAAATCGGCAGGAGTGAAGAACGACGGCATCTGGTTCAGGTCAATGACCGCTCGCGGCATCCTCGCGTGGGGAACGGGAATAATCCTCACTTTGTTCTACATCGTGTTATACTGGTTTCCGCAGTACCTGGGCTACAATTCCGATGGCGCCAACAGCGGACTCGTAGCTCTATTCGATCCGCTTAGCAGGTTAATCAGCGGTCATGCTGCGAGTCAGTGGTTTGTTTACGGCACTTTATACACCCTTGCCATCCTCGCCTTTGGGTATAAGTTTTTGCTGAAGTACCGCCACAATAAGTATGAAGTACTTCGCACCTGGTCTGTAATGTTCTTTCAGCTGGGATTCGCGTTCCTTATTCCGGAGATCCTCATGCGGCTCAATCAGCCGTATTTTAATCCGGTAAACATCTGGCCACTGAATTATGACCTTTTTGCGGGGTATAAATTATCAGAATTCTTTTCTGCCGGAAATATTGGCCTGCTCATGCTCTTCTTCGGAATAGCTTCTATTTTTGTTATCACTCCCATCCTCACCTATTTCTACGGAAAAAGATGGTATTGCTCCTGGGTTTGCGGCTGCGGCGGACTCGCAGAAACTGCCGGCGATTCTTACCGGCATTTATCAGATAAAAGCAGGGCAACATGGAAATTTGAACGCTATATCATTCACACCGTTCTGGTGCTCGTGGTGGTAATGACCATTGCAGTAGTTTACTCTTTCCTGAATGAGAATCCAGATCAATTCTGGTTAAACAAAAATGTTTTTCTAATGGGATCAGCAGCATTTCTGGTCCTGCTTTTTGGGCTCATTTGGATATTCAAAAGACACAGGCTGGCAAAAGATGCCAAAAAAGGTGCAATTATCTCCCTCAGCATTGTTCTGGCCATTATCGCTGCATTTTACTTCAGCGGAATGACCTACGGTTACCTGCTAAGGCAATGGTATGGCTTCCTGATTGGCGCGGCTTTTTCGGGAGTAATAGGGGTCGGTTTTTATCCAATTTTCGGAAATCGCGTATGGTGTAGGTTTGGCTGCCCAATGGCTGCGGTACTGGGGATGCAACAGCGCCTGTTCTCTAAATTCAGGATCACTACCAACGGCGGACAATGCATCTCCTGCGGAAATTGCTCCACCTATTGCGAAATGGGAATTGACGTGCGGGCATATGCTCAAAAAGGGGAAAACATCGTACGCTCCAGTTGTGTTGGCTGTGGGATTTGCAGTGCGGTTTGCCCACGGGGTGTTCTGAAATTAGAAAACGGATCCCTCGAAGGCAGGATCAACAGTGAAGCGGTGTTGCTGGGAAATGATGTTGATCTTCTGGATTTCATTCAGCAACAGAAAAAAGCAACACGGAAAAATTAAAGAAGTACCAAATTTTTACCTGCCGAAGCTTTTGCGTAGGCAGGCCAAGCACCAAATACAGAAATTCGATGCCATTCAAAATTTACAGAAATCTTGAATCTTAAATTTTGAACCCGAAATCTTGGAAGAATGATTTTCTTTGCATCATGCCTCAAATAAAAGTTATAATTCCGGCTTACAACGAAGCAGATTCAATCGGTCGTGTAGTCAGCGATATTCCTGAAATTGTTGACGAAGTGATCGTGGTGAGCAATAATTCCACAGATAACACAGAAGAAGTTGCCGAAAAAGCAGGAGCCACTGTGTTGCGTGAACCCCTAAAAGGTTACGGCTACGCCTGCTTAAAAGGAATGGATTACATTGCACAGCTCCCAAAAAAGCCTGAAATAATCGTATTTTTAGATGGTGACTACAGCGACTTTCCGCAGGAACTGGAAAAGATCGTGGAGCCAATTATCCATAGAAATATTGATATGGTGATTGGAGCAAGGATCAAACGCTGGCGGGAGAAAGGCGCTATGACCTTTCCGCAGATCTTTGGAAACTGGCTGGCAACAAGCCTTATGAAATTGTTCTTTAACGCCCGGTTCACCGATCTTGGTCCCTTTAGGGCCATTAAATACGAAAAGCTGCTGGCTTTAAACATGGAGGACAAAACCTACGGCTGGACAGTAGAAATGCAGCTAAAGGCTTTAAAAAAGAAGTACAGCTATGAAGAAGTACCGGTGCATTACCGCAACCGGATAGGGGTTTCAAAAGTTTCGGGTACTGTAAAAGGGGCTTTTATGGCCGGAGTCAAGATCCTTACATGGATCTTTAAATACAGTTTCAAATAATGGGAACGGCAATTTTAATAATTTTCGGGTTGTTAATGCTGGTAGTTTTCTTCTACAGCCTTTCCCTGCTGCACCTGCTCATCAACTTCCGCAGAAGCAAAAAACATAAAGATTCCTCTCAAAAATGGCATTTTTCAGACCCTTTTCAGATTCCTTTTGTCACGGTGCAACTTCCGCTTTACAACGATAAACCGGTGGTAGAACGGCTGCTTCGGAATATTTCAAAGCTGGATTATCCTCATGATAAATTACAAGTGCAGGTGCTGGACGATTCTACAGATGATTCGGCAGCTCTTACTACTGAAATAATTTCTGAATTAAGAGCTGAAGGTTTTCCAATTGAACATATCACCCGAACCCACAGGAAAGGCTTTAAAGCCGGAGCTCTTAAGGCCGGAATGGCCTCTGCAAAAGGGGAATTTATTGCCATTTTTGACTCCGATTTTCTTCCTAAACCCGATTGGCTAAAAAAAACTGTTCCTTATTTTAAAGATGATAGTTTGGGTGTAGTGCAGACCCGCTGGGGGCATCTCAATGAAGATTATTCGTTACTCACTAGATTGCAGGCTTTCCTGCTGGACTACCACTTTATCCTGGAGCAAACCGGGCGCAACTTCGGAAAACATTTTATCAACTTCAACGGGACTGCAGGAATCTGGCGAAAAAGCTGCATTCTTGATGCCGGAAACTGGGAGGGCGATACCCTCACCGAAGACCTGGACCTGAGTTACAGAGCCCAGCTCAAAGGCTGGAATTTTAAATACCTTAAAGAGGTAGTAACTCCGGCCGAATTACCCATTACTATCGAAGCAGCACGTTCCCAACAATTCCGGTGGAACAAAGGGGCAGCAGAGAATTTTCAGAAAAATTACAGGAAAGTATTAAAGGACAAAAACGCCACTTTTGGCACCCGCGTCCACAGTTTTTTTCACCTTTTGAACAGCAGCTTTTTTTTCGTGGTGCTGTTAATGGGAATCATTAGTATCCCGGTGCTCTTTTTACTCGATAATCCCTCCTACTCCGAAATTTTGACCGGGATGACCGTCTTCATTTTAAGCCCTGTCATTTTTTTTGTCACTTATTACGCAGCTTACCGGGAACTGCATAAAGATCAACAGCTCTCGATATTCAGGTTTACCGGCCTGTTCTTTACGTTCTTTTCTATTGCCATGGGGCTTTCCCTGCACAATAGCATCGCCATTCTGGAAGGACATTTTGGAAAAAAGAGTGAATTTATCAGGACTCCCAAGTTCAATCTCGGCAACAAGTCGGGTGCAGCTTTAAAGCAGCCGGTGAAGATCACTTTTCAATTGATCCTGGAGATTCTGTTGATGCTGTTATTTGCCTTCGGAATTTTTTCTTCTTTCAGGATTGGAAATTACAGCCTGCTCCCGTTCCATTTAATGATGTTCTTCGGGTTTTCGTATGTGGTCTTGGCTTCTTTGAATGTAGAACTCTTTCGGGGTAAAAAATCAGACCTCACAGGTTTTCAAAACCTGTGAGGTTTAGTGAGGACACATAATTATAATTTCAGTAAAAAGTAATAACTTTGTACTTACAAATTTGTTTTATGGAAACTCCAATTATTAAAATCGGGAATTCCAAAGGTCTTAGATTAAGTAAGACTATTTTGGATAAATATCAGATCAAAGAAAAAGTAGAATTGATTCTTGAAGAAGGACAGATCATCCTGCGCCCTATGGAGTCTCCGAGGAAAGATTGGGAAGAGAAATTTAGAGAAATGGCAAATCAACAGGACGATGAATTGCTTATCGATGATGTATTTGATGATGAAAATTTCGAAGAATGGAGCTAAACCAATATTCCGTTATTCTGGTAAACCTCGATCCAACACTTGGAAGTGAAATCAAAAAAACCAGGCCTTGTGTTATTCTTTCACCCAATGAAATGAATAAATATTTACGAACTATTGTCATAGCACCGATGACCACTAACATTAAGAAATATCCAACAAGAGTACCAGTTAGAGTGGATAATAAAAAAGGGATGATAGCAATAGACCAGATCAGGACGGTTGACAGACAAAGAATTATTAGAGTGCTTGATTCTCTGAGCAAATCTGAAATACAGAAATGCAAAGAGGTACTTAAAGAGACATTTGTGGATTAATGTTTCGAGTACCCTTAAATATTACACTTGGGAGACCTAACAGGTTTTCAAAACCTGTTAGGTCTGGTAAGGAATGAAGAATTTTATAAACCTCCACAAAATCCCGCTCCTCATTTTCCTCAGTTGCTGTGCCTTTTACCTAGCCTTCGCCTACGACCTGGAAAGAACCGACTTTTTTAAATTTTTGACCCTCTGGGGCGGACTTTTCTTTTTGAGCTGGAAATTCTTCCAGATGCAGCGGTATAACTGGAAGATCCTTTTAACTGCCGCAATTATTTTTCGCCTGCTGTTCCTGATTGCTGCTCCCAATCTATCTCAGGATTTCTTTAGATTTATCTGGGACGGCAGGCTATTGCTGGAAGGAATAAATCCTTATTTAATGACTCCTGCTGAATACTTTTCTTCAGGAGATTTACCATTTTCAGGAGCGCAGGAACTTTATGAAGGCATGGGCAGCCTTAGTGCTGGGAATCCGACTAATTATCCGCCGCTCAACCAGCTTTTCTTTGCACTGGCTTCACTTTTGGGCGGAAATAGCATCCTGGGCTCAATTATCTGGCTTCGGATCTTCATTATCGCTGCTGATATCGGGATCTTTTACTTCGGAAGAAAACTGCTGAGAAACCTCAAGCTTCCTGAAAACAATATTTTTCTCTATCTGCTCAATCCGCTCATCATCATTGAACTCACCGGAAATCTTCATTTTGAAGGTGTCATGCTGTTCTTTCTCCTGGCTGCACTCTATTTACTACAGTGTCAAAAATGGCTTTTTAGCGCCCTCTTCTTTTCCTGCTCCATTGCGGTAAAATTGATCCCGCTTATTTTTCTGCCTCTACTTATCAGGAAGCTTGGGTGGAAAAAAGCTTTAGGTTATTATGCAGCCACAGGTATAATCTTACTTCTCATCTTCCTGCCTTTTCTTTCGGGTGTATTTGCAGAGAATTTCTTCAGCAGCATAAATCTCTGGTTTCAGAAGTTTGAGTTTAATGCGAGTATTTATTACCTCATCAGGTGGATAGGTTATGAGGTTGAAGGTTATAATATTATTGGATATGCCGGACCTGCACTCGCGGGCGTGGTGTTTGTTTCGATCCTACTTATGGCCATTTTAGAACGGAATCACAAAATGCGAGGTTTACTCACCAGTATAATGTTTAGCATGGTGATCTATTTGTTGCTGGCCACCACCGTACATCCATGGTACCTGGCCACTCCGTTGCTACTCTCTGTTTTTACCCGATACAAATTTATGCAGGTATGGAGCCTGATGGTGGTGCTGAGTTATTTTGCTTACTCGCAACCGGATTTTGAAGAGAATTTGTGGTTTATCACAGTTGAATATGTCGTGGTATTCGGGGTGATGTTTTATGAAATTTTCGGGCATAAAAATGTAAAATTTCCCGCTGATCTCGCAGATTGATGCAGATGAAGACGTGATAATTTCACGCAAAGGGCGCAAAGATTTTCCGCAGAGAACGCAAAAAATTAGTGTTTAGTGATCAGTAAATAATTCTCCCGATTCACACTAAGCTCACCAGGAGCAAAAGAAGATCACAGAAAATTTGAGTAACAAAATGTGCCAACATGAAAGAAAATATTCGGGTATTCGTGGCAAAACAAGTTACTCATTTCCCGCTAGAATACTACCTCTCGACTCCGCTCGAGGAGACAGCTAAAGAATTATCTGTGCATCCGTGGCAAAAACATTTCGAAAATGTGAAAAATGTTTCCCGCTGATCTCGCAGATTGATGCAGATGAAGACTTGATAATTTCACGCAAAGGGCGCAAAAAATTAGTGATCAGTGATCAGTAAATAATTCTCCCGATTCACACTAAGCTCACCAGGAGCAAAAAGAAGATCACAGAGAATTTGAGTAACAAAAAGTGCCGACATGAGAAAAATATTCGGGTATTCGTGGCAAAATAATTTACTCATTCCCCACTAGAATACTACCTCTCGACTCCGCTCGAGGAGACAGCTAAAGAATTATCTGTGCATCCGTGGCAAAAACATTTCGA
>NZ_JAPJDA010000011.1:106831-137455 GCF_026241755.1 Salinimicrobium profundisediminis
AAATGTGAAAAATGTTTCCCGCTGATCTCGCAGATTGACGCAGATGAAGACTTGATAATTTCACGCAAAGCTCACTAAGATTTGAAAAGAAGAGCACGAAGAAAATGAGTGAAGAAGATTCAGAAGAAAAGTCCCCCTTCGGGAGATTTAGGGGGCTAAAAAAACTCCGAAGGCATTGCTGCTTCCGGAGTTGAATAATTATTCTTAGATCTTGTTGTTACCAGCCTAAAAGGTAGGCAAACACAAGAGGTGCCACAATTGTAGCATCACTTTCGATAATGAACTTAGGTGTGTCTTTATCGAGTTTTCCCCAGGTGATCTTTTCATTGGGTACAGCACCGGAATAACTTCCGTAGCTGGTGGTAGAATCGGAGATCTGGCAGAAATAGCTCCAGAAAGGAATATCATGCATTTCCATATCCTGATATAACATTGGCACAACGCATATCGGGAAATCTCCCGCAATACCTCCACCAATTTGGAAGAAACCAACTCCTTTGTCGGTATTCTTCGTATACCAGTCGGCAATAAAGCCCATATATTCAATTCCAGATTTCATTGTGCTGGCTTTCAACTCGCCTTTCATTACGTAAGAAGCGAAAATGTTCCCCATCGTACTGTCTTCCCAGCCCGGAACCACCATTGGCAGGTTCTTTTCGGCTGCGGCATACATCCATGAATCCTTCAGGTCGATCTCATAGTACTCCTCCATCACTCCGCTGAGCAACAGCTTATACATATATTCATGCGGAAAATATCTTTCTCCGGCAGCTTCAGCATCCTTCCAGATCTTCACTATATGCTTCTGAATTCTTCGGAAAGCTTCCTCTTCAGGAATACAGGTATCGGTAACCCGGTTTAAACCGCGCTCCAACAGGTCCCATTCATCCTGCGCTGTAAGATCGCGATAATGAGGCACGCGCTCGTAATGTGTGTGTGCCACAAGATTCATCACATCCTCTTCCAGGTTAGCACCTGTACAGGAAATGAACTGCACCTTGTCCTGACGGATCATTTCAGCAAAACTTTTTCCAATCTCGGCAGTACTCATCGCACCAGCCAGGGTAACTAGCATTTTGTTCCCCTTATCAAGTTGCGCCTGATATCCTTTTGCGGCATCAACTAGAGCCGCTGAGTTAAAATGTTTAAAATGTTTTTCTATAAATTCCGTAACCGGTCCTTTACTCATCGTCTTCGTCTTCGTTATGATTTAAATATTTGAATTTGTAGCTCAACATTTTATAGTAAAGTTTAGCCGCAAGAAAGTCAGATGATCTTTCGTTTTCGTTCGGGTTAAGCTCTACAATGTCGAATCCTACCACATTCTTCTTTTTGAACATCAACTTTAAGAATTCCAGGGTTTCATACCAGAACATTCCACCCGGCTCGGGAGTTCCTGTGGAAGGCAAAATAGAAGGATCAAAAGCATCAAGATCAATAGTAATGAAAACGTTTGGCGTCATTTGCCCAATGGCATCATCCATCCAGTCCTCATAAAGATCGTGTGCCCAGTACACCTGATTTTCATCCATGTGATCCATTTCAGAAATATCCATAGACCTGATACCAACCTGGATAAGGTTAGTCTTTTTACTGGCTTCGTGTACAGCACAGGCATGGTTACAGGTTGTGCCTTCGTACTCTGGACGCAAATCGGCATGTGCATCGATCTGCACTACGGTAAGGTCTTCAAAGCTTTCGTTAAAAGCACGAATGGTTCCAATAGAAATTGAATGCTCGCCGCCAAAAATAGTAACGAATTTTTCCTGCTTAATGTAATTCTTTACGGTTTTGTGAACCGCTTCTACCATTTTCTCTGGAGACGAATCTTCGGTCACCGGCGGCGCAAGGTACACACCTTTTTTATAGACTTCAGTACGGGTCTCGATATCAAAGAGCTCCATATTCTCTGAAGCTTCCAGAAAAGCATCAGGGCCTTTATCGGCACCCTTACCCCAGGTACTTGTTCCGTCATAGGGAACCGGGATCAAAACTACTTTTGCGTCATCTAAGCGTGCATACTTGTCCGGAATGCCGGCGTAATTCTTTTTACTCATTTTATTAGCGATTGTTGTGTTCTAATTGCTTCAATTATATATAGTTAAAAATATAAAAATTCCTGACTATTTCTCGTATCCGAGAATTTTTAGAAAATCCCGGGGTTCCTGCTGCTCGCTAAATAACCTGGTCTCCAGATTTCCGTCTTTGTCTCTGTTAATAAGGATCTGTTTTGGCTGCGGAATCAAACAGTGTTGCAAGCCGCCAAAACCGCCAATGGTATCCTGATAAGCACCGGTATTAAAAAAACCGATATACAATGGCTTTTCCCGTTTATACTTTGGAAGATAAATGGCGTTGGTGTTTTGCTCTGAGTTGTAATAATCATCACTATCACAGGTGAGACCTCCAAGCAATACCCGCTCATATTCATCATTCCACCGGTTTACGGCCAGCATGACGAACTTTTTGCTAATTGCCCAGGTATCGGGCAGGGTAGTAATAAAGGAAGAATTGATCATATTCCATTTCTCCCTGTCGTTTTGCTGCTTTTGGTAAAGGATCTCATAAATGGCACCCCCGCTTTCACCCACGGTAAAAGAACCAAACTCTGTAAATATGTGAGGTGGCTCCACTTCAGCTTCATCACAGGCGATCTTGATCTGGTTGACGATCTCCTCCACCATGTACTTGTAGTCATATTCAAAGTGAAGAGAGTTTTTCACCGGAAAACCGCCACCAATGTTCAGGCTGTCAAGAGACGGGCACACACGCTTAAGGTTGATATAAACCCGTAAACACTTCAGTAATTCGTTCCAGTAATAGGCGGTATCGCGAATCCCGGTATTGATAAAGAAGTGAAGCATCTTCAGCTCCACTTGCTCATTATCCTTGATTTGCTTATTGAAAAAAGGCACAATGTTCTTGTAGCCTATTCCAAGCCGGGAGGTGTAAAATTCAAATTTTGGCTCTTCTTCCGAAGCAATCCTGATCCCAATTTTGTATTTCCCGTCAATAGCTTCAGAAAGCAGATCGATCTCTTCGTAATTGTCAATAATGGGAACACAATTCTTATGTCCGCCATTAATAAGGTTGGCAATATTGGTAATATAGCCGTTCCTCTTAAAACCGTTACAAATCACATATGTATCATTAGTGATCTTCCCGTTCTTTTTAAGATTTTCAACAATATTGATATCTACGGCTGCCGAAGTTTCAATGTGAATATCATTCTTTAAGGCCTCATTGAGCACGTGCTCAAAATGAGAACTTTTGGTGCAGTAGCAATAGTTGTAAGTGCCGGGGTAATCGTGCTTTTTAAGAGCATCAAAAAACCAGTTTTTGGCTTTGTTTATATTTTCCGAAATCTTGGGAAGATAAGTGAATTTTAAGGGTGCACCGTATTCTTTAACGAGCTCCATGAGATCAATACCATGAAAATGCAGTTCACTTCCTTCTACCTTAAATTCTTCCTGGGGGAAATAATAAGTCTGGTCGATTAAATCGCTATACTTCGTATTCAATTTTTACGTAATAAAGTTTAAGGTTAAAAAGTAGAAATTATAAGCCAATGCTGAAAAAATAACGTGATAAAAGTTTGTTAAGGCTACAGTGGCCGGAAAGGTAATTTATTAAAAACCAATGGGATAATCCAAGTGGTGTTTCTTTCATCATTTTAGCTTAGCTAAAGCAAATGTATTAAAAAGCCGGAAAGTTGCAGGATTTTTTTTAATCTCCTTTTACAACTTTCCGGCTGGTCTTTATAAGCTTTAAACTGAGTGAAATCAGATGTTGGAAAGGTTGATCACCTCCTGCTGACTCAATACTCTCCAGTGGCCGCGGGTAAGGTCTTTTTTGGTCAATCCGCCGTAGACTACACGGTCAAGTTTTACTATTTCGTACCCAAGACTTTTAAATATACGCTGCACAATATGGGCTTTGGTACTTTTAATTTCAAGGCCTACCTCTCTTTTTGGTTTGTTCTCTACATAACTCACTTCGGTGACTTTTGCAGTACCGTCTTCCAGGTTCACACCTTCTTTTATCTTCTGAAGATCATCATAGGCCAAATCTTTATCCAGCTCAAGATGATAAATTTGCCTTATCCCGTTCTTTGGGTTTGCAAGATTCTTTGCCAGTGTACCGTCATTGGTGAACAGCAACAAACCTGTGGCCTGGGTGTCCAGTTTCCCTACAGGAGTAAGCTTTGATTTTGAAGCATTTGCTACAAGATCCATTACTGTCCTGTTCTTTTTCTCAAGACTTCCGGTTACGTAAAAACCTTTTGGCTTGTTTAAAAGGATATACTCAGGTTTTTCGGGGTTAACGCGGCGGCCGTCAAACTTCACCTCATCTGAGATCTGTACTTTGTGTCCCATTTCGGTCACCACCTTCCCATTTACCGTAACATTTCCGGCAGCAATATAGATATCGGCATCTCTCCTGGAGCAGATGCCGGAATTGGCAATATACTTATTCAACCTCATCCCTTCACTTTTTCCGGCCCCGCCCTGTTTCTTCTTTACGGGTGCATTGCCGCGGGACATGTTCTTAGGATCCTTTTCATCTCGGCTTACCGGAGCATTTCCGCGGGAATGGGACTTGGTACGGCCAGCGCCGCCCTGTCTTCCGCTACTCGTCTTATTGGAAGAGCGGTCTCCCCTGCTTCCGGATGACCTGTCATTTCTACTCATATAAAATAATTTTGTACAAAGATAGTGGTTTGTTTGATAAAAGATTTGAAGATGTGATGATTTGAAGATTTGAAGATAAGGACTTCAAGACTCTCCGCTTTACCCCTCCCGATAGCTATCGGGACTAAAGGGAGGCGGAGCTTTGAGTTCTGTGAAAAAAAATCCATTCCAATGTAAAGACAAAATTCTTTGCGATCTCGGCGTGAAACCTTTTACTATTTTAAATTCAAGTATTTACCTGCCGAAGATTAAGGTCATGTGATTAAAATGCCATTATACAATATTTAATATACCTTATACAATCCTAAAACACTCTGCTCAACAAGGCATCTACATCAATCAGCAGGATACTGAAAACCCCGGCAACAATAATGAACTTCAGCAGATTGTGGAGTAACAGATACTGCCATTTAGCTTTGCTGAAGTATAGCACCAGCAGGAAGATTAACAGCACGAACACTGCTCCGTAAAAGAAGTAATACATCTTGCCGATCTCAAACCGAAAGATGAGAAAATAAACCGGAATCATTGATAACAACGTTAGACCGGTGATTAAGCTCTTACTGAAGTTTTCCCCGTACACAATGGGAATGGTCCTGTACCCCTGCACCAAATCTCCTTTCATATTCTCCAAATCCTTCACCATTTCCCGCATCAAAATGATGAGGTATAAAAAGGCTGCGTGGACAAGTATAACGGTATCAAAATTTTTATAGTAAAGAAAAACAGCAAAAAACGGGGTAATCGTTATTACAGATGCAACCAGGTTATTGAGAAAAAGAATTTTCTTGAGACGGTGCGAATAAAACCAGATCACAAAAATATATATCGCAAAGAAAGATACTGCCCTAAAAGAGAGATAGCTTGCAAAGAAGATCCCCGCCAGGTTAAGAATAAAATAAACCGAAAGCTTCGTTCGCTGACTTACAAACCGGTCCAGCATTGTCTTTTGCGGCCGATTGATAAGGTCTTTCTCGCTGTCGTAAAAATTATTAATAATGTACCCCGAAGCCACGATAGAAGCCGTAGCCAGCACCATAAAGAACAAATTAGGATCAAAGAGCACCTGCCCCATAGGATGATCGGGTGCCAGGATGAAAATTGAGGTAAAATACTGGGCAATGACCAGCACCAGGATATTGTAGCCCCTAATGACCGAAATAAAGCTGAGAATCTTGAGCAGAAGCCGCTTTTTGGAAATAGAAGCCATGGATCGCTTTAGAAGTTGTAGACTACTTCCAGGCGGTAATCTTTTAATGCTTTTCTGGCCTTTTCAATATCTTCTGTAAACCCGAGAATGTAACCGCCACCACCAGAGCCGCAAAGCTTGAGGTAGTAGTCATTTGTCTCGATCCCATTTTTCCAGAGTTTATGGAATTGGTCCGGGATCATAGGTTTAAAGTTGTCAAGCACAACATGAGACAGCTTTTTCATGTTCCCAAAAAGGGATTTTACGTCCCCCTTTAAGAAATCATCAACACAGGCATCGGTATGTTTTACGAATTGATCTTTCAGCATTTTTCTGAAAGGTTCCTGCTTCATGTTCTCCATAAAAATGTTTACCATGGGAGCAGTCTCTCCAACAGATCCGCTATCGAGAAGGAACACTGCACCTTTTCCGTTTTGCGTTTGCGACGGAATTCCGGCAGGTTCGATATTGTCTTTTGAGTTAATAAGGATTGGAATGCTCAGATATGAATTCAAAGGATCCAGCCCCGAAGATTTTCCATGGAAGAAAGACTCCATTTCCCCAAAGATCTTTTTCAGCTTTAAAAGCTTTTCCCGGGTAAGATTTTCGAGTACAGTGATCTTTTCTACTGCGTATTCATCATAAATTGCAGCCACTAAAGCCCCACTACTTCCCACACCATATCCCTGCGGAATACTTGAATCGAAGTACATTCCTTTTTCTATATCTGCCTTAAGTTCAGTAAAATTAAACTGAACAAGCTCCGGCATTTTCGCCTGAAGCTCCTCCAGGTAATCTGCAAATCGCTTTAGGCTCCTGTTAGATTTCTGTGCTTCTCCCGATGGATCTTCATCAACTTTTAAAGCCCCATTGTAGAAGTTATACGGAATAGACAAACCTTTGGAATCTTTGATGATCCCATATTCTCCGAAGAGTAAGATTTTAGAATAAAATAAAGGTCCTTTCATAGCGACTTGGTATTTTTTTCCTGGTTATGAGTTTAATATTCCGTGGGCAGAAAGATCTTCATCTACACCCTCTTCCAATGCACCCCATAACCACCGGGAGAAATTGAAAAATCCAACAGCTCTTCTTGAGAAGCGTTGTATAATCTGGGATACTACTCCAAAGGAGCGCCAATCTCACCATCTTCTAAAGAAAAGAAAACTTTCTCATCCCTGAAGAATACATCCTTAATTTTTATGTTAGTCTTAACTGTTTTCAATTCTTTGAATCGATAAGTCATAGAACATATTGCTGCAAAGATATACATTTAACTGAAATGTAATTCATTACCCCATATGATCTAAGTCAATTATCAGGCCAATTTCTTCGCGCCGCTGCCTACTCTGTCATTGATATACTGGCCGTTCTGGCAGAATTGTTTTAGTTCCGCTTCAATAAATTCCAGTGTTTCCTGCGCCTCTTTCTCCGGGAAAAGCAAATGAACATTCGCACCTGCATCAAGAGTAAAACACAAATGCAGCCCGGTTTCTTCTCTAAACCTGAAAATTTTGTTGATAATCGCGAGTGTGTTGGGCTTCATGAGGAGAAAATACGGCTGACTCGTCATCATCATCGCATGCAGCGTCAAAGCCTCACTTTCCACCACTTTTATAAATTCTGAAAGATCACCACTTCGGAAGATCTTTTTCAGCTTATCAAGGTTGTCGTGCGCCTGCCTGAAGCGGGTTTCGGCATAAGGATGATCATTCATAAGATCATGGCCCAGCGTACTACTCACCTGCTTTTCATCTTTATCTACAAGCAAAATGGTATCGCGATAATTCCTGAAGTTGTCATGCACTTCATCCCGAAAAGGAACTCCGTATAGATCGCTGCTCCTGTAAATGTTATTATGCATGCCCCAAACTACAAGCTCTCCTTCAATGCTGCGACAGGCACTACCCGATCCCAGCCTTGCCAAAAATGAGCTTTTTCGGGTGAAATATTCTTCATCCATTTCGGGATCCAGTTGTCTTTCAAGACTCATAAGACAAAGTGCAAGGGCACTCATACCACTGGCCGAAGATGCAATTCCGCTGCTGTGGGGAAATGAATTCGAAGTTTCTATAGTAAATTCATAGTCTTTCAAAAATGGCAAATATGGCTCCACTCTTTGCATGAACTTCAGGATCTTTGGCCTGAAAGCATCTTTTTCATCCCCTTCAAAAAACAACCTGAAATCAAAATCAGCAGCAGGTTTTTGTTTCTTCTGAAACTTCAGTTTAGTGGTTGTACGGCATGAATTGAGCGTAAAACTAATCGACGGATTCGCCGGAATTTGATGTTCCAGCTTTCCCCAGTATTTTACGAGGGCAATGTTACTCGGGCTTTGCCAGGTTACCTCCCCCTGCTCTACCGTTACCGGGTAGGACTTCGGAATAAAATCTTTTTCGGTCATAGCACAAAGATAGATTTTCCTGCAAAAGCAAAAGCCGTTAAAAAATGCTATTTTAGAGAGGCAATAAAAAAAGAACTATGCCAAAGACGATCCTCATCACCGGTGCCTCCAGCGGAATTGGCCGCGCCACAGCAAAACTTTTTGCCCAAAAAGGCTGGAATGTTGCCGCGACCATGCGCTCTCCCGAAGAAGAAACTGAGTTAGGAGAAACCTCTAACCTTAAACTTTACAGGCTGGACGTGACAAAAAAGGAGCACCTGCAAAATATTATCTCACAGGTGGAAGACGATTTCACCTCTATAGATGTCCTGTTCAACAACGCCGGTTATGGCGCAGTGGGTGCTTTCGAGAAATCTTCAGAAGAGGATGTGCTCAACCAGTTTAAGGTCAATGTTTTTGGCGTGATGGATCTTACCCGCCAGTTTATCCCTTATTTTAAACAGAGAGGGGAAGGCATGATCATCAACACTTCCTCGGTCGTAGGGAGGTTTACCATACCCTTGTATAGTCTTTACTGTTCCAGTAAGTGGGCGCTTGAAGGTTTTACTGAAGCTTTACAATATGAGCTAAAGCAGTTTAACATAGGAGTTAAAATGATAGAACCGGCTGCTATTAAAACAGATTTTCATGGGCGTTCCCTTAAGACCTTTGAAAATAAAGATGTGAAAGGCTATGACAAAATGGAGAAAAATATTCTCCACGGAATGAAGAAGAGGAATGAGAAAGCTCCCGGGCCCGAGGTAGTTGCAGAAACTGTTTTTAAAGCCGCTACAGATGAAAGTCAAAAATTAAGATATCCTGCCGGAAAAGGTGCCGAGGCAGTACTCATCGCCCGAAAGCTCCTACCCACTTCCTGGTTCAATAAAATAGTTTTTAAACAGCAGAATCGGTAGTCAATGCAAAATTTGGTAAATTTAATAGATGAAAAAACAGCGGATTTACATTGATACGTCAGTTTTTGGAGGATTTTTTGATATGGAATTTGAAGAATTCACCAAACCGCTTTTTGAACGAATAAATAATGGGGAATTTATAATCTTGTTTTCTGATGTCACTCAGGAGGAATTAAAATTTGCGCCCGGGAAAGTTAAGACCTTGGTGACCAGAATAAAAGCTGACCTGACCGATTTTCTCGAAACAGACGATGAAGCGGTGGAATTAGCCTTAGAATATCAAAAAGAAAAGGTAGTGGGAAAAACAAGCTATGCAGATTGTCTCCATATCGCCTTAGCGACAGTAAACCGAGCCGATCTTTTAATAAGCTGGAATTTTAAGCATATAGTAAATATTGAGCGAATACGCGGGTACAATGCTATAAACATGAAAAATGGGTATAAGCAATTGGAAATTCGCTCCCCAAGAGATATAATAAGTTATGAAAACGAAAACTAAAAAAGATTTTGATGCTGTCCAATTTATGCGGGAGCAACGAAAAACATTGAGCGAAAAATTATCAACCATGACTAAAAAAGAAATTGTTGAATATTTTAAAAGGAAACGATTGGATAAAGAAATACGACCAAACGCCTAACAAAATAAATATTAACAGCCAGCAGAAAAAGCCTCAGATTATTCTAAAGTCATGGCTTTGGCTGCAAGGTAACCGCCGGTCCAGGCATTTTGGAAATTGAAGCCGCCGGTGATGGCATCAATGTTTAAAACCTCACCTGCCAAAAAGAGGTTTTTACAGACCCGACTTTCAAAAGTCTTGAAGTTCACTTCCTTTAATTCCACCCCGCCCGCAGTCACGAACTCTTCTTTAAAAGTACTCTTGCCATGCACCTGGAAAATGCCACAGCTAAGTTGGCTTGTTAATTCTTCCAGCTGCTGTTTATTGAGATCGGCCCAGCGAACCTCAGCCCCAATTCCTGAAGCAATGACCAAACTTTGCCAAAGCCGTTTTGGCAGCTCAAACTGTGCATATTTATGTGGCGACTGTTTCGCATTGTCCTTTTTGAGACGTTGCAGTTCTTCAGAAATTTCTTCAGGAGAAAGTTCTGGCAGCCAGTTGACTTCAATCTCGAAATTCTTTTTATCGCTGAGTTCCCTTGCGCCCCAGGCAGATAGTTTTAAAATAGCAGGCCCGCTCATGCCCCAGTGAGTGATCAAAAGTGGCCCTGATGTCTCCAGCTTTTTACCTCTAAGGCGAACAACGGCATTCGTAGCCACTCCTGGGAGATCTTTGATTAGGGCATCGGTGATCTTGAAGGTGAACAGCGAAGGCACGCCGGGAACAATGTTGTGACCCAGATCTTTGAGCATTTCCCAAATTTTTGGATTGCTGCCCGTAGCCACTAAAATTTTTTCAGCAGTAAAAGTCTCTTGAGAGGTCACAATTTCCCACCGGTCATTGTGCAATTGCACATCCTGCACAGCACGTTTGGTAAGCACCTCGATTTTTAACCTTTTTGACTCCTTTAGAAATAGATCTATGATGGTTTCTGAAGAATTTGATTCCGGAAACATCCTGCCGTCATCTTCGATCTTCAGCGGCACGCCTCTTTTCTCGAACCACTCGATGGTATCGCCGGTCATGAAGCTGTGGAAGGGTCCGCGCAGCTCTTTTTCGCCGCGAGGGTAGTTTTTAGTGAGTTCCTTCGGAAGAAATTCGGCGTGGGTAACGTTACACCTTCCGCCGCCCGAGATCCTCACCTTGGTAAGCACATCCTTTCCTCTTTCCAGGATGCAAATTTTGGCTTCCGGAGCCATTTCCCCAGCATTTATCGCGGTGAAGAATCCGGCGGCGCCACCGCCAATAATTACAATATCAAAAGAAAGAGGTTCCAAAAATGTCATTTTTCAGCCTCAAAGATATTCAAATTAAAGAGACGTTATTCTTTGTTTAAAGCTGCGCTAAATCTTTCTTAAACCTTCAGCAGCCTAAAGTGTGGTTCTCTAACTTTAAAATTCTAAAAGTCAAGCTATGGGCAAACCTAAAGACCTTCCGAAGCAGAAACAGAAAAAACAACCGGGAAACCAGCAAAAGATGCACCCCGAACCCGAGGTGATACGAAAAGATTATAAAGGCAGTGAAAAACTGAAAGGCAAAGTGGCTCTTATCACCGGCGGTGACAGCGGTATTGGTCAAAGTGTGGCGGTGCATTTTGCCAAAGAAGGCGCTAAAGTGGCCATTGTATATCTTTCTGAAGACAAAGATGCCAAAGAAACGGTCAAAATGATCGAAAAAGCAGGATCTGAAGGTTTGGCCCTAAAAGGAGATCTTAAGGATGAAAAGTTTTGCCAGGAAGTGGTGCAAAAAACTGTAGATAAATTCGGCGGACTCAATATTCTGGTCAATAATGCAGCCATGCAGTTCCCAAAAGAAGAACCGGAACAGGTAACGGCAGAACAGGTGAGGAAAACTTTTGAAACTAACATTTATCCGTATTTTTTCGTTGTCAATGAGGCTTTAAAACACCTTAAAGACGGCGATTGCATAATTAATACCACCTCGGTGACGGCCTATCGCGGCAGTGAGCACCTGCTCGATTATTCGAGTACAAAAGGCGCGATCACGGCTTTTACCCGCTCGCTTTCAAAAATGCTGGCCGAAAAGAACATTCGGGTGAACGCAGTGGCTCCCGGCCCTATTTGGACGCCATTAATCCCTGCCAGTTTTGATGCAAAACACGTAGCCGAATTTGGCAAAAAAGTGCCTTTAGGCAGAGCCGGGCAACCTAGTGAAGTAGGCCCGGCCTACGTATTTTTGGCCAGTAAAGATGCCAGTTATATCACCGGGCAGGTAATTCACGTGAACGGCGGCGAAGTGGTAGGCGCCTGATAAACCCCAGATGCTTATCTTGTTTCTCTTAACCAATGAAAAATTACTATGGAAGAATGGTTTAACATAGGCTGGAAAGCTGTCATTGCTATTTCGGTAAATGCGGTAGGAATTTACATCGCTATCATCCTGTTCACCCGACTCGCCGGAAAAAGAAGTTTTTCAAAAATGTCGAGCTTTGATTTCGCCATGACGGTGGCTATAGGTTCTATAATCGCATCTACAGTGCTTTCCAAAAATGTGAGCCTGGCAAGCGGAATTCTCGGCCTCGCTCTCATCTACGGTCTCCAGATTAGTGTTGCTTTTTTCCGAAGATATAAAGGAGTTGGTGAAGTGGTAGATAATTCTCCTTTAATGCTTATGGACGGGCAGAAAATTCTTACACATAACCTTCACAGGGCAAAAGTCACCGAAGGAGATCTAAGGTCGAAGCTACGCGAGGCAAATGTGCTTAACCTCTCCCAGGTTAGGGCGGTGATTTTTGAGGCTACAGGAGATATTTCGGTGCTTCACAGCGACAGTGTAGATGAAGTGCTCGAAGACTGGTTACTCAAAGATGTAGAACGCTAATGATAGGCTGGACAGAAATATTGGGCCTCACCGCAGGCGTTTTTACCACTGCGGCGGTAACCCCGCAAATTTGGAAAGCCTGGAAGACCAAAGAAGTAGACGACGTTTCTCCCGGGATGTTCTTTGTGCTCATTACCGGCCTGGCACTTTGGGTGACTTACGGGGTGATCACAAAAGACATTCCTATTATAGCTACCAATGGCGTTGCTTTTATGCTCAACAGCTTTATGCTTTTCCTCATTTACCGCTATCGCGAGAAAAGCTAACACATTAGGTAAAAAGCTGTTAATCTTACTTAAAACTCAACTAAGGGATTCTTAAACCTGCTGAAAACAACACTTTCAGCTATTATTTTTACTGAAATACAATTTTATGTCCCAGGTAAAAGAACAACAAATTTCTGAAGTTTCTTCCGCGAAATCTCAGTTTGAAGATTTTATAATAGGCAACAATCATCCATGCGTCATGGCCCAGACCGTGTTTAGCATGGACAAAGTGGATTTTCATGAATATGATAACTTCGGAAGCAGGGAAACCGCGAAAGCTATACTTGCCGATTTAAAGAAATACATCGCCGCATACGATTTTGAATCTAATGATTTTCTTACTTTTTTAGTCGGTTTTAAAGGTAAGCAGGATTATTCCGAAGAAGAATTTGAGAAGACCCTGTGGGAACAGTTACAGCATTTGCACGAGGTAGACGATGCTGAATGGGATGAGGCGGTAAGTCCCGATCCCGATAATAAAAATTTCAGTTTCAGTCTTGGCGGGAAAGCCTTTTATATAGTGGGCTTACATCCCAACAGCTCCCGCAAGGCAAGACAGGCACCTTACCCTGCCATTGCTTTTAACCTGCACTGGCAGTTTGAGAAATTAAGGGAAATGAACACTTACCACACCGTAAGGGACAAAATTAGGGAGAGAGACATAGAGTTGCAGGGAGAGATCAACCCCATGCTCGAAGATTTTGGTGAACGCAGCGAAGCCAGGCAGTATAGCGGCCGAAAAGTTGGAGAAGAATGGAAATGTCCTTTTCTTCACGGAAAATAATTACGCATGTTTCGGCAAAAGAAATATCTCAAAAAAGATCCGCAGTACGTTTTTGATTTTATAGACCAGCATCCCTTCGCCACGTTTGTATTGCAGGGGGAAGACCTGCTGGCTACACATATCCCGATTCTAATTGAAGGCACTTCCGAAAAATTCAGGTTGTATGGTCACATTGCCGAGGCCAATGAGCAATACAAATTCCTTAAAGACGGGATTGAAGCCCTGCTTATCTTTCACGGCGCACAAGGCTACGTTTCCTCCTCCTGGTATAAGGACATCAACATTAGCACCTGGGATTATTCGGCTGTGCACGTTAATGTAAAGCTGAAGTTACAGTCGCGGGAAGAACTCGAAACAAATCTTCAAAATCTGATTCAGAAATTTGAGGATGATCAGAGAGACCCAATTTACTATAAAGATCTTCCGCGGGACATGATCGAAGATCACCTGCCACTCATCACCGGATTTTGGTGTGAACCCCTAAAAGTGCAGGCCATTGCAAAACTCCATCAGGGATTTGAAAAGGATGATGTGCATTCTGTTTGCCGGCACCTTGAAGAAAGACAGGATCTTCAATCTTCACAACTAAGCAAAAACATAAAAAAAGAACATGGTACAGGTCATTGAAAAACAAACAGGCGCAGCATTTAAGCTTCAAAAAGGGCAAAAATTGAAGGTCATAGATCCGCAGGGCGAACAGGTGAGCGATATGGTGCTTTTTAATGCTGAAGACCCGCGGGAAAAGATCTCTTCAGGAAAAACTTTAGACTTTGAGGAAAGCATTTTGATCACCAAAGGCGATTGGTTGTGGAGTAACCGAAGCAATAAAATGATGAAGATCCTGGAAGACACCAACGGCCGCAATGATTTCTTACTCGCCCCGTGCAGTCCCGAGACTTTTAAGATAATGTACAACAACCCCGATTATCACCCCAGTTGCTTTGAAAATTTATATACAAATCTGAAGCCTTTCGGCATTGAACCCGATGATGTGCCGACAGCTTTCAACATTTTTATGAATGTGCAGTTTGACGAAAAAGGAAAGTTGAGTGTAGATCCGCCGCTAAGCAAGGCCGGAGATTATGTGCTCTTCGAAGCCGAAATGGACCTCATTGTCGCCCTCACCGCCTGCTCTGCCGAAGACAGTAACAACGGCAGCTTTAAGCCGATACATTACGAAATTCTGGATTAAGCGCAAACACTTCGGAAGAAAATCATTCCGTATAAATTACGGTGATCCTGAAGTAAAGGAAGATAGGAGAAAAAATTACAGAAAATGCGAGAGTAATCCTACCCTGATGTTTTTAGCGCTCACTATTAACTTTTGAGAAAAACTTGCTGAGTATCTCAAATGAGGGAAAACAAGTAATTCAAATAAAGTGCTGCAATCACTCCAAAAACGATAATAGACAGCAGGACGGCTTTATTGACTTTAAATTTCATTTAAAACAAATAGGGCTTTAAATGTAATAATTACAATATACCTCAGCTTGGTGTTAACAGAATGTTTGGACACTCTTTCCATATTTTTCGACTAACCGCAAGTATCGCCGATAAAGTGCATAAGAGATCATATCCAAAGTTTACTTTCAAAGCAATACTTGGATTGCGGCTGTTGGAATTTTTCAGAAGTAAGTGCAAAAAGGAGTTCTGGCTTTCGCAGTAATTGCAGGTACTCTTTCGGAAATAGTGGTATTCTTATCCTAAATTCAGTGCTTGTTTATTGATCTTTCTCAACTGCTGCAATAACTTCTCTTAGAAATACATTGAGGTCAAACTCCGGATGTTCAACAAGCCCTAATCGAACTACTACCAAATTTTTCGACGGAATAACGAATACATGCTGCCCCTGAAAACCGTTTGCTGAGTAAAGATCGCGCGGCACATCTGGATATTCACCACCGGCATTGAGCCAAAAATACGCACCATATTTCCCATCTGAGCCCTCGACAGGTTTTACCGTATATCTCACCCAGTCTTTGCTAATGATCTGCTCCCCGTTCCAATTGCCTTCATTGAGATACAACAGCCCGAACTTTGCCCAGTCGCGGGCGGTAGCCCAGGAATAGGAGGAGCCAACATAGTTACTGGCCAGATCGGTTTCCAAAGTCATTGAATTCATTCCAATTTTATCGATAAGTTGGGCGTACCAAAAATCGAGATATTCCTGGTGGGTACTAAACTGGTCCCTAATATATGCTGAAAGCAAATTGGAAGTACCCGATGAGTAGTTCCAAATGATGCCGGGCTGCCCTTCAAGATTCTTGTGTAACTGCACCTCACTCATATCATCAGCCAGAAAAAGCATTTTGGTGACATCTGAAATTTTTGTGTAGTCTTCTTCCCACTTTAATCCGCTGTTCATGTGAAGCAGGTTGTTAAGAGTAATATTTTGTCTTTCATCGGCTTCCCATTCGGAAAAAAGATGATCGTTTTCTACAGAAATTCTTCCCTGCTTCGCCAACACTCCAAGAACTGCGCTGGTAATGCTTTTGGTCATAGACCAGCCTAATAGTTTCGTGTCTTTACTGAATCCGGGTGCATATTTTTCGGCTAACAATCTGTCTTTGTACAACACGACAACGGCTCTCGATTTATACTCTTCAAAAAAGGCATTTTTGAGTGCCAGTTCCAGCTGCCCGTAATCAACTTCAGGAAAGATGGTATCTACAGGTTTATTATTGCCGTAAGGATAAGGAAGAGAAGATGCGGCTTGCAGGCGGTTCGGCTTTGCTTTGGGCAGGTCATTTCGGCCAGTATCTTCGGGAAGAAGCACACACCCAAGACCGGGATTGTACATGGCAGTACGTTCTTTAAGTCCAAAAACGCTAGCAGAGGCAGTTTTGTCTTCCCTGTCGATTTCGTATTCAGCAAGATCTACAGGACTGAAATTATTATCCTGAGCAGCTACGCTCTGCGGCTCTCTTCCGGCTTCGTAAACACAGGAACACATATTTTTAGCGGCAAACCCGGTAATGAGGTTAAGCCGCGGATAGTAAATGTACGCCACAACCCCAAGGGCGAGGAATAACAGGACCAGAATAAATAAAAGGATCTTTCTCATGGAATGTATTGGAATCTTAAATATAAAAGTAAAATCCTTTACCTCCCAAAAATGTCATTTTTGACAACTATTTTTATTGGAATCAACTTCGGAAAACCCTGCTCCTTTTCTGAAATTTCCTACGACAGCTTCAGAAGTAAACTCGTCAAAGTTAGTCAGCAAAAATCTGAATTTAAACCGCTCCCAGAAAAAATATGCTCCCGAAGAAATTGATGTTAGCTTTTATAAGATGAAACTAAGCACCTGGGTGAAGATGATGATCGCCACCAGTGCCAGCGGGTACACAGTAGCGTATGCAACCTGCGGGCCTTCACTACTCGTCATGGAATCTACCGCACTTAAGCCTGGCGTACTGGTCATTCCTCCCGTTAGAGCTCCCAGTACCGACAGGAAGTTCATTTTGAGAATGATCCTGGCCACCAATACCACAATGATCATAGGGATAAGTGTAATGGCCGCCCCAATGGCGAAGAGGCTTAACCCGTATTCCTGAATGGTGGGCCCTAAATGGCTGCCTGCCGAAAGCCCCACGGGAATGAGAAAAAGCAAAAGACCAAACTGTCGCAGAATGTGATTTCCGGTGCCCGGTAGATTCCATAGAATGGGTCCGGTTTTTCCAATCCTACTCAACACAAGAGCAGCAAGCAGGACGCCGCCGGTAAGCCCGAGCGAAAAAGAGCTGCCACCGGGAAGAGGGATTTCAATTGCCCCAATCATCAAACCTATTATAATACCAAGTGCCACAGGCAAAAAGCTGGTAGTTTCAACCTCTTTCATGCTGTCTCCAAAGAGCAGACTTAGTCCGTTTACGTTTCCTTTAGTAGATGAAATGAACAGGCGGTCGCCAAACCTCAGTTTTACTGATGGTCTTGCCGGCAGGTCTATCCCGGCCCTTCTAATTCGCGTAACCGTTGCTTTATAGTTCTCTCTAAGGCTGAGTTCTCCCAAAGTCTTACTCACCACGTTACGTTTGGAAATCACGTACCATCTCACTTCAAACATTCCGCTTTCGGGAATCTCGATGTCTGTGGGGTGTCCTAAAAGAAGTTCTACCCTTTTAAGTGCTTCAGTGGTACCTACAGCCCTTACCACGTCTCCTTTCCGAAGAACAAGATCGGCTGCGGGTGGAATGGAGGTTTCATTCGCTCTCATGACCCGGGAAATATTCGCCTTGGTCATCATTCTAATATCAAGCTCTCCAATGGTTTTCCCATCGGCATTTTCGTTGGTCACCATAAAGTTCTTATGGCCCACTTCGGGAATTTTAGTTTGTGTTTCTTCAATGTACTTCTGTTCTTCCCTGGCCATATTGGTTGCGAAAATCTTAGGCACCAGCCTAACAAAAAGAATGACCCCCACTACTCCAAAAGGGTAAGCAATACCATATCCAATAGATGCCAAAGAAGAGCCTGTAGCTTCGATAGCAGCTGCCAGACCCGGAGTACTGGTTAGCGCCCCAGAAAATAATCCTACAGCAATCCTGTAATCAATATCTAATACCTGTGCCAAAACAAGCGTTGTAACAGCACCCGCAAAAACAGTTAAAAAAGCCATGCTGATGAGCTTTCTTCCCTGAGATTTATATACCTCAAAAAAGGTGGGACCAGCCTGCATCCCAATGGTAAAGATAAACAGCAACAATCCTATTTGCTGAATAATGCCTGGTAAGGCAAACTCCACACCCTGCGAGAACATTGCGTAGCCGTAAAACATTGCGACAAAGATCACTGCCGAAGAATCCAGCGACAAACCTTTATAGGAAACCTTTCCCAGGATGATCCCTATACCTATAATTATAAAAAGAGCAACATAATCGGTACTTAGAAAGTCCAGTAGTGCAGACATGATTATCTTATTTTGATTTTTGAACTATTGAAAAAGACCATCCAAAAGTAGCCTTTTCAGGAACTAATTTTTAGCTGAAGCCGGATGAAATTTCTTCGGAATTTTTCAGGATCAGTTTACCCGTACTTCCCGGAAGTATTTTCTGAAAATAGAGGCAGCATTTTCAAGAGTCTCAGCGTTTGGAGGGCTTACATCCTTCAGCTTATATTCCATGCCCAGAGCTTCCCATTTGTGTACCCCAAGCTGGTGATAAGGCAGGATTTCTACCCGCTCTATGCTTTTATAATCTTTAAAATGCCTGCCCAGCTCATGCAGGTGTTCTTCCTGGTCACTCCAGCCGGGAACCAGCACATATCTTAGCCACATGGGTTTACCGGTACTTTCGCGGTATTCGGCTATTTTAAAAGTACTCACATTGGAGAGGCCGGTGAGTTTTTTATGCCATTCGTTGTTAAAATGCTTTACATCGAGCATCAGCAAATCGGTCACATCGAGCAGGTCTTTGGCCTGCTGGTCTATTACGCGCCCATTGGAATCAAGCACCGTATTGATATTCTCATCGTGCAGGCGGTCAAATAACTTTTTAAGAATGGCCCGCTGCAACAAAGGTTCCCCTCCCGAAACGGTAACGCCTCCTTTATCGCGAAAGTAAGGCTTCTGTTTTACCGCACGCGCTACAATCTCATCTAGATCCAAAAAATGCCCTCCTTTTACATCCATGGTATCGGGATTGGCACAGTAAAGACAGCGAAACTGGCAACCCTGCACAAATACTACCATTCTAATCCCGGGGCCGTCGTGGGTACCAAAAGACTCTATGGAGTGTACCCTAAGCTGTTCAGAATCTGGTGCGTTTAATTGTGCAACCTCCTGTTTAACCAAAGATCCATCCTTTATCATAGCATTTATTTTTTGAGGAAATTAATAAAAAAGATCAGGAGATTTCGATTGGGGGTCTCTGAAATCTCCTGATGCTCAATTAAAAACTCAATCCTAAACTACATTCTTTCGTGGAAGGTCCTTGCGATCACTTCCAGTTGGTGGGCTTTTGAGAGCCTTATAAAGTTTACCGCATACCCGGAGACCCTAATGGTCAACTGTGGATAATTCTCGGGGTGCTCGTAAGCATCCATGAGGGTTTCGCGGTTAAGCACATTCACATTGAGGTGGTGAGCGTTGAGGCCAAAGTAGGCATCCAGCAATCCGACCAGGTTTTCCATTTGTCCTTCCCTGTCACTTCCCAAAGATTTAGGAACAATAGAGAAAGTATTGGAGATTCCGTCTTGCGCATCCCGGTAATCTAACTTGGCTACCGAGTTCAAAGAGGCTATTGCGCCGTGTTCATCGCGCCCATGCATAGGGTTTGCACCTGGAGCAAAGGCTTCACCTGCTTTTCTACCATCGGGTGTGGCACCGGTTTTCTTACCATACATCACGTTAGAGGTGATGGTGAGCAGAGAAAGGGTAGAGAAAGCGTTCTTATAACATTTATGTTTAGCCAGTTCCTGAGAGAAAAACTTAGTGATGTCACGTGCAATACTGTCTACTCTTTCATCATCGTTTCCAAATTTTGGATACTCTCCTTCTACTTTGAAGTCTACAGTAAGGCCTTCCTCGTTTCTTATGGCTTTTACTTTTCCGTATTTAATGGCCGAAAGTGAATCGGCAATAATAGAGATACCTGCAATTCCATAAGCCATATCAATGCCAGGGTCTGAGTCTACAAATGCCAGCTGTGCTTTCTCGTAGTAATACTTATCGTGCATATAGTGGATGATGTTCATGGTCTTGGAATATACCCGGGCCACTTCAACCATCGACTTTTTGAAATTAGACATTACTTCTTCATAATCGAGGTAATCACTTTCAAGCGAAGGTATTCCCTCTAACAACGGCTGACCTGAATTCTCTTCCCTACCATTGTTAAGTGCCATTAACAGGGTCTTTGGCAGATTTACACGAGCTCCAAAGAACTGTATCCTTTTTCCTAATTCCTGGTAAGAGACACAACAGGCAATTCCATAATCATCAGAACCTCTAACCAGTCTCATCAAATCGTCATTTTCATACTGAATTGAAGATGTATCTATAGAGACCTGGGCACAGAATTTTTTAAATCCTTCAGGGAGATCCTGTGACCAAAGTACTGTGAGGTTGGGTTCAGGAGAAGCTCCAAGGTTATAAAGAGTTTGTAAGAATCTGAAGGAAGTTTTGGTAACTTTTGTTCTTCCATCCTGGAACTGTCCGCCAATAGCTTCAGTTACCCAGGTAGGATCTCCTCCAAAAATTTCGTCATATGCTTCAGGACGCAGGTGCCTCACCATACGCAGTTTCATCACAAATTGATCAATAAATTCCTGAGCTTCTTCTTCAGTAATTAAACCTTCATTAAGATCCCTTTCAATATATATATCGAGGAAGGAAGAAACGTTACCCAAAGACATGGCGGCTCCATCCTGCTCTTTCACAGCAGCAAGGTAGGCCATATACACCCACTGTACAGCTTCACGTGCATTTTGGGCAGGTCTTGCAAGATCGAGACCGTACATGGCTCCCATCTTTTTTATATCTTTAAGAGCAATGATTTGATCTGTGATCTCTTCGCGAAGACGAATCTTGTGCTCGGTCATTTCACCATCTACAAGTCGCTTATCCTCTTCTTTTAGTTCAATTAAGCGATCTATACCATAAAGGGCAAGGCGGCGATAATCACCAATGATTCGGCCACGGGCGTAGTTATCGGGCAATCCGGTAAGGATACCATTTGATCTATAACTTCTAATCTCATCGTCATATGCAGCAAACACAGCGTTGTTATGATCTTTGGTATAATCAAAGATCTCTTTAACACGCTGTGTTACCTGCTGACCTTTTTCGGCCACAGCACCTTCTACTACACGAAATCCACCAAAAGGCTTCATGGCTCTTTTTAAAAGCTCATTGGTTTGTAAACCTACTATAACCTCAAGATCTTTATTGATGTAACCGGGGCCATGACTGGTAATACCCGAAATAGTCTCGGTATCTATGGCCCTGCAGCCATTTCGTTCCCGCTCCTCTTTCATGGCAGCGAGGCATATTTGCCACAGCTCTTTGGTTCTCTCTGTAGCACCGGCGAGGAATGAATCATCACCATAATAAGGCCTAACATTAAGGGTCACGAAATCCCTTACATCAATTTTCCTGTTCCAGGTTCCTTCGCGGAACTCTAGTACTTCCTGAGATAACTTTAGCATCTTTTCTTCTTTTTGCTGAAGAGGTCGTTTTTTAAATTTTCTACTCTTCAAACTTAATTACACTGCAAATTTCCATCAGAAAGCCCCCTTTTTTTATGATAATAATCATAATTCGACCTGGCGCCGGTAGAGAAAATAGCTTCAATCGTTTTAGTTGATAAATAGATTTTACTACAACGTTACCGTGCAGGAAAATTTTTTGCACTTTGATAAAATCGTGTTACACGAACCCTAAATTTCTTCAGAAAAAAGTGCTGGAGCCCATAGCAACATAGTGCCATGAGCTGTAGAAAAGCCGTGGTGGAAACACGCTGCCAACTAAACACGGACATAAAACCCGATTTATTGGCAGCCATAGAGAAAACTAAAGAGAAGAGATCAAATTATTGATTCCTGTATAGCTCCAATAGTAAATCACTTTGGGAGACATGCCCTTGAAACACTTCAGAAAAACACGTTCTAAAATTTCAAACCTCTACTCACAAGGTAATCCCAGGGATGTTTTCAACTTAAAATAAAATATAGCTATCCCTTAGAAGTAGAAGGAGCTGCATTTGAAATTGGAGGAGCTATTGTTTCGTCTTCACCCGTCACCGCCAGTTTTTTCACATCCCGGCGAATAATTACTGAAAGCAGAAGGGCAATAACCAGCAAACCCGAAAAGATATACAGGGTAGAGTTATAGCTGGTAGAGATAGAACGCGCCCATGCAGCCAGTAAAGGCCCTGCCATTCCTGCTGCAGCCCAGGCAGTGAGCATATAGCCAAGAATAATCCCCAATTGGCGGGTGCCAAAAAGGTCTTTTATAAAGGCCGGCACAGTAGCAAAACCTCCCCCATAGCAGGAGATGATCACAAATACAAGCAGCTGAAACACCCATGCATTTGTAACCTGTGGCAGCACCAGAAAAGCAATGATTTGCACAATGAAAAATGCGCTAAACACATTAGGCCTTCCAATAGCATCAGAGAAGGAAGCCCAGCCAATACGGCCCAGGCCGTTGAACAAGCCCATCACTCCCACCATAGTGGCTGCAGCAACTGCGGTTAATCCGGCAAACTCCTGCGCCATGGGTGATGCTGCCGAAATAATGGCAATTCCGCAGGAAATATTGATAAAGAACATGAGCCATAGCAACCAGAACCGCCTGCTCTTTATTGCTTCTCCTGCAGTAAGCTCAACCGAAGAAGTCACTACCACCTTTTTCAGCTCTTTTGCAGTCTCTCCGGGAGACCAGCCTTCTGGGGGTAAAGAAAGGTACAGGGAAGACAGAAGGATCACCACAAAATAAATACTTCCCATAAGATAAAAAGTATTTGCAATGCCTATAGCTCCAATAAGGTACACAATTAAGGGGCTGCTTATAAGTGCTGCAAAGCCAAAGCCCATCACTGCCATGCCCGTTGCGAGCCCGGGTTTATCGGGAAACCATTTAATGAGTGCCGAAACAGGGGTAATATATCCCAGCCCAAGCCCAATACCTCCCAACAGCCCGTAAAACAGATATAACAAATAAATAGATTCAAGTTCTATAGCGAGGCCCGACCCGGCAATACCAGCTCCAAAGAGAACTGCAGTAAGAATACCCGACCTTCCGGGGCCGTTCTTTTCAAGGAAATGCCCAAGAAAAGCTGCTGAAATACCCAAAAAGAATATTGCCAGGCTAAATGTGAATTGCGTCTCTTTTAAATCCCAACCCAGTTGTTCGGTAAGGGGCGTAGTGTATACGCTCCACGCATATACCGAACCAATTGAAAGATGCATACCAACTGCAGATGCGGCAATAAGCCAGCGGTTTTTTACTTTTCCCATGAGAAAGAGAATTAAAAGAGAATTTTTGGCAAAATAAGTAAAGTTGCATAGAGTAAAACATGACATGAGTCAGCCGCAGGTAATTGTTTCGGGATTCACGGCTCTTTTATTTAGAAATCTCTAATTTTGCAGCCGCTAAAAAGCCTAAAAATGACAGCAAAAGAAGGGAACTCCCAATCTCACTTACCCCAGCTATATTCCAAAAGCCTTATTTTGGTCTTTGCCTTACTTTTTTCAACCATTTTTGCAGCCGTCATTCTTATGTCAAACCTAAGAACGCTGGGAAAAAAGAAAGAAGCCGGGTGGGTACTCGTCTTTGCCGTTGTTTATCTTTTTGCCACCGCAATAGTCATGCAGGCTTTTAGCCTCTCCCCTTCCATGACGGCAATAGCCAACGTTATTGGCGCCGCTATTCTCAACGAATTCTTCTGGAACAAATTCATTGGCCGTGACCTTGAATACCAAAAGAAAAGCTGGATGAAGCCCATGCTTATTGCCGTAGGTATTGCCCTGGTACTGTTCTTTGTATTAATGGGCAGTATGTAATTTTAAAGTTGCTTTGAAAATTACAAAATCAAGCAGTATATAGAATTTTTTCGGCAAGCTCCTTAATTTCACTACTTTTGGACTAAGCTTTAGTGCCGAATGAAGAAAACTTTATTCTTAATATTTCTGTGTTCAATATTTGTCTCCTGCGAGGAGTTTAAGACGCGCAAAATATCTTCGGAAGAAATTCTGGTAGAAGAGACCCGTGATTTCAACTGGCATGAGGTAGATCAATACCCTGCTTTTTCTGAATGCCGCAGTATTACTGAAGTCGAAGCCGCAAAGTCGTGTTTTGGGAATAAAGTTGCCCGGTATTTTTACTCACGTCTTGAAGCAAAACAACCTGTAGTGACCGAAGCTTTAGACGATACATTATATCTGTATCTCAAAATTTCCGAAAAAGGCAAACCGGCAATAGATTCTATGGAAATAGATTCCCTGGTAATTGGCCAACTGCCCGAAATCAAATCCTGGCTTTCCCAAAGCGTAGATTCTTTACCAAAGATCTATCCCGCCACCAAACGCGGTATCCCGGTAAAAACCACTTTCCGGATGCCGATAGTGATCAAAGCAGAATAGTTAGGAAGGACGAAGGTAGATGTACGAAGGTGGATGTACGAAGGTGGATGTACGAAGGTGGAAGTACGAAGGTGGAAGTACGATTGTAGAAGTGAACTCTGAACTCATAACTCTGAACTACAAACTATACTTATACCCTACCGTAAAGTCGACCGGGAATTTACCATTACTGTCCAGCACAATTGCAAAAAAATCGTTATAACCTAGAGTAATAAAGCTGGTGGGTGTGATCTTGATGTCGCTGCCCAGCCCAAAGCTTAAAGGCGCCGTGAATGTAAATCCGCTTTCATCCTGGACGGAAACGACCTTGCCCGCATCATTTTTCACCGCAGTTGTTTCAGAAGAATAATAAAGCGTAGCCAGTCTTGCATCAACATGTAAATCAAAATTTTTAAAATATAAGGCCTTAAACCTGTAATTCACTGAAAGATGAGTAGCGCTGTACTGGTACTCGTCCTGCTCAAAATTATGCCGCAGCTGCAAAAAAGCCGAATGCCGTGGTGCCAGGTTTGGGTCGTAGAATTCATATTCAAGCCCCAGCACCGGCGCCAGGATATTTTCGGGATTATCAGTATAAATATTGTTAGACAAGCCTGTGAAAATGCTTATGCGTTGTAGAATATTTTTGGTTGATTCATTCTTTACATAATCTTCCTGCACAATCGCATTGTAAGTATTGGTGAAATGCCTAAGGCTATACAGCACAAATTTTACATCACGGGTATTAATTTTTGCATCTGTTGTCAATTCTGAAAGTTGTTCCCTGAATCTTCCATTTCCATCGGGGTTTAAAAGCTCAACCATGCGCTTTTCTTTCTGAACAAAATAGCGATACTCGAGATCATCTTCGGTCCAAAAGAGGCTTAATGGTCCCTTCACCTCTCTTTTGAGTTGCAACGTATCATTGTTGATGATATAGACATTTTGTGCAGCCAGTGGCAGGGTGAGGCAAAAGAACAGGCCTGTGAAAAAAATTCTTGCTTTCTGCATTTTCGTGGTTTCACTTGAAATAAATATAATAAAAAATCAAGGGGAGCTTTACTTTTTAAAATGCCGCCCCTTCCAATCATAACCCGAAAAAAGGGAAAATATCGCCACGCCACTGCTAAAAAAAGGATAAAGTATACTGCTCAAAAAGTACATTTTCATGCCCCTTTCCCTTCCAAAAAGTTTGGCGCTGCTGTAAATAAGGTAAAAATCTACATTAAATTTAACCAGGAAGACCATCAACAGCAAGGTTGGAGTTTCAATTCCCACTAACACGAGCAAACTAAGGGTCACGATCAATAAATTCATAAGAAACACGAGTAAACCCAGGCTTTTTGGGAATAACTTCTGGTAAGCTGAAGTCTTTGCAGCCCATCGCACCCGTTGATAGAACAACTGCTTCCAGGAAGAGGCAGGTACTGTGAATACAACTGCCCCTGCACTCTTCAAAAATGCCGTTTTTAGTCCTTCTTTCTGAAATTTTTCCAGCAAAAAAATATCGTCCCCACTGGCCACCTCAGCATTGCCTTCAAATCCGCCGACCTTCAAAAATGCCTTTTTTGAATAGCAAAAATTTGCACCGTTGCACATAAATGGAATATCAACACCAAAACCTCCAATGGTAGCTACCTGTAAGCTGAAGAAATCTACTTCCTGAAAACCTTTCAAAAATGTCATTTTTGAGCCTTCAGTTTTTATCGCGACCGGGGCGGCAACAGCTGCTGCGCCACTCTCAAGTATATGGGCGTTGTAAAGGGCCAGCAGGTGGGGCGGGAACTCACAATCGGCATCGGTGGTTAGGATATAATCGTTGGCCGCACCTGCAATTGCCAGGGCAAGTGCATCCTTTTTGGGGCTGCCCGATTTTCGGCGGTTCTGCAACAGCTTCAGGTGGAGTTGAGGATTTTGCTTCTGAAAATCCTCCCAAAGCGCTTCCGAAGTATCTTCTGAAGCATCGTTCACAGCAATGATCTCAAACATCTCTGCCGGATACTTCAGCTTCAGTAGAGATTTAAACAAAAGCGGAAGGTTTTCAGCTTCATTCCGGTAAGGAACGACTATGGAAAAACTGATTTTTGGAACCGAATCACTTCCGTAGAAATTTTTGACCTTCGAAAATCCGTAGAGCAGGAAGAGCATTGCCAGCACATAAAGCAGCGTGATGATCACGGCCGCGATGATCATGCTACGGCGTGTTTGGCTTTTTTATACCTGAGAACGTAGTAACTTCCGGCAAGACCGGGAAGCCCGAAGTTAAGTATCCAAACCGTGAGCACGATAGTGAGTACAATGATTTGGGGCACCTGTAACATTCCGAAGATCCATACCGCAAATCCGCCTTTTATGAAGGCGTCAAAAATGATCATAGTAGGGATAATGGATGCCAGGATATACGTGCTAAAAACGGCCGATATAAGTAAAGGGTAAGACACGTCTACTTTGAATTCCAGCAGCAAAAAATAGAATTGATGGGTAAAGATCAAAAACCTTATACTGGCAAAAATGAGGGTTTTCCACCTGATTTTTTCTGAAACATTGTGAAAGGATTCTTCCAGGCGTTGAATGGAGTAGCCTTTAATTCGAATCCGGAACTTTTTCATCACCACATAGATGATAAACGGCGCAAACAAAAGGCCCGACACCATAATAATATTGAATATGGGCAGGGCAAGGTCCAGCGAAGTAATGAGAAACAACAGGCCTGCAATCCCAAAGAAATAGGTGGCAAATAGTTGGGCGGTATTTCCCAAAAAGTTCAAAAAGATAATCTTTCTCCAGGCTGCCCGGGTATAGTAAAGGCACTTGGCGCCATATTCCCCGATGCGGCTGGGAGTAAATATGGCTGCCGTGAAAGAGGCAAGGCTCTCTCGCATGGCGGCTTTAAAGGAATTCTCGCGCACATGACTGCTTAAGGTCTGCCATTTTAAGATCTCAAAATACCAGTTTAAGACAGTGAGAATAACCAAAATCACGATGTTGGAAAAGGAAAAGATCCTGTAATCATTAAGAATATCAACGAAGCGATCAAAGTCCATTGCTTCATCGTTGGTCACTTTATACCAAATAAATGATACTGCGGCCAATACCACCAGTACTTTGAGAACTAGTGAGAAGAATTGATTAGCTTTGTGCGAGGTTATTCGCATGAATTTATTTAAGAACCGGAAATTTCCGGCATTACATCACCGGCTGGTTTGAACCTACAATATTACGAAGCTTTTGAATACTGAAAAAATCATTTTAGGCATTGACCCCGGTACGACCATAATGGGCTTTGGGCTTATTAAGGTCGTGAACAAGAAAATGTCTTTTCTCCAGCTCAACGAGCTCGAGCTCCAAAAGTACAATGATCCTTATATAAAACTTAAATTAATTTTTGAACGCACTGTAGAACTCATCGATACCTGGAACCCAGATGAGATTGCTATTGAGGCTCCTTTCTTCGGGAAAAATGTGCAATCTATGCTTAAGCTGGGTCGCGCACAGGGAGTAGCTATGGCAGCAGGTCTTAGCCGGGAGGTTCCGGTTACAGAATACTCTCCAAAAAAGATAAAAATGGCCATCACCGGAAACGGAAACGCCAGCAAAGAACAGGTCGCCGGAATGCTCCAAAGCCTGCTTTCCCTCAAATCCCTGCCCAAAAACCTCGATGCCACCGACGGACTCGCAGCTGCAGTTTGCCACTTCTATAACTCGGGAAAGGTGGAAGTTGGGAAAAGCTACACCGGGTGGGAAGCTTTTGTAAAGCAAAACCCAAATAAACTCAATAAACAATGATCAATTAGCAATAATCAAAAAGTTTTGCCATGGAAAGAAAAGAGAATGTTCTGGATGAGATATCCTTTGATTTTGCGGTTAAGACCGTGAAGCTTTATAAAAAGATCATTAAGGAAGAAAAAGAATATGTACTGCCAAAGCAATTTCTTAGATCCGGCACTTCCATAGGAGCAAATGTTGCCGAAGCTAATGGAGCTATATCAACTGCAGATTTTTCTTCCAAGGTTTCGATAGCATACAAAGAAAGTCTTGAGACTAAATTCTGGCTTAGATTGTTTGAAGCTACCAATTATATTGAGGCCGAAGAATTCCAGGACATGTTTGAGAAAGCTGATGAACTTTCGAGAATAATGTTTAGCATTTTAAAAAAGACCAGAATGAACAAGTAGTATAGTGATCAATATCCAGGATATCCTGATAACTTGTCATTTTTGATTTCTAATTATCTTCTGATAATGATTATTGTTAATTGCTAATTGATGTATATTCACATACCCTTCTGCAAACAAGCCTGTCACTACTGTGACTTTCATTTTTCGACTTCGGTAAAGAAGAAGCCCGAGATGGTGGAGGCAATTTGCAAGGAATTATTGCTGCGGAAGGAGGAAATTTCTGGAGACGTGGAGACCATCTACTTTGGTGGGGGCACTCCGTCCCTGTTGTCTGCGGAAGAATTGCAGCAGATATTTGATGTGATTCACAGCAATTATTCTGTAGTAGAGAATGCTGAAATTACCCTTGAAGCAAATCCCGATGATCTTTCTGAAGAAAAGCTGAAGATGCTTGCAGCTTCTACTATAAACCGGCTGAGTATAGGAGTGCAGTCTTTTTTTGAAGAAGACCTGAAGCTTATGAACCGCGCCCATAATGCTGAAGAAGCTTTGGAATCCATAAAACTGGCGAAACAGTATTTCGGGAATATTTCTATTGATCTTATCTACGGGATTCCCGGCATGAGCAATAGGCGGTGGAAAGAGAATCTGCAAATTGCACTGGATCTTGAAGTGCCGCATATTTCCAGTTACGCATTGACTGTCGAGCCCAAAACTGCTTTAAAAAGCATGATCGAAAAAGGAAAGGTAGCGCCCGTAGAGGAAGAACTGGCCAAAGAGCAGTACGAGATCATGATCGAAACTTTGTCGGCTGCCAACTTTGACAACTACGAATTCTCCAATTTCGGGAAACCCGGATTCTTTTCCCGCAATAATACCGCTTACTGGTTTGGAAAGCCTTACCTGGGCATTGGTCCTTCGGCACATTCCTTTGACGGTTTTCACCGCAAGTGGAACATCAGCAATAATACGCTCTACATTAAAAGTCTTCAAAAAGGGGAAATTCCGGCAGAGATTGAGAAGCTGTCAATCTCAGATAGATACAACGAACTGGTAATGACCAGGCTCCGCACCAAATGGGGCATTGCTGTAGATGAGGTAGAAAGGAGCTTCGGAAAAAAATATAAGGATTACCTGCTTCGTGAAGCTACGGGGCTAATTGAAGATAAGCTACTTGAATGGCATAACAACCGGCTCCAGGTTTCCAAAAAAGGCAAATTCTTAAGCGACGGGATAGCTTCTGAATTATTTTGGGTAGAAAATTGATTTGTATTGTGATTGTGCCTCAACACATTTTTCATAAAAAAGGCTCCTGAAGGGGGATCCGATGTTTATGATGTTGCGGTGCGGATTGTACGACCCCATCGGGGTCGAATAATCGCCATCATTTTGTTATAAACATTGAATCCCGAAGGGATTCCTATTCTACCCCAAAAAATTATAAATCCCGAAGGGATTATAATCCATAAAAAAGTACCCTAAGGATCCAATGTTTATGATGTTGCAATGCAATGCGAATTGTACGACCCCATCGGGGTCGAATATTCCACCAACATTTTGTTATGAACATTGAATCCCGAAGGGATTCCTATTGCACCCCAAAAAATCATAAATCCTGAAGGGATTATAATCAACAAAAAAGGACCCCGAAGGGGTCCGATGTTTATGATGTTGCAATGCGGGTTGTACGACCCCATCGGGGTCGAATATTCCACCAACATTTTGTTATGAACATTGAATCCCGAAGGGATTCCTATTGC
>NZ_JAPJDA010000011.1:137555-145997 GCF_026241755.1 Salinimicrobium profundisediminis
ACCCCAAAAAATCACAAATCCCGAAGGGATTATAATCAACAAAAAAGGACCCCGAAGGGGTCCGATGTTTATAGCCCAAAAAATTCATGAATACACACAAAACATATTCCCCACGTAATACACGACCCCATCGGGGTCGAATATTTGGGTAAAGACATTTTACAGGTATTAAATATTAGGGTGGAAATCTTTCACAAAAACCTGTTAACCCATTCAATTCCATCTTCAAAAACCGCAAATATCCTGCTATCTTTGGTTCCATATTTTCAAGCATGCAGGCGATACTAAGACATAATCAAACCAACTATACCATCGACTTCTCCAAGCCCCTGGATATTTCCCTTAGTTTACGGGGTGATGACAAGAATCCGGTGGCGTGGTATTTAAAAGCCCCCAGGATTCAGCCCGTGCAGGAGGGAAACTGGGTTGGAAAGGTAAGCAAAGGCGGATCGGTAAACTTCAATAACATTTATTTCAATCCGCATGGGCATACCACCCATACTGAGTGTGTAGGTCATATTACTTCGGAATATCATGGGATCAATGAAAGCCTGAAAACCTTCTTTTTTTCAGCTAAATTAATCTCTGTAGAGCCGGTAAAGTCAGATGGAGATGAGATGATTACAAAAGAGCAGCTAAAAGCACATTTTAGAGAGGGAGAGGCGCAGGCGGTTGTGATACGTACGCTGCCAAACAGCATTGCAAAGCGCAGCAAACATTACTCTCACACCAACTGGCCTTACCTGAAGGAAGAAGCCGCGGTTTACCTTCGGGAGTGCGGAGTGCAGCATCTGTTGATCGACCTGCCTTCTGTAGACAGGGAAGAGGACGGCGGAAAATTACTGGCTCATAAAGCCTTCTGGAATTACCCTAAGAACACACGATTTGAAGCTACAATCACCGAGCTGGTTTACGTGCCTTCGCGAATTGAGGATGGTTTTTATTTTCTAAACCTGCAGCCTGCTTCTTTTGAGAACGATGCTGCACCATCAAGGCCCGTGCTTTACAAACCTGAGCAGATATGAAAACAACTTAAAGCTGGAGGAGCTGGCTATGCTGCTCCTTGGTATCTATGTTTTTAGTTTTCTGCATTACCAGTGGTGGTGGTTTTTAGTTCTATTTCTGGCGCCCGATCTTGGTATGATTGGCTACGCTTTTGGAAACAGAGCCGGAGCTTTTGTGTACAACCTTTTTCATCACAAAGCTGTGGCCATTGCGATCTATCTTGCCGGATCTTTTTTTCTTCTGCCGGTGTTGCAGCTCATCGGGGTAATCATGTTCTCTCATGCCGCTTTTGACCGGATGTTGGGCTACGGACTCAAATACGAGCAGGGTTTCCGGCACACTCATCTCGGTACTATTGGAAAGGCCCAGAAAGTAGATGATCAGCCTTCCTGATTTCTTATCTTTGAGCTATGGACGTAGATAGCTTCAGAAATTATTGGCTGGCGAAGAAAGGCGTCACCGAGGAGTTGCCTTTTGGCCCCGATGCCCTTGTTTTTAAAGTAATGGGTAAGATGTTTGCGCTTGCCGCTTTAGAAAGTGTTCCATTTAAGGTGAGCCTCAAGTGCGATCCCGAAAAAGCGCTTACTTTAAGAGATGAATACCCAGATTACATTGAAGGTGCTTATCATATGAACAAGAAGCACTGGAACAGCCTTCAGGTAGAAAGTCTTCCGCCGCAACTGGTGCAGGACTTAACAGATCATTCTTACCTGCTTGTAGTTTCGGGTCTCACAAAGAAACTTCAGCAGGAATTACAAAACCTATAAATTAAATGACACAGCAACCCGCAACTTTTTACAAAGCTCAAATAGAAAAATACCGCACACAGCTTCATGCAGCTTCAAGAAAATTGGGTCTTTCAAGCTTGTTGCGCTTCCTGGTATTCCTGGCAATCGCTTTTGCAGTCTATGCTTTTTGGGGAAATGCGACAGCCGTTGTGGCATCCCTGCTGGTGGGGATTGCCATTTTTGTGTTCCTGGTTTCCCGGCATTCCGATTTGCGGTACGAGCGGGATAAATTCAGAGAATTGATAAAGATCAATGAGACCGAACTTGAAGTGCTTAAGCGGAATTTTCACAACCTGCCAACAGGAGATGAATTTGCAGATCCGCTGCATCCATACAGTCAGGATATCGATCTCTTCGGAAGGGCTTCTTTTTTCCAGTACCTTAACCGCTCTACTTTAATTGAAGGCAAGGAGAAACTGGCACAGCTGCTGCTTTCTAATGATATAAATCAGATTGAACTGAAGCAGGAAGCAATAAAGGAACTTGCTGAAAAAGCCGACTGGCGGCAGAATTTCTCTGCTCTTGCTACTTTAGTAAAAACGGAAACCCGTACCGCCACCATCACCGGGTGGCTCAACAACTACAGGAACTTTGTACCCAAATTTATGAAGTGGTTGCCCCTGGTTTTCTCCACTATTTCAGGGGTAGTAATAACAGCCTTTTTTCTCGACTTTATCGGCGGAATCGAACTCGCACTCTGGTTCTTCGCGGGGCTGCTCATTACCGGATTTTTCCTGAAGCGCATCAACCTGCTCTCTACCAGTGTAAGCAAAGTGCAGGATACCTTCCATCAGTATTATCAGCTACTGGCGTTAATTGAGAACACGACATTTCATTCAGAATTACTGAAGAGGAACAAAGAAGAAATAGCTTCCGAAAAGCAAAAGGCTTCCGCCATTCTTAAGAAGTTTTCCAGGTCCATCGATTCCCTTGATCAGCGAAACAACATGATCTTTGGGGTGTTTGGCAACGGTTTCCTGCTGTGGGACCTGCGCTATTCCTGGAAGCTGGAGCAGTGGATAAAGGAACACGGGCAGGTGGTTCAAAAATGGTTTCGGGCTATAGAATTTCTGGATGCCTACAATTCCTTCGGAAACTTCGCCTTTAATCACCCGTCTTACGTTTTTCCTGAACTGCACCACGATTCCCATATTTCTGAAGCCACTCAGCTGGCGCATCCATTATTGGACCCAGAGAAACGAATAGCCAATGATTTTTCTATCGAAAAAGAGCAGTTCTTCATCATTACCGGTGCAAATATGGCCGGGAAAAGCACCTTTTTGAGGACTGTAAGTTTGCAGATCCTTATGGGAAATGTGGGGCTTCCGGTTTGTGCCACTGCCTGCCACTACACACCAATAAAACTCATCACCAGTATGCGCACTACAGATTCACTTACAGATGATGAATCCTATTTCTTTTCGGAATTAAAGCGGCTGAAGTTCGTGGTAGACGAGATAAAGACCGATAAATATTTCATCATTCTCGATGAGATCCTGAAGGGAACCAACAGTACAGATAAAGCCATTGGTTCCCGAAAGTTCATAGAAAAGCTGGTTGGCTCCAACTCTACCGGAATCATTGCCACCCATGATCTTAGCCTTTGTGAAGTTTCTGAAGAATTGCCACAAGTAAAGAACTACTATTTTGATGCAGAGATCATCAACGACGAACTCAATTTTGATTACCGCTTCAAAAAAGGCATCTGCCAGAATATGAATGCTTCTTTCCTGCTGAAGAAAATGGAAATTGTCGATTGAAGTTAGACTTTAGAAGTACGAATTTAGAAGTTGGCGCGGATTTGCAATCCGTGCTGGAATTGAAATTTGAAATTTGGAAAAAATGAAATAGTGGATTAACCCCCACCCCCGAAGGGGAGCTGTATCTAATACAATATTCAATATACATTATACCTTTAAAAAGTGGATTCATTAACTCAAATAGTACTCGGTGCCGCGGTGGGCGAAGCTGTTTTGGGCAGGAAAGTCGGGAATAAGGCGATGCTTTATGGTGCAATTGCTGGAACCATCCCCGATCTCGATGCGCTTGCGAGCAATTTCACCGACACAATAACCGCAATCGAGGTCCACCGCGGATTAACACATTCCATATTTTTTGCTGTATTGGCGTCACCACTTTTTGGCTGGCTCATTTCAAAGATAGAACGAAAGAGCGGCGTTGGCTGGAAAGGCTGGTCATGGCTCATGTTCTGGGGCTTGTTTACACATCCCCTCCTCGACTCTTTTACCACCTGGGGCACGCAGTTGTTCTGGCCGCACGACATTCGGCTGGCGTTTAAGAGTATTTTCGTGATTGACCCCTTATACACCCTGCCTTTCCTGGTTTTTCTTATTCTCGCCATGCGGCGTAAAAAAGAGGATCCAAAAAGGGCAAAATTCAATCGCCTTGGTTTGATTGTGAGTACAACCTACCTCATGCTCACGTTATTCCTGAAGTTTATTGCTCACCAACAGTTTGTAGAAGATTTAGAGCAGCAGGGCATATTTTACTCCCGCATCGATACGCGCCCCACTCCGCTCAATACCGTGCTATGGTCAGCTAATGTGGAGGCCGAAGAAGATTTTCTCATTGGCTATTATTCCTTTTTTGATGACGAGATGATACGCTTTGAATCGGTGCCAAAGAACCATCATTACCTGGGGAGTCTCAAAAATGACAAAAATGTGCAGCGTTTAATAAGCATCACCAATGGCTGGTACAGTATCTCCGAGAAAGATGGGTTCCTTTACTTTAACGATCTGCGCTTCGGAAAACTTAATCCTTCAGCTGAAGATTCAAATTTTGCTTTCAGCTATAAATTAATTCTGGAAGATGGCAGCGTAACAGCCGAAGAAGAGCCCAAGCGCCCGGAAGATGGAAAACAGATCCTTATAGATCTTTGGGAGCGCATCAAAGGCAATTAACTTCAGGAGTGAGATTTCCTGAAAACTTTATATTTATCATTCATCAAAAATGTCATCATGAAATACCTTTTTTGGAACCTAACATTTCTTCTCCTTGTAAGTTTTCAAGTACAAAGTCAGAATTCTTCCGAAGCATTAAAGCAGGTGATAGAAAAGGTTGATGAGCACAAAGCATATGACCGACAGGCCAATCCCCTGGGACTTTTTACAGAAGAAGTATATAAAAAAGAGGCCAAATTTGCCCGGGAGCGCCTAAAGGAGCTCGAAAAGATCAATAAAGAGCAGCTTTCTGAAACTGAAGAGATCTCTGCGGAATTGTTGCGATATGATCTTCAGGAAACTGTCGATTTTTATGAATACGAGGCTTATTTGAATCCGTTGCTTTCTGATGCCGGTTTTCATGTGAGCCTGCCGTATCACGTGAGGGATTTTAGCACCTATACGCAGGTAAAGGAATACCTGAACAAGCTCAATGCGATTCCCGCTTATGTAGATCAACACCTGGTATTGCTGCGGAAGGGGATCAAAAAAGGCAATTTACAGCCTGCGGTAATTTTTAAGGGATATGAGGCTACATATAATGACCAGATTGTTGATGATCCTAAAAAAAGCTACTACTATTCGCCATTTTTGAAGCTTCCACCTATTCTGAATCAGCAGCAAAAAGATTCAGTTTTAGCTGCGGCTGAAATTGCAGTTTCTAAAAATGTGATCCCGCAATTCAGGCGTGTAAAAGCCTTTTTTGAAACAGAATACCTTCCGGCGGCGAGAGAATCTATTGGAGTTTCAGAAATTCCCGGAGGCAGCAAATATTATCAAAATCGCCTGAATTACTATACCACCCTGGATCTTTCCGCAGAAGAGATCCATCAAAAAGGCCTGGAAGAAGTGGCACGGATCAATGCCGAGATGAAAAAGATCATTTCAGAAGTAGGTTTTGAAGGCAGTTTTGAAGATTTTATCCACTTCCTTCGGACAGACGAGCAGTTTTATGCTAAAACCGGAGAGGAGCTGCTAAAAGAAGCGAGGGATATTTCAAAACGCATTGATGCCCAGCTACCAAAGTTCTTTAAAACCCTGCCGCGGAAGCCTTATGGAGTAGCTCCAGTACCCGACGCCATTGCGCCAAAATACACTACCGGGCGTTATGTTGGAGGCGGCGATGATACCGAACCGGGGTATTATTGGGTAAATACTTACAATCTTTCAAACCGGCCCCTGTACGTGCTGCCGGCGTTGACTGCCCATGAAGCAGTGCCCGGCCATCACCTGCAAATCTCCTTAAACGGGGAGCTGGGAGATAGTATTCCGAAGTTTAGAAGGAACTTCTATTTATCGGCTTTTGGAGAGGGCTGGGGCCTTTATTCTGAAAGCCTGGCAGAAGAGATGGGCATTTACACAACTCCTTATGAGCGCTTCGGCAAACTCACTTATGAACAATGGCGCGCCGGCCGACTCGTAGTCGATACTGGCATTCATGTGATGGGCTGGACGCGAGAACAGGCGGTGGAATTTCTTCGCGCCAACACTGCACTTTCCATGCACAACATTAATACCGAAGTAGACCGCTACATTTCGTGGCCAGGACAGGCAGTTTCTTATAAAATTGGTGAGATGAAGATCCGCGAACTCCGCAAAAAAGCTGAAGAAGCTCTGGGAACCAATTTCAATATTCGGGATTTCCATGAGGTGATCCTGGAACAGGGAACGGTGACATTACCCATCCTGGAAGAAAGGGTGGATGCTTATATTGAAAGGAGTTTGAAGTAATCTTTTAAAGACCTCACAGGTTTTTGAAACCTGTGAGGTCTAGTACTTAAATATGAAGGCGGCTCTTTATAAAACTATAAATCCTGCAGCTAAATAACATTCCAAAAAATCTTTTCCCACTTCGTGGAAATAACCTACTTTTGCACCCGCAAAAAATCTTTCTTAACACAGGATTTTTCTGAATAAAATCCAATCCTTAAAATCATCTGCAGACGTTCTGCAACCTCTATTTATGAACAACTCTTTGCTTAAAGGCAGCCTTTTTGTTGCACTTGGGGCGATTAGCTATGGAATGCTAACTACCTTCGTAAAAATAGCCTATGCCGAAGGATACACCTCTCATGAGATCACTTTTGCCCAAATGGCTCTGGGCCTTGTGGGATTACTTATTATCAACCTTTTTATTGGGAAGAAAAAAGCAGCTGCCCCCGTTCAGAATAGATCTAAAAGTATATTGAAACTTGTTGCCGCAGGGACTTCGCTGGGCCTTACCAGTACTTTTTATTATCTGGCAGCTAAGTATATCCCGGTATCTATTGGCATTGTTCTTTTAATGCAAAGTGTTTGGATGGGTGTAGTGCTGGAAGCTATCCTTGAAAAGAAAATTCCTGGAGCCAAAAAGGTATTTGCTGTAGTTGCCATCCTTGCCGGGACGGTACTTGCGACCAACTTAATGACCGATTCTTTTCAGCTGGACTGGAGAGGAATGGGCTGGGGGCTGCTTGCCGCAATGTCTTATACCGTGACTATCTACACCTCAAATACTGTTTCATTACAACTACACCCTTTAAGGAGAAGCCTTTGGATGATGGTTGGAGGAACTCTTATTGTCGGGATCATTTCCTTTCCTTTTTTAATAGAACAATTTAACCTGCAGATATTTCAGAAATGGGGATTGATTCTTGCCATTTTTGGAACTATTCTTCCTCCCATTCTTTACACCCAGGGAATGCCTAAAACAGGAGTGGGCCTTGGCGCCATAGTCTCTTCAATTGAGTTGCCGGCAGCGGTGCTTATGGCGTACTTCCTGTTGAGTGAGACCGTAAACCTCTATCAATGGGCGGGTATTGCTCTTATACTTATCGCAGTAATTCAGATGAACCTGCCTAATTTCAGGCGGAACAAGATCTAAATAAAGGCTTCTGAAATAAATACTTTTTCTGAAGCTTTATCAAAGGTTTCAGCAGAAGAGAATAATTTCAGGAAAGCCTGAAGCTGGCATTCTTAAACTACAGAAAATGCTACCTTTGTCTTAAAATTTCCTTAAAATGAGCTTAGAACAAGACCTGTTTCAAAGAAGTTCCTCGCAATGTGAACTTTGTACGTCTACCAATGATCTTGAGGTATATGAAATTCCCGATTCTCCTGAAGGTAGCGAACACCATATACTTGTTTGTGCTACCTGTAAAGAGCAAATAGAAGATCCTGAAAAGACAGATCCAAATCATTGGAGATGTCTTAATGACAGCATGTGGAGTACAGTCTCTGCGGTACAGGTGATGGCATGGCGCATGTTAAACCGACTAAAAGGTGAAGGCTGGCCGCAAGACCTGCTTGATATGATGTATATGGAAGAGGAGCAGCTGGCATGGTCAAAAGCCGGACAGGCTACAGGAGAAACCTCTGGAGGTGTGGTTCACAAGGATTCTAATGGTGTAACTATAGAAGCCGGGGATACCGTGGTATTGATTAAAGATCTGCCGGTACGTGGCTCCAGCCTTGTGGCAAAAAGGGGGACGGCCGTAAGAAGAGTTTCTTTAGTTCACGACAATCCGGAGCAGATTGAAGGTAAGGTGGAAGGTCAACAGATCGTGATCCTTACAAAGTTCGTTAAGAAGTCATAAAAACAGGAGTCGCAGAATATCTGCGCTTTTACAACATTCCCCACATGAAGAAACTCCATTAATTTCTTCGGCTAACGGGTTGCAGAATATCACCTTCCTGTATTAAATTTA
>NZ_JAPJDA010000012.1:0-11594 GCF_026241755.1 Salinimicrobium profundisediminis
GAAGCTTCACAACCCTTGCTATCTTTTACAGTGATCACATGATCTCCTGCAGAAAGATTATTGAAAGTAGTGGCTGTAGAAAAGTTTCCTCCATTGATGCTGTAGGTATAACCTGAATTTCCACCTGCAACAGTGCCGACAGTTACTTTTCCGTCGTTGCCACCATTACAGGAAACGGGCGTGCTGGTAGAGTTGGTGAGAGTCAGGACATCTGGCTGGGAGATAGTAACAGTTTCCGAAGCTGTACAACCCTTACTGTCTTTTACAGTGATCACGTGATCTCCTGCAGAAAGATTATTAAAAGTTGTGGCTGTTGAGAAACCACCTCCATTAATGCTATAGGTGTATCCCGAATTTCCGCCTGAAGCAGTGCCGACAGTTACTTTTCCGTCGTTGCCACCATTACAGGAAACAGGCGTGGTGGTGGAATTAGTCAGAGTCAGGATATCTGGCTCGGAAACTGTTATTGTTTCTGAAGCTTCACAGCCCTTACTGTCTTTAACAGTAATGATGTGATCTCCTGCAGAAAGATTATTAAAAGTAATGGCTGTAGAAAAACTACCACCGTTAATGCTGTAGGTATAACCTGAGTTTCCACCTGAAACAGTGCCCACAGTTACTTTACCGTCGTTTTCTCCATTACAGGAAACGGGAGTGGAGGTAGATCCTGAGAGGGTCAAAACATCGGGTTGAGAAACATTTACTGTTTCTGAAACCTCACAGCCCTTACTGTCTCTAACAGTAATGATATGATCTCCTGCGGAAAGATTGCTGAACGTAGTTGATGTTGAGAAACCACCACCGTTAATGCTGTAAGTATAACCTGAATTTCCGCCTGCCACAGTTCCTACACTTGCAGTTCCGTCGTTTTCTCTATTACAGGAAACAGGAGTGCTGGTTGAGTTGATGAGAGTCAGTACGTCTGGCTGAGTCACAGTAACCGTTTCCGAAACTTCACAACCCTTGCTGTCTCTTACAGTGATCACATGATCTCCTGCGGAAAGATTGCTGAAAGTATTCGCTGTTGAAAAACCACCTCCATTAATGCTGTAAGTATAACCTGAATTTCCGCCTGCAATCGAGCCGACAGTTACAGTACCATCACTTCCTCCATTACAGGAAACGGGCGTGCTGGTAGAGTTGGTGAGAGTCAGGACATCTGGCTGGGAGATAGTAACAGTTTCTGAAGCTTCACAACCCTTACTGTCTCTAACAGTAATATTGTGATCTCCTGCGGAAAGGTTGCTGAACGTAGTGGCTGTTGAAAAACCACCACCGTTGATGCTGTAGGTATAACCTGAGTTTCCACCAGCAACTGTGCCGACAGTTACTTTTCCGTCGTTGCCACCGTTACAGGAAACAGGCGTGCTGGTAGAGTTGGTGAGAGTCAGTACGTCAGGCTCGGAAACTGTAACAGTTTCTGAAGCTTCACAGCCCTTGCTATCCTTTACAGTGATCACGTGATCTCCTGCGGAAAGATTGTTGAAAGTAGTGGCTGTAGAAAAAGAACCACTGTTGATGCTGTAGGTATAACCTGAGTTTCCGCCTGAAGCAGTGCCGACAGTTACTTTTCCGTCGTTTCCTCCATTACAGGAAACAGGCGTGGTGGTAGAATTTGTAAGGGTTAGTACATCTGGCTCGTAAACTGTAACTGTTTCCGAAGCTTCACAGCCCTTACTGTCTCTTACAGTGATCACATGATCTCCTGCGGAAAGGTTGTTGAAAGTAGTTGCTGTAGAAAAAGAACCACCATTAATGCTGTAGGTATAACCTGAATTTCCACCTGCAAACGTGCCGACAGTTACTTTTCCGTCGTTGCCGCCGTTACAGGAAACGGAAGTGGTGGTGGAATTTGTCAGAGTCAGTGCATCCGGCTCAGAAATAGTAACAGTTTCCGAAGCTTCACAACCTTTGCTATCTTTAATAGTAATGACATGATCTCCTGCGGAAAGGTTTTTGAACGTAGTAGCTGTAGAAAAAGAACCACCGTTGATGCTGTAGGTATAACCTGAATTTCCACCTGAAGTAGTACCGACAGTTGCCATTCCATCACTTCCTCCATTACAGGAAACAGGCGTGGTGGTGGAATTTCTGAGAGTCAGTACGTCTGGCTGGGAAATTGTAACCGTTTCTGAAGCTTCACAGCCCTTTCTATCCTTTACAGTGATAACATGATCTCCTGCGGAAAGATTATTAAAAGTTGTGGCTGTTGAGAAACCACCTCCATTAATGCTATAGGTGTATCCCGAATTTCCGCCTGAAGCGGTGCCGACAGTTACTTTTCCGTCACTTCCTCCATTACAGGAAACGGGAGTGGTGGTGGAATTTGTGAGAGTCAGGACGTTTGGCTGAGAAATTGTAACCGTTTCCGAAGCTTCACAGCCCTTGCTATCCTTTACAGTGATAACATGATCTCCTGCGGAAAGGTTATTGAAAGTAGTTGCTGTTGAGAAACCACCTCCGTTAATGCTATTGGTATAACCTGAATTACCACCTGCAACCGTGCCGACAGTTACTTTTCCGTCGTTTCCTCCATTACAGGAAACGGGCGAGGTGGTGGAATTTGTAAGGGTTAATACATCCGGCTGAGAGATCTCTAGATTCGGATTCAAGGTAACCCGGCAGGAAGTATCAGATTTATCAGTTATAAGTACCTGATAACTTCCAGGTGCAAGATTTTGGAAATTACCCGAATCCTGCCAGGAGTTTCCATTATCAATGCTATACTGATAACTTCCGCTCCCTCCTGAAGGTCCCGAAATATTTATTGATCCGTCACTGTTGCCATTACAAGTGATGTTAGTTGAAGACAAACTGGCCGAAAGGCTACATTCCTGAAAAGCAGCAGAAAAAATTCCGTAAGGAGATTCCGCCCAACTTTGTGCCTGAGGCTGATGCTCCTGAGGGAAAATGTAAGTATTTGATGTAGAGTTATTCCAAAAGGATGCCAGTACCGAACTTGTCAGTAGTAAAAAAAAGACCAAAATTTTGAGAGAATTGTAGATTTTCCCCATGGCAAACCGTTAAAAATCAGCAGGTAAAAGTAGGAAAATTTTCAAGATTGTGTTCTTTTATTCCTTTTTTTAATCGGTAAAAGAATTAAAAATCCGATTAAATACACTTCTTTTAAGGTTTAATCTACCTGAAACCACTTCCAGATCCTTTTGGTTCTTTTGAACTTGGTTTTATTGCTGAAATAACTTTTCGAGAGTTGTGATTCAGGGTTGCCACAACTTTCAGGTATTGATAAAAGTATGATGAAAGGATTGAGCAAAAAAACCTTAATCTATCCGGTCAACAAGGAATTTCAGCACCCGGGTAAAATCTTCGGTATAAACACGTACAAAGTACATGCCTTTGCTGGGGACTTTTATCGGTAATTTGCTGATTTTTTCAAGCTCAATATTAGAATAGGTATGTATTTCCTGTCCTAAAGCATTGAACAAAACGGCCTTTTTGAGAGGTAACAGCCCTGGATTTTTAATTACCACCTCTTTATACTCTGATGAATAAACTAAATTGAATTTACCCTGAGCAGGAGTGGGTTCTTCGGGTTGTTCACTTCCGTCGCCATCACCACTTCCGTCGCCATCACCACTTCCGTCACCATCACCACTTCCGTCACCATCACCACTTCCGTCACCATCACCATCACCGTCGCCATCGCCACTTCCATCACCGTTATCGTCACCATCATCCCCATCACCGGGATCTTCTGTATCATCTTTTTTCTCATGGAAGACAAGAGAATAACGATCATGAATTTCACCGGGTTCAATTGTTGTAGTAAAATCAGATTCTCTCAAGTTGTAATAAGTGTCGGTAGCATTGTCTCTAATAAATATCGGAAGATCATCAGGGATGTTTTCCATTTCATCTATTGCAATGGTGAACTCTCCTTCCGTAGAAATTTTAAGACCCAGAGGTAAAACCCGTTCGGTATCAAAATCGGGTACTCCCTGAATTACCAGTCTATCCTCCTCTTCTCCCATAAGCCAGTACATATCCTCTTTATTGTTTTCGATAAGAGGTGCGTCATAACCCAGGTCGAAACCTGAAGTTGTAGCGGTATCACGGGTGACCAGTAGCTGGCGGTGGTAACCTGCCGGAGATTCAAATTTCAACCAAAGTCTCATCCTGTTTTCCTCCTTAGAAGTATCTTCGGCTGCAGTATTCTGGCTCCCTGTTTTCTTTTCCATAGAATGGAAAACGACTTTTGTGGAATCCGCCTCAGTTTGAAATACCCGCTGGCTATTATTGAATTTAACCTCTCCACCTGTGATTGTCACATTTGGATTAAGCGACAATGCAGGGTTTAAAACGGTATTGATAAAAAATCCCTGGCCCACAGCAATATACTGGCGTGGTTTTTTTCCGCCCTGTCGGTTTGGGTTCTGGTTATTGATCCTGGCATCATTGGCAATAGCACGTATACCACCAGCCAGGTTGTAAATTGCGTAACCTCCTACATATTCAGTAAGAATGTGGGTTTTATTTGCAAAATGAGACCAGAAATAAATTGAGCCATTAAATACATTTTGAGAGTTTCTGCCTAAGGGAACATTCTTTAAGTTATCCCTAATAAATTCACTTGCGTCAATGGCTGAAGGATATGGGTTCCCAATTAAATAATTTTGATCCAGTCCAATGTTCAGGGTAATGGGCCCATTATTGGGCATACCTCTAAAAGTGTAATTTTGGAGCTCCTTTATATCTTTATTTCCTCTTGACCCTTTCATGGTAAACCCTTCTCCTGTAGTTACAAGTGTGCCTGGGGTAATTTGTTTCCACTTGCTGTATTCCCCGGCTTTACCGAAAAACTTATTGAGCCAGTAGGAACTGATTCGAATAGGATCTTCTTCAGAATAATTATGATCTGCATAATGATACTGAGGATTAAAATCTATGGGTTTGGGATTTTCTGGCTTACTACCGTCCATAAGGACATCAATAAGTTTATATCCTGAGTTGGGCGCATTTCCTTTTATACTTACAGGAGAACTCCAGTAATTGTAGTTATAGCTGCTGGCAGTACCCTGCTGGTCACGTTCAAGGTATCCCGATCCCTCTACCTTACTGCCTTCTGGCTGTAAAAGCTGTGATTCTCCATTAAGATCGAGTACGCCGTCCAGCTTAAGATAATGAGTTAGTGTTAGGCTGGTACCACTCTTATTATTTTCTCCTTTTAAATTAAGAGTCCCTGTTTTGTCCAGTAAGCCCAAGAGGGTAATATTCTGAGAGGAAGTGGGATTGTTGACTTTTTTACCATTAAGATCTACAATATTCCAGTTAATTGCATCCCCATTTATCCCGCTGGTATTTGGAGCGTTCCATACATTTGGCATGCTAATATTTCTTCCGTTGTACGGATTGGGCAGCTGCCAGGTGTTTTTGTCAAACCAGTTACCGTCACTGGTAAAAAGTTTGTAGGGGAGAGGTGCAGTGTTTTCCTGCATATCTTCGATGTTCTTCAGGTTTCCGTCTGCTGTATTTCCCAGGTTTCCAAGGTTGACGGTAAAGCCGTTAGCTATCAGACCTTCTTCGGCCAGGAGTTGATAATATCCTGGAAGTTTACTCCACGACTGTACTTCGGGAGCGTTTGGCAGGTTTAGATCATTTCCTAAGACACTTCCGTTTACCTGAGTATCATTGGTTTTCTCCAGCCGCTGATTCATGTAGAACCTTATTTGCTCAACAGAAATTCCCGTATTCCATATTCGAACCTCTTCGATAAAGCCTGAGAAGTTATTTTTACTTCCACTAAAAGAAGAAGCGTAAGTAGCTCCAATAATAGCCGGGGCACTATTGTCAACAATAGCATTTGGAGTAATACCCGAATTGGATTTTACCAGGATGCCATCTACATAGAGCTGCAGTTCGTTGCCAGAATATACCCCTGCCACGTGAAACCAACGATCTGTTGTTAATGAGTTTACAGAAGTTACACTCTTATTCCCGACCCTAAAAGCAGGAGCTCCATTGCTTAAGATAAGATCGTAGCCAGAATTTAATTTATCTTCTTCCCGTTTAGCAATTATAGTTCTTGTTCCTGTAAGATCATGAGGTTTGACCCAGGCTTCGATAGAGAGGTTGCTGTTCACCATGTCGTAGTGATCACCAAGATCTACAAAATCGTCGTTTCCATCAAAGTTCAATCGGCTACAGGCGGGGGGAAGTTCAATTACTACTGTGTCACTTATTTTGCATTCTTCAACAGTAGGAGTTACTACCCAACTTATTTCATACTTTGTATTTGCCTGACCCGTAAACCAGGTATTTGGAGCTAATTCGTTTTCAAAAATGGGTGAATTACTAGTTGTTGGTGCAGTTGCAATAACTTCCCATCTGCCAGTCCCCAGGTTAGGATCTACAGGTATGGCGTTTAACTGAATTTTACTTATGCCACATTCAGCAACAATGATATCTTCACCTGCATCCACAATAATTTCTAATGGCTGATCTATAGTAATATTTTCAGAAAGCAAGGTACATCCATATGCTGTATTTGCGGTAAAAGTATAAGCTCCGGCTTTAAGGTTGGTTACCTCAAAATTCCCTGTGGTATTATTTACTTCTGAAGCAACTTCAGATCCGTTATTGTTTAGTAAAGTTAGAGTGTAATTAGGGGAATCACCCGCAATCACTCCTCCACTTACAGTAATTGTGGCACTACCATCTTCACCATCAAAACAAGTGACATTTGTGACCGAGGTACTGTCAATTTGTAATGCTGAAGGTTCTAAGACAGGAGGACTGGTAACCTCTATCTGGCAGCCATTGGTGTCTGTAACAATTACAGAATAACCCGATTCACTTGGAGGAAGGTTGGTGACGGTTTGGGCTGTTCCAACAGTATTTCCGTTTTGGTCCTTCCACTGATAGGTGAAAGGAGCTGTTCCTGTTCCTTCTGTCACGGTTACAGTTGCAGTACCATCCTGTGCACCAAAGCAATTTACAGGGGTGACAGAAACGGTCGCAAGGGGAGAATTGTAAAAAGAGATATTCACCTCATCAATACAGGTAGCGTTGGGATCAATAGAGGTTAAGGTAAGTATTACCCCGTTTTCAGAAGTAAGATCAGCTTCTCCCGGAGTATATATGGCATCCAGGGCCTTACTATTGGAAAAAGTACCGGTGCCGTTTGTAGACCAGGTGCCACCATCGTTTGATCCTGATATTTGCCCATGCAGCTGAATGGTTCCCACATTAGAACACACAGTTTGATCTTCGCCGGCATCTATACCTAAAACAGTCACAGTTGCTAAAGCCTCCTGAGGTTCGCACCCGTAAAAATCGGTTACTGTTAATTTATACTGTCCGGTCATATTTGCCGTAACATTTTCAATTACAAGGCTTTTTTCAGATGAAACTACATCTCCATTCGGGTTGGTCCAGGTATATTCAAACGGTTCCCGTCCTCCTTCAAATTCTGGAGTAATTTCCAGTATTTCTCCCTCACATAAAAACGTAGCCGGGATGGGGTCAATTGAAAATTTTATTGGTTCCAACGTACCAAAAGAAATATCATCCAAACCAAAGTCGTTACCATCACGAATTGTTTCTAAATTGATGATCTCGAGAGTGGCTGTAGTAGCGTTTTGAGAATTCCAGAAGGGGTTACTGTAGAATTGAATCCATTCTCCAACAGCGATATTTCTTAGATCGGCTATGGTTCCGGTGGGCACCCCGTTTACTCTAAATTGAAGTCTTGCAGGAGTTTTGGGGTTAACATTGGTTCCCCAGGCACTGAAATAATAATCGGTATTCGGCTGAATATTTTCAATGGTTTGCCGCCAAATGACTTTTCCTGATCCAGGAGCCCCATTAATTATCATAAACTTACCATTCCCCGAAGTATGATCTCTTCCGTCAAAGTCATTGTGATAATCACTTGCATCCCTGTCAACTGCAAAATCCCCTTCTGGATAAAGGTCACCCGAATTGGTTCTGTTGCGATATTCGGTATAGAAGCCGGTTACGCCATTCTCAAAATTTCCATTAACCAGTAGTTCTTCAGAAACATTTATGGAAGCCGAACTTTCACAACCAAACTCGTTGGTGACGGTGAGTGTATAGGTTGAAGCTATCTGTACATTCTGAGTTCTATTTGTACCCAGCAGTTCTCCTCTTGATTCCCATTTGTAAGTTAAATGTTCATTATCAGAAACGAGCTCTATCCAGGTTGAATCGCCGCAATAATTTGCAGTAATAGATGGTGGCTCTGGCTGATTCACCACAACTTTAACTGAAGCACTGCCAGGACAACCGGTATCTGGATCGGTGTAGGTGGCAGTATAAACCGTAGTGCGCTGAGGATTGACATTTTTTGGATTGGCATCTGTCGATGTCCAGTCACTAACATCACTGGTCCATTTTACTTCAGGAGCAGCCACACCATCTCCTGTAACAGATATGTTGTCTACAGCCCAATACCAGTCATCATTTGCGTTGTCATATCTAAACCTGATCTGCACATTTTTTTGTCCTGCAAGGTTACTTATGTTATAAGTCTTTTTTACAAAGTTTCCTGCTTCGCCCTCTGTAGAAGTATAAGTGTCAATTTCTTGCCAGCCGTTCCCGGTATTGTATTCAAGGATTCCATAATCTCTGTTCTGTCTTCCTCCTCCGTCTCTGTAATGATGCCAGAAAGTGAGCTGGAGCGTATTATATCCTTCAGTATTAAAGCTGGGGCTTGTAAGTTTTACATCATTAAAATTACCGCCATAACTATGACTGTTTACAAGAAAAAATTGATCACTGGTACTGGAGTTGAAATTAACTTCTTCGCAGCGGTATTCGTAACGACCTCCCCACCAGCTATTGTCCCGAACAAAGACCCAGCTACATTCTTCGTAAGCCACCGTTCCACTATTTGTCAATCGCCACCTGTTTCCATTGGTAGGGGTCTGCCACCCGTCTTTTCCTGAATTAAAATTAGCACTCAGTAATTCCGAGGGCAAATTTGTACTGTTTGCAAAAGAAGTTTTAGAAAACAAATCTACATTGTCTCCCCGGCAGATGGTTATCTCATCGGTAACTTGAGCTCCTCCATTTCTAGAAGCAGAGACCTCAGTATCAGGAGAAGGAGTCACTGATACAACTACATTGTAAACCTGAGGGTTAGTACAGTTATTGGAGCTCAGTACAAAGCGATATGTAACCCCAAGTGTTTGTTGTGTGGTATTATTTAAAACTTCCTTAATAGCACCTGTACCACTACTGGTCTCATTGCTAATTCCGGGTACCGCGGCTCTGGTCCACGAAAAAACTGTACCTCCTGTGGAACTGGTAGGAATATATTCAAATTCTGTTCCACTACAAACCCCATCCGGGCTAAGGGTACTGCTTAATAAAGGAGTAGGAGTTACAGTTGTTTCTATCTGGGCTGTTTGAATGCAACCTTCTGGAGAAACCATTATAACTTCATATACTACCGCTATGGGGTTTGTGGTAGTATTGATTAAAACTTCACTAATATTGCCGGTTTCGCTATTGGCGGGTGTTGAGATTCCGGAAATCTGGGGCCGGGTCCAGCGAAATTCAGTTCCGGGTATGTCGCTGCTGAAAGTGTACTCAAAGGCCGTTCCTGAACAAAACCCGGCTGCCTGTGTCGGGCTGGTTAAATTGGGAGTGGGTTTTTCGGTTACCACAACCGGTTTTATTACAGAGCAACCATAAGTGTTCTCTGCTTTAATATAGTAAGTTCCCACACTGGTTTCAGTAGGTTTCCTGAGAGGAATGGAGGCCGAAATATCCTTCCAGTAAGTGAAAGTCAGGTTAGGTGTAGAACCGGTTGTGATTTCGGGACTTGTTAAATCTACTATTGCCGGGGAGCAAATAGTTTCAGGATTGGTTATAATTAATGAAGGAAGAGGATTCACAGTAACAGTCACACTTATGGGCGTACCAGTACATCCATTTGCTTCAGGCACAATTCGGTATTTTACAACCTGGGGCTGGGAGCTGCTATTGGAAAGCGTCTGAATAATCTGATTTCCCGAGCCTTCAGAAGCTCCGGTGATCTCATTGCCTGCTTCAGCAATAGTCCAGGAAAACGAAGTCCCACTGCCGCTTAAGTTAATGGAGGTGCTTTCTCCGGAACATATTTGCTGGCTGGCCGGACTCACTGAAACTGTCGGGGTGGGGTTTACCGTCACATAATAACTTACAGGTGTTCCGGTGCACCCATTTACCACAGGGGTTATTGTCACAGTTGCCGTTCCGGTTTTAGCAGTAAACGCCGGGATTTCGGTCACATTAGTCCTGTTGGATAATCCAACAGCCGAACCACCAGAAATATTGAATTTAGTGCCGGTTACGTTAGCGCCAAGAGGCAGGATCTCTGTTGTTTGACCGTTGCAGTAAGTCTGCTCCTCAGGAAAAACATTCACTTCCGGTTTTGGTTTTACCGTTATTGTGAAGGTTTCTATTTCTCCGGGACAATCGTTTGCTGAAGGAGTCAGGCTAATAGTGGCTACCTGGGTCACATGAGTGCCATTAGTGGTGGCGACAAATGCAGAAATATCTCCATTTCCTGAAGGACTAAGACCAATATTGGTGTTATCATTACTCCATGCCACTTCACTTCCTGTTACCGAAAAGTTTGAAAGATCAATCTTACTAATCGTTTCTCCTTCACATACCACAATATCATTAGGTTTTGTGATGGTAGGAGTAGGGTGAACTGTAAGGGAAAAGTTTATCGCTTCCCCTTCACAGGCATTCCCAAAAGGAATAACTTCAAATACGGCGGTAACAGATTCATTCGTATTGTTCTTGGCTGTAAAAGCCGGGATGTTTCCCGTTCCACTGGAAGTCAGTCCAATATTGAGATTATTGCCGGAAGCACTTTTATAAGACCAGGAATAAGATTTGTTTTCCAGAGAGTTCCCTGTGAATGCTATGGCAGGAATTTCTTCCGTATTACAAAATTCTTGACCATCTGCTTTATTGCCATTAATTTCTGGAGCATCAACGGTGGGTTCAGGAATGTTAATGGTTTGGTCTTTAGTACTGAAGTTTCCTTTGTCATCAGTGAAAGTCCAGGTAACCGTATATTGTCCCGGACCATCAAAAATGAGCTTTGGGGTTTCCCCTTGAATTTCACCTGAACAATTATCCTGTGCCACAGGAACAGGAATAGCTTCCCCGCAACTCCAATTCTCCAGCGTGCTGATGTTAGGCAGGGTGGGAGCTTCTTTATCTTCAATAGTAACTTCTATAGCTCCTGAAGCGGTTAATCCTGCTGCATCGGTGACGGTGTAATTAATGGTGGTTTTTCCAATGCTGAAGGTTTTAGTACCTACCTGACCTGTTCCATTTCCTGATGTCACTCCGGTCATGGTCCAGCTCAAGTTTTCCCCCGAACAGTTGTCGCTAAAACTCACATTTGGAATAGCGATAGATGCGGTACACTTTCCTGTATCTGTACTCTCAAAAATGTCATTTCCAAGGGTGATTTTTGGAGCTTCATTATCGGTAACCGTAATGTCTATAGCTCCTGAAGCGGTTAATCCAGCTGCATCGGTGACGGTGTAATTAATAGTGGTTTTTCCAATGCTGAAGGTTTTAGTACCTACCTGACCTGTTCCATT
>NZ_JAPJDA010000012.1:11694-136742 GCF_026241755.1 Salinimicrobium profundisediminis
GCCTCATCATCTGTAACAGTAATCTCGACAGCTCCTGAAGCCTTTAGTCCTGCTGCATCGGTGACGGTGTAATTAATGGTGGTTTTTCCAATGCTGAAGGTTTTAGTCCCTATCTGACCTGTTCCGTTTCCTGAAGTAACACCGCTCATGGTCCAGCTCAAAATTTCCCCCGAACAGTTATCGCTAAAACTCACATTAGGAATAGCGATAGATGCGGTACACTTTCCTGTATCTGTACTCTCAAAAATGTCATTTCCGAGGGTGATTTTTGGCGCTTCATTATCGGTAACCGTAATGTCGACAGCTCCTGAAGCCGTTAATCCCGCTGCGTCGGTGACGGTGTAACTAATGGTGGTTTTTCCAATGCTGAAGGTTTTGGTGCCCACCTGACCTGTTCCATTTCCTGAAGTAACACCGCTCATGGTCCAGCTCAAGGTTTCTCCTGAACAGTTGTCGCTAAAACTCACATTAGGAATAGCAATGGAAGCGGTACACTGGCCTGTGTCTGTACTCTCAAAAATGTCATTTCCAAGGGTTATTTTTGGCGCTTCATTATCAGTAACCGTAATGTCGACAGCTCCTGAAGCCGTTAATCCGGCTGCATCGGTGACGGTGTAATTAATGGTAGTTTTCCCAATACTGAAGGTTTTAGTTCCTACCTGACCTGTTCCATTTCCTGAAGTAACGCCGGTCATGGTCCAGCTCAAGGTTTCCCCTGAACAGTTATCGCTAAAACTCACATTTGGAATAGCGATGGAAGCCGTACACTGCCCTGAATCTGTACTCTCAAAAATGTCATTTCCGAGGGTTATTTCTGGAGACTCATCATCTGTAACAGTAATCTCGACAGCTCCTGAAGCGGTTAATCCTGCTGTATCAGTGACGGTGTAATTAATGGTAGTTTTTCCAATGTTGAAGGTTTTGGTGCCTACCTGACCTGTTCCATTTCCTGAAGTCACTCCGGTCATGGTCCAGCTCAAGGTTTCCCCTGAACAGTTGTCGCTAAAACTCACATTTGGAATAGCGATGGATGCAGTACATTTTTCTGTATCTGTACTCTCAAAAATGTCATTTCCAAGGGTGATTTTTGGAGCTTCATTATCTGTAATCGTAATGTCGACAGATCCTGAAGCCTTTAATCCTGCTGCATCGGTGACGGTGTAATTAATGGTAGTTTTTCCAATATTGAAGGTTTTGGTACCCACCTGACCCGTTCCGTTTCCTGAAGTAACACCGCTCATGGTCCAGCTCAAGTTTTCCCCCGAACAGTTGTCGCTAAAACTTACATTCGGAATAGGGATAGATGCGGTACACTTTCCTGTATCTGTACTCTCAAAAATGTCATTTCCGAGGGTTATTTTTGGCGCCTCATCATCTGTAACCGTAATGTCGACAGATCCTGAAGCCTTTAATCCTGCTGCATCGGTGACGGTGTAATTAATGGTAGTTTTTCCAATGCTGAAAGTTTTAGTGCCTACCTGACCTGTTCCGTTTCCTGAAGTCACTCCGGTCATTGTCCAGCTCAAGGTTTCCCCCGAACAGTTGTCGCTAAAACTCACATTCGGAATAGCGATGGAAGCGGTACACTTTCCGTTGTCTGTGTTCTTGGAAATATTGCTTCCCACATTTATTTCTGGCGCTTCTTCGTCCTTAATGGTAACCGTCATAGAATCCTGATCTGTAGAAGAATTATCGCCGATAGAAGTGAAAACAATAGTAGTTACCCCTTTTTCAAAAGTATGTGTGCCTACCTGTCCTGTACCGGAATCGCTTGTTGCACCACTCATGGACCAGGTAAGACTGTTCCCGGTAAAAGATGCTTCCGGAATATTTATGGATGCTGAACATTTGCCGGAATCGGTCCTCTTTTGAACATCAGCTGGAGCTGTGACCGTGGCATTTTCAGTATTATCATTGAAGCCAAGGGCAAAAATTCCTTTAGGCGATTCATACCAGGGAGCGGTATAATTTTCAGATGGTTGAGGGTAACTAAAGGATTTAAGATCTGGGCTCGACCAGAAGGCACCCAATACAGGGGAGCCGACTAGTAAAAATAGTATCCATATCTTAACAGGAGTAAAATATTTCTCCATACCAAACCATTAGAAATCAGGTGGTAAAAGTAGGAAAAAAAACAAAGCCTTAAATTTTTACTTTATTTTAATAGATTAAAGGCTCCAAACTTGGCTAAAGTGCATAAAGCTAAGAAAATTTTAGTAAGTATTCTTTAAAGTCGATTTACTCCAGAATTACTTTTTTGGTAATGATTCCCTGTGCTGTATGCAGCTTCAGAATATATACTCCAGCACTAAAGCGTTCTACAGGTAGCTCTTCTTTTATTGTTAACGGGATATTGTAATAGACGTGAACCTGCTGTCCTGTAAGGTTGTTCAGATAGATTCTATTGACCTTTATCAGTTCGGGATTTTTAATTAAAATGATTCTGTCTTCATTCAGGTACTGGACTTTGAAAGGCCCATCGTCTACAACAACCGGATCTTCGGGTTCTACTACAGGTGTTTCATCATCTTTAAAGACCAGTTTAAAACGATCTGTAAAGACACCTTCTTCAACTTCTATAGTATATGGTTCGTTTTTTAAATTATGAATTGTGCCTGTGATGCTGTCTTTCAGGAATATTTCCTGATCTTCTGCAATGTTACCCAATCTATCTATGCTAATCTTTACAACTCCTTGTTCTTTTATCTTCACCCCCAGCTGAAGTTCCCGCTCCACATTAAAATCTTCTACTCCCTGTATCACAAATTCGTTATTGTTAAAGTACCAGTACATATCTTCAACATTATTTTCAATAAGAGGGGCGTCATAACCCAAATCGAAGTTATCGGTAGCATTGGGATCGGCAGTGACTAAAATTTGTCGGTGATATCCTTTTGGAGATTTAAATTTCAGCCAAATACGCTGTTGTTCTGCCTTTGAGGTATTTGTACCCTCAATTCCAGAAATTTCTTTCTTTTCCTGGGAGTGAAAAACTGATTTTTTAGCATCATTTTCAGTAATAAATAGTCTTTGATTATTCCTGAAAGTAACCTGTCCGCCATGGATAGTTATATTTGAAATATTTACAATTTCAGGATCTAAGCGGGTATTGACAAAAAAGCCCTGGCCTACCGGAATGAACTGCTGCGGAATGCGCCCGCCTTCATCTTCAGTAGCATTAATCCGGTCATCTATAGCCACAGCAATTACACCGCCTGAGAGATTATAGGTAGCATAGCCGCCAATATATTCTTCGAGATAATGAGTTTTATTGGCAAAATGGGACCAGAAATATATGGTTCCGTTAAAGACGTTGGAAGTATTTCGGCCATTGATGACGTCTCGCATATTGTCTAGAATAAATTCATCGGCATCAATAGCAGAGGGATATGGATTCCCTAAAAGATAATTTTCTCCTGTGCCCGTGGCATTCATAGTTTCCATTAAAATGGTACCGTTGTTTGGGAGCCCTCTAAAGGTATAGTTTTGTGGGTCGAGTATAGCTGCACTACCAGAGGTACCTTTCATACTGTAGCCTTCCCCCACTTGCAAAGCTCCTGTACTTCCAATATGTTCCCACCTAAAGTAATTATTTGCCGTACCATGAAACTTGTGAAGCCAGTAAGCACTCACTTTGCGCGGGTTTGTAAAACCTGCATCGGCGTGATTGTAGGCGTTGCCAAAATTGATCTTAGCGGGGGTGGGGGTTGTGCCATCCATCATAACTGTTCCTACAGAATAATCGGCGTTAAGGCTTCTGGGACTTACAGGGGAAGACCAGTAATTGTAATTATAGCTGCTGGCAGTTCCTTGTTGGTCTCTATCCAGGAAACCTGTTATTTCCCGGTTTATACCCGAAGTCTGATCTACGATACTTCCATCAGGTTGAATAAGTTGTGATTCTCCATTGAGGTCAATAATACCATCAAGCAGGAGGTAATGGGAGATAAAAAGTCTATTTCCACTTCCACCGCTCGTCCATCCTGTGGGATTCGCTCCTTCCATATCAAGTACATTACTTTCAGATAATAAGCCCAGGACTGTAATATTCCGATTACCGGAAGTGATATGATGAGAAGTTTTTACTATGTTCCAATCAATAGTACCTGTATGCGGAGGGTCCCAAACTTCAGGGCGCAACCAGGTATCATCTGTTCCCCAAATTCCATCTTTACCAGAATAATAGGGAAGGGGTGCAGTATTCTCCTGATTCGTTTCCATATTGACTAACCTTCCCGGAGATGCTGTTGCAGCACGATCTGGGGTTAACCCATCAAGAGGCATATCTTCTGGTAAGAAAATAACTGGACTAGTGGGTAAAGGTTCGGGTGTTGCTGAGATCAGCCTGTAGTATCCTGCCAGGTCTGAATAATTCAGTCCGCCGGGTACATTCATAGGAATTTGTTCTCCCATTTGAGTGCCATTCGCAATAAGACGCTGATTCATCATAAATCTAATCTGTTCAACTGTCAGCGCTTTTTTCCATAATCTAACTTCCTCTATCCAGCCCGAGAAAAAATTGGTAGCCTGGCCATTAATCAAATCGGCGCCTATTATAGTTTGAGAACCATTTCCATTGCCTAGACTGAGGTTTGTTTTTTCAATTCCGTCTATATATAATTTTCCATTGGAAACTGCGATATGATACCATCTTGAATTTGGGGTGACAATGCCTGGAGTAGTGATGTGCATATTAGGACCTGAGATAATAGTTCCTCCGGCGATTTTCGGCCTTATCCAGGCTTCAAAACTTACAACTTCATTGTAGGGATCATCAATGAGTATGTGGTCGTCTTCCCCATCAAAGTCTAAAGCAATACAGCCCTTAATAATTACCTCTACTGAATTGACTTGAGGAGCACAGGTTTCCGGATTTTCATAAAGGTTTCCATTTTCATCCTTTTCTGTAGGTTCAAGGATCCAGGAAACATTATAAGTACCCGTAGTTGTGGTATGAAGAAGTGCATTGGGATCATTTTCGGCAGCAATATTATCATTTGGATTGGAGTCTACTAAAGTAGCACCTACCGCATCAATTGACCACTTGCCTATATAACCATCGGGTGTCGGGTAAGTTATTACAGGTTCATTTTTCCCATTTAGTACGGAAGCAGAAAGTTGGGCTTCAAAATTTCCGCAGCTACCATATTCCGCTGAGACAGAAGTAGTGTATTTGTCAAAAACAAACACCTCTATGGTTTCGGAATTTTCGGCTACTTCACAGGCATTACCGGTAGAATCAAAAACTAATTTTGTCTTTACTTCAAAAACATTAAGACCAATTTGTTTTGGGGCATATTGAACAGAATTTGTGGTTCCAATGGTGATAACCTGTTGAGGATCTGTATAGTCGTTCCATTCAATAGTAACATTTCGAGGGCCTTCAGGTAATTTTATACCATCTACAGCCCAAAGATCTCCGTTCCTCGCTCCATCAAACGCGAACTTTAGTCTCAGATTATTTTTACCTAGATAGTTCCCAAGGTCTAACAACATTTTGTTCTTAGGGCGGGATTGGGGAGTGCCGGTTCCAAAGCTGCTGTAATTACCACTGGAGGCACTACCACTCATGGTAAATAGAACTGCCTGATATGTATTTCCTCCATCTTCGGAAATTTCTACAGTTATTGTGGCTCCGGGTGTTAGGTTGTAGGCCTGATCGAAAGTTACAATCGCTTGATCCATTGAGCCTATACTGAAAATGTTCGTTTCCATGGTAGCATTATGAGCCCCTGAGACCAGTGCAAAACCTTTATTTCCATCTTCAATTCCCGAATCCCACCTCATAGGACTCATTGAGTATGGACTCGTATTATAATTTGCTGTGTTAAAATTATGTGGAGTAGCTCTTGACCAAAAATCCTGGTTGGTATTGTTGGCGTTGGTTTCGAAGTTCATATCTTTTCCGTCGAGTCTAAAACGCCATCCTTTATTTTTAAGTCCTGCATTATCAAAATTCCCGTTTTCAACTGTGGGAACGGTGTTGGTATAACCCGTTTCTGAACTTAAGGTTACCGTATCTCCCAAACAGACAACACTTTCACTTACTGTTACGGGGCTGGGAGTTATATCTGTCGGAATAACACTCAGAATTGCAGTTTGGGAGAAAACATTAGGGCTACAGGCCCCACTACCTATTTCTACCCTAAACACTGTTGTTTCAGGTAGGTTTAAACCCTGTATTGTAGAGGCAGATAACACATTGCCGGTAAAATTTCCTTCTTCTCCCGGAATTGTAATCCAGGAAGCACCGTTAATACTATATTTCCATGCCAGGATGTTTCCTGTATGACCTGATAGGGTAATGGGTAAATATCCAGAAGTCGCCCCCTGGCATATCATGAAGATCCTGCCGTTGTTATTAGTATTAACAAGATCTTCAAAAGCTAATTTCCCGCCAACTGGTAATGGATCAATATTTATTTCCACAGTACTGCTTACGTCTTCGCAAACTCCTTTCCCTTCAATAATATAAGTAATTTCGTGCGTACCGGTAATGTTATCTGTATCAGTCCAGGTAATTGCACCAGTAGTAGCGTTAATGCGACTTCCCAAAGTGGGGCTGGAAAAAGTTCCCCCGGTTTCAAAACCATTCACTACCGAGGCGCTTTTTGTGGAGATGCAAAAGGAAGTACTGCTGTATTCAAACCAGGCATCGGATTTTTTTTCGATATTAATTGAAAAAGAACCTTCTACCACATCACACCCATCGGCGTCAACATTCACCGTGTTCGTAATGACGTAACTTCCGGCATCACTGTTCATTATATCAATATTTCCCGTTGTTGTGTCCAGAGCAAGGATAGCTCCTTCGGGAGTTGCTGTATAAGTAAAACTACCCGTAACTGCACCATCTTCCAGAATTGGGGCAATTGTTTGTTCCACTTCAGAAGCTGAGCAAAATTCTGTTGTAGAGTAGGAGAAATTGGGATTTGGTTTTTGATTAATTGTAATAGATGCAGCATGAGTTACTATAGCACAACCCTGGGTAGAATAATCTACAGTATTAATAATTTCATAGGTGCCGGGTGCACTGGCGGCCACATCAATTTCTCCCGTAGCTGCATTTGCAAATACAAGGTCTTCAGTAGAAGAGCTAAAAGTGCCGGCCACTCCTTCATTTAGAAAACTGGGAGTAATATTTTCTGAATCACTACAAAATGGATTCTCCCCATAAGTAAAATCGGCTACAGGTTTTTCTCCTATGGTTACTTTGAAGATCTTTTCGGCAACTGTACAACCTGCTTCCTGGGAAGTTATAGTGTAGGTATAAGTTATTGTAAACTCTCCCGGGCTAGTGCCATTTGGAGTTATGTCTCCGGTAGTAGGGCCGATCGCTAAAGCAGTGTTATCTACTGAAAATATTCCGGTACCGTTAGTAAGGTTGTTTCCGGCAATATGTGGGGTATAGGTGGCAATGTCTGTTTCACAAAATTCGGTGGAAACAGCACTGTTGTCGCTGGGATGATAGCTGAATTCAGTTATGACTGGTTGAGGTATTATTGTTAGACTTCTAATATCTACAGCATCTTCACATACCTGAACACCTCCAACTTCGAATTTAGCAGTTAAAGTAAATATAAGGGTATTACCAAAGTCTGCTGCCACAGGAGCATAAGTTGCTCCATTTAAATCTGTTGCATTTAAGATTTGTCCTGCTCCATTAGTGGTCCAGGCGAGAGAGCTGTAATTTGCGGCAGTAGTTCCTGTACCAATGTCAATACTCGTTGAAGTGCTACAAACTTCTATATCTTCTCCCGCTTCAACTTCAGGAGGTGAATAAACAGTTACTGTGGCCGGATTAGAAATAATTTGCGAACAACTTCCTTCAGGACTGCTAATTATTACATCATAAATATCAGAATCTTCCAGAGCTAAATTTTTAATGATCAAATTTGCGGTTGTTGTGCCCGAGTATTTTGAACCATCGAAGATTGGTATCCCATTTTTTCTCCAAACATAGTCATAGATGTTTCCGGTAGCGACAACACCAATTTCAACAGCATTTTCTCCCAGGCAGACAGGAAGGGTAGGTTCAGGTTGACTGGTGATAGTGATAGTTTGATTTACTCTGAGTTCGACTTGTTTCGTGGACTGCACATTGGAGCAGGGAGCTGTCCCTTTTACCAGAACAGTATAAAATCCGGCATCAGAAGCATCGGCCTGGGCGATATTTAAGGTGGGGGAATTGGTTCCAACAGGATTTCCATCTTTTGTCCATTCATAAGTCAGACCGGTTCCTGTTGCTTCTATGGAAAATTCAACCGGGAAACCTGCACAAGCTTCTATTGGTGTCGAATCGTCAAGATCTGTTATGATCTCTACCGGTTCATTTACGGTTACCGCACCTGAAACATCACTGGTCACTTCAGGTGTACATGCTCCACCTACAATTACGTAATAGTATATAGTTCCCGGAGTACTGGTTTCAGGAAGGAAAGTGGCGGCAGTAGCTCCATTTATTGCAGTACCTCCGGTATTTAAATTCGTTGAATTACTGTACCATTGGTAAGTCAGATCTTCTCCTGTAGCTGTAATCGACAATTCTGCGGCAGGATCCTCAAGGCATAAGATTTGCTCAGTGGCAGAAGGCTGAGCAGTGATATTGGGTGGAGAGTTTACAGTTACCGCTCCTGAAACACTACTTGTCACTTCAGGAGTACAGGTTCCGCTAACGATAGTATAGTAATATAAAGTTCCTGGAGTACTGGTTTCGGGAAGGAAAGTGGCGGCAGTAGCTCCATTTATTGCATTACCTCCGGTATTTGAATTCGTTGAATTACTGTACCATTGGTAAGTTAGTTCTTCTCCGGTAGTAGTTACAGACAATTCTGTAGCAGTATCGTTCAAGCATAAAGTTTGTTCAGTTGTAGAAGGCTGAGTAGTGATAGTGGGTGGAGAGTTTACAGTTACCTCTCCAGAAATATCACTGGTCACTGCAGGAGTGCATGCTCCCCCAACAATTACATAATAATACAATGTGCCTGGAGTACTGGTTTCCGGAGAAAAAGTAGCGGCAGTAGCTCCATTTATTGCATTACCTCCGGTATTTGAATTAGTTGAATTACTGTACCATTGATAGGTTAGATCTTCTCCGGTAGCTGTTACCGATAATTCAGTGGCAGTATCGTTCACACATAAAATCTGTTCATTGGTTGAAGGTTGAGCAGTAATATTGGGTGAGGAGTTAACAGTTACTGCTCCAGAAAAATTACTTGTCACTTCAGGAGTACAGGATCCACCGATAATTACATAATAATATAAAGTCCCTGGAGTACTGGTTACCGGAGTATAAGTAGCGGCATTAGCCCCACTTATTGCAGTACCTCCGGCATTTGAATTAGTTGAATTGTTGTACCATTGATAGGTTAGGTCTTCTCCGGTAGCTGTGACAGATAATTCTGTGGCAGTATCATTCAGACACAAAGCTTGATCAGTTGTAGAAGGCTGTGCAGTGATTGCGGGAGATGTATGAACATTTACCGCGCCGGATACTCCGCTGGCCACCGGGGGAGTACATGTTCCACTGACGATTACATAATAATACCGAATTCCTGCTGTTGTTGCTACTGGTGTATAAGTAGCAGAAGTAGCTCCATTAATTGCAGTACCTCCGGTATTGGCATTAGTTGTATTGCTGTACCACTGATATGTCAATCCGGCGCCGGTAGCCGTAACTGATAATGGGGTTGCAGTACCATTAAGACATACGACTTGTTCACTGGTTGACGGCTGAGCTGTAATTGCAGGTGGAGCGTTCACGGTTATCGGCCCTGACACGTTGCTGGTCACTGGCGGAGTACATGTTCCGCTGACAACTACATAATAATATGTGGTTCCCTGAGCAGTAGTTAACGGAGTATAAGTAGCAGATGTAGCTCCATTGATTGCAGTACCTCCGGTAATAGAATTGGTGGTATTGGTATACCATTGATATGTTAACCCGGCTCCACTAGCTGTAACTGATAAGGGAGAAGCAGCAGCATTAAGACATAGGACTTGTGGAGTCGTCGAAAGTTGAGTAGTGATTGCAGGTGGTGCGTTCACAGTTAGAATCATTTTGTCAGATAGTTGAGCGCAATTAAAATTCCCTGTCGTTTTTGTACTTGTGAGAGTTAGGGTAATAGAGCCTGTAAAATCCTTTGAAGGAGAAAAAGTAGGATTTTTGGCTTTTATGTTGCTAAAAGAACCACTTCCAGCAGGACTTACAGTCCAGGTTGGGGCATTTTGACCACCACTATTTATATAGCCACTATAATCTGAATCAGTTATACTATAACTTCCATTCATACAAATGGAAGTATCCGCGCCTGCATAGACGGAGGCAGCCTTTTCAATAGTGACCGGCAAAGTTTTAGAACTACTTCCACAAGCATTTCGCGCAGTTGCAATTAAATTATATATTCCTGCATTTAAATTACTGTTGTTTATGGTAATAGAGTTTGTTCCGGCTCCAGCAGTAATCGTCCAACCCGTTGGTAATGTCCAGTTATAGCTGGTGACATTTGGATCTGAGGCCACGGTATAAACCAGACCTGTATTTGGAGGACAAAGTAGAGTAGTATTAACAGGGCCACCTTGTGTTGGAGCAGGACTAAACACGGGAGCCGCAGGAGGTGTAAAACCTTTCATACTAATAACATTACTAGTAGTGGTCACAGGTGATCCACAGATAGCATTTGAAGTCATTACCACTGAGATTTGAGAACCAGCAGCTAAGGAATTTGCTGTAAATGTAGGACTGTTAGGACCTACATTGGTTGTGCCGTTTTTCCATTGGTAGGATGGGTTTGTTCCCGGGTTAATCGGGGTGGCGGTAAAGGTTACCGGAGTTGAGCCCGAGGCTGTTGTAGTACAAATATCATTTGAAGTTGATGAGATGGTGACAGAAGGTACGAGAGTCGGGTTTACCGTCACAGTAATTGTGTAAGGTTCTCCAGCACAACTTCCTGTAGTAGCCGTAGGGATAACCATATACTCTACTGTACCTGCTGTTGTACTGCTGGGATTGCTTAAAGGTTGATTTATTGTGGTTCCATTTCCCGCACCTGCACCTGTAATACCTCCTGTAATGGTTCCGACGGTCCATGAAAATGAACTTGCGGTAGAAGCAGCCAATGAAATATTAGGTCCGTAGCCACTGCATACTGTTGTCTTGTTTGCAGTAGTTACTAAAGGTTTCGGGTTTACTGTTACTTTAATTGAGTAAGCCTCACCTGCACAATTTCCTGTAATTGCAGTAGGAGTTACAATATACTCAACTGTCCCCGCTGCCGAGGTGCTGGGGTTAGTTAGTGTCTGATTAAGGGTAGTTCCCGATCCTGCACTTGCACCAGAAATATTTCCTGTAATGGATCCTAAGGTCCAGGAAAAAGAACTCGGTGTAGATGCAATCAGTGCAATATTAGGACTTGCACCACTACAAACTGTTGCTGTATTTGCAGTAGTTACAGATGGTTCCGGATTTACTGTTACCGTAATCTTATAAGGTTCCCCTGCACAACTTCCTGTAGTCGCTGTTGGTGTTACAATATATTCAACTGTTCCTGCTGCTGAGTTGCTGGGATTGGTTAGGGTCTGGTTTATTGTGGATCCCGATCCTGCACTTGCACCTGAAATATTTCCAGTATTGGATCCTAGGGTCCAGGAGAAAGTACTGGGTGTAGATGCAGTCAATGGAATATTAGGACTTGCACCACTACATATTGTTGCAGAATTTGCTGTTGTTACAGATGGTTTTGGATTTACTGTTACTGTAATGGTATAAGCTTCCCCTGCACAACTTCCTGTAGTAGCGGTGGGTGTTACGATATATTGGACTGTCCCTGCTGTTGCGCTGCCTGGGTTATTAAGAACCTGATTAATTGTAGTTCCCGATCCTGCACTTGCACCCGTGATGCCTCCTGTGACGGTTCCTACAGTCCAGGAAAACGAACTGGGGGTAGAAGCTGTCAATGGGATATTGGGACTTGCACCACTGCATACGGTTGCAGTGTTTGCAGTAGTTACTAAAGATTTCGGATTAACTGTTACTGTGATTGTATATGATGCACCTGTACAACTTCCTGCATTAGCGGTTGGAGTTACGACATATTGAACTGTCCCGGGTGTACTGCCTGGGTTCGTGAGTGTTTGATTGATCGTTGATCCCGAACCAGCACTTGCCCCTGTTATTCCTCCTGTGATAGTACCTGCTATCCAGGAAAAGGAACTGGGTGTTGAGGCGCTTAAGGAGATATTCGGACTTGTTCCACTGCATACCTCGATTGAATTTGTGGTTGTTACCGACGGTTTTGGATTTACTGTTACCGTAATTGTGTAAGGGTTGCCTTCACAATTTCCTGTTGTAGCAGTAGGTGTGATGATATACTGAACCGTTCCTGCTGCTGCATTGCTGGGATTGGTTAAAACTTGATTTATTGTAGATCCCGATCCTGCACTTGCACCTGTAATGCCTCCTGTAACGGTTCCTAATGTCCAGGAATACGAGCTGGGTGTAGAAGCAGTCAATGCGATATTGGGACTTGCACCACTGCATATTGTTGCTGTATTTGCAGTAGTTACTGTGGGAATTGGGTTCACAGTTACTGCAAGAGAATTACTCGTCAAAGGTGTAGCTAAGCAATCGGCTGTAACAACCACTCTAACAGTATGTCCATCCTGAAGAGTATTACTGGTAAAAGTATTGGAAGAAGTTTTTGAGCCCTGGTTTAGACCGTTAACCTGCCACTGGTAAAGAATATTTGTTCCGGTTCCATCCAGGGCGGCGGTAAATTGCACAGATTCTCCTGCACATATAGTAGTTCCTGATGATGCAGTGATATTTACAGACGTAGGACATTGCCCCCACCCCAAAATCGAGGTAAGAATAAGAGCCCAAAAAGTGAAAACTTTAAAGAATAGTTTTTTAACCATATTCACAGCATATTGGGGAAGGGGGAGTTAAGACCGAGGGATGACTTAACAGTCTAAGGTACTGCGAATTAACTTAAATTATCAGGGCTTTCGGCTAAAGGCCGCAAAAAACGTTCAGAGGTGAGGATTTAACTTATTCTATTTTAATTTAACTTTCTGTATGTAAGAATTTTATGATAAAAACCCTTGCCTTGGCAAAGGTTTAAAAGAGTCAAAAAAAAAGCCGCCAGGAAAACATTTTCCAGCGGCTTTTAATAAAAAGGTTGTTTTTACTATTCTCCCAGGAAGGGATATCTATAATCTGTAGGAGTAACAAATGTTTCCTTAATAGTTCGTGGAGAGATCCAGCGGTACAGGTTCAAAATAGATCCTGCCTTGTCATTGGTACCACTTCCTCTGGCTCCGCCAAACGGCTGCTGTCCAACAACTGCACCCGTGGGCTTATCGTTGATGTAGAAGTTTCCGGCTGCATTCTGTAAAGCTTTTGTGGCCTCGGCAGCGGCGTAACGATCCTGTGAAAGGATGGCTCCGGTTAAAGCGTATTCAGAATCATCAACAAGTTTCAGGGTTTCATTCCATTGATCATCTTCGTAAACAAATACAGTTACCACAGGTCCAAATAGCTCTGTACACATCGTACTGTATTTTGGGTTCTCTGTAAGTATAACTGTAGGTTCTATGAACCAGCCCTTAGATTTATCGTAATTTCCACCAACTACTATTTCTGCATCACTGTCATTTTTTGCAGCATCAATGAATTTCGCCAGCTTGTCGAACGAAGCCTCATGAATTACCGCAGTGATGAAATTGCTCATATCTTCGGGTGATCCCATCTTGAAAGACTTCACATCTTCTACAAGGTAATTTTTAACTTCTGCCCACATACTTTTAGGGATGTAAACTCTTGATGCAGCACTACATTTTTGTCCCTGGAATTCAAATGCTCCTCTCGAAATAGCCGTTGCAACCTGCTTTGGTTTTGCACTTGGGTGGGCGATAATGAAATCCTTACCCCCTGTTTCTCCCACAATACGTGGGTACGACCTGTAGTTGTGAATATTCTCACCAATCTGCTTCCAAAGGTTCTTAAATACCGTTGTACTTCCGGTGAAATGAAGTCCGGCAAAATCCCTGTTCTCAAGAATAGTGTCTGAGATCATTTTTGGATCTCCCATCACCATATTAATTACCCCATCTGGCAATCCGGCTTCCTTAAATACTTCCATAATTACCTGGGCCGAATATACCTGCGAGTCGCTTGGTTTCCAAACTGCAACATTCCCCATTAATGCAGGGGCCGAGGGTAAATTACCGGCAATAGCCGTAAAATTAAATGGAGTTACTGCATATACAAAACCTTCAAGAGGGCGGTATTCGAGCCTGTTCCATGCTTCCGAAGAAGATTCAGGTTGTTCCTCATAAATGCGTGTCATGTATTCTACATTGAAACGAAGGAAGTCTATCAATTCACAAGCTGAGTCAATTTCAGCCTGAAATATATTCTTAGACTGCCCAATCATGGTAGCAGCATTGATCTTATAACGGTAAGGACCGGCAATAAGTTCGGCGGCTTTCAGGAAAACAGCTGCACGTTGTTCCCATTCAAGATTTGCCCATTTTTCGCGGGCATCAAGCGCAGATTGTATCGCCTTTTCCACATGCTCTTTTGAAGCTTTATGATAGTCACCAAGGTGATGCTGATGATCGTGCGGCGGATTCATAGGTGCTGTATCACCAGTTTTGATCTCTTCGCCACCAATATAAAGTGGTACCTCTACCTTGCTGTTGTACAATTCTTTATAAGCCTTTAAAACGGCTTCTCTTTCGGGTGTTCCCGGGGCATATGACTTTACGGGTTCATTTACTGCCTGCGGAACCTGGAATACACCTTTTCCCATACTGTTGTAATTTTTTTTTTGATTTCTAAATGTATGGTCGTAAAGGTAAAAAAATTAAAATAGTTTTACTTACTCAATTTTTTACTGAACTTTACTCAAAATCAGCACCTAAAAGGTAAAAAATCTTAATTTTTTCATAATGTGTACGGTTACTATCCTGCCTTTAAAAGGCCATAATTCGTTTGTTCTTACTTCCAGTCGTGATGAGGCTCCGGGGAGGCAAACACTACCGCCAAAAACTTACGAGGTTGCAGGCTCAAAAATGGCATTTCCGAAAGATGTTTTGGCCGGGGGCACCTGGCTGGGAGTGAGTGATCGCAAACGTGCTAATTGTCTGCTGAATGGTGCCTTTAAAAAGCATGAAAGAAAACTGCCTTACGGCAAAAGCAGGGGATTAGTGGTAAAAGATCTTCTGGCTGCTGAAGATTTTACTGAAGCTGCGGAAGAATATGAGCTTTTTGAAGTCGAACCTTTCACCATTGTAGCAGCCGACTGGCAAAAAGCGCTCTTTTTTGCTGAATTTGTTTGGGATGGCACTAAAAAACACTATAAAAAGTTACCCCTGAAGCCTCACATCTGGTCCTCAAGTCCGCTTTATTCTGAAGAAATGAAGCAGCTGCGGGAAGAGTGGTTTTTAGAACTTCAACTTCAGCAGCAAGAGAATATTAATCCCGAAGCATTACTCAATTTCCACTTTTCAGCAGGGAAGGGAGATAAGGAACAGGGCGTGATCATGGACCGGGGTTTTGTAAAGACCGTGAGCGTTTCTCAGATTATTGTTTCCGAAGGGCAAAAAAGTTTTTTCTATAAAGATCTCGCCACAGATGAGGTTTCAAAAATGCCATTTTTATAAGGTAATTTAAGTATGTGATAATTTGATAATTTGAAAATTTGAAAATTCCCCAGATACCCGGGAAGTAAATGTTGCTCTAAGCCGAGGAACTGGTAACAGCTAGCAAATTAACTGCGAAAGATATTATGGGTTCTAAAACTTTGAATCTTGAACCTTAGATGAGGTTTCAAAAATGCCATTTCAGAGAGGTAAGGTGTGGAAATTCCAATAATACAAGCACCAAATTCCAACAATATTTCATTAGTCTGCTTTTTGGATGGGGAAAAGATGAGGTTTCAAAAATGCCATTTTTGGCTACCTTTAAATAACTATGACTTATTTGCAAATTCTGCAGCCTTTGAATCAGTCTTAAAAGTTGAAAAATGAGAAAAATTTTCATTATTGTTTTAGCCGGTATTTTATGGAGTTGCGATGGTGACCCTATAGAAGCAGGCGTGGTAACCACTATAGAGGGAAGGATCTATGACCGGCAGAATGAACTTCCCTTTGAAAACCTCAAGATCAAAGTCGCTGAGTACAAAACGCATCAAAAAAGCATCTACATGCATACCGAATTTATCCAATGGATCGATTCTACCTATACAGACCAAAATGGCGACTATCTCTTAGAATTTGAAACTTCAGGCCGGGGGGACCTTTACCAATTTCACGTTGAAAGCAGGCCCAATATGTGGGATTACAACAATGGCACCTTTGACATCCCTTATATTGGGAAAAACTCGAACATAGACCTGGGTCTTTTACATCTTTTTCCCGTAAAACTGGTGATTGAAATGAATGACATCGGGCATCTTCCAGTAACAGTAAATCCGCGGTTTTATCAGGACGTGGAGGATATCAATACCGGCAGCGGAACGGTTGAAAGGACCATATTTGCTGATAAGAACAGCGACAATACCGTTTATTTCAGCAGGAGACTCACCCCCAATGATTATGAAGGCTACACCGCCGTCATTCCGGCAACTCACACTACGGAATTGGCAAACTATAATCTCACTCTCAATAACTCAGATTTCGTTAAAAGAGAATAATGAATAACTAACCAAAGAAATACCTTCCAAAAATGCCATTTTAGAGAGGTAAGGCGTGGAAATTCCAATAATATAAGCACCAAATTTCAATAATATTACAGTGGTCTGCTTTTTGGATTGAGGAAAAGATGAGGTTTCAAAAATGATATTTTTATAAGGTGATTTGAGGATGTGATAATTTGAAGATTTGAAAAAGTTCCAGATACGCTAAAATAATGTAACTCCGAACGGAGTCGACGTAACCACAAACTTTGAACGTTAAACCTTGAACTAGTTTAGCGCAAAAGGGGCACTGAGTTTAAAAGAGGGGATGGTGACCCTGAATTTCCTGGTGGAAGTAAAATTGATCATGCTGTAAAAACCGCTCATAGATCCAAATGGTGAGGTGAGCAGACATCCGCTTTTGTAGGTGTGGGATTCTCCGGGTTTTAGAACCGGTTTCTTTCCTATCACTCCTTCACCTTCCACAATTTCTGTGCGGTTAAGCGCATCTTTTATCTTCCAGAACCTGGAACTGAGTTGCACAGAATCTTTGCTTTGATTCTCAATAGTGATTTGATAGCCAAAGGCGAAGTGGACTCTATAGTTTTTATAGAAAGTCCCTTCAAAATTTGTTTCTATAGAGATTTTTATGCCTCTGGTAATTTGTTGAATCATGCTAGTAGATCGCAAATGAAGCCAGCACCGAAAATATGAATGCTAATAAAGCTAAAGTAAAGAATATAATATTTATTATAATAAACTTTATCAACGTTTTAACTCTTCCCTGTCCGTAGAATTTTCTAAAAGCTTTATAGAGGTAAAAAGCGAAGATGAACATGGCAAGCGCGGTGGCAAAATTGCTGTTGAAGAGCGTATTAATGCCCACTGCTATTCCAAAAAGCACAAACCAGGTGGTTTGATTGTGGAAGGTAAAGATGAGATGTTCCATGTATGTGAAAGGCCTCCTCAAATAAAGCAGCCAGATGAACAGCGCAAAAACCGGAAGGTAAAAGAAGATGATGAACGGCAGCTTGCTGTAAAAATAACTCCAGAAAAGATTAGCATCTGAACCGAATATTTTTGAGTTCACGGTTTTCCTGTAAAACCATTGATTAAAGCGGGAATTTGAATAATTGAGGCTGTCTAAAGCAACTTTGGAATTTCTCATCCCGGTAGCTTCATAATGATCTGAAAATACCTGCCATTGCTTTATTCGGGCATTTAAAAAGCTCATGGTGTCCAGGTCTTTTTCCGCAATATACTCTGGGGTTGAGATGCTGTCGTTGGCAGGAAGAAATACTTCTAAAGGCGGGTTTTCTATACCCTGGGCGGTTAAAATGGAATCAACTTCCTTTTGTTCTTCAGCACTGCCTTCCAGGTCGAAGTTAATGGGTGATTCAACTTCGTGAGTGACACTCCAAAGCAGGAAAAAAATAATGGAAGCGCTTAGGTAAAACCGGTAAGGATTGGCATAGCGCACCCTCTTTCCCTGAATGTAATCTTTTGAGATTTTTCCGGGTTTAAAAAGCAGGGCTCCCAGCGTTCTGTAGAATCGGGAATCGTAAGCAAAAATTCCGGCGAAAAATTCGTTGAAAAAATCGTTAAAAGCCAGCTTTTTGGTGCTGTTAAGCTGACTACAGTTTGGGCAAAACTCATCACTGATATCAAGAGGATGATGGCAGTTTAGGCATTCTGTGCTGCGGTACTTCAGTCTATGCCGCTCCTTGTATATCTTCGGTAAATTATGACCCTCGTTCATGAGAAACTATGCAGATAACTTAATTGCTGATGTTTAATGAAGTAGCTGAGCCCATTCCAATAACCCTGGTAAACCTTCCGCCGGGAGGCAGGTAATAGATAAGCACGGTATAATCGTTTTCGGTACTAACAAAATTTCCGCTTATAAAACCTTCATCAAGAATGCCATCCTTCCGAAGAAATACATATTTGTAATCGTAGTATCCCTGTTTGAAGAGGCGTGCCGTTTCATAAGCGCCGGAGTTAGGGTTGTATTCGAGTTTTGTGCTTTCATCAAGCACGAAATTATTAAACTCGCCGTAAAGATGTACTTCACCTCCTTCAAAAGGCTCTGGGGCAGCGAGGGCAAAATGGGTCCACACGTAGCCAGCCTCAATGTCGTCTTCAAGCGCTTGAAATTTTCTCACCAAAAATTTTCCGTTGATATCGGGGTTATAGGTGTAGGGTTCAAATGCCCTTATTGCGTCTGGGAAGAGGTAATGATGATATAGATCCTGGAGGTCAATGTACTGTATTTTTACGGTTGCCGCCCGCAGATCTTTGCTGTCAAAACTAAGGAATTCGTTACCGGCCCAGAAGGAAGTGAGGTCGTTGTATTTATAAATAAGGCTGGTGCCAATGTGGTACTGTGGGCGTATGTTGTAGATCGCGGTTTTTAAATTGTTGTTTTGAAGGATAACCGCCCAGGTTGATTGTTCCGGGTTGCGAATAATGAATTCGGGCGAGTCTACTTCAAAATTCACCACGTGTTTTGTTTGAATATTTCTCACTTCCGAAGATTTTCGCACGGCTACCTGCACACGGGTAAGAGGTTCGTAAACAATGAATTTTCGGGAGAATACCAGTTCTTTATTATCGTTAAAGATCTTTATTAAATAATTACCACTAACTTTAAGCGAACGGGTATTGTCATTGGGGATGCGCAGCTCGTAGTGAGAGTAAAGCTGAAGCGTATTGAAAGAATTCTCGTAGTTAGTAATGCGAACGTTATCAAAGCCTTCTAAATACTCATTTTTAAGTAATTCTGAAGGTGTCCAGTCGTAATTAAAATGCTCAATAGTATAATAGTAATTGGCCTCATCGCCTACCAGGTCATCAAAAGTGAGCAACAGAGGTTCTCCCAGTTTAATGACAGGCACTCCGCTATACTCGTTAGAGCCAGTAAAGATTACGGTTCTTATAAAATTTGGAGGAGGATTTTCTACCGTCTGTGCGGCAGCAGAAAAAATTCCCAGGAATAAAAAGAAAAAGAAGGATAAGTTTAACTTCATGCACCAAAAATAAATTTAAATATACTCAAAAACTGATTAGCATCATTATTTGTTCACTTTAACAAAATCTAAGGGGAATTTATTCATTTTAAATTGGGATTTGTGGGTCGGAAATGAGTAAATTTGCCCGATTTTAAATGAAATTTAACACTTCGTCCTATGTCCAACGACATTAGAATTAAAAGAGGGATTACGCTTCGCCTGAAGGGTGAAGCCGACAAGACCCTTGTTGACGCACCCCGCTCCAAAACCTATGCTGTAAAACCGCCCGATTTCCATTCGGTCATACCAAAGATGGTGGTAAAAGAGGGTGCAAAAGTAAAGGTGGGTGATGAGCTTTTCTTTTCTAAATACACCGATAAGATTCGTTTCACTTCTCCTGTTAGTGGTACTTTAAAGGAAATTGTGAGAGGAGAGAAACGCCGCATTCTTGAGGTGGTAATCGAGGCTGATGCTTCAGATGACTACCGGGAATTTGGTACTCTTGATCCTTTAAACGCTGAAGCCGATGCTGTGAAAAGCCGCATCCTCGAAAGTGGAAGCTGGGCTTTCCTGAATCAGCGTCCTTACGATATTCCGGCAGATCCTAAAGATACCCCAAAAGCTATTTTTGTTTCGGCAATGAACACTGCGCCGCTTTCTGCAGATGTAGAGTTTATTCTGAAAGACCGCATGGAGGCTTTTCAGGCCGGGCTTAATGCGCTTACCAGGTTAACCCCGGGGAAGGTGCATGTTTCTGTAAACGGACAGGGTAGTGGGGTCTTTAAAGGTCTTAAAAATGTGGAAATTCACAACGTTTTTGGTCCGCATCCTGCTGCCAACGTGGGAGTACAGATCCATAAGATCGATCCAATCAATATGGGAGATCGGGTTTGGACTGTAAAGCCTGAAGATGTTGCTAACATTGGAGATCTTTTCCTTAGCGGTAAGTTCACGCCAGTACGTACAGTAGCTGTGTGTGGAAGTGAGGCCAAGGAAAGGAAGTACTTTAGAACCCGAATTGGAGCTCCGGTAATTGATCTTTCGGGCGCTGTAGACACAAAAAATGTAAGGGTGATTTCCGGAGATGTTCTCACAGGAGAGCAGGTGAATACCGGGCAGTATATCGGCTTTTTCCCAAATGAGCTTACTTTAATACCCGAGGGTAATAAGTATCGTGCATTTGGATGGTTGCCGTTTACCTACAATAACATTCCTTCTAACTCACGTACTTCCTTAAGCTGGATGTTCCCAAATAAGAAATTTGAGGTGAACACTAACCTACACGGTGAAGAAAGAGCATTGGTGGTGACAGGGGAAATGGAAGAGGTGATGCCAATGGATATTTTCCCTATGCAGCTGTTAAAAGCCTGCATGGCGGCAGATATTGAAAAAATGGAAAATCTTGGGATCTATGAAGTGGCTCCCGAAGATTTTGCACTTGTAGATTATGTGAACACTTCAAAAATAGAGGCGCAAGAAATAATACGCTTAGGGCTGGATCTCATGATCACCGAAGTTGGATAAACTGTTTACTATGGAATGGATTAGACAAAAATTAGATAAATTTAAGGAGCCCTTTGCTAAGGGTAAGAAACTTGAAAAGTATTCTCCGGCAATTAATGCGCTTGATACTTTTCTTTTTACTCCAAATCACACTACTAGAAAAGGTGCCCATGTGAGGGACGCGGTAGACTTAAAGAGGGTGATGATCACTGTGGTGATCGCCCTGCTGCCGGTGCTGCTCTTTAGTATGTGGAATGTGGGATACCAGTACCTCAAACAAATTCAGCCTGAAGTTGATTTCTGGGATGCATTTGGTCACGGCGCACTTGAGATCCTGCCAATGATCGTAGTTTCCTATGCGGTAGGTTTGGGAATTGAATTCGCTTTTGCCATTTTTAGAGGGCATGAAGTGAACGAAGGTTACCTGGTAACCGGACTTTTAATTCCGATGATCATGCCTGTAGGCTTGCCTTTATGGATGCTTGCAATTTCGGTTGTATTTGCTGTTATTATTGGAAAAGAAGCCTTTGGTGGAACGGGAATGAATATCTTAAACCCTGCTTTAACAGCCAGAGCCTTTGCTTTCTTTGCTTATCCTACTTATATGTCGGGTAACCAGGTGTGGGTAATGAACGCTTCCCAGGTAGACGGTGTTTCGGGAGAAACGATTTTAGGAACCCTTGCGGCCGGACAGCCGGTTGAATACACTACCATGGATATGTTCTGGGGAATGATTCCCGGATCAGTTTCAGAAACTTCAGCAGCATTGTGTCTGCTGGGAGCACTCTTCCTCATCTTTACAAAAGTAGGTAGCTGGAGAATCATGTTGAGCGCAGTAGTGGGAGCTTCTGTAATGGGCTTGATCTTTAACGCGCTTCCTGCAATGGGAGTGGAAGGTAACTCACTTACAAATTTCCCCTGGTACAATCATCTTTTAGCCGGAGGTTTGGCTTTTGGTATTGTTTACATGGCAACAGATCCTGTTTCGGCGGCACAAACCTATAAAGGGAAGTGGGTCTATGGATTCCTGATTGGTTTCTTGTCGGTAATGATCAGGGTATTTAACCCTGCATATCCTGAAGGGGTGATGCTGGCAATTCTTTTAATGAACGTATTTGCTCCAACTATAGATCACTACGTGATTCAGGGCAATATTAAACGCCGTGTAAAAAGAAAGGCAGCAGGTATTAACAAACAAGTTGAAACTGTAGTATAGTTATGGAAGAGAAAACAGTAAATAAGACGAACACCAACTCGTATACTTTCATTTTTGCCATCATTATGGTTGTGGTAGTAGGGGTGGTTCTTGCTTTTGCGGCTACCTCGTTGCAGCCAAGGCAATATGAAAACATGCGCCAGGAAAAGATGCAAAACATCCTTGCGACAGTAGGTGTTGAAACCGACAGGGCCGGAGCCGAAGCTTTATTTGAGCAGTACATTAAAGAACAACTTGTTCTAAATAATGAGGGGCAGGAGAAAGAAGGAGTGAATGCCTTTGATGTTGACCTTGCCAAAGAGCTTAAAAAGGTTGATACCGAACAAAACTTTCCGCTTTATATAGCCGAAGTTGACGGGGAAACCTATTACATCATTCCGCTTAGAGGAGCGGGGCTTTGGAATGCCATTTTTGGATACATTGCTCTACAGGATGATGTAAATACCATCAAAGGTGCCGTATTTGATCACCTTGGGGAAACTCCGGGACTTGGTGCCGAGATTACGCAGGAGTGGTTTAGAGAGCGCTTTACCGATGAGAAGATCTTTGATGAGAATGGAGAACTTATAGGGGTATCTGTTGTTAAAGGAAACAGCAGTACTTCTAAGGATGATAATAAGGTTGATGCAATTTCGGGTGCAACTATTACCGGAGATGGGGTTTCAGATATGATTTCTGAAAGACTTCAGCATTACCTGCCTTATTTCAAGAGCAAAACAGAATTAAACGTTGCAAGTAATTTATAGTTATGGCACAGGAGACAAAAAATAGACCTGAGCAAATTGCTGAGGTAGACAAGGAAAGTAAGAAAGATGCAATGATCCTTTTTCTTTCTGATTCAGAAGAGAAAGAGCACTTTTTATCAAGGGCCAACAGGAAATTGCTTTCAGATCCTCTTAACGATGATAACCCTATTACCGTTCAGGTTCTGGGGATATGTTCTGCACTTGCGATTACGGTGCAATTAGAGCCTGCTATTGTAATGGCAATTGCGGTAACTGCGGTTATGGCTTTTAGTAACATGATCATTTCAGCACTCAGAAACCTAATTCCAAACAGGATTAGGATTATCGTTCAGCTTGTGGTAGTAGCCTCTTTGGTGGCATTGGTAGACCAGGTGCTTAGGGCTTATGCTTATGATGTAAGTAAACAACTGTCGGTATTCATTGGGCTTATCATTACCAACTGTATTGTAATGGGACGTCTTGAAGCTTTTGCTTTAGGTAACGGTGTCTACAAGTCTTTTCTTGATGGAATTGGAAATGCTGCAGGATATGGTTTGATCCTTATTATCGTAGCATTCTTTCGTGAGCTTCTTGGAGCTGGTAAGCTTTTTGGCTACGAGATCCTTGGGCACAAAGGAGCTACACTGGCAGAATCTACAGGGCTTTACGCTCTTGGATATGAGAACAACGGTTTAATGCTCCTTTCTCCTATGGCACTTATAGTGGTAGGGATCATTATTTGGGTACAGCGCTCAAGAAACCGTAAATTAATTGAAGCCTAATCTATAACTTCAAAAAAACCGACTATGGATTATATAAATTTATTCGTACGAAGCATCTTCATTGAGAACATGATCTTTGCATATTTCCTGGGAATGTGTTCGTACCTCGCAGTATCCAAGACCGTTAAAACAGGGGTTGGATTAGGTGCAGCGGTGATCTTTGTATTGACAATGACCGTGCCCATCAACTTTTTACTTGATAAATATCTTTTAAGGCCGGGTGCACTTTCCTGGTTGAATGAAGAATATGCAACCATCGACCTTAGTTTTCTAAGTTTCATCATGTTCATCGCCGTAATTGCAGCTATGGTACAGCTTGTAGAAATGGTAGTTGAAAAGTTTGCTCCCGCACTTTATGGTGCCCTGGGGATCTTCCTTCCGCTTATCGCAGTAAACTGTGCTATTCTTGGAGGTGCGCTGTTCATGCAGCAAAAAGATTTCTCGGGTATTGGGGAAGCAGTAACTTATGGTTTGGGAAGTGGAATTGGCTGGTTCCTGGCTATTCTTGGAATTGCAGCTATTCGTGAAAAAATCGCTTATTCAAACGTTCCTGCGCCGCTCAAAGGTTTGGGGATCACTTTTATAATCACCGGACTTATGGCTCTTGGATTCATGAGTTTCATGGGAATCAAAATATAGAGAGAAAGCAATGGAAGTAATTATAGCAAGTGTTATTGTATTCTTAGTCCTAATCTTAATCCTGGTTGCTGTTCTTTTGGGAGCAAAAGCCAAGTTAATACCATCGGGACCTGTAAAGATCAATATTAACAACGAAAAAGATATCGAAGTAGGTTCGGGAGGTACGCTTCTGTCTACTTTAGGTGAGAACAAACTGTTCCTTCCTTCTGCCTGTGGTGGAGGTGGTACCTGTATACAGTGTAAATGTATTGTTGCTGAAGGTGGTGGGACTATCCTGCCAACAGAAGAACCACACTTTACCCGTAAAGAAATTGCCGATGGATGGCGTCTTGGTTGCCAGGTAAAAGTGAAGCAGGATATGAAGATTACCATTCCTGAAGAAGTTTTTGGTATCAAGAAATGGGAAGCTACTGTAGTTAGTAACTACAACGTAGCATCATTTATCAAGGAATTTGTTGTAGAAATTCCTGAAGATATGGATTATAAGGCTGGAGGATATATACAGATTGAAATCCCGAAGTGTGAGGTGAAATATCAAGATATGGATATCACCGCTCACCCTGAAGAACACCCGGGAGAACCTGATAAATTTAAACTGGAGTGGGACAAATTTAACTTGTGGCCACTTGTAATGAAGAATCCTGAAGTAGTGGAGAGAGCTTATTCTATGGCTTCTTACCCTGCCGAAGGAAGAAGGGTTATGCTTAACGTTCGTGTGGCGACTCCGCCATGGGATCGTGCTAAGAACGACTGGATGACAGTAAATCCGGGGATAGCTTCTTCTTACATCTTCAATCAGAAAAAAGGAGACAAGGTTACTATTTCAGGACCTTATGGTGAATTCTTTATCAACCACAGCGATGCCGAAATGCTTTACGTTGGTGGGGGAGCCGGGATGGCGCCAATGCGTTCACACTTATATCACCTTTTCAGAACTCTTAAAACCGGAAGAAAAGTAACTTACTGGTACGGTGGGCGTTCTAAACGTGAGTTGTTCTATACTGAACATTTTAGAGCTTTGGAAAGAGATTTCCCGAACTTCAAGTTCTATATTGCCCTTTCTGAACCTCTTGAAGAAGATAACTGGAAAGTGAAAGATGGAATTGAAGGAGAAGGAGACGGTTTCGTAGGATTCATTCACCAGGTGGTTATCGATAACTACCTTAGCCTGCACGATGAGCCGGAAGAAATTGAATTCTATTTCTGTGGGCCTCCATTAATGAACAAGGCCGTAGAGAAAATGGCCGAAGATTTTGGAGTGCCACCAGAGAACGTAAGATTTGATGACTTTGGAGGGTAACCTGAAGAAGTTAAAATATTTAAAAACAGCTGCCTTTTGGTGGCTGTTTTTGATTTGGGCACATTATATTAAGCTGAATTGACTAATTTTGAGCTATGTCACAATTAACCGATCAGGAACTGCATAATCTTGCAATGAACATTGTAGGTAAAGATCTGGAAGAACAGGGATATGAATTTCTAGGGGTCAATAGTGATTTTAAAAAAGACCCTCAGTTCGTGGCTTTAAGGGATAAAAAGTTGCACTTTGTTGTAGTGCGGGCAATAGAATATCCACACGATCCGCGAGATATTGATATGATTTTTTTGGAAACTGTAAAAGAGCAGGCTTTAAAATTTGATGCCCGTACTTTTTATGCCGGCGTGGGGCTCGCAAATTCCAAAGACTATGAATTGCCCGTAATGAGTTCAGAAGATTACGTAGTTAATTACCCCGGATTAAAAGAAATCTAAAAATGACATTTTTGAGACCTGCTGTTAGATTGCTGCTGTTATGTGCCCTGATTGTTTCATGTTCGCAGGCAGATAAGGAAAGAAGCGCTTTTGGAGAAGCCCTTGGCACTACCTACTCCATAAGCTACTATTCCGAAGAAGACATTCCCCTTGAGAAAGCTCTCGACTCTATTTTTGAACGGGTAAATCAGTCTATGAGCACCTACAGGGAATCTTCAGATATTTCAAGGATAAATAGGGGAGACAGCCTGGTAGTGGTAGACACTCTTTTTCAGAATGTATTTAAACTCTCTAAAAAAGTGTGGCGCAAAAGTAACGGCTACTTTGATCCTACTGTGGGAGATCTCGTAAATCAATATGGTTTTGGCCCTGAAAATGGCCCTAAAGAAATAGATTCAATGACTATAGATTCTCTTATGCAGTTTGTTGGCTTTGATAAACTTCAATTAAAAGGGGACCGACTTATAAAAGAAACTCCCCAAATTTATCTCGATTTTAATGCTATTGCTAAAGGTTATACCATTGATCTTATAGGTCATTTCCTCAATTCTAAAGGTGTTGATGATTATTTGATTGAATTGGGCGGTGAGCTTTTGGCAAAAGGGGTAAACCGAGAGAGAGAATCCTATTGGACTGTGGGAATAGATGACCCCACCCAGGAGGAGGGGCAAAGGGAATTAACTGCTACCATAGGCTTGCAGAACAAGGCCATGGCAACTTCGGGGAATTACCGCAAACACCGTACAGATCCTGAGACTGGTGCACAATATGTGCATACCATTAATCCGCTCACCGGTTTTGCCCAAAAAAGTGATTTGCTTAGCGTAACTGTTCTTGCTGAAAATTGCGCTTTGGCCGATGCCTATGCCACTGCTTTTATGGCTATGGGATTTGACCTCTCAAAAATGGTACTTTCGCAGGAAGATAATTTGGACGCTTTCCTTATTTATTCTACGCTTGGAGGTGAAATGAAGGAATATGCCACCCCGGGTTTTGACGAACTTATGAAAGACTTATAGTCTAGTAGTGAGTATAGAGTATTGAGAACATTAGGTTGGTATCTTCTGATATGGTTCTCCAGGTAATTCCCAGCAAAATTCTCTGGCTATTTACCTTCTGATTCACTTTATCTCCCATGAGAAATTTCTAATCCCTAATCCCCAATTCCCAATCCCCAATTAACCAATAACCAACTACTTCCTTGCCACCGGAATAATTTCTCCCTTTGCGAGCCGGTATTTATCTACCAGTTGTAAATCCATTTGAGAGGTAAGGTCTACTTCTTCTACCCTAAAGCCAACTTCTCTTAGTTTGTCGAAGTAATCTCGTCCATACACCCTTACATGGTCGTATTGGCCAAAGATATTTGCGCGTTCGGCAGGATCTGTAATGGAATCGTCTTCAAATGTTTTTTCACGGTTTAAATCCTGCGGAATTTGCAGAATGGCAGTGCCACCAGGAGTAAGGATCCTGTATATTTCCTGCATTGCTTTAGTGTCATCGGGAATGTGTTCGAGGACGTGGTTACACAAGATGAAGTCAAAGCTGTTATCTTCAAACGGAAGGTCGCAAATATCGGCTTTTACGTCGGCTAAAGGTGAGTTGAGATCTGTGGTAGTATAATCAAGGTTATTCAATTTCCTGAAACGTTTGTAAAAAGCCTGTTCAGGGGCAAAATGCAGTACTTTATGCGGGGCTGTGAAGAAAGTGGTGTGGTCTTTCAGGTAAAGCCATAATAGCCGGTGCCGCTCCAGGGAAAGGGTAGAGGGCGAAAGCACGTTTTCTCGTTGCTGCCCGTACCCATAGGGCAAAAACTTTGAAAAACTTCGGCCGTCAATGGGATCTGTGTATTTACTTCCGCGGAGGCTAAGTACAAAAAGGGGTTTTACCGCATAGCTAAGGCGAATAAGTACAGGCCGGGGAATCCTGTTCAGAAAAAACTTGAAAGCTTTTCCAATCATACCTTGATATCTCCCCAGTTTTCTCCCGATTTGATGCGGTAGAGCTGCATTTCTGAAACCCCAAATTGCTTTGCCAGCACCCTTATGCGGGTTTTTCGGTTGGGGTCGAGTAGTTTTTTCTTAAGTACTGTGGCCTGGGCATAACTTAGCTTGGAGTAGCATTTTATGGTGCCCAGCTTTCGCTTCAGCTTATTTTCCTTTACCTGCGGATTGTTCTGCTGATGCGCAACCCACTCCTTTTTTGTCACCCAGGCAAGGTTGCTCACCTTATTTTCTGTCTTGTTGTAGTTCTTGTGAATAACATATTCGTCTCCTTCTTTCTTCGGAAGAAAAAGTTCGGCAACCACCCGGTGAATATAACAGGCTTGTTTTTTGCCATTTTTGAGGGTCGCGACAAAGGTGAGGAAGCCCTGCGACTTGCCTCCTTTTAATAGGTCTCCGTCAGGATTTTTCACATAGCTCACCACTCTCCCGTAATTAGAAACAGCATACCTGAAGCGGTCTTGCCATTTCTCTCTGGAGTAGGGGAGCCATTTTTCCTGGCGAAAATTTTTAATCATGGAAGTTGATTGTTTGTGCCCTAAATTCTTCTTCTTCATTGCTTTCTATTCCCAGCGCCTCATAAATGTAATGAAAAGTTGATAATAGTTCTGGCTTTCCATCAATTAAAGCTACATCATGTTCAAAGTGGGCACTTGGTTTATTATCTGCAGTGAGAATGGTCCAGCCGTCGCGTAATTGTTTAATTCGGTGTGTACCGGCATTGATCATAGGCTCAATGGCTACTACCATACCTTCAATGAATTTCTTTCCGCGGCCGCGTTTTCCGTAGTTCGGCATTTCGGGATCTTCGTGCATTTTTTCTCCCAGGCCATGGCCCACCAGTTCCCTTACCACGCCAAAACCGTTCTTTTCGGCATGTTGCTGAATGGCAAAACCTACATCTCCCACACGGTTCCCCAGTTTAAATTCTCTTATCCCTATGTAGAGGGATTCTTTGGTAACATCCAGTAATTTTTGTGTTTCAGGGGCAATTTCTCCTACCCCAAAGGTGTAGGCATGATCTCCGTAAAATCCATTTTTAAAGGCTCCGCAATCAATAGAAATCACATCTCCTTCCTTGAGAGGCTCGTTATTAGGAATACCATGTACCACCTGGGCATTGGGGCTCATACATAAAGAATTGGGGAAATCGTACATTCCAAGAAAACCCGGCTCGGCACCGTGGTCACGAATAAACTCTTCGGCCATTTTATCGAGCTGCAGGGTGGTAACCCCCGGCTTAACTTCAGAAGCCAGCATTCCAAGTGTTTTCGACACGATTAGGGCGCTGTGGCGAATAAGTTCAATTTCTTCTCTGGTTCTTTGTATGATCATAACTTTTTAAAAATACTTAGCAATTTATTCTTTTTTTTGGGCAGCACGGGATCAACTTTAGAAGTCTCTATAAGTTGATGATAGATCTCCCCCCAGGGGGGGAGACCATTAATATTGCGGTCGTCTATAAAAAGATCGGCCAGGATCTTACGACTCATGGCCTTCTCTTCAAATTCCTCTTCCGGATAACTTTTATTGACTGCATAAAAGCTGATGCCTTTGCTCTCGCAAAAGTCTACAGCTTCCTGTAATTTAACTCCGCTTCTATAAGTCCAGAGTATGATTTGATGTCCTTCCTGTTGAAGTTTCTGTAAAGCTTCAAAAGCAAACAAAATGGGTTTGCCTATTTCGGGATAGCGGTTTTCCACCAATGTTCCGTCAAAATCTACAGCTATTGTCAACAATTTGGGCATATGCAAAAATAACAATTTAAATGGCAGCGAAAACTACTCGTAAGAGTGCTTGTATTCCTGCCCCGAAACTATTTTTGCAATATCATCTTCCAGCTCTTCCTGCGGGTATTCTACAAACCTGCCTACTTCTTCACCATCTTTAAAAAAGATAATAGTGGGAACGTAAATAACATCATACTCCTGTTCCATTTCATTAGGGAGGGTTTTGTCTTCCCTTACCGCCATTACCTGCAGCCTGTCTAAATCATAATCGCTAAGCTCCAGTAACTTATAAAATTTCGGAACTTCCCGTTGGCTATCGGCACACCAGGTTCCCATGAACATCATGATATCGTACTCATTAATATTCTCTTTAATTGTGCTGAGTGCTTCCTCTCCCGGTTTATAGGATTGGTACATTGGGTCAAACCAGGCAGAATAGGGCGCTTGTTGTAAATCTTCAAAATTAATCTCTCCAATTAAGTTCCCTGCTTCTTCCTCCTGTGAAACCGGTTCTGTCGTCTTCTGTTCATTCTCTGTATTTCCGGTATTTCCGCAATTGGACGCCGTGATCAACAGCAATAAATAAAGGAATATCTTCATCTTTAAAAGAGTGGTTTTTGTGTCATTAGTTCAGGTTGTTCAACGCCCATCAACTTTAAAATTGTAGGTGCAATGTCTCCAAGAATACCATCCTTAACCGCTTTTATATCGTTGTCTATAAGAACAAACGGTACCGGGTTGGTAGTATGTGCTGTATTTGGACTGCCATCTTCATTGATCATGAACTCACTGTTTCCATGATCGGCAATTACAAGTACAGAGTAGTCATTAGCTACGGCAGCATCCACAACTTTTTTGGCACATTCATCAACTGTTTCGCAGGCTTTAACCGCGGCTTCAAAAACTCCTGTATGCCCAACCATATCTGGATTGGCAAAGTTAAGGCAAATGAAGTCGGCCGATTTCTGATTGATTTCAGGCACAATAGCGTCAGTCAGTTCATAAGCGCTCATTTCAGGTTGCAGGTCATAAGTTGCCACCTTGGGAGAGTTGATCATAATGCGGCGTTCTTTGTGAAAAGGGTTTTCCCTTCCGCCAGAAAAGAAGAAAGTAACATGTGGGTACTTTTCTGTCTCGGCAATTCTTATCTGTGACTTTCCGGCGTGTTCAAGAACTTCACCAAGCGTAGCTTTGATATCTTCTTTGCTGAAAACAACATGAACATTTTTAAATGTTTCATCGTAACGGGTGATAGTTACAAAATACAGTGGTAAAGCCTTCATTTCCTGCTCCGGGAAATCCTGTTGCGTAAGAGCTGCTGTAAGTTGTCTTCCGCGGTCGGTTCTAAAGTTGAAGAAGATCACCACATCTTCTTCTGAAACCTTAGCCACAGGATTGCCTTGGCTATCGGTCATCACAATTGGCTTAATGAATTCGTCGGTAACGCCTTCATCATAGCTTTTCTGAATAGCTTCCACAGCGTTTTGACAGGGTTCTCCTTTGCCATTCACTATAAGATCATAGGCCAATTTTGTGCGCTCCCAGCGTTTATCGCGGTCCATGGCATAATATCTACCAATAACCGAAGCCAGTTTACCATTGGTTTTATTTAAATGATCTTCCAGGTCTTCAATAAAACCTTTTCCCGAATTGGGATCTACATCACGACCATCAGTAAAAGCGTGCACATATTTTTGGGAGATGCCAAATTCTTCAGCAGCGGTGAGTAGTCCTTTAAGGTGATTAATGTGAGAATGCACTCCGCCATCACTTACAAGGCCCATAAAATGTATGGCTTTATTATGCGTTTTGGCGTAGTTGAAAGCCTGTTCCAAAACCGGCTCTTTTCCAAGCGAATTATTCTGTACCGCCAGGTTGATCTTTGCCAGGTCCTGGTAAACTATTCGTCCGGCACCAAGGTTCATATGGCCAACCTCGCTGTTGCCCATTTGTCCTTCAGGTAAGCCAACGTTCATTCCGTCGGTGCGTAACTTGCTGTGAGGGTATTTGTTATAAAGGGAATCAATAAAAGGTGTATTTGCCTTATCAACGGCCGAAGTGTTGGGGTCATTGCTGATCCCCCAGCCGTCCAGGATCATCAATATTACTTTTTTATTCATTGAATTAGGGTATTTTCACAAAGATACGAAATATGCATAGTAAGGAAAGCTTGTAAGGCCGTTATAATTAGGCTGAAAAGCAGAAATAGCTCAAAAGATATTTTTTAACACTTAAAGGTTTAAATTATACAATATTTTTAAGATTTTGCAGTTCTTATAAGAGGTGGAGGTGAATGTTAAAATACTCATTATTACTGAATTAATTGATCATCTTCCCTTTTTGGTATGACCTTTGAAACATTATAGGCAACTAACTATTTAACAAAAAGATATGATAAACAACACAACTGTATTTGCTCTTCTTCTTACAATAAGTGCCTCCTTTGCCTTTACCACCAATTCCTTAAATTCTGAAAAAGTCTTTGCTAAAAAAACTTCTGAAAAAGAAGTGATCGAGGTAAAAACCGAATTAACTGCCGAAGAGAAGATTAATCTTCTTTACGAGGAATTCGCTGCTGTAAATGCACAAATGCCTTCAAAGGTTTCTTTTACCTATGCAATTACCGGGTATAACAAACTTGAAAATGAAGAAAAGATTGAAAACAGACTGTTGAGTATCGTAGACTTCAGCCTTCCTTCCACCGAAAAAAGATTGTGGATCCTTGATATGGAAACCAACGAGATCATTTACCATACTTATGTTTCTCATGGAAAGAACACCGGAGGAAATATGGCAACTAAATTCTCAAACACACCAAATTCGCTGCAGAGTTCCCTCGGATTCTATGTTACTGCGGAAACTTACTACGGAAAAAACGGACTTTCACTTTTCATCGATGGCATGGAAGAGGAATTTAACTCAAATGCCCGTGACCGATATGTAGTGATCCACGGTGCAGATTATGCACAGGAATCGTCTATCAAAAGGCTTGGCAGGTTAGGCCGTAGCTACGGATGCCCTGCCGTACCGACAGAAGTTTCCAAAGAGATCATCAATAAGATCAAGGGAGGGTCGGCCTTATTCATTTACCACACGAATAAGGATTATATCTCTAACTCCACTTATTTGAATTCTCAATCGGTTTAAAAAGCTATTCAGTTAATTTCGTGTAGATCTGTTCATCGAGATCGTACACGTCATTTAAAATAACAGTTTCATTCCCGGCCCGCCAGGCAGTCCAGTAAAAATGATGGACCTGGATGGGCCGGTTCACTTTTACAGTAGTTGTTTCCCCGGTTTCAATGATTTCATGGATCCTTTCCTTTTGCCAGTCATCCTGGTTCTCTACCACGTAAGCAGCCAAATCAACAGCATCTTCTACCCTCACACAGCCCGAACTTTCTGCGCGCTGGGTTTGGCTAAACAGGCTTTTTGCAGGGGTATCGTGTAAATAAATAAGATATTTATTCGGGTACATGATCTTTACCCGCCCCAGCGGATTCGCAGGTCCGGCCCTTTGAGTGATGTTGTAGTTTAGCGCTTCATCGCTGCTCCAGTCCACGCTTGATGGGTCTACACGTTCACCACTACGGGTGGTAATGGTCATGTTGTTATTGCTTAAATAAGAGCGGTTTGCTGCCATTTTTGGAAGTACATCCTGCGACTTGATCGTTGGCGGAACCGTCCAGGTAGGATTGATCACCAGGTGATCTATAGTATCCGAAAAAATAGGGGTGGGGCGTTCTTTAGCTCCGGCGATCACGTTATGTTTCCTTATGGTGTCGCCATCTTTGATTACTGCCAGTTTAAAATTGGGAATATTGATCAAAATGTAATGCTCACCCAAATCTCTCGGGTACCAGCGCCATCTTTCTAGATTTGCCAGTATTTGATTGTAAACTTCTTGTGGTCCTTTATTAAGTTCATCAATGGTGGCATCTCCTATAATTCCGTCAGTTTGAATACTTTTCTTCTGCTGAAATTTTCTCACTGCATCTACCAAAGCTTCAGAATAGGTTTGCCCAATGCCTGAAGTATCAGCTTTAAAGACCCCAAGCTCCTGAAGCCTTTGTATAATAGCAGGAATTCGGGGATCTGTCTGCCCCGGTTCAATAATTTCTCCTCGTGAGATCTTGTTTATTGCAGTTTCCTGAGTCTTTTGTTCCTTATAATCAGCAAGGCTTTTTTTGAGCCCCTGGTAAACCTGGTGAGAAGGCTTCAGGTCTTCCAGGATTGCGCTTACTTCCTTCTGTTCAACAGCATCTTTCAAAAGCTTTCCGAAGTCTTTTTCTTTCCGGCTAATTCCCCAGAACTCGTGCAGCTTTTCAGGATCAAGTTTTCCGTAGTATAAGTGGCGGGCATAGGTGAGAAAAGCATCCGAAAGCAGCAGGTCAAGGCGTGCGGCCTGTTGTGAACTCAGGTCGGCAGTTGATAAAAGTGAATCAATCTCTTTTCCGTGGTAATCTTTAAAATTGAGGCCTTCTTCATCGGCTTCCTGCAGGCTGTTATACAGGGAATGAATGGTTTCTCCATCGCGCCAAAGAGATTTGTAATCCCTCCCGCTGTATACCTCTTCTAAAAGTCCCCCCTCAAAAATGTCATTTTTGGAAGAAATTTCTGTCTTGATGCCATCGGGTGAGGCTTCTGCAATTTTTTCTGAAGCTTTATCAGATGAAGCCCTGTCTGCCGGATTGTTTTTGTCGCCGGTACAGGCACCAAGGCTTAAAAATAAGATCGATAAGGGTAGTAAAAAGCTCTTTTTCATAATTCAGTAGGTGTTTTGTACATCACAATATGCATGCACACGTTTGGGATCATAAAGGCAGGGCCTGTAGTTGAATATCCATACTTTTTATAGAATTCCACGGCAGTTTCGCGCGCATTGAACCACAGTAAAGTATTCGGATTTCTACTTTTCAAGATTTCTTCCCCCTTATGAAGCAATTTTTCTCCCAGTTTCTGGTTGCGGTGAGAAGGCAGTACGGCCATTCCTCTAAGCTGGTACTGTATTGGGGTTTCAAAAATGGCATTTTTACGGGCTACAAAAGTGGCAACCGCCACTACTTGTTCTTCCTCAAAAAACCCCAGGTGAATGGTGTCTTCTTCGAGATCGCCCTCAAAAAAGCACTCTTTTAAAGGTCGGCCGGGGCGTAGTACTTCCTGGCGGACCTTATAAGTTTCTTCGGCTGATATTTGGCGGATCATTTATCCTTCGGTGGCCTGCACCTCCCGGTACTCCTCATGCCTTTCAAATTGTTTTGCGGCATAAGCGCAAAGAGGATCTATCTTGATCTCTTTTTCTTTGGCGAAGTCAACACTGTGTTTTACGAGGCTACTGGCCAGGCCTTCGCCGCTATATTTTGGATCGGTTTCGGTATGATCAATGGTCATGATCTGGTTGTCTTTCAGAGTATAGGTGAGTTCAGCCACAATTTCGCCGTCATCTTCAATGTAGAACATCCCTTTTCCGTCTGTTTCTTTATGCTGAATATCTTTGTTCATTTTATCCTTTTTGAATTATTTCGTCTACAATTCCGTAGTCTACAGATTCTGATGCATTCATCCAGTAGTCACGGTTGAAGTCTTTATAAATGCGTTCATAAGGCTGGCCGCAATTGTCGGCAAGAATTTGAGCGCTTTGTTCTTTGATCTTTAATATTTCGGCAGCCTGAATTTCAATATTGGAAGCCTGCCCCTGCGCACCTCCGCTTGGCTGGTGGATCATCACCTTGGCGTGCGGCTGAATGAATCTTCGTCCTTTAGCCCCGGCCGAAAGTAGGATTGATGCCATAGATGCGGCCAGGCCTGTACAAATGGTAGAAACCGGGCTGTTGAGGCTCAGCATCGTATCATAGATTGCAAAGCCCGATGTTACGTATCCTCCCGGACTGCTTATATAGAATTGTATTTCATCATCTCCCGTGGCATCCAGGTACATCATTCTTTCAATAACATGTTTTGCAGTTTTCTCGTTCACTGTGCCCCAAAGAAAAATTTTGCGTTCGTTGAGTAGGGACTGTTCTATGCGGTCCTGAATTTTTCCGGGTTTATCTGTGTCTTTCATTGTGTTTTTTAAATGATTGGTAGCTAAAAATATGACTATTTTTGCAGAAAAGATGGGGATGAACCTTGCATTTAACAAGATTTTAAAGGAAGAAATTCCGCATATCCTGCCTATGGTACAGGAGTTAATGGGGCAGCAATTTTCAAACGAGATCCTTACCCAAAGGTTTTCTGAAATGTTTGATCAAAATTACGAATGCTTTAAGATCACACATGATGAGCAAACGGTGGGTGTATTTGGGTTGTGGTTTATGACGCGGCATTATGCGGGGCGTTCTTGTGAACCCGATCATATTTTTATTAAGGAAGAATACCGAAGCAAAGGCGTAGGAAAAAGTTTATTTGAATTTATCTATAAATACGCGACCGAAAAAGGCTGTGAAACTTCAGAATTAAACAGTTACGTTCAAAACTACCGAAGTCATAAGTTTTACCTCAATGAAGGTTATGAAATCAAAGGGTATCACTTTTTAAAAAAGCTGTAAATTTTTCTTGAGCAATAAAAACTTTCGATATATATTTGCAGAGCAATATCAACGCGGGAGTAGCTCAGTTGGTAGAGCGTCAGCCTTCCAAGCTGAATGTCGCCGGTTCGAACCCGGTCTCCCGCTCAAAGCCTCGACGACAGTCGGGGCTTTTTTTTTGCGGGAGATTGGGTGAGAAGCCTATCCCGAGCCCCTCGTCAGGCTCGGGATAAACTCCGTCGAGGGGAACCCGGTCTCCCGCTCAAAGCCTCGACGAAAGTCGGGGGTTTTTTTGCTGCTGCACGGATTACAAATCCGCGCCAACTTCCGAAGCTTCGGAAATTCCCTCGTTAGGTTACGAATGAACGCCATCTCATCTAAAGGGTTTAGTATAATTCTTCAACAGACTTCCCTTTTTACGAATCCCGGAAATGATAGATTGATTAAATAATGGATTCGTTTAATTTTAAACCTTTTTTAGAATGATCCATGAAGATAAAAAATCTAGCCGGCGTTCCCTTTGAAAATGTGCTTTCCTGCTTTCTTTCTGCTTTTGAAGGTTATTTTATAAAACTGCCCGAAGATCCTAACTACTGGTGGGAGCGATTCACCATTGCCCGTGTAAACTGGGAGCTCTCCTTTGGAATGTTTGATGAAGATGAGCTGGTGGGCTATATTATAAATTGTGTGGATCAACACCGGGAGTCACTTACAGCATATAACACCGGCACAGGAGTGCTAGCTAATTACCGCGGAAGGGCAATCGTAGATCAACTTTATGAACACGCTATTCCTGTTTTAAAGGTTCACGGAGTTGAAAAATGTCTGCTGGAAGTGATCTGTGAGAATGAAAGGGCTTTAAAAGTGTATAACCGCATAGGCTTCGAGATTACCCGACAACTCCGCAGCTTTACCGGATCTCTTCCTGAAACTTCTTCGGAAATTACCCTTCAAAAATGTCATTTTTCGCAGGTAATTCAGAGTGGGCTTTATGAGGAAGCGCTTTATTCCTGGGACCATACGGCCAAAGCTGTAGCATTGATGCAAAACCGGGTTCAAACCTGGTGTTTAGGAGATCCCGACTCTCCTGAAGCTTACCTGGTGATCGATAATGGCGGGAATATCATTCAATTGTTTTCAAAAAGAGATAATTACCCCGAGCTTCTGACTGCTGCAGGCTGGTTAGCAAAAGAAGTTAAGCTGAAAAATGTAAGTGCCGCAAGAGAGAGCCTGATAAATACCCTTCAAAAATGGCATTTTTCGAATCCCGTAAACCAGTACGAGATGGAGATGGAAATCTCTTCCTTCTGAGCTAATATTGGGACTTCAGGAATTTTTTTTAACTTCAGCAGTAACACCTTTTAATTATAAACTTAAAAGTGATGCAGACTGCTTATCCTCCAAATATATTACCCAGTGATGGGAAAAGTTACTACTTCGGAAAAATACTTAACGAAAGTGAAGAGCAGCGTTTTTTCAATAATTTGCTGGATGAGGTGGCGTGGCAGCATGATGAGGTTATGATCTTTGGGAAGAAAATTGTTACCGCCCGAAAGACTGCCTGGTATGGCGACCGCGAATTTGAGTACACCTATTCAAAAATGACAAAAAAAGCAAAGCTCTGGATCCCGGAGTTATTAGAATTGCGAAAAAGGGTAGAGGAGGTGACGGGCCTGGAGTTCAATTCGTGCCTGCTCAATCTCTACCACAGCGGGGAAGAGGGAATGTCATGGCACAGTGATGCAGAAGCAGAGTTGGGAAAGCAGCCGGCAATAGCTTCTGTAAGCCTGGGTGTTGAACGTAGATTTGTTTTTAAGCACAAAACTTCAGCCGAAAAAATAGAACTTCAGCTTGAACCGGGCAGCCTTCTGCTTATGACCGGAGATACTCAGAAAAACTGGTTGCACAGCCTTCCGAAGTCAAAAAGAATTAAGGAGCCAAGGATCAATCTGACTTTCAGAAATATCAAAAGATTGAAAATCCGGTGAGGGTAGTGAGGCGTTCGAGGGAAGCCATTCCCAACGCTGAATTTCCTTTGGGGTTCAACGGCGGACTCCATACTGCCACTGCAAACCTGTCGGGGTGAACAGCAACTATGCCGCCGCCCACGCCACTTTTTCCCGGCAGGCCCACTTCAAAACTAAATTCCCCGGCTTCATCGTAAAATCCGCAGGTTTGCATGAGCGCATTAACCCTTTTTACCTGTCGGCCGGTGAGAAACTCTCTTTCAGAGCCTATGGTTGTACCGTTATTTGCGAAAATAATAAAAGCATTAGCCAGTTCCTGGCAAGACATGGCGATAGAGCACTGGTGAAAATAGAAATCGAGCACATCTTCTACATCGTTCTCAATATTTCCGAAAGATTTTAGGTAGTTAACCATGGCGTAGTTACGGTAACCTTTAGACTGCTCGGAGGCGGCCACCACGGGATCAAAATCAATTTGGGGGTTTCCGGTTATTTCATGAAGAAAGGTGAGGAGTGCAGCCTTGGCATTACTAAAGGAAGATACCAGTACATCGGCTACTACAAGCGCTCCCGCGTTTATAAAAGGATTCCGGGGAATACCCGAATCGTTCTCGAGCTGCGAAAGAGAGTTAAAAGGGTCTCCCGAAGGTTCAACGCCCACCCGGTTCCACAGCTTATCTCCCATGACTTTCATGGCAAGGGAGAGGGTGAAAACCTTGGAAATTGACTGGATAGAAAAGCGTTCCTGGCTGTCGCCAAAGCAATAGTTACTTCCGTCAAGATCATAGAGGTGCATGCCAAATTTGTTCGATGGCACCTTGGCCAGTTCGGGGATGTAAGATGCCACTTTGCCCGACCGTGGCTGGTCTATAAATTCCTGGTTGATCTGGTTGAGGATCTTTTGGTAATCTACGCTAGTTGAGGTCATTCAGCACTGTTTCCGGTTCTACTTCAAAGGGCTCTTTATCGGCTTCAAAAATTCGGGCGGTAAGTGTTCCTTTAAGCTTAATGTCTTTTCCTTTTACTTCCAGCCAGCTCCCTTCGCGAAGGCCTATTACCGGTGGTGTATTGTGACGGTGAAATTCCATGATACGTGTTTCGCGGGTTTCCCCTTTGTGGGTTGATTTAGGATCGGGATCCAGGTAGTGCGGATTGATATTGAAAGGCACGAGCCCAAGGGTATTAAAGGATGGCGGGTACACAATAGGCATATCATTGGTAGTTTTCATTGTGAGCCCGGCAATATTAGTCCCGGCACTGGTACCCAGGTAAGGTTTTCCGTGGTTTACAGCCTCTTTAAGTACAGCAAGCAAATCGTGCCTGTAGAGCTGTTGTACAAGGAGAAAGGTATTGCCTCCACCGGTAAAAAATCCGTCAGCCTGTTTCACAGCCTCATGCGGAGAATCAAATTCGTGGATGCCTTTAATCTTAAGGCCTGCTTTTTCAAAAGCTTTTTGTGCAGTTGCAGTGTAATCTTCATGAGAGATTCCGCCGGGGCGGGCATAGGGAATAAACAGAATGTTGCTGCAGTCTCTAAAATGGCTTTTTAGGAGGGGCAGTAAATATTCAAGATATTCCTGGTTGTGCAGGGTAGAAGTACTGGCAAGAATAAGATTTTTCATGCGGCTTGTTTAGTAATTGATGTAAAATTAAAAAATATGACACAGGGAGATTCTAAAATTTGGCCAATTCTGAAGAGAAAGCAGGTTAAGATGGTAAATAAAATGGCTTGAACAAGGCTTCAGAGGCTAATGAATATATATTTTGGGTTGAAGGATATTTAACGAAAGTTTAGTCGGGAATTAAATTTTTATAAAGAATAGATTTTGTTCCTTTAAGAAAATCAGCATTATGAAATCTTTATTATCCTGTATTGTTTTCTTTATTTCCTTCACAGTTTTGTCTCAGGACAGAGTGCAGATCAATGGTAGTGTAACCCCGCCGGTAGGGGAGACGCCCCAGGGTATTACCGTAGTGAACCGCACGGCCAAAAGTGCCACGGTGGTAAATGATCGGGGGAATTTTACCATAAGAGTGGTGGCCGGAGATACCTTACAGTTCTCGGCACTTCAATTTCAGGATTTTTCAGTAGTGGTAGATGAAGGCGTTGTAGAGAACCGGCAGCTCAACGTTTTTATTTCTGAAGCAGTAACCGAACTACCGGAAGTTGTAGTGAGCCCGTATGATCTTTCAGGAAATGTAGAGGTAGATGTAAAGATTATTCCTGTGGTATCGACCGATCTCCCTACAAAATCTGCTGCAGAAATTAATCCGTATAATCACACTTTTCGACCCGATTCACTGGTTTCTCCTCCCAATGCAGCTATGCGTAGTGGGATGATTTACAGCGGAATGAATTTTGCCAACATCTTTAGGAATATTTTCACCTCTCGTGATGTCACGACAACGGTGGGCGGTGATGACGACCTTGATGAGCAAATTCTTCAACTTCATGATGATGAATTTTTCCAGGATCAGCTTAATATCCCGGAAGAGGATATATCAGATTTCATTTATTTTGCTGCAGATAATGGCATTACGGAAGAAATGCTGAAACCAAAGAATGAGATGTTGCTAATAGAGTTTCTAGTAGCGCAAAGCCAGAAATACAAACAGCAGAAGGCGAATTCTCCTTCTGAAGATTAAGAGTTAAGAAAAAACACCCAGTAAAATTGACATTTTTGAGAGGTGAGTTTTAATATTTTTCTTTAATTATTACGCATTTGATGTAATTATGCCTGAATTTGGTCGTTATTTATAATATGAAGCATATCTACATTTTTATTTTGCTTTTCACCTCGTTTACGGCTGCTGCTCAATCTATAGGGGAAGTCGAAATTAAGGGAAGCATAAAAGTACCTGCGGAAGCTGACGCGCAGGGAATTTCGATCTACAACAAAACCACCGGGAAAGGTAGTGTTTCTAACAGGAATGGAGATTTTACGATTAGTGCGGGCTTAAATGATTCTCTTTACATTTCGGCTGTACAATATAGAGATCTTCTGGTGGTAGTTGATAAGAATATGGTAAGTACGCAAATTTTGCAGGTAGAGATTACCGAAGATATTAATGAACTTGCAGAAGTAGTAATAAAGCCTCATAACCTCACCGGAAACCTTGCAGCAGATCTTAAAAACATTCCCGTTTTAGAGCTAGACCTTCCCACCTGGTCTGCCGCGGAAATCATGGGTATGGATTACACCTTTTCACCCGATGCCCAGACAGGTGTTACAAATCCGGGAATGTCGGCAAATATGGAATATGGTTTTCAGCCAATAAAGATCATTGGCGGCCTTGTAGATCTTGTAGCTCCGGCTCCAAAAGACAGGTCTCAGGAAATACGAAGAGCAAGGGCAGGTTATGACCTGCTTGAGCGGGAGTTGCTGAACCGGTATGACCACGAATTTTTTCAGGAGGTCTTAAAGATCGATAAGGAAGAGATCCTGGCTTTTATTGCCTATCTGCACAAAAAAGGGGTATCTCACGCACTATTAGAAAAAGAAAACGAGCTACAGCTTTTAGACCTTATGGTGCTGCAAAGCACAGAATTTATGAAGCGGTAAGGAAGGTTATTTCTAAAAAAGAATGAAGTTCTGTCTTATCATCAAAAATAACAGTTTCTAAAGTTCCATTGAGCTTCCTTAAAAGACGAAAAGCTCTTCCTGAAGTTGAGACGATCGGAGTTAGAAAAGGTCTTAAAAGCTTTCTGATTTAAAAATTTTCCACACTAGTGCAACTTATAGCAGTAGTATATCTGGAAGACCTTCAGCAGGTGCTCAAAAATGACTTTTTTGAGAGCCTGTTCCTTGATATAATTGCTGAAGTATAATTTTAATTCCCTGCACTTTCTTTAATAGTGAATGATGAGGCACCGACCTGTCATATGAATGTTTTTACATTTTATTTCTCGCACTTTCCCTCATTTTATTTAAGGCAATCGATTGCATAAAAGTATTTCCTCTTTATCGATTTGTGGTATTGTTCCCTGACTTAAAATCGCTCTAAGTCGATTAATCCCCACATTTTTTAACACTGGTTTTACATCTGTATTAAATTTCTATTAATTTTATTTATGTAAAAATTGCTTTTATTGATTCTTTTCTCTAGGTTTGTGTAATCGATTACATTGTGGAAAAGAGCTTATAAATCTGTTTTAATTATCAAATATTAAAATAATAAGGAAGCTCATTAACTAAATGATAAGAACTCCAGTTTTTTGATGTTGTTTTTTCTCAAATGGCTGGGAATATTCAATAGAAATAACGAAAACGATTTAGTTGCAATTTCCTTTGAATGACGGATAGCTTAACCAGAACTATTAAATGATTAACCAATTTTAGTCCAGAATTATGAGTATGAAATTATTTAGTCTTTTCTCTAAGGAGTTTCTTTTGGTTTGCGGGTTTCTCCTGCTGCTAGGAGTTGATGCGCAGTCTCAGAATACAACTACTGTGAATGGAACTGTAGTTGATGCAGCAACTCAGGAACCTCTTCCTGGTGTCAATATTCTTGAAAAAGGAACTTCTAACGGAACTATGACAAATTTTGACGGTGAGTTTTCTATTACAGTTTCGAGTCCTAATGCTGTTTTAATATTCAGTTACGTGGGGTTTGCCCCTCTCGAAGTTAAAGTAGACAGTAGAACTACCATTGATGCGGCACTTGAGTTGGATCAAAATGCTTTAGATGAAGTTGTAGTAGTAGGTTATGGTACTACCAGAAGATCAGATTTAACAGGGTCAGTGGCTTCCATCTCCGGAGAAAAACTAGATGAACAGGCCAGGGCTAGTGTGGCTGAAACCCTTACAGGGAGACTTCCCGGGGTACAGGTGCTCGCTACCGAAGGTTCACCAGATGCCGAAATTAATATTCGAATACGAGGTAATGGTTCATTAACACAGGATAGTTCTCCTTTAATTATTGTAGATGGATTTCCTGTGGCCAGTATGTCTGATATCAGCCCGACCGATATTTCCAGTATTTCGGTCTTAAAAGATGCATCATCTACAGCTATTTATGGGTCCAGAGGGGCTAACGGGGTTATTATCATAACTACCAAAGATGGGGTTAATGGGAAGATCAATGTGAGTGTAAATGCTTTTCATGGTTTTCAAAAAATTGCTAATACCATTGATGTTTTGAGTCCGGAAGATTTCGTTAAGTGGCAATATGAATATGCTTTACTAGATGATCCAGAGAACCTTGACTCCTATGAGCAGCTTTTTGGTCTTTGGCAGGATTACGACCTATATGTGGGCCAGGAAGGAAATAACTGGCAAAAACAAGTCTATGGAAACATGGGTGAAGTTCAAAGTCATGATATCTCTATTAGAGGTGGGTCTGAGAAAGCCAACTACAGCTTTAATTATGCCCATTATGATGTAAATACTATAATGTTGGGTTCAGCTTATACAAGAGATAACCTGTCACTGGCACTTAAGAGCCAGGCAGGTGAAAAGGTAGACTTGTCTTTTACAGTAAGATATTCAGATACTGAGATTGATGGTGGAGGAACCAATGAGCAAAATGAAGTGTCCTCTGCAGATTCAAGACTTAAGTATAGTGTTCAATATTCTCCAATACCTATTTCTGGTCTTACTACAACTAACACCGATGAGGCCCTGACAGGGTATTTGGTTAATCCTTTTGTAGCTACTGCCGATAACCAAAGACAGCAACTAAGAAGGAGTTATAATATGCTTGGAAGTTTTGGATGGGATATTATGGATAATCTAAGATTTCAATCTGACTTTGGTCTTGATTATCGTATTGAGCAAGACTACCGCTATTATGGTAGGTCTACTTATTACGCAAGAAATAGACCATCTGCCGACAACCAGGGATTGCCATCGTTGGTCTATAGCGATCGAAAGCGTGAAAGCTTTAGGAATGCCAACACCATTAACTATGACTTTAACAAACATCTTGGAGAAGATCATAATCTCAAATTATTGGTAGGGCAGGAAATGATTCTAACCAAGGATAATGAAGAAACGGCTGAAATTCAGGGATTCCCTAAAGATTTTGATTTTGAGACAACAAGAAAATTAACTACCCAGGGTATTCCACAAAGCGTGGACAATTTCTACCGACCTGATGACAAGCTTTTGTCCTTCTTTGGTCGTGTAAATTATGATTTCAGAAGTAAATATTTACTTACTGCAACTTTCCGGGCTGATGGATCAAGTAAATTTTTGGGCGATAACCGATGGGGGTATTTTCCATCTGCCGCAGTAGCCTGGAAAATAAATGAAGAAGACTTCCTGCAAGACGTAGAATGGCTGGATGCTCTAAAATTAAGATTAAGTTATGGTGAGGCAGGAAATAATAATATTCCCGCTGGTCAAACGGTACAGAGCTTCCAGTCAAAAACCACCACTTATATTAATGGCATCCCCACATACTGGGCGGCTTCCAACGCTTTGGCTAATCCTGATTTGAAATGGGAGACTACTGTGACACAGAATGCAGGTATTGATTTCGAAATTATGAAGGGGCTACTACAAGGTAGTGTGGAGACCTATAAAAATGTGACCACAGATCTATTACTTGCTTTTAGAACACCGGGTTCAGGATATGAATTTCAATACCGAAACCTTGGGGAGATTCAGAACACCGGGGTCGAGGGGTCTTTAAATTTTTATCCGCTAGCAGAGGAGAATTATGGATTGAGTTTTGGCTTGAATATGTCGGCCAATAAGAACAAGATTAACTCCTTGGGTACTTTAGAAGATTACCAGGATTATTCTGGTTGGGCTTCTTCAGAGATTTCTAATGGGGATTATGCTGTTTGGGTAGGACATCCGGTTGGAGCCATGTATGGTTTTAAGAATGATGGTCGCTATGAAGTGTCAGATTTTAATTATGACCCTGAACTTAATTCTTACACTCTTAAATCTGATGTAGTAGATGCTACAGATATTGTAGGGGAGTTAATGCCGGGATCCTTAAAACTAAAAGATATAAATGGAGATGGCGTAGTGAATATTGAAGATAATTCTATTATAGGTGATGCAAATCCCGATTTCACAGGAGGGTTTGTCATAGATGCTTATGCTTACGGATTTGATTTTTCTGCAGCCTTCAACTTTAGCGTAGGGAATGATGTATATAATGCTAATAAAATTCAGTTTACAACTGCTAGTGAAAGTGGTCAATACAGAAATCTAAGTACTGTAATGGCAGATGGTAACAGGTGGACGAATCTTAATCCTGAAACCGGCCAGCTTATAAGCGACCCTGAAGAACTGGCAGCTGCCAATGCTAACACAACTATGTGGTCGCCTTACATGCGTAATTATGTATTTAGTGATTGGGCAGTGGAAGATGGTTCATTCCTGAGATTGAATACACTTACATTAGGTTACACCTTGCCTGAGTCTCTTGTAGCAAAAGCTAATTTGACCAAATTAAGAGTGTATGCAACTGCAAATAATGTGTTTGTTCTTACCAACTATTCTGGTCTTGATCCTGAGGTTTCTACCAGAAGAAAAACGCCACTTACACCAGGAGTAGATTATTCTCCATTTCCAAGAAGTAGGCAAGTGGTATTTGGTTTAAACCTTAATTTTTAAAAAAAAATTACTTGAAAATGAAAAACTTATTTAAAATCTTTTCGGTATTGCTTCTAATATTCGTGGTGGTTTCTTGCGAGGATGATTTTCTGGATGAAGACTTCCTGGAAGCACCTGCAAATTCAACACTCGATAAATCGACTATTTTTTCTACGCTTGATTTAGCGAAGGGAGCTGTGGATGGCATTCTTGAACCCATGGGACAGACTAACTCCTATAGGGGAAGATGGATTCCTTACTACGGGTTTAATACTGATGTTGAGTACAACTACAGTTCTGGAAGTGAAGGTTCGGATGCCGACTTGTTGTATTATGATGCCAAGCCCAGCAATTCCAGGATGAATACAGATAATAATGCCTGGGCTATGATGTACCAGGGGATTGAGAGAGCAAACATAGCTATAGAAAATCTTCGTCTCTTTGGAAATCCTGAACCCGGGAATGCTTTTGGTCAACTTTTAGGAGCGGCACTAACATATAGAGCAATTTATTATGCAGATCTTATGAAAACCTGGGGAGATGTTCCTGCTCGTTTTGAGCCAATTTCTTCAGAGACACTATACTTACCAAAAACCAGTCGCGATACCATATACAAGAAACTTATTGCAGATCTTGGAGAAGCAGCAACTTTAGTTGCATGGCCAAATGAAAATGCTACAACCTCTTCCGTAGAACGTATAAATAAGGCTTTTGTAAAAGGATTCAGGGCTCGTCTTGCTTTGGTAGCTGCCGGATATCAACAATATCCTGATGGGGTGAGAAGAAGCAATGATCCAGATCTCTCTGTTGAGAAAATGTATCGTCTGGCTCTTGAAGAAGCCCGTGCTGTTATAAACAGTGGAAGGGCACATCTTGAACCATCTTTTGAAGGCTTCTGGAGGAAGTACAATAGTGAAGACACCAATGCGGGTGGAGAATCTCTTTGGGAAATACCTTTCGCCGATGGTCGTGGCAGGGTGTTATTTTCATTTGCTGTGCCTCATAACACTGTAGACCAGTTTACAGAGCAACCGCGAGGTGGTAATGCCGGGCCTACGCCAACAATATATTATGATTTTGATGAAGGCGATACTCGTAGAGATGTTTCGGCTGTACCCTTTGAGTGGGGTGCTGCAGTAGATGGTATTGCTAAACAAGAACTCACGGGTATAAACAGGTGGTACTTCGGAAAGTATCGATATGAATGGATGGATCGTAAAGTAACTTCTACAAATGATGATGGAGTAAACTTTATTTATATGCGATATGCTGAAGTTCTTCTAACTGCAGCCGAAGCAGCAAATGAACTGGAAGGCCCGGGAGCCGCAGCGCCATATCTTAAAGAGATTCGACGCAGGGCATTTCCTTCCGAAGTACATGCAGAAAAAGTAGATGCCTATGTCGATGGCCTTGGTTCTAAAGAAGCAATGTTCAATGCTATTGTTGAAGAATACAAGTATGAATTTACAGGGGAAATGGATCGTAAAATGGACCTTATCCGTTGGAACCTTTTAGGTGAAAAGCTTGATGAAGAAAGACAGGAGTTAGAAAATCTTGCCAACAGGACTGGTGATTACGTAAATGTACCAACCACCCTGTATTTCAAATACAAAGAAGACGGTATAACTCTGGATGTTTATGGGTTAAACAGAGGTGAGACGGGTAACCCGGGGCCAGAATATACTTCCTATTCATGGAACCAGCCCCTGGATGAAATAATTAACTCGTTGTACAAGCCGGGAGTTGATCCAGATAACAGACAATTTTGGCCCATATGGCAGGTTTTCATTGATGCGAGTAATGGTCAATTGGTGAACGATTACGGGTACTAGAACCCAAGAAACAGAATCAATTTATAAATTATGAAAGTAAAAGATATCTTTAAAAGTCTACTAATAGCTCTCCTGGTTGCAGTTACTATTACGGCCTGTGATTATGATAAAGAGCTAATCGAAGAGCTTCCGGTAAGCCGGGAATTTGCTCCAGTAAATTTAAAGGCGTTCGTAAGGAATCAGGTAAATGTAGAGTTGAACTGGACCCTAAACGGAGATGCAAATAGTTATATAGTGGAGTTTTCTAATGATTCATTACAATTCAACAATATTGTCAAAACAGTTGAGGTGAATGCAGATGAATTACCGTTCCTGGTGCCTTTAGAAAGTGAAACTTTATATTCTGTTAGAGTAAAAGCAATAAGTGAGAGAGGACTTGATGATTCCTCCTGGGCAGTAACTACGGTACGAACTTTAACCGAACAAATCTTTATTGAAGAACAACCCGGTGATTTTCTGGCAAAAGAAGCAACATTTAGATGGGCTCCCGGAAGTGAGATTACCGAAATTAAACTCAGTCCCGGGGATATTACCTATACCATTACAGCAGAGGAAATGGCTAACGGAGTGGCTATAGTGACTGGTCTTACCTCAGAAACTGAGTATACTGCTGTTTTACTTAACGGAAGCCAAATAAGGGGAGTAAAAGAATTTACCACCGGGATTGACATAGGTGATGGCATATTAGTTACTCCAGAAGATGATTTACTGCAAATGATAGCTGATGCAGAAGAAGGTGCCATTCTTGTTCTGGAACCGGGAGATTATACCGAGCAAACAGGTACCATAACTTTGGATAAATCTCTTACCATAAGAGGCTTGAGAAGCTTCGATAAGCCTTTGTTGACTTTGAATTTTGAAATCGTGGGAGGTGCTACAGATGTTGCCTTAATAGATCTTGATTTAAATGGTGGTGAAGGTGCAGCATTACTATCAGATGCAATAAGATATACAGGTGCCGGAAATTTCAATTCCTTATTTATTAGTGGAAGTAATATACATGATTATGGCCGCTCGTTTATTGCTGGAAATGAAACTGGTGCGATTTTACAAACACTTACTGTGGAAAACAGTATTATTTACAACATTTTAACTGCAGGTGGGGATTTTATAGATTTTAGAAGTTCAGATGTTCTGAATGTCCACATTGATGCAAGTACTTTTTATAACGTTGCCCCAGACCGTGATTTTATTAGGATGGATGCCAGTGGAACGTCTAATGAAACTGGTTTAACTGCCAATATCCTTATTGAAAACACCACCATTTACGCCAGTTCTAATAAAGATAGTAGCAGGTTGTTATATGTCCGGTTTGTATCGAATGACGTAACCGTAAGAAATACGTTAATCGTAAATACTGCATCCGAAGGTTATGCCGATAGATCTGGTATTGACGAGTCTCCAAGCTTTAGTAACAATAATTACTTCAATGCTCCAGGATTTTATGATACCTCGCAATATATTTTCGATGATAGTAACTATATGACACTTGATCCAGGTTTTGTTGATCCGTCAACAGGAGATTTTACTGTCACAAATCAAACATTAATAGATAATAACGTGGGTGACCCCCGTTGGAGATAAGATGGTAGGTTAGTTTAGATGCGAAAAAGGGGGTGCGTTGTAATGACGCAAACCCTTTTTTACACTTTACTGAGATAAGAGTATTCAAAAGGATAATCCTTAAACATAAAAAGAAGAGCTACGCGCTTTTAAATTTAAAAGCAGTTAAGAATCCTGACATAGGATAGGATGTATTTTTAATTTTAAATCTTGTAAAGAATGATTAAACAATTACACTTCATATCCCTCTTTCTCTTAATAGGGATTTTTACTGGGTACTCCCAGGAGCAAAATATAGTCACCTATGATTTTACCGATGGGACTATAATAAGTGCTAAACAAAGCCCTGATGGTAAACTAACCCTGGGAGGAGATTACACATTTCACTCAGAGACCTATGGGCTCAATCTCAAAATTGATCAGGAAATAAATGTTTCTGTAGAGGGGAGCGCTACCATACGCTTCATAGGTTCTAAACATTCGGGTCTTAACATGATAGGTACAGATGTGTCTACAGGAGCATCTTTGGGCGAAGTACCAACAAAGGTAGTCAATGACCTTGAGGATACCTATGAATTTACCTATACTGGGCCTGCTACAACTTTAAATTTTAAGACTGTTGCCGGAACAGGTAATGATACCTACCTTCCCGGGTTAGAGGTGGTTACTGAGCAGGCTGTATCAATCCCCTCTGAGGGCCTTACCCAGGTTTGGGATTTTGGTGCATCACAACTTGATGAGTCTCAATATTCAAATATGTTAACTGAAGAGATCATCAATTCATGGTACGATGAATCCATTACGCCAGGAAGCTCAGATAATAAATTACCAGATTTTACTGTTGGTGATCTAAGCTTTACCGGAGGCGGTAGTGACCGATTACGAACTTCTAATACAAATCTGACCCGTTACGATGAAAATATTTCAGATTACGACGAATTTAAGGGAAGGATCTATATAAATTCATCAGGAGCCACAAACCGGTATTTCAGTATAGATCTTAATGAGGATGATGTTGTAACTATATGGACGCTTACTCAAGAAGGTAACGGAAATATCCATTTTGAATATATTTCAGATCCAACCTTGCAAAACGATATCGTAGCTGTTGGAGATGAACTTACTGAATTAAGCTTTACTGCAAAAGCTGCAGGGACCTACCGTATCTATGATGATACAGATAAGCCTAGCTACTTTAGAATAGCGCGTAAAATTGTTACCTATGCTGCACTTAGTGGGAATGTAGATCTAACTGATGCTGCAGGAATTCCCAATAACTACATCATAAATTTCACTAACGAGTCAGGAAAAACCTGGAGTGCTGAAGTTGATGGGGGATCTTATCAGGTAGATTTACCTGTAGGTTTTGAATATAGCATTTCCCTGGAAGGAGCAGAAGGATATGAAATTACTAACGGTACAACTTTAAGTGTCGATGAAAGTACTTCCACTTACAACATTACTGTAGAGGAAATTGGCAGTGGTACATCCAATGGTCTACCAGATGTTTGGGATTTTGGGGCAGCACAACTTGACGAGTCTCAGTACAATAATAAATTAACTGAAGATATTATCAATTCGTGGTATGATGAGTCCATTCCTCCGGGAACTGCAGGCAATGTCTTCCCGGATTTTACTGAAGGTGATTTGAGCTGGGTAGGCGGCGGAAACGACAGGTTACGTACTTCTAATACCAACCTTACCCGATATGATGAAAATGTTTCATCTGAGGAATTTACGGGAAGAGTTTATATTAATTCGAGAGGAGCGCGCGACAGGTACATGAGCCTTGAGCTTAGTGAAGATGATGAAGTGACACTTTGGGTTCTTGGTCAGGATGGAGTTGGTCAACTTCATTTTGAATATGTTGCAGATCCAGACCTACAGGACGATGTTGTAAGTGTGGGCGGTGAACCCATGGAGGTAAACTTTGTTGCAAAAGCCAGCGGAACCTACAATATCTATGACGCGGCCGATAAACCAAGCTATTTTAGAATTATAAGAACTCCGGCTATTTACGCCAGCCTCAATGGGAATGTAGATCTTTCATCCGCATCAGGGATTCCTGTTGATTATTCTATAACTTTTACAAATAGCGCTGGAAAAAAATGGAATGTCATACCAACAGATGGAACTTACCAAGTAAAATTACCGGTAGGTTATGAATATAATCTATCTCTCGAAGGAGCCAATGGTTATATTATTTCCAATGGTAGCAGCCTGGAGGTAACTGAAAGCACTACATCTTACGACATAACTATCCAAAAAGTAGAGCTTTTTACTGTTTCTGGATCGGTGATTGGTCTGGGAGAAAATATCTCAGATCTGGCTCTTACTTTTACTCCAGATCCAGATGCCAATAGTATTTATGTTCCTCAGCCTATGCTTGATGTTGATGCTGAAGCCTATTCTGTACAGTTGCAACCAAATATTGAATATACTATAGAGGCAGATGGAGTGAACGATTTTCACATCCCCGATAATACCGTTCAAATTACTGGAGCAACAACTACAGATGTTGTTTTTAAACCAAAACCATTACAGAATGTAACAATCGAAACTAATGGATTAACTGAGGCTCAAAAAGGGGATTTAACGTTAACCTTTACAAATATTAATGAACCAGATTACTTATATACTTTCTCAGATATAAATTCTGTAGCTCTAAGAGACGGGGTTTATGAGGTAAATGTATCTGGTTTGGAAGCATATCCACTAGAACTTTCCCTTACTTCTTATTTGACTGTGGATGGAGAAGCAGTAACCAAAACGCTTGACTTTGAAAGTGTTTCAAATTGGACTTTTGACGATACAAATATTACTGTTGAAACAGAATATTATAAGGGTCTAATTTTTACAGGAAATATTAAAAATGAGCAGGCCAAAGGCCATTTGTCTGCAGGAAGCGAAGGCACAATTTCGGTTCCCATGCAGCCCGGACAGAAAATGGTGGTTACTTTTTATTATGCTGCCGACTTTACCATTGACGGCGGTGATGCAATAACCACCAGCAGTGGCAGTACTTCACAAATGGAGTATGTTACCTATACTTATCCGGGTACCGAAGCAGGAATGGCTGAGATCACATTTAATGCTACTTCCTATATTACCAATATTGAGGTAATAGATGTGGTGGCTTATTCTGAAGTAATTACAGTAGGAAAAGATAAAGATTATCAAACCATAAATGCTGCTCTCGTTGCAATTTCAAGGATGGCCAGGCCTAATGATGAACGTGTAACGGTTCTTATAGATTCAGGAAATTACGAGGAAATGGTAGTAATTAAGGAAGATAATATTACTCTAAAGAACGCCGCATCCATTCCAAGTATTGAATTGACAAATGAAGGTGTAGGTATTGCAGATAACGCCGTTCGTATCACCTCCTATTATGGTTATGGTTACAACTATTATAGCCAGGGAACTGATAATAAATGGAGCGAAGATGCGCTGGAGGTTAATAAAGCCAATGGAAGTCAACCATACAATAACGTTTCAGGAACTACTAATGGTTCTTACTGGAATGCTACTTTAGTGGTTGCAGCAGACGGTTTTATTGCTGAAGATCTAATTATCGAAAATTCCTTCAACCAGTATATCTCTCAAAAAGAATCTGAAGACGTAGTGGTAATGGTTAGCGGTAACAGAGGTGAACGTCCTACCGATTATGGCAATACCAGCGTGCAGGATCGAAGCTTTGTTGAACGTGCCGCGGCAATAGGGATTGCGAGTGGCTCAGACAAGATCATTCTTGACAAATGTCGAATCGTGGGAAGACAGGATTCCTTCTACGGAGGGTCTGATTCCAGGGTGGTGATCTATAAAGGAGCTATGATGGGTGCTGTAGATTACATTTTTGGCGGAATGACCGCTGTTTTCTACAAATCTGACCTGGTTCTTAATACAAGTGATGTAAGTAGTGATGCTGCTTATATTACTGCTGCGCAACAAGACGGAGGAAGAGGGTTCCTTATGTACGAAACTAATATTATTTCAACAATACCAGGTGTAAATACAGCTTCAAATCAGGGTTCCAAACCTGGCTTTTTTGGAAGGCCATGGCAGGCACACACCAGCGAAGTTGTTTTCTATAATACCAATATTGCCGTTTCTACTTATCCAGGTTTTGAAGGAAAGTCTTTGATCGAACCAGAAGGCTGGAAAAGCTCCCTTGGAGGTGAATCTGAAAAAATGTACGAATACGGAACAGTCGAAGCTTCCGGAGAAAATCACATGGACGATCGTGTGTCGTGGTCTACAGTACTCGATTCCCCAGTGCTTAATGATGACACCGAGATCAAACCTTTTAATTTCACTAAAGGGAATGATGGCTGGGACCCGTTACCAAACCTAATAGCGACTGATGATTCTGATAATGATGGGATACTTGATGTGGATGACAATTGCGTATTCACACCAAATGCCGACCAGGCCGATTCTGATGGTGACGGGATTGGAGATGTATGTGATGATAGTGACGGCGACGGACTTGTAGATAGTGAGGATAGCTGTCCTAATTCTACTGAAGGAGCGATCGTTGATGTTTTTGGATGTGAAGTCTTCAATTTGCCATCAGATAATTTCAACATAGCTGTGCATGATGTGAGCTGTAATGGAAACGGAGACGGGTTTGTATCCATCACTGCCAAAGATCGAAATTATACCTATAATGTTTCATTATCTGGTGCAGGTACAGGTTCTGCTACACTTTCATCTTCTAACAACTTTTCAGCAAAGATTGAAAATTTAGCTGCGGGTAGTTATGATATCTGTATGACTGTTGATGGACAGGATGGGTATGAGCAGTGTTTTAAAATAACAGTAGAAGGACCAACTCCTTTAGAAGCTTATTCTTCGGTAGATTATGCGGCTAATACCGTGACCTTATCATTAGATGGGGCCAATCTTTACACAATTGAACATAACGGGAATATCACGACCACATCACAATCTCAAGTAACCTTAGATCTTAAGCCAGGCACGAATAAACTTGCTGTCTACACAGATTCTGGCTGTCAGGGAATATTTTATGATGAGGTATTAATGTCTGAAGAGGTTGTACTGTTTCCAAACCCAACCCGGGGAGATCTTAAGGTCTATATCAATGGGTTAGATCCCAATATACATGTTTCCCTGCTTGACCTTAATGGAAAGGAATACTTCTCAGGAAGAATGGGAATTCCTGTAGATAGATTGCTTCCACTCAACCTTACCAACTACAGGGAAGGTGTGTATTTCCTTCAATTGAAATCCGCCACGGTAAGTCAAACTATTAAAGTGATTAAATTATGAAAAACATAAAAAATATATCCTGTATAAAAATGTTCTTCATTATTCTGCTGGGCACTATAACAGTTTCCTGTTCAGAAGATGATGATGCCGAAATAATTTCTGCTACACCTCCCGGAAAGGCCGAACTGGTTATGCCGCAAAATAATACAGAATGTGAAGTAGGAGACGTTATTGCGAATATGGCCGAAGTAGCTTTTGAATGGAATGAAGCTATTGATGCAGAAAGGTATGATCTTTTAATTACCAATCTGGTAACGCAGGAAGTAACACAGCGACCTAACCTTACCTCGACCTCACTTGTAGTTAGACTCGAAAGAGGTTATCCATATTCATGGAGTGTGGTGGCAAAAAATGCGGGAGAAGAGACTACCAGTTCAGATCCTCATAAATTTTATGTTGCGGGTGAGGCAGGATCTAATAATGCACCTTTTCCGGCTACATTAGTTTCACCTGCTTCCGGGGTAACGGTATCTCCTGTTGATGGTAAGGTTACTTTAACCTGGGAAGCTGCTTCCGCAGATATTGATGGAGATCCTCTTACCTATACATTATTTGCTGATGAGGTTGATGGCAACCAGGAACCATCTGAAGAATGGAAAGGACTTACAGTTTCTACCATAGATGTTGAAGTAGAACCCAATACTGTCTACTACTGGCGTATTGAAACCAGAGATGGAAAGAATAGCGCTTTAAGTAACACCTACTCATTCCGTACCGGAGATAATACTTCCTCAATAGACGGTAAAGTGGTTTCTACATCACAGGAAATTCTGGATGCAATTTCAGTGGCCATTCCCGGTGAAAATATATACATCCGTGGAGGTGATTATACCTTCGATGCTACCATAGAAATAAACACGAGTGGTAGTGCGGGTAATATGATCTCATTGTTGGCTCATCCCGGTGATGACACCAGGCCAAAATTCGATTTTTCTTCAATGGCTGAAAATTCTTCCAATAGAGGTATAGAGTTGAAGGCAAATTACTGGCACATCAAAGGCATTGATGTTACTAAGGCAGGAGACAATGGAATGCAGATAACAGGAAGCAACAACCTTGTTGAGTTCTGTACTTTTTCTGAATGTGCAGATACAGGGCTTCAGTTGAACAGTGGTGCTGCGAACAATACTATACTTAATTGTGACTCTTTCTTCAATGCAGATTCTACACTAGAAAATGCGGACGGATTTGCCAGCAAATTAGATGTAGGTACCGGTAATAAATTCGTGGGATGTAGGGCGTGGCAAAACCTTGATGATGGTTGGGACGGTTATTTAAGAAATGCAGATAATGTCACTACTATTCATGAAGATTGCTGGTCAATCCAAAATGGATATCTCAAAGATGGTTCTGTAAGCGGTGGTGACGGAAACGGCTTTAAAACGGGTGGTAGTGATAACAAAGATTTGAAGCATAATGCGATTTACATAAGGTCTATTGCTGTAGGAAATAGGTATGATGGCTTTGACCACAACAGTAATAGAGGAGAGGTGACACTTTACAATTGCTCTGCTTATGATAACGGAACCAATTATGGTTTTGGCAGTACAAATCCACTTGAAAAGTTAACAATTAAGAATAGTAATGTTCTTGGGGAAGTCGGCAGCATCAATGCGACTACTCTTGATGTGACCAATAACAGTTGGATGGAGGGAGTTGAATCTTCTGTAAATGATTTTGTGAGTATAGATTATTCTGAATTAACAGGTCCCAGGAAGCCTGACGGTAGCCTCCCCGACGTTAGTTTTTTCCATTTAGAATCAGACAGTGATTTGATTGACGCAGGAGTGGATGTAGGCTTACCTTACAATGGTGCTGCACCAGATCTTGGAGCTTTTGAATTCTAAATAATTCTAATGATTAGAAAAAGAATATTTATTTAAAAACATAAGTTTAGAAATCTACTCTACTAGGCACTATTAACCGGGTTTTTATAATCCGGTTGATTTTGCCTAATTAAATTTATGGTAGAAGGAGTCTTGAAGACGGAACGAAAGCCTTTAAGATCCAATATTATTAGAAAACTTTTAAAGAGAAAAAAATAAAAAATATGCGCAATTGCCTGGAGAAAATAAAATTTTTAATTGCAGCTATACTGGTAGGCTTGCCCTTACAGGCACAGCAACTGGCTTTTCCTTCAGCAGAGGGCTTTGGAAGGTATGCAACCGGTGGCCGGGGCGGCATTGTTTACACCGTTACAAACCTAAATGATGATGGAGAAGGAAGTCTTAGAAAAGGCATTTTAAAGGATGGTCCTCGTACTATTGTTTTCGCAGTTTCAGGCACTATAGAACTCGAAAGGCCATTAGATATCAACAAAGGCAATCTTACCATTGCCGGGCAGACTGCGCCGGGAGATGGCATTACCATTAAGGGCTATCCTGTGGCAGTAAAAGATGATAATGTCATCATTAGATACATGCGCTTTAGGATGGGCGACAAACAAGGCATTGCCGATGATTCCTTTAAAGGACGGGGTGTCAAAAATGTCATTTTAGACCACTGTTCTGTAAGCTGGGCCACAGATGAAAATGCCTCTTTCTACCAGAATAAGGACTTTACGATGCAGTGGTGTATCATTTCTGAAGCGCTTAACAGTTCTGTGCATTCCAAAGGAGATCACGGTTACGGCGGAATCTGGGGTGGCGAAAATGTCTCTTTTCATCATAATTTAATTGCCAGCAACCACAGCAGAAACCCTCGTTTCAGTGGCTCAAAAACTACTGAAAATCTTGATGGGGAATTTGTGGACTTCAGAAATAATGTGATCTACAACTGGGAAGATAACAGCATTTACGGCGGTGAAAACGGCCGTTATAATATTGTAAATAACTATTTCAAACCGGGTCCGGCTACCGAAGATGAGGAGAGGATCGTAGAGCCGTATGATCCCTACGGAAAGTTCTATGTAAATGGAAATTATGTTGAAGGTTCAGAAAAGGTGACAGAGAACAACTGGAATGGCGGAGTGCAGGGAGATGATCCTGAAGCAGCACGTGTCAATGATCCTTTTGATTATAATAATAATGTTGACACCCAAAACGCACGTACAGCCTTTGACCTGGTGATGAAAAAGGCAGGTGCCAGTTTAAAAAGAGATGCGGTTGATATCAGGATTATCAACGAAACCAGAAGCGGAAAAGCCACCTACGGCAACGGAATCATTGACTCACAGGAACAGGTGGGCGGCTGGCCAAAATTAAGAAGTGGAACAGCACCCAAAGATACAGATGAAGATGGAATGCCCGATGCCTGGGAAAAAGCCAAGGGTATTGACGCTACTAAAGAAAATGCCAATGGGCATGATCTCGATAACGGCTATACAAACCTCGAAGTTTATTTAAATGAACTTGTTGATAAAGAAACCGAAACTGCAGCCGTTAATTCCGCTACTTATGATTTTATAGTTTCAGCCGATGATTCCGGGGATTTTAAGACTGTGCAGCAAGCAATAAATGCGGTGCCCGATTTTAGAAAAGCACGGACAAGAATTTTTATTAAATCAGGGGTTTATAAAGAGAAGTTAGTACTTCCTGCTTCAAAAACTAACGTCACTTTTATAGGAGAAGACAAAGTTTCCACCATACTTACTTACGATGATTTTGCGCAAAAGCTTAATGTTTTTGGAGAGGAAGTAGGAACTACCGGTTCCACTTCCTTCTTTGTCTTTGGAGATGGTTTTCACGCTACCAATATCACCTTTAAAAACAGCGCCGGACCTAAAGGACAGGCTGTGGTAGTAAGAGTGGATGCTGATAAAGCCATTTTTGACAACTGTAAATTTTTAGGTTTCCAGGATACACTTTATCCGCACGGCAGGAACAGTAGGCAATACTACCGCGACTGCTATATTGAAGGTACGACAGATTTCATTTTTGGGTGGTCTACCGCAGTGTTTGAGAATTGCGAGATCTACTCCAAAGAAGGCGGCCATTACATCACTGCGGCTTCAACTGAAAAGGGTGCGAAGTATGGTTTTGTTTTTCTGAATTGCACGCTCACCGGTGATGCACCAAAAGGAACTGTTTACCTGGGACGGCCCTGGAGACCTTTTGCTCAGACAGTTTTTATAAACACAAAGATGGGTGAGCATATTAAAAAAGAAGGCTGGCATAACTGGAATAAGCCACATGCCGAAGAAACGGTTCTTTATGCAGAATACAACAATTCAGGTCCGGGATGGGCACCTTCAGAAAGAGTTGAATGGGCGGTACTACTTACCTCAGAATTATCAAAAAAATACACTGTAGAACACATTTTTGGAGGGACAGACGCCTGGAACCCTTCAGAAGTTTTAAACTTTTAAATTCCATAGAAAAATGATCAAATCCCTAAAATCGAGCATTTATTTACTCCTTCTGTTTATTGCATTCACCTCTTGTAAGGGAACTGAAGAAGAAACTGCCGCTACAGAAGCAACCCCAGTAAAAGAGGAACATAAATATTCCACCTGGATGGCCGATTCAGAAATTAAGAGAAATCCTGAAGGCTGGACACTTGATTTCAATGAAAAGCCAAAATGGGAATACACTCACGGGCTTATCATGACTTCAATGGAAAAGCTTTATAAGGTTACTGGCGACGAAAAGTATCTCAATTATATCAAGAATTTTGCTGAATTTATGGTGAATGAGGAGGGCGAGATCAAAACCTACAAACAGTCAGATTATAATATTGACCGGGTACAGGGAGGCAGGTTCCTTATTGGTCTTTATAAAGAAACAGGTGACGAGAAATATCACAAAGCTGTGGAAATGTTGAGGGAGCAGATGAGAGAACACCCACGTACTTCTGAAGGTGGCTTCTGGCACAAAAAGATCTATCCTTATCAAATGTGGCTGGATGGCCTTTACATGGGTTCTCCATTTCTTGTCCGCTACGCTGCGGAGTTTAATGAGCCGGAATTATTTGATGATGTCGCCAACCAGTTTGCACTGGTAAACAAATACCATTACAGTGAAGATTCTGGACTTTTCCACCATGCCTGGGATGAAAGTAAAGAACAACGCTGGGCAGATCCTGAAACCGGGCTTTCCTCAAATTACTGGGGAAGAAGTATAGGCTGGTTTGCTATGGCTGTAGTTGATGTACTTGATTTTCTTCCGCAGGACCATCCCAAAAGAGATGAAATTGTGGATATCGCTCAAAAACTGGCCGAAGGTATCGTTCGTTATCAGGATGAAACCGGGGTTTGGTATCAGGTAGTAGATCAGGGGGAAAGGGAAGGAAATTACCTGGAAGCTTCAGCATCCAGTATGTTCGCCTATTTCCTGCTTAAAGGAGTGGACGAGGGATATCTTGACCCCAAGTTCCGTGAAGCAGGAGTTAAAGCCTATGAAGGAATTCTGGAGCAGTTCATTGAAGAAAATGAAGACGGTACCATCAGCCTTACAGATGTCAACGGGGTTGCAGGTCTCGGGGGCGATCCCTACCGCGATGGTTCTTACGAATACTACATCAATGAAATCATTAGAGACAACGATCCAAAAGGAGTGGGGCCATTTATTCTTGCCTCACTTCAATATGAAGACCTTGAACAATAATCATGAAGAATACTAATATGAAGTCACTAACAAAATATTTAATCCTTTCACTCATTATTGCAGCAACAGCCTGCAAAAACAAGGATGACAAGAAGCAGCGTTTAATCCCTGAAGACACCAAAACTTCTCAGCCTCAAACTTATGCCGAGATCTCGGTGAAAAAGGACGGACAATGGGAAGGTCGAGAATACAGGGGCGGCACTTTCGAAAATGTGCAGGAACTTACCCTTCCCCCGGAACATACAGATCACTCTTACTACATTAGGTATGAAGGTCCGGGCTGGGAGAATGCACAAGTGGGATATAGATTATATCTGGACTGGAGAAACGCTATAGATATCTTCGGAAAGAAAACTGACACTATGGTGCTGCCACAAGTGGGTCAGGACGGTTTCGATTCTTACCACGAAGAAGCTGCCTGGGGGATGGATATCCTAAAAGCCGGGAAATCTCTGGGAATTGGGAGCTACGGCCGCTTTATGAATGATACTGTAGCACACTTCAGAAACGTAGGTAACACTCATGCGCAGGTTTCTAATACTGAAGGTTCTTCAGAAGTTAAGATCGAATATTCAGATTGGGCAACCGGAACAGATACGGTGGATCTTACTACCACCCTCACTATTTTTCCTGAAGGAAGATATACAAAAGCAACTTTAGATCTTTCTGAACCTCTGGAAGGCTTAACTACAGGAATCGTAAAATTTGAAAATATTGAACTGCTTCAGAAGCAAGGTGAAGGAGGAGAGTGGACATACATCGCTACCTATGGAAACCAGACGCTTGTGAATGATCAGGATAAACTGGGGATGGCGCTATTCTATAAGAAAGCTGATGTAAAAGAAGTCAAAGAAGGTCCGCATGATCACCTCGTAATCTTCAATGAAACCGCAGAACCTGTAACTTATTATTTCCTTGCAGCCTGGGAGCAGGAACCGAATGGAATCACCACAAAAGAAGGATTTTTAGCTGAAATTGATGAGCATTTAAACAATCTTGAGGAATCCGGACAATTAGAATAACATGAAAAGACTTAAAAATTTAGCAGCAGTTTTGGTTCTTTTAGTTTTTGGAGGGATAACTATGAATGCTCAAAACAGCGAAAATTTTAAGTCAGATGTATGGGTAGCCGATCAGGGAGATGGTACTTATAAAAATCCCATTCTGCATGCAGATTATTCCGATCCCGATGTAGTGAGAGTGGGCAGCGATTTTTATATGACATCCTCGTCTTTCAATTCGGCACCGGCCTTGCCAATTCTACATTCTAAAGATCTGGTGAACTGGAAACTTATTGGCCATGCTTTGGATCGCCAGGTGCCCGACGAACATTTTAGCAAGCCCCAGCATGGAAATGGTGTGTGGGCGCCGGCTTTTCGATATCATGAAGGGGAATATTACATCTACTGGGGAGATCCCGACTTCGGCATTTACATGGTTAAAACCAAAGATCCTGCGGGGGAATGGGAAGAACCTGTTCTTGTGGAAGCAGGTAAAGGGCTTATTGATCCTGCACCACTTTGGGACGAAGATGGAAAAGCCTATTTATCGCATGCCTTTGCGGGCAGCCGTGCCGGAATAAAGAGTATTCTCGTGGTCAAACCACTGAATTGGGAAGGAACAAAAACTACCGGCGCCGGAAAGATCGTTTTTGATGGGCATGAAGATCATCCTACAGTCGAAGGAACCAAGTTTTACAAAAAGGACGGCTATTACTACATTTTTGCACCTGCCGGAGGAGTTTCTACAGGATGGCAGTTGATTCTGCGGTCTAAAAACCCTTACGGTCCTTACGAGGAGCATGTTTCTTTGGCTCAGGGAAATACCGATATCAACGGGCCTCACCAGGGAGCATGGGTCGAGCTGGAGAACGGCGAGGACTGGTTTATCCATTTTCAGGATAAAGAAGCCTACGGTCGTATAGTCCACCTACAGCCTATGACCTGGAAGAATGGCTGGCCTACAATGGGAGAGGATAAAGACGGAGACGGTACAGGAGAACCTGTAATGTCTTTCAGGAAACCCAATGTGGGTAAGATTTATCCTATTCAAACTCCCAAAGATTCAGATGAATTTAGTGGAAATGATATAGGTCTTCAATGGCAGTGGCAGGCAAATCCTAACGCGACCTGGGCCTTTGCCAATCCTGCAAAAGATCAGTTACGCTTTTATACGCAATTACTTCCTGAGGCTGCAAAAAACCTGTGGGATTCCCCGGGCCTGTTGTTGCAAAAATTTCCGGCTGAAGAATTTACTTCCACTACCAAACTAACCTTTAATCCAAATAAGAACCTTGAAAATGAAAAAGCAGGGCTAATCGTGATGGGAAGATCTTATGCCTATGTGGCTTTGGAAAGTAGAAAAGACGGAATCTATGTTGTTTATGCTGAAGCTGAAAAGGCCGATGAAGGTAATCTAGAGCAAAAGGAACAGCTAAAAAAGCTTTCTGCCAACACGGCCTTTCTGAGAGTTGAAGTGGATAAAAAGGCGCAGTGTACTTTCAGTTATAGTGAAGACGGAAAAAAATACATTGAGATAGATGAAGATTTCTCCGCAAGAGAAGGAAAATGGGTAGGTGCGAAAATCGGCATTTTTGCCACCAAAGAGCAGAAAACCAATGATTCCGGTTATGCCGATTTCGATTGGTTCAGGTTTTCAAAATAAGCTTCAGTATAAACCCCAAAAAGGGTATTTTGACAATGAATTGTTTTTCAGAAAAAATAATGCAACGATTAGTGTCCCCTGATAAACCTCTTAAAAATGGCATTTTTGAGAGGTATGATTTCAGTTAGGGGCAACTAAGATCCGGAAGCAAAAATTGTTTCCGGAAATTTCGGCAACCGTTCAATAATTAGATAGAATGATCATAAAACCTTATTATTTAATACTCTTACTGCTTTTTCTGCTGCCCGGCCAACAGGAAGAGATGGTGAAAATTTACCTCATCGGCGACTCCACCATGGCCGACTATAGCAACAACTATGATCCCGGTAAAGATTATATGAAAACCAGGTATCCTCTTACGGGCTGGGGGCAGGTGTTTCAGGAAAAAATGACTCCTGAGCACTTGCAGGATTTAAATCACATCCTAAAAACAGATACTGTAGTGGTTGATGACCGTGCTCGTGGAGGTCGCAGTACCCGTACATTCTTTGAAGAAGGCAGATGGGCTTCGGTTTATGAGGATCTTAAAAAAGGCGATTTAGTATTGATGCAATTCGGGCACAATGATGCCGCTGAAAATAAGCCGAAGCGTTACGTAACTGTTGAAGGCTATAAGGAGTACCTGCGCCTGTTTGTTCACCAGACCCGTCAAAAAGGGGGAATTCCCGTGATTCTGACTCCCGTAAACCGCAATTACCCGTGGGAAGACGGCAAGCTCCAAAATGTACATGGGGAGTATTACTCGGCAGCTGTTGAAGTGGCAGAAGAGCTCAAGGTCTATCTTATCGATCTCACTCAAAGGTCTATGGATCATTTTACTGAAAAAGGTAAAGATTACGTCACGGCTAAATATTTTATGAACTTTGGTCCAGGCTTATACGAAGCTTATCCTGAAGGCAGCAGTGACAATACGCATTTTCAACCCGAAGGAGCCAGGGCTGTGGCACAGTTGGTCTACGAGGGGATGGTAGACTTTCAGAAACAAAAGCAAATAAAAGAGTCTCAAAAATGACATTTTTGAGAGGAAATATTTTTATTCCGTTCTGTAGGATTTTAACGATTGGGAAAACCTTTTCGCCGAAAAAATTCTATATTTGTGTAATCGATTGCATAAATGCGAAAGCCGCAGCAGCCGGGGCTGGAACTTTAGCTTACAGTTCCCGAACATAAAACGAAGTTGAACAGCAAAAAAAATCGAAATGACTAATTCAGAATTACGTTACGCACATCATCCAAATGATGTAAAAAAATATACTACCCAGGAACTACGGGAGCATTTTTTGATCCCAGACCTCTTCAAAAATGACGAGATCAATTTTATTTATTCTATGTACGATAGATTTATTGTAGGAGGTGCATATCCTGTAGGTAAAGATTTAAAACTGGAGACTATTGATGACCTAAAATCTGAGAACTTTTTAGATCGAAGAGAACTGGGAGTGATCAATGTAGGAGGAGCCGGAATTGTTGAGGTAGACGGAAAAGAATATCAGCTGGCACACAAAGAGGCGCTTTACGTTGGTAAGGGTGTCAAAAATGTCATTTTTAAGAAGTCTTCCGGGGAACAACCAATTTTCTATTTGAATTCTGCTCCTGCACACAAAGAATATCCTACTAAAAAAGTTGGAAAAGAAGATGCTGAGGTAGTTCATCTTGGAGATGAGAAATATGCCAACAAAAGGATTCTGAACAAACTTATTGTAAACAGTATAGTAGAAACCTGCCAGCTACAAATGGGGATGACCGAGCTTGTTGAAGGGAACGTATGGAACACCATGCCTCCCCATACGCATGAACGCCGTATGGAAGCTTATTTCTACTTCGACCTGGAAGAAGGGCAAACCATAAGTCACTTCATGGGGCAGCCCGATGAGACAAGGCATATTTTTATGAAGAACCACCAGGCAGTTTTGTCTCCCGAATGGTCTATCCACGCCGGCGCGGGAACTTCGAATTATACTTTTATCTGGGGAATGGCAGGAGAGAACCTTGACTATGGAGATATGGATAAAGTTGATCCCGATAACCTGAAGTAATATGAAATTATTTGATCTAACAGGAAAAACAGCATTAGTTACTGGTTGTAACCGCGGAATTGGTTTTGCAATGGCCCAGGGCCTTGCTGAAGCAGGAGCAGATATTATTGGAGTTTCAACTAGTCTTAAAGCTGAAGGTTCAGATATAGAAAAAGCTGTACAGGCTGCAGGAAGAAAATTTTCAGCTTATCAATGTGATTTTTCAGACAGAAAAAGCCTTTACGCTTTCATTGAAAAAGTAAAAGCAGAGAATCCTACCATAGACATCCTGGTGAATAACGCCGGAACAATCATGAGGAAACCTGCCGCCGAGCATCCCGATGAATATTGGGATAAGGTGATCGAGGTAAATCAAAATTCTCAGTTCATTTTAACCCGGGAGATCGGGAAAGAAATGATCGCGAGAGGAAGTGGGAAAATTATTTTTACAGCCTCCCTTCTCACTTTCCAGGGCGGGATCACGGTTCCGGGTTACGCAGCTTCAAAAGGAGCCGTTGGGCAACTCGTAAAAGCCTTTTCAAATGAATGGGCTTCAAAAGGAGTACAGATCAATGCTATTGCTCCGGGTTATATTGCTACAGATAATACGGCAGCTTTACGCGAGGATGAAGACAGAAGTACTTCGATTCTCGCCAGGATCCCTGCAGGAAGATGGGGTGACGCCGAAGATTTTAAAGGACCTGTTGTTTTCCTTGCATCAAAAGCAAGTGATTACATGAATGGCTCAGTAGTTTTGGTAGATGGCGGCTGGATGGGGCGCTAACGCCATAATTTTGAATAAACAGTTAAAGATGAAATCCAAAAAATTTATATCAGACGATTTTTTGCTCTACAGCGAGCAGGCAAAAGATCTTTATAACAACTACGCGAAAGAACAGCCTATCATAGATTATCATAATCACCTTTCACCAAAGGAGATTGCCGAAGACAGGCAGTTCGATAATATCACACAGGTTTGGATTGCAGGTGATCACTACAAGTGGCGTGCAATGCGAACCCTGGGCGTGGATGAAAAGTATATTACAGGAGATGCATCAGATAAGGAGAAATTCATGGCCTGGGCCAAAACTGTTCCCCATACTTTGCGTAACCCTCTTTACCATTGGACGCATCTTGAGCTTCAGAGATACTTCGGAATTGATGAGCTTTTAAACGAAGATTCCGCAGAAAGAATCTATGAGGAGGTGAACAAAAAACTTCAGCAACCGGAATATTCCTGTCGTGGCCTTCTGAAGAAAATGGGAGTGGAGGCGCTTTGTACTACCGAAGACCCCCTTGATACTCTTGATTACCACCGGCAGTTAGCCGATAGTGATTTTGGAATAAAAGTAAGTACCGCATTCCGTCCCGATAAAGCCGTTCTAATAGAATCTCCTTCTTTTAACGATTATGTTGATCAATTGGGAAATGTGGCAGAAACTTCGATTAAATCTTACCAGGATCTAAAGAATGTTTTGAGAAAAAGAATTGAATTTTTCCACGAAAATGGCTGCAGGTTGTGTGACCACGGGCTCAATTCTATTTCCTTTGAAGAATTCACAGATGCTGAAATAGCGTCTATCTTCTCAAAAAAGCTAAATGGGGAAGAGATTTCAGAATTAGAAGCCGATAAATATAAGACGTCGATTCTTCTGTTTTTGGGAGAAACTTACCATGAGCTAGGCTGGGTTCAGCAATTTCACCTGGGAGCCCTTAGAAATAATAACAAACGTATCCTTGAGAAGCTGGGGCCAGATACAGGTTGGGATTCTATAGGAGATTACTCCCAGGCCGAGAAGATCTCTCAATTCCTCAACCATCTTGATGGGAAGGATAAACTTACAAAGACAATTTTATACAACCTGAATCCCGCTGATAATGCTGTTTTTGCCAGTATGATAGGCAATTTCAACGATGGGAGTATAAAAGGGAAGGTGCAGTTTGGTTCTGGCTGGTGGTTTCTTGATCAAAAACAAGGGATTATAGATCAATTAGATGCGCTTTCAAATATGGGGCTAGTGAGCGTGTTTATTGGGATGTTAACAGATTCCAGAAGCTTTCTTTCTTTCCCCCGCCACGAGTATTTTCGAAGAGTTTTATGTAACTTGTTCGGTGAAGAAATGGCGAAAGGGGAGTTGCCCAATGATATGGAATTAGTGGGACAAACCATAGCTAACATCAGTTATAAAAACGCAAAAGAATATTTTAATTTTTAAAGCAGCTGCCCTTGTTGCACACAGGATCTACAGCTGGAATATGGATTTAATCAATAGAGTTTTATGAAAAAAGTAGTGACTTTTGGTGAAATAATGTTACGTCTTGCCCCGCAGGAACATTTGCGGTTTTCGCAGGCAAATAATTTTGATGTAGTTTACGGAGGTGGAGAATCAAATGTGGCGGTATCGCTGGCCAATTATGGCGTGCCTGTAGATTTCGTGACCCGTTTACCTAAAAATGATATTGGCGAATGTGCGCTTATGGAAATGCGCAAAAGAAATGTAGGTACAGATAAGATCATTTTTGGAGGCGATCGTCTCGGAATTTATTTTCTTGAAACCGGCGCGGTAAGCCGTGGGAGTAAAGTAGTTTATGACCGCGCTCATTCGGCCATGTCCCAAATTGAAAAAGGGATGGTCGACTGGGATGAGGTTTTTGACGGCGCAGGTTGGTTCCACTGGACCGGAATTACCCCAGCTATTTCCCAGGGAGCAGCCGATGCCTGCCTTGAAGCGGTAAAAGCTGCAAGCGCCAAAGGGATCACTATTTCTACAGATCTTAACTACAGAGCAAAACTTTGGAAATATGGAGTTGAGCCGGAAGCGATCATGACCGAGCTAACTTCTTACTGCGATATTATCCTCGGAAATGAAGAAGATGCTGAAAAACACTTCGGAATTAAGCCTGAAGGTCTTGATATCACCACCCAGGGAGAGCATGTAAAAGCTGAAGCTTTCCTTTCTGTTTGTCAGCAAATGATGGAGAAATTTCCCAATGCCAAAAAGGTGATCACTACTTTAAGAGGATCCCTTTCTGCTTCTCATAACACATGGGCCGGAGTTCTTTATGATGGAGAAACCATGTTTAAATCTCCCGAATATAACATCACCCATATTGTAGATCGGGTAGGAGGAGGAGATTCCTTTATGGCCGGATTGATCTATGGATTATTAACGTATCCAGAAGATGATCAAAATGCATTGAACTTTGCTGTGGCTGCATCGGCATTAAAACATACCATTAAAGGTGATGCGAACCTGGTGACTATAGATGAAGTTAAGAAATTAATGGGCGGTGACGCTTCCGGTCGTGTAGCCCGATAAATTTTAAAAATATGGCTCAATATTCAAGAATAGAAGTAGCGTCAGTAATGAAAGACCAGGGAATGGTTCCCTTATTTTTTCATTCTGATGTAGAACTTGGAAAAAAAATACTAAAAGCCTGTTACGACGGAGGGGGTCGTCTGATGGAATTTACCAGTCGCGGAGATTTTGCTTTTGAAGTATTTGGAGAACTTAATAAATACGCAATTAAAGAACTTCCCGGAATGATCATGGGTGTAGGTTCGGTGACCGATGCTGCTGCGGCATCACTTTACATGCAATTGGGAGCGAACTTTATTGTGACTCCTGTTTTACGGGAGGATATCGCAGTGGTTTGTAACCGCCGCAAAGTGCTTTGGTCTCCAGGCTGCGGCTCTCTTACCGAAATTACCCGTGCAGAAGAACTCGGTTGTGAAATCGTAAAGCTGTTTCCGGGAGGAACCTATGGGCCTACTTTTGTAAAAGGAATCAAAGGTCCTCAACCATGGACAAGTATTATGCCTACTGGCGGGGTTTCACCAACAGAAGAAAACCTTAAAGGCTGGTTTGATGCAGGAGTGACCTGCGTAGGGATGGGGTCAAAACTTATCTCAAAAGAGCTTATTGCCAATAAGGATTATGACGCTCTTAAAAAGACTGTTCAGGAAACCCTTGACCTTATCAAGAGACTTAAAAAATAAATTTGAAACAAAAAGCTACAGGTAATTCTATCTGTAGCTTTTTACTAATTGCCCATGCACGAAAAAGCTTCAGGAACAAAAAAGATTGTCACCTTTGGTGAGGTTTTAATGCGTTTATCACCATCAGATAACCGGAAGCTTTTACAGGCAACTCAGATGGATTTTTTCTTTGGTGGCACCGAAATGAATGTTGCAGCATCTCTTGCTCATATGGGCATAGAAGTTCAACATGTGACCAATATCTCAAACGATATAGTTGGGGAGGCGGCATTATCTACGCTTCGGAAATATGGCATTGGTATAGGCGCGGTTCAAAAGGTTAACTACCCTTTAGGTTTATACTTTCTTGAAGTTGGATCTGCCATGCGCTCCAGCCAGGTAGCCTATAATCGGGTGAATAGTTGCTTCGCTAATATTACCCCAGGTCAGGTAGATTGGGAAAAGGTGCTGGAGAATTGCCAGTTCATGCACTGGAGCGGGATTTCACCGGGTGTTTCAGAAGGAGCATATCAAACATTAAAATCGGGGCTGGAAGTGGCGCTCCGCAAAGGTGTCATAGTTACAGCAGATCCTGCCTACAGGAGTAATCTCTGGAAATATGGCAGGAGCAGTCATGAGGTCCTGAAAGAATTGATTTCCCTTTCCACAATTTTCATAGGAGGTGTTAACGAGATCAATGAAATCCTGAAAACCGATTTTTCTACAGATGAAAAAGGTTTTATGGCAGCCAGTCGTGCTTTAATAGCCGAGTTTCCCAAAATTCAGAAAATTTTTGACAAAGTTCGAACCAGCGTGAATGCTTCGTGGCAAAAAATTTATGGGAGAGCATGGAATGGAGAAGAATTTCTTACTACGAATGAACTTGAAATAACAAACGTAGTAGATAGAATAGGTACAGGCGATGCTTTTGCGGCTGGAGTGTTATACGGGTTACAACATTTTGATGACAAGCAAGCCCTCGACTATGCCAATGCAGCCTGTGCTTTAAAACATACCCATGTTGGCGATGTGAACCTGGTAAGTGTTGAGGAAGTGCTGGAGGTGGCAAACGGAAAAACCGATGGAAGAATAAAGAGATAACACTTTCATCAACCGGCACAAAAGAGTCACCAAAAGCCGGTTAATTATTATTAATAAAAAAATGAATATCCTTAGAACTAAAAATATAAATCGTGTTGGTTTACTGCTAATTCTACTTTCATTGGGAATAGGTTGCGCAGAGCAAAACGAAGTAAAGGAAATAAAGCTGGGTCACGGTCTGGACACTTCTCATCCTGTTCATAAAGCCATGGTCTATATGTCCGAACGTCTTTATGAAAAGTCGGGAGGCACCATGAGCATAGATATATATCCAAACCAGCAATTGGGTTCAGAAAGAGAAACCCTGGAGCTTTTACAAATAGGAAGTCTTGGAATGACAAAGGTCTCTACCGGGGTTCTTGAAAATTTTGTTCCCAGCCTGCAGCTTTTTGGTCTTCCATTTCTGTTCCGGGACAGGGAGCATAGATTTGAAGTCCTGGAAGGGGAGATAGGAGAAGAGTTCCTTAACAAGAGCATAGATAAACGGCTAAAAGGACTTACTTTTTACGATGCAGGAAGCAGAAGTTTTTACAGTAAAACCCCTGTGGAAAAACCTGAAGATCTTAAAGGTTTAAAATTACGGGTAATGGAAAGCAATACAGCCATTAATATGGTAAAGAATTTAGGAGGTTCCCCAACCCCTATTGCCTGGGGAGAACTTTATACTGCTTTACAACAAGGGATCGTAGATGGAGCCGAAAACAATTTACCAAGTTTTTACCTTTCCCGCCATTATGAGGTGACAAAATTCTTTGTGGTAGACGAACACACTGCCCTTCCCGATGAACTTTTAATAAGTACCCTGGTGTGGAATGACCTTAACCCGCAACAGCAAAAATGGTTAAAAGAGGCAGCTATGGAATCTTCAGAATATCAAAAAACCATCTGGAGAGAAGCAGAATTAGAAGCCATGGAAGAGATTCAGAAAGCAGGAGTTAAGGTGATATATCCAGATAAAGAACTTTTCAGGGAAAAAGTGGAGCCCATGTATGAGGAATTTTCACAGGATCCTGAAATGAAAAAATTAATTGAAGAAATCCAGGCTATTGAGTAAGTTATGAGAAAAACTGTAGATAAAATCCTCGGAAATTTTTTGGTAGTACTTCTCATACTCATGGTGCTATCTGTATTATGGCAGATCTTTTCAAGATACCTCCTTAATTCTCCCAGTTCCTTTACCGAAGAACTTGCACGATATCTTTTCATTTGGATAGGAATTTTAGGAGCTGCATACGCTTCAGGACAACAAACTCATTTGTCGATAGATATTTTGCCGCCAAAGTTGAATCCGACCAACAGGATGAGACTTCGCATTTTTATCAATATTCTTATCATCCTCTTTAGTTTGACCGTGCTGGTCATTGGAGGTGGCAACCTGGTCTATGTCAACGATTTACTGGGGCAGTCTTCGGCAGCCCTGGGCGTCTCATTATCATGGGTCTACAGTGTAGTGCCCCTAAGTGGCTTACTGGTGATATATTATAAAATTCACGAAATCATTCATTCAAAAACATATTTAGTATGATGTCAGAGGTTTTAATACTGGTGCTATCCTTTGTGATTTTGCTGGCAATAGGGGTTCCTGTTGCCTGGTCAATCGGGATTTCATGTATACTTACAATTTTGGCATCTATAGATACGCTTGCTGCATTTACTACGGTTTCCCAGCGTATGGCCACGGGGCTGGACAGTTTCTCGCTGCTTGCAATTCCCCTGTTTATTTTGGCAGGACAAATAATGAATCAGGGAGGGATAGCCAACCGGCTCATTGCCTTTGCCAAAGCCCTTATGGGGGCGTTACCGGGTGGATTGATCTATGTGAATGTAGTTGCGGCAATGCTCTTTGGTGCTATTGCAGGATCTGCAGTGGCAGCTACTTCGGCAATGGGTGGAATCCTTGGTCCGGCTATGGAAAAGGAAGGATATTCTAAAGAATTTGGTGCGGCAGTGAACATTACTTCTTCAACTACAGGCCTGGTAATTCCTCCTTCAAATGTGCTTATCGTTTATTCGCTTGCAAGTGGTGGAGTGTCAATTGCCTCGCTCTTTTTGGCCGGGTATCTTCCCGGTATTCTCATGGGGTTGGCTCTTATGCTTGTTGCTGCGGTCTGGATCAAAAAGAAAAAGTATCCTGCAGGCGCACCCGCGAATTTAAAGAATATCGCAGTTACTTTTTTGCAGGCGCTACCCAGTTTATTACTGTTGGTTGTGGTGATTGGCGGAATTGTTTCAGGGATCTTTACTGCCACCGAGGCTTCAGGGATTGCAGTGCTGTATTGCCTTATCCTATCTTTTATAAACAGGGAATTAAAATTAAGTGATCTCCATAGTGTGTTTTTAAGCTCTGTGGGAACAACCGCTATTGTAATGTTGCTTATCGCCACCTCCATGAGTATGAGTTGGGTCATGTCTTATGAAAACATTCCGCAGGCTGTAAGTGATACTTTACTGGGCCTTAGTGACAATATCTTTGTAATTCTACTCATTATAAATTTACTGTTACTCTTTGTGGGGACATTCATGGATATGACTCCCGCAGTTTTAATTTTCACTCCCATCTTCCTGCCTGTGGTAACTGCGCTGGGTGTTGATCCTGTACATTTCGGGATTATGATGGTAATGAATTTATGTGTGGGGTTATGTACCCCGCCGGTAGGCTCGGTACTTTTTATTGGGGTTAGTGTGGCCAAATCGAGTATTCAAAAGGTTATAAAACCGCTGATGCCACTGTACGTCGCAATGTTCATCGTACTGTTACTGGTGACTTTTGTGCCTGAAATCTCTTTGTGGTTACCGGGATTATTTGATTAGAAATTTAATGTTGAAAATGTTATTATGGAACGCTTAACGAGGGAAAATAGTGGGCTAACGGAAAATTTACCCATTAAAGTCATACAATTTGGTGAAGGGAATTTTTTGCGGGCATTCGTTGATTATCTTATTGATAAACTAAATAAAGAAGCAGAATTTGATGCTGGCGTTGCCGTGGTGCAGCCTATAAACGCCGGACTTGTGGAGATGCTGAATGAGCAGGACGGTCTTTATAACCTGTTTATGAGAGGCGTCAAAGGCGGAAAGGAAATTCAGGAGAAAAGAACTATTAGTTGTATTCAAAAATCCCTCAATCCCTATGACGATTACTCGGCTTATTTGAATCTTGCTACTGAAAAGGAGCTGCAATTCCTCATTTCCAATACCACTGAAGCCGGCATTTCCTTTGACGGGAACGATAAATTTGAAAAAGTTCCTCATAATAGTTTTCCTGCAAAGGTTACCGCTTTACTTTGGAAGAGGTTTCAGCATTTTAAGGGGGATCCTGCCAAGGGATTAACTATAATTCCCTGTGAATTAATAAATCACAATGCAGACAATCTTAAAAAGATCATTTTAGACTACGTGGAACTTTGGGATCTTGGTAAAGATTTCCGCGGATGGATAGAGAATAGCAATAGCTTTCACAATACCCTTGTAGACCGAATTGTTCCCGGATATCCCAGAGCTGAAATTGAAGAATATCAAAATCAGCTTGAGTTTGAAGACAAACTAATCGTTACAGCTGAAGTTTTTCTGCTTTGGGTGATTGAAGGTGGCCGGGAACTTAAAGAAAAGATTCCGTTTCATAAAATTGACGAAAATGTTCTTATCGTTGATGATATACAGCCTTACCGCACCCGAAAAGTAAGAATCCTAAATGGCGCTCATACTACTATGGTTCCTTTTGCAATTCTTAGCGGAAAGGAAACAGTCAAAGAAACGGTTGACGACGACTTCACCGGAAAGTTTGTCAAAAATGCCATTTTTGAAGAGATAAATCCTACACTTGATCTTGCTGAAGAAGAACTGGACTCCTTTGCTTCAGAAGTTTTGGACCGTTTCAGAAATCCTTTTATTAAACATCAACTGGCCAGTATTGCCCTTAATTCAGTTTCAAAATTCAAAGTGAGGGTGCTGCCGAGTTTATTAGAATTTCAGAAGAGAAAATCTACCTTGCCCACGCGGCTTACTTTTGCATTTGCCTGCTTGATCAGGTTCTACAAAGGAGAGTGGAAGGGGGAAAAACTACCTGTGCAGGATGATGCTCAAATCATTGATTCCTTCAGCAAAATCTGGGAAAATTCAAACTTTGAATCGGTTGCCGGGGAGGTGCTTAAAAAAGAAGAATATTGGGGGCAGGAGCTCACAGCTGTCCCAGGTCTGAAAGACCTGGTTGCAGTGGCACTCAAAGAACTGGAAGAAAAAGGTGTGGAAGAGGGCTTCAGGTCTTTCCGCGAAAAAACACAGCTCAAAAGTTAGAAAAATGAAGACGAAAATAATTAAAGTTCATCCCGAAGATAATGTGGCTGTAGCTCTTGCCGATTTATGGCAGGGCGAGGTTTTATCTATTGATGATATAGAAGTTGAAGTCTTTAATGATGTTGCAGCTAAACACAAAATTAGCCTTGTAGACCTGGATGAGGGAGATAAGATCTTCATGTATGGGGTGCTTGTGGGGAAAGCTACTGTGCCTATTAAAAAAGGCGGGGTTCTTACTGTAGATAATGTTAAACATCAGGCCGAGCAGGCACATAAGAAAACTGAAACGACAGGCTGGACTGTGCCCGATATTTCCAAATGGAAAAACAGGACTTTTAACGGATATCACCGTCCAGACGGGCAGGTGGGAACAAAAAATGTCTGGTTGTTCTTCCCGCTGGTCTTTTGTGAGAACAGGAATATAGAGCTTCTAAAAGAGGTTTTTGAAAAGGAACTTTCTTTCAGAAAACCTTCCAGGGAACAACTGCTTCTCCGGAAATTAATTCAGGGTGAGAATACAACTGAAAGCCTCCAAATAGAAGAAGAGGAAAGTGAAATTTTTGACAATATTGAAGTAAAATTTATTACTCACCAGGGAGGATGTGGCGGCATAAGGCAGGATTCTGCTTCGCTGGCGAGGTTGTTGGCCGGTTACGTCAACAATCCTAATGTTGCCGGAGCAACGGTGCTTAGTTTGGGCTGCCAAAACCTTCAGATAGATATCTTTAAAAAGGCACTTGAAAGGATCAATTTTGACAATAGAAAACCTGTGCTGCTTTTTGAACAGCAGCAGATGGGAACCCTAGATGAAATGATGAGTAAGATCATCAGCGATTCATATGCTGCTATTAAGGAAGCTAACAATATTACCAGGAAACCTGCTCCTCTTTCAAAACTGAAGTTAGGTTTGGAATGTGGCGGATCTGATGGTTTCTCTGGAATTTCAGCAAATCCGGCTTTGGGTTATGCTTCAGATCTTCTTTCGGCTCTCGGAGGTTCCCCTATTTTATCTGAATTTCCGGAGTTATGCGGAATAGAGCAGGAATTGATCAATCGCTGTGTAAGTGATGACCTGGCTGAAAGATTCCTTGAGCTTACAAGGGCTTTTGAACAATCGGCTATAGATGCCGGGTCTGGCTTCGATATGAACCCTTCGCCGGGAAATATTAAAGACGGACTTATTACAGACGCCATGAAATCGGCCGGAGCCGCGAAAAAAGGAGGGACTTCTCCAATCCAGGATGTTCTGGATTATGGAGACTATGTTACCAAACCCGGACTTAACCTGCTATGTACTCCCGGGAATGATGTGGAAAGTACCACAGCAATGGTGGGGGCAGGGGCTAATGTCGTGGTGTTTACAACAGGTCTGGGAACCCCAACGGGTAACCCTGTGGCACCGGTAGTAAAGGTTTCTTCTAATAGCACTCTTGCCCGCAGAATGCCAGATATTATTGATCTTGATGCCGGTGGTGTAATAAAGGCTGAAAAAACCATTGAACAAATGGGAGAGGAGATCCTCGAGTTCATCATTAAAGTAGCCAATGGTGAAGAAACAACAAAAGCCGATGCGCTTAATCAGGACGATTTTATTCCGTGGAAGCGAGGGGTGTCTTTATAAGGCTCCCCTTTTCGCTATTTTGAATATTACTGTACTTTGAGTTCTGCTAAACTTCTGTTAGATGATTTTCTAACCATTAGTTCAGGAGAAAGCACCACCTTTTTTTCGATGCTTAGTTCCTGATCGCTGTCTACCTGCTCAAGAAAAACCTGAGCTGCAATTTGTCCCATCCGCAAGGGAGTTTGATCTATAGAGCTCATGGGTAATTCCATGTATTGAGTAAATGGTTCATTACTAAATCCTGATATACAGAAATCTTCAGGAATTCGTACGCCCTGCTTTTTAAGTTCCTGTACTGCTCCAAGGGCTGTATAATCACTTGCTGAAAAAACAGCGTCGGGTTTCTCCTTTAGTTCCCACATTTTACGGGCTGCAGCTGCGCCAGATTCTACGTTACTCAGTGTGGTGAAAATATAACGCGGATCGGGTTTGAGCCCGTGATTCTCTAGAGCACTTATATATCCGTCATGTCTGTTTTTGTAAATTTCCAGGTTAAGATCTCCCGAAAAATGAGCAATTCTTTTGCAGCCCTGTGAAATGAGATGTGCAGTAGACATATAACCCGCTTTAAAATCATCGATTACCACAGAACTAACTCCCGGAACATCAAGTTTCCGGTCAAAAAAGATCAGGAATTTCCCTTCTTGTAAAACTTTCGTGAAATGATCTATGTTGGTGGTGGACTTCGAGATAGACATGAAAATTCCGTCTACCTGGGTGTTTAGAAGGGTATTTATTTGTTCCATTTCTGTATCCATTTGCTCATGTGTCTGGCAAATAATTACATGGTATCCGTGAGGGCCCAATTCTTCTTCAATGCCTCTGATTATAGAAGAGAAAAAGTTTCGGTTGATGTAAGGAACAATAACTCCCACATTCTTGCTTTTTCCGCTCTTAAGCGCCTGGGCAAGACGGTTTTGCTTATAGTTCATCTCTTTAGCAGTGGTAAAAACCAACTCACGTGTTTTACTGCTGATTTTCGGGTTGTTATTGAGAGCCCGTGACACCGTAGCAGCGCTGACATTCAATCTTTTTGAGATGTCATATATGGTAACCTTACCGTTATCTTTCATGGAAAAAGCTAAATGCTATAAATGCAACAAATTGCACTGCAAAGATATTAAAAATATTCTTGTAGGTTCTATTCATTTTTAACATTATGAGAATGATGAGCAGCAAACAGGCCGAATAATTTTCCTTTGGGGAAAAATCCTCTTAAGTTTTCAAACCAAAACCTTGGAAAAAACAGAAAAAAAGGACTATTTTAGTGCAATCGATTACATGTAGTTTCAAAATAATCTAATCTTATGAAATATTTTTTCAAGGTACTTTTTAGTCTTATAGTGATATTTTTAGTCTTATCCTGTAAAAATCAAAATGAATCTGCTTCCACCGCTCCTGAAACTACGGCCGGGGTCAATTTTGACGATCCGTGGAAGCAGGCAGATGCTATAGTAGAAAGTATAAAAATTCCAATCTTTAGAGATGAGGTCTTCAATGTACTTGATTATGGAGCCTCGGCAGATGGAAGTAAGAGCAGTGATGACGCCTTCAAAAAAGCGATTGAAGCTTGTTCAAATGCGGGAGGAGGGAAGGTATTCGTTCCCGCCGGAGTATATCATACCGGGCCAATTCATCTTAAGAGCAATATAAATCTTCACCTTGAGGAAGGTGCAGAGGTGAAATTCTCAACCAGTCACCAAGATTACCTCCCCGTGGTTCACACTTCTTATGAAGGCATGGAGTTTATGAACTATTCTCCTTTGATCTATGCCTATAAACAAAAGAACATTGCAGTTACCGGAAAAGGAACTTTTAACGGGCAGGCTGGTAATGAGAACTGGTGGCCATGGAGTGGTAAAGATGTTTATGGATATAAAGAAGGAGATGTAAAGCAACATGATACGCACAACCTGCCACGGCTTAGTGAGATGGTAGAAAAAGGCACCCCTGTAGAAGAAAGGATTTTTGGGGAAGGACACCAGTTCCGGCCAACATTTTTTGAGCCGTTTGAATGCGAAAATGTCCTTATAGAGGGTGTTACATTTATAAATGCACCTTTCTGGGTAATGCATCCTATAAAATCGAGTAATATAACAGTTAAGGATGTGAGTGTAATTAGCCACGGTCCTAACAATGATGGTTGCAATCCTGAGTATAGCCAGAATGTTCACATCACAGGCTGCCTTTTTGATACCGGAGATGACTGCATCGCCATAAAATCGGGTAGGGATAACGACGGAAGACGTGTAGGGATAAGTAGTGAGAATATTGTAGTAGAGAATTGCACTATGAAAGACGGGCATGGTGGGGTAGTCATGGGGAGTGAGATTTCTGGTGGCGTGAGAAATGTATATGTGCGCAATAATACCATGAACAGCCCAAATCTTGATCGTGCCATTAGAATAAAGACCAACACCAGAAGAGGTGGCACCATTGAAAATATTTTTGTTAAGGATTTGAAAGTGGGACAGGTTAAAGAAGCTGTCCTGAAGATAAATACTCATTATGGTATTTATGCTAACCAGGAAGGAGGGCATATGCCGGTGATAAGGAATATTCTGCTTGAGAATGTAGAAGTAGAAAACGGGGGAGAATATGGCGTGTTAATACTGGGAAGAGAGCAATCCCCTGTTAGCAATGTAAAACTTAAAAATGTGAATATTAAAAATGTGGAGGTGCCGCTCAGGGTAGAGCACGCAGATGATATCATATTTGAGAACACTACCATTAACGGTAAGGAATACTAACTCCTTTGATGTAAACCAGAAATTTTAGTTCCTGATGAGAGGAATATGCATTCAGCATGATCTAGCAACGTAATGTTCGGGGTAATGTAAACGGAAAAGAATAAGTGTCGGTAGGTTTTGAATATATGCCCGTTGAAAATGCGAAGACTTCCATAGGTACACGAAAAGATCAAAGATCCTGGTTTTAGGACCCCATTCAAGAAGTGCGGTTTGTCGCGGAGGCATTTTTTAACTTCCATTCGAATTAAAAGAGAAAAATCCACACGTTTAAAACAAGCAAGATGAGCCTCCAAAAATGCCTTTTTTCGATCCTCTTTTTTTTCTGCCTCTGCCCAAAATCTATTGCGCAGAAGAATGAGGTAAGGCCATATACGATCAACACCACCTATAAAAAACTTATAAAGGATTATCCTTTTATTTCTCCTGTAGAACTTCAGTTTTCTGAAAGAATTGATGCCATAGAAAATGTTGTTTATCAAAAAACTGCTGAAAGGGATCTAACTGCAGATGTTTACATGCCGAAGTCTGAAAAAGGCGAAAAATTCCCGGCGGTTCTTCTAATTCATGGGGGAGGCTGGCTTACCGGAAGTAAAGAAAACCTGCAGCCATTAGCTCGAAGTCTTGCTGCTGAAGGGTATGTAGCCGTAACTGCTGCTTATAGCCTTGGCACCGAAGCTCTTTATCCTGCTGCTGTAATTGATCTTAAAAATGCTGTAAAATGGATGAAGGAGAATGCAGAACAAAATCGAATAGATGCCGAAAAAATCGCTGTATTAGGTGCTTCAGCAGGAGCACAACTTGCCACGTTGATCGGAGTAACTTCAGGTTCTGAAAAATTTAAGGCCAAAGAATCTGGTTTTTCAGATGATATACAGGCCATAATCAATGTAGACGGGATTGTGTCATTTGTTCATCCCGATTCCGAAGAAGGCTGGATGGCCGCTACATGGCTGGGAGGTGCTAAAGCCGAAAAATTCGAAATATGGAAAGAAGCCTCTCCTTTGGAATACGTCGGAGCTAATACACCACCTACGCTGTTTATCAACAGCTCCTATCCAAGGTTTCATGCAGGACGGGATGAAATGCTGAAAATCCTGAATGAAAATAATATTTATAATGAAATACATACCATAGACAAGACCCCTCATGCTTTTTGGCTTGTACATCCCTGGTTTGATGAAACTGTCAGGCTTACCACAAATTTCCTCGACAAAGTCTTTAAAAATTCTTCTTCAGCAAAAGAATCCTACCGTGAAATAACGGTTTCCAAAGTTGGCAATGCCGATTTTACCAGCATTCAGGAAGCAATAAATTCTACCCGGGATCTTGGTCCGGGAGAAGTAGTGATCAAAATAAAATCTGGCACTTACAATGAAAAGCTGGAGATCCCTTCCTGGAAACATCAGCTCACGCTCATTGGGGAAGACAGAGAAAATACTCTTATTACCAACAGCGACTTTTCAGGCAAGATCGATCCGTTAACGGGAAAGGAGCTCTCTACTTTTACTTCCTATACAGTTTTGGTGAGAGGGAATGATATTAAAATTGAGAATCTTACAATTCAGAATAGTTCCTGCGGAGAAGGTCAGGCAGTGGCTTTGCACGTGGAAGGCGACCGCTTCGTAATTAAAGACGCTAACATTCTTGGTTGCCAGGACACCGTGTATACCGCAACAGAAGGTAGCCGCCAGCTGTATTTGAACTGTTATATTGAAGGGACTACAGATTTTATTTTTGGAGAGGCAACCGCAGTTTTTAAAGAATGTACCATTAAGAGCTTAAAAAATTCTTTTATCACTGCTGCAGCAACTCCGCAAAATCAGGAATTCGGATATGTTTTTCTCAACTGCAAATTTATAGCTACCCAAGGTGTGAATGAGGTTTATTTGGGCAGGCCGTGGAGACCTTACGCAAAAACCGTATTTATAAACTCTTACCTCGGGGATCATATTCTTCCGGAGGGCTGGGATCACTGGCCGGGAGATAAAATGTTTCCGAATAAAGAAAGAACAGCCTACTACGCCGAATTCAATAGCAGCGGTCCCGGAGCTTCTCCGGCTACCAGGGTGAACTGGTCTCACCAGCTTTCTTTAGAAGAAGCATCGAAGTATAATCTCCAGAATATTTTTAGTATTGAGAAAGACTGGTATTGGGCAACAATCCCTTAAGCCTGTGAGAAGGAACTACAGCAAATCCTGGTGCATTTGAATAACATTATAACTGCTGAAAAAATGAAAAATCTATTTCTTTTCCTCGTGATCTTCTGTTCAATTTCAGTAGTGGCACAGGAGAAGCCTACGCTTTACCTCATAGGTGATTCTACAATGTCTGATAAAAAAGATCCCGAAAAGAATCCTGAACATGGCTGGGGACAAATGCTTCCGGAGTTGATGACTTCAGAAATAAATATTCAGAATCACGCTGTTAATGGTCGCAGTACCAGAAGTTTTATTGCTGAAGGTCGCTGGGAAAAGGTCAGAGAACAACTGAAGCCAGGGGATTTTGTGCTTATTCAGTTTGGACATAACGACCAAAAAGTGAACGATCCCGCCAGGTATACCAATCCTTTTACACAATACAGGAGCAATCTCGAGAAGTTTGTGAGAGAAACCCGTGAAAAAGGAGCAACTCCAATTCTTTTCAGCTCAATTGTGCGGCGGAATTTTAATGAAAACGGCGTTTTAGTCGATACTCACGGGCAGTATCCCCTGGTGGTGAGAATGCTCGCAAAAGACCTGAATGTGCCTTTCATCGATTTGCAGTTATTGACAGAGCGGCTGGAAATCATGTACGGGCCTCAAAATTCAAAACAACTGCATCTTCACCTGGAGCCGGGCGAGGATCCATATGAGCCAAAAGGAGTAGCCGATGATACGCACCTTTCCAAAATGGGTGCAACTCTTGTTGCCAGTCTGGCACTTCAGGAGATTGCAGAACAGGATCTGGAATTGAAAAAATATATAAAGGGAAAGGTTTTATTTCAGAAGATTCTGAAAGAAGTTCCGGTTAGTTTGGGAGAATATTCAGAAAAAGTTCCGTGGAGAAGAACATTAAAACAGGATAAGGAGTGGTACGGGAGCAAGGAAGCACAAAGAATTGCAGATAATGTGCTATTATATCAGCATACCAATGGGGGCTGGTATAAAAATATAGATATGTCTAATGAATTAAGCTCAAAAGAAAAAGATAGTCTTAGGAATTTGCAAAATAAAGAAATGGGCACCACCATAGACAATGGCGCAACCCATAACCAGCTAAAGTATTTAGCAAGGGTTTATAAAGCTACAGGAAAAGAGGACTACAAAATTGCATTTTTGGAAGGTGTCGATTATCTGCTTGAGGCGCAGTACAGCAATGGCGGCTGGCCTCAATTCTATCCGCTTAAAAAGGGATATTACGGGCACATCACCTACAATGATGAAGCGATGATTGGAGTGATGAATTTGTTACGGGATATTGCACAAAATGAAGAACCATATTCATTTGTGGATGCTTTCAGAAAAAATAAAGCCGAAAAAGCTGTAGAAAAAGGATTGAAAATAATTCTCGATACCCAGGTTGAAGTTGATGGTAAACTCACAGCCTGGGGTGCTCAGCATGATAAAAAAACACTCAAACCGGCCAAAGCAAGAGCTTACGAACTGGCCTCTCTGAGTGGTAAGGAAAGTGCCGAAATTGTACGGTATTTAATGGAGATCGAAAATCCTTCGGAAGCAGTAAAAAGATCTGTCCGAAGTGCCATACAGTGGTTTGAAGACGCTAAGGTAACAGGCAAAAGAGTGGAGTGGATCAAAGATCCCAGTCTGCCTGAGGGTCGTGACCGTATAGTAGTCGAAGACCCTGCAGGCGGTCCTCTTTGGGGTCGCTTTACCGAAATTGGGACCAACAGGCCCATGTTTATTGGTCGCGACGGAGTGGTAAAATACAAGCTTGAAGAAATAGAGCATGAACGGCGTATCAATTACAGTTATATAGATAATTACGCTGAAGATCTTCTGAAAGAAGAATACCCTAAATGGGAACAAAAACATAAATAAAATACCCGGCAAAAATGATAAAAGGAAATACGTTTTTTAAAGAATCTGAAGCCGAATGGGAACTAGTAGGAGAAGGGATCTCGCGGCAAATTACAGGCTACAATACTCAGTTAATGGTGGTCAAGGTGAAATTCGAAAAAGGAGCAGTAGGATATGTGCATGATCATTTCCACTCCCAGGGAACTTTCGTGGTTTCAGGAAAATTTAAGATCATCATTGATGGTATATCTGAAATTCTGGAAACAGGTGACGGGTTTTTCGTCCCTCCTAATGCTAAACACGGTGCCGAGTGCCTCGAGGCGGGGATGCTCATAGATGTATTTAGTCCGGTGCGGGAGGATTTCCTTTAGCCGAACTTTCCAGGGACAAAAGTTCTCTGTACCTTAAGGTTTGGAAGAAAAATTCTGCAAACCTTCCAAAAATGGCAAAAATGGACCTTCTTTGAATAAGCATAAAAAAATGGAAAAGATTTTCGAACAAAGCTGGAGGTGGTATGGGCCTAATGACCCCGTAAGCTTAAAAGATATTAAACAGGCCGGGGCAAGTGGTGTTGTTACTGCCCTACATCATATTCCTGTTGGGGAGGTGTGGAGTATAGAAGAAATTGAGAAGCGGAAATCCCTTTTGGAAGAAAGCAACAGGAAAAATCCATTTTCGCTGCGCTGGAACGTGGTGGAGAGTCTTCCGGTGCATGAGCACATCAAGCAAGGAAAAAACGATAAGACTAAATACATTGAAAATTATAAGCAGAGTTTAATAAATCTCGGCAAAAGTGGCGTTACCCGCGTTTGTTATAATTTTATGCCTGTACTGGATTGGCTGCGTACAAATGTGCGGTATCAACTTGAAGATGGAAGTACCGCCCTGTTACACGACCTGAAAGACCTTATCATTTTTGACCTTTTTATTCTGAAGAGAGAACGAGCAGAAGAAGACTATGATCGGGAAATGGTAAAACGGGCAAAATCCAGATTTCCTCAAATGCCACAGGAAGAAATCGAGAGGCTTAGGGAAAGTTTGCTAATGGCACTGCCGGGAGATCAAAAAGGTTTCACTCTGGAAAAGCTTCAGCAGGGACTGGAAGATTATAAAAACATTTCAGCAGAACAGCTTCGGGAAAATCTGGTGGACTTTTTAAAGGAAGTCATTCCGGTAGCAGAAGAAGCAGGAGTGAAGCTGGCGATTCATCCAGATGATCCGCCATGGCCGGTTTTGGGGTTGCCACGAGTGGTGAGCAATAAAGATGATCTTGACTACATTTTTAGCAAGGTGCCACAAAAATCAAACGGACTCACATTTTGCAGCGGTAGTTTTGGAGCTTCAGAAAAGAATGATCTTCCCGGCATCATCAAGACCTATTTTGACCGCATTCATTTTGTGCACTTAAGATCTGTTCAGCGGGAGGCCCGCTCCAGGTTTTATGAAGCCAACCACCTGGAAGGCAGTGCAGAAATGTATAAGCTGGTGCGTACCTTCTATGAGTGTCAAAAAGGGCAAAAAACGCAACCAATTCCTATGAGACCAGACCATGGCCATCAAATGTTGGACGACCTCGAAAAAACGACTTATCCCGGTTACTCTGCAATTGGAAGATTAAGGGGCCTGGCAGAATTGCGCGGCCTGGAAATGGGAATTGTAAAATCTTTTGAAAACGAATAATTAAAATAAAAATGAATAATTTAAACGATAAAGTAGCCGTAGTTACAGGCGGAAACGGAGTGCTTGGAGGCGCCATAGCAATGGGGCTGGCTTATGAAGGAGTAAAAGTAGGCATCCTGGGGCGCAGCGAAAATACTGTGCAGGCAAGGGTTAAAGAAATTGAAAGTAATGGCGGCAGAGCTTTGGCATTGGTTGCAGATGTTCTTGACGAAGAGAGTTTAACCGCTGTGAAAAATAAGATAGAAAATACCTTCGGAAGAGTGAATATCCTGGTGAATGCCGCCGGCGGAAATCAAAAAGGTGCGACTATAACTCCAGATCAGACTTTCTTTGACCTCGATCTCGACTCCTTCGATAAGGTGAACCAGCTCAATTTTAAAGGAACTGTTCTCCCATCTCTAGTCTTTGGCCGCGCAATGGTAGAGGAGAAAAAAGGAAGTATTATCAATATTTCGTCCCTTGCTGCGCAACGGGCGCTAACAAGGGTAGTTGGATATTCTGCGGCAAAGGCTGCGGTTGATAATTTTACAAGGTGGCTGGCTGTAGAAATGGCACAGAAATATGGAGACGGAATTAGGGTTAATGCCATCGCCCCCGGATTTTTTATTGGAGAACAGAATCGGGATCTTTTATTAAATGAAGATGGAAGTCTCACATCCCGCGGGGAGACCATTGTAAACCAAACCCCCATGAACAGGTTTGGAAAACCTGAAGAATTACAGGGTGCAGCCAACTGGCTGGCAGGAGAGGGATCTTCGTTTGTGACAGGAACTGTAATTGCTGTAGATGGCGGTTTTGGTGCTTTTAGCGGAGTTTAAAAATTTGATAATATGATGGCATTAGGAAAATATTCATTTGGAGTAGGCGATAGGTTCGGGAAAGAAGGAAAGGCACAACTTGATGCAATTCTTAAAATTCAGAGCGAAGGAGTAGCGGTTACCCCGGTATGGAACAAGTCGAACCGGGAACACCAAACTGTGGGTACTCAGCCCCAAAGTTTGCGAGAGGAAGCAGATAGTGCAGTGAAAACTGCCGGTTTTAAATCACAATATTTCGTAGATGCCGATCATATTAATATTAAGACGGTAAAGCCTTTCCTGGAGGTAAGTAACTTCTTTACCATAGATGTGGCCGAATTTATAGGTAAGTCGGCTCCAGAAGAGGAGGAAGAAGGTTTTCTGAACTTTTTCAAAGCATATTCCGGTGATCTTCATATCCCGGGAATTGAGCGAAAAATGCAGATATCAAAGACTCATCTCCGGGAGATGCTAAACAATTTTCTTTTGGCAGCTAAAAATGCCGGAGAGGTTTACTCATACATTCAGAGTAAAAAGGAGGAATATGTACATATCGAAGTTTCTATAGATGAGGTGGAAGAGCCGCAGTCTCCTGTAGAGCTCTTTTTCATTCTGGCAGCTTTGGCTTATTATAAGGTTCCGGTAAATACCATTGCACCAAAATTCACCGGCAGTTTTAATAAAGGGGTGGATTATGAAGGAGACCTCGAACAGTTTGAAAGAGAATTTGAAGAAGATCTTTTAGTCTTGAAATTTGCTGTCAAGGAATTTGACTTGCAGCAAGATCTAAAGATAAGTGTTCACAGTGGGAGTGATAAGTTTTCGGTATATCCGGTGATCCGGAAGCTCATCAGCAAGCATGATGCAGGCCTGCACCTTAAAACTGCCGGAACTACCTGGCTGGAAGAATTAATCGGGCTGGCCGAAAGTGAAGGAGAGGGCTTTAACTTCAGCAAAGAATTGTATAGGGACGCGTTAGAGCGATATGACGAGCTTACAAGGGATTATAAATCGGTTTTATCAATAGATAGGTCTCAACTACCGGCTCCCGACGAATTTTCTTCGGGTAAGCAATATGCAGCTGCTTTACGGCATGAGCCAAATTCACCTGAATCCAATCCGCACTTTCGACAATTGCTGCATTGTGCATATAAAATAGCTGCTGAAAAAGGGGATCATTTTTTTCCCCTTTTAGACATGTATAGAGAAAGGGTAGAAAACAATGTTACAGATAATCTTTTCAGGAAGCACCTTGCCCCATTATTCCTGTCTCCTCATGAAAAATAACAGCTTCTAAAGTTCCATTGAGCTTCCTTAAAAGACGAAAGCTCTTCCTGAAGTAGACGGATCGGAGTTAGAATTTAAAAGCTTAAAAGCTTTCTGATTTAAACATTTTCCACACCAGTGTAAGTTTTAGTAGTAGTATATCTGGAAGACCTTCAGCAGGTGCTCAAAAATGTCATTTTTGAGCACCTTTTGTGTTTAAAACTTTCCGCAGATTATAATATTCTTCGGAAGAATATCAGGTAAATTCGAGTTCGCGGGTTCTTAGCCTGGGGCTTTTCTTTTTGAATTTTCGTCCGTACCATAACAAGAATCCTGTGACAGGCAAGCTGGCGCAGATCAAGCTGGCAAAGAAAGCAATTATTTTCCCGGGGAGACCGGCAATTGCCCCTACGTGGATATCGTAGTTCATTCTCATGACCTTTTCTGAAAAACCAGCTTCTTCATAAATCCCATAGATGCTTGGGGTTTCAATTTCCTCCAGGGTATTTTGGTCATAAAAGCGATAATCTGCAGTGTAATAGATTCCGTCGTGATAGGCTACTTCCACATAAATACTTGAAGAATCGGTGTAAGGATAATGTATCTCGAGATCTACAGCTTCAGGATATTCCTTTTTCAGGTCTACTATAAGCGATTCTATAGGAGGATTTTCTGTAGCTTTAAAAGTTCCTGAAGTATTATCTGGGATAGTGAAAACCACTTCCTTTTCTCCTCCCATACCTTTATACACAGCACTTGCAAACCATTCAAATACCATCACCAGGCCTGTGAACACAACAACCACTGCCACAAAGCTTACATAAAATCCCATTACAGAGTGTAAATCGAAATTTTTTCGCTTCCATTTGGTGCTTTTCTTCCAGTCGAATGACAGGCGTTGCTTTTTCATTTTCCTGTTTTTTGGCCACCAAAGAATAATACCGGTAACCAGCATAACGAAAAAGATGAAAGTACTCCAGCCTACCACCTGACTTCCAATTTCATGAGGAAGCCATAGATACATATGACCATCGAGAATAAAGTGGAAAAAACCAGTCATGTGGTTTTCCACCTTAAGGACGTCACCCGTGTATGGGTGCAGGTAAACCGACTGGTAAAATTCAGGTTCCAGTTCATAGAAAATAACCTCAATAGGTTCATTTTCTTCTGCGTAAAGTGTCCCGTGAACATACCTGCCGGGCAGTTCCTCTTCAGCAAGAGCTTTTGCCTCTAAAGGGGTGAGAATTGAGGCGTCTCTTTTCTCTATTTCCGGAAGGTCATTGGTGAGCATTTTAATCTCCTCCTGGAAAACCCATAGACACCCGGTAACGGCAATAACAAAAACAATTGCACCAGTAACCAGTCCCAGATACAGGTGGATTTGTCTTATCCATTTTTTAAGATTCGATTTACTCTTCTTATTCTTCTTTTTCATGAGAAATAAAAAAGGTCGCGAGCATCAGTAAGCTCTACCCGTGACCGATGAATTACAGTTTAATTATGCCTTCAATAGTCTCTCTTTCAATCTAAGCGTCTTGTGTTGTAGCGACCGAACCTTTTGTATCCATTCATTACAACAGGAAATACAAAGTAGATCTGGCGCTCTAGTTCTTTAGATTAAGTCTAAATAAAAGCGGCAGCTAAGTTAATTAGCCCGAAGAACTTCTCCAATTGTTATTTAGACTTTTTTTAAATAGGAAAGGAAAATGAAACAGCGTATAGAGTTCCCATAGGAAGAGTAGGTTATTATGATTACGTTGGTCAGTAGATTCAATTATTATGGGAAATGTTTTTCAAGACAACATTAAATTCTCTCTTTACCGGTTCTTAATATTTAATAACCCAACTTTTAGGTATGATCAATGAAAACTGTTTATCGTTGGGCTTAGAGCATAAAAAAAGGCCTTCGATTTCTCGAAAGCCTTGATTTTACTGGTAGCGAGAACGAGATTTGAACTCGTGACCTCCGGGTTATGAACTTGATGTTTTATCTATGCAATTTCAACTAAAACCACTCAAAATATTTGATTTACAGTGCTTTATATATTATCTGATTTTAATTAGAAGGTATTAAATTCAAATTATTCTGTACTTATTCTGTACTATTCTGTACTTATTCTGTACTAAGTCCTAAACAATTCACTATCTTTACTAAGTTTTAAATCAGATCATTATGGCTAATGTAAAGATTGTTTTACGGAAGAACATGATAAGAAAGGATGGCACAATTCCACTTGCATTGAGGATTAGTGAAAATTATAAAACAAACTATCATTGGCTTGGACAATATGTTTTTGAAAAGGACTGGGATAAAACTGCTGGAAAAGTTAAAAGAACTCATCCCAACTATAGAAAATTGAACAATTTTTTGATGAAAAAGTTGACCGAGGTCAATGATATTTATTTTGAGTCAAAAGATCGTATTACTCCCAAACAAATCAAACAAAAATTAAAAGGACCTGGGGGCTTAAAATCTTTTTTTGCATTAGCAGCTGAACGTATAAAGGACAAATATGAAAGGGGGACATTCTCTGTAGCCAAATCCGAATTGTCAATCCTCTATAATTTAGAAGAATTTTTAAATCTAAAAAAATCTAAAAACAAATCTACAGTTACTAAAGAGATCAAAGAACGGCGTAGAGAGCGTATAAGTAGGGCAAAAAAAGCCGAATATATGTGGATGGATGGAGTGAACTATTTCCAAAAAAGTACAGCTTTACGATTTCAGGAAATTGATGAGGCATTTATAAATAAATATAAAACTTTTTGTCTTTCTTATTTAAACCAAACAACCAGAACTGTTACTAATCAGCTTATTTTTATTAGAACACTTTTTAACTTAGCAATAAAAGAAGGTATTATTGATCAAAAGTATTATCCTTTTGCAGGGGAAAAAGAGAAAATTCGAATTGGTTCTGGTAATAAAATCGGACTAACTATAGAAGAGGTTGAAAAAATAGAAGCTCTAAAATTTGAAGAAGGTGCTTCAATTTGGCATACTCATAATGTATGGCTGTTTGCTTTCTATTTTGCAGGCATACGTATTTCTGATGTGGTTAAACTGAAATGGTCTGATTTTAAGGATAATCGTCTTTATTATGTAATGAATAAGAATGAAAAGGCGTTGAGCTTAAAAATTCCTCATAAAGCCGAAAAAATATTAAGCTATTACAGAAAGGATAAGATACTTTATAATGGATATGTATTTCCTTTTCTAAAAAATGTCCATCCTAAAGATGCTGAAGAAATTTATATTAAAACAAAAAATGCTACCAAACTTCTCAATAAATATCTAAAACGAATTGCAGAGGAATGTGGTATAGATAAAAATTTGTCCAATCACATTGCAAGACACAGCTTTGGGAATATTGCAGGTGATAAAATTCATCCTTTGATGCTGCAAAAGCTCTATCGTCATAGTAATCTAAAGACTACTCTGAATTATCAGGCCAATTTCATTCATCGAGATGCTGATGAAGCTTTGGATAGTGTGATAAATTTTTGAATAGGTGAAGATTATTTTGTGAAGAATATAATTAGTAACCAATATGAGAAGGTGAAATTCACTCTCTTATGGAAAATTATGAGTGTGGCAGGATATTCTTTTTGAGAGCAATCTCTTTATCCACGGTACCTCGCCCAGTATATCTTCAATTTGTTCACCGAATCATTCACTAATATCTAAGAACTTGAGGAGAAAATATTATTTGCTCTTTTCTGTTCTGTAAAGGTAGTAAATGATTTATTTTTTACCGATTATTCTTGATTGCGCATGTTTATTAAGAACATCTTCCATACAAATTCTAATGATTCCCTTGGCTTTTTAATTTAAAAACTGAGGCTGAATTAAATTTTGTTTAAACCAAAATACATTTACATCTTTGACTTAATAGACTGTTCTACATGGTGTAGGAAGTTTTTGTCGGATTTTGTAGCCGAAAACAAAAAGTTGGAATTAAGATCCATTACTGCCATCTCAAAAGTTTAAAAAATGATATAGGAAAAATCTTGTCATTGATACTTCGTTGGCAGCTCGCATTTTTTAAGGTTATTGACTTACAGTAATTACTCCTTTCTTTCTGGCAAAAAAAATAAAGAGTAATTCTTCAATTAGGCTCCTCCCATTCCCGTATTGTACAAAACCGGGTTCTAAAAATATTTATTTCAAAAATTGCTGTTCTCATTAATCTGGAAAATATATGATAAATCTTTTACAGCATTGTTAGCACCCACAATCATAAATACCTTGATGAATTTATTAATTAGTATCTTCAACGGAATAATGAAAAAATCATATCAACGTATCCCTTATTTATTAATTATTGTTATAGCTGTAACTATAACCATTCAGCTCTATTGGAGTTATACAGAATACCAGAAAAATACGGTGGCTTTTAAAAACGAAATACAAAATGCACTGGACGTTGCTATCGATAATTACTTTGTGGATTTTGCGAAGGAAAATTCGGTTTCGTTGAAGGTTGAAAGAGAATCCGGTAAAAATCCTGACAATTTTACCATCACTGGTGGGAATAAAAAAATTATAGATAAATTCCGTCCTGATACTACCGATTCAAAGAATGTTAGTAAATCTTCGGACAGTCTGAAGATGTTAAATAACATAAAGGATATTTATATATCAATCAATGAAGACTCTATTAATTTTAAAAAATTAAAAAGTCTCCTAAACGCCGAACTCAAAAGAAGGGATTATAACATTCCGTATAAATTAAATCATTATAAAAAAGATTCACTTTTTGCTACCTCTTTGAGCAAATCCTTCTCATCAGGTGAATTTAGTGTAACTGGAAAATCTACCTATTTGAAAAATCGGGAGAGCTTAGAGTTGCAATTTCCAAATGCAATTCAAATCATCGTAAAAAAAAGTCTTCTAAGTATACTTATTTCCCTTTTATTAATGACCTCAATCCTATTTGCATTATTTTATTTGCAATGGGTGATAAAGCAGCAGAAACAACTCTCTGAAATAAAAAATGACCTTATTAGCAATATAACACATGAATTTAAAACTCCAATCGCAACTATTGGCGCTGCCATTGAAAGCATACGTTTTTTCAATACAAACCACGATGTTGAGAAAACAAATAGATATCTAGACTATTCTGATCAACAGCTTAAAAAGTTAGAAAAAATGGTTGATCAACTTATGGATACCGCACTTTTAGATTCTGAAAATTGGACACTTGACAAACATTCGGTAGATATCCCAAAATGGGCAGCAGATATTGTTGAAAATTATAGGATGAATTCTAATGGAAAAGAAATTATTCTTAAAATTTCTGAAGATTTGAAAAGCAACTCAAATATTGAACCGTTCCATCTTGGTAATTGTTTAGGGGCTTTACTGGATAACGCTATTAAGTATGGAGGAAATCGAATTGAAGTAGGCATTGAGAATAAAAAGGAATTAATTATCCAGGTTAGCGATAATGCAACCATCTTAAAGAAAGAACAGGCGGCAAATATTTTTGATAAATTTTACCGTGTACCGCAAGGGAATCTTCACAATGTGAAAGGATATGGTATTGGTTTATATTATGTTAGAAAAATAGCTGAAAAACATAATGGTGCTGCAGAAATCGTTTTAAAAAATAATAAGACATCATTTATCATTTCTATACCTAATGAATAAAATAAAGCTATTACTAGTTGAAGACGAAATAACCCTGGCTCAGATTATTAAAGAAAGCCTGGAAACACGTGATTTTATTGTGCTACATTCCCGAAATGGAGTAGAAGCTTACCAAATGTATCAGGAAAATTCTCCAGATATTTTGGTGGTTGATATTATGATGCCTGTAAAAGATGGACTTACTTTAACAAAAGAGATTAGAAGTAAAGATACTCAAACACCTATTATTTTTCTGACGGCCAAATCTCAACCTCAGGATGTGGTTACTGGTTTTGATACTGGTGGAAATGATTTTCTCAAAAAACCTTTCAGCATAGAAGAACTTATCGTACGTATAAAAAACCTTGTAAATACGAAACCAAGGCTTGATAACATGCACGAGCTAATTTTAGGTCAGTACAAGTTCAATCCAAATAATCAAACATTACAGTATAAAGAAGGAAAAATTGATACCCTTACAAGCAGAGAGAGTCAATTGCTCTTATTTCTCGTAAAGAATAAAAATCAGGTAGTAGAACGTAATACAGTTTTAGATTTAATGTGGACAAACAATGATTTCTATTCCTCCAGAAGTATGGATGTATTTATAAGCAAACTCAGAAAACTGCTAAACAAAGATCAAACGCTTAAAATTTTGAATGTTAGGGAGGTTGAAGTTGCTTATTCCTAATAGTTCCCCGAATAGCCATTTCCTGCGCATAATTGCTTCCGCAAAGGAGAAATAAAAAAAGTAGGAGAATGTACTTCATTAAGGATGGATAAAAATAAAACCCCATTTTACATGGGGTTCTTGTGTATAATAAGAATATTGAATTAATCAAATATTTCAACGCTAAGGGTTTCAATACCCCCAGGATTAACCGTCACATCACCACCCATTTGTTTTGCAATAAGAATAGCTTTTGTCTTATTACGTTCAACTAATTTATCTAGGGTTTGCTTGTATTCTTCAATTGAAATATATGGATATTGACGATCTACTTTAGGTTTATCCATCGGTCCGACAGTAAGATTTCTCTCTAGCGGATATTCAACAGATTTAAAATAAAGATACATCTCCTTCTTATCATCGTATGCTTCTAGAATTAAGCCTGGCAACCCTTGTAGTTTCCATGGACCATAGGGTAATGGTATTGCATCAGTATACCATGCCGTATAATTTTTTCCTCTAAAAGCACCGGTTGCTTTATGGCAGGTAAGATCACCGAAGGTTTTTGTTTCAGAACCTAACTTCCAATCTATTTGGGTTCGTTTCTCTCGTCCGTAAACTGGTTCTTTATATTTTTTATTCCACCACAGACTGTCTCTTTTACGGTTATAGTAAACCTGCTTACCTTGCGGTAGTGTATGTTTTCCTAGGTAAATTTGTTTAGTTCCATTTACCTCTTTGATTTGGTTTTCTTCTAATTCCATCTGCTTTTCAAGAGAATCTTTAGCTGAAACGTAATAGGATGCTTCTTTATTGAAAACTAGATATGCATTAAAGTCGAGACCGACTGGACCGCCTTTTCCCGGACTCTCAATGTGACCATAATAAACAATACCCTTATCCTGAGCCTGGCAAACCGTAATTGAGGTTATAAAGAAAAAAAATAATAAAAATCTCATATTATTATAGTTGTATTTAATTGAAAAAAACCCTTCCCCTGGTAATGAGAGGAAGGGCATGTTGTCTAGGCGCATAAAGCCATTGCTATTCCCACAAGCTGAGAGGTACTACATGTATCGCAACTTACAGTGTAAGAAGATCCATCCTCACAGTTTACGATGATTTCAGCCCTTACGACGTCAATAGTTGTTTCAGCTTCCATGGTTTCCATGCTGCTTCCGATAACTTCAGTCTCGAGATTCGAAAACTCTGGTTTTGCTTCGTCATTAGCGGCAAAAGCTCCCATAGACATAAGTCCAAATGCTGAAAGTAAAAATAACTTTCTCATAATTTAAATAATTTGTGATTAATAATGGTCTAAAACAAAGCATTCATTTACCGGAACATAGTTAATCATTGTTATTTAATGTAAAAAAGTGTTAATTAGGGATGATAACGGCGTCAGTTGATTCGGAGCGAGAAGGGAAAGCAACTTCCATAAACCCAGTTGATGGCCATTGCAGTGGAATTGCTTATGAAACGGGCATGATACTAATAGTATTAGTTCGGTAGATTTGGGCTTGCAGCACTTCGCTGCGCTTCGTTCGCTTTATCCATCTTTTCTTTCAACAGCATCATATCTGAACTGACTTTAGTCTCCAGGACTCGAGCGTAAATTTGTGTGGTTGAGAGTTTGGTGTGGCCAAGGAGTTTAGAGACTGTTTCTATCGGAACTCCGTTAGATAGTGTAATAGTTGTGGCACGATTAATTTTACCAGTAAATTCAGTACTTTTTCTAATTTTCTCTCCTCCTGGTAACCGATTAGGTAACTTTAAGAATGGTTTTATATGTTGTAAATTTTGTCAATTTAAGACAAATAAAGTGGATTTAATAATGGATAGGCATAGGTGATTCTTCAAGTTCTACTATGTATTAGTTTTAGTCACTTATCCTTTAACTCTAAAATAAGTTGCTTTTCAATATTCATGATAGCTTGTACCCTTGGTATTTTCTTCCTTAGCTTCTAATTCATTTAGATCCCTAGATTGAGCTCCATTAGAAATTTCAGAAAAGTGAACCAAGCAAAATAGCGCGAGTATGTAGAATATTCTGCTTAGATAGAGAAAAGTGGTATGATCCAAATAAATAGATGCAAAACCTGTAAGGTTCGAAAGTGCCAAAGCCAAAACCCCTACTAAAAAAGAAGCTGATATTTCGTTGCTGTACCGATCATAAACAAGAATAGCACCTGCTATTAAAAGAAGAGAAGAAAAACCATGTAAATAGAACAATAAGGTTAGAGCAATATCATTAATACCGGCTGTCAAAGTATTTCCAATAACAAAAACAAAAATTCCATTTACAGCAAATACAATTGAAAAATATAATTTCTGAAAAGAACTCATGTGGAACTTTTCTAAATTCTCTTTTATTTCGAACAAAAGTAAAAGATAGGCTGAAGAATGTAGAGCAAAAAAAGCCTGCTGTGCAATAGTTGATTCAAAATCTAGAATAAATATGTCTGCGATAAGAAAAAGCAGAAAAGCACTTAATAAAAAAACTTTTTTAGAGGAATCAGTGACCAAAAAATATAGACAGTAGATTCCAGAACAAAGAATTCTACCCCACCTACTATTTTCCTCGTTTAATACCCAGATTAATACAACATTCACGACCACCAGGGCAACAACAATAGATAAGGAAATGATTTTCGAAGGTTTCATAATATTTCGTTAAAAAGATAAACATACTAATTTCACCTGATAATTAGGTTTTTCATCGATTAGCATTAAAAACAAATTGTTTTTATTAAAAAGCTGCAGATGGACGACCATGATTTCTAGTGAAGATTTGCAAAAATCCATTAAGAAAAAACAAAGAGGGAAGAAAGCAAGAGGATGACACGCTACGCGATGTCATAGGTTCTGTTCTTCCCCCTTTGTTTACAAGCATTTCCGTCTTTAGTTTAAAAGATCATTACTAATTTTGCGGCAAATGCTCTGGCAACTTTCGTGAAAAAATGATCTTTTGCCGCAAGCGTTACTGTTTTGATTAAACCTGCTTTCACCCCAGATTTATTAATTTGATAAATTTGGACTTGCAGCACTTGCTGTGTTTCATTATGGGCGCGAGGAATTATTAGAAATTGACCCTCTCCTATAGTAATACAAGATACCCTAGAAAATGTAAAAACTACAGGGAGGGATTTTCTGGTTTAAGATCAATAAAGGAAAAATAGCGTACAATACAAAAGAAATCATACCAATGACTAATACAGCTATAAAGATCCTTCTGCAAGTTTTTAATAAATTGATTTTCATCCTTTTTTTAGAAGAAAGGAAGGAAAAATAGAGGAGGACCCCTGCAGTGCCAATGGCTTACTTATTCATAGTCGTTCTTCTTCTAGGAACTTACAATTTACCAATAAATTTCTTAATAATAAAAGGGACACGGTTGATAAGCCATGTGGGTAAAGTGTCCTCACAACATAGTGTTAGTTTGGTAGATTTGGGCTTGCAGCACTTTGCTGCGCTTCGTTCGCTTTTATTTTAGGTGCCCAACATCTAATAGTGATTGTTGATACATGCCATTCTTGTGATTTTAACTATACTGAGGATATGTCCTGATCTGTCATCAGCAGACTTTGATATTGGCTCTTTCTCAAATTCATTGAATAAGAATTTTAAGAGCAACTTTTATTTAGTATTTTCTTTACCAACTTAACATAGAAGAAAATAGGTGGAGAGATTGAGAAAGGTTTCACCTCCATTTGTAAAAAAGTACCAAATTATGCCTCAAAAAAGCATTGACCTCCATTTTACCACACTACACTTTTACGAAAATTATTTGATTTCACAGCCCAAAGAAGGAGTTGTTATTGATTATTCAGAAGTGGCAGATGTAATAAAAATCTGTTCAGAATTTTATGATAATAAAGAGTTCGTTTATTTATCCAAAAGGGTTCATGATTTCAATGTGAATCCAGTAGCTTATTATAAGCTTGTAAAGCTAAGGAATCTCGTAGGTTTTGAAGTAGTTAGCCGCAAAGCATCATCTTTGAACATGGCTACTTTTGAAAGAAATTTCTCAAAAGTTCCTTTTGCCATATTCCTAGATATTGAAAAAGCACAAGAGTGGGTAGAGTCAGTACTTGATAAATGATTTTACTAGTAGGTTTTTCCTGTTAATTTGTTGCGTCACAACATAGTATTAGTTCGGTAGATTTGGGCTTGAGGCATTTCGATTCGCTGCGTTCGCAGGTTGGGAGTCTAGAAATAGTCTGGTTAAATATTTCCCAATATTGGTTTTCTTTTTCTTAAAAACTTTATTTTTAATATTAAATTATAAGAATAACAATCCCCCTATTTCCCCTGAGTTGAATACTCCTCTTTGGATATCAAAGAGGAGTTCAATCTCTCATTTATTCAAAAGATGGAGATAATGATTAAGGATAATTCCAAAGTTTGGAGGCTACTTGTTCTTATTGGCAGTGTGATACTGGCCGCTTATGTTGTGCTGAAATATGCTTCTTAATCTTAATCAGGGTAAGGTTATTTGATCTTTGGTGACTAAGATTTCAAACTTTCTTTTTTTTTCGCCCGCAAAGATTTAATTCAATTTTGATTGTAAAAGATACATGTCCTCTCCTATCTTCTGGTCCACTACCCTTGCATATATTTGAGTGGTTGACAATTTTGAATGGCCCAGGAGCTTAGAAACGATTTCTATGGGCACATCATTGGATAGGGTAATTGTTGTTGCAAATGGGTGCCAGGCAACATGAAAACTAAGATCTTCTGAATCTTGCACTAGTCTGCAATCTCTTTCAGGTAATTATTAGTCTTTTGATTGCTATAGACCGGAAGAAGGCATTGTGATACTGGATTCTCATATTTCTGCAGAATCTCACGAGCCTTTTCCAAAAGAGGAATTTTCATTGGAGTTTGACTCCTTTCTCTCCTGCAGTATATCCAATCCTTGCCGTTACTGAATAATGACCTATATAATTCGATAAAATAATCCATCGTGTCTGCCTTGTGTCATATAAACAATGCTATTACTTGAAACCACAGCAACTGCCTCATGATGAAACCTGCCCATTGTGATAAGTGGTTCAGGACTAACTAATCCCTTACCTGAACGTGGTACTCCAAATACGTAACTATGGTCTTTTTTTTACCTCGCATTTTAGTTACGTAAGAGGCTATTGCTTAAAGGATTAGGACTGTTTTCGTGGTTTCTAACAATGACTACAGTGCCCTCATTATCCCCCGGAAAAGTTCCTGTCCCATCAGCTCTTCCTGGAACATAAAATCCACCGTTCTTGATTTCTCCAGATTGGGATATTATTTTATAAGAAAAATCCAGGTGGTAAGCTCAAATAATCATTTGGATCAGGAATAATACCCTTTACTGCATTCTGCCTACAAAATAAATCATCTGTATTACAGCCAGATTAAATTGAAAAGCCTAAAGATGCCAGCACGGCATTTTTAATAAAGTTTCTTCGATTTGTTGTGGAACAATTGTTTCAATTTTATTCATAATTCTAAAAATTTATATTTGAATCCTATCAAATGATTTCCTTCAAAATTTGTATAAGTAAGCTCCATATTTTCCTTCTGATATTCTGTAGTGCAAAGTAGATTACTCTCTAATCCAATAGGGCTTCAATCGGTTGTTGGTGTACTTTCTGATCTTCCCGTTCAGGTTCTCAATAAAATTGGTGGTATAAATAATTCGTCTGATTTCCAGCGGGAACTTATAAAAGGCGGTAAGGTCTTCCCAGTTATCTCTCCAGCTTTTTATTGCATAAGAATATTTGGAGTTCCATTTATTAGCAAAATCCTCCAGAGCAGCTTCTGCGGCTTGTTTAGTAGGTGCATCATAAATGCGCTTCATGTCTTTAGTAAAGGCTTTTTTATCTTTCCAAACTACATATATACAGGCATTTCTGATCTGGTGAACCACACAGATTTGGGTTTTAGACTGTGGAATAACAATTTTTATAGTATCGGTAAATCCATTGAGGTTATCGGTATCAGTGATTAAAATGTCCTAAACTCCCCGAGCTTTGATATCTGTCAATACGCTCATCCAGAAGGCTGCAGATTCATTTTTTCCAAGCGAAAGACCAAGAATTTCTATTTTACTATCTCTTTTGGGGCCTACAGCTATATAAATCGTCTTGTTGAGAGATAGTCCTAATTTTTTATTTATTGGATGTCCGCTAAAGTGAGTACTTTTGTTCATAGTATTTGATTTTGTGGTAAAAACCAAATTACTATAAAGCGGAAAACCCATCAAGGGAATCCCGCTTTTAAAAATTTAACCGGACACTAATGTTTTTAAATATCCTTCTTCCTAAGATTTAGGAGTTAATTTTTCACTGTATGTATTTTAAATATTTTATGCGGTTAGAAATCTAGTTTTTACGATTCCCTGGTTTTTGTTTCATCTTATCTTTCATTTTTTGCATCATTTCTGGATTTTCCATCATCTTCTGCATCATTTTTTCCATCATTTCGGGGTTTTCCTGCATCATTTTTTGCATACGTTGCATCATCTGTTCACGCATTTCCGGATTTTTTTGCATCATTCCGTGCATTTTTTCCATCATTTGCTCGCGCATTTGCGGATTTTCCTGCATTTTTTCCATCATCTTCTGACGCATTTCCTGCTTATCCATCATTTTTTTCATCATCATTTCCTGCATTTCAGGATTTTCCTCCATCATTTTTTGCATATGCGATTTCATTTTTTCTTTCATTTCGGAATTATTGGCCATCATACCTTTCATTATTCCCGATTCCATCATTTGCATGTGTTCCTGCATCATGATTTTTTTAGCCTCTTCGCTTTGCTGGGCCTGGCTGATAAATTCCTTAAAATTATTAGGGTTCGATATAATTTCCTGATAGACCGCGTTTCGATTTTCCTTTACATCCATCGTTTCGGCAGCATTAAAGGTTGATTTACAACTAAGCAAAGTGCTTACTACTCCAATAATCATTAAAGTTTTTACTATTGTTCTCATATTTTGGTTTTAAAAAATTATTAAATTGGTTTTTTAAATTTATAAAAAATTTATTCTTTCTGGTCCTGTTCAACTCAATAAGGATATTAAGGAGCTTTTATAAAAGAAGTTTATATAATATCTATCCCTTTTCTTATGAAAGTCTTTATTTTATAAGGAAATTTCTCATCATTCCCATATCCTCATGTTCCAGATTATGGCAATGATATACAAAAAGACCTTTAAAATCTTTGAATTCCATTATCACACGAACTTTCATTCCGGGCATTAATAAAACCGTATCCTGCCATCCTTCGTTAATAATACCTTCTTTGATAGAATTCCAAACCGATGCATCCATTTCGGAAGTATCACGTTCTAAAATATTGAATTGTACCTGGTGTATATGAATGGGGTGGGGCATCTGCATCATATTTCCCATTCCACCATCTTTATTTCCACCTTGATTTCCCTGACCCATCATACCACCACCGCCCATCATACCGCCACCGCCCATCATTTTCCCACCTTTATTGGAAAGTTGCCATATCTCGGTGGTATTTAGCTTAACGGTTTCCTCTTCGACTACCTCTGTACCTTCCCAGGTCCTGCCGTTTATGGTCCATTGCATACGGTCCATAAAGAAATTGAATTCTCTTGGATTGTTTTGATTCACCGCATTGGCCGGATCCAGTTTTTTAAAGGGAACGAGGGTTTCCGAAAGGGAATAATCATTAGATCCTTCTTCATCAAGGTTAATTGTAAAAAGCCTGTATTCAGAGCCTAAGGGCAGACGAGTGTTGCTGCCACCCATCATGCCACCACCCATCATACCGCCATCCATCATTCCTCCCATACCACTTTCAAAAGCATGGCTTACCAACGCTAGTTCATCTCCTATTTTTTTATTCTTTAAATCCAGCCATATATCAATTCTTTTAGCAACAGAAAGCATTACATAAGGCATTTTTTTGGGACTCTCCAGGATACTGCCATCAATTCCAATTACCGTGACCGGGTCTCCATTGCTCCATGCGAGTTTATAAAATCTCGAATTAGAACCGTTTAAAATTCTTAGGCGATAACTGCACCCGGATTTCAAATTTAGTTGTTGATCGGTCCGGCCATTAATACAAATCCTATCTCCCAGAAATCCCATCATCTTATCCATTCTTCCCCCATCGAGATATACCAGTTGATTATCATGGTTAAAACTACGATCCTGGATAACCACCGGTAAGTCAAATTCCCCTACCGGTAAATTTAATCTGCTCTCTTCTTCATCGGACACTAATAAGAGCCCGGCGAGCCCATTATAAACCTGTTCCCCGGTATCCCCGTGAGGATGAGGGTGGAACCAATAAGTCCCGGCACGGTTCATAACCGTATATTCATATACATAGGTTTCCCCATTGGAGATCACATCTTTTGGGTGGCCATCATATTTCTCCGGCACATGCATCCCATGCCAGTGTACAATGCTTTTCTGGGGTAAATTATTTGTAAAGCGAATTCTTATTTTCTGATCCTTACGCACTTTAATGATAGGACCCAGGTAATTATCCGGTAGTTGCTGAAGGCTTTCCGGATTTCCTTTTATTAACTCACTTTCAAAAGTCCAGCACCTGGTTTTTTTTCCCTCTAGTAGTGCCATATCCCTTTCTACCGCGTTTAATTTAATATCCAGGTCCGGTTGAAAATCGGGACTTAATTTTAAGGGATCGTTATCATACTTATTATTCCCATTTACACAGGACTGCAAAAAGGGCCAGGCTATAAGCAATGTCGCCCCTGCGCATCCCAGTTTTATAAATTCCCTCCTGTCACTTTTATTAACATCCATTAACTATTTATTTATAATTGCATTCCGGGCTGTTCTATCTCAGACAAAATCTCTTTTAAAGTGTTTGTAATTTCTTTTGCCAGCTGGTTTATTTCATTTGAAGATGTCCACGTAATAGCGGTATCCTCTATGGCTACTTCCACAATACCCCGGTCTATCTCTTTAATAGTTATGGAGCAGGGCATGAAAATACCCATTTGAGGTCTGTTGAGATTGCTTTGGAAGCAGTTTCTGGATTGCAAACAGATAATAGATTCTGCGCTGGCATATCACTTACCTCTTCCTTTAAATATTGGCTCAGGTTTATTTCTAATAGAATATCAAATTTTTTTTTAAAACTTCTTATGTATTTTATAGAATTTTAGAAAAAGGCAGGGAGCCATAACGCTGGCATACACAATAAGCGGTTTTCCTGCTTTCAGTATAATCTGAGTTTTAGTTTTTTGAGTTCGTTTTTCTTTCTCCATATTCTGGAAAATTTACTCGATAATCGAGATTTAAATACTCCGAAGTTGTTTAATTTAAACGTTATCCACTACTGTTTGTAGTTTATTTCCAATTTCTGTAGCGATCTCTTTTAAATCTTTGTTTCCCACCGCCTGCATAGATGCCGAAGGGTTTACTGCAGCGACCTCAATTTTTCCCTTTTCCACTTCCTGAACAATTACATTACAAGGCAACATGGTACCGATCTTATCTTCGGCTTTTAGCGCTTTGTGTGCGTAGGGAGCATTGCAGGCGCCCAGGATTTGATATTTTTTAAAATCAACATCCAGTTTCTTCTTTAGGGTAGCTGCTATATCAATTTGGGTAAGCACTCCAAAACCTTCCTTTTCCAATTCATTGGTAACTTTTTTAATTACTTCTTCAAATTCTCCCGATACCGTCTTAGCAAAATAATATTTCATACATTTTTCTTTGTAAATGTTTAATTCATGAAGATAAAGTTATATAAATAGACTTTCAGTAACAATTGTTACATAAGATTTAAGCTTACTTTATCGTCATGTGCCGCTTTTCTTTGAAAAAGTTCAAGTCAATAAAGTTGATATCCTCGAAGAACTTGAAGTAGTGGATAATGGTATTTTACATGATTTTATAATTCAAAAGAAAGTTTATTTAAGTATATAACTTAAGTAGTTAGCAATTTAATTAGTTGAAGTATAAACCATAGAAGCTAAGGTTCTTTTGGTTTACTATTTTTTCTCAAATCTCTGTTATAAATTACTACTTTTGTAGTCTGTGCGTACAAAGTCTCAAATAAAAGCTTTATTCCTTCTTGGTATCTTTATACTGATATCTTTTCATCAGATAATTCCACATGCACACCATGCACATGGGCAGGAGAAGAAGGAGGTTGCACATCACCATCATTCCGGTGAAGATCATCACCACGAAAAGAAGCAAGAAGATAAGCAGGGCAGTTTCTTGTCTTATCTGTTGGCCATTCATTCTCATACGAGTACTTCCAATGAAATACCAGTTATTAAGGAATATTCCGAGAACGTCGGGTTGCAGAAAATAGAAGCCAAAAAGAAAACTTCAAATAAATGCTATTCGGATAATTTTGTTTTAGCTGACCAGGATTCTAAATCTTTTGAGATTTACCAGCCTGCCGAAAAATATTTCGATCCTTATTTATCTTTCCTTTCTCTCCGGGGACCTCCCCATTTGATTTGATCAACAAGCTCGACCTATATTTAAAACAGCAGGTCGAATTCTATTTTATTGATTAATCAAAATCAGAAATTATGTACAGATATATAGTTTCCGCTTTTTGCGGATTCCTTATCTCTATCGGTTCATTTGCCCAGGATGTCGGAATGAATGACGTCCTGAAGGAGATAAGCCAGAATAACAAACAGCTACAGGCGTACCAGTCGTTCATACGCAGTAAAAACCTTGGAAACAAAACTGAAAATAATCTGCCAGATCCACAGGCTTCAGCATATTATTTACCATTTGGGGAGCATGAAAAAGAAGATTATTATGAATATCAAATATCTCAGCGCTTTGAATTCCCGACGGTTTATGCCGCCCGAAGTGAACGAATTGAGAAACAAAAGAAGCTACTCGAACTGGAGTACAACGCCATGCGCCAGGAAGTCCTTCTGCAGGCCAAAAAAGAGCTTTTAGAGCTTCAAATTCTGCAGCAGCGAGAAGAGCTGGAGCAACAGCGGTTGGAACAGGCACAACAGGTATATAAACAGATCCGGCGATTATTTGATGCGGAACAGATTGGAATCCTGGAGCTGAACAAGGCCAAAGTTGCCTGGCTGCAGCAGCAATTTGAATTGGGCCAAATAGAGATCCAAATAAAGAACACCTTAATGGAACTTCAGAAACTGAATGGGGGAAATTCGGTTCAAGCAGATGAAATCCTACTCATTGAAGATGCTGAAGTTGCCGAAATGCAGGTGCTATGGAACGAAAAACTTTCCGCAGATGCAGAAGTTCAGATGCTGACCGCCCTGGAGGCGGTGGCTGAGCAACAGGTGAAATTGGAAAAGAATAAGGTTTTGCCAGACCTTACCGTTGGATATAACTATCAGGGAGTGAATTCCAGTAATTACTCCGGATTCCTGGGCGGACTTTCCATTCCGCTATGGAACAGCAGGAATAAAGTAAAAGCTGCCAAAGCTCAGTTAGAATACATTCAGGCTGATGCTGGAGCCGAGACCGCACAGTTCTATAACCGATTTCAGGAAAATTACCGGCAATACCAGTTAATAAAGCAGAAATACGAGGAATACCGGGAGACTTTTAAAAACCTGAATTCCGAAGAACTTCTATTTAAAGCCTATGAGCTGGGAGAATTCTCGTTTCTTGATTATTACCGGGAAGTGGAATTTTACCGGCAGGCCTATAACAACATGCTGGAAATGCAAAAAGAGCTTTTTCAGTTAAAAGCAGAACTTTTAAAACATCAATTATAATCTATAATTAAACATTATGAAATTCAGGAATTTATTTTTCGCAGCAATATTAGTATTTGGTTTCTCAGCTTGTAGAGATACAGCTAATGAAGATCACGGGCACGAACATGAAGAGGGAGCCGAAGCTCACGCCCATGAGGAAAAAGAGCATGGCCATCCACATGATGAGGATGGCGGGCATATGCAAGAAGAGTTTAAGGTGGGTGAGGATTCGCTGGATATCCAGGAGGAATCTGGCCACCATACACATGATGACGGAACAGAGCACGACGCTCACTAAAATTGAAATTTAAATATGAAATATATTTTTATAGTATGCATCTCGCTTTTTCTTTATTCCTGCGGAAATAACCAGGAAGAAGACCATGCGCACGATGCTGAAGGAAACCACCTTACAAGTGAGGTTCCAGCGGTAAGCAAAACCGTTTGGACAGACCAGACGGAGCTTTTCGTGGAATATCCGGCTTTGGTGGAAGGCAAGACCAGCAAGTTCGCTGCCCATTTCACCTCGTTGGACAAACACCAGCCGATTCGTGAAGGATCGGTGACAGTGAGTCTTATAAAAGGGGACAGCGGTATTCGCAATAGTGCGGAAGCGCCTTCTTCCCCGGGAATTTTTTCTCCGGCCTTACAACCAAAGGAACCGGGAACTTATAACCTGATCTTTGATCTTAAAACTCCTCAATATTCAGACAGGATCGTGATCGAAAATGTACGGGTCTATGAATCGGTTGCTGAAGCTTCAGAAAACGTTGAGGCAGCAGAAGAAGCCGAAATTAGCTTTTTAAAAGAACAGGCCTGGAAGATCGATTTCCGAACAGCCCCTGTTACTCTGGGAGAAGTCTATGACATTGTTCATACTTCCGGAGTATGGCAGGCAGCGCCGGGGACTTATAAAACCATTGCAGCCGGGGCTAACGGGATGGTCAATTTCGTTTCAGAAAGCCTGACGGAAGGCACCGAGGTGAACAGAGGTCAGTTGTTGATGACTTTGAGCAGTGAAGGACTTTCTTCCAATAATATTCAGGCGGAGATCGCTCAGGCGAAAGCCCGTTATGACCAGGCGCAAGCTGAATACGAACGGAAAAAGGAACTTTATGAGGACAGGATCGTTCCCAAAGCGGAATTTGAAAAGGTGGAAAGCGATTTTCGTGTAGCCGAAGCGAATTACCTTGCGCTGGCTTCCAATTTCGGAGCAGGCGGGAAGGAGATCCGCGCCCCTTTTGACGGATTTATTAAAGCCATTAATACTTCGAACGGGGACTATGTAGAACAGGGAGCAAACCTAATTACAATAGGTACTGACAAATCCCGACTCCTGAAAACCCAGTTGAGTGCGACTTATAATCCAAGGAAGGAATCCATCGCCAATGTCTGGTACAGGAATGATCAGGGGGATTGGGAAAGTGCATTAAATTCTGATGGATCCATTGTTTCTGTGGGCAAAGAGGTGCAGGATGGAAAGCCAATGATTCCAGTTTATGTCAAAGTAAATGACGTGGTTGAAATGCCCGAAGGCAGTTTTACCGAAGTACAGATCGCCCTGGGAGAGGCTGAAACAGTAGTTGTAGTTCCTGAAGCTGCCCTGCTGGAGGACTATGGCAACTATTCCGTCATTGTACAAACCGGCGGCGAAAGTTTCGAGAGACGGCCGGTAAGGATCGGAAAACGAAATGGGAAGAACGCACAGGTTTTAGGTGGACTGCAAGAGGGAGAAGTTGTTGTAACAACCGGCAATTACCAGGTAAAGATGGCTTCAATGTCGGGTGAAACACCGGGTCACGGTCACGAACATTAATCCTGAAACAGAAATTAGATGTTAAATAAAATATTATCGATTTCCCTTCAGAACCGGCTTCTTGTGCTTTTGGCAGCAGTGGTGCTGAGTGTTACCGGGTTCTACTTCGCACGCACCATGAACGTGGATGTGTTCCCGGACCTTACAGCACCTACAGTGACCATACTTACCGAAGCTCACGGCATGGAGAGTGAAGAGGTAGAGAAACTGGTGACTTACCAGCTCGAAACCGCGATGAACGGTTCCCCTAATGTGAGAAGGATCCGTTCTTCTTCAGCTGCGGGAATCTCTATTGTTTGGGTTGAATTCGACTGGGGTACAGATATATACAGAGCAAGACAGATCGTTAGTGAAAGGATTCCGATGGTGCGTGAGAACCTGCCGAGTGGAGTAGGCGCTCCGACCATGGCACCTATTTCTTCTATTATGGGAGAGGTAATGCTTTTGGGAGTGACTTCAGACAGTCTGAGTCCAATGGATCTAAGAACACTTTCTGATTGGCAGATTAGACCGCGGATCAAAGCCATTGGAGGGATCGCAAACGTGGTGGTCATAGGTGGAGATTACAAGCAATACCAGGTTTTTGCCGATCCGGCAAAAATGAAGTACTACGACGTTAGCCTTGCCGAACTGACTGAAAAAGTGCAGGAGGCAAATATGAATGCACCAGGTGGTTTTTTGAATCAATACGGGAATCAATATATCATCAAAGGTAGCGGTAGAGCCTACGCCGTGGAAGACCTGGAGCAAGCTGTAGTCAAACAGGTAAATGGTCAGAGCATTAAGATAAAAGATGTTGCTGAAGTGCAGATAGGTGCTGCAGATAAAATCGGGGATGGTTCCCTAAACGCAAAACCGGCAGTTATCCTGACTATTTCCAAACAGCCCGATGTGAATACGCTGGAGCTTACCGAAAGGTTGGATGAGGCTATCGCCGAACTGGAAACCAGTCTGCCGAAAAGTGTCGAGATCAAAAGTCAGATCTTCCGCCAGGCCGATTTTATTGATGCTTCGATCAGCAACCTTAATATGACCCTGTTAGAAGGTGCCTTTTTTGTGGTGATCGTACTGTTTATTTTCCTTATGAACTGGCGAACCACCTTCATTTCACTGCTGGCTATCCCAATTTCTTTACTGGTGTCCATCATCATTTTAAAATGGCTGGGTTACACCATCAATACGATGAGCCTGGGAGGTATGGCCATTGCCATTGGTGCACTCGTAGATGACGCCATTATTGATGTAGAGAATGTATATAAACGCCTGCGGGAGAATGTTCGAAAACCGAAAGCGGAAAGACAATCTGTTATTACGGTGGTGAGGGATGCTTCGGTGGAAATTAGAAGTTCCATCATCATTGCTACGCTCATCATCATCGTATCATTTATTCCGCTGTTTTTCCTTGGCGGAATGGAAGGCAGATTACTGAAGCCACTTGGAATTGCTTTTATCACTTCAGTTTTGACCTCACTGGTGGTTGCAGTTACTGTTACTCCGGTGTTATGTTCTTACCTTCTAAAAGATGAAAAAATGCTGAAGAAGCAGGCTCAGGGAACCAAAGTTGAAAGATGGTTACAGCAGCGTTATGCCGCAACTCTCAACCGAGCCCTTAAGATACCTAAAACGGTGATTGGAGTGACTGTGATCGCTTTTTTACTGAGTATTGCCCTTTTCACACAGCTGGGGAGAAGTTTCCTTCCGGAATTCAATGAAGGTTCCCTGGTGATCAGCGTGGTTGGTCCGCCTGCAATGTCACTTGAGGAAAGCAACAAGACCGGAAGACAGGTAGAACAGTTGTTACTCGAAATGCCCGAAGTTGATGTAGTGACCCGAAGGACAGGTAGGGCCGAATTGGACGAGCATGCTCAGGGGGTAAATGCCGCCGAAATCGACGTGCCCTTCACCCTGGAAGATAAATCGAAGGAAGAATTCTTTGAAGATGTCAGGGAAAAACTGAGCATTGTACCCGGGGTGAACATTACTTTAGGTCAGCCCATTGCTCACCGTATTGACCATATGCTTTCAGGGACCCGGGCAAATATTGCGATCAAAATATTCGGACCAGATCTACAAAAGCTTTATGAAATTGGAACAGACGTGGAGCAAAGTATAAGCCCCATAAACGGACTTGCCGATGTTGCCGTAGATCAGCAGATCGAAGTGCCACAGATCAAGATCACTCCAAGACGCCAGATACTGTCCGCTTACGGGATGACGGTGGGCCAGTTAATGGAGCAGGTGGATGTTGCCTTTGCCGGTCACGAGGTAGGGGAGATTTATGAAGGTCAAAAATACTTTGACCTTGTGGTGAGATATGGTGAGGAATTCAGAAACAGTATTGAGAATATCAAAACTGCTTTAATAGGACTTCCCAACGGCTCACAGGTGCCATTGGAACAGCTTGCCACAGTTACCTCGGTAAGCAGCCCCAATACCATTAGCAGGGAAGATGTACAGCGTAAAATCGTTGTCGCCGCCAACGTGCAGGGGCGGGATCTGCGAAGCGCCGTGGAAGAGATCAGGGAGACGGTGAATTCTTCCGTAGATATTCCGGAAGGTTATAGGGTTGAATACGGCGGACAATTCGAAAGTGAATCCAGAGCCTCAAAAATGCTTATGATTTCCGCTATTTTGGCAATCCTGGTAATTTTCCTGTTGCTGTATTTTGAATTTAAGAATGTCAAACTGGCTTTTATCGTTCTCATCAATCTGCCGCTGGCATTGATAGGTGGAATTTTAATTGTCTATTTCACTTCTGGAATCGTAAGTATTGCTTCGACAATAGGATTTATCAGTCTCTTCGGAATTGCTACCCGTAATGGGATCTTGCTGGTGTCCAGATACGAAGACTTACGGAAGGAAGGCTTAAGAGGTCTTGAATTGATCAAATCGGGCGCATTGGACCGGTTAAATCCGATCCTAATGACAGCCTTTACCACAGGTCTGGCGCTTATTCCGCTCGCCTTAAAAGGTGGTGAGCCGGGAAGTGAGATTCAGAGTCCGATGGCTGTGGTGATCCTTGGGGGGTTACTCTCGGCAACCATTCTGAACCTGGTCGTAATCCCTTGTGTTTATGATCTTGTTACTAAGAAACTTTAATACTCAAGAGTAATTTTTAAGAATCCCGAAAGTAAAATTTCGGGATTTTTTATTATTTGATAGATTGAGGGTTTGATTCTGAAGTTAATCCTTGGTTTGGTAAATTTGGGAAATGGCCAAAATCCATTACCATCAACATCCTTGAAGTCGAATCTACTTCAATCCTACTTCAAGAAAACAATCTTTTTTTCACAACCCAATCAGCCCATTCCTCTTCATTCCGCAGAAAAAGCTCCATTACCGGAAATACACTTAATTCAAAAAATATTGATTACAACTTCAAAGCTGCCACTGTCTACTTCGCTCGTCCGCTCAATCCATAGAAAGAAAGGAACCGGCGAAATTCGATTCACATTTACATCCTTGAAGTCGAATCCGCTTTAATTCTATATGGGAATAATCTATTTTTATAAGCCGGTCAGCACATTCCCACTTCATTCCGCAGAAAAAGCTCCATTCCGGAGAAAGCGCTTCTCTATAAAAGTCTTGGACATAAGCAAAAATTATTCTTCCATTTCACTATCTCCTCAAAAAGACGGAATAACTCCATTACTGGAATAAGTTTTTTGCTTTAGTCCGCTTTAAACCCTACTTCAAGAGGGTAAGCAGTTTTCATAAGCCGGTCAGCACATTGCCGCTCTATTTCGCGAAAAGCTGCATTCCGGGCAAAGAGCTTTCCTACAAAGGTCCTGGACACCATCCCCAATTTTTCCTTTCCATTCCGCTAACCGTTCCACTACGCCATAACGAAATGCTACATTCTCACTCCAAAATCGGAAATGGAGTCCGCTCAATCGGATATCCATCCCTGCATTTGGCCCCGCTTCCAATGTTTTTGTATTTCACATAAGGACTTTAGACCCACTTCCGCGCCGTCACTGCCCCTTCCCTTTTTTGGTAAGCAAAATACCAACATTTGGAAGTTGAACGGACTGCATAAGCCAGTCGTACCTCCTTTTTATAAGTCCTTATCAATTCCAAATATTGAAAATATATCAGCAACAAAAAAAGGTAACAGCGACGGCACTACGGGAAGTAAATCTAAAATGAACATTATGAAATCTTACAAAAACATCAAAAAGGAAGCGGGGCCAAAAAAACAAAAAAAGGAAAACGCTCAGGATACAATAAGTAAATCGCTTCAAAAAAATATAAATGAAAACTGCCTGAAAGGTTCAGGTAGTCTATTAATTAATCTTTAATTCTTTTATTATGAGTACTATTAAAAATCACGTACAGCTAATTGGAAATGTTGGTCAGGAACCAATCATTACAAACCTTGAAAGCGGAAAGAAAGTAGCCCGTTTTTCACTTGCCACAAATGAGTATTACAAAAACGACAATGGCGAAAAGGTGCAAAATACGGAATGGCATACCGTAGTCGCCTGGGGAAAAACTGCAGAAATCATCGAGAAATATGCAGGAAAGGGTAAGGAAATTGGAGTGAGCGGAAAATTGAAATCCCGTAGTTACGAAGATAACGACGGCATTAAACGCTATGTCACCGAAGTGGAAGCCAATGAGATCCTCTTGTTAGGCATAAAGAACGGCAATACTTCAGCCGAGTAAATTAAAAACAAAGAGGGCGTCTCTGTGGAAAGTCTCGCCCTCTTTCATTATTCACCTTCAAAATCAGATCATAATGGAAACCAAAGTTAACGAAATAGCGATAAGTTACAGTGGAAACCTTAAAACAAATCAGCTTCCAAAAATAACTTCCTCTCAAAATGCAGCTGAACTCCTTTACGGACAATGGAACAAAAATAATATCGAACTGCACGAAACCTTTAAAATAATGTTGCTGAACAACGCCAATAAAGTAAAAGGTATTTATGAAGTATCCACAGGAGGCATTACCGGCACCTTGGTAGACTTAAGGATAATATTTGCCGTAGTACTCAAAAGTCTTACCACGGCTGTAATCCTTGCTCACAACCATCCTAGCGGAACCTTGAGACCGAGTGAACCGGATAAACGCCTGACCCAAAAAATTAAGAAGGCTGGGGAATTATTTGATATAAAGGTATTGGACCATCTGATCCTGACACCTGATGGAAATTATTTCAGTTTTGCAGATGAAGGAATCCTATAAATGGAAAGCTTATGGTTTTTCTTAATTTTTCAGACTTGAGCGAAGGGGCTCAAAACCGGCTTTTAAAGAATTCCAAAAAGGATGTGGAACGAAAATTTGGGGATGATATCCGAAACTATGCAAAGGAACATTGCGCCAATTTTGAGGTGATGATTAAAGAAGAAGCATTGCGGAATTTATACAGTTATGCCTATAAGTTTAATATTGAAAAATCATCAAAATAAAAATAGCACAACTAAATTATCAGAGATAACAACTAAAAAGGGAAAATTCGCTGTTACCTGAATTTTCCCTTTGTTATTTAGACCTTGAAAGCCTACTGCTTAAATTTAATGCTTTTTCTAAAAACAGAAGCTATTTTTTTAAGAAAGTTATATCTCAGAAGTTAAAAAATATCTATCTTTAGTTCGCTGAAATACAGCATTTAATTTTACGTAGGGTTATCCATTTTTTGACTTTCGCCGATAACCGTACCCATCAAAAAAATACATAACAGGAAATTATTTCCCTGGAATTAGCAATTGGCTTTTGACCAAATTGTACGGAATTTTTGTTCGCCTGTGGCGAACGAAAAGGAGTAGCAAGAGGGTAACACGCGATGCGATGTTAAGTACTCCTTTTAGTTTTCAAAATGCTGATATTCAGCAACTTGAAAAAATATTAATTTCCGACCTTCTACAATTTGCGACAAATGCCCTGTGAATTCCCATTTTTAGGGAAGGATTTGCGACAAATCGGCGAATTATGGACTCATTTATCGGCATCAGGTTTAAAAAGGAAACGGCAAAACGTTTTCAGGAATTTTCAAAAACACACTTTAAATCACACACTGAAGCATTAGATACAATGCTTGACTTTTTCTTCTACAACGAAATTTCCCCAAAAGAAAAACTAGGACCTACGGGAAGGACAATCGAAGCTTCAATCAAGAAGCGAATCAATGCGGTGATTGCCATTATGAGGGATATGGAAAAGAGCCAGACCAAACCCACCGTCGCAATGTTGGAATGCCTTTTCCAGACTGAGGAATCTAAAAAGAAACCGTTGATTTTGGAAAAGAAAATCATTGAAAAAAAGAATGAAGTACGCCCGTCTGCCGGCAGGGCAGGCTTTCTAGAAAAGCTAAATGGGAGCAACGAACTCTAATTTTTGAGCTATGTACGTTACCATCATACCCCAAAAATTAGGCAAGAATTACTCACAAAGTTCGGCGGATTTTGTGAGCTACCTGGAGAAGGAAAACCAGGATCTGGAACAGGGAGCTATGGAATATTTTTTCAATCAATATGATAATGAAATATCAGCGAATGAAGTTGTAAAGGAAATTGATGGAAATGGTGCCAAACTCAAAAAGACGGAACCAAAATTCTATTCGATCACGGTGAGCCCTTCCAAATATGAACTGAACCGGTTACAGAACAATAGCGAGGATCTAAAAAGATACACCCGTGAACTGATGAAAGACTATGTGGCATCCTTCAATCGAGAAATCAACGGAAGACCGATTAACATCGATGATATCAAATATTACGCCAAAATAGAACACCAACGAACTTTTAAGGGAACGGATTGGCAGATTAGGGAAAACCAACCCTTTGCTACCAAAATATTGCAGCTCAAAACAGAAATCAGAAACATTAATGAGGGACGAGCTGAAGGCAATCTCAAACTATTGCAGAATAAAATTGACCGATTGGAAAAGGAGGCTCCGCAGCAACAAGACGGGAAGCGAATTGTCCAAGGGATGCCAAAGGCAGGAAATCAAAGCCATATCCATATCATCGTAAGCAGAAAAGACGTATCCAATACCTTCAGCCTTTCACCCGGGAGCAAACATAAGGCCTCGGAAGTCGAGATGCACGGTAAGAACGTAAAACGGGGCTTCGACCGAAATCAGTTTTTTGACCGGGCAGAAAAGACCTTTGACAGAACTTTTGGCTACCAAAGAAACTTTGCCGAAACCTATCAGGCTCGCAAGGATTTTATCAAAAACCCTAAAATCTATTTTGCATCGCTGATGAAATTGCCGACCAGTGAAAGAGCGATTGCCTTTAGAATAATGAAAGAAAGTGATGTTCCAATGTTACCAAGTATTCCGGTTACACAGGCACAACTGGCAATGAAAGTATTTAATCGCTTAAGACGTGGTATGGACGTCGCTATAAAATCAAGTTCAATAGGTATCTAAAGGGAAAAGTCTAATGCAACTCGCTAATCCAATACACATACTTTTAATGATCGTTCTGACAACTTCAGTATTTTACGCACTGTATCGGCTATCAAAATATGCCTTTTTGATAAACATCATGCTGCTCTTTGGAATACTAGCCTTTACGTTTTATCCTCATAATGCGATAAAAGCACTACTTTATTTAGGCTGTCCTTTATTGTTGGTCAATACGGTATTTTACGTTTTTCTGCATAAACCGGATTTAAAGCAAAATACCTCTGAAAAATATCGGGTAACTTTTAAAACAGACAATAAAAGTTTTAAAATTGAAAACATCAGACGCGGTGCATCCATTATTGGGTCTGCCGGAAGCGGAAAAACCGAAAGCGTCGTTTACGGATTTTTAAAACATTTCCAGGAACATAACTTCTGTGGGGTTATTCACGACTACAAGGATTTTGAACTGACCGAAATGGCGTATCCGCTTTTTAAAAATCCGGATATTCCTTTTCGTATTATCTCATTTGACAAAATCATCCATAAGGTAAACCCCATTGCACCCCGGTATCTCGAAAATGAAGAAAGTGTGAATGAGATTTCGAGAGTACTTATTGAAAATCTTCTGGAACAGCGGGAATCGGGAACTACGGGAACCTCTAAATTTTTTAACGATGCAGCTGAAGGATTGATTGGTGGATTAATTTGGAAACTGAAAACCGACTATCCCAACTACTGTACGCTTCCACATTTGATAGCGATTTATCAAATGCTCGATACGGATAGCCTTATCCAGTTTTTGGAAACAAATACCACATCGAGAGCGATGGCAGATGCTTTTATTAGTGGTAAGGATTCGGATAGGCAGACCGCTGGTGTAAAAAGTACCCTGGCGAATGCGCTGAAACGAATTAGTACACAGCGCATTTTTATGGCATTATCCGCAGACGAAGTGCCATTAAATATTAATAGCGAGGATAATCCAGCAATCATTTCAGTAGTAAACAATCCAAAATATGAAACATCCTATTCGCCTGTTGTTGCAACCATTATTCACACTATTACCAAGCAAATGAGCGTACGCGGTCAGAGACCGTCTTTTTTATTGATGGAAGAAGCACCTACCATCCGATTACTGAATATGCACCGCATTCCGGCAACACTTAGAAGCTATAATATTGCTACTGTTTATGTGATGCAGGACAAAATTCAGAATGATATGATGTATGGCGATAAGGCAAGTAAAGCGATTTTGAGCAACCTATCCTACCAGTTCTTCGGAAAGGTCAATGACCCAGATACGGCTAAATATTACGAGCGTTTTTTTGAAATCATTAAAGACCCGACGAAAAGTATCAGTCGTGGTTATAATCTCGATTTTGATACTCGTATTACGACTGGCGAAAAAGAAATCCCAAAGAATAGAGCGGACGTTTTTTTTAGATTGAAACAAGGCGAGTTTATTACCTATGCTGATGGTAAGGATAAGAAAGTGCAGTTTAAATTGTCAAGAATACAGCGGCAATTACCTGAAGAATCCAAGCAATATTCTCAGGCGGATTTAGCGGTTAATTTTGAGCGGGTTTATGATGAGGCGAGGTCGATATTTTTTAGCTGATACAACGAATCAGAAGAATAGTCTGAAACTTCCGATTTTTTGGAAATAATCCAAAGATTGGTCAAATTAGGATTATCAAAATCGTAAAATCATTTGTACCTTTGAGATTAATTTAGTATGTAACTAACAATCAGATATTTTGGACAACTTTAGATATGATCGATTTTGATATAATTGAAAATTTAGGCTTGGACAAGGCCGTTTCTGTTACTTCAGAATCTAATCAGATTTCTGACAGTCAGTTAGTTGTAATCAATCAAGTAAAAGACTTTGGTATTGATGAAATTTATTTCAGTACTGATCAAAATCAAAACAGTTATCCAGCGGTTTTTTTAAAAAGGGTTCAAAAGTTTGATGACCTAGCTCTGCGGCAAGTTGCAATTGCTCAAAAAAAAATCTGGAACTTCAAAAAGGTAATTTTTCTATACGTTTATTCAGAAACTGAAATTCGTATTTACAATTGTGCGGAAAAACCTCTTTTGATTAAATCAGATGATTTTGATTATAAGAAAGAACTAAAAACACTCGAAATAGAGTCTTACAAGTTTTCAGATAAAAGCAAGCTCAAACAACTTCAAAACCTTTTTTCCACCATTGCCATTGATACAGGTATCATATGGACATTGGAAGAAGCGTTTGAGATTAGAAAGAAAATAAGCCTTCAACGAAGGGTTGACAAATACCTTGTAGAAAGCCTTACTTATACTGCTAGGCAACTACAGGCAGAAGGATTAGAAATAAACCTTATCCATAAAATAATAATGCGTTCTCTATTTCTTCTTTATTTAGAAGATAGAGGCGCAACTGATGAAAAGTTTTATTCTGAAATAAAAAAAGGAGCAACGTCTTATTTTGAAATTCTGGACGATGCAGATAAAACATATTCTCTTTTTAAGAAACTAGAAGAATATTTTAATGGTAATGTTTTTACTGTAGATAACAATGAATCAATCTCTAGAGAACATCTAAAAATTATCAGAAAGTGTTTTATCAACGGCAATGATAATTCCTTACAGCAGAATCTTTTTGAGGATTTACGCCTGTTCGATTTTAGCATTATTCAAATAGAATTGCTCAGTGAAATTTATGAGAATTTCTTAGCTGAAATAAACCCTACTTTAAAGCAAGATACAGGTACTTATTACACACCACCTTCCCTAGTTGAACTCATATTGAACGAGAAATTACCAATCTCTAGGACAGAAAAGGAATTTGATGTTAAGGTGTTAGATCCTACTTGTGGTTCGGGGATTTTTTTGGTTGAAAGTTTTAAACGTCTGGTCAAACGTCACGAAAATGCTAATTCAGAAAGGCTTACGGACTTTAATGAACTGAAGAAGCTGTTAACGGATAATATATTTGGTATAGAGATACACCCTCAGTCCATCAAAGTAGCTGCTTTTAGTCTTTATTTGGCTTTGGTAGATAATTTGAATCCTAAAACAATTTGGCAAAATAAAGACTATCGCTTACCATATCTGATAAATGACCCTTCGGATGAGACTCTAGTTGAACAAGGCAATAATTTGTTTCGTTCAGATACTATAAAGGAGAATCCAGAAATAGAAAAAATTGATTTTGATTTAGTTGTAGGGAATCCGCCTTTTGGCACTAAGAACCTATCACAATCTATTCGCGATTATTGCGATAAATATGGGTTCGCAAAAGAGATGGTTCTTCCATTTCTTCATAAGGCGATAAAGTTCTCTGATAATGGAGAAATTGCCTTGATTTTCAATACGAAAATCCTTACCAATACTAAAATAACATATCAAAATTTTAGGAAGTGGCTTTTCAATGAATGTTATGTGGAGAAGATTTACAACTTCTCTATTTTACGAAATGCACCTAAAGATTTTGGTGGTCAATTGTTTGGTTCAGCAACTGGACCAATCAGTATTGCATTTTATAGAAAAAGTCAACCGAAGAAAAAATCTAACACAATTATCTATTATGCCCCTAAGACTTACATTAAATCCAATGTTATAGAAGGTGTTAGCATTGATGGCACAGATTTGAAATATCTTCCACGGGAAGAATGCAAAAAACCAACTTCAAAAATTTGGAAAATTGCAATGTGGGGTGGAATTGGGGATATAAATTTAATACAAAAACTAAATGCCTCAGACAGTCTCGAACAGTTTATTTCGAATGAAAAAATTGACAAGGGCTCTGGATTACAATTTTTGAACAATTCCACTAAAAACCCTAAAGTAGATAACGAAATTCCAAATAGATACATTACCCCTAAGAATATTAGACGCTACGTTTCACACTCATTTTCAGATTTGAATTCTGGGCTTACTCAACGTTCAAAAGAAATATATGCTAAGCATTATGGTGTGCGGTTAGATGACTTACCTACAATTAATGTATTTAGACGCGTGGGAGCGAAAAAGACTTATTCTGCACCACATATTCTAATTAAGGAAGGTCTTTCCAATTGGAAAATTTGTGCTTCGTATGAAGATGAAGCCTGTTCGTTTAATAGTAAAGTTCTTGGTCTTAGTCATTCTGACTCAAAAGTACTTAAAGGGTTAACCTGTTTTATAAATTCAAAACTTGCTTATTATTATCTTTTCTTATGTTCAGCATCTATCGGAATAGAAAGAGAAGAAATTAAACCTAACGAAGTTTATCGACTACCATTTTCTTTGTCTAAAAAGAACTTATATCATCTTGCTGATATTTACGACAGGATGACAATTGATGAATCTAAAATTTTCAACACAAATACAAAAAAGTTTGAACGGGAGATTGATAATTATATATCTAAATGTTTTGACTTTTCAATCGATGAAAGCTTAATTGTAGACAATTTTGTGGAATTTACAATTCCATTATTAATTAAGAGGTATCAATATGTTCTTGGTCCGACTAACAAAGATGAAATTCAAGATTATGCCATAAAGGTTTCACAGCATTTAAATGACTTTTTACAAAATCAGAATCTCTATGCTAATTGTACCGTTTATGAAAACATAAGTCATTTTTCACCTTTAATGATAACTAAGGTTGCATTTGGAGATTCTGAAAAGGAAGTTTCAATGTCTAGCGTGGATATACACGACATATTGCGAGACTTGGATAAAGAATTATGGCAAAAGAAAGCAACCAACATCTATTTCAGAAAAAAATTAAATTATAAAACAGGCAACGAGATTTTTATTGTTCGTCCCAATCAGAGGCGATTCTGGACTCAATCGATGGCGATTGAAGATGCTTCAGAATTAATACTGGAAATCCTTAATGAAGTATAGTAAATGGGATTAAACAAAGTAATAGTTGCTAGCTTCAAAAGAGGCTTTGAAGAAAAATGCTTTCAGCTGATAACAGAATCTTATGTTTCAGCTATGGAAACCAAGGTAATCAAACTCAACTGGGATGAAAATGACATTACTTCGGAATTGCACGAACACATTAAGGAAAATCCACTAAGACTAAAGTGGAGTATAGTTACGAATGTTGAGCAGCATCTGCCAAAAGATGATATAGAAAAGGAAAAGGGTTTTGCAGCAAAACTACCTAGAATAGACCTTAGATTGGTAACCATAAATTCTTCCTTAGAGTATGAATACCATATGGAAGCCAAAAATCTTAAAGAAAAAGATTCTGGTTTAAAACGACGTTATATTGATACTGGAATTAACAACTTTGTTTCAAAGAAATATGAGAACGGATGCCTACTTGGATATGTACTTGAAGGAGATATGGAGAAAACTGTAGATGGAATTAATAAGCTTTTAAAGAAAGACGACAGGGTGCCTGAATTTTTGAAATCAAAGACACATAATTTACACGATTCTTATTACGAATCTGAACATAATGACAGCTTTATTCTAAAGCATTTTATGTTCGATTTTAGTTTGCTACATAGTGCTTAGATTTTGATATATTATATAAGATAATAGCGATGAGGCACCCAATAAAATATTTGTAAAACTTGGATTTTAACCTGTTTACGAAACAGATGATAACATAGTCCTACAATAACTAAGAATGTACAATGAAAAATTATTTAGGGCTTATCATTGCTGTCGAAGAATACAATGATTCCAAGAAAATATCAAAAGTAAAATTCGCTAATAACGATGCTAAACAATTTAGAGAAAGCCTGATAAATTTGGGTTGCGAAAAGAGTAATCTTGAATTGTTGGACGGTACTAAGACTACCAAAACCACTATTGAAAATAAAATAAAAAAACTTTCTCGAACTGCTAAATCCTATGATACCATAGTTTTATATTACGCAGGGCACGGGTTTTTTGTTGACGGTGTTAATAAAATATCCTGTGTTGATACCGAGCTGGACAGTCTCGAAACTTCAACTATTTCAATTACCTCAATTATATCAGAACTTGAGAAAAGTGACTCAACTAGAATTATTGTCTTTTTAGATTGTTGCCATAGCGGTATAGAATTTAGTGAAGTAGAAAGAAGTCCTATAAGTGATTTTTCAACTGACGACCTAAAGTATATTTATAGGGATGCAGAACATTTAATTGTATTTGCTTCTTGCAAAAGTGATGAAAAATCACAAGCTGATATGGAACACAATCACGGTGTGTGGTCCTACTATTTAATTCAGGCTTTACAGGGAAATGCAAAGGATGTTTATACTGAAAATCTCTTGTTTAGTGACCAATTGCAAAAATACCTTAAACATCATACGGCGAAAAGAGTAAAGTTTATAACACCGGAAAAAAAGAATCAAACACCTGTTAAATTCGGTAAAGAAACGGATGAAAAATTTATTGTCGCAGATTTGACCAAACTTTTTGAAACTAGAAAAATCGAGACGAGAGCAAAGGGTTTTAAGTTTAAAGAAGCGGTGTTTTCCTATTCCGAAGAAGACTATGTGCGAAAACTTCCAGGTTTTAAAGATGGTAATAAGGCACCAAAAAAAATTGATGATTATCACGAAAACTGGATTCAAAAAATTGCAAGAGAACTCATTCGCGAAGAATTAGATGAAGTTACAGTATTATTGAGAAAAATTTTAAAATTGAAACTCAAAGACTTTCAGGAAACTATTATCGAAGACGGGTATGGCCAACTGTCAACGGTTTATTTCGACTATATTATTGGTGTGACTCAATCTCAAACTTCTGCAGAGGAATATGTACTTACAAGAAGTATAGAAAATTTTAAATACAGCGACACTATTGTAAGTGATAAGTTTAACGAGGTCTTTGAGAAGGAATTCAATATGTTGACGTTGAGAATGGAAAAAGACATAGATATCGAAGAGTTAATTAATCATATTGAAGGCATAGATAATCCAGATTTAATCGATGTGGATTACTCTACTAGCGATTTATCAAAGTGTACTGTGGAAATTTCTGGATTTGAAGGCTCAATTCATTTTGAAATTGACGAAATACAAATTGTGGTCAACAAGAACACATCGCCTAAGACTTTAGTAGAGTCTTTCCAAAATGTATATAAGGAACTTGGAAGTACTGGATGTCTTAAACTAACTGAATAAACCCCAAATCGTTACTAAAAAAATATGGCTTAATGGCAGCGAATAATTATGATACAATCAATTGAAGAAGGCCGAAAAGAAGACGGTAACAGGTCTATTGCCGATAAAATTAATAAACGGTTACACGACTTAGATAAGACGGTAGAAAATAATAAGGGTAGATGGGCTTGGGAACTTCTTCAAAATGCTAAAGATAGTATAGCTGATTACCCAGATAGAAAAATATCAATTCAAATTGAGCATAATAATGATACCATAATCTTTAGGCACAATGGAATTTATTTTACAGAAAAGGATATACGTGGTATCATCAATCAAATATCCTCAAAGGAAACCGAAGAAGGAGAGACTAGTACTAGAACAGGTAGATTTGGGACAGGTTTTTTAACCACTCATTTACTTTCTCGAAAGATTGATATTGAAGGAATTTTGGAGACTGACAGCCTTGAAACTTATCGATTCAAGTTTCCCCTAGATAGAAGCGGTAATTCAATGGCTCAGCTTATGCCTAAAGTCGAAAACGCTTGGACAGAATTTCAAAAATCAGTAAAACTTATCAATTCTGATTACAATGAATATGCCTTTAATACATCTTTTACCTATCATCTAAATACAGATGAACAAAAAGAAATCGCCAAGGTAGGCGTAAATGAGTTTGTGAACTTGGTGCCTTATGTTCTCACGTTTATATCTAAAATTGATAAAGTTGAAATTATAAATAATCTCGAAAATGAAAAGTTAACCTTTACCAATAAACAGAACATTGAATCACAAAACCTTCAGGTTATTGAGAAGATATATAATGGTCAAGCTTCGATAATTCATATTTTGAGGTCATCTTCAGATAGAACTTCAATTGCTGCTGAAGTATTAAAAAAAGACGAAGAATATTATCTTCAAAGCCTTGATAATGTTCCAAGACTTTTTTGTGATTTTCCAATGATAGGAACTGAAGATTTCCATTTTCCTATGGTTGTGAATAGCTTTTATTTTAACCCACTTACCGAACGAGACGGAATATGGCTTAAAAGAGATGATGATAAGGAAGTTCAGGAAAACAGAGAGATACTTCTAGAAGCTTTAGAATTGTATAAGAACCTTATGAACACAATTTCTACCAAACCCTACTTTAACCTATTTTATATTTCAGATTCAAGAATGCCGGGAACATTAGAAAAGTTTTTTGACAGGGACTGGTATGATATAAATGTTCAAAAGCCATTAAGGGATATTCTTTGGGAATCAACCATTGTTGAAATTGAAAACTCAAAAGAGAAATTCCCGTTGAAAGATATTTGGTTTCCACAAAAAAGTTATGCTAATGACGTTCAAGAACAACTATGGGAATTTACTTATAATCTTTTTCCGAAATCAGTTTGTAAAAAGAATCATATCCCATTCTGGGTTGATATTGGCTGGAGTGACTGGCAAAAATTGGATTATACAGGTTTAGTTAAAGATGTTGCCAAACAAGAGTCTATTGATGAATTATCGAAAGCCCTAGAAAAATCTGAAGAAGATACATTTCAATGGTTTAATGACTTCGGTAATTTTGTTATGGAAGTTGAAACAAACAATATTTTGTTTAATAAACACCAAGTGTTACCCAACTACAATGGAATTTTTTGTTTAAAAGAAGCTATTCATATTGACAAGATAAAAGACTCTAAGCTTATAGAAATTTTAGAGTTATTGGGAGAGGATTGGAAGAATCTTTTATTGCATCCTAATGTAGGATTTGGAAAATATAAGTTTAAAACATTAAAGGACATTGCAGATGAAATTTCAAATTTTTTAAAGCACTCAAAGAAGAAAAATGAGGATGAAATAAAAGCCATAAGCTTACTTTCAGAATGGTTCGAGGCCAATCCTAAAAATTCTAAAGAATACTTTTCATACTACTACGGTAAGCGAGCGGAGCTTTTTATGAATACTATTTCAGATAGAGACAGTCTTTACAGGGTAATGCGAAGTTCAACAGACCTTGAGCAATTATCAAATATGGCTGATGCAATAAATAAAGACCCAAATTTAATTAACAGATTCAATCAAGCTGAAGAGTTTTCAAATTTATTGAAAGAGTATAACGTGACGAATATAGAAGAATTAAAATCTGCTTTGGAAAATTCAAAAGGCCCTCAAATAAGAGCCGAAATTACTCAAGAAGATTTAGCTGGTCTTGGCGTAACTTCTATGGACGAATTGGAAGAAGCTTTAAAGGATAGAGATTTGGCAGCTCTATTTAATCATACTTCTAGACCCAATGCTAATATGTTTTTATATGCCCAACAATTGATTGAACGCTCAAAACAAAATATCATCGAGTATTTAAAGAACCATAAAGATTATGATTGTACAGATATTGATGAATTGGCAACCACAGTTTTGGGAGGCATCAAGAAAAAGGGCGTAGATGTTCATATTGTAATAAGGCCTTCGGATAATGGACAGGTAATAGTCTTTTATTCTTCAGAGAAAGATACCTTAGATTACGCTAATGCAGAACTGTGGATTGATAATGGTAAGGACAATCCAAGACATTTAACTTTGGGTACTATTCTTAAAACAACAGGTATTAATAAAATCCCAGTATAATTATGGATTGGATTGAAGAAGTAAAAAAAATGGTTGGGCAACCAGAGAGCCAAACCTTAGAATACAAGGCAGTATTGCCACCATCTAGAAATGTAGCGCAAATACTTTGTTCTTTTGCTAATACAGAAGGTGGATTTCTCATTCTTGGTGTTACAGATGATTCGAAGATTAATGGTTTGAGCGAGGATTTTCACGCCAATACAATTACTCATAAAGCTCTGGATTTGTTAACCCCTAAACCAAACATTGAATACCAATATGTAAATATTGAAGACAAAAGACTATATGCAATTAAAGTATATAAATCTGATTCAATCGTTTCTGTCGAAGGCAAAGTATATATTCGAACAGAGGATAGAACAAAGCTGGCAGACCCTATTACTGTGAACTTCAAAATAGGTGGTTACGAAAAAATAAAACAAATCAATTCTCATCTAGAAGAGCTAAAGAACGATGCTACCTATGCTAAAATTAGTTTTATAGAACACTATCAAAGTATTTTAAAGATTGTAGATGATTTAGGAGATATTTTATATCCTGAAAGTCCCGAAAATCCAACAACCAATCAAGAAGGTAAAATTCTTAGCAGGATTTTGTTTTCTTCTGTTGTAGACAACTTTGAGACCTATCTTTCAGATTTATTATACGAAATTTTTCTAGCCTATCCCGAAACTTTGAAGTCACAACAAACCGTTACAATTGAAGAAGTACTCAATTGTTCTGACTTACAAGATTTTGTTAAATTTTGGGCAAAACAGAAAATAAGTAAACTTCAAAAGGGGAGTGTAAGAGGCTTTATAAAGGATACCAAACAAATTAGCGATTTGCAAGTTTTGGATAAAGATGAGCAAGATAAAATTGAAAAAATCTTACAGATTAGGCATTTATACGCCCACCGTAATGGAATAGTTGACGAGAAATTCCTTCAGTTTTTTACAGGCGAATTTACAATTGGCTCTGAACACCAAATGGCTATAAAGAAAATATTTGAAAAATTAGGTTACCTAACTGATGTGGTAAATAGAATAGACCTTAGCGCTATAGATAAGTATAAATTATCACGAAGTAATTAAAAAGGCCCTTTTTCCCTCGGTCCTTTACTGGTAACTTTCCATTGACCGTTTTCTTTAACCAACTTGAAATTCCAGTTTTCCCATCGTAGGTGGTGCTGTTTTTTATCCAGGCAATTTCGCCATCAACAGCTTCATCTAAAATTTCCACTTCGATGTTTTTATCAGAATCTGGTATCATATTCTGTACAGTAATCAAACTGGCATAGCCTTCTGTAGTAGTATGCTTTTTTAAAGCTGATACGTCTTTTGAGAAAAAACTTTCCGCAACTGCCTTGGCAGTTTCAGAAGGGGATTTTGTTGTGCTTTCTGAACAAGAAAGGAACAACAGTACAAGCGAGCAAAAGACTATTCTTTTCCTAATATTCTAATTTGGGTTATTGATATATCTGTGTGATAGTTGGCTATTTCGGAGTGACCGTGCCACCTATTTCGGTTCAAACAGTGCCACTTTGAAAGATCATGCAATTATATAAAAAAATAATGTTACTCGTTTTTCAGAACTCCCTTTCTTAATGATTCTCCTTTAAGATCTATCCTATGTGAGGAGTTTACTATCCTGTCCAGGATTGCATCAGCAATAGT
>NZ_JAPJDA010000013.1 GCF_026241755.1 Salinimicrobium profundisediminis
CTGCTCATACTTTAAAAATAAGCAGCTCCACCTTTTTATACAAAAAAAGACTGCCTTTTCAGACAGCCTCTTTTATTTTTTAAACACTTCGTACTTCCAAATTTTATTTAACCTTCGTACTTCTACCTTCGTACTTCAATCTTATCTTGCCAGGTAGCCGCCGTCTATAGGATAATATGCTCCGGTGGCAAATGAAGCTTTGTCGCTGCCGAGCCAAAGGATCAACTCGGCTACTTCATTGCTCCTGCCCAAACGTCCTATGGGGTGTAAAGAAATCAAATGTTTTTTTATATCCTCATCAAGCTGGTCTAACAAAGGAGTGTCAATAAATGCCGGTCCCACAGCATTGATCCTAATATTCTGAGAAGAATATTCTATTGCCGCATTACGAGTTAAACCCACAGCAGCATGTTTTGCAGCAACATACCCGGCAGAACCTTCAAAGCCCACACTACCTAAAATAGAAGAGATATTGATGATGCTCCCCTGGCCATTTTTTAGCATAGCTGCGATTTGGTACTTCATTCCGTAGAAAATGCTGTGCAGGTTAATATCTATCACCCTGTGCCAACCCTCCAGGCTCATATCTCCAATCTTGTTTGCCTCGCCCCCAATACCTGCATTATTCACAGCAATATCAAGCTTCCCGTAATTTTTTACAGCAAAATCTACCAGGGCCTTATTTTCGGCAGCTGAGGCTACATCTGCTTTAAAGAAACTGGCTGTACCACCCGATTTCTTAATGCGTTTCACTACTTCCTCTCCTACTTCAGAATTAATATCAGAAACTACAACTTTAGCACCTTCGCGGCCAAAAAGAAGAGCTGTGGCCTCTCCTATTCCCGAGGCCGCGCCTGTAATAATTACAACTTTATCTTTCATAACACTCTGATTTAATTTATTGTAAATTAAAAAATACAGCAATTGAAAAGCATGATTAAAATCAGGAAGCGTTTGAAGAGGGATAAAAATTTGCTATTTTAGAGAAGTATGAAAAAATCTATATCGGGAGTAACAATAGAGCTGCGGCAGGGTGATATTGCGAATCAGGGAGATTGTGAGGCAGTGGTCAATGCAGCCAATGCGCAGCTGGAAACCGGCGGCGGAGTCGCGGGAGCTATCCACACAGCCGCAGGCCCAGAGCTTACTAGTGAAGCCCGGTCAATGGCACCTATAAAACCCGGAGAAGCTGTAATAACAAAAGCGTATAATCTCCCAAACCAGTACGTTATTCATTGCCTGGGGCCGGTTTACGGGCAGGACAAGCCGGAAGATAGGTTATTGGCTAACTGTTATTCAAATGCTCTGAAGCTAGCTGAAGAGAAGCAAATTTCTTCTATTGCTTTTCCGGCTATCTCAACCGGCATTTTTGGATACCCTGTAGAAGATGCTGCAAAAGTGGCTTTCACAAAATTCATAGAAAGCATTTCTTCTCTGAAACATCTCAAAAATATCATTTTTGTACTGTACAGTGAAAAAGATCTAAACATACACAAAAGAGTGCTTGAGCAAATTTTGCAGGGGAAAGAATATTTAGGCTGAACCTTTCACGCCTTATAAGTTGCGGGTTTCTAGGTTGCGGGTTAATTGCCGGTAAATTTTTTCATTACCGGATATGATTTTTACTTCCTTAAACCTTGAACTTTGAGAGTTAAACCTTCACGACCATTTTACCCATGTTACGCCCTTCAAACAGACCTATAAACGCTTCAGGGAGTTTATCAAAGCCTTCTACGGTGGTTTCATCATAATCGAGGCTTCCATCCTTTAACCAGCTGCTTAACTGCCGCAGCGCTCTTCCGAAGTCTTTTGCGTGATCACGAATTAAAAAGCCCTGCATCAAAGCTGTTTTTTTGATGAGAATATTTTCGGGACGTGGTCCTGTTGGTACATCAGTTTCATTATAAAGAGATATCGCACCACAATTAATGATTCGGGCGTCTTTATTGATGGTTTGCAACACGGCATCCAGAATTTCACCTCCTACATTGTCAAAGTAAACATCTACCCCATCGGTACAAATCCTTCTAATGGCATCGGCCATGTCTTCCTCTTTATTGTAGTTTAGTGCTTTGTCAAGGCCAAATTTTTCTTCCAGATGTTTTACTTTTTCATCACTACCGGCAATTCCCACTACCATGCAGCCTTTAATCTTTCCGATTTGCCCGGCTATGTTTCCCACAGCGCCGGCTGCACCCGAAACTACAAGGGTCTCTCCAGGTTTAAGTCTACCAATTTTATCAAGCGCCAGGTAAGCAGTTAGCCCCGTTAATCCCAGCACGCCAAGAAAGGCTGGTAAAGGTGCGAGTTCGGTATCTACTCTGTTCAAGCCGGTACCGGCAGATACCTGCAGCTCCTTCCATTTTAGCATTCCTGAAACATACTCTCCTTTTTGAAAATTTTGGTTCTTGCTTTCCACAACCTCGGCCACCACCATAGATTCCAGCGGCTCATTGAGCTGAAAAGGAGGAATATAAGATTCTTCATTTCTCATTCTTCCACGCAGATATGGATCTACCGAAATATATAGTGCTTTGAGCAGAATCTCTCCTTCTCCCGGCTTTGGGTCGTTCTCTTCAACAGTTTCAAAATCTGATGCGGAAGGCTTCCCTGCAGGACGATTCCTGAATATAATGGTTTTGGACATGATTGGTTGGTTTTTATTGAAGATAAGGCTTCTCCAGCATTTTCACAAGCTGAGTTTCGGGTAATTCCAAATTTTAAGAAGTTCTATTTATCGTTTTAAACCAAATCCAAAAATTGTTCTAAAATCTTCATTCCGCAGTACATTCCCATGGCAGTTACCAGGTATTAATTGCAAGATAGACGCCTGATAATCTATAATTATTCTATGAGCGTGGCAGTCCACGGCCGGTGTGTCATTCCGTTGGAAGTAAGAAAAGTGTATGTTCCGCTCATTTCATTCTCATGGAGCTCACCTGTAAGAATGTAGCTCTCGCCTTCATCATCAGGGATCATATCATAGGTTAAAACTTTGCCTTCCATACTCCACTCTCCCCATAGATCGTATACCTCGGGTGCTGCGGGCTCGGTATAAAAAGCCGTACCATCTTCATGAAAAACTACATGGCCAATCCAGGAAGTATCTTCATCATGATGGTAAGTAATTTCCCATTTAGATCCTTCCAGGCTATCTGTTTCAACACTCAGCTCTTCTCCATAAGCCGTACCCGCCTCATTTGTAGCAAAGGTTCTGAAGTAATAATTGATCCCGGGATTGAGGTCTTCAATCTTCACCACAAAAGAGCTTTCAGATTGTTTTTGAGTACTTTTCGATATGGAGGTGGTAGCACTTTGCCCTTCGGGTAATGCAACATTATCTTCAAGAGTGGGATTGGGATTGGTACCCCAAACAACACCATAAGACTGAATTTCACTGTCAGTTTCCATAACGGTTCCTGAAATTTGGACAGAAGTATAGGTGATAACAGTTTCAAATTCATCACTTACTGTAACTACTTCGGGTAATTGCGGCTCGCGGTCTTCATCTTCTGAATCGCACCCCAAAAATACGCTTAAGAACATAAGAAGATAAATACCTTTTAATAATGGAAATTTCATAACATCTGTTTTTAAAATGAAAGAGAAAGTTACCCGAAAGTTCCACTCAAGGCAATACCCCCTTATAGGTATTTTACTGATTTAAAGCAACTTAATTGTAAAATGAACCGGTTTTATCCATAAAAAAACCTCTCCGGTTTCCCGGAGAGGTTTTAAATATTTAAAAATTTCAGGAAATTAGTTCTTTCCTTCCATTTTATCTTTCAACGCCTGAAGTTCTGCGTTAACATCACCAATAGTAGTGTTGCTTTGAGCTTGTTGTGCAGCGGCTTTCTTTTGGGCCTGCTTTACAATTTGCTGCTCTTCTTCCTTGTGGATAGCAGTGTGAGATGCTACCACTCTCTTGAATTCTTTATTGAATTCAATGATTTGGAATTCTGCAGATTCTCCCTGCTTCAGTTTGCTTCCGTCTTCTTTTTCAAGGTGACGTTGCGGAACGAATGCAGTGATATCTTCATTAAAATCTATAGTCGCACCTTTGTCAACGATCTCTGTAATTGCAGCTGTGTGAGTAGTTCCTACAGCGAATTCAGATTCGTATTTATCCCATGGGTTAGACTCAGTTTGCTTGTGACCAAGGCTTAACTTACGTCCTTCTACATCTAATTCAAGAACAACTACCTCAAGTTTATCACCTACGTTAGTGAATTCACTTGGATGCTTGATCTTCTTGGTCCATGAAAGGTCAGAAATATAGATAAGTCCGTCAATTCCTTCTTCAAGTTCTACGAACACTCCGAAGTTAGTGAAGTTACGAACAATACCTGTGTGTCTTGAACCTACAGGGTACTTAGAAGTGATGTCAGTCCATGGATCTGGAGTCAATTGCTTGATACCAAGAGACATTTTTCTGTCTTCACGATCTAAAGTAAGGATTTGAGCTTCAACCTCATCTCCAACGTTCACGAAGTCCTGAGCTGAGCGCAGGTGAGTACTCCATGACATTTCAGAAACGTGGATAAGACCTTCAACACCTTCAGCAACTTCGATAAATGCACCGTAATCTGCGATCACAACTACTTTACCTTTTACTTTGTCACCTACTTTAAGGTTCTCGTCAAGAGCTTCCCATGGGTGTTTGCTAAGTTGTTTAAGACCTAACTGGATTCTTGTTTTAGCCTCATCAAAGTCAAGGATAACAACGTTCAGTTTTTGATCAAGTTCAACGATCTCATTTGGATGGTTGATACGTGACCAGCTAAGATCGGTGATGTGAACAAGTCCGTCAACACCTCCAAGGTCAACGAATACACCGTAAGAAGTGATGTTCTTAACAGTACCTTCAAGTACCTGACCTTTTTCAAGCTGCCCAATGATCTCTTTTTTCTGCTCTTCGATATCGGCTTCGATAAGTGCTTTGTGAGATACAACAACGTTTTTGAATTCGTGGTTAATCTTCACAACTTTGAATTCCATTGTTTTACCTACGTATGCATCGTAATCCCTGATTGGTTTCACATCGATTTGTGAACCAGGAAGGAAAGCTTCAATACCAAATACGTCTACGATCATACCACCTTTTGTGCGACATTTCACGTAACCGTTCACGATAAGACTTTCGTCGTGTGCTTTGTTCACACGATCCCATGCCATAATAACACGAGCCTTACGGTGAGAAAGGATCAACTGTCCTGTAGCATCTTCACGAACATCGATCAATACCTCTACTTCATCTCCAACTTTAAGATCTGGGTTGTAACGGAACTCATTAAGAGAAATTACACCTTCACTTTTTGCATTGATGTCAATGATCGCATCACGATCTGTGATGTTGATCACTTTTCCGGTAACTACTTCATCATGTAAAGTGTCAACGAAATTTTCTGCTACAAGCTTTTCAAATTCTTCCAGCTTTTGATCGTCGATAGGATCAATTCCTTCTTCGTAGTTGTGCCAGTTGAATTCCTTTAAGAATTGCTCAGGATCTTGTTGCTGTACCTCTGCATCAGGTTGAGACTTAGTCTCCATACCTGCTACCGGTTGAATTTCAGCGTTTTCAGAACCCTGAACTTCTTGATTTTTTGTTTCTTCAGCCATTGCTGATAATTAATTTGTATCCTGTATTCTTCCGGAAGATATTTGCAATAAAAGAACACAGAAGTGTTTATAATATTGATTTTCAACCCTTTTAGTCTCCCGACCTATTGCTAAAAGGAGTGCAAAAATACAACTATTTATAACAATTTGCAATAATCAATTAACAATTATCAAAGGAGGTTTGTTAGCAGTTTTTTGCCACGAATACACGAAAAATTTTTTGAGACATTCCTTTCAACCTTAGAATTTCCCGAAGACTACGCTGATTTTCGCAGATGCTGCATAGTTTCCTCCAGCGCAGTCGAGAGGCTTTGTCACCACGGGCAGAATCGAAAGACATTGTCACCACGCTCTAAATCCAAAAAGCATTGTCACCTTGAGTCCTTCGGCTATCGCTCAGGACAGGCTCGTCGAGAGGTTATTTTAAATTTTCAAATCCACAAATTTTCAAATTCTCAAATTGAAAGATTGGAATTTGGTGCTTGCTAATTGTTAATTGCCTCATCGTACAACTCGAGGATCTTCTCAAATTGTCCTTCAAGCGTGAGGTGGGAATTGTCTATTTCTTTTGCGTCTTCTGCTTTTACAAGAGGGGAATCTTTTCTTGTGGTGTCTAAAAGGTCTCTTTCTTCAACATTTTCAAGCACCTGCTGGTAGGTCACTTCTTCTCCCCTTTCAGAAAGTTCCTTGAACCTTCTCTGGGCACGCTCCCGGGCGCTGGCTGTCATGAAAATTTTAAGCTCGGCATTTGGAAAAACCACTGTCCCAATATCACGCCCGTCCATTACAATGCCTTTTTCCCTGCCCATTTCCTGTTGTTGTGCAACCAGCATTTCACGTACCTGTGGCACCGCTGCAATCTTACTCACATATTGTGAAACCTGCATTTGTCGGATCTCTTTTTCCACATTCTCACCATTTAAATACATTTCACCAAAACCCACTTCAGGATTAAAGATAAACTTCAGTTTTATAAGGGAAAGATCGGCTATGAGTCCGGCAACATCGAAATTATTTTCAGAAATAAATTTTTTCCGCAGCGCATAAAGGGTAACTGCCCTGTACATTGCGCCAGTATCTACGTACACATAGCCTAACTCTTTGGCTAGCTGCTTTGCCACGGTACTTTTACCTGTTGATGAAAACCCGTCTATTGCAATGGTGATCTTTCTGTTCATAAATGTTTGTTCTTCGGCTTAAAGAGCCAGAAATAGAGACTCTCAAAAATGCCATTTTTGGCACCTCTGCAAAAATAGGTATTTCTTACAGGTTTAAAAGGAAATCGTTCTTAAACAAAAAAAGCCCCGCTGTTAGCGGGGCCCGTTTTCAATTACTTTCTATAACTGTTTAGGATTTTTAACCTTCTCATCGAGGATAGCCAGGTCAATAACCTCAGACATTTCCTTCACATAATGAAAAGTTAGGCCATTAAGATATTCTTCTTTAATATCTTCTATATCCCTTCGGTTTTCTACACAAAGTATGATCTCTTTAATGTGGGCCCTTTTTGCAGCGAGGATCTTTTCTTTGATCCCGCCCACCGGAAGCACTTTACCCCGCAAGGTGATCTCTCCTGTCATGGCGATGCTTTTCTTCACTTTTCGCTGGGTGAATAACGACACAAGGGAAGTAAGCATGGTAATTCCTGCACTGGGGCCATCTTTTGGAGTAGCACCTTCGGGCACGTGAATGTGCACATTATATTTCTCCATTACCTCGGGGTCTATCCCAAGGGCTTCAGCATTTCCTTTAATATATTCCAAAGCAATAGTAGCCGATTCTTTCATCACTTTCCCCAGGTTCCCGGTAATATTGAGGGAGCCTTTTCCTTTAGAAAGAATAGATTCAATAAACAGGATATCTCCTCCTACCTGCGTCCAGGCCAGGCCTGTAACCACCCCGGCAGTCTCGTTATCTTCATATTTGTTGCGCTCGAGTTTGGGGCTGCCCAAAACATCAAGAATATCCGAATCTTTGATCTTAACGTTATACTGCTCTTCCATCGCCATGTTCTTGGCGGCATATCGCACCATTTTGGCAATCTGCTTTTCAAGGCTACGCACACCAGATTCCCGGGTGTAACCTTCAACTATCTTCTCCAGTTGTTTTTTGCCAATCTTCAGGTTGTCTTTGGTAAGGCCGTGTTCTTTTAATTGCTTCGGAAGTAAATGCTGTTTCGCAATCTCAACTTTCTCTTCAATGGTGTACCCGGTCACGTTGATGATCTCCATCCTGTCACGCAGGGCCGGCTGAATGTTACCCAAATTATTTGCCGTAGCTATGAACATCACTTTGGAAAGGTCAAAGGGCATCTCCAGGAAATTGTCGTGAAATTCACTGTTTTGTTCGGGATCCAACACCTCCAGTAAAGCTGAAGAAGGATCTCCGCTATGGCCTATACTCAGTTTATCAATTTCGTCAAGAACAAAAACAGGGTTGCTGGTCCCTGCCTTTTTGAGAGACTGAATGATCCTTCCAGGCATAGCACCGATGTAAGTTTTTCTATGTCCCCTTATTTCGGCTTCATCTCTAAGTCCGCCAAGGGAAACCCGCACATATTCCCTACCCAAAGCTTCGGCAACAGAACGGCCCAGACTGGTCTTACCAACTCCCGGGGGCCCGTAGAGACATAAAATAGGTGATTTCATGTCATTTCTCAACTTAAGAACCGCAAGGTATTCTATAATCCTTTGCTTCACATCTTCAAGGCCATAGTGATCACGGTCAAGAATACGCTGGGCTCGCTTAAGGTCAAATTTATCTTTACTGAAGTCGTTCCACGGCAGGTCCAGGAACAGGTCCAGATAATTCCTCTGAATGGAATACTCGGCCACCTGCGGATTCATCCGCTGCATTTTAGACAATTCTTTAGTGAAGTGTTCTTTTACATTTTCAGGCCATTTCTTCTTTTTTGCCCTGGCGCGCATTTCTTCCACTTCCCCTTCATGAGAAACACCACCCAGTTCTTCCTGGATGGTTTTCATTTGCTGGTGAAGAAAATATTCCCGCTGCTGCTGGCTCATGTCACTTTGCACCTTGCTTTGAATGTCATTGCGAAGTTCCAGCTTGTGATACTCCACATTCATGAACTTAAGCGTGGAAAGTGCCCGTTCTTTAAGATCATTCGTTTCAAGTAGCTTCTGTTTCTCCTCTACTGAAAGATTCATGTTTGAAGAAACAAAATTGATCAGGAACGAAGGACTCTCAATATTCTGTATGGCGAAAGAAGCTTCCGAAGGTATATTTGGGCTGTTCTTTATAATTTGTAAAGCCAGTTCTTTGATAGAATCAATAATGGCTTTAAATTCCTCATTTTCTTCGGCAGGACGTGCCTCGGGCACTTCAATGATCCTGGCCTTCAAAAATGGCTTATCGGCAATTACTTCATCTACTTCAAACCGTTTTTTACCCTGGATGATCACGGTGGTATTTCCATCGGGCATTTTAAGCACCCTAAGAATCCTCGCAACTACCCCAATTTTATTGATGTCCTGTGCGGTAGGATTTTCTACTTTCTCATCTTTTTGAGAAACCACCCCAATAACTTTAGTATCGTTGTTGGCTTCATTAATAAGTTTTATAGAAGTATCGCGACCTGCCGTGATAGGTATTACCACCCCGGGAAATAGCACTGTATTTCTCAAGGGTAAGATAGGTAATATTTCAGGAAGGTCTTCCTTATTTATTTCTTCTTCATCTTCAGGCGTCATTAGGGGAATCAATTCTGCATCTTCATCTATTCCCTGTAATGACAGACTGTCAAGATTTTTAAATTTTGTTCTGCCCATATCTGTTTTTAAGTCAAACTGTCACTGCAGTTATTATATCACAATCTATTTAGTTACTTTACTACCTTTACTCATGCTGTATAACAGGCATTTAAAGCACATTTTAGACACATTATTTCAATTGTTATGCCAACGTTCAGAAAATCAATTAAAAGAAAATTCTGCAAAACTGTAACAAACTTTGTTCTACCTCATCTTTATAGTAAAGCTTTTAGATTTTGACACTAACCACCACACATATTGATGAGCTTTTGGAGAAATGCCGCCGGGGAGACGAGCGTGCCCAAATGAAAGTGTACAACAAGTACAGCAAAGCGATGTATAACGTGGCGCTGCGTATTGTAAAAGACTCTGCGGAAGCTGAAGATATTATGCAGGAATGCTTCTTAAAAGCCTTTGACAAACTTGACACTTTTGAAGGGACATCAACATTTGGCGCATGGCTTAAAAGGATAGTGGTAAACCACAGCATAGGAGTGTACAATAAAAACACCCGGTATACTGAAGTGGAATACCACGACCAATTCAGGCATGAAGCCGATGAATCGGCAGGGATAGCTTCCGAAGAAGAAGAGCAGAATCCAAAAGTAAAGATGATCTTAAAGACCATGGAATCTTTAAAAGAAAATTACCGGGTAGCCTTAACCCTCCATTTAATTGAAGGTTATGATTACGAGGAGATATGTGAAATCTTAAACATTACCTACGCCAATTGCAGAACAACAATTTCACGGGCTAAAGAAAGCCTACGCACCAAATTACTGAGCTATGAAAAATGATAACGATTTAAAGGACCTTTTTGAGGGGCTGGATTTCGATATTGCCGAGCCTACACCACGGCATGAAGATCGCTTCAGGGAAAAACTACGGCAACGCTCTCAAACAAAGAAACCCAGGCACAACGGATTAATTAGCCTGTGGCTACCTGTGATGGCAGTAGCAGCAAGTTTTCTTGTGGCTGTGCTCATCTTCCAGGGGATATTTAACAACCCCTTTACAGGAGAACAGGAACTGGCAAATGTTTCACCAGAGATGAAGCAGACCCAGGAATTCTATTCCTCGGTTATAAGAACTGAGCTAGCCGCATTAAAGGAGCAAAAAACACCAGAAAATGAAGCAGTGATCAATGATGCCCTAACTCAACTGGACATCCTTGAAAAAGATTATGAAACCTTAAAAAAAGACCTGGGAAAAAGCGGCCACGACCAAAGAGTGATCTACGCTATGATAACAAATTTTCAAAAAAGAATTGACCTGTTAAAAATGGTACTTGAAAAAGTAAATGATATAAATACCCTAAAAAACACAAATCATGAAAACAAAACTATATAAGGCTTTGATCGTTCTCTTCCTTATCCCGGCAGTAGCCTGTGCAGAAGGAGATCTTAGAGGAAAATACACCAAACAAAAGCGCGTAAAGAAAGAATTTAAAGTCTCGGCCAATGATATGCTGAAGATCTCCAACAGCTATGGCAACATCGACATCGTAACCTGGAACCAGAACCGGGTAGAAATAGATGTCATTGTTCGCACCAACGGGAATGACGAAGAAAAAGTAGAACAGCGCCTAAGGGAAATTGATGTTGCTTTTAATCAAACCAGTGGGCAGGTAACAGCAAGAACCATCCTTGAGAAAAACAATAACAATTCTTTTTGGGGAAGCCTTTTTGGCGGTAGCAGCAGCAATGTCAACATAGAAATCAATTACAGGGTGAAAGCCCCGGTGACCAACAGCGTAGATCTCTCTAATGACTACGGAAGCATTAACCTCGACAAGCTGAAAGGTGATGCTCAAATCTCCTGTGACTACGGAAAGATCATGATAGGCGAACTTCACGGGAACAACAATGAGTTGGATTTTGACTACACCCGAAACAGCAGCATTGGCTATGTAAAACGTGCCAGGATCAACGCCGATTACTCTGAGTTCACCATAGATGAAGCCGGAACCCTGGACCTGAGTGCCGATTATACAGATTCCAACATTCTGAAAGTAGAACATCTATCTTTCAACAACGACTACGGCTCCCTAAAAGTGGAAAAATTAAAGAACATGAAAGGAGAAGGCGATTACCTGGGAATAAAACTTGGACTTTTGTACGGCAGCCTCAATCTCAATATGGATTACGGTTCACTGGTAATTCAAAAGATCATGCCCAGCTTTAAAGACATCAATATCAACAGCGATTACACGGGAGTGAAGCTGGGATATGACAGGGAAGCCTCTTTTAGCTTTGAGATAAAAACGGCTTATGGAGGTGTTAATGGAGTAAATAACAGTAACTTCACTGTAAATAAACGCAACCACAGCGGCAGTGATAATTATTACCAGGGATACCACCGCACCGAAAATACAGGAGGAAAAATCTATGTAGATTCCAGCTATGGCAGTGTTTCCTTTACCGATTAATATTTAAAGAACATCAATCACCCAAAAAACAATAATCATGAAAAAATTATTATCAACACTTTTTTTAGCCCTCTTTTGTATCACCGCAACACAGGCACAATGGTGGCAGGGAACCAAAAAAATAGATGGCAACGGGAATATGGTTTCAAAAACCAGGACAGTATCAAGTTATGATGCAGTATCGCTTACCGGCTCTATGGATGTGATCCTGGTAAAAGGCAGGGAAGGAAGTTTAAAAATTGAGGCTGAAGAGAACCTGCAACAGCATATTGAAACCGAAGTTAGTGGCGGAAGGCTCAAAATTTCAGTTGAGAAAGGCTATTCTTTAAATCCTTCCCGAAATAAGGGCATTACCATTACCGTTCCTTTTACAGATATTGAAGAGGTTAGTTTAACAGGGTCTGGCGACATACGCTCCAGTGACCTGGTGAAATCCAGCAATTTTTCTATCAACATCACCGGTTCGGGTAATGTAAAACTTCCGGTTGAAACCAGGAATGCTTCAGCAAGTATTACAGGATCTGGGGATATTGACCTCTCTGGCAAGGCCGAAGATTTTGATTGCAAGGTAACAGGATCTGGAGATATAAGTGCTTTCGATTTTAGGTGTAAAAACGTTTCTGCAATGGTAACAGGATCGGGAGATATTCAGGTTTATGCATCAGAATCTTTAAAAGCCAGCACTCCGGGTTCGGGAGATATCGAATACAGGGGAAATCCTAAAAAAGAGGATTTCAGGACTATGGGTTCTGGATCTATCAGCAAAAACTAAAAAACTTCAGAAGTAACTGCGGCTTAAAGACCTCATCCCGGCAGGGTGTCAAAAAGGGGTTTTTAAGCCGCTTCTTTTTTTGAAAGTTTCCCCGTACGAGGCACCTTCAGCAATAAAAATACTCCAATCAAAAAGAAGGCTGTAAGAAAAAGAATAGAATATCTAATGCTCCCAAATACCTGTGTAACCAAGCCATAAAGCGACATCCCTATCACAATGCCTATTTTTTCTGAAACATCATAAAAACTGAAGTAACTAGTGGTATCTAACGTACCTTCGGGAAGCATTTTTGAGTAGGTGGATCGCGAAAGGGTTTGTATACCGCCCATTACCAGCCCAACCAGCCCTGCAGCGATATAGAACTGCATGGGTGTTTTCACAAAAAACGCATAAACGCAAATGCCAATCCACATTACATTTACCAGGATAAGGGTCTCAATATTTCCCATTTTTGAAGAAATCCGGGAGGTAATAGTTGCTCCTGCCACAGCCACCAGCTGTATTAACAGTATACTTACAATTAATCCTGTTGTTGCATCCTGCCCTGTCCAGTTCACTTCTTCTATGCCAAAATAAGTGGCGATCAACATCACGGTTTGTACCGCCATACTGTACACGAAAAAGGCCCGCAGATACTTCTTTAACTGCAAATTATTTTCAAAAGACCTCCAGATCATTCTAATTTCTTTGTACCCGTTAAAAAGTACATCTCGCGTGAGTTTTTCTTTCTTGTTGCCTTTTGGAAGATAGTAATAAGTGATCTGGCTAAACCCAATCCACCAGATGCCGGTAAGCACGAATGAAATACGGGTGGGCATGGCTTCACTTTCAAACCCAAACCACTCATAGTTTAGTACCAGCATAAGACACAGGATGAGCAGGATAACACTCCCAATATACCCCAAAGAAAATCCTTTTGCACTTACCTTATCCTGTTGGTTAGGAAAGGCAATATCGGGCAGGTATGAATTATAAAAGACAAGGCTGGCCCAGAATCCCACCAATGCAAGAAAATAACAGACCAGTCCAAAAATGAGGTTTTCAAGACTAAACCAGAATAACCCTATGCAAGACAGGGCGCCAAGGTAGCAGAAGAATTTCAGGAAGTTCTTTTTATTCCCCACATAGTCTGCAATCCCCGAGAGGAACGGACTTATCACCGCCACCAGCATAAATGCCATGGCGGTCACGTAACTAATGAGGGAATCGTTATTGAAGTTAAAACCAAAAAGCTGCACGGTATCCTGTATCACCCTGCCTTCTTCATTTTTCACGATAGTGAGAGCAGCATAGAAAATAGGAAAAATGGTAGAAGCTATTACAAGGCTGTAAACCGAATTTGCCCAGTCGTAAAAAGCCCAGGCATTGAGCAATTTTTTACTTCCCTTGGGGAGTTGTTTCATGGAGTAACAAATTAAAAGAGCTGCCAATTTTGGCAGCTCCTAAAATACTGTTTTTTTAAGACCTCTATTTAAAAGAAGTTACTCCGTACTTCTGGGCCTCGGCTTTAGCCTGGGGAGCCCATTGTTCTATGTTGTTAATACGGGTTTGAGGATTAGGGTGCGTACTTAGAAACTCTGGCTGTGATTGCCCTCCACTTTGCTGCGCCATCCTTCTCCAAAGGTTGGCAGCCTCAGCCGGATCGTAACCGGCAATAGCCATAAGCGTTAAACCAATCCTGTCTGCTTCACTTTCATGGCTTCGGCTAAAAGGCAACATTCCGCCAAGGTTGGTACCAAGGCCGTAAGCCTGTGCTATAATTTGTTGGGTACTTTCACTCTTACCACCAACTGCAGCTCCTACAACTGCGCCACCTACCTGTTGTAGCTGTGCGGCACTCATACGTTGTGCCCCGTGATTTGCCACGGCGTGGGCTACCTCGTGAGCCATAATGGCAGCAACCCCTGTTTCATTTTGGGCAATAGGCATGATACCAGTATAAAAGGCAATCTTACCACCAGGCATAGCCCAGGCGTTCACCTGGTCATCCTTTATCAAAGAATATTCCCATTCATAGCCATCAAGATATCCCTGGTAGCCATTGGCGTTTAGATACCTTTCTGCAGCAACAGCAATTTTTCTTCCTACATTCTCGATCATTCTTGCTTCCGAAGTATTTTTAACCACCTCACTCTGCGCCAGGACTTCATTATACTGCTGAAAAGAAGCCGGAAAAATCTGCGAGTTAGAAACAAAATTCAGGTTTCTTTCACCGGTAAAAGGGTTTGTTTTACATCCTGCCAACAGGAGTAAAAAACTAGCCACTATAGTTATTTGTCTCAATTTCATGATAGTTTTATTTTTGTTAAAGTTAATAAATCGAACCGGCTCCACTTGAAGCTTTAAATTAGGTTTAACAAAATACCTGCCAATCTTGAAAAGGCGCTGTACAGCTTGCCCCGTAAAGATTCATATTCGTACCTTGCACACTTTCTCCCTTTTATGACACAACAAAAAAAAGATCAAACTCCTGTGCAGAGGCTCCTGGTTCCCTCCTATATTTTGGCCACAGGAAAAATACTTACCACCCTTTCCCCTTTTTTGGCCAGTAGGTTTGCGGCTCGGCTTTTTCTAACCCCTTTCAGGTACAAACTTCCGGAACGGGAAAAGAAAATGGACAGAAAAAGTAAGCAGGAAAAGTTAGTCCTTCCTCATTTTCAACGGGAGATTGTAGTTTACCAATACGGCGAATCTTCCCGAAAAATACTGCTTTCTCACGGCTGGAGCGGCCGCGGCACCCAACTCGCTGTAATGGCCGAAGCCCTTATAAAAGCAGGTTTTGCTGTGGTGAGTTTTGATGCCCCGGCTCATGGAAAAGCATCGGGAAAAATGAGCATGATGCCTCACTTCATAGAAGCTATTGAAGTCCTGGAAAAAAAATACAGACCTTTTGAAGCAGCCATAGGGCATTCCCTGGGTGGTATGGCGTCTCTAAAGGCAGTTTCAAATGGCCTGCCCGTTAAAAAACTGGTCATTATAGGTACCGCGAACAGCATTACGCACATCACCCGCGAGTTCGCCCGTAACATGAAGATGAATAACAAAGTAGCAGACAAAATGAAAAGCTATTTTGACAGGAAGTTTGATGAAGATATGAATAAACTCTCGGGTGCAGTTTCTGCGGAAGGAGTCAAAATTCCCACCCTTGTTATTCATGATGAAGATGATGTGGATGTGCACATCAATTCGGCTTATGATATTCATGAAAAGCTAGAAAATAGTGAGCTTATGACCACCAAAGGACTGGGCCACCGCCGCATATTAGGTAATTATGATGTAATTAAGAAAATTGTTGATTTTCTTTCGGTATAGTTCTTGTATCTTCAGTAGTAAATAAACTATGAAGCTTACAATCTCTATTATAATTTTAGTTTTTAGCCTTGGCTGTAACTCAAATGCGCAAGAGGCCAAAAACCAAAAAACCTATCCTGTTTCCAAAACTGAAGCTCAGTGGAAATCGGAATTAACTACAGCAGAATTTCAGGTACTTCGGAAAAAAGGAACCGAAAGGGCCTTTTCCAGTAAACTCAACCGTATTGAAGAACCCGGAACATTTGTTTGTGCTGCCTGTGGTAACGAATTGTATAAAACCCGCCACAAATTTGAAAGCGGAACCGGATGGCCAAGTTTTGACCGCCCTGTAGATGAAAAGAATGTAGACTACAGGCCCGACAGGACAGGAGGCTTCAGCGCTCTAGAGGTACTTTGCGCGAATTGCGGCGGACACCTGGGCCATGTCTTTAATGACGGACCTCGAAATACAACCGGAAAAAGACATTGTATTAACGGGGTTGCCATGGATTTTATTCCGAAGAAAAAATAGCAGGAATAAAGTTTACCAATTGTTTAAGAATGCCAACACCCCCTAATTTTTATATTTAGACAAAACAAAATTATATGATTAAGAAATATCCCATAGAACGCTCAGAAGCTGAATGGCGAAAGCAACTTTCAGAAGAACAATACCGGGTACTGCGCGAAAAAGGCACAGAAGCGCCTCATTCAGGAAAATATAACATGCACTTTCAGGAAGGAGCTTATTGCTGTGCTGCCTGTGACGCCAAACTCTTTGAAAGCGGCCAAAAATTTGAGAGCAACTGTGGCTGGCCCAGTTTTGACGAAGCTTTAGATGGCGCGATAGAATACGTACAAGACAGGAGCTTTGGCATGATTAGAACTGAAATTCTTTGTGCTAACTGCGGCAGTCACCTTGGGCATGTTTTTGACGATGGCCCCACCGACACCGGCCAGCGCTACTGCGTGAATTCGGCCAGTATAGAATTTGAATCTAAACCTAAATCCTAATAAAAATGAAAAAAATATTCTTTCTTTTTGCACTAGTCAGTTTTAGCCTTACCTCCTGCTCCGACGACGGAGAAGTTGGCCCACAAGGCCCTCCAGGACAACCGGGAGTCAATATCCTGGGACAGACTTTTGGAGACCTGACTGCCAGAAATTTTACTTTTGACAGTGACTTCAATTTATACAACCACTTCTTCCAAATTCCCGCCGATGTCGAGATTTATGAGTCTGATGCTATTTTAGCTTACAGACTTGAAGTTATAGACAACGTGGAGACATGGAATTTATTACCAAAATCTTATTTTCTTGAAGACGGAAGAATTATCCAGTACTCCTTTAACCACACAGACGAAGACGTGGAGGTATTGATCACCGGAAATTTTGATCTAGAAACTTTAAGTGAAGATTACCTTCAAAACCAATACTTCAAATTTGTAGTTGTGCCATCTGAATTTATAGATGAAATGAGCATTGACATTTCCGACCATGATGCTGTGATGCAGGCCCTCGATATCCAATAAGAAATAATCGGTTTATAGATAAAATATCCTTTTCCCTTCAGGGGAAGAGGATATTTTTTTGCCCGGGTGTCAAAAAGGGCATTTTTGAAAGGATTTCCCGAAACCATATACTTTCGGTTTAAGGTTAATTTCCGTAAATTCGCTGTCTTAAATTCAGTTACATAAAATTCCGAATAATGAGTAAATATGACGTTATAGTTTTAGGAAGTGGTCCTGGAGGCTACGTGACTGCCATTCGTGCATCACAATTAGGATTCAAGACGGCGGTTATAGAAAAAGAAAATCTTGGAGGCGTTTGTCTTAACTGGGGGTGTATTCCTACCAAAGCCCTTCTTAAAAGTGCCCAGGTCTTTGAATACCTCAACCATGCAGGGGACTACGGATTAAAAGTAGAAAAAGCCGAAAAAGATTTTGGTGCCGTTATCAAACGCAGCCGAAATGTGGCCGATGGAATGAGCAAAGGAGTGCAGTTCCTGATGAAGAAAAATAAAATCGAGGTTATTGACGGTTTCGGAAAACTGAAATCTGGCAAAAAGATCGAGGTTACCGATAAAAACGATAAGAAAACAGAATATTCTGCAGATCATATTATCATCGCTACAGGAGCACGTTCAAGAGAACTGCCAAACCTTCCGCAAGATGGCAAAAAAGTGATTGGTTACCGCCAGGCAATGAGCCTTGAGAAGCAGCCAAAATCTATGATCGTGGTAGGATCGGGCGCCATTGGAGTTGAGTTCGCCCACTTCTACAAGACTATGGGTACAGAGGTTACTATTGTTGAGTTTCTTCCTAACCTGGTGCCGCTTGAAGATGAGGAAATCTCAAAACAATTTGAGCGCAGCTTCAAAAAAGCCGGAATAAAAGTAATGACCAGCTCTTCTGTAGAGAGTGTTGATACCTCGGGAGACCTTGTAAAAGCACAGGTTAAAACTAAAAAAGGTATGGAAACCCTTGAGGCCGAAGTTGTACTTTCAGCCGTGGGTATCAAATCTAACCTTGAAAACATCGGGCTTGAAGAATTAGGTATCAAAACTGACAGGGATAAGATCCTTGTTAACGATTTCTACGAGACCAACGTGAAGGGAATCTATGCTATTGGAGATGTAGTTGCAGGCCCTGCACTAGCTCACGTAGCTTCTGCGGAAGGGATTACCTGTGTTGAGAAGATCAAGGGAATGCATGTTGAGCCTATTGACTACGGAAATATTCCCGGATGTACTTATGCCACCCCTGAAATAGCTTCAGTAGGTATGACCGAAAAGCAAGCTAAAGAGGCCGGTTATGAGCTGAAGGTTGGGAAATTCCCATTCTCTGCTTCCGGAAAAGCAAAAGCTGCAGGAACTCCTGACGGATTTGTAAAAGTGATCTTTGACGCCAAATACGGCGAATGGTTAGGCTGCCACATGATTGGTGCCGGTGTTACCGATATGATCGCTGAAGCTGTTCTTGGCCGAAAACTGGAAACTACAGGGCACGAGGTACTAAAAGCCATTCACCCTCACCCAACCATGAGTGAAGCAGTGATGGAAGCCGTAGCCGATGCTTACGGGGAAGTGATACACCTTTAGAAGGTATATTGTATATTGAATAATGTATAATTTATAATGTGGAGCGGGTTATTTAGTTCCACAGAATAAAAAAACCTCCGGAAAAACTTCCGGAGGTTTTTTTTATTTTCAGCTTGTCCCCTCCTTCGGAAGGGTGCCCGTAGGCGGGGTGGGTTTTTGGTGCTTAAAACCTGATGATTAGATTTTGGAATTTGGCATCAGGCATTGCCTCTGTTCTCGATACTTTTTTCTTCGCCCCTTTCAGGGCAAATAAAAAAACTCGAACTGACGGCAATTCAGAGAAAGTATGGAACTCAATGTTTGGAATTTGGTGCTTGGAATTTCAATACCAAATATTCAATCTAAAATAATAAATCATTACTCCTTATCCCTTATTCATTTCTAAGTCCTTCTATATAGCTTCCGTACATATCCTTGAATTGCATTCCCTGCGAAAACCGGAATTTATTCAGCTTTTTGTATTCTACCAGCCCCCAAAGCACAAACTCCTTCAGAAAATATTTGTCTTCTTCAGGTACGTTGGGCTGATATTTATTCACCAAATCTTCCAGTGCCGGAATGGAGTCAAGCGCTTTTTTATAGTCGGCATCCGAAGTTTCATCAAGCAATTCAAAGCCACTTTCGGAGAAGAACCATTCCACAATTTCGGAATAAGGATCTTCGGCATCGGGCTTCTGCAGCTTTTCGATCTTCGGAAACATGGTTGGGAAAAGTGATTTTACGGCTTCTCCTATAAGTTCCTGGGCTACCATAGCACTTCCTTCCTGCTCTCCTTCATAAACCAGTTCAATCTTTCCGGTAATCGAAGGAATAACCCCAAGAAAATCCCCCAGCCGGAGAAGGGTCTTATTTTCGCCATTTTTGACACCCCTGCGCTCGGCTGTACTTATAAGGTTTTCAAATGCGGTAATACTCAGCCGCGCACTTATCCCGCTGCGGGAATCAACATATTCATGGTCTCGCGCCTCAAAACTTATTTGCTCCAGGAGGTCTTTGGCAAGTTCGGGAACCTGAACCATTTCCAGCTGCCCCGGCTCCAGCCTGGCTTCCTGATGCGTGATCTTTTTGGCAGTTTTCACGTCTACTGGGTAGTGAGTGAGAATTTGGGAGCCAATCCTGTCTTTAAGAGGCGTAACAATACTTCCGCGATTGGTATAATCTTCAGGGTTTGCAGTGAATACAAATTGCATGTCTAAAGGCAACCGCAGCTTAAATCCACGAATTTGAATATCTCCTTCCTGTAAGATATTAAATAGAGCCACCTGTATTCTCGCCTGTAGATCGGGCAGCTCATTGATCACAAAAATACTGCGGTTGGCACGCGGAATCATTCCGTAGTGAATTACGCGGTCATCGGCATAATTCAGTTTCAGGTTGGCAGCTTTGATTGGGTCTACATCCCCAATAATATCGGCTACGGTCACATCGGGCGTGGCAAGTTTTTCGAAAAACCTGTCATTCCTGTGAATCCAGGAAATTGGTGTCTCGTCTCCCTGCTCTTCCAAAAGTTCACGGGCGTAGCGCGAAATAGGACGAAAAGGATCATCATTGATTTCGGAACCTTCAACTATAGGGATATACTCATCCAGAAGATTTACCATCATTCTGGCGAGGCGGGTTTTAGCCTGCCCCCTCAACCCAAGAAAGTTAATATTGTGCTTTGAGAGGATTGCCCGCTCTACTTCGGGAATTACCGTATTTTCATACCCGTGAATCCCTTCAAAAGCCGGTTCATTGTTCTTAATTCTCTTCAGCAGATTTTGCCTGAGTTCCTCTTTTATGCTTTTGCTTTTATAGCCATAGTCCTTTAATGCTCCAAAGGTGCTGAGCTTTTGTATATCCATGTCCTGAAAATTTGTTTGAAAAAGGCCATTTTTGGGCCTTTAATATTTTAACCTTTAATTCTTTTCTTGCGGTTGGTCTCGTAATCTTCAAAGATCATTTCTCCAAGACCTTTAAGTCCGGTGAAGAATGCCTTCCCCTGGTTAGCCTGTGTAAATTCCCTTACAAAGCGCTCCAGATAAGGATCTTGCGCTATCATAAAAGTGGTAATAGGAATATGCAGTTTACGTGCCTGGCTCGCGGCATTGTAGCATTTCTCGACAATATATGGATCTAGCCCCACACTGTTTTGATAATACCCTCCATCCCGCTCTCTCAAACAGCTGGGTTTCCCATCGGTGATCATAAAGATCTGTTTGTTGGTGTTACGCTTGCGCCTAAGCAAATCCATAGCCAGTTCAAGCCCGGCTACAGTATTGGTATGATATGGCCCCACCTGTAGGTAAGGCAGGTCTCCTATAGAAATGCGCCAGGCGTCATTCCCAAAAACGAGTATATCGAGGGTATCTTTTGGATACCTGGTAGTAATGAGCTCGGCCAGGGCCATGGCGACTTTCTTCGCCGGGGTGATCCTGTCTTCGCCATAAAGTATCATACTGTGGCTTATGTCTATCATAAGCACGGTACTCATTTGGCTCTTATGATGGGTTTCTTCGACTACAAGATCGTCTTCGGTCATCCGGAAATCATCGGCGCCATGCTGTATCTGGGCATTTCGCAAAGATTCTGTCATGGAGATTTTATCGAGCGAATCTCCAAAATTATAATTTCTGAATTCTCCCGTGTGCTCATCGCCCAGCCCCAACTGCTTGGTGCTGTGGTTCCCTGACCGACTTTTGCGCAGTTTTCCGAAGATTTGATTGAGCGCCTGCTGCCTAATGGCTCTTTCGGTCTTGGCCGTAATAGCCATTCCTCCACTCCCCTCAATTTCCTCACGGATGTAGCCTTTTTTCTTAAGGTCTTCTATAAAATCATCTATAGTGTAGTTTTCATCGGTGAGTTTATATTCAACATCCAGCTGTCTTAGCCATTCTATAGCCTCATCAAAATCTCCGGAAGTATGAGTGATAAGCTCTTTAAAAATCTCAAAAAGCTTGTCAAAAGGAGGGATATTCTCGGCCTCAAAGCGTTTAAAAACAAAACCTTTTTTCACAATATTCCTTTCCATGCCCTAATTTAATTGTTAGCATGAACATCTCACAAAAGTGGAGGATAAATTTGTGTTAATTAGATATGAGATATTAGTAGTGAGAAAATCTAAAATTCCAAGCACCAAATATTAAGTACCAAGCACCAAGTTCTAATTCCTAACTTTCAAATCTTCAAATTTTCAAATTGGCAAATTTTCAAATCGAAATCAGGTCGCAATAATAAAATTTGGTGTCCCAGGCTTCCTTCTCTTTTTTAAAGCAATCATCTTCTTCATCTCCTGCGGAAGCAAAAAATTTCTCTACAATTTGTCCTTTTTGGAAGGTTACTGGGTGGGAAAATATAGGTCCGTCAAAAACGAAAATATGAAATTCCCCATTCTCCCCGGCAGGATCTACGCCTGAAGGTAAATCGGCAAGGAAACTTTCATCTACAAGCCTTCCGCAGAAAGACCTATCCAAAAACTTTGCATTTACGCTCACAGTTATAGCTTTAAATCCGGCGGCGAGTATTTCCTTCATGAGGGCTGAAGTATCTTTTTTCCACAGCGGAAAAACCCCTTCAATTTCCACTTTTTGAAGCTGCTGTTCCCGGTAAAGCTTTAAATCTTCCAGGAAGATATCACCAAAAATACTGTAATTGAATCCGGAATTCTTCAGCTTCAGCATTTCCTCTTCCATGACTTTATTATAGGTTGTCATAGAAACATTTCCCGCAAGCGGAAGAACTTCCAGGGGAATACCAATACTTTGAGCCTGTTTCAGCAATAAATCACTCCGAAGGCCATGCATAGAAATCCTGTCAACTTCAGAATTAACTGTGGTAAGCAACTTTTCTACGGAATATTCTTTCTGCTGTTGAGTGAGATAAAGAGCAAAGGCCGCATCTTTCCCCGAACTCCAGTTTATGAACGCTTTTTTCATGCTTCAGTAAAACTCAAGACAGCCAGTTCATAACTCTGCAATCCAAACCCCAGGATCACGCCTTTGGCATTGGGCGCAATGAAAGATCTATGCCGAAATTCTTCCCTGGCCGAAGTATTGGAAATATGCACTTCTACCACCGGCTTTGAAATCGCTTTTACAGCGTCTCCAATCCCGACTGAAGTATGCGTGTAGGCTGCAGCGTTAAGCACAATACCATCAAATTCCTTATCGGCCGCATGAAGCCGGTCTATGATTTCCCCTTCAATATTAGATTGATAAGAGGCTAATTCTACTTGCGGAAATTTCTTTTCCAGGTTTTGAAAGTAATCTTCAAAAGTTTGGCTTCCGTAGGTTCCTGGTTCACGGCTGCCGAGTAAATTGAGGTTGGGCCCGTTAATGATCAATATTTTCATAAAGTAAAAATAGAAAATAAAAAAACGGAAACCACAGCTTCCGCTTTTAACAGGCTCAAAAATGTCATTTTTTAATTCAATCTTTTTTAGAGCCGGAATTCTACCCCAAGGTTAACGGAAGCTGCCGTGCCGCCATCTATACTTATCCCGGTGTAAGATGCAATAAGGCCCACCCCGAGGAGGTTGAACCCAATCTTGGGTTTATAGTAAAAACCACCGTCTGTCCCATCACTAATACCTAGGGCATAACCAAGATCGGCTCCCAATTCAAGATTGGCGAGGCTAAACCTTGCTGTTGCAGCAAGAGGCAGAAAAGAAACATCATCAAACTCATCTACAAAAAAGTGATTGTACCCTACCATAGGCCCTAACTGGAAATTCTCAAACCCCATGAGATAAGCAATGTCTGCGCCCACATTAAAGTCTGATGCATCTGAAATATCCCCTACCGGAATTCCTGCATTCACTCCTAACCTAATATCGCGCTGAGCATAGGTTGATGTAAAACCTACTGCAATAAAAATAAGAGAACATAAAAATTTCTTCATAACTCAAAGTTTTAAAGGTTATCTATCACTAAATTAGTAATTTACATATTACTCTTATCGACTAAGTAAAATTCCTTTGAAAGGAAAACCTCACATTCACAGGTAGTTTCAATAGGCACAAAAAAAAGGCTGCCTTGATTAAAGACAACCTCTTTATTAATTTTCAGTTTTTCTTAGAACAAGAATCCAATCCCAGCCTGTACTACAGAGTTCTTGGCTTCAACTCCTTCAATGTCATAAATGTCGGTCATACCCGCATTGTAACGTCCATAAAGGAAAAAGTTGTTGAATTTGTAAGAGGCTCCCAGTCCAAGACTAAGATCGAACTTATTAATGTTATCATCAGATACATCAACATCGTTTTCTCCAGTTCCTATTTCATGATCTGCAAGAAAACCGAACTGTGGACCGGCTTCAAGACTTAGCCCTTTTACTAAATAGAACTTAGCCATAACGGGAACAGTTACATAATCCAATTTATGTTCCAGGTCGTTTCCATCTTCAATTTCTACGATGTCGTATCCCTGAGCAGAATAAAGTACCTCGGGCTGGATTGAGAAACGATCTGATAAAGGGATTTCAGCAACTAAACCTAAGTGATATGCGGTTCTTGCACTTTCATCCTCAAAATCTGACCATCCGTCTCCTGAAAAGGTCGAGAAGTTCACCCCTCCTTTTGCTCCAAAGTAAACGAATTCCTGTGCAGTTACAAATGTTGTACTAAATACCATCGCTGCGATAAACAAAATTGACTTTTTCATAAATTTCATTTTTAAAAGTTCAGGGACAAATGTAGGAGGCATAGTGTTAAGAAAAACTCACTTTATATTAAAGTACTCGTAAATCCGTACTTTTAGCCCCTATTTTTAGCCTGTGAACTGGAAAAATGCCTTGAAAGACTATCGCCATTACCTCAAAATTGAGCGAGGCCTGGCTGCAAATACCATCGAGAATTACAGTCTGGATGTGGAGAAACTTTCAAACTGGCTACAACTAAATAACAATAAAGTCTCGCCCCTGTCTATTTCTGAAGAAGAAGTGCAACAGTTCATTTACACGCTTGCCAAAACTATGAACGCCCGTTCACAAGCCAGGATAATTTCGGGCCTCCGCGGATTCTTTAGCTATCTGGTCTTTGAAGATTACCGACAAACCAACCCTCTCGAGTTAATTGAATCTCCAAAAACAGGACGTAAACTACCCCACACGCTTTCTACGGAAGAAATCGATACTCTTATCGCGGCCATAGACCTTAATAAACCTGAAGGAGAAAGGAACCGCGCCATCCTGGAAACCCTGTACGGCTGCGGGCTCCGGGTTTCTGAATTAACCAATCTACGCCTTAGCGATCTATTTTTTGAGGAAGGCTTTATTAAGGTAACAGGAAAAGGAAGTAAATCGCGATTTGTACCCATAGCCGAAACTACCTGCAAATACATTGAGCTTTACATGCACCATATAAGAGCGCATCAGGATATTCAAAAAGGCCACGAAGACACTTTATTTCTTAATCGCCGTGGTAAACAGCTCACCCGCGCCATGATCTTCACCATAATAAAGAGACTGGCCACCATAACCGGACTACATAAAAATATTAGTCCGCACACCTTCAGGCATTCCTTTGCAACACACTTACTTGAAAACGGAGCCGATTTACGGGCCATTCAGCAAATGCTGGGGCACGAGAGCATCACCACTACCGAAATCTACGTTCACCTTGACCGTTCCCACCTGCGCAAGGTGATGGAAGAATTTCACCCAAGACGATAATGGGTTCAAGGTTCAAGGTTCAAGGTTCAGGGTTTAAGGTTTAAGGTTTGTGAAGTCCTGAATAGGGTTGAGCGTTTTGCGGAGTTTAAAACAACTCAGTACTACGGCAAAACCACAGCATTCAAATCTTTACCGGGTACTTACTAATACGAATACTGAGCACTGAACACTAAATATTTGCTAAACCATAGAAATTCCTTTGGCAGCAGCCTTTTCCTCATTAATTTAAGCTTATAAAACAATATTATGGAAACACTTAAATTTAAAAACGGAGATACCATGCCGGCTATAGGCCTGGGCACCTGGAAATCGGGTAAGGGAAAAGTTGAAGAAGCAGTAAAAATTGCACTTAATAACGGTTATCGCCATATAGATTGTGCCTCCACTTATGGCAATGAAGCCGAAATTGGACGTGCATTTAAAGACATATTTGCTCAGGGCAAAATAAAAAGGGAAGATGTTTGGGTTACCTCTAAACTATGGAACGATTCTCACAAAAAAGAGCACGTAATTCCTGCCCTTAAAAAGACTTTAGACGATCTACAATTAGATTACCTCGACCTCTACCTTATGCACTGGCCGGTAGCTTTTAAACACGGGGTTGGTTTCCCGTCTAACGATGACGACTATCTTTCTCTTGAAGAAGTCCCTATTATTGAAACCTGGAATGCCATGATCGAAGCAAAAAAGCAAGGTCTGGTTAAGCACATTGGGGTATCAAACTTCAGCAGTAAAAAGCTGGACGACCTTATGTCACAAACTACCGAAACCCCTGAAATGAACCAGGTAGAACTCCACCCATTCTTACCACAACCTGAACTTATACAGTTTTGCCGCGAAAACAATATTCACAATACCGCCTATTCTCCGCTAGGAAGTGGCGATCGCAGTGCGCAAATGAAAGCTGAAGATGAACCTTCTCTTTTAGAAGAACCTGCAATTGTTGAAATTGCTGAGAAGCACAATGTTTCCCCGGCGCAGGTGCTCATCAAGTGGGCGGTCTCTCGTGGCACAGCAGTTATCCCTAAATCTACTACCGGGAAACACATTATTTCAAACCTGGAAAGCATCAATGTAAAATTAGATGAAGAAGACCTTAAGAAAATCGCGGGAATAGAACGCCATTTTAGATACGTGACCGGCGAGTTCTTTGTCACTCCAGGCAATTCATACAACAACATCTATGACTTATAGATCATACCTTCCAAAAATGGCACTTTGGCTCCTCTTTTTGGGAGCCTTAAGCAGCTGCAACAATCAGAATAGGGAGCTAGAGTCCAAAAATCAGGAAATTGATTCCCTTTCACAGGAACTCACCCAGAAAAGGCAGCTCATAGACTCCCTGCAAAACCGCCCGGTTATAACTGAAGATCAGGAGACTATCCCGGTTTACTTCGGAAAGAAATTTGAAGACATTCAGGATCCCAAAAAACATATTACTGAGGCTTTAAAACAGCAAAAAGATCTGATTCCGTTAGATCCTGTGCTTGGTGGCACTATGGAATTCAGGCAGGTACAGGTAATCACTGAAAACTGGGTGCTGGCAATCTATGATGATGGCCATGTACAGGGAAAATCAATTTTTGAATATGAACTTCAGGAAAATAATAAGGTAACTTTTAAAGAAGTTGCTTCCAGGCTTCAGCAGTAGGAAAAGACTGAGGAAAATGCCATTTTTGGAACGTTATATTTTTTATAAACTAACCACTTTTCGAAGCAATTTTGCTATCTTGAAGAAGTATATTTTAAGTAAAAAAGAAGAATATGAAGACAAACATTCAATTTGTACACGCAGACACAAAACTTTCGGCAGAACAACTTGTTCAGAGAAAACTTGATAAACTTGAAAATAAATATGACTGGATCATCTCTGCAGATGTAATGTTTAAGGAAGAAAAATCAACCAACGGCAACGGGAAAACCTGTGCTATAGAATTGAGCCTTCCGGGCCCAAAGATCCATGCCTCCTCAAATTCTGACAGCTTTGAAGCCGCTGCTGCCGAAACCGTTAAAGACCTCGAAAAACAACTTAAGAAACGTAAAGCCGAAATGCAAAGCCACTAAACAATTGTATATTGTATAAGGTATAATGTATACGAATAAAAAAAGCTGCCGGAAAAATCTCTTTCCGGCAGCTTTTTTTATATCTGTTTAGTCTTGATTCTTGTCTCTTGACTCTTGGTTCTTTCCGATTAAGCTACTCTCTTAATTCTGGCTCCAATAGCCTGCAGGCGCTCATCAATATTTTCATAACCCCTGTCGATTTGCTCGATATTATGAATTATTGAAGTTCCCTTTGCAGAAAGCGCTGCAATTAAAAGGGAAATCCCTGCGCGTATGTCAGGAGAAACCATGGTCGTAGCTTTTAGCTGAGACTTGAAATCATGTCCTATCACTGTAGCCCTGTGCGGGTCACAAAGAATGATCTTGGCCCCCATGTCTATTAACTTATCGACGAAGAAGAGTCGGCTTTCAAACATCTTTTGATGAATGAGCACATCGCCTTTCGCCTGGGTAGCCACAACCAGCATGATACTCAAAAGATCGGGTGTGAATCCTGGCCATGGTGCATCACTGATACTCATAATGGAGCCATCAATAAAACTTTGCACTTCATAACCATTGGTATGAGCCGGAATGTAAATATCATCCCCTTTTCGCTCCATTTGAATACCTAACTTTCTAAAAGTAGCGGGGATCAAACCTAAGTGTTCCCAGCCTACATTCTTTATAGTGATCTCACTTTTGGTCATGGCGGCAAGGCCAATCCAGGAGCCAATCTCGATCATGTCGGGAAGTATGGTATGCGTACAACCTCCTAAAGATTCCACTCCTTCAATTTCCAGTAAATTTGAACCTACCCCGCTTATCTTTGCGCCCATACTGTTAAGCATATTGCAAAGTTGTTGCAGGTATGGTTCGCAAGCGGCATTATAAATAGTAGTCTTGCCTTTTGCAAGTACAGCTGCCATCACAATATTGGCAGTTCCGGTTACCGAGGCTTCTTCGAGCAACATGTAAGTACCCTTCAAACCATTTGGCGCTTCCACCCCGTAAAACCGTTCCTCTTTATTATAACGGAAGTCGGCTCCAAGTTTTATAAAGCCTTCAAAATGCGTATCGAGTCTTCTACGCCCAATTTTATCGCCACCCGGCCTTGGGATATAACCCTGACCAAATCTTGCCAGCATTGGCCCCACGATCATTATTGAACCCCGAAGTCCACTTCCTTCTTCCTTGAATTTTTCACTCTTAAGGTAATCAAGGTCAAGCTCATCGGACTGGAAAGTATAAGATCCCTTTCCAATTTTTTCTACCTTCACACCCAGCTGTTTTAGCAGGTGAATAAGCTTATTGACATCCAGGATGTCGGGAATATTATTTATTGTAACTTTTTCGGAAGTGAGCAATACGGCACAAAGAATTTGCAGAGCTTCGTTCTTTGCTCCCTGGGGTTGAATTTCCCCTTTTAAAGCATGCCCTCCTTCAATTTGAAAAGATCCCATAGAAAATTCGTAATTTTAGTATCGTTTACGGCTGCGTGTTCTGTTATTTGACTTTTTAACCGGCTTTTTAGAGGTGAATTTCTTGTTGCTTCTCAAAAGTTCTGAAGCTTCGCTAAGGTCCTCTTCGGTATTTTTTAAATTGATCTTACCGTCACTTAGTTCCCTTAAATGCTCAAAGATCACTTTGTCATCAACAGAATCTTTATTCCAGCTCAGGTAAGACTTCTTCATGTGATTGGCAATTGTGAAGACAAGACCTTCTTTTTCGGGCCCATCTTCAAATTTATTTGCCTCATCGATCATCCGCTTAATGTTATTTCCGTAGAAACGATACTTCGGAAAGTTTTGCGGGTAAGTCATACGTTCAGGTCTCTCTTCCAGTATTTCCCTGGATGGTTTTGGGTAAGGACTTTCTACATCAAGTTTAAAATCACTTATTATGAACAACTGGTCCCAAAGTTTATGCTGAAAATCGGGTACATCCCGAAGGTGAGGATTGAGATTCCCCATCACTGAAATTATAGCTTTCGCAACTTTATTGCGCTCTTCATCATCTGCGATCTCTACGGCGTGTTCAACCATCTTTTGAATATGTCTTCCATACTCAGGAATGATGAGTTTACTCCTTTCGGAGTTATATTCTAATTCGTTTGTCAAAATGAATAATATTAGGTGATAATATACTGCAGAAGTTTATCGACTGCAAATTAAATAAATTATTCAGGAAAAAAGCAGCTCTACTAAATTATCCTGCAATTATTTAGAGTGAGATCACTCCTTCAATTTTTTGTCCTACTTCCTTGTATTTGGCTATAACCGCATCGGGATCCTGCATTTTCACATTTACAGAAACACTCGTATAGTTCCCCTTTTTGGACTGCTTTGTATTAATAACGGCGCCCATATTGTTGAAGATCTCTTCAACCCCCTGTATTTTCTCAGGTTTTGTGGGCACTATAAATTTATATAAATAAATAGACGGCCAGCTTGCAGTGTCCAGCAATTGCGACTTTAGCTTGCGATAAAATTCTTCCGGGTCTTTAGCTTCGCTCATAATAATCTTGCTTCATGATTCCTGCAAAGATACATTTTAGAATCTATTTTTTAAATTGGATGCAAATCGCGAAATTTGCCGGGTGAATACCAGAAAGATTGTAATAACCGGCGGTCCCGGTACAGGAAAGACATCTGTCATTGAAGCCCTTGAAAAACACGGATATTTTTGTTTTCATGAAGTGTCACGGGAGATCATAAGAGAGTCTCAAAAAAAGGGAATTGATCAATTGTTTCTTAAAGACCCTCTGCTCTTTAGCGAACTCTTGCTCGAAGGAAGAATTAAGCAGTTTAAGGAGGCTCATGAGAAGAAGACCAACATGGTCTTTCTAGATCGCGGTGTGCCCGATGTTGTGGCTTACATGAATTACTTCGGAAATGAATATCCTCCCGTATTTAATCGCGTGTGCAAAGAATATGTTTATGACAGGGTGTTTATTTTGCCTCCGTGGAAGCAGATATATACTGAAGACAACGAACGCTATGAAAGTTATGAGCAGGCAGTAGAGATTCATGATGAGCTGGCCCGCAGCTATGCCTTTCACGGTTATGAAGCTATAGAAGTCCCCGAAGGCACCATTGCCGAACGGACCCTGTTTATTCTTAACCACCTTGAATAGCCCCGAAGACATATTAAAGCAATACTGGGGCTTTGACAGCTTTAGACCGCTGCAAAATGACATTATTGAACAATTACTTCGGAAGCAGGACGTCATTGCCCTGCTGCCCACCGGCGGCGGAAAATCCCTTTGTTTTCAGGTCCCCGCCATCATACAACCCGGAATTTGCATCGTTATCTCGCCCCTGGTCGCCCTCATGGAAGACCAGGTAAAGGCCCTGCAGGCAAAAAACATCAAAGCCATGGCACTCACCGGCGGAATCCATTTTAGGGAAGTGGACACCATGCTGGATAATTGCATCTACGGAAATTACAAGTTCCTCTACCTCTCCCCCGAAAGATTGCAGCAGGAGCTGGTGCAGGAACGCATCAAACAAATGCAGGTAAACCTTATTGCTGTAGATGAAGCGCACTGTATTTCACAATGGGGCCATGACTTTAGACCTGCCTACCGCAACATATCTTTGCTGCGCCAACTAAAACCTGATGTTAATGTAGTGGCGTTGACTGCCACGGCAACACTTCCGGTAGTAAAGGATATCGCGCAGCAACTGGAATTGAAGGATGTAAAACTGCTTCAGAAATCCTTCCGAAGAGAAAACCTGGCATATATTGTAAAAGAGGCCCAGGACAAAAATTACTACATGGAGCAATTGCTCCGGGAGCACAACGAAGCAGGAATTATCTATGTTAGGTCTCGCAAGGCCACTATTGAACTGGAGCAATACCTGCTCAAAAAGGGCATTTCTGCCACCTCTTTCCACGGCGGACTCCCAAAATCTGAAAAATCCTTACGCCTGCAGCAATGGCTTAAAGAAGATAAAAGGGTAATGGTAGCCACCAGCGCCTTTGGGATGGGTATAGACAAGGCAAATGTGCGTACAGTGATACATTTGAACCTGCCCGAGAGCCTTGAAAGCTATTTTCAGGAAGCCGGAAGGGCCGGAAGGGATGGGAAACCTGCCAAAGCAGTTGTGCTAACCAACAAGAGTGATATTCCCCTGCTTAAAAATCAGTTTTTGGCCACGCTTCCGGGAGTTGAGATGGTAAAACTGGTTTACAAAAAACTGAATTCTTATTTTAGGATAGCCTATGGCGAAGGTGAAGGCACAGAGCACTATTTCAACTTTTACCAGTTTTGCCAAAAATACGAGCTTAACACTTTGCTCGCCTATAATACGATGCAGTTACTGGACAGGATGAGCATCCTGACGCTGGCAGAGCAATTTCAGAAGAAAACACGAATTCAGTTTTTGGTTACAGGAAAACAGATCAACTGGTACCTGGAAGCAAATCCGCAGTTTGATGCTGTTGTAAAATCCATTTTACGCACCTATGGCGGGGCTTTTGACAGCATGGTTGAACTAAATTTACAGGTGATAGCCGGGAAAGCAGGAACTACAGTTCAGGAAGCGACAAAGCTGCTCCAACAGCTTCAAAAAGAAGATATAGTTAATTTTGAACACGATCAACACGACACAAAAATCACATTTTTGGTGCCCCGGGAAGACGACATCACTATTAATCCTTTAATACCTTACATAAAACTTCAGGGGAAGACTAAACAGGAAAAAATTGAGCAGGTGCTTGCATATGTTGAGAACGACAGGCAGTGTAAAAGTGAACAACTGTTGCAGTATTTTGGAGAAAAGGAAACTGAGCCCTGCGGAATTTGTTCTGTTTGCCGGCCTTTAAAGACCAAACTTGACCGTGAGGAGATGAAAAGGATTTACTTTGCAATTATAGGCCTCCTGGAAGCGCAGCAATACACTTCACGAGAGATGGTTGAAAGACTTGATTTCCAGGAAGATCAAATCATTAAGGTCTTACAGTTACTGGTTGAGAAAGGAGCTTTGGCTATCACTGCATCTAATAAATATAAATTAAAACATTTATGAGAGATTTGAGAATTGTCTTTATGGGTACGCCCGAATTTGCTGTTTATTCACTCAAAGCCATAGTGGAAGCAGGATATAATGTTGTGGGAGTTATCACAGCACCCGATAGGCCTGCAGGTAGGGGAAGAAAACTCCAGGCATCGGCAGTAAAGCAATTTGCAATTCAGCAAAACCTGAAAGTACTGCAACCGGTAAACTTAAAGTCGGATGATTTTTTAGCCGAACTAAAGGAACTCAGCGCTAATTTACAGGTAGTAGTGGCTTTTAGAATGCTGCCCGAAGTAGTTTGGAAAATGCCGGAATTTGGAACTTTTAACCTTCATGCGTCATTACTACCCCAGTACCGCGGGGCAGCCCCTATTAACTGGGCTATAATTAACGGAGAAAAAGAAACCGGCGTGTCGACCTTTTTTATAGACGAAAAGATTGACACCGGGGAAATGATCATGCAGGAAAAAATAGCCATCACCCCTACTGAAAGTGCCGGAGAATTGCACGACAAACTTATGCAGACCGGATCTCACCTTATTCTAGAGACTTTAGAGGCCATTAAGAAAGGAGAGGTTAAAACGACTGCCCAACCTGAAAGCGACGATTTAAAGACCGCCTATAAGCTAGACAGGGAAAATACCAGGGTGAACTGGGAAGCACCTTTAGAAAACACCTACAACCTTATTCGCGGACTAAGCCCCTATCCTACCGCCTGGACCATGTTGAGTAATGGCAACAAGGAGGAGATCATGAAGATCTACGCCAGCGATATTGAAAAAACTGAACACGAAAATGTTACCGGGAAAATTGTACAGGAAGGAAAAACAGTAAAAGTGGCGGTAAAAGAAGGATTCCTGGTACTTACGGAAGTTCAGCTTCCCGGAAAGAAAAAGATGCCGATTATGGATCTTTTGAACGGCTATGAATTTTATCCTAACGCCAAAGTTCTGTGAGGCCTTATAAATGCTGATATTAGCGTATTTCCAAAAAAATCAACTAAGGTTATCAACAATTTACCGAAGTTATTAACAATATCCGGCTTTTCCCTTGATATTACTTGCATGGGAAAGTTTTCCATATAAATTTGTAAAGCAAATTATTAAAAGTTCAACCAACAACTATTAAAAACTCAGATTATGAACAAAACAGATTTAATTGATGCAATGGCTGAAAATGCCGGGATTTCTAAAGCAGCTGCAAAAAAAGCGCTAGAATCTTTTCTTGAGAATGTTGAGAAATCTCTTAAAAAAGGAGATCGCGTTTCATTAGTAGGATTTGGTTCCTGGTCAGTTTCTAAAAGAGCTGCAAGAGAAGGAAGAAACCCTCAAACAGGAAAAACTATTAAGATTGGTGCTAAGAATGTAGTAAAATTCAAAGCAGGTGCAGATCTTCAAAAAGCTGTGAACTAACATTCACAAAAGCTAATAAAATATTAAACTCTCCCAAACGGGGGAGTTTTTTTGTTAAATATTGTATATTCTCATTTGACGCTGTACAATATTTTTTTAGATTTAGGTAAAAGATTGCAGAAACTATTGAAGAAATGACTACACTAAAACCTGCCAAAGGATTACTTCTTATTGCCGAGCCTGCCATTACAGGAGACCTCTCCTTCAATAGATCTGTGGTGCTCATTGCCGATCATACCGAGAGCGGCTCTGTGGGTTTTATCCTGAACAAGGAACTCGATTTTGCACTCAAAGATCTTCTGCCAGATATTACCGGGAATTTCAAGGTGTACAATGGCGGACCTGTGGAGCAGGACAATCTTTACTTTATCCACAAAGTCCCCGATCTTATTCCTGATAGCGTTGAGATTGCCAGCGGAATTTACTGGGGCGGAAATTTTGAGGCGGTTAAAGGACTTATCAATGAGGACCTCATTAGTGATAAAGAGATTAAATTCTTTTTAGGCTACTCCGGGTGGGAATTTGATCAATTAAACCAGGAACTCAATGCAAATTCCTGGATAGTGGCCGAAAACAACGATCATAAAGACATTTTAAACCGTAAACCACGCACTTTCTGGAAAGATAAAATGATCCAGTTAGGTGGCAACTATATAATCTGGTCTAACGCTCCAGAGAATCCTTCATACAACTAGCTTAATCTGGCCAGCGTATTTAGACGGCCAAGCAACACTTTAGCCACTTCACTGCTGTACTCTTTCTTTCGGTATTTTTTGACCGGCTGTATTCCCATTACTACGTTTGAAATAAACATCTCATCTGCCTTTTGCAATTCAAAGGGAGAGATAGAAGCCTCTTCAAAAGTGTAATCGGGCAGTTTCTTTATGATTTCCAGGATCTTCCCACGGGTGATCCCCTTTAAACAACCGTCGGTTATTGGAGGCGTTTTAATAACATTCCCAACTACCAAAAAGATATTACCATTGAGTGCCTCAACAACATTTTTTTGCTCGTTGAGCAGCAAACAGTTGTGGTAATCATTTTCAATGGCGTAAATACCTGCCAAGACATTCACCGCCCTGTTATTAGTTTTTAACGTAGAGAGTAATCCCTTAGCTACGTAATGATCCTTAAAAAGTTCAACTTCATAGAAGTCTTCATTTAAAAGGTAGAAAGCATCAGGGAGAGCTTCAGCAGTAATGAGATAGTCTATTTCGTTGGTTTGAGGTGTGTAGAAACCACCTGCTTGTCGGGACACATTGAGCTTCACACGTGCCTGGGTGTCAAAAAGGTCATTTTCACGTACAATTTGTAAAATTTCAGCTTCAAGAAATTCAGGAGAGAAAGTAGCAGGAATATCCATTCTCATAATGCGCATAGATGCCATTAACCTAAAATAATGATCTTCCCAGAAAATGATCCTGCCATTGATTACGCGAATAGTCTCAAACACCGCATCTCCATAAGCAAAGCCACGGTTAGCAATAGAAAGAGAGGCCTCTTTTTCTTCAAACAACTGTCCGTTGATATTAACCATAAAAAAACCCGTTTTTAAAACGGGCAAAGGTAGTATTAAATAAGGGATTTCTAAACTGAACCCAGTACTTGTTTAAGATCTGAAATCATATTTTCCCACAACATTTTCCCTTCATCTATTTCATCTTCTTCAGCAAAGTCGGTAATCATAATAGAAACATCTTTGGTGATCTCGTCTACCTGGATACGCAATTCAAAAAAATATTGTGTATCATCATCGGCTAACCACCGAAACTTCACTCTTTCTCCAGATTTCTTGCTCAGTAATTTTGCTTTTTCTTCGCTTCCGTTCCAAATAAAGGTAAATAATTCTCCGCGCGAATTTACATTATCTGCATACCACTCACTTAAGCCTGACGGGGTTGCGATATAGTTGTAGAGTAAAGAAGGGGAAGCCTGGATTGGAAATTCCATTTCAAACTTTATTTTATCGTCCATGCTGCGGTTTTGTTAGTTTCGGGCAATATAAATATTAATTAGAAACATAAAAAGAAATCAATTTAAATAATTACTAAAAGATAGTTTGCGGCAAGATAAAATGTTTTTATATTTGCACCCGCTAAAAGATAGCACAGCCCTTACAGGTAGCCTCTTTTAGAAACATGGCGAGGTAGCTCAGTTGGTTAGAGCGTCGGATTCATAACCCGGAGGTCACGAGTTCAAATCTCGTTCTCGCTACCAGTAAAATCAAGGCTTTCGAGAAATCGAAGGCCTTTTTTATTTTACCCTAGTACAGAATAAGTACAGAATATTAAATTTTTCCAGATTCACATTTAAATTGTTCGTTTTTGATCTCATTAAAAGGCAAATTTCACATTGAAAATTTAACTTATTCAAAATAGACCTGCGTTCGCACTTTCTATAATTTTTCAGCGAAGCGCTTTGGATTGCCACCTTTATTTAGACAAACAGTTCAGAAATTGGGTGACTTAGACTTCTATGAACATTAAAGATGTGAGAAATACAACAGTTAAAGGTAATGCGTCGTATGTAGTGCTAATTCAAAAAAATTAAATCTAATCTCAGAATTCAAGAGGTTGTTTACTGAAAACTTACTTTGGAATGTGTAACAAGTCAAACAATAAACAGATTTTAAAGTCTCCTAAAAATTTCATAAAACCCATAATAATTAAAGTTTTGCCCTTAAAACCAAAAGGTCTTTTTCGTCGTTAAGCTGTAATTTCGAAACAAATTAAAAAAATTAACTATGAGAAATGAAGAACTAGTAAGAGGCATGTCCAACTGCGTAAATCACTGCAACTGGTGTGCTGAAGACTATTGAAAGGCTGCTAAAAAAAGTAGCCTTTCTTTTCTACCCATTAATTTTAATACAAAGATTTTTTCGCCCCCCCCCGACCACTTTAAAAATTTCAAATCCATTTGATATTAAAAACAGCAACAATTTCATTTTAGAATGTTCCGGCTTCGCTGCAATGAAGAAATTCTTTTCTGCAAATGTAATTTTCATTGCTCTTTTCATATTAACCACTCCCAAAGTCTTTTCTCAGGAGACTGAAGCACTAATGTTGGAGCCAACTTTTACGTTGAATTTCTCCACGGAGACAAAATGGTCTTATTCATTCGGCCTGGCAAACAGGGGAATTCTTATCGATGAAATTGATGTCAATAATTTTTCTGAAGACGTAACTGAACATTTAGAAATAAACTCATGGGTCAAATATTCTACCGGAGAAGATTCAAATTTCAGCATTGGAATACGCTATCGATTCAGGAAATCTTTTGACTCAGAACAGGAAAATTTTGCCAGAATTTTACAACAGTATTATAATGAAAACAGTAATATTTGGATTGGGTGGTGGCATCGTGTTCGTTTTGAACAGCGATTTAGCCCTTCTATTAACATTTTCAGGCTTCGGTATCAGTTAGGATTATCAAGAGCTATAAGTAAAACATTTGACCTGAAACTGTCCACAGAAGCACTGTACAGCATGTCAAGTAGCTTCAAACCTCAGCCTGAGCAACGTATTGCCTTTCAACTGGCGGCTAATTCCATAGGATCTTGGGATTTCTACCTGGGGCCACAGTATAGAATGGATAACTACGTCAGAAAACAGCGTAATACTTTGTATATTTTAACAGGAGCTACATTAAACCTTTAGCATAACCAACTTAGGTTGGACTTCGATATTAGATATGATTTTCACTTTACTATTTCCTCACCGTTGCCTACAAATTAAATATCCTCCTTACTTAGAATTCAAAAATTTAGCTTTCACCATTTTTTAAGTAGAACAATTTTATTTCTTTCCAAAATAACTTCTGAATCACCACCTCTGTATCGGTTAACTTACCTCTTCAAAATTTACCCACTCTGACATAAATATTATTAACAAATGGTAATATTTATTCTTAAAAAATAATTAAAACCATAAAAACTAACATATTACACATAAAATTTAAGTCTCCCTGACTGCGTGTTATTGTAATTTTAATTTAGTTAAAATCCGCTAACTCTGCCCTTTGTTCTATTCAGCAGGCCCAAACAGTAGCCAATGAAATGTAAATACAGGAGTAATATAAAAGAGTACTACATAAAATTGTGTGTCATCTGGTAAGCCAAAAAATGGAACTCTGGATAAGGGCTTTTTTGGTCTGGAAACTGACATCAAACTATAAACATTAAAAAGGATTAAATAAAATAACTCAAAAAAAGACCTGCGCATTAAGAAGCATGAGCTTCAATGGAATCAATATCAATTAGAATTTCGTTAAAAATGAAAAAAATATACTTCTACTATTTCTTATTTTCTTTTGCTTTTATTTCCTGTAAAGATGCTGAAAGAACGTGTACAGCTACTCCTGAAGAAGTTGTGAATCAACCTTCTCAGCGAGAAATTAATACAGGAGACATTGTTGTTCCTGAAGGTTACAGTATAGAGGCAGTGAACACAGGCCTCTCCTATCCGGTAGATGTTACTTTTGACGAAGAAGAAAATTACTACATTGCTGAAGCAGGACGTCATACCTACGGCCCTAAACCTCCGCGAGCACCGAAAACCCGAATTCTTAAAGTATTCCCCAATAGGCAGGTAGAAGTACTTTGTGATAAGGTGGTTCCCATGACTGAAATAAAGGAATCAGCGTCCAATATTATTGGAATAGGACATTTTAGTCATGTTATAGCAGGCTCTGTGGAAACTTTCACTCTGGCTTTTATGAACCAGGCAGGATGGTGGTCCGTCCTCGGCAATTATACACTACCTGCCCTTATCGGAAACATTATAGGGGGCGTAATGATTGTGGCAGGAATTAATCATGCCCAGGTAAAATCAGATAACTAATAATTCTTATAAGCTAAAAAGATGAGAGAAAAATATTTAGTCACAGAGGATAGTGTTCCACTGATCGTTTTTTTTGAAAGGAACGCAGCGTACTCATATAAAAATGAAGTTTGTCCTACCTTGAAAAAGCTTATTGAGCCGGGAGTTCCAGCCTATTTCACTCTTAGTAAACTATTAATTCAAGGACTACAGCTCTTTAAAGGTTATGGTAAATAAAGTCATCCTGAAAATCACTCCCAAAGACAAAAATTAGATTTAACACAATTTTTATGTAATTATATTTTCAGGCTATTTAATTTGCAAAAGCCTTCAATACCCAATCAAATTAATTTTAAATCAAAATAATTTCTAACCAAACAATTTAAAAAATGGAAAATAATCAAAACAACCAAAAGGCTTATCTAAAATTTTTTTTAATGATAGCCACATCAATGCTTGCTATGTTCTTCCTGATGTATACAAATTCTTATCAAATTATAGATCATTTTTGGTTTAGTGAAACCCGGTTGTTTATGACAATGATCATGGGAGGAGCAATGATCATTATTATGTTATTGTATATGCTCAACATGTACAATAACAGGAAAGCCAATATGCTCACTCTTGCTTTTGGAGTCATATTAATAGGTGGGGCGATATGGCTGGTACGAAGCCAGGTAACCGTTTCGGATACAGATTATATGGAAGGCATGATACCTCATCATTCCATCGCAATTTTAACCAGCGAACGTTCTCAAATAGAAGATGTTAGGGTAAGAGAGCTGGCAGATGAAATCATTAAGGCGCAGCGTAGGGAGATCATGGAAATGCAATGGCTGATAAATGACATAAGAGAGAACGGCATAGTAGAAACAGAGGAAGAAAAAAGGGAACGCCCGGTTCCATATTTTGAAGGTACGCTCGAGAAAGAGACCATAGATTTAGAGGAATAACAATCCTGGAGTTAAATTGGCGATACTTCTAAAATCCGTGCATAACTTTAGATGAAAAGCTCCGGCTCCTGGTGGGTCGAAGAGGTGACTAATGTTCAAAACCAACTTTTTGTGAAAATAGCCAATGCACTTTTTGCAGTAATTTTTCTTGTTTCTGCCTTTATACAACACAACGACCCGGACCCACTTTTATGGATGTCTATTTACGGATATGGAGCGCTAGTCTCCATGCTGGCTATTTTCCGGAAGGATAGTAAAATTTTACATTATGCAGGGCTGGTCGTTTTCGTTTCGTACGCTGTTTATTTATTCTTTGCTCCCAATGGCGTCTTCACCTGGTTCAGCTTGCATTCCGCGGAAAATATCACCGGTTCCATGTCTGATGATAAGCCCTGGATAGAAGCCACCCGGGAATTCTTCGGACTGCTCATCCTAAGTTTTGTACATATTCTCAACCTGCTTTTTCGAAAGTCAGTTTTATATAACAGAACCCAAACTAATAAAGAATGGACAAAAAATTATTCTTCGGAATTCTTTTCAGCCTTTTCACCTTTCTGTTAAACGCACAGGAACCTGGCACTTTGCAAGGAAAAGTGATTTCAGATTCTTCTGAGCCCTTGGCAAATGTTGAGATAAGGTTATTGAATACCTCTTTTCAAGCCCGTACCGGAGTCGATGGAAATTTTTCTTTTCAGGAAATACCCTTTGGCTCATATGTAATGAGGATTCGAAAATCAGGGTTTTCAGAAACTATAAGAAATATTACCGTCGATTCAGCAATAACTGAACTGGAAGTGATTTTAGGTTCCGAAGGAGAACGCCTCAGGGAAGTGGTTGTGACTGCTCAAAAAAGGGAAGAGGTGATCCAGGAGATCCCCCTTAGTGTTACCAGTCTTTCTGCTGAAAACATAGAACAGAGCCAGATCCAGAATGTCAATGATCTAACAGCAATTTCCCCTAACCTCTACGCAAGTGATCCCGGGGATAGAAGAACCGTTACCTCAATAAGGGGAGTTGTTACTACCTCCTATGATCCGGCCATTGCAACTTATATTGACGGTGTAAACCAGTACAATCTTGATACCTATATCACCCAACTTTTTGATATTGAAAGAATAGAAGTCCTGCGCGGACCTCAGGGAACTCTCTACGGAAGAAATGCCATGGGGGGAGTGATCAACATTATAACCCGGGAGCCTCAAAATGAAACCACCATATTTGGAGAAGCTAGCCTGGGCAATTACAGCCAACAGCGGTACATTGCCGGAATAAGAACCCCCTTAGGAGAGAAACTCTTTTTTGGTGCAGCCGGATTATATGAGGAAAGAGAAGGATTTTACACCAATGAATTCACCGGCTCCAGTTATGATGATCAGAAAAATTTCTCGGGAAATTACTATCTGAAGTACCTTTTTAGCCCCACCTGGAATGCCACCTTAAATCTAAAACACTTCACAGCAGAGAATGACGGTGCATTTCCTCTGAACATGGGTGTAGAAGCGGCTTTTGAAAACCCTTACACTCTAAACCAGAATCAACTTTCCACAATGAAGGACAACACATTCAATACATCTCTGGTCATTGATCACAAAGGGAGGAATTTTAATTTTAGTTCACAAACTGCCTACCAGCAGAATTACAGGTATTATGAAAGCCCAATTGATGCAGACTTCTCTCCTCTGGATGCTGTGTCCATCATCAATGACTATGGAAAAGACTGGAACACGGTAAAAGTAGCTACACAGGAATTTAGATTCTCCTCTCCCAGTAGATCGGACAAAAACCTGGAATGGACGGCAGGAACTTTTATGTTCTATCAGGAAAGCCCGGTAAAACAGGCGACCCATTTGGGGGAAGATGCCGCCCTTATGGGATCTGAAGACACCAACTATTCGCTAATCAATACTACAGAATCAACAGGTAAAGGAATTGCCTTTTTTGGGCAGCTAAATTATCAGCTTACCGAGAACATCGGGGCCATCGCTGGATTGCGATACGATCATGAATACAAGAAGCAGTCTGTGCTTGGAGAATATCAATTGGACTCTGATACTGAACCTCTCTTTGAATATCAACCAGACTCTACCGCTACTGCGAGTTTCAATGCCTTCTCGCCTAAGGTTGGTCTTACCTATGATCTTTCAGAAGAGAACCTCGTTTTCCTTACCTATAGTCGTGGTTTTAGGGCGGGAGGCCTCACTCCTTTAAGTACAGACCCTACACAGCCACCTTTGTACGAGTACAAACCAGAGTTCAGCTATAATTATGAAATAGGCACTAAAAACTCTTTTTTAGAGAATAAGCTACTGTTGAATGCCACTGTTTTTTATACGGAAGTGACCGACGTACAGGTACCGACCTTAGTCATGCCCGATGGGGTTATCGTCACACGAAACACCGGAAAACTCACGAGCAAAGGTATGGAAGTAGAGCTAAAAGCCTTATTGGCCACCGGCCTTGAACTTGGTTATGATTTTGGTCTTACAGACGCCGGTTATGAGTCGCTGCTCGTGGCGCAAGATGCCGGTGAAGTCAATCTTGAAGGTAACAAACAAATCTACACTCCGGAAATAACTTCAATGCTCGCTCTACAATACGAGTCAAGCCTGGGACTGAATGACAACTGGGAGTTCTCAGCCCGTACAGAATGGAAGTACCTGGGGGAACATTATTTCGATCTTGCAAATAATCTAAGGCAGGAACCGTACAACCTGTACCACGGAAATATTGGGGTCTCCTACCGGGACTTTAAGCTCATGCTATGGAGCCGTAATATTTTTGATAAAAAATATATTAGCTACGGCTATAACTTTGGAGCAGTTCACCTCGGGAATCCTGCTACTTACGGTGTAACTTTATCATTTAAGATATGATCTTTCATAAATAAGGAACCACCCTAAAAAAGGGTGGTTCCGCGTGTATTTAAAATGTCTTTTTTTAATTCCCCGAAGTCATTTTGAAAACCTTTCCGGTAGTACCTACAGGGCCTTCTTCATCGGTTGTAAGCACAAACATTTCTCCTTCCTTGTTCTGACCGAAAGACAGCAAATAATGGCCAACTGAAGTAGAGTTGGTCTGAGCAATTTTCAGCTCTTGAAAATCCCACATGCCGGTCTCTTTTGGAGTTGACATGAACACGGCTCCCGCAGGTTTTCCATGATGCTGTGTCCAGGTACCAAAAATGTATTTCCCGTCCATATTTTTAAGGTCTTTACCCCTGTAAACATAGCCTCCTATTACGACCAGTCCATTGCCTCCATCGTCAAGGCCACCCTGTTTAAACTCGATGACGGGATTTATTAGAGGGTTGCCTATCTTATCTTTTTCAGGACATTCCTCCTTCTCTTTATCGTTGTTATAAACATTGAAGCAGTGAGTGCCTTCCTTGACATTCCATCCATAATTGCCACCTTTTGTGATTACACTTACTTCTTCCCAAAGTACCTGTCCCGCATCCCCCGCAATGAGATCTTTGTTTCCTTTCATATCAAAGGAGAACCTGTATGGATTCCTAAGCCCATAGGCGTAGATCTCGTCCATTCCCTCCTTATCTACAAAAGGATTGTCTTCAGGAATATCATAAGGAGCATCTCCATTTACGTCAATTCTCAGGATACTGCCCAGCAGGTTTTGCTCTACATCCTGACCGTTTCCTCCTGCATTTTTTTCATACCAATCGGGGACATGGCCCATATCGATATCGTTTGCTCCTCCTCCATCGCCAAGGGCAATGTAGAGGTAATTGTCTGGCCCAAAGGCCAAAGTCCCAGCATTGTGATTATCCTGTGGCTGATCGACCTTCAGAATGATCTTTTCTGAAGCTTTGTCAGCCATATCGGGGTTATCCGGAGAGACCCTGAATTCTGAAATGTGGCTGGTATGATCCCAGTTCTCGGGACCATCCCCACTCAGGGGTGCACTATAATAGACGAAGAACCTGCCGTTTTCACTATAATTGGGGTGAAAAGCAAGTCCTAACAAACCTCGTTCTTCATGGGCATCTTTTAGTTCAACTATCTTATTTTTCAGATTTAAGAATGGTTCTTCCAAAAGTCCTTTTTGGGGAGTATGAATTCGGATCACCCCTACCTGGTCAACGATGAAATACCTTCCAGATTCATCAGGAGATTCAACAAATGCCACAGGGGAAACTAGATTATCTGCTACAACCTCCAGTCCTACCGATTCCTGCGAAAAAGTTGCGAAGGATATAGTTAATAAGCAGATTAAAGAGAAAAAGGATTTGATTTTCATAATGGTCTATTTTTAGTGGAATTCCTTGTTATCAATCTGTTAGCAAGGTACACAAAACCATATACAGCAGTGGTTAACAGGCTGTTAAAGACTGACATATGACTGATAAGTCTATAAATACTAAATCGACATTTAACCGCTCTATTTAACTATGATTTAAACTTATCCTCTTATTAACTTTAAAGAGAGTAAAGTATTAGTTCTTCAATAGTATTTCTATCATTTTATTTTAAAAAAAAGAAGAATATTTGAATGTAATTTTATCCATGGCTATCTATAGTAAAAATCGATTCCGCTAGGAGAGACATTTTATTTTTAAGTTTTTTATTCAGAATAGAGGATATAATTGTTAATTATGACATATTTTTTAGCTTTCTTGATCCTGTTCCACGACCTGGTGCCAGCTAAGGCCCTCGCTTCTAAGCAAGCTCCCCAAAATACGCCTACGCTCAACCAACTCTTGTGAGTTTCTTTGAGTCAAACTGCGCGGTAAATCTTCATTGCCTGGGGAAACTTCAGCTTTAGGCAAGCTGCGGGAGAAATTTTTATCTAGATTTCGAAGAAAATCTGACAGAGAAGAACGCAAAATTTTCAATTCCTCCCGAAAATTTTCTCCCTTGTTAGATTTAAGAAGAATTGATAAAGCCTCATCTAATCTTGTGATATTAATACTGAACGAGTCTTTCACTTGGGACCGACTGTAGTAATGAACAACAGGATAAGCCTGATGACTTACGGAATGTTCGTCTACCTTCTCCTGAAGGTCAAGGATCTGTAGGTAACTATAGGGGGAATCTAGTCTAAGTAACTTATTTGCTATGGCCTGGGGGCTATTACCCAAATTATGGATGCTTTTCGCCAGGGTTCTTTTCTTTACCACAGCAGATGAAACTGAAAGAAAATAAGTCATCGAGCTGGTGAAAAAAATGAATCCAAAGAAGGAAAAGCAGCTCGTAACCAGTTCAAAAAAAGGCGATATAGGTTTAAAATTTCCCATCCCCAGAGTAGAAAGTATATATCCAGTAAAATAGAGCCGTTCCCAGAAATTTGCTACTCTGCCGCTACTGTTAGTAATATCCTCGGGGTTGGAAGAATAAACCAGGAAAAGTCCAAACCAAATCATAGAAAGCCATACTGCGAGGATCATGAGATTTATGAATAGCCCGTGATAGTTATAAAGCTTTCTCCCAAAAATCCCCACACAGAACTGTAGTATCCTATCTGATAAAATTGCCACATTTTCAGAAATAAAACCCGCCCCACTGGCGGAAAGAGTAGTGTAAAAGAAATCATGTATAGCTATTAATAGTATAATGAATCCAAGGATTAGCAATGTTTCTGACATTTTATTATTTATTTGTTTTTATCTATGTTATAATTTTTGAGAAGCCAATATAAATAGACCCTGAAATTCATCCTGAAATCCTACAAAAAAAGAATCATTAGGTGAAATTTCTTTCTCTCCTTTAGAATCAACCTCTATTACAGGCTCACAGAAAACTTCTTCTGCTATCCACCATCCCAACTCTACAATTACTATTGAAGCGAAAATCAGACACCATAGCCGCTTATTCGCATCTCTCTCTCTTTTGAAATCCATAACGTAATTTGTATCAATTTTGAACAAATTAGTTATTATGGATTTCGCCCTGTTCTATTATTTTAGAAAATACATTCACTATCCCAGGATAATGGTAATTTAGATTGTAATGTCTTTGTCAAGGAACCATAGATTTTCATTATATGCTAAACCTTTGCAGCTCTAAGACGCCAAGCATTTGCTATTACCGCAACAGGGCTGCAATAGCCAAGGCAGCAATTATAGGTGAAAGAAGTATTACTAAAAATGACTACGGCAATCCTGCTGCAACTGGAATACCCAGGGTCTTGTTTTCAATAAGCTCGTTCAAAAAACATCCAGGTGGCATAAAAAACAACAGGAACAGATAGCCCTAAATGAACCCATTTCCGGTACTTTCAATCCATTAGCTCTAACAGTGGATTATCTGAAAACATTTCCTCAGACATCGCTGCTATTAAATTAGGAACGGTGAAGACAGTAGCAGTCAAGAACTTCTTCAGCAGTTTCTTAAGTCTTATCATCTCCATCCACACCTCCTTCCATAGGCACAAGATCCATCCCGCAAATTGGGCAGGAACCCATTTCATCCTCTACTGTTTTAGGATGCATGAGGGAGGTAAATCACTGAGGCATCTTTTGCGAAAACGGTACTTCCACAAGATTCACCCTACACACCGTGCAATCCCCGGGTTTGTTGTAGGTTTTTTCCTCCTCGCAGTACATTGGATAATAAAAGGTTCCAGATCCTCCCGTCGCTTTTTATGTATTTTCTTTAGACGGTTTTTTGGGTTTCTCTCCCGGCACAGTGATAGAATAAGTTCCTCCATCTTCCTCCAGCTTTTTCTGAAAGGTTTTAAGTGGAATATGTTTATCCATCTCTATCATCGCCTCTTCCTTTTCTAGGTCTACCGAAGCCTTTGTGACTCCTTCTACTTCATTTAAGGTTTTTTCGACACGGCTACGGCAGCCGTTGCAGGTCATCCCGTGAACAGCATAGGTATGCGTCATATTGTTTGAGAACTACCTTCATCCTCAAGTGGTAGAGCAATAGAATAGCTTCCTTTCGTTTCTTCCAGTGCCTGCTGTAGCTTTGCCACGGGCACATGCTGCTTCATCTCAATAACTGCCTGTTCATTCTGAAGGTTTACTTCAACATTAGATACTCCTTCAACTCCCTGCAAAGCTTTCTCCACCGTACTTCGGCAGCCGTTGCAGGTCATTCCTGATATTTTATATTTATGGGTCATTTAATTACGTTTTTAGTTAAAATAATTTACGCTACTATTCTGTAAAAGTAGAATTTGTATTTACTCATGGGAATGCATATCAGCTTCCCCTTCGTCAAACCTGTTTTTCAGAAAGAAAAATTCAGCAATAAAAATTAGAATAATAGAAGGAACCGCGACATAAATTATAAATATGTCAGTTTGAGATTTTACAATCAAGAAGGCAAGAAGAACAACAACATCAAGAATAATTGCTGTAATCAAAATAGCTGATTTTGCTTTTACTTCCTTTCTCAGATATCTCAAAACCCCCACATGAACGATTATATCCATGACCAGGTAGAAAATAGCACCCAAAGAAGCAATTCGGCTTAGGTCAAAGAATATGGTCAAGATAATTGCAATTACTACTATATATATCAGCATATGCCTTTGGATAGTTCCAGACATTCCAAGATGGCTATGGGGGATTAAATGCATATCTGTGAGCATTCCTGTCATCCGGGAAACTGCAAAAATACTGGCGATCACCCCGGAAACCGTTGCTATAATAGCAATTCCAACGGTAAAGATTAATCCAAAATCCCCGAACAGGGGCCGAGCAGCTTCCGCAAGCGAGTAATCTTTTGCTTCTATTATTTGAGTAATAGAAAGATTCGATCCTACAGCCAGAGCTACTAAAAAATAGATTACCACACAAGTTGATAAAGAAATTACTATGGCCCTACTAACATTTTTGTGAGGCTTTTCAATTTCACTCCCGCTATTGGTTATAGTAGTAAAACCTTTATATGCCAAAATAGATAAGGCAAGTGCAGCAACATAATCAACAATGCTGTTTTTGCGTTCTTCAGAAGGAACAGCCGCATCCAGATCCACCCCGGAAGCCCAAAGGGCTCCAGCTGCAAAAATAATTAAACCTCCAATTTTTAAAGCTGCCATATAAAGGGAGATTTTTCCAATTGCTTTATTTCCAAGAATATTTACAACAAAGGCTGTTATAAGCAATCCTACCCCTAAGGCTGGAACCCAGAAGCTTCTTTCCCCAGCATCAAATAGCTGCAAGGTGTAACTCCCAAATGTCCTGGCGACCAGGCTTTCATTAATAATCATAGAAAAGGCCATGAGCAAAGATGCGGCAGCTGTAATAGTTCCTTTGCCATACGCTTTTTGCAGGTACATAGCTATCCCTCCTGCTGAAGGATAAGCATTGGACATTTTAATATAAGAGTAGGCACTAAAACCGGAAATAATTCCTCCCAGGATAAAAGCATATGCAAAGTATTCCCCGGAGAGTTCGGCCACCTGCCCAAGGAGCGCAAAAATCCCTGCACCAATCATTACACCTGTTCCCATTGCCACCGCACCGGTAAGGGAAAGGCTGTTCTTTTTATATTCAGACATATAATTCTTTAAAAAAAATCAATCAACCTTCAATATAACTTCAAAAAAAGGAAATTCCGGGCTTTCATTTAATAAGCTGAATTCCTTTGACTATAAGTAGACCTGCATTTCCTCATTCTTCATCAGAACCGAAAAAAGTCCTTTCATTGAAATCCTCCTGGTTGTAAAAATTCCCTTGCGTATAACTGATTTCCTCCTTTTGTTTTGCGGAAAAAATTAGCAGAGTCTTCTTTTCATCTTCAATAGCGAGACTTTTTAAGTTTTTATAGGTGGGCAATGTTTTTAGTTTCTCAGCACTTACTTGTTCCTGAACAACAATTTTTTGTTTCTCTTGATTTAGTTCTGCTCTTCCTATGGGAATTAAAACATCCTTATCCTCTTTTACATTTATCTCTAATCCCACAACGAGGTATCTTATTCTTTTCTGGGTTTTGTCGAACAAAAAATCCTTCAGCTTTCCCACTCTTGTTCCAGTAGCATCAACTATCTGCCTTCCATAAATCCTGGAAAAATGATCATCAATTTTGTAGTCGCTGTTCTTAAGCTCTTCCAAATGTTCAAGTGGTGCAGAAATCTCATTAGGATCTCTTGAGGTACTTCTTTTTATATCCTGACCAACCTCATCATATTTCCACTTCTGTATCATTATTCTGTGTCTCGTCATATCCTAATTTTAATCGGGTTTAATTATTTCAAAACATATCATTAAAAACTAAACATATTATTTTTCAAAGTAAAAATTGGACCCTTGATTTCCCTTTATAATTCTAATCAGTGAGAAAGAAATATTTTAGCCTTTGCAAGTGTCTCCATTGCAAAATTTTTCATGAAAATTAAATGAAATTTTCCAAGAACTTTTTCTCCTATTTTCCAATCTTTTTCTTCAGTAACTGCGCATTAATTGCAACAATAACTGTACTCAAACTCATAAACACGGCCCCAACGGCAGGTCCTAACACAAAACCTGTGGAATAAAGTACTCCGGCAGCTAATGGAATGGCTACAACGTTATAACCCGTTGCCCATACCAGGTTCTGAATCATCTTATCATAAGTAGCTTTTCCAAAAAGGATTAGATTGGCAATATCCTGAGGATTACTGTTGACCAGGATGATATCGGCAGTTTCTGCAGCCACATCTGTTCCCGAACCTACTGCAATACCAACGTTCGCCTGAGCCAAAGCCGGCGCATCATTAACCCCGTCACCGGTCATGGCCACAAATTCTCCCTTACTTTCCAATTCTTTAACTATTTCCACTTTTTGATGGGGTAAGACTTCTGCATAATATCCATCCAGACCGAGTTTGTCACTAACTCCTTTAGCGGTCCTCTCATTATCCCCTGTTGCCATAAAAACTTTAATATTGTTCTCTTTAAATATCCTGATGGCGTCTGCAGACTCGGGTCTAATCTCATCGGCAAGCGCGATATACCCGGCTAATTCACCGTTGATCAATACAAAAACCACAGTTTCGGCTGCATCGCTATAGGCATCTTCGGGGATGTTGATATTTTCATCCCGCAAGTATCCAGGACTTACTACTTTCACCTCTTTTCCCTCTACAGTGGCCTCGACTCCTTTGCCGGTAATGGCATTAAAGTTTTCTGGTTTTGGAATAGGGACTTTATCATCTTTTACTTTTTTGATGATCCCAACAGCAATAGGGTGTTCAGAACTCTGTTCTAACGCGCTGGAAAGCCTTAGAATCTCTTCCTTGGAGAATTTATCATTCACAGATTCGATACGGGTGACGCCGAAGTCCCCTTTAGTAAGGGTTCCGGTTTTATCAAAAAGTAAGGCGGTAATTTTTCGGGATTCTTCAAAAGCCGTTCGGTTACGAATTAACAATCCATTTTGGGCAGATACTGCTGTAGAAATTGCGACTACAAGTGGAATTGCCAGTCCTAGCGCATGGGGGCAGGCAATGACCATAACCGTCACCATTCTCTCAAGTGCGTACACAAAAGGAAAGCCTAAGATCAACCAAACCGCAAGAGTGCCAAAACCAATACCCAATGCTATGTAGGTCAACCATTTTGCGGCCCTGTCGGAAAGGTTTTGCATTTTGGATTTGGATTTTTGCGCTTCCTCCACCATAGTGATCACCTTATTGAGATAGCTATCCTTCCCGGTATGTTCGACTTTAGCCTTTAAGGATCCATTGCCGTTAATAGATCCACCAATTATTTTTTGATCTGTACTTTTCTTTACCGGTTTTGATTCCCCGGTAAGCATCGACTCATTCAGGTAGCTTTCACCCTCCACGATTATAGCATCTGCAGGCACTTTTTCACCAGGTTTAACAAGAATTATATCTCCTTTTTTTAGCGTATCCAGCTTTACATCTTCAATCTGATCTCCGTTTACCCGATGCGCTTCCGCAGGCATCATACTCACCAAAAGCTGTAAAGCTTTGGAAGCACCCAAAACAGATTTCATTTCAATCCAATGCCCTACCAGCATAATAGCAATAAGCGTAGCGAGTTCCCAGAAAAAGTCAACACCCTCGAGACCAAAGACCGTGGCAGAACTGTAGAGATAAGCCACTGTAATTGCCATAGAAATGAGGGTCATCATCCCTGGGGCAGCTTTTTTCACTTCAGACCAAAAGCCTTTCAAAAATGGCCAGCCTCCATAGAAGTAAACAACAGTCGAGAGGGCAAAAAGGATGTACTTATTTCCTGGTAGAAGATATTTGTACCCAAAGAAATCCTGGATCATTGGCGACAGAAAGAGGATTGGGATAGTTAAAACAAGAGTTACCCAAAAACGCTTCTTAAAATCTTCAATCATCATTTTATGGTGATCATGACCTGCATGGCCATGAGCGGGTTCATCATCGTCATGTTTCCCCCTGTCATGATCCATCATGTCCCGGTCCATCGCCTTATTGTGCCCATGTTTTGTTTTTTCAGCAAGGTCATCCTTTAAGTTAGCTTCTTCTTTTCTTGCTTCCCGCTTCGCTGAATTCTTTGACTCCTCCTTGTGTTCGTCGTGATGTTCCATAATTCCTGAATTTACTGGTTAATTTGTCTTAGTTTGGTTCGCATTGTTTCCGAAATATTTTCTGAATAGATACCGTATGCATCTACCAAAATCCCCCTGACCCCATAACGGGAAGAGATATCAAATAATATACTGTTGTCATCTGTACTGCTCATTCCTTCAAATCTATATACTTCATTGACCAAAAAATCCTGTGGGTGTATCTCCAGCTTTAAAGAGGGGCACTCAAGACAGTGAGGCTTTAAATTAAAATCATATTTGTAACCTCTGGCCTGGAGGCCATTCACAGCTTCTGAAAGGGTGTCATAATTATTCATTTTCTTTTATTTATAAGTCATTGTAAAATAACTGTTGTCTTCTTCGATAAATTCTTGAAAGTTCAATAGACCTTGTCCATTTAATTTCTCGTTAACAGTATAATTTAGTTGCTTAATGCGAATCCCCCACGCATAGGTCTTAATATTGATCTTTGAATTAATAGTTTTTTTGTTGTCATTGAACTTTCGGTCATATATCTTTATAATACTTTTGGAACCAAAAAAATCGAGCAGTCCCGAATCAAAAGTCATTTCCAATTCTATATTTTCAAGGTTGTCCAAATCGTAAAGCCTTTTAAATTTTTCAGAGGTGGTATTAACCTTGGTCTGCCTTGATTTTGGGTTGGAAAACGGCAAAGCCGTTATTATAATACTGGCTTCATCAGGCTTACAGAGATAGGTCGTGGTGTATTTATCGGTCAATTTTTTGTCTTTATCCAACAATTCTGTAACTACCTCAATTTCATAATATCCATTTTTCTTTATTGTTTCACCCGCTTCAAATATTTGTTTATTGAGAAAAGCACCTTTTTCATCAAAATTCTCACGAATGACCACTCTGCCTGAAATCTGCCCTATAAGCATTTCCGTTTGTCCAGTCATTGTGATGCTGAATAAGATAAATAGTACTATAAATCCTTGTTTTCTCATATATGGTGCATTAATTTCTTTACCTCTTTTGCAATAATATTGCTTAAATCTATGCCATTGGATGGATGCGGAATGGTATTGCAGGTAACTATCTTTTCTACTCCGGAATCCAATAAATCTTGATAGGCATTTCCTGAAAAAACGGCGTGAATGCCTACGCAGATAGGGGGTTTCATTCCTGCTTTTTTCAGATGTTGTACGGTTTCAATCATTGTTCGCGCGGTGGAAATAATATCATCTACCAAAATGGGTGTGGCATTCTTGTACTTATCCATATCAGGAACAGAGACTTCCACGTCACGGTCGCCGTGACGTACTTTCTGTAATACCGTAAAAGGTGCGCCAGCATTTTTAGCGACTTCGGAAACCCATTGTTCACTTTCCAAATCGGGCCCGATAAGTACCGGGTTTTTGATGTATTTCTTGATCCATTCTGAAATGGCATCAGCAGCGTGAATTACTTTATTTGGAATTTGATACACTTCTCCCAAAGAACTAATTCTATGCAAATGAGGGTCAACTGTGATAATGCTATCGGCAAAACCTGAAATCAATTTTCCAAAAAAACCGGAATTCACTCCTTCACCTTCATTAAATACTTTGTCCTGACGCATATACGCCAAATAGGGTGCTACCAAGCAGGTGCACATTGCTCCCAAGGATTTGGCTGTGTGGCTTAAAAAATATAGAGGCAGCAGTTTCTCGTCCGGTTCGTGCAAGGTGCATACTAGTACCACACATTTATCTTTAACATCAGATAATATACGCGTGTATGACTCCCCGTCAGGGAATTTACGCACGTTGGCTTTCCCTATTTCAGCATCCATTTTTTTTGCTAAAAGCTCTGTAAGTTTTTCATTTCCGGGAAGGCTAAATAATATTGTTTTCATAGCACGTTTAAATTATGGTTATGATGTCGTTATGGTTATTTTTATATTCCAATGCATAGTTAAGTTCGCCTTTGGATTCAGCATATAAAGTATATAGCAATTGATTCTTTTCTATTTGTTCTCCCAAATGGATATTTAATAGAATTCCTGCCGAAATAGATTGAGGTGCTCCTGAAAGCTTTGCGAGCTTCGCTATTTTTCGGTTATCAATTCTTTTTAAAATTCCGGATCTTTCGGCTGTAATTTCCATCTTATGAGGTGCTAAAACAGGTTTTGAAAAGCGTCCTTGTGCTTTGCAAATGGCCACAAATTTTTCATAAGCTTTTCCAGATTTGAGAATTTGACGTGCTGTTTCCAGTCCCTTTCCTTTTTCTTCTTTTCCAGAAAGCTCAAATAGTTCAGCGGCTAAAAGCAATGCTCTTTCTGTTAGGTCTTTAGGTGCATCAGCTTCATTTTTCAAAACTTTTAATATATCAATAGCTTCTAAAGTGGGACCGATACCCCTTCCAACAGGCTGCGTTCCATCAGTAACCACAGCTTTTGCCTTCAACCCAACAGCAGTGCCAACGGTTTCCATATGATTTTTTAATTTTAGAGCCATTTCAGTACTGCGAACCTTGGCGGTTTCACCAATTGGAATATCAATGACAACGTGAGTAGAACCTGCCGCCGCTTTTTTAGAAAGTACAGAAGCGATGAGCTGACCTTCACTATCGATATCCAAAGCTTTTTCAACTTTAATGAGCACATCGTCGGCAGGACTTAATTGCGCTGTACCTCCCCAGACAAAACATCCTCCTTCTTTTTCGACTACAGCTTTTATTTCTTCGGAAGAGAGCGTTACATTGGTCAATACTTCCATCGTATCTGCTGTACCAGCTGGTGAAGTGATGGCACGTGACGAAGTTTTAGGCATTGTAAGTCCATAAGCGGCAACAATAGCTACTACCAATGGGGTTGTTCTATTGCCTGGTAAACCACCAATACAATGTTTATCGACCACAATATCTTTACTCCAGTCCAACTGTCTTCCTGAAGCTATCATTGCTTTAGTAAGGTCGCATATCTCATCAATATCCATTCGGTCGCCCGCACAGGCTGTAATAAATGCCGATAGGTGAATGTTAGAATAATTGCCTTCTACGATATCGTTGATGATGTTGTTATAGGCTTTAAAATCCAGTTTTTGATTATAGATTTTAGCTCTTACGTGGCTTAACGATTCAATAGGCTCCAAATGGGAAACATACAGCATTTCATTTTGGGAAACATTCAGTTTTTTTGCTGCAGCATCCGAAAGGCCTATTTCATTTGGTAAAAGAAGGCCGGAACTCAAAACGTTCAAGCTTGCGACGATTGAGGTGGTTGCATTTGATATCCTGATCCTTGTTAGTGCTACAAACCCTTCAGAACTACAGACGTGGCAATCCTCACGCATATACACTACATATTCGTTTTGGGTGTAAATCCCGAGATGTTTATATTTTAGTATGTTTGAGTGTGGGTCCATTATTTTATTGATTGCTGGGATTTATTCTATTTCTTCGATGGTGTATAATTGCGGAATTTCTGTATTCCATCCATAGGTTTCCTTGATACCTTTTTGTAATGCTTCTGCACTTTCTTTTTCACCGTGGACGATGAATATACGTTCGGGCTTATTTTTAATGTCCCCCATCCATTCTATAAGTTCTGCGTGGTCTGCGTGTGCCGAGAGACCTTCAATTTCAGCGACCTGCATTTTAAAAGGTACCCATTTTCCATAGACTTTTAGTTCTTTCTCACCTTCCAATAATTTTCTGCCACGTGTGCCTTCGGCTTGGTAGCCTATAAAAAGCAGAGTGTTGTTGGGATTTTGCGCCTGGGTTTCAAGATAGTTGAGCATTCTTCCACCTGTGAGCATTCCACTCCCTGCAATTACAATTTTCGGTTTGTTATTGGTTCTTAACTCCATTGTTTCCCGATAACTACTAACAACCGTAAAGTGTGAGCACATTTCGTCACATTCGTTATCTTCCAATTTGTGCCAATCACGAGTTCTATGAAACAGTTCCAATACGTTGGCACCCATAGGACTGTCCATAATCATTTGTACTTTGGGAATTTTGTTCTCCTTGATTAATTTCCAAAAGATGAGCATCATCAATTGTGCACGCTCTACCGAAAAACTGGGAATAAATAAGCTGCCACCTCTATTGATGGTATCGTTGATTAATTTTTCGATTTTTGGAAGCGCTTCTACTTCATCAGGATGAAACCTTCCTCCGTAAGTGGATTCAACGAAAAGTATATCCGCTTTTTTTGGTTTAAGGGGTGGATAGAGCAATAAATCATTGGTTCTACCAATGTCTCCAGAGAAGACAAAGCGTTTTCCATAAATATCCAACTCAATATAAGTTGCACCCAGAATATGCCCGCTGTACTGGAACCGAGCCCTGATACCATCAAATAACGGAATCCATTGTGCTTGTGGAATGCCCTTAAAATGCGGAATGGTTTTTTCTACATCCTTTAAATCGTAAAGCGGTTCTGCGAGACTGTGTTTGGAATAGCCTTCTTTATTGGCACGTTCTGCTTCCTGTTCCTGAATTTTTGCACTATCGTTCAATATGATTTTTGCAATGTCCAAAGTAGGATTCGTACCATAGATGGAACCATTGAAGCCTTGTTTCACCAACCTCGGCAGATAACCTGTATGGTCCATATGGCCGTGGGTGAGCAAAACAGCATCAATATTTGCAACATTAACAGGTGGGTACTCCCAGTTTTTAAGGCGTAATTCCTTTAGCCCTTGAAAAAGTCCGCAGTCTATGAGTATCTTTTTATCTCCTGTATCCACTAAATATTTTGAGCCGGTTACTGTACCTGCTGCCCCCAAAAAGTGAATGTTTATTTGATTAGTTTTCATCGGTTGTTCTAGGATTAGATTTTGCATAGTTCAAGTGAATCTTCCAGAATTCTTTTGTGTCGGGAGTTGGGAATCCCTACTTTATCCAACAAGTTCGGACTTTCGTGGAGTTCTTTACAGAGAACAATGCCTTCATCCAATAATTTTGTTTTCTCAGCTTTCGTTAAACTTGTTAAGGCTGTTAAGGGGTGCAATCCCGCCTGGTCAATTCTATCTTTGAGTCCACTCTCCTTTGGATAATCCCAACTGGTCATTAGCAGGCCAACACAATTGCCATAGTTTATGGCATCAGATGTAAAACGTGTATTGGTATATAAACCTCCTTTGTGGATTTTGTTCTGGTGACCCTTTTTACGTCTCCACTGTTTTTCCACATCTAAAAAACGGGAATGGATGTACAAAGGAATTTTTACATTGCAAAACCTGCCTTGATCACTATGGTATTTACATTCAATCATATAATGTTTTTCACCTTTTTGCGCTATCACATCCACTTCATGCTGAACGCAATTGCCTTGTACAATCACACCAACCTTTGTTTCAAATCCTTCGTGTGCCAATAATTTGCCTACCAACTTTTCAAATGGGAAGCCAGAAGGGCCTAATTCCATCAATGCCTTTTTAAGCTTGTATTTAAAGGCACTTACTCTCGATTTTGCCTTAAGCATTTTAAACGCTGCCTCATAGATCCTTTTAGTGGTCATCCCTTCTTCAAGCTGTTCATACACCTTATGAGCTATATCCTTAACAATAACCTCATTTGCTCCCGCCCGCCTAAGGGAATTGATGAGTTTTTCAATTTGGAAATCCTCATACTCACCCGAAGACTTTTTAACCAGGACTGATCTTTTCATAGTCACATTTTAATTGTCATAACGGGCAATTCAGAATGGTTGGTTACCTTTTCAACGGTGCTACTGGAGAAGAGACTTAAAAATCCCGTGCGCCCGTGCGTACACATGGCAATAAGATCCACATTTTTGTAGATCAAAAAATCATTTATTCCTTCCTCTACACCCGATTCGTTATAGACATTCATTGAGTAAGTTGTGAGCCCTGGGAAATTTTCAAGGAAATCTTTTATAGGTTGCAGACTCTTTTCAATACTATTATAATCTGTTGTAGTATTCACCTTTAATAAATGGATACGTGCATCACATTTTTCAGCAAGTGATTTTACGTGTTGAAATTCTTCTGTCACATCTTCTTTAAAATCTGAGACAAACAAAATGTCTTTAAAAGGAAAAGAAACATCCTTATCTTTAACTACGATGACAGGCACCTCGGCTTTTCTCACTATTTCTTCTACATTGCTTCCCCGTAATTCACGAATTCCTCCTTTTGTGCCACTACTACCGGTAACTATAAAATCATGTTCAAAATGACCGCAGTGGCTTAGGATGTTGCTTATTTCACCATTATATTCCAAAAAGGTTCTGCATTTAAGTCCAAGGCCCTCTGCTTTTTTTTCTAATTCTCTCAAATCTGCCTTCGCGCTGCCAATCTTTAATTTTGTTTCGGGGTATAGATCTTCCTTCTGTTTGTCCAGTCGAACCCAGTCAACCGGGGTTTTTACGTAATGGAAGAAATGGATTTCCGAATTGTAAAATTTAGCCATTTTGAGCCCCAGCTCCTCTGCTTTTTGACAATTTTCAGAAAAATTGGTAGGTACAAGTATATTGTTCATAATTTAAAATTATTAGTTATTTCACATTATCGTTTTTGGTATTTTTTATCTTAAATATATCCTGGACATCAGAAACATATATGAGACCATCACCACTTTTTCCTGTTCTGCCATTTTGACGAACGATGTCACAAATAGCCGCCACTTTACTGTCCTCACAGACGATTTCCAGTTTATAGATCTTGCTGTGGAGGAATGGTAGTTTGAGGGAAGGCCAATCTTCTCCAGGATCTGTGTAATCGCCGGTTCCTTCTCCCTCAAAGACTGTTAAACAGCAATGGCCCTCTCTCCTCAAGGAAGAAATCACCTCCTTAATTTTATTTGGCCGTATGAATGCTTTTATTTCTTTCATAACCTCTTATTTATTGTTATTGATAAATCATATTCCTAACGTGCGGTTGGTTTTAAGTATGGATACGTGTTCATCTTCTATGATACCTGTGAGTGCTCTTATCGCATCAATAGTTTCGGGGATTACAATAGCCTGGTTGTCTACCACATAGGCATAGAAGAGTTCGTCTCCCTGTACTTTCAACATATCCTCCCAAAGTGCAACTTCGTACATGTCCCCCCAGGGTCTTCCCATATCCAGGAACATTTCTTTTATAGTATTGTTTGAAACCAAACCCTGCTCGTACCGAATCATCTTAATTCTTGTCGACGTTTTAAAAGCATTTAAAACTTCATCTTTTGAGGCCTTTTTTGTCAGTCGCACATTCCAGTAGTGCATATGGCTCAGGGTTTCAGGTACTTTTACTGCAGCAGTAATAACATCCAGTTCGGGATCTACACTTTGAGCATCGGGACCCTGATGACTGGGAATATCTTTTTCAGGAACCATTGTATTCATGATTCCCCCCATATGGCTTTCCCAGGGATCTGTTGCTCTTCGTAAAAGAGTACCGCGGGCACTTTGTAACAGATTTGCCCTTTTTAGAGCCGTAAGAGTTCTTAAAATGGAGGTGGTGTTGCACGAAACCACCCGCGTAGCATCTATGTTTAGAGCGGTTTGGTAATTGTTTTCGGCACTGAAGGAATGGCCCGCAGTTTCATGCTTTTCACCTCCTTGTACAATAAATTTTTTACCTTGACTTTTGTATCGTTCTACGTTTTTTGCGGCAACTTTTTTAGGGGTGCAATCCACAACCAGGTCCACCTGATCTAAAAGCTCTGTCATTCCGCCTTTAACGGAGAATCCGGCGTTTTTCATTTCCTTTTCTGCTTCTTGTGTCGCGCTGTAAATATTGTAGTTTTTTCTTACCGCATTTTCTATGCGCCAGTCACTTATGATATCACAAATGCCGGTTAACTCCATATCATGTTGTTTGTCAATGGCATCGGCAACTCTTTTGCCGATGACTCCATAACCTACTACTGCTATTTTTTTCATGACTTCCAATTTTTTAATTTGATCTTGTTCCTTTGTTTCACATTACTTTCGTGTTTAAAGTAACCTGATTATGCTTTGGATGTACCAGGCGAGTGGCTTATCTCGATTAAAAGTGTATTTCAAGTAGATCCTTAATTACAAAAGCATTAAATGCAGCAGTATCCTTTAACCTTTTACTTGAGCATTATAAAATGCCGCTACACAAGCACCGATTAGCCAGCTTAAGATGAAAACCTGGATAATTCCAAAGAACACCTCCAGTACAGGCACATCCATTCTTATTATACTACTTGTGTCCAGTCCGTGTAAAAGACTGTTAAAGAACTTTACTGTTCCTTCCCGCCCCACTGTGGCCATCACCAGTACACACCCCACATAAAGGAGAGCTCCGGTAAGACCGAGTGCCAAACCAAATTTTTTTATGTTTAATCGATACATATTTTCAGATTTTAAAATTATTTATCCGATTCTAATAGCTTCTTTTGTTCTTCGAACTGTTCCTTCGAAATTTCGCCACGTGCAAATCGCTTTCTTAGGATGTCCAGTGGTTCTTCTCTTCTTGTTTTTTTTCCCCATTGTGTTGGTATCATGAAAACCCAGATAAGAAAAACTATCCAGATGAACCACCAGATGAGGTGCATTCCAAAAAATCCATCATAATTGTGCATGTCTTTATTTTTTTTGATGTTGGTTTGTTACTTGATCTTTGCTTTTTTTCTTTAAATTCTCATCGGTTAACCCGTGAGTATGATCTCCATGCCGCATAGGCATCATTAGATGTATGGCAAACATTATGATGATAAATGTGAAAAGCCAGACATCACCACCCAATCCAATTGATGGGGCCAAAAAGATGAGCAAAAGAGGTAAAACACATCCGATGATCATCCATAACCAGTGATTTTTCATTTTAATTTATTTTAATGATTAAACAATTACTTCATAGAGTATATTATAAGTTAACAAAAAAGATGTTTTAAAAACATGATATTGCTCAATTCTGCCCAACATTCAATACTCTTTGTTGACTGTATAGGTTATTTTCTCATCTATTTATCTTTAGTTTTGTTGATATTGAATCACTTTAGTTGATTTATTGGAAATTGTAAAAGATTGTTTCTTAAATTGAATTTTTATGTCGGATTCAACTTCATCCAGAGGCTCTATTCGACAACTATTGGCCGAAAAGTTTAACTGTAACCATACACCTCTATAATTGATCTTCATACTGAGGGAATTTATCTCTTTGGGTAATTGGGGATTTAGCCAAAGCACATCATTTCGGATCTCCAAACCTGTAAAACACCTTTGTACAATATCTATGGTACCTGCCATAGCGCCCAGATGTATACCCTCGGGTGTGGTGCCGCCCTGCACATCTTCAAAATCACTAACAAGTGCCTCTCTGAAACAATGCCAAGCACATTTACGATCGGATCTGGCCACAACCCAGGACCGGACTATACGGCTAAGAGTAGAACCATCTGAGGTGCGGGTACCGTAGTATTTAATGTTATCAGGAATGTTGGATGGAGTGAAATCATACCCTAAACCTTTGAATAGCAGTACTAATTGTTCAGAAGAAAAAAGGTAAAAGAGCATAAGCACATCTGCCTGCTTGGAAGCCTTGTAGCGATTAACAGAGTCACCCTCGGCATCTAATATTCTGTCAAGCCGGTGAATATCGTTGTACTTCTTTCGATAGGCTTCCCATTCGAAATCCTCCAACTGTTCATAACCCTCAAACTGGGCGATAATTCCTTCTTCAATAAACGGAATATATAATTTGCTTCCTATTTCTTTCCATTTTTCCAACTCCCTGTCATCCAACTGCAGCTCTTGTTTTAAAACATCCCGACGGGTAATTCCAATTAAATCAAATGCTTTTAAAGAATGGGAGAAAAGCCAGGAAGCCATGACATTGGTGTATGCATTGTTATTTATTCCCGGTCTGTCACTTCCAGGATAGGCGGTATGGAATTCGTCGGGGCCTACTACTTTTCTTATTTCGTAACGCTGTTTTGAATCGCTCCAGCTGGCCAGTCCGGTAAAGAGACGAGCGATTTCAATGAGCATCTCAGCACCGTAGAATTTCATGAAGTTTTTATCTGCCGTCACTTCATAATATTGCCAGATATTATAAGCTATAGAGAGATTAACATGACGCTGGAGGTATGTATTGTCTGGAACCCATTGTCCAGATTTCGGATTTAAATGAACCACCTGGCTTTCTTCCCGTCCATTGCTTCCGCTTTGCCAGGGGAACATAGCTCCATCATAACCTTCCCTTTTAGCGAGTTTTTTAGCTTCTTCTAAGCGTTTATATCGATAGAGGAGCAGGGAACGGGTAAGGTCAGGTAGGCGGTAATTAAGAATTGGGAATATGAATAACTCATCCCAGAAAATATGGCCACGATAAGCCTCTCCATGCCAACCTCGCGCCGGTAATCCAACATCCCGACCAATGGTAAGTTTAGAAGCCGTTTGAAGCAAATGAAAAATATGTAATCTGAGGAGGAGCTGAGAGTTTCCCGATGCATTGACGAAAATATCAAACTTGTTCCACAATCTTTTCCAGGCTTCAGAATGTCTTCTTTTTACAACAGAAAAATCTGCCTGACCATTTACTTGCTTCAAAGCATCGTTGAGCGGTTCACTTATTGCATCGTCTTTGGAGGTAAAAAGGGACACCGTTTTTTCTATAGAAACTTGTTCTCCCAGAGTCACGTGAAAAGTGAATATTTCACCAATTACCTCTTTTTCCCGAAAAAACTTTCGTATTACATCCAGCTTTTGAGTTTTAGAAAAAATAACGCATTTGGCTGCCTGAGCCATATAGAGGAGGGATTGATTCGTTTGAACCAGAATGTAAATGGCATTTTCTGCTTCTCCTTTTTTAATTATTTTTAGATGCTGATTCTTTAAAGGTTTATATCGTTTTACGCCCTCATTTTTTGTTGATCCGTCAAGGGTAGAGCGTACTTCTACCATTCCGGACCAGTTTACCAGCACAAAATCCCATTTTATGGCGGCAAGGTGAGGATTATCCATACTTACCAGTCTTGTACTGATAATCCTTGTTTCCCGCTGTTGTTCATCGATGAAGTGCATCTCCCTTCTCAGGATACCTGCAGAGATATCAAGTTCCTGAACATAATTTAAGACCTGTTTTTTTTCTAACTGAAACCAATTCTTATCTCCTTCCAGCCTGAAGCTTAAGTGCAGCCAGTTAGGCCAATTAACCAGATCTTCATTTTCAATGGTCTTTCCTGCTATTTGTGATTTAAGCCTGTTGTAACCACCTGCCAGGTAAATGCCCGGGTAATGAGTGCCATCAGCTTTTGATTCTTCTGCTGCTCCCCTGGTGGCGAAATAGCCATTGCCAAGGGTACATAGAGCTTCCCGGAGACCCTCTTGTTCTTTTCTTAAACCGTCATATTTCAGCTTCCAGTTTTGCATAGCTTCTATTTTTTTTAACTTTCTGACGATCTAAGTTTCTAGAGGCCGCCATCACCTACATAACATTCTGATCATGTTTATAATACCATTAATTCTCCTTACAGTTAATACCTCTAAAGTTCATATTCCAATTGTTTCCAATATTTAATAGGTAATCTTTTTCTCTTAATGACTTACTCCAATAATCATAGCTGCCGTCATTCCTAAAACCATTACGATGCCGCCGACTGGAGCCAGGCCCATGTGCATCCAGTTTGTAGACCTTCTTTTTTGTTGGGATTTATGAAACTTTTCTGGATTCTTTCTAAAAACTGTCAGACATTGTTCAGAATCAAAATAGTGCGTGTTTTCCATGTATTTAAAGTTTATAGCACTTTTCTCGCTAACGACTACCCCACATACAGGATCCACGTGTTGACCTTGAGCTAAATCTATACGGCTGCTGCTACAAGAGGTGAAGGTGAGCAGGGCGGTAATCCAAATCAAGAGTATGATTAGAAAATTTCTTTTTCTGAGGGTGCTCGCAAAAATCGATTTCATCTTTTTATTTTTACTATTTTTTTATTCCACCACTATAAGTACCAGTCTCTCAAAAATGCCATGGATAGAGCTAGAAGAAAGAGTATTACGAAAGCACATATTGCCAGAAATTTATCACTCTTTTTGGCCTTGGAACGATACCGCTCTTTCTTTTTCTTTTTCTTTCTTGATTTTCTCCTTTGTTCCCTGTAAGATCTCATGATAGAATTTTATGGTACTTATTATCTCTAATTAGTTCAAAATCTTCCTGATCCTTTTTCGAAAACTTTATTCAAAAAGTGCTGTTGTTCATACATTGTGCCTGCCAATGGGCCGGTAACCGATGTGGGGGAATGGGAAAAACCTCCGGCCCATTTATGCAGGCCTTAATATTATCTAACTTCCAATTTTTCCTGTTTTCAAAGCTTTTTTGTATGTAGCTTCCGATTTGTAGTAGGCTACTTCGCCCTTTTTGTTTAGCAGGACAATAAAAGCTTCAGATTTGTCCACGGCCTCGCCGGTTACAGGATCAACAGCCACGCGGGCCGTTTCTTTTTCGTTAAGGGTGTCAACGCACATGTTACAACAGCCATAGTAGATCTTACCATTTACACCTATTGGAATCTGAATTTTGGCCATATATGCATCGTTGACCATACATACTAAATTATTTGGGATCTGATCTCCAATTTTATAATTGTGCTCTGCTTTCACAGTACTTTCTGCTACTTGATTAACCTCCGTTTGCGTTGTTTGCACTTTTTCTTTCTCTTGCGAATTACAACCGGACAAAAACATTGTACCTATTATCGCTAATGCGAAAATTTTTATTTTAGCTTTCATATTTCTTGCGCCTGCTTTATGGACCGGATAAGTCTTGAGGGGATAGTAGGGGAAACCACCGGTCCACTTACGCAGGTCTTTTTTATTTTATAGTTTCTTGTATACTACCACACTTCAGCATTTTTCCTCCGAAAAATGGATTTTGAATTGCCTCTTCGTGGCTTAGCCAAAAACCTCCTGAGTTATTATTAGCCATTGGACAGCGGGCAAGATATAATTGGTTGTCAGCAATTTTTCCCTCAAGAAAACTTGCAAATGCATTGCTGAACTCAGAAAATGCTCCTTTTTGTGCTTCCAGATTGGGACTGGTAGTCACCTTTGTTACAATTTTCTTTAATTGACCAGTCCCTTCAAACTCTCCGAGAGCGCCTAGAAGTTGCTCTGCTTCCTCCTTCGCCAGTTCTTGATCAGACTTGAGTATTGCGGCTTTAAGGGTTAAATAGTCTTCATAAGCTGTAGTTATTTTTTCGTTATTAAATTTTGGGATTTTACTGTCCATCATTTTCATCTCACCTTTCTCCATTTTATGATGGTCCTGGTGCATCATTTTTTTCTCCTGGCTGTAACCCAGGCTTACCGTCATAAGTAATACTGCTGCAATTTTTACTTTTAAAATCTTCATAGTTTTGATTTTAGATATTAGTATTTAATTTATCTTTCAGTTTTTAGTTTATTGTCGATCTCACTTCACCGCAGGTAAGCATGGCTTCTCCAAAAAACGGGTTCCTGATTTCTTTGCTGTTACTTAGCCAGTAGGCACCTTTGTTATTATTGGCCATGGGGCAAAAGTTCACATACAACTTCTGGTTAGCTCCAAAAGCCTCTACGATTTTTATTAAAGGCTGTGAAAGGAAAATAAAGTTTTCGCGTTTCCCTTCTATTGTATTAGCCTCCTTACACAACTTTGTGTGTTTGAACAAGAAGGCCTTTTTTTCTTCCCAGAAATCCTTAGCATGACCAGACAGGGAATTTCCATCAAGTTTATCAAGAGCAGACAACAGTTCTGTACTCGATTCCTGTGTCTCCTCTATATTAGCCCTAACCAGTCCTTCTTTAAGTTCCAGATAGGCTTCGATTACTTTATTAAGTTGGTTTTTGAAAGCTTTAGGGACATCTTTGCTCATATCCATCACATCTTCCTGAACAAATTTTGAAGTTTTTGTTTGCTCCGGCATGTCGTTCCCCTCTTCCATTTCCATTCCACCGTGATTGTGTCCTGTCATGGCAGGACCACCTTCCGGGCTCATCATACTTCGTTTGCCTTGTAATTGTGCTGCAGCATCCACCTTGAATACTCCATTGGCTACCACCTCATCTCCCGCTTCCAGACCTTCTGTAACCACATACAAGTCCCCTGCCTCGGGCCCTAAGACCACTTCCCTGAACTCAAAGGTAGGCTCTTCAAACTCCGGGCTCTTTACATAGACCACAGCTCTTTTCCCGGTCCACAGGACAGAAGACTTGGGTATTACCAGTGCATTTTCCATATTTTCCAGTTTGCTATTAATGACCCCCTGGGCGAACATGTCTGGCTTTAGCTGGCCTTTAGGATTATCTACTTCTGTTCGCACCAAAGCGACCCGGGTTTGGGGGTTAATAACCGGATCAATAAAAGTAACAGTACTTGAAAAGGTTTGACCCGGCATCGAGGGTACAGAAAAAGTAACTTTATCTCCTTCTTTAATCCAGGCAAGATCGCTTTCATAGGCGTCATAAAGAACCCACACCTTGTTCAAATTAGCAATATCAAAAAGCGGCTGACCTTCACCCACATAATCCCCTTCACTTATATTTCTACTGGTAACGGTTCCCGACTGTGTTGAATAGATATCAAAATTGTATTGCACTTGCCCGTTCTCCTGAATATTCTGAATTTGAACATCTGTCAAATCCCACTGCTTCAGTTTCCTTACCGCGGCTTCATAAAAGGAAGGGTTTGTCTCTTTAAACCTGACAGCTTCCAATAGCTCCTTTTGCGCCTGTACCAGTTCTGGGGAATAAATAGAAGCCAATCTTTCTCCTCTCCTCACTTCCTGTCCCGTGAAGTTCACAAATAATTTCTCAATACGTCCCGGAAAACGTGCAGTCACAGCCGAAACATTGCGCTCATCTGCGGTTACCCTCCCCGTAAGATATATCTCTTTAGTAGGTGACCCTGCCTTTACAGTCACGGTTTGAATATCGGCAATTCTGGCTGCGGCTTCACTCATTTGTATCTCAGAGTCATTGACAGCTGCAGACGCTTTTACGGGTATTAATTCCATGCCGCATATGGGACAATTTCCCGGTTCCTCCTGTCTGATCTGTGGATGCATTGCACAAGTCCATATTTCTGATTCTCCTTCCTCATGAGCATGGGCTTCCTCCAGCTGATTTTCGTTGGTGGCTGAACTTTCTGATGTTCCACCAAAAAAAAGCCACCCCAATAGGAGCCCTCCAAATAAAAAGCCGAGGCCGATATAAATTGATTTCTTATCTATCTTATTCATAATTTTCTCCAATTAAATAATTGATCCTGTATACGTTGTTATTTTGTTCTGTTCTTGCCCTTGCCAGTTCAAGGCCGTAGTTTAAAAGCTGTCGTTCCATACGAATGATCTCCAGGACATTATTTCGGCCTGTGGAAAGTTCAGTCTGGAACAGCTCCAGGGATTGTCGGGCAATTGTTGTTAAACGGCCATAAAGCTCAACATTCCGTCGTGCGTCAATGTAGTCGCGATATAAGCGTTCCAACTCGGTTTCCAGTTCATTCTCCAGGTTTTCCCTTCTCAATTCCACTGCCTCTTGCTGCAGGATGGCTTCCTGCCGCATGGACTTGTATTTTTTTCTGTAAAGAGGTATCCGAATCCCCACCTGTGGAAAAATGAAAACATCCTGTCCATTGTCGGGAAGTGCCATTCCGGGTTCTAAATCGGTTCTTGGGGCAATATTCGTATAGCTTGCACCTAACGTAAATGAAGGTAAACCCATTTTTTTAGCCACCGTAAGCTGCTCCCCGAAACTCCTCGCCTCATGGTCGAGCTGTTCAAGGCGCGGATTTCTGGCTAAGATCATCTCCAGCAGAGCCCTCTTCTCAATTATAAGTTCTTCCTCCCAAAGATTGTCGGGAAACTCAAGGGGTTCCTGGAGTTCTGAATTTAACAACTCTTCAAACTCCGTCACCAGGGGAAGCCTGCTGTCCCGCAGGTATGCGAGCCTGCTTTCCAATTCTTCCTCTTCCAGTTCAACCTGCAGTACAGAGGAAAAACCTGTACTCCCGCTCTCGAACTGCACCTCAGCAATGGCCTTAAAAGAGCTAAGCAGTTCCAGGTTTTCTTCCATAACCTCGATAGCTGTTTCAAGGTAATACAACTCGGTGTAGGTTATTTTTATATCCCTGTAAAGCTCAAGTTTAGCATCTTCAAAAACCTGTAACCTGGCCTGAGCCCTTTCAGCCGCAACCCGCTCCTGAGCTCCAAGAGTCCCAAACCAGGGAAACATCTGGCTAAAGGAAGCCATAGCCTGTTGCGCCCCTACCCGGGTTTCTACTGGTTGGATGAAGTAACCAAAACTAGCCTGGGGATCGGGCAATGTTCCTTCTTGGGTTACCTCCTCCAAAACAGCGAGATATTCATTGAAAAGGGATCTTAATTCAGGATTTTCTTCGGCTGCCAATACAAGATATTTATTCAAATACCTGCTTTCGAATTCTTCTTCCTGGGCGTAGGATGCCGTTGTAGATATTCCTACAAATAGCATTATCAAAACGCCTGTATTTATGATTTTCTTTCTCATTACTGATTTAATTCTTTTTTATGTTGCTCCTGTAACTTGGGGTTTGACCATTTTCTCTCCTGCCACATGCTATACAGTACAGGAACCACAAACATCGTTATGGTTTGGAACAGCATTCCTCCAAAGGTAGGTATCGCCATTGGGATCATAATATCTGAACCTTTACCTGTAGAAGTGAGGATAGGCATTAGCGCAATTAACGTAGTTGCAGTGGTCATGACAGCGGGCCTTACCCTTTTACTTCCTGCCATTACTACAGCTCTTCTAATGGAAGCTTTGTCTGTCGTTCTTTCTTCAGCAAAAACCTGCTTGAGATAGGTTCCCATAAGTACGCCGTCGTCTGTTGCCACCCCAAAAAGGGCAATAAAACCTACCCAGACCGCAACACTTAAGTTTATAGGCCCTATTTGAAAGACCTCCCGCATATTTTCTCCAAGAAGATTGAAATCCAGGAACCACGTCTGGTTATACAACCAGAGCAGGATAAACCCTCCCGACAATGCCACGAAGACACCTGAAAAGGCCATTAATGTGGTCTGAAAATTGCCAAACTGGAAGTAAAGCAGCAGAAAAATAGCTAACAAGCTGATAGGAATAACAATAGACAAAGTTTTTGCAGCCCTTAATTGATTTTCGTAGTTCCCTGCAAACTTGTAGCTCACTCCGGGAGGTACTACAAATTCTCCTGATTCAATTTTCTCATTGATCAGAGCTTGTGCATTTTCTACTACATCTACCTCTGCAACATCAGCTTCCTTATCAAAAATTACATAGGAGAGCAAGAAAGTATCCTCACTCTTTATGACCTGAGGTCCTTGTACATACTGGACCTCCGCCAAATCTCCCAAAGGAATTTGGACTCCGGTAGGGGTAGGTACCAGTATGCTTTTGACATCTTCAGGATTATCCCTGAACTCACGGGCATACCTCAGCCTAACCCCATACCTTTCCCGACCTTCTACGGTGGTAGTCATAGACATACCTCCCACGGCAGCACTTATTATACGTTGCACATCACCAATAGATAAACCGTATCGCGCGATCGCCTGTCGGTTTATATCAAGTTCCAGATAAGGTTTACCTACTACCCGGTCGGCAAAAACAGACGGTGCTTTTATACCCGGCACTTCTTGTAGGATTGCTTCCATTTGTAGCCCAACCTCTTCAATCGTTTCCAGATCGGGGCCAAATATTTTCATACCCATGGGGGCTCGCATTCCTGTGGAGAGCATTATTAATCTCGTGGCTATGGGCTGCAGCTTTGGTGCAGAGGTGACTCCCGGTAAGCTGGTAGTGCTAACTATCTCATCCCAAATATCGTCTGGTGATTTGATGTGATCCCTCCATTGACGGAAATATTCACCGCCTGCGTCGGGAACCAATAGAGACACATCAAGATCTTGTCGCTGCATCGTCTCAGGATCAAAAACTTCCCCGTTCTGCAAAACATACTGCTCTTCATCGTTCACTTCAAATCGCATGCGACGGCCGTTCTGGTCAAGAACATATTCCGACCTGTAGTTTATAACATTCTCGTACATCGATATTGGGGCTGGATCCAAAGCTGTCGCTGCCCGTCCCCATTTACCTACCGTCATGTCAACCTCTGGAATTGCAGTTACTCTCTTGTCCAGGATTCGAATTGTTTCAATATTTTCCTCTACACCGGAGTGGGGCATTGTGGTGGGCATTAATAAGAATGATCCTTCTTCTAACGGAGGCATGAACTCTTCACCTGCACCAGGAAAGGTTTCACTTATACCCAGCCAAACCTCAGTTTGCCTTACGTTATATCCAAGTTTATCAAAGCCTGTAGCAACAGGACTAAAGATCTTATCAAAACCCTGCCAGGTAAAAAGCCCGAAGAGAATTATCAAAATGGGAAGCGACAAAAATTTCCATTTATTTTCTAAAGCCCACCTAAGGATGGGTTGGTAATATTTTACCATCGCCATTAATAATCCCAGCACTATGACTATAATCCCTCCTACAAAAATGAGATTGGTAAATTCAGATTGATCTGCACCAAGTGGCAACCATTCTCTGTTTAAGAAAAACAGGACCCCAACTAATACAATTCCAATGTTTAGATAGGTTGGATATTTACGCTTTTCTTCAGGCCATCGCGGCTCCAGAAGATTGTTAACTCCCAGTGCTATAAACATTAATCCTACCCAGGCTACCTTAAACAATAGTAAAATTCCTAATGCAATAAGGGCAAAATTCCAAATTCTCCGGGTTTTCTTTTTCCCAAAGTTCATGGAAAAGAGTCCATGCGCCAAGGCGGGGATCACAACGAGTCCCACAAACATCGCAGCAATAAGGGCAAAGGTTTTTGTGAAGGCAAGTGGTCCAAATAACTTTCCTTCCTGTCCTGTCATAGCAAAAACGGGAATAAAACTAATGACCGTTGTTGCCAGTGCAGTTAATACGGCTGAGGCAATTTCAACCGTTCCTTCGTAGATGACGGGCAATATAGGACGACCTTTATTATCAGGTAATTCAAGATGTCGCAGTATGTTCTCTGTGAAGATCACCCCAACGTCAAGCATGACTCCAATAGCAATGGCAATCCCGGAAAGAGCTACGATATTGGCATCTACTCCTGCGTACTGCATGACTATAAACGTCATGAGTACCCCAATAGGAAGTAGACCTGAAATCATAATAGCTGCCCTTAAATTTAGAACGAGTACTATGACCACTATAATGCTAATCAAGATCTCCAGAATAAGTGCTTCCTCCAGGGTTCCTAAAGTCTCATAAATTAATCCGGAGCGATCGTAGAAAGGCACGATTGTAACTTTGGAGACAGTTCCGTCTGCCAGTGTCTTACTTGGCAATCCGGGAGCAATATTCTCTATTTCCTTTTTTACATTATCAATAACTGCGAGAGGGTTCGAGCCATATCTTGCGACAACCACCGCTCCTGTTGCCTCTGCGCCCCCTTTGTCCAGCCCACCGCGCCTGGTAGCTGGCCCCATCTGTATCCTGGCCACATCTTTGAGGCGAATAGGAGTATTCTCATTGACAGCAACAACAGCTTCTTCGAGATCCTCCAGGCTTTCTATATAGCCCAATCCACGAACCAGATATTCTGCCCGGTTAAACTCAATGGTGCGTGCTCCTACATCCAGATTGCTCTCCCGCACAGCCTCCATTATTTGTTTGACATTTACGCCGTAGCTTTTCATCGCGGTAGGATCAATTTCCACCTGATACTCCTTGACAAATCCTCCTATTGAAGCTACTTCAGATACACCTTCGGCAGCAGATAAAGAGTACTTGATATAAAAATCCTGAATAGTACGAAGCTCCTGAGGATCCCACCCCCCGGTTGGCTCACCGGTTTTTGGGTCTCTTCCCTCCAGAGTGTACCAAAACACCTGTCCCAATGCTGTAGCATCAGGACCCAGGGCGGGCTGGACGTCTGCTGGGAGTGTTCCGGCGGGCAGAGAATTTAACTTCTCAAGAATTCTCGAGCGGCTCCAGTAAAATTCCACATCCTCTTCAAAAATTATATAGATGCTTGAAAGACCAAAAAGGGAACTACTTCGAATAGTTTTTACGCCTGGCACTCCCAAGAGTGAAGTAGTAAGGGGATAGGTTATTTGGTCCTCGATGTCCTGAGGAGATTTCCCCATCCATTCGGTATAGACGATTTGTTGGTTTTCACCAATGTCTGGTATGGCATCCACTGGCACGGGATCCCTTGGCATCCAGTCTAAGTCCCAGTTAAACGGTGCTGTAGCTACTCCCCAGGCCATTAAGGCAACCGTAAGTAAAGCGGTCACCAATTTGTTCTCTAAAAAGAACTTTATAGTTTTATTAAGCATTTGGTTTTAATTCTGAATTAATACTCTTTTGAAGCTGCACGTTTGCAACATCAAAAAAACTCTGCTCCGGCGGTAAAGCACCAGAGCCTAAATATTAATTCAGAATCAAATTAAGAAGGTCTCGTTCAATATGTGGATTTCCTGAACGATTAAGGGAGGTATATACTTGATAAAAGGAATATCTTTCGCAGGCAGTTCTTCAAAAAGCCCGTTAAATGAATAAGCAAAACTTACAAGAAATACTTGCTGATCAAAGTTGAGATCATAAAAGGATATCTTCAAATCTTTCTGACCATCAATAGCTATAGAATCGTCAGAACAACCTTTCTCATCAGCTACTCCGGAATCATGTTCCATTCCGCAGGTATCAGCTTCAAAAAAGACTGATTGGTCCACAAGAAAATCACCGCAAAAGTGTTTATTCACAGTAAAGGACATTGTCGATAGGAACATTAAAAATGCCAGGACCAAAGATGATATTTTTAATAGGAAGGCTTTCATAACACTCTTCTAATTTCCTCTATTCATTAGCTAATTATCACTGAAATAAGGTTGAAATTATATTTGGAGCATTTTAATAATTCAATAACAAAAATAATTAATTGCTCTTTTTTCAAATATGATCAAAGTCATATTTTCCCTTTTCTCTCAGAATTCTAAACATAGGACGCATTTTCCTTATCCAGAATAAAGATAGCTCAAAAGGTTCAAAAGCACTTTTAATATAACAGAAAAAACATTCACTATTAAGGGTTTGTAATTATTTAACAGTAAAGACTACGAAAAATGGTCATGAAAAGATTATAAAATATAGAAGAATCATATGACGTTTAGAAAAGAGAATATTTACTTTACCTAAATTACCAGTATCTAAAAATTGAGACAATATAGGCGGCCAAACCTTCTATTTTCCCATGGCTTTCAACAAAAAACTTATTGTAATGTTTCTTTTCACAAAAGATCAATTCCTTACTATCTCAGAACCTATTGAGATCTGTTTTACGTTTTTCTTCTTTATTTTTATAATCCGAAGGAGTTACACCAGTAGCTTTTTTAAAGTGGGTTGATAGGTAGGTAGCACTGCTGTACCCCGTTTCATGAGCAATCTCTAAAACAGTTAGCTCGTTATACTCCAATAACTCCTTTATTCTTTCTATCTTTACTTCACTATAAAACTTCTGAATATTTTTCCCTTCAAGTTTTGTAAAAATATGGGTAAGATGGCTATAGTCGTAGTGTAGACGGCTGGTCAACAGATCTGAAATCTTCTGTTTCCCAAAATCTTCCTCCTTGTAAACCCGCGCAATGATTATTGATTTTATCTGGTTCACCAGGCGTTCATTTTTTTCGAAAATGAGCTCAAATCCCACTTTACGTAACTCTTCCTGAAACAATGTGAACTCAAAATCTGAGAGACTCCTTTCCAACTCTGCCTCTCCCAAAGACACTCTTTTGAAAGGAATTTTTAATGTAGTCAGTATTTCTCTTACGCTCCTTTTGCATCGCTGGCAAACTACATTTTTAATCTGAATAACTCTATGATTTTCAATATTCATAGAATTCCTGTCAATTAAAATTTCCTTTTTCATGGTTGATGGTTGGTTAGTTCTTTAGGTTTTATACTTAGTCATTCATCCTTTGTTCATCTGCACTGACTTGAAAAGGAATACTAATTTTCTTTCTTTCCCAAGTGAGAGAAATTACTCCTTCATCATTTTCTATTTTTTGAACTTCATAAGTCAGTGCCTCCTGGACATTCTCCAGCGTCTCAGAATGAACTTCCAAAACAACTACATTTTCTTTTTCATCATATTCATCCTTTCCATGCTGATCCCAACGGGAATTGAACATGACTTTCCAATTTTCTTTACCGGGAACTGTAAAAAAAGCATACTTCCCGGCAGGCAATATTTCATCACCAATTACCAAATCCTTATTGGTTTCTATCCAGGTCGCTTTATGAGCTCCGGCCTGCCAAACTGTGTTGTAGCCTACCAGTCCGCCAAAAATTATCCTGTCACGCACGCGTGGTGAAGAATAATCTATATGAATATGAGCCCCATCAATTATGGCCATGGTACTGGTATGCGGACTTAACACCTCTTTGTTTTGTGTTGTCACCTTTTCGGCCTGGTGGTTTTCGTGTTGCGCCTGCATCCCACTTGTGGAAAATAATACAAGCAGCACGTAAATAATATATTTTGTGGTTTTCATGGAAAATGTTGTGTTTAATTAATTGTTTTTATTAATGCTTACGCTAATATTTTCAGTTTGGATATCAGAGAAAAATTCCAGTTTTCCTGCTTCATATAGGGAGTCCAAATCACGTAACGGTGTGGAAAACTCTTTGGCTTTATAGTTTTGGTAATCTACGAACCTGATTCCTTCTACCACCCTGGGATTCAACGCTTTCCTGAACCTTATTCCCCCGTCATTGGTAAAAAACCTATAAGCTAAATAATCTACCGTGAAATTTTCCTTGTGGATCCAGTATAAGAACTCATCCTCAAAATCTGTCCCTCCACCTTCCTCACGAAAGGTAACTTTAACTTCGTAATAGGTCTCCCCTTCCACCTCATCTTCCCCCAACAGTTCTTTGTTGGCCGCAGGCGAATTGAGCACAAAAGGCACCTGGACAAAATAATGAACAGAATTTACCCCATCACTTATCCGGGTGACCATCGAATCTGGAACAGTAGCAGCTTTGCTGTTTACAAAACGTTTCAGACCCTCATTGCTTAGAACATCATGTGTGGTGTTACCGGCGGAATCCTTTACAATACGCTCCAACCGGAAGATGTCCCCATTGCGTTTACTCTTATATCTCCTGTTCCTAAAAGTGAAATCGATTTCAGCATTTACATAGTTTTCTCCACCGGAGGCCTCAATACTTTTCTCTATAATTTTCTCACCTTCTGATTTTTTTTCGGAAGTGCCACAAGACAGCGATAATACTGAAACCAGTATAGCAGTTAGAACTGTATTTTTGTGAAAGGTGTTCATTTTGATTTCTCCCATTTTAAAGTACTTAAATTCGATCCCTATGAAAAGTCCCAGATAACGATGGGCTTTCCTCAATTTTACCCCTGTTTTTCTTTTGACCAATAATTATAATTTTTATTTGTTGCTGAAAACTTTTTATAAAGACCCTGCACCTGAAGTGTTAACTAATTAAACAGACAATTTCCAGGCACAGGGCCGGGGGATTATTTTCTTTTACCTTACTTCCATGGCCAAAGAATCCATCCAAACTGTGAATTCTTCCTTCTCCTTGTCAGAAAGTTTCGCATCCCAATGCACCAGGGTATATGATTGCAAAGGCATTTCCCCATCTTTCACCTGGCTGCTTATAGAGCGCAACTTACTTCTTTGCCGCCGGGAGGAATATTCCCCAAATTCACTAAAATTCAAATCTGCCTTGCCTTTTTCAATATGGTCGTTCAAATACCAGGTAAACGGCTGGATCTTATTATACCATGGATAATTGGTATTATTGCTATGGCAGTCATAACAAGAGGTTTGCAGGATGGTATTGATGTTTTCGGGCACCTCGTAAATCTCCGTAAAATCTGATTTAGGAATATAATCACTATGATTGCGGTTTGTGGGGATAAACTGTATCCCCACAAAGGCAACCAATAAAATCAGACCGATGATCTTTAGGAACTTCATTCCTTAAATTTCCTTCTGGACTTCTCCACAGCTAAGCATATTTTGTCCAAAGTAAGGGTTCCTTATTTCCTCACTGGTGCTTAGCCAAATCGCGCCTTTCTTGTTGTTGTACATAGGGCAAAACTGCTGATAAAGCCTTTCGGGGGAACCGGTAATAGCCAGCATATCAACCATATCAATGCTCATTAGTTCAAAATGTTCCCTTTGGTGTGCCATATCGCTATAGGAAATATGATCGGCGTGTTCCTTGGCACTTTCAATAATTTCGGTCAGTTCCTGCCGTTCGGCAGCTTCATAACCGCTCATATTAAAGTTTTCAAAAGCTGCTACGAGGCTTTCACCGGCTTGCGCAGCCCCTTCGGAATTATCGGCTACCAGGGCATTTTTTAGTTCCATATAATCATTAACGATAATTCCCGTCTGTGAATCCTGGTTTTCACTGCCAGACATATTTTCGGAAGTTTGTTCCCCACCTTCCATCATTTCTGAACCTTCGCTCATATTTTCATGGTCCATTCCTGAACGGTCAACGTTTCCTTCTTCATTGTTGTTTTTACAGGATACTGCTGTTAAGCTCACAATTACTAGCATTGCAATTCCTAAGTTAACTTTTAGATTTTTCATTTTTGAATTGTTTAAACTGATATTAATTGATATTGATACTTCACTAAAATCTTATGCTAAGTCCACCCCCCGCACCAAACCGGTTGTCATAACTTCCCATTACAGAAAAATTCCTGGAAAGGAAGTATTCGGCACCCACATTGTACACTTGTTCTTTTTCAAAGTCAGTGCCTTGGGGCAATTCATTTACCCAGCCAAAATCGGCCTGGAACTCATATTCCCCGAATATGACGAATCTTGGAAATAACATAATTTCCCGGCTTAAACTTATTTGCGGTCTTAGCTTATGGTCCAACCGTACATCCAGGTTGAACATATATGGCGTAAAATAGCGTACCCCGGCAACGGCAGTAGTACTTAGTTCATCCAGGTTATCTTTCATTTCATTTTCCACGTTCACCCCACCAAATACCCGAAACCAGTCGTTCAGGTAATATTCGTAAGAAAACTCAGCTTCTAAATTTTCGTTCCAGCCGTATTCTGCAATTAAATTGAACTGGTTCCTGATATTGCTGGAAACCACATTCACTTCGGTCATGTGAGAGGCTACATCTGCTAAGCCCCAGGTAAAAAAGTGATTCCCTTCCTGAAAGAGAATTTCTCTGGGATGTTCTTTCATTAGTGGATTGCGCTCGGTCTGGTAGGTTACTGCCCTGGCCATGCCCCCAACCATGTGATACAGCACATGGCAGTGTAAAAACCAATCACTGTCCTCATTGGCCTCAAATTCAATGATGGTCTTTTGCATAGGTGCTACATTCACTGTGTGCTTGAGCGGAGAATAGGCTCCATGCTTATTAAGAACACGAAAGAAATGGCCGTGAAAATGCATGGGGTGGTGCATCATGGTGAGGTTGTTGAATATTATTCGCACTTTTTCACCTTTTTCAATTTTAATCATATCGGCTTCGGCCAGGGGTACTCCATTCATACTCCAGATGTAGCGCCACATATTGCCGGTAAGGTTCAGCAAAATCTCTCTTTCGGATTTCGTCTCATCAATAGTAGTAGGGACAGGAGCCTGTAGAAAATCATAATTATAATCTGCAAACATTCCCATTTTTGACATATTGGATCCCCCCCTCTGCTGTCCTTTTTCTGAAGTTTGGGTCTTCTCTGAAGAGGAACGCTCTGCCCGAAGGCTGTCAGTCATCGGTTCATGTGCGTCATGATCCATCTCGGGCATTCTCTGCCTGTCCATATTCCCCATTTTTTTATCGTGGTCCATACCCATATCCCCCTCCATTTTTTCACCATGTTCCATGTCCATTCCCCATTCTTTCATAAACTCGTAGGGCTCGACTTTGCCCGGATTGAATTTCATGGCGGGAGCTCCCATACGCATGTCCATTTCTGCCATCTGCATCATCATACCTATTTTATCCGGCCTTGGCAGCACCTCTGCCGGTAGTATGTCTCCACTTCCGAAATAGGCATGTGTAGCCCCTGAACCATCCTGGGCTACGGCCCGCATTTCAATCTGTCCGTTTTCAGGAATGGTAATGATTAGGTCATAGGTTTCTGCGATGGAAATAAAAAGTTTTTCTTTGTTCACCGGGACCACATCCAGGCCATCGGCCGAAACTAAAAGAGGCGGAGTGCCTCCGAAGGTAAGCCAAAATTGCGTTGATGCGGCTGCATTTATAATGCGTAGCCTTACCTTATCCCCGGCTTCATATTTGGTGTAATGTTGTACTGTATCCCCGTTAGTCAAAAAAGCAGGATAATATATGTCCGCGATATCTGCACCTTCCATGCGCTGACGCCAGAAATCCAGCTGGGCACCCAAAGCGCCCCTGGCAATTACACGGTTCAAGGGAGTCGCAGTTCCTTTTTTAATGCTGTACCATTCGTTGCCGCGCTTTAGGTTCCGCAGGACATTCCGCGGTTTCTCAAAAGTCCAATCCGATAGAACCAGTACTTCGTCGTGATCATAATTATAAGCGGCCGATGGTATTTGTGGTTCTATGACAATTGAACCGTATACGCCACTTTGTTCCTGCAGCATGGTGTGAGAGTGATACCAGTAAGTCCCAGCCTGAATGAGGGGAAATTCATACTTCTGTATCTTACCGGGCTCTATGGGTGGTGTAGTGAGGTAAGGCACTCCGTCGTAAAAATTGGGTAGCAGGAGGCCGTGCCAATGAATTGAAGTTTCCTCTTCCATTTCATTCTTAACGTATATAACGGCATATTCCCCCTCTTTAAAGTTTAAAGTTGGACCGGGAATGCTGCCGTTAATCGTCATGCCCATGCTTTCCTCTCCTGCAATATGGACCATTTCTTCATCTAGGGTTAAATGGTACTCCCGTACAGGTAAATTATCCACATTCCCTTCTAATGAGGGGGTTTGTTGGGCATTAGTAAGATTTATTGATACAACTATTAATAATACTGCAAAAAGATGTTTTTCCATTTCCTATTAATTTAATTAATATTTGAACATGAAGTCATTTGTAGTGGCTATTTCAAATAAAGTATAATCTCAATGAATATTTTAATTCACTCCTAAAACAGATATACCTTACCAGTAGTAAGTAACTGGTATTGACAAAAATATTAAATCAAATAAGAAACACCTGATCCCGAAGATAAATACTATGGATCAGCAAAGGAGGAGAATAAAATGTGTAAGCCGGCACCTGCCGAGGTATATAATTAAATAGAGACACATAGGAATTCGCAAAAGCACCTAAAAACACCTGTTGTTTAAAATCCAGCGATAAAAACGAATTTTTCAACTCGTCCTGACCTTCAACTAAAATTTTTTCATTACTACAACAATGATCCTTCTTCATGGAAGTGGCCATATTGTAATGATCATGAATTCCCATTACGCAACTTTTAGCTTCAGAAAAGACAGCCAGATCCATTAAAAGACCTCCACAGAAATGTTTTTCTACAGTAAAAGATAAAGTAGACAACAACACCACAAGTGCCATCAAAATAGAGACAATATTACGCAATGTACTTTTCATCGTCAATGGAGAAAACATTCCCATAATAGAATGATCTCCTAATTTTTTCGCTTAAAAAGCGAAATTAAATATAAAATAGCAGCTAGTGTTATACTATTATGGAAAAATGTTGTACTAATTGGCTAAGCGAAATAAGCTTTCTTAATTTCATTATATAAAACTCTTTTGAGCGGCATCTCGGCGAACCTCAATATACCGTCAAGACTACGACAATTCTTCTCCCTCTTAAGAACTATATTAATGCTCTGTAGCCGGGTTTTTTTGGGTAACAGCTAAAATCCCTGATGAATGAGGCATTGAAGAGTATTTTCAATTATACAGCTTGCTTTTAAAGCATTATAAATTCTGCTGATAATTAGCCTGTTGTAAAAAATATTTACGCTATAACCATCTGTTTATCAGATAATTAAAACCTAGTCTTACTTCCTCTCTCTTGCCGTTTTGCCTTTGGCGGAACGATCTTGATTTTTTACCGGAGACTATTAATTTTAAAAACATATCCCCGGGTGGAAATCAAATTATAAAAGGGAATTTAACAGCAACTTTTATTCTCCTGAATAGGAGGACAGGGAATACTTCCAAATGAACAGAACACACAACAATCACCCTCTTTGGGCCTTAAAACCTCTTTACATTGCTCACATTGATAAAAAAACTGGCAGGCATCTGTTGGCATTTCTTCTTGCTTGGAGTGGCCGCAATTAGAACACGTCAAAACAGATTTTAAAATAGTTTCCATAGGTATGTTTATAACATTGATGTGATATCCGAGCCCATTGTCGGATAGGCATAAATCATTTTCTTTAAGTCTCGTACTGGCACCTCTTTGTACATCGCAAGTGAGAAAAAGTTAATCGTTTCTTCTACCCCCGGACCAATGAGATGAGCTCCCACCAAAGTACTTTTATCAGTGTCTATTATGGTTTTATAAGCATATTCCTGAACGTTAAGACGTTTAGCATTGAACCACCCTGGAACTGCCTTGGTGTTCACTTTGATATTTAACCCAGCTTTCTCCGCTTCCACTTCAGTCAGACCTACCGAAGCCATAGGTGGTAGGGTAAAGACAACTGACGGCATAGGTGGATATTCCGGTTTCTTATTTTTACCCTTTAATATGTTGGAAGCAATGATATTACCTTCATAAACAGCTACCGGGGTTAATGGAAGCCCATCAGTATCGGCAGCGTCACCAGCAGCATATATGGATGGATTGGAGGTACTTTGTAAGTACTTATTGACCTCAATTCCTTTCTTGTTATAATTTACAGAAGCCTTCTTCAAGTTCAAGTCATCAATATGGGGTACTCTTCCCGCACTGTTGAAAACAGCTTCAGCTGTAAACTCTGTTTCGGAACCATTTGTTTCACCAATTACCGTATAACCTTTTGCATCTTGCTTGATTCCCGTGACGTTTGTTTCGAGCATCAATCTTACTCCAAGTTTTCTGGTGGCCTCCGACAAATGGTGAACTATATCCTTATCAAAATTCTCCAAAGGCTGAGGTCCCCGATGTATGATGGTAACTTCTGCTCCACATCGCTTAGCTATATGTGCAAACTCAAAGGCAATGTATCCACCACCTATAAAGATTAATGAGTTAGGAAGTTCCTGAAGATTTAAAAAATCTGTACTTGTCAATGCAAGGTGACCACCGTCAAATTTCAACTGGCGTGGACGTGCTCCAGTTGCAATAACAATCTTGCTTCCCTTTAAAACTTCCGATGCAATTTCGACTGCATCACTGCCGATGAAGCGAGCGGCACCATGATAGGTGTCGATATCATTGTGTTTATATCCTTTTTCAATTTTTTCAGGCATTGCATCTACAAATTCCTGTTTAAAGGCCATAATGTCCTTCCATTCTACTTGAGGAACCGTATTAATACCCTTTCCTACCAGACGTTGAGCGAAGTCTCTCACTTCGGTAGCACCAATAATTATCTTTTTTGGGTCACAACCACGAAGAGCACAAGTTCCACCATAGGGTAGCTCATCTGTCACAGCTACTTTTAATCCTTTGGAAGCACACTTGTTCGCAACGGTCATACCCGACATACCTGAACCTATTACTATAACATCATATTGTTTCATTGTTTTCTAATTTCTGTTACTTTATATCCTGTTCGTGCAATAGCCGTTTTTACCTCTTGAACATTAGTACGTGTATTATCGAATTCGACAACCGTGTTACCATCTTCGTAAGATACTTTGCAGGAAACAATACCATTCAGCTTGTTAACTTCGGATTTTACATGACCCTCACATCCTGCGCAGGTCATACCGCTCACTAAGAATTCCATGGTTTGAATGTTTTTCTCCTGCACGAACACAACTTCTCTTTCATTGGAAGGATAAAAAGCTTCTGCGTAGTAAGGAAATGCTAAACTCAAGGCAACAAAAACAGTCACTCCACCCAAAAATGTTCTGGATTGGAAGAATGATGTTCGAGATTCTGTGTCGCAACCGCAATCCTCAACCTTGACAGGTTTAATCTTAAGATACCAGGCAACAGCCAAAGCAAAAAGGGAAATCACGACAAGAGGCCATCTAAAAGGCTCCAACCATTCAAATGCACCTGCCATGGTTCCCGTTCCTGCTACTATAGTAAGTAAGGGAGTTATGCAACAAAGGGAACTGGAGATACCAGTTAAAATTCCCACTCCAAGTAAACTGTTTTTAGCATTCATATGGCTTCAGGTTGCCGATTCAACAAATTAAAAAAAGGAGCAAGAAGTTCCCGATGGTCATCCCGTAGCGAGTAAAAGATTGTTTGACCTTCCTTTTCCGATTTTACAAAATCCCTGTCCTTCAACTTTCGCAAGTGTTGCGAAACTGCTGGTATGGTCATGTTCAGAATATCACTTAAATCACAAACACATAACCTTTCCTCTGCCTGAAGGACATAAAGAATCTTTAATCTTACGCTGTTACTTACCAATGAGAGCTTATCAGTTAAGGCACCTACTGCCTCTTCAACTTCTGATAGTTGTTCTTTACACCGTTTGATTTGATTCAAATCGGCCTCTTTCCGTATGCAGCTATTGTTTTCCATAAACCAAAGGTAAAAAATTATTTAAGCAAGTACTTAAACACATAAAATATTTTGTCCGGCTAACTATTTACTAAATCCGAGGGTGTAGGACTATTTTTTACTTTACAAATGGCATCATTTTTAAATCAACTAATCAATTATCTGGTGGAAAGAAAATAAAGAAAATCGCTGAATCATTTTTGTCGCTGATAATTAATGATAAAAAATAGGATAGGCTGTAGAATAAATTCCCATTGAGATAGAAAATATCTTTCTGAATGGCTGGTATATAAATCCCTTTGTATTCCATTCTCAATGCCGTTACTGTGATGTACAAGAAAGTACTCAATAATGAAATTTCCGAAAACCATCGCTAAAGTGGTTAGATGGAAAACGTAGATGGGGCAATCTTTATTACTGAAGGAATTTCAAAATTAGCCTTCTCCCTCCCGTAATTGCCATTTTAAGCACAACATTAATATGTACAAGCCTGCCACCGTTTTTAAACTTAGGTTAAGTAACCTTTCATTAGCTCATCTATCTATTAATTGCACTTCCTGTGCATCCATATTTTAATACCTTTGCATTGTGAAATTTTTCGCAGTCATATTATCTATTTATTTCCTGGGGCTAAACTTTATTCCCTGTGATGACATAGCGGTATCTGAAAATCAGGATGCTGTATCCGTAAGTTTGGAGGTCGAGCAGGATCCGCAAGGAGCTCAGCATGGAACTTCTGATGACTGTCCTCCTTTTTGCCAATGTCACTGCTGCCATGTGCATGTGGTGAAATTTGACACAAGTGCATTTGAAGTATTTGAGCCAAAAATACCTTTTTTGACACCTCTGTTTGGCGAGAGTGCAGGCAAGGAAATTGTCTTTTCTCATTTTCAGCCTCCCCGTGTTTAATTCAGTTTTAGGATAGCTATATCCTGTTGTCAATGGCTTCGGCCAGAGAATTTTATTACAAACTGAATTAAATTATCATATATGATTAATAAGATCATTGATTTTTCGATCAATAATAAATTTATTATTGGTCTCTTAACAGTGGTGCTAATTGGTGCAGGGATCTGGAGCGTTTTCCAGGTGCCTGTAGATGCCCAACCAGACATCACAAATAATCAGGTGCAGGTGATCACCCAGGCACCCAATTTAGGAACTGAAGACATCGAGCAGTTCGTCACCTACCCCGTGGAAATCGCCATGAGTAATTTGCCCGGGGTGACAGAGATTCGCTCGGTATCCAGGTTCGGACTTTCCGTAGTAACTATTGTTTTCGAAGACGACATGGGTACTTATCTCCCCAGGCAGTTAGTGGGTGAAAAACTAAATGCCGTAAAAGATGAAATCCCCGAAGGATTTGGTCAACCTTCCATGGGGCCTATTTCTACAGGACTTGGTGAAATTTACCAGTACACCCTCGAAATAGAAGAGGAATTCAAAGATGACTACTCCCCTACTGAGCTGAGAACAATTCAGGACTGGATTGTACGACGACAAATGGCAATGGTGCCGGGTGTTGTTGAAGTGAACGGTGTTGGCGGAATGATAAAGCAATATGAAGTTGCTGTAGATCCGGACGAATTAAAAGCTATTGGACTTTCTATTTCTGATGTTTTTACCGCCCTTGAAAATAACAATCAGAATACCGGTGGGGCTTATATTGAGAAGAACCATCAGGCAAACTTCATTCGTGGCGAGGGCCTTGCCCGAAGTGTGGAGGACCTGGCAAAGATTGTCGTCACCACTTCCGGCGGAGTTCCTATAACAGTTTCAGATGTGGCTGATGTTCGAATTGGAAGTGCCGTACGTTATGGAGCACTAACAAAAAATGGACAGGGAGAAGCCGTTGGCGGAATGGTCATGATGCTGAAAGGAGCCAATTCCAATGAGGTAATAGACAATGTTAAAGACCGGATCGAGCAGATCCGGAAATCCCTTCCTGAAGGAGTGTCCATAAAGCCATTTTTGGATAGAAGTGAACTTATTAGTGACACTACTTCCACAGTTACGAAAAACCTGCTCGAAGGAGGATTGATCGTGATCTTTGTCCTGGTGCTGCTCCTGGGGAACTGGCGGGGAGGATTAATAGTCGCCTCCACCATTCCGCTTTCCCTCCTGTTTGCTTTCATTCTGATGAACCTTTTTGACGTCTGGGCAAACCTGATGAGCCTGGGAGCAATAGACTTCGGGATCATAGTCGACGGAGCCGTGATCATTGTAGAAAGTACCGTTTTTACGATTCATCAGCGCATGAAGAAAAGAGGCGAATTGAACAAATCTGAAAGAAATTCCATAGCCGCTTCTTCGGCTAAAAATATGATGAATTCTGCCTTTTTTGGGCAGCTTATAATCCTCATTGTTTTTCTTCCAATCCTGGCCCTGGAAGGGGTTGAAGGCAAGATGTTCAAGCCCATGGCACTCACCTTTATCTTCGCTATGCTGGGTGCAATGATCCTGTGTTTGACCTACGTGCCGATGATCTCTGCTCTTTTTCTGAAGGAGAGTAAGAAACGAAAGAGATCCTATGGCGATAAATTTGTCGGCTGGGTTCAGAATAAATATGAGCCTCTATTAAACAAATCCTTAAAAAGAGGAAAAATCATGCTTGGCACCGCCATAGCCCTTTTCGCTTTGGCTGCTTTTATGTTCACCAAAATGGGAGGGGAATTTATTCCGCAGCTTGACGAAGGGGACATAGCTTTTCACATTATCCTGAAACCGGGAAGTTCGCTTGACGAGGGAATTGCAACCTCCACAAGAATAGAACAGCTTCTTCTGGACGAGTACCCCGAAATAGAACAGGTAGTCACCCGGTTTGGAGTTTCTGATGTCCCCACAGATCCTATGCCTATGGACATTGGAGACAGTTTTATAATTCTGAAGGATAAAGATGAGTGGACTTCTGCCGATTCTAAGGATGAACTTATTGCAAAGATCAAAGAAACCATAGAGATTATTCCCGGCGTTAGCTATGAATTTACTCAGCCAGTAGAAATGCGGTTCAACGAACTTCTTACAGGTGTTCGAGAAGATGTTGCAGTCAAACTTTATGGGGAAGATCTGGAGGTTCTGGCAAGTAAGGCGCAGGAGATGGGTAATATTATTGCTACGGTAGAAGGCGTTGCCGATATAAAAGTAGAGGCCACAGCCGGATTACCGCAAATCACGGTCAACTATAACAGGAATAAAACTGCTCAATATGGTTTACAGATCAAGGAGTTGAATTCCCTTATCCAGTCGGCTTTTGCAGGCGGGGACGCAGGAGTTATTTTTGAAGGAGAAAGACGGTTCGACCTGGTAGTGCGATTACAGGAAGAAGAAAGAAAAAGTATTGAGAATATTAGGAATCTATACGTAACTCTGCCTTCAGGTAGCCAGATCCCGCTGAAAGAAGTGGCTGATATAAGTTATCAGCCCGGCCCGATGCAGATCAGTAGAGATAACACGAACCGCCGTACTTACGTGGGAGTAAACATCAGGAATCGTGATGTAAAGTCTGTGGTGGAGGACATACAGACCAAACTGGACGCTGAGTTTGAACTTCCGCCGGGTTATTACATTCGCTACGGTGGAGCTTTCGAAAATTTTGAAAGAGCAAGCAAGAGACTGCAAATTGTAGTTCCCATTGCCCTGCTCCTCATTTTCATCCTGATCTATTTTGCTCTTAAATCTTTCAAGCAAACCACCATGATCTACATAGCTATTCCACTTGCAGCTATTGGCGGAATATTTTCTTTATGGCTACGGGACATGCCCTTTAGCATTTCTGCCGGGGTTGGCTTCATTGTATTATTTGGAGTGGCAGTTTTAAATGGTCTTGTTCTCATAAGCAGTTTCAATGAATTAAAAGAAGAAGGTGTGAAAAATCTAAATGAAAGGATCACCCTTGGAACAAGAAGCAGAATCCGTCCCATTTTATTAACGGCTCTTACCGACGTACTCGGATTCCTGCCTATGGCTATTTCCAGCTCTGCCGGAGCAGAAGTGCAACGGCCGCTGGCAACTGTAGTTATAGGGGGCTTAATCACTTCTACCCTGCTCACATTATTCATTCTGCCTATTCTGTATAAATGGGTGGAATCAAGGTCGGGCAGAATGAAATTTAAACCCGCAACAGGTGGTTCTTTTGCAGTAATTCTTGTCCTGTTCCTTTTACCTGCCGGTTTGAAAGCTCAGACAACTGAATTATCTCCGCAGGTAACGCAGGAACAAGCAGTAGCCTTAGCTCTGGACAATTACCCACTTCTGAAGAATGAGAAGTCCCGAATTAAACAGGAGCAGGCAATGAAAAGGTCTGCCTGGGATATCGGGGAAACCGAAGTATTTACGGGTGGAGAAGAGCTTGGAGAAGCAGGTGGAATATACACCACCATAGGAGTTCAACAGAAAGGGATCGATTTATTTGGAATACCTTCTAAAAATAAGCTTTACAATAAAAGGATTGGGCTTGCAGAAGAAGCATATGAGCTGTCTCAACTTCAGGTGGCACAGGAGGTGAAAATTGCATGGAGTCGTGCCTTTTCCGCAAAGCAACAGTATCTGTTATTTCAGGAAGTGGATTCCCTGTACCAAAAATTAGAGCAGGCAGTTAGTCTACGGTACCATGTAGAGGCCATTTCCAGATTAGAAATGTTGACAGCCAAAAATAAGGTCAGCCAGATTACGATTGATTTGCAACAGGCCGAGATGGACTACCTAACAGCCCTGCAAAAGCTGAATCTGTGGCTGGGAGATGAGGAAGTCTATGATGTCCCGGATGATTTTCAAGGTATTCAGGAGGATGAAATTTTCCTTGCCGGAGAATTACCTAAGGATCACCCTCTTTTAGAAGTTTCTGAAAAGAAGGTTGCGGTGGCAGAAGCTGCTTATGCTGCAGAAAAGGCAAATTTCCTACCCGATTTCAGTGTTCAGTACGGACTTCAAAAAGCAAATGGAGCAACCGGTTTTTATAATTATCAAGCGGGTATATCTATTCCAATCCTCTCCGGGGCGGCCCACGGCGAAGCTAAAGCGGCAAAAATAGAAAAGGAAATTGCACAAAGAGCTGCCGGTTTTAAGACAGACCAAATAAAATCTGATTATGAAATTGCCTTGAGAAACTATAAGCGATGGAAATCCTCCTGGCTGTTTTACAGGGATGAAGTCCTTCCCTTGCTGAAGGAACAACGGGAGGGATCGTTACTCGCCTTTAATGAAGGTGCCATTGAATATGTGGCTTTTATTCAGAATTTAGACAATGCAATGGAGTCAGAAATTAAAGCGCTCGAGGCTTTTGAAAGTTACCAGATAGCCCTTGCAGAATTACAATTTTACCTAACAGGAAAAAACTAAAAAAATGAAATTTCAAACAATATATATGCTCCCGTTTCTCCTTCTATTGTCTTGCGGGGAAAATACTGAAAAAGAGGAGAATCAGAAAGAAGAAGCCGGTGAACCTGCTAAAACAGAAACCGTCAAGGAAGCTATGCTTTCACAGCAGCAGTTCGATGTACTTGACATGAAAATTGACAGCCTTACAACGAGGTTAATTAGCGGCTATGTACAGGCAAATGGAGAGCTGGAAGTCCCTCCTCAAAGTGAAGCCACAGTTACTCCTGTAATTGGAGGTAACGTATCGTCAATAACAGTGATCGAAGGAGATGAAGTTGAGCGTGGAGATGTATTGGCATACATTGAACACCCGGAGATCATTGAAGTACAAACGCAGTATATGAATGCTTTGAATAGTCTTAATTATCAGGAAAAAGAATTTCAAAGACAAAAGAAATTGTACGAAGCCGGAGTGGGTTCAGGGCAAATCTTTCAACGTGCCGAGGCAGAATTGGAAAGCCTCCAAGGACAGGTTGCCGGACTTAAGGCTCAACTGCAACAACTAAATATTAATCCTGAAACTATTCGAAATGGAAATATTCAGCAAAGGATTCCCGTTAGAAGCCCTATAGATGGTGCTGTTCAATCGGTCAATATCAAAACAGGCCAATTTGTACAGGCGCAGTCTGAAATGTTCCAGATCATTAATATCAAACATGTTCATGTGGACCTTATGGTCTTTGAAAAAGATGTGGCAAAAGTGGAGAAAGGACAGAAAGTATTTTTCACAATCGAATCGTTACCCGGAACTGAATTAACTGCGGAAATCATTTCTGTAAGCAAGAACTTTGAGCAGGATCCTAAAGCTGTTCATGTACATGCGGAAATCATCGACCGGCCAGAAAACCTGGTTCCGGGAATGTATGTACGAGGACGAATTGCGGTTGACAATCAACGAACAACAGCACTACCCGAATCTGCCATAGTTAGAGAAGGGGGTAAATTTTATGCTTTTACGGCAGAAGAGGAAGGAGATGCATGGAGCTTTAGACCTGTAGAGGTTATTACCGGTACAAATGGAGGTGAATGGGTTGAAGTAAAGCTATTAAAAGACCTGCCGGAAGAGACGAGATTTGCTTATAACAACGCCTACTATCTTATGGCTGAAATGCAAAAAGGAGAAGGCGGTCATGCGCATTAATTATGAAAGCAATAGAAAAATTTTAGAGGAAAAGCAGGTGAGGCCTACAGCAATGCGGATGCTCATTTTTAAGTTTTTAGCTCAAAAGCAAATGGCTGTAACTTTGGCTGACATCGAGACGGCTTTTGAAAAAAGTGAAAGAACAACTATTTATCGTACCATTAAAACTTTTGAGGAAAGTGGAATCGTCCACTTGATTGAAGACGGGAGTGGAGTAGCCAAGTATGCTCTTTGTGAGGCGGGCTGTAATTGTGAGCTCGATAGCGATCTTCATCTCCACTTTCACTGTGAAACCTGTAAAGAAACCCAGTGCTTAACTGAAACTAAGATTCCGCATATTAATCTTCCACCGGGTTTTACAGCAACTGACGCCAGTTTGGTGGTTAAGGGAACCTGCGACAAATGCAATAAAAAATAGAATTTTCCGAGCTTGTTCTTCTAAAGTAAAGGTCTACACCAAACAATGCACTTCCATTGCAGGTTTATATAGATTAATTTCGTTCCTGTAATTAAAAATGACATAATTAGCTAGGGAAATACCGGTTTTATTGTATTGGCTTTTTCTATTTAAAGACCTTTAATAAGAAGTTATGGCGAAAGACAAGGATTATAAAGACACAGAATTACAAGATCCAAAAATTACTTCTCCCAGAACGGCTGAAGAACCCGGACCAAAACCTGAAAAAGGGGAAGATTCCTGTTGTACCCCTCAGCAAAAGGGAGCAGATAAAGATGAGGAAGAAAGATCTTCCTTTATTCCGACTATAGTAAGCTTGATACTTTTACTTTTTGGTATTGGGCTGGACTTTTTTGATGTGGAATGGTTTAAAGGATATCTGCGCTTAATTGTTTTTGGTGTTGCTTATGTTTTGGTTGGTGGGAAAGTTGTACAACATGCTGTGACCAACATAGGAAAAGGAAATATTTTCAATGAATTTTTCCTTATGACCATTGCTACCGTGGGTGCGTTTTACATTGGAGAATATGCAGAAGGGGTGGCGGTAATGTTGTTCTATGTAATTGGAGAACATTTTCAGGAGGCAGCCGTTGCCCGTTCCCGTCGCTCAATAAAAGCCCTCATTGATAATCGTCCTGAAGAGGTAAGTGTTCTTAATAATGGTCAGGTTTCAATTGTTAATCCGAAGAAGGTGAACATTGGGCAAATCATTCAGATAAAACCGGGTGAGAAAGTTGCGCTTGATGGAGAAATGCTTAGCGAAAGCTCCTCCTTTAATACTGCCGCCCTTACAGGGGAATCAAAACCTGATACCAAGAAAAAAGGAGAGACAGTCCTTGCAGGGATGATAAACCTGGATAGGCTGGTTGAGCTAAAAGTAACTTCCGGGTATGAAGACAGTGCTTTATCAAAAATTCTCAAACTCGTTGAAGAAGCAAGTGGGAGGAAAGCAAAAACCCAAAAATTCATCACCCGCTTCGCGAAAATTTATACTCCTATAGTGGTCTTCCTTGCCATAGGTCTGGCGCTCCTCCCCTATTTCTTTGTCGACACCTATGTCTTTGATGAATGGCTGTACCGGGCCTTGGTCTTTTTGGTGATCTCCTGTCCCTGTGCGCTGGTAATCTCTATTCCGCTTGGATATTTTGGTGGTATAGGTGCCGCTTCAAGAAACGGTCTTCTTTTTAAAGGTTCCAATTTTCTCGACCTCATTACAAAGGTAGATACAGTAGTAATGGACAAAACCGGAACCCTCACAGAGGGAGTTTTTAAAGTGCAGGAGGTAAAGGTCAGAAGTCTGGAAAAGGACCGGTTTTTGGCGCTAACAGCGGCACTTGAGAATAAATCCACTCATCCTATAGCTTCGGCAGTTGTAGAACACTCCGGCAAGGCTTATAAACAGCTGAAAGTGCAGGATGTAGAAGAAATTGCCGGACACGGATTAAAAGGAACGGTAGATGGCCAGGAACTTTTAATTGGTAATGCGAAATTGTTGCAGAAGTTCAACATCTCCTATGCCCCAGAGATAGAGGAAATAGTGGAAACGATTGTTGTGGTAGCAGTAGATGGCAAATATGAAGGTTACATAACCATTGCCGATAAAATTAAGGAAGATGCGGCGTTAGCTATAAAGCAACTTCGGGATTATGGTATTGATAATATTGTTATGCTCTCAGGCGATAAAGATTCTATTGTTCAAAAAGTTGCGGAACAGTTAAAGATAGATAAAGCTTATGGGGGACTACTACCTCAGGACAAGGTGGATAAGGTCGAGGAACTAAAGAAACAGGGGAAAAAAGTAGCCTTCGTAGGAGACGGTATAAATGATGCTCCGGTGATCACTTTAGCCGATGTAGGCATGGCAATAGGAGCCTTAGGCTCTGACGCAGCAATAGAAACCGCAGATGTAGTAATACAAACAGATCAGCCTGCGAAAATCGCCACGGCCATTAAGATCGGCAAAAAGACGCGACAGATTGTATGGCAGAACACAGGCCTCGCCTTTGGAGTAAAAGCCCTTGTTCTAACTTTTGGGGCATTTGGTGTAGCAAGTTTGTGGGAAGCAGTATTTGCTGACGTGGGAGTGGCATTCTTAGCCATTTTGAACGCAGTGAGACTGCAGAGAATAAAATTCTAAAGTTCGGTTTATGTCTCCTGAAGGAGATTATATACACAATTCTTGGGATCGAGCTAAATGTAAATTGACCATTTAGAATAGCTCCGACATTGTTAGTGCAAATTCGCGAATTTTTTTATTTTATTATTTTAGTGAGAAAGCTAAAGAGAACATTTTATGAGTGTATGGTTATGGGCTTTGGTTCTGATTGCAGCTGTGTGGGCAGCCCATTGGGGGGCTGAACACCTGTCACAGCCATAAAAAAGCTTCGACGGCAGTGGGGTTTTTCGGTAGCTGCCGGTGGCGCCTTGATTGGTTTGGCAGCTGCCAGTCCTGAAATAGGAATAAATATCACCAGTGCAGTAACCGGCGTGGGAGATATTGGTCTGGGGACCATGTTTGGCTCTAATGTGATCGCAATTCCTTTAATGGTCATAACAGCCTACATTGCGACCAGGCATTTAAAAGATAAGAATAAAGATAAAGGTCACCAGCAGCACAAAACTGAACACTTGCTGAAAGTAGATCCTACAGCGGTAACTGTACAGGCTCTCCCCTATCTGGTCATTGTAGCGGTTGTAGCTGTGCTTACTATTCCTTCTGCATGGAGAGGACTACAACCTGTAGATGGTTGGATCATGTTAGGAATGTATGTTGCTTTTCTCACTCAGGCCCTCCTAAGAGGAAAAAAAGAAAATGAAAAAGTAGAATGGAAAAAGAAAGAAATATGGTTGGCCTTGGCAGGGTTAGCCGCTTTGGGTGTAGGTGCATACTTTACGGTTCGCGCCACAGAAAATCTTGTTACTGCCTTGGGAATTTCTAAAATAGTTGGGGGATTATTTATTACAGCTCCAATGGCTGCTTTGCCCGAAGTTTTCGCCACTTGGAGCGTAGCTAAAAGTGGCCAGATAACTTCTGGTGTCACCAGCGTCATAGGAGATCATGCTGTTACACTTACCGTAGCATTTTTTCCTCTGGCCTTAGTTGGCCTTCCGGTAAGCAACTTTCCCTTATTCGTGACGGTCTTGAGCTTCGTAGGCCTGGTAGGTATTCTTTATGCTGCTTTCATTCATATGGGCAGCAAGAAAAGCGGACATGGTTTTAAGCGATGGCAGGTTGCTACACTTGGAGGTGTTCTGCTCGTTTATGTGGCGGTTGTGCTTTTTGGGGTGCTGAACATTTTTTAACAGTGGCAGAGGAATGTCTGAACCGTGAACCAATAGTTCCTATTAACTGTTTGTTTTCTAGAGATATGTTCGCTTGCATTGCCTTGACCGCCTTCCCCTGACGATACCACAGATCCAATGCTGGTGTCCTTTATCCGCAGCCGACGGAATTATAAGATGATAAAACAAAAAAATGGATGCTTGAATTGAAAGATTTATGGTTCTCATCAGTTTCCAACAATAAATTGATTTCCTTCAACGGAGGCTATTTTTGACAATTAGATTTCCTTTTAAAGGCTATCTTCTTTACTCATTTTCTGTTGAAGATTAAGCATCAGTTCCTCTAAGAATTTTGTTTTACTTCCTTTCCTAGCCTTTATTTCTGAGTAAGTCTTGTAGACGTTATCCAGCTTAACATTAAAAAAATCCTCAAAGGAGGTAGTAATCGTATTAAGATCTGCAGCACCATGATTTAATGCGCCATCAGAGTACAAGGCGTAAATCAACTCAGTCAAAGCTGTTTTTGAAGAAGTCCAAAATAAAACCGGATGCTTTCTTTCCGGAGAAATGAAACTTCGACCCGGGCGTAGTTCTCCCAGACATTTTCTTATATAATGCAGAAATCGATGCATGGCCTTAATCTTAGACCACAACATATCATGAGAGGTTGAGAATTCGGGAAACTGGTAGTAGTTAACCAGTGGAGTAAAAGGGAAATTGTTCTGGTAGTTTCGTGTGAATAACTGGTGATCCAAATAATTGTGACCCAATTCCATGTAGTGAGAAAAATCAATATTCCTGTAAAAAAATTTATTAACCTTTTTTATTTCTTTCTCAAAAAACCGGACCTGGAAATTAACCCCTGCTTTTGGTTTTCTAATTTCACAGGAGCGAACTTCTGTGAAATAAATTAAATAACTCATAATAGAAGGCTTAACTTCTTTGAAAAAGTGGATCTCTTCTTCTACCGATTCTAAATCCTCCTTTTCAATAAGATCTTTTAATTCGGTAAGAACCCTATTGCAGAGATCGATACCCTTATTTGTCACCCTGATTTGCTGTTCTGGAGAATCTAAAATGACAGTTATTTTCTGTTCAAATGATTCCATTACTCCATGAAATCTCTTCATATCAATTTGATGGATTGAAAAACTGGAAGGGGGAGCTCACGCATGCCAATTTGGTTATCTACTATTCTGCATCGTTTCTAGAAGTTCTAATGAGAAGTTGTCCTTCGCCTGAACATAACAAACCTTTGGTATTATTTCTGCCCCCAATTTACGTTTCTCAAAGGCAGCGGTTAAACCAAAATCGATCTTTTTATAACCTAAATTTTTCGCTCTTTTAATTGTGCGATAAAGTAGTTGCCTATAAACATTAAATTCTCTGGCGTATTGATAATCCATTCCAATGAACTCCGGAACATAAGTCATCTCCAAATTTTTATAACAAAACATCACCCCTACAAGTTCCATAGAATTATTTTCAGTCCACTCCTTCTTTAGATATAATAAGAGGAACTCCCAATTTGGATCCTCATTCATGCTACGGAAAAGCTTCTCGGGAAAAGAAAAAGTGTTTAGCCCCGGATTATTCTGCCTCACGTTTTCATAAAGCACCTGCAACTTTGGAAGTTTATCCTGCTGAACATTTTGACATATCGTCAATTCAAACTTATCCTCAAAAGCAGCTATGTCTTTCCCAAAGTGTCTTCTGGACCGTCGTGAAAGTGTGGCCTGGAACTCTTCAGGTGTCTCCCAATTAAAATTTTTATACACACTGGATTCGGGCATATTCACCTTTACAAAGCCATGATCATGAAAAATTCCATTGTAGGGAGTATCCGATGAAAAATCCCGAAGTATTATCATGGAACTATTGTAGTGCTCGTGATCTATGCTTTCCAGGATGTCAATAAAAACCTTCCAGACTTTTAAAAGATTCGGATGTGATTCGTTAATATAAATATGATCGCCTTCAGTAAAAATGGAACCGGTACTTAGAATCTGAGATGTCAGATAATAAGCTCCCATGGTTTTTCTCTGTTCTTCAACTTTGAGAGAAGTAGAAGCAGGTGCCAACAAATCGTCTTTCCAGAGTGCATGACTTAAACTGCTGGCCAAAATTGGCTCATCATGCTCATCTTTGATTATTAAATACTTAAAATCCCAGTTGTGTTCTTTTTTACTGTTACCCCTAAAAACATTCTCTAAAAAGAGTTGTCCATCCCAGTCGAGAATCCCTTTTCCTTTAAACATCCTGTTCCACTCCTTCTTTTCAATTTTTTCTATTGAATCTTCAATAAGAATTTTGAAGTCATGAGGTATTAACTGCTTTTCTTCTTCCTTTATTTTTTCTGTAGCCATTTTAAAAGCCTTTCTTACTTTAAGAAGTGAAGCACCCGTCTCTTCCAATGCTGCAGTATAATGATATTCCATCGCTTCAACCAGGCCTTTTATATCACTGGCCTTATTGTGACGTGAAATGGTAATTCTTACCCCGGTATTTTTTACGGGCACAGCAGGATAAATTCCCAGGTTTACATAAAAACCTTCCTTGAGTAAGCGTTGGACAAAATTATATCCTGAGATGGGCATTCCTGTCCCGATGTAAAAAACAGGCGAATTATTCCTGTCTATAAGCGGTAATTCCGTTTGGTCCAGAAGATGATTAAAATAATTAATTCTTGCCTGCAGCTCGGCCTGAAGAGAGTAAATTTCAGTAGACAGATGGATATCAGCAGAAGCAATGGCAGCTCCCACAGATGCAGGTTCTAGTTGCGCAGAAAATGTAAGAGGACCGCCAAAGGTCTTTATCTTATTATGTAATCTTTTGTCTGAACAAACGGCAACTGCCCCACTGGCACCAAAGGTTTTACTAAGCGTTCCCACCAGTAACACATTTTTGGGCAGCTCATTTAAGATGCTTGAAACATATCCTGTACCATTTTCTCCATTCCAGCTCATCCCATGCACATCATCAAAATAAAAGTGTAACTGAGGATATTTGTTTGCCAACTGCATCAGTTGTTCAATCGGTGCAAAATCTCCGTACATAGAATAAACCCCATCAGCCATATACCAAATCTTACTGCATTTTCCAATTAGTGACTTTATCTTGTCTTCAAGCATATCCAGATTGTTATGTCTGATCATTTCTACAGGTACGCCCCTGGTCTTTAGAAGTTGTGTAGCATTCTGCACACTCCAATGTACCTGATGATCCAGGATCACCCCATCTTCATCTCGGACTGCAGTTGGTATTACAGCTAAATGTCCAAGTGTACTATTTTTAGTAATAATCACTGGTTGTCCATACATTTGCCCTACTTTTTCCTCAAGGGTCGCGTAAAGGGGATGAGAAATATAACTTTTGGATAGAGGAAACTGCGTCCCATACCTTCTGATAGCGTCAATAGCTGCCTCTTTTAACCGAGGGTCCTGTTCTAATCCCAGATATCCAGTTGTTCCAAAATGATAATGCTGTTTGCCGTTGATTTGGATGGTCCTACCGGAAAATACATTACCATCTGAATGAAGGTGTAGCACGCCGGCTTTCTTTGCACTGGTAAAAACTTCATCAACCGTGTCTAGAAAATTATTCTGTTTGATTTTTGCCATTTTGGAGCTGTTTAAAATTATTTAGATGAAACTAAGTAATTTGAATTGAGCAAAACACCTCATTCAGTTTTCAGCTATTAACAGAATCCTTTATAGGCAAGTACTTATACTTTACAGGCAAAATAATCTTACTTTGCGGTGCCGAATTATTTTTAATACTCTTAGAGTAAATCAAACTCCTTCATTTACAACTACTTTCAAATTAACTCTATTAAATTTATTCATCAGGTTAGGTAAAAATGTTGAATGTCAAGCAAATGACATTATTTTTTCCTTAACTTCAATGTTGGCTAAACTAGATTAATTATGAATAAATCGCTTTCCAACGAATATGCGACCTTTTGGATTGATGATGGTATACTTCACTTTATCTACCATCCAGAAGTTGTTGTAGATCTTTTCGCTGCAGAAAAGGTGGTGACTGATCGATTAAAATGCCAGGAAGACAAGTATTATCCAGTTTTCTGTGATACCCGTGGAGTCAAAGATACAGACAAATCAGCAAGGGACTATTTAGCAAGGGAAGGTTCAATTCTTACTTCAGCTGTTGCTTTCCTTGTAAATCCCCCCATCTCTCAGGCCATAATTGATTTCTACGTTCGCACCAGTAAACCTATAACTCCCACTAAAATATTTACCGAGAAATACGATGCTCTCATGTTCCTAAAAACCTTTCGCTAAATTGATTTGGTAGATGTACACCAAAACAGATAAAGAAAAGATTGCCAAGATCTGTCAAATGATACTTGAGGTGGCCAGTGGAAATTTTTCTTACCGCATTGAACGCTCCCGCCATAATGACCAACTGGAAACAATAATAGTGCTTCTAAATATGATGGCGGAAGAGATACGGGAGAGTTTTCATCACTTCGCGCTTATCAATCCTCACGAAACTTACAAGCAGATAGCTCAAATGACATTCATTCTGGATGATCAGTTTTGTGTTCGTAACTTTAACTCCTCTGCCCAGCAGCTCCTGGGACTACCATTCTCAGAATTGAGTGGAGCTCCCTTTGAAAAATTTTTAACAATAGACTCTGCCGAACTATGGAAAAAAGAAATTGAAGAAATTAAAAAGCTTAATGAGTCACCTTATTACCAAACGCTTCGACTCTTTTTCTCCTCTAGTAATTCATTAACGGTTCCTGCTCTTTGCTCCATTTCGTCTCTTGTATTAAAAAAAGATGATCGAAAGTTATTTCTGGTAACTGCACTCCAGACAATTATCCAATCCAAAGAAAAAGAGGAAAATATTCAACTCGCACTACAAAACCTTAAATCCAATGGTTTAAAGAGCAAAAAAAAGCAGCAGTATTCACTTTACCGGGAAGCAGATAAGAAAAAGATCCAGAAAATATATGATTACATCCTCAATAATCTTGAAAAACCTCTGCCTTCTCTAAAAGAACTCGCTCTTGAACACGGCACGAATGAATTTAAACTAAAGATAGGTTTCAGGCAACTCTATAACACTTCAGTGTTTCGTTTTCAAAAAGACCAAAGGCTTCAAAGGGCTCATAGCTTCATATCAAACACAGATATTCCCCTCAGTCGAATTGCAGAAATTTGCGGGTTTAAAAGTTTTCCTCATTTCTCCAAAATATTCAAAACAAAATACGGTTACAATCCCAGTGACCTCAGAAATCAAAAGCTGGAATAAATACTCTACCAGCAAAAATCTATACTAGCCTGTTAGATATATCTTCCGAATTTTATCATGTAACGAAAGTATCATGAAAAAGTTTGAAAAGAACATTGCACATTGGAAAAAGTGGACAGTTGATGTCATCTCTCTTTTTTTCATTATACTCTTTACCTATGCTGCAGTAAGCAAACTAATCGAATTTGAAAATTTTCAGACTCAACTGGAACAGTTCCCATTTATTAATGATTTTTCCGTCTCTCTAGCCATTATTTTACCGACGGTCCAAATCATTATTTCCTTCCTCTACTTTAAGCCAAATTTTAGATTTCAGGCTTTTTATTCTTCCTTGATATTACTCATCATTTTCAATCTCTATATAATCGCAGTTCTTCTATTTGCAGAATCAATCCCCTGTTCTTGTGGTGGCGTGATAAGTACATTCTCCTGGAATGATCATTTGATTTTCAACACTGGTTGTTCCTTATTGGCCCTTTTGGCTATTGCTCTTTCCTACGATCTGAAAACATATAAAAGTAAATCATCAACCAATGTGGTTGAAGTAAAACCATAAAGATTTTTGTTGCAACAAAAGCAGGAGAAGCCGAAAACCTGATAAATAGAGTAGGCAATCTTTAAATATTAGAAATCATGAAAACTAATTTTTTTTTACCAATGATCGCAATGATTTTTGCCATTGGAATGTCCTTTGCGACTGAAAATGTGGAAATAGATCCTACACAGGATTATTATCAACCTTCAAGTGGGGTGTTTATGTCCTTGGGACAAGAAATTGACTGTGGCGATGGAAACAAGACATGTATAGTTGAGTTGCCCAATGGGGAGGTTCATCAAGTATATGATGCTCCAGATCCTAATACATTAAAAAAAGGAGATGGTAGGAAACGTCAGCTTTAATAGTTGCCTTTAAATAGCACACCGGCTTTAGAACCGGTGTGCTTTTACAATTAATTTCCTTTTATAACATATTCATGAAAATTTTCTCCTTCAAGATATTTCTTTGCCACTTCTACTATGTCCTCTCGATTTAATTCTTTAGTAAAAGAACTCATTCTACCAATATCGGTCCATGGATAATTGAATCTATAATGATGATAAAGCCCATTAATTTTTGTTCCTAGACGTATAGCTTTTTCGGAAAAATTAAAATATTCCACCATTTCACGAGCTCCAGAAAGTTCTTCTTCAGAAATTTCACCCATTATAATATCAGAATAAATCTGCCTGATTTCCTCTTGAAGCCGCTCAAAATCCTTTGGTTGGCAAAATAAATAAGTATGTATTTCATAACGCCTTAGATTATAATTCATTTGTCCTCTTGCACTTACGTCATACAAGCCATAGCCCTTTTTAAACCTTAAGTCCCACATTTTTTGTCTCACAACCTCCCCCAGCACTTCAATTTTCATACGCTCCTTCCAGTCATAGAAATCTTCAGGTTTTATAATAAAGCTTGTCCCGTAACTAATGTTTGGCATGTTGAGGTTTCCTTTGTTCGAAAGTTCTTGGAAAGTGGATCCTTCAGGGAAAGTACTGTTCTTATTCTCTGTCGGCATTTTATGGAGATTTGGACCAGGTAAATTTCCTAGATACTTTAGGACAAGTGGCAAAATTTCATCAATCTCAAAATCTCCTGTTATTAAAAATGTAAAACCTTCTGCATCGCCAAAAAACCGTCGAAAAATATTAAAAGATTTTTCATAATCTGTTTCTTCAAGGCTCAGAATTCCTAACGTCCCTGCAGGCAAATGTCTTCTGTTATGACTGTTTTGAAGGTTCTTGTCACCTAGGTCACGTCTGCGAGCCTCATTAAAATCAGCTGCATACAGATCAGCAGAAGATTTCAAATACCAATCAATCTTTTCACTTTTCCAGTTTTCAAAAGCTAGCTTGTTCATATTGGGTCTGGTGAAGAACAGGTAGACCAATTGCAGAATGGTTTCCAAATTTTCTGGTTTTGCACTTCCATAGATACCATGTTCTGCATTATCAATGTAGGGTGCAACTGCTCCGGCCAAGATATTCTGGTGACGTAAAATTCTATTTACTTCAAAATTGGTCAAGCCATTTACTCCAGAATTTGAAACTATCTGGGATGCATTTAGGGCCGACCAATAATCATCTTCGGTTAAAAATTTGGCTCCACCAATCCTGAATCCATGTAAGTTAATCCGATGCTGACTCACCGGATCATTGGAGGAAGTAGGAAGAATGACTACCTCTACTCCGTTAGTTAATATAATTTTTTCAGCACCAAAATCCTCGATTCCCTTATCTATAAATTTCACAGCTTCTAAGCTTTTAACTTCCTCGTTGCTGAGCAACGTCTTTACTTCCGTGTTTTTATAGGGTTTAATATTTTCATCCAAAGCATCAACGAACCAGAACCTAACTTCTCCCTCTTTAAACGACAACGCTTCATGACCAGCGGGAGCTATGAATCCTATATCTTCAGGACTTTTAACTAGATGTTCTTTGATAAAATTGTTTAAATTTTTCATCTTGAGATCATCAACATACTTTAAGATGTTTAGCTTTTTTTGGGCGGGTAAAACTTCACCTCTAATAAAGTGACTATCGATTTCCTGCAACCAATACTCGGGCTGATCCTCCTTTAACCAATCCAGCTTAAAGAGTAGCTTTTCCTTAGCCTTTATGAATTCAGATTCTAAAATGCCATATTTCTGAAGTTGATGATAAACCTTTGCTATTTTTTTAACTGTTTCTTTTCCTGCCCCATTTTTAAAAGAAAAAACTATCTCCATTGCCGAAGGTAAATCCTGCGTGTAAAGGTCATAAATTAATGGCCTTTTCATCTCATATTTTTCGCTCCCCTCCCTTAGTCTCTCATTTAAAATATCGAGCATCATTTTTAGGTAAAAAGTTTTTGTTGCTCTGTCGATACTCTCCAACCGCGGTTGAAACTCAGGAAGACGAAAAATAAGATGTCCTTCTGCACTCTTGTCTTGGATGAGTTTATTTGAATCTATTTTTCTCTCCACTATTACAAATTGAGGCGCCTTCTCAAAATATAGAGAGTCACAATTCTGGGGTCGTACTGAAAGTCCTTTAGAAGGTTTTATAGAAAAGGTTGATCTAACCTGTTTTTCTACATCAACCGGATCATGTATATTACCCACAATTATCAAAGCCATTAATTTTGGATGATACCAGGCCTCGTAAAACTTCCTGATTTTTTCCGGTGAAAAATAATCGTAGTGATCAAGAAGCCCTTCTTCACTTTCTTCACAAGGAAAAATTCTACTGTACATTTTGGAACTGGCAATGGAATAAGCGAGTTGCGTTCCCACCTTTCCCAAATATTCTTCTCTAACCTCTCCTCTTGTACTTTCAATGTCCTCTTTAGTAAGCGTAAGATTTTGGATAATTTCTTTGAACCATAAAAAACCTAATTTTAGCCCTTCCGGAGAGGGTTCACCTATGTTGAACTTGTATGTCGTGTTTCGACGGCCACTTGAGGCATTCACCTTATAATTACCAAAACCTGAGCTATTAAATCTTTCATCATTTTCAATTCCTAAGGGAAAACTCTTTGTAGATTGAAAGGCTAGGTGTTCAATAGCATGTGCAAAATCACCCTCATCCTCTCTTTCATCATTCGAACCGACCTTATGAACTAGTCTCATGCTTACTCCTTCTTTTGATCCCGGTAAGGCTTTGATATAGTAGGTCAAACCATTTGCAAGCTGGCCGTATCTCATATCTGGATCCAACGGAACTGGAAGAACGCTTTGAGCTGTTGAGTTGTAGACTGCAAAAATGAAAAAGTACAGGATTAAAGGAATTAGAACCTTATGACCTCTTTTGTATCTTCTTCTTTTTTTAATATCCTTCATTTTGAGTGAGGTTAGGATTTTTCAATCTCTCGTTTTCAGGTATGGGATAAAAAACATCAGTACTCTCCCAATTCTCAACAAAGATGTCCCCTGCTTTGTCAGTACGGTTAAGATCGAGCCATCGATGGCCCCATTCGGTAAATAACTCCTTCTTTCGCTCCTCAAAAATGATTTGAAGCACTTCCTCCTGCCCTATTTCAGGATGAGCTTGAGAGATGGTCATCAAACCGGCTCTTTCCCTAATCTTATCAAGATCTGAAATAGCTCCCGCTAAATCATTTTGCCTTGCTCTTGCCTCTGCCCGAATTAAATATTGCTCCGCAAGACGCAGAACCATAGAAAATTCTGTGGCATCTTCAGTACTATTTTGAATTTTATACTTGAATGGAAAATAAAACGAAGTATTTTCATGAAAACCAATCCAGTCGCTCAGCCTTCTGTCTTCAGTAGTAAAAGAATCTATAAATGATGGAGTAAGCTTGAATTGAGCCAGAAAGTAATAGAGAGGATGAATTATGAAAAGCCCCCCTTCCTGGGTATTAGTTAGTGAAAACCCCCTTGCCTTCGGAGAAATTTGCCAAATGGCTTCTCTGCTATTTGCCAGAAAAACAGAATTAAGATCTTCGAGTAATTCATAGGTTACTGCTTGGTCTATGATCTGGCTACTGTAAAGCTCAGCATCATTCCAATTCTCAAGATAGAGTTGAACTCTTGCCATCATAGCAACTGCAGTGTTTTGATTGACTACAGTACGGTCTCCGTTAGAATAATCTGGGGACAAAATGCTTATCGCAGTTTCAAGATCAGTTAATATTTGTTGGTACACCTCCTCTTGTGGTACTCTTTCGGCTAAGGAATTCTCTCGATAATCAGTTGTCAAAATTAGTGGAACATCTCCATACAGGTTGACCAGATAGAAATAAGTAAAAGCTCGAATAAAACTTGCTTCACCCTGAATTTTATCTCGAACTTTTTCAGAAAGATTATCTGAACCTTCAATTCCTTCGAGAAGTGCATTTGTTATGTAAATAATATTATAAGCACTTGTCCAAAGATTTTCATTTCTAAAATTGAGGGGTAGTAACTCACGTTGCTCGAATTGCATATATTCCTGATTCCTGGTATAAATAGGCATAAGCAAATCACCAGAAAGAGCATTTAAAACTGTTAGACTGGAAGGACCTCCCCCGCTAAAATTGACCGATGCCAATTGATTGTACAAACCGACTAAAGCACTGTGTGCAGTTTCATCATTCTGGAAAAGGGTTGAGCTCTCTATTTTTTCTTTGGGAGCATCTAATTCCAAGTAATCTTCACAGGATGTTATCCCTAGCAGCAGTATAAAAACTGCTGTTTTTTTTAATATGGCTTTCATTGTTATATTTTTAAAATTGAATTTGAATTCCTCCGGTTATGGTTCTCAACCCAGCAAAATATCTTCCTCCGTTAGGCTCTTCAGGATCTAATCCTTTAAATTTGGTAATCGTGTATAGGTTTTGCCCGTTCAGGAAAATTTTAGCGTCACTTAAACCTATGGGCACCATAAATGAAGAAGGAAAATCATAGGCAAAAGAGAGGCTTCTAAGTCTTACGTAAGAAGCATCCACTATGGGTAAGTTGGAAAAAAGGACATTTGAAAATGCTTCTGATGCTTCATACGACTGAGATATTCGTTGATAATCACCACTCTCTTCTAATTCTATGAAATCAACAGAGGCCTGATTACCTAAGTCTCCATATTCGAATAGATCAAAATAACCTTTTTGTTTAGTGAAGTCCATTAAAAACTGAAGAGAAAATTTCTTATAACTAAGGTTATTACTAATCCCTCCATAGAACTGCCTTCCCATATTCTGTATAGCAATTCTGTCGTTGTAATCTAAGCTTGTGTCATCATTTACATCTGCCACTGTATACAGCCCTGTTTCAGGATCGACACCTTCATATTGGTATAGCAGTGAAATCGACAAGGGATGACCTACTTTATAGACATTTGCATAGGAAGATTGTTCAATTCCCGGATAGCTTATAAGCTCATTCTTCGGAATTGTCAAGTTAAAGAAGGTTTCCCATGAGAAAGTTTTGGTTCTGAGATTTGTAGATGAAACTTCTACTTCAAATCCCTTATTCTCAACGGTAGCCGGCAAATTCGCCTGAACCGAATTAAATCCTGTAATTGCTGGAAGTGGAAAACCAACCAACTGGTTACTTGACCTATTCCTGTACCAGCTAAAACTTAAGTTTATGCGATCCTTAAGGAAGCCTAGGTCAATTGCAGCTTCAAATTTCTTATTGACTTCCTACGAATAATCGGGATTATATAGTTGAGTAGGATACACACCTCCCGGACCAAGTGTTGCTTTATATGCATCCATGTACATGTAGTCACCTATTTGGTCACTACCACTTGTACCATAACTAGTTCTGATTTTCCCAAAGCTTAAGAAGTCATTGAAACCTGAAGATCCTTCCTCAGAAAAAATCCAGGCACCACCTATGGCCCAGAAATTCGCTAATCTCTTTCCTGGCCCAAAACGTGAAGAACCGTCCCTCCTTCCCGTAAGATTTAAAAATAATTTTTCCCAGTTTAATCCTATTCTTCCAAAAAGTGCAGCATAATGGTATTCAGACTCAGCGCTGGTGCCGTACAGGAGCTCGTCAGCTGCAGAGAGATCCCCGATAATCGTTTCAGTAACATAACCTTCTCCAGTAACACCCGATTGAAAGGATTTTTTTTCCTGAACACTCGCCCCTATAATTGTATTCAAACTTGCTTTTCCAAAGCTTGAATCGTAAATTAACTGGGGTTCTATAATCCAGGAATTAAAACTGTTTTCAAGTTGACTCGAAGAATGACTGATATATTCCCATGTTGCAGGATCATAAGATCTTTTAGGTCTTTTTAACAATTCTTTACCTTCAAAATAGTTGTATCCCAGATTAGTTTTGAATTTGAGACCCGACACAATTTTATATATTACACTTAGATCTGCAATGAGATTGTGACTGGTAATTTTACTGCTGTTGAAGTATCCGGCTAATGGATTGTCTATTCCAGCTTCAGACCATTCGTCCCAGTTTAAGCTTCCATCTTCATTAAATACTTCCGGCGCATTTGGAGGCAATTCAAATACAACAGTGGACAAATCACGGTTTCCCTGTAGAGAATTGTTATCCAATCCGTAATTCATTGAAAACCCCAACTGCAATTTGTCGTTGGGAGAGTAGTGATTTAAATTAAATCCTCCCGTAAATTTACGGTAGTCATTATCGCCCCGGTAAATGGTTCCTTGTTTATGAAAGGAACCACTTAACCTGAAGTAAGTATTCTTATCTCCGCCATTGGCAGAAAGATTTACGTCCCGCACTTGAGATGTACCTCCAAAGAAGAAATCCTGCCAATCTGTGAATCGGTTTTGATCCCATAGCACCAGATCGTAGGCATCATATACACTGGGTTCCAGATCATCATTTTCAAAAGCCTTACGCCTTATCTCTAAATACTGCTCTGTATTTAACAGATTAACCCTTCCAGGCATCCACGAAGCTCCAGTGTAGGCTGAAACATTTAAACCCTTCTCTGCATAATTTCCTTGTTTGGTGGTGATCAGAACGACCCCATTAGCCCCACGGGAACCGTATATTGCAGTCGCATCTGCATCCTTTAAAACCTCTATACTTTGAATATTGGAAAGATTTAATGTGCTTAATGGGTCAATCCCAGTTGTTCCTAAAAGACTGTTACTCTCTATAGGTATAGTATTCACAGGTACCCCATCAACAATATACAGTGGATAATTCCCCTCTTCTCTCAGACTATTTCTTCCCCTGATTCTAATGGTTGGTGCCGCACCTGGGCGGTCCCCCCCAGGTATGATCTCCACCCCTGCCATTCTTCCTTGCAGGGCCTGCAGCGGACTCACCACCGGTTGAAGTTCTATTTCTTCGGCGGTAACTCGGGTGATGTTTCCCGTGCTCTCTCTTCTTGTCGTATTATAATACCCGGCGTTGATCTCTACTTCAGCCAGTGCAGTAATATCTTCAACCAACTGCACGTTTATTTCCCGTCGCCCGTCAACAGGTATTTCCATAACTTTAAATCCTATATAAGAAAATAGCAGTACCCCTTGTGGTGGAACTGCTATTTCATATTCCCCGTCTAAATTTGTGGATGTACCCCTACTTGTGCCTTTGACTGTAACAGTTACTCTCGGCAGGGGCATGCCCTGTTCGTCTGTCACCACTCCGGTGACTGTTTCCTGCAAAGCAGCAGGAAGTCCTGCAGCATATCCTTTAATTGTTAAGGCATACAGGAAGACGATTATGGTGATAAGCGCGATTATTACTAACCGGCTGTAATTATTTTTCATAATTTTGTAATGGTTAAATGAAACATTGTTTTATTTGATGTTAGCCTTCCAGCGAGCTTCGCCAAAAGTGACTGGAAGGCTTTTTTGTTTCTCACTTGTTCCTTGAACAAGGGTAGGGCTGCACATTTGCCAGGGGGCTGGCAAATTTGCAGGGTTAAATTTTAGTACTGTTTCATTGGCATGCGCTTTTTGTTCTTTAAAAGTTTCATCCCTCAGTTGAGGGCAAAATGTCACCCACCCACCCATCACCATTACAAGTTGTAGGATTTGTGTAATGGTTGACCCACGGGTACTAACGGCTAAACTAGACACCCTACAACGCTTTGCTCTTCAATATGAAGTATAGGCTAATAGAAATAGAGCAAAACAAAAAGTTCTTATGTATTGAGAAACCTCTAAAGAAGAAGCAGCGGCTTTGAAAAGAAGAGTATCGAGGGGCCACCCCAATGAAGGGAAACAAAAAGGCGTGGATACTCAACTTATCTACTTGAGGTACTGGTATACCTTGGAACGATAAGAGAGCCCACGCCCGGGTCGTGAGCATCTTGCTTATCATCTCGTTCCTTTTAAATTACCAGTTTTCAAGTAGAGAATCAAAGCGAAATGCTTCTAGTGCTTTAGAAGATTCGCATACATTAAATCTGGGAGCAATATATAAAAAATAATTAATAACACATATATGTGTTGAAAAAATTTATCAGCAACAGCAAAATTAGCGTATGAACAATTCTCATTGCATTCCTTTGCTGAAAAAAATAGGTGCCACCGTTAAAAAACATCGTAAAATGAGAAACCTGTCTCAATTCGAACTTGGTTTAGAAGTAGGAAAATCTGCAAATCAAATAGGACGAATAGAAAGAGGTGAAAGCAATCCAACCATTATAACCCTTTTTTCGTTAGCTAATTTCTTTGACATTGAATTGAAGGAGTTCTTCTAAAACAGCGAAATATATTATCCAATCTTAACGGAATTGCAAAGAATCTTTGTTGCTCTCCAATAGATTTTCGATGAGCCTCTATAGTTTAGTATCCTTTCCTCACATAGCGATCTAGAAGATCTCCTTCAACAAAGCTTCTTTTTCCAATCTATTTATTGCTCCAATTCTTCTGGAATCCTCAATATGATATAATATGAAGTCGCCTTGGGTGAAGACAAGATTATATTGCTCATGATCGAATTTTAGTTCAAATTCGTAAAGGGTCATAACTTGTTCTGATTTTTCCTGAAATATCCGTTGATATTAAAACATAGATTTATATAAGAATAATTTTTACATTAAGTAAATGAAAAAGGTAATATTTCTTCTATTGCTATTTACCCTACCTGCCGGTGCGCAAGAATTAATATTTCAATCCCCTCTTACTCAAACGTCGCCGGAAGTATTTCCTTCCCAATTTGAAGAAATAGATCGAATTCTTTATTTCGACAGCCATTCCATTACTATTACAACGGTTACCTCAGAAGGTATGGAATTCGAATCTTTTGATATTCAGGAAATATCTTCTCTGGAGCAAGGTCTTTTTTTCTTTTGCCTTACCGGGAATGAGGAGAAGATTACGATCATTATTCCCCACCAGGAAAAAATAGAAATTATTGATCTCTACCGTCGGTCACCAGAGACCGGAGAAGAACTGTGCGTGAGGTTTCATGTGGATTAGTTTCCCCCACTCATCAATTCATAAGTTATACGTTCCCCCCTAAATTTTATTACCTTTAAACCCTTTTGAAGGGATCCCGCTGATTTACCGTTTCGGTAAGAGCTAATTTAAAGAGAAATTTTTTTCGGATATTCTATTAAATTATCGTGGAAAGAATAACCTGTCCACTACTGTACAGTAAATATTTCAAAAATCCTTCTATCCTATTTCCGGTGGCACCTATCAATACCTTTCGATATATAATTTTTCTTTCTAAAATATTTAGTTTCTTTGAAGACCAATAAAAATTGAAAGGGTGATAACAGCTACCTTTATAATTCACCTTACAGATTCTATGCTGTTTAATACACTTTAAATAATATTCGAATGCCTAAATTCAATACTACTTAAAATTACCTTTAATATTTTTTCACTTACCTAAAATATGGATGAAAGAAAAATTCGAAGTGAACTAGCTAAGATATTAGCGGACGAACCAAAAAACTACACGAAGATATTAGAGCTGTCCTCAAAACTAGCCAGTTTTGATCAAGATAATGTACGATTTAGCGTAGATGCTGGAGTAATTGACAGATTAGGAACCGAATTGGTGGCAAGGCAAGAAACTGCAGTATCTGAGTTAGTAAAGAACTCTTATGATGCTGATGCTAAAAAAGTAGTTTTAAAATTTGAAGATTCAGAATCCATTGGGGGAACTTTATTTATTGAAGATGATGGTTTAGGAATGACTAAAGATCAGCTTATCAATGGATTTATGAGGATATCTTCTACAGATAAATTACGGCACCCACTTTCTGAAAGGTATAATCGTAAAAGAGCCGGTCAAAAAGGGATCGGAAGATTTGCTGTTCAAAGATTAGGTAAAAAATTAACAATAATTACACAAACATTAAATGGTGATCACACCTTAGTATTAACTATAGATTGGTCACATTATAAGGGTGATGTAGATCTAGGTAACATTACCAATAAAATAACAACCATCCCTAAAAGAAAAGATGAAGGAACAACCTTAAAAATTGAAGGATTAAAAGATAGATGGTCACAAGCTGCAATTAAACGTATTTATAGATATGTAAGTGCAATTATTCAACCCTTCCCATTATCGGAAGAAAAAGTCATAGAAGAAAAAAATGGCCAAGTTGAGATATTAGACCCTGGATTTAAAACTATTTTTAAAAAAATAGAAGGTGACAAGGCAATTGTGATTGCCGATGAATCTAAAATGATTTATAATCACGCATTAGCAGAAATTGATGGCTGGATAGATGATAATGGATTAGGTATTTATTCTATTGTAAGTAAAAAACTTGATATTGATAAATATGGTGAAATAGGTAGTGATCCTGATGATATGACTATACCTTTTACTCATCTTAAAAAGGTCCGTTTCAAGGCTTATTATTTTGTATATAATTCGGGGTTGATTCCACAAATGCATGAAACGAGTATAAAAAAAGCGGCAAGAACTTCTGGAGGAATAAGGTTGTATAGGAATGGCTTTAGAGTTTTACCCTATGGTGAACCAGGTAACGATTGGCTTAAATTAGATCAATCAGTTACAAGAAGATCTATTCTTCCGGTACATGGAAATAATAATTTTTTCGGTTTTGTAGAATTGACAGATGAAGAAGGAGAATTTAATGAAACTTCAAGTAGAGAGGGTCTAATGGAAAATGAGGCACTTATTCAATTACAGAATTTTGTTTATAGAACTTTGATGCAGAGTGTATTTATTACAGCAGAGGCTAGAAATATTAAAATTGTTTCTGGACAACAAAAGGATGGTAAACTTTATGAAAAAATTGAACTAAGAATAAAAGATATAGCACATACTCTTGAATCGTTAGACTTGGAGTTGGAAAAGGAGGAAGGTAACATTCAGGTAAAAAATAGGAGAAAAAAAAGATTAAAGAAACTCAAGAAAGACATCAAAGAAGTTGCTAAACTACAAAAAGAAGAAACGAGTAAAATGCTCAAGGAAAAATCTATGCTCCGTGTCTTGAGTAGTGTTGGTATAACAATAGGACAATTCATACATGAAGTTAGGGACTATGTAATTAATATGGAATCTGATGTGAAATTTCTTCTGGAAAAACTCCGTTCAGACACTGTTCTAACTGAAAGACTATTAATTTTGGATAGAAACATTACAACTTTTAAGAGTTATACCTCATATTTCGACAATGTAATATCCCAGAATGTAATTAGAGAACTAAAGCCTATTGAAATCCAGAATAGAGTTGAATATTTCTGGAAATCAATCCATAATGATGCGTTAAAAAGCAACATTAAGTTCGAAATACCAGAACGAAATGGATCATACTTATATACTATCCCGATGCATCCATCGGAGTGGTCCTCTATCTTATTTAATTTTTACACCAATTCTAAAAAAGCAATTAAAAGAACTGAAAAAGCAGGTGAAATAAAAATTGAATGTGGTTTAGATAATAACAATATCTTCTTAGAATTTTCTGATACCGGAGATGGAATATCAGAAGAAAATGAAGAAAAAATATTTGATGAATTCTTTACTACTACTTCACCGAATTCTCTGAATGAAATCGATTCAAGTAATGAAATTACTGGTACAGGGTTAGGATTAAAAATAGTAAAAGATATTGTTTCTAGTTATAGAGGGAGTATACAAGTTGTATCCCCAAAAGAAGGTTTTAGCACCTGCATAAGGATAGATATACCTAAAGCAACAGATAAAGAATTAGAGGACTATGGCATATAAAATTTTATATATAGATGACTTGGAAACAGAAAGTCGCCTAAGTGACATTCGTAACTTGGGGTATGTGGCTGACCTTTTCAATCCGACTTCAGACTTAACTGATCTATTTGGTGCATTAGAAACAGATACAAGAGCTTGTGTATTAGATTACAGATTGACTAAAGGAATAAATAATGCCTGTTTTGATGCTCCTACTATTGCGCAAACACTGAGAACAAAGCATAAAAATGATTTAAAAGATTTTCCATTAATTTTAATGTCTAATGAAACAATCAAAGTACAAGAGTTTGATAAGGATCTAACAAGCCAGGATTTATTTGATTTTGTTTTGACAAAAGAAGAGTTTTCAAGAGATAAGCAAAGATTCAGAGAAAAATTAGATGCTTTTATTAATTCATATGAAACTATAGTTAAATATAAGTTTGACCTAAAAAAAATTATTGGCTTTGATGATAATTATATACTGCACTCTAGGATTAAATCTGATGCAGCTGCAATTAGCAAAAACCTATATACACTAAGCAGCTTCATTTATTATGATATAGTTAGACCTATAGGCATAATGATTGGCGAAGATGTCCTTTCTGCAAGACTTGGCGTTTCTAAAGAATCCGGAGATTGGAAAAAGTTATTGGAAATAATTGACTCCAGTATTTACGAAGGTGTTTTTTCGGAATATCTTACGCGTTGGTGGATGGATAAAATTATTAAATGGTGGAATGATGAAATAAGTCCTGGTGTTTCTTTAAGAAGCTTAAATGCTGAAGAAAGAGTAGAATTGTTGAAATCAAAAACAGGTTTGAAAGAATTAGTCCCATTAACTAAAACAAAACATTCCCTGAGTTCAAGTTTTTGGACAATTTGTAAACATTCGGGGCAACCCTTAGATCCATTTGATGGTATAGAATTATTAAAGACCTATCTACCATGGAAAGACAAAGAATATATATCTATTGATTCAGCCTTAGAAAAAATGGATGACTATAAACTGCTAATAAGCAAAATTGACAAAAAGGCCATTCGTGATATAGTTGAAAAAGAAAGGACCAATGGATAGTTGGAGTTTAAGAACCTTCCGAAATGACTTGTCTATCTTCATTCAGTTGATTGAAGATAACAATGTAACTGGTGACTTCTCAGGATTCACTACTTTACTAGATCACCTTGAGGATAAAAATCTAGTGGAATATAATCTCGAAAATCTTTCATTTTATATTAATGGCAGAATATCTGGAACACGTCCAGAGAACTTAAATTTTTGTCAAGTTTTATTGGATAATATGCTAATGGTAAAAAATGAATTATCTGAGAATGTCGACCCTTTGTATTGCTATTCTATGGATATTAATATTTCAGTTTATAAAAATAAAAGTTCTTCAAATAAAGCCTATACTAGTAGTTGGCACCTGGACAGGCATTTTAATACAGAAAATGTGAAGTATACTCATCCCACTTATCATTTTCAATATGGTGGTAAAAAATTAGAATTAATAGATGAAAATATGTCTGTTCTATCATGCCCGAGAATTCCTCATCCTCCAATGGATATATTTTTGGGGTTCCATTTTATAATATCCAATTACTTTAATAACAAACAATTTTCCTTTGTAAATGCATTACTAACGGATTCTGACTATCAACAGATTATTAAAAGAGCTCAAAAAAGGTTATGGACCCCATATTTTAAAGCTTTTGATTCAACCAATACACATGAAGATTTTACAATCAATAAAATTTTCCCTCTGTATTTGAGCTAATATGAATCAACATGTATTAAAATATTTACGTCAGTACTCTACTAACATTAGAGATATAAATAGACTTTTAGTTTCTTCATATCTGAAGGTTAATGATTTTCAGAATATTTCTAATGAACTAATTAAAGGCTATATCATAAATGAGGATGAAGAAATTGATGAATTAAACAAATTCTTAGATCTCTTTAGAAATAAACTTTTCACTTTAGAAGAGTTGATCGAATTTTTTGAGTTTGTTATATCTCCAAGTGATAAAATAGTAAATGGCGCAGTTTATACCCCAAAATATATTCGAGATTATATAGTATCGGAGTCGATTGCAAATTATGAGAACTTAGAAGATTTAACCGCGTGCGATATTGCTTGTGGTTGTGGTGGATTTTTATTTCAATATGCACTAAAAATTCACCAAATAACTGGTAAAGAATTTATTCAGATAATTGAACAAAACCTTTACGGAATTGATATTACCGGCTATAGTATTGAGCGGACTAAAATTTTATTAATATTATTGGCTCTTTCACAAGGAGAAGATCAGGAAGAAATCCAGTTTAATTTATATAAAGGAGATTCTCTGGAATTTAATTGGTTTGAAAATTCCCAAATTATCGCAGATAATGAAGGATTTGACTTTATCTTCAGCAACCCTCCCTATGTCGGGTCATCGAATTTAGAAGAGGAGACTAAAAATCTGATGAAGAATTGGTCTGTAGCCTCAACTGGTAAATTGGACTTGTATATACCATTTTTTGAAATTGGACTTAAATGGCTTAAAGAAAGTGGTACTTTAGGATATATCACTGTAAATAACTTTTACAGAAGTTTAAATGGTAGAGCATTGCGCAATTACTTTTCCGAGAAATGCTTTCAGTTTGATTTAATTGATTTTGGTAGCGAACAAGTATTTAAATCAAGACAAACTTATACTTGTATTTGCCTAATTTCTAAACGAGGAGGTTATTTAAATTATACGAGTTCTAAGCCTGAAAATATTAATGAATTATCAGAACGTGATTTTATAAAGTTTGAGTACTCTGATTTGAATGATTTCATTGGATGGAAATTAGATGATGCTAAGACTAAACTGAATTTAGAGAGGCTAGAAAATTCTGGTAAAAAATTAGGTGATTTATTGAGTATTAGAAATGGCTTTGCAACGCTTCGCAATAAAATTTACTTATTCTCCCCTATTCGGGAAGATGATGACTGGTATTATTTTGAAAAAGATTCTACAGAATACAGGGTAGAAAAGGAGATTTGTAAAGATGCTATTAAACCTAACATTTTGAAGAATGAAGTAGATTTGGAAACTTTCAATGAAAAAATTATTTTTCCCTACACCATAATTGACGAGAAGAATGTTGATTTATTTCAAAACTCGCAAAATCGTAAGGTGAAATTTATTCCGGAAAATTATTTCCAGGAGAATTTCCCTCAAGCTTACAAGTACCTGAGTAATTATAAAGAAGAATTATCAAAAAGAGACAAGGGAAAAAGAGAATACGAAATCTGGTATGCGTATGGACGTACTCAGGCTCTAAATATTAATGGTCTTAAATTACTTTTCCCTTATATTTCCAATGCTCCTTATTTCGTCTATACCAATAATCAGGATTTGCTATTTTATAATGGCTACGCTTTGGTTTCAGAAAACGAAGAAGAATTATTGTTTATTAAAAAACTACTTGAGACCGATGTTTTTTGGTATTACATAAAGTACACTAGTAAACCATATTCTAGTGGATATTTTGCATTAGCTAAGAACTATGTGAAGAATTTCAGCATTCCTGTATTCACGGATGAGGAGAAATGGAAGTTTATGAATTTAAATAAGAGATCTGCTATAAATAAATTTTTATTAAACAAGTATAATATTATTGATATGGAATTATAATCTAAATGATTTCTAAAAAATATTATTTAAAGGAGGAAAGCTAGGAAAATTATGACCTTCACAAAAAATAAAACTACAGATTCTTCTTTAAATGTTTTTCCATAATTTAAATCCTTTCTCTTTCTACACAATAACATCCTTCCTAAAGATTATCTCCTTCAAACTTTTTCCTAAATTGTCCTACTATAATAAATTACCTGAATTCTATGGACGGCACAAGCCAAACCCCTCACCAAGAAAAACTTGAGCAATTAAAAAAGATATTACCCGAAGCCTTTAGTGAAGGAAAAATAGATTGGGAAAAATTAAAAGCTACCCTGGGGGAAGATATCAACTTTAGCAATGAACGTTACGTGCTGAACTGGGCAGGGAAGAGCGATGCTTTTAAGGCGTTGCAAAGCCCCACTACGAAAACCTTAATTCCTGCCAAGGAAGAATCTGTCAATTTTGTTGAAACTGAGAATATCTTCATAGAAGGGGAAAACCTGGAGGTTCTAAAAATCCTTCAAAAAAGCTATTTCGGAAAGGTGAAGATGATTTACATTGACCCACCTTATAACACCGGGAACGACTCCTTTATCTATCCGGATAAGTTCTCAGAAACGAGACAAGAGTACCAAAAACGGGTTGGTGACATAGATGAAGAGGGCTACTTGACTCGGGAGGGTAATTATGCTAAAAACAGCAAGGAGAATGGCCAATATCACAGTAACTGGCTTAACATGATGTTCCCGCGGCTTTTCCTGGCGAAAAACCTTTTAAAGGAAAATGGGTTGATCTTCGTTTCTATAGATGACAACGAAGTGCATAATCTCCGTCTTCTATTAAATGAGATTTTTGGAGAAGAAAATTTCGTTGCTTCTTTTATATGGGAGAAAAGAACAAACCGAGAAAATAGAAAAGTTGTTTCCAATAGGCATGATTATATTCTTTGCTATTCGAAATTACAAATAGAAGGGGTTCGAGCTATTAATCAACTTCCAATGAACAAAAAAGCCTTGTCAAATTATAAAAACCCTGATAATGACACCAGAGGCTTATGGAAATCTGACCCCGCAACTGCACAAGCTGGACACGGAACTAAGGCACAATTTTATGATTTAATTGCACCAAACGGAAAAGTCCACAAACTTCAAAGTGGAAGATGTTGGTTATATACCAGTGATGTTATGAATGAAGCAATAGAAGATAATAGGATTTGGTTTGGAAAAGATGGCAATGGGGTTCCAAGAGTAAAAATATATTTAACAGCAAAAGAAAGAGGATTAACACCAGAAACTATATTATTCGCTAATGACGTTGGAACAACGGAATCTGCAAAAAATAAAATAAAAGATTTATTCGATGGGATTGCGGTATTTGAAACACCTAAATCAGTTAAGCTAGTAGAACGTTTAATTCAAATGGGAACGAAAGATGGAATTGTTCTAGATTTTTTTTCTGGTTCGGGAACTTTAAATCACGCTGTGTCAAATGTTAACGCAAAAGATGGTGGCAATAGAAAATCTATATCGGTTCAACTCCCCGAACTATGTGATGAGAAAAGCGAAGCTTATAAAGCAGGTTTTAAAACCATAGCTGATATTGCCAAAGAACGAATTCGTCGGGCGGGCAAGAAAATTGAAGAAGCAATAAAAGCTGAACAAGAAAAGAAAAAAGGAGAGTTAGGCTTTGAAGAAGAGAGCTCTTCTTCCCTGCCCGACCTAGGTTTTAAAGTTTTCAAACTTGCCGATAGTAACTTTAAACAATGGCAGCAAATTAAAAACAAAGATGCGGCCGCCCTGGAAGAACAAATGAAACTCTTTGTGGACCCGGTGAACAAAAAAGCCACTACGCAAAATATGGTTTATGAGCTTCTTTTTAAAAGTGGGAAGGATCTAAACAGCAGCATCCAAGACAAAAAAGGCTTCACCTCCATAAACCAGGGAGAACTTATTTTTGTATTAGAAGAAGTAAACCAGGACATTTTCACGTCCATACTAGAAGAAAGCCCTCAAAAAGTGATTGCGCTGGATAAATTATTCAAGGGCAATGACCAGCTAAAAACTAATACTGCTCTGCAAATGAAAGATGCGGGAATTGAATTTAAAACTATTTAAATATGGAGCAGGTAAGATGGAAGCAGCGATTCAATAATCTCGAAAAGGCTTTTCAGAAACTAAAACGTGGTTTGGATCTATTTGACTTTGAACTGTACCAGGAAAAAAGAGTTGATCTAAGGGAAAATCTGGACACTGAAAATGAACAATTCCTTATGGGAGAACTTGAACAGTTAGATCTGGAAAGGGAAGGCCTTATTCAGCGCTTTGAATATACTTTTGAACTATTTCTTCTCACCATGAAGGATTATATGAAATTCACAGGAGAAGCTCCCGAGGAAATTTCGGGCAACAGTGGTATCCTTAAAAAGGCTTTATCCCGTGGAATTATTGAAGATCACGATGGCTGGAGAAAAATGCTCAAATCCAGAAATCTCACCTCACATACTTACAACGAAGAAACTGCCGACGAAATTACCCGCGATATTATAGAGATTTTCTTTCCACTTATGCAAAAACTATATATTACCCTTGAGCAACAATACTTTAAATAATTACGGACTTTCTTCTGAGACTCTTAATCTACTCAACGATGTGTTTAGGAGTTTTCCGGAAATCGAAATGGTAAAAATATTTGGTTCTCGAGCTATGGGTAACTATCGTCCAGGCTCTGATATCGATCTCGTTATTATTTCTCGTTATTTATCTCATGAAGAACATCTCAAAATCTTAAATGCGCTGGAGGACCTGGAGCTTCTTTACGAAATAGATTGTTTAAACTACAGGTCAATTAAAGAACCTGCACTTAAAGAACATATCGATGATTATGGTAAAATCTTATATAAGGCATGAAGTTTAAATTTGAAGCAGATCTCGAATATCAAAAAGAAGCCTTTAATGCGATAACAGGTATTTTTGAAGGTCAACCCACAGAAGATTCCATAAGGGAGTTTGGGCTTCAGGAGGAATCCAGCCTTAATTTTATCAATGGGGTAAGCAATAAACTCGCCCTTTCTGAAGAACAGGTACTGCAAAACCTTCAGGAAATCCAGAAAAAAAATGATATTCTACCTTCGAAGGAATTGGATGGAATGAACTTTTCTGTAGAAATGGAAACCGGTACGGGAAAAACCTATGTCTACCTAAGGAGTGTTTACGAACTGTACGAGAAGTACGGCTTCAAAAAAGATGTTATCGTAGTCCCTTCGGTCGCCATTAGGGAGGGTGTATTGAAAAACCTGCAAATTACCCACGACCATTTTCAAAACCTGTACGATAATATCCCGGTGAATTTCCAGGTGTACGATAGCTCAAAGGTATCTGTCCTTAGAGGGTTCGCTACAGGAAACACCATTGAAATCCTGGTAATCAACATCGACTCCTTTGCCAAGGATGAAAATATCATTAACCGTCCCAATGACAAACTAAGCGGCCAGAAACCTGTAGAGTTTATCCAGTCCACCAATCCTATTATAATTGTGGATGAACCCCAGAACATGGAGACAGAAAAAAGGGCTGCTGCATTAGAAAATTTAAAGCCCCTCTGTACGCTCCGTTTTTCGGCCACGCACAGGAATAGGTATAATCTCATTTACAGCCTCAATCCAGTTAAAGCTTATGACCTGGGTCTTGTAAAGCAGATTGAGGTAGATTCCATTATGGAAGAAAATGCATATAACGATGCTTTTGTTGCTGTAGAATCTATCACTGCGACCAAGACCAAAGTCCTGGCAAAAATTTCCATTAATGTGAATGACAAAGGAGGGGTGAAAAAGAAAAAGGTTTCTGTAAAAGTTGGCGATGATCTTTACCGGCTTTCCAATCAAAGGGAAGTTTATTCCAACGGTTATATCATTGAGGAAATAGATGCGGCGAACAAATGCATTTCAATGTCCAATGGGAACCTCCTCTACCAGGGAAATAGCCAGGGTGGACTCGGTGACGAAGTAATGAAATTCCAGATAAGGAAAACAATAGAGGAACACCTCAAAAAGGAAAAACGCCTTCAACCAAAAGGAATCAAGGTCCTCTCCCTCTTCTTTATAGACAAAGTGGCCAACTACAGGGAATACAGTGAAACAGGGGTTGTCCTCCCCGGGAAATTCGCCCGGTGGTTTGAAGAAATTTATCAGGAATACGTTTCAAAACCTGCTTTCAAGGATTTAGACAATTTTCCTGTGGACAAGGTGCATAACGGATATTTTTCCACAGATAAAAAAGGAATACTAAAAGACACCTCGGGCATGACCAAGGCTGATGATGACATCTACAGCCTTATCATGAAAGACAAGGAGAGGTTATTGGACCTCGAAACCCCACTGCGGTTTATTTTCTCCCATTCGGCTTTGCGTGAAGGTTGGGACAACCCAAACGTCTTCCAGATCTGTACGCTCAACGAAACAAAATCTGACATAAAGAAACGCCAGGAAATTGGCCGCGGACTAAGACTGGCCGTTGACGGTGAAGGTAATAGAATTTATGACCAGAACATCAATCGGTTGACGGTCATAGCTAACGAAGCCTACGACGATTTTGCAAAGGCTCTACAGAAGGAGATAGAAGAAGAATGTGGGGTACAATTTAAAGGAAGGATCAAAAACCGAAAAGACCGGGAAGCTGTGAAATACCGCAAAGGTTTTGAAGCCGATCCTAAATTCCTTGAAATTTGGGAGAAGATCAAACATAGGACGAAATACCGGGTTGATTATAAGACATCGGAATTGATCAATGCCGCAGCAAAAGCGGTCAAAGAACTCCCTCCAGTCAAAGCCCCGTCCATAAGATCGACCAAGGTTTCCATAAGTATGGACGAAAAAGGAATTGAAACCACGTACGCCGGGGATAAAGTGGAATCATATGAAAACTACGGCTGGCAAATTCCCGATGTCCTGGGCTATATTCAAAGCAAGACGGAACTCACACGATCTACAGTATATGAAATCCTTAGCCAATCGGGACGAATCAAGGATGTGCTAGTGAACCCACAACTATTTTTAGACCTAACCTCCAATGCCATTAACAGGAGCCTCTTCAATTTGATGATAGAAGGAATCAAGTATGAGGAGATAGGCGGCCTGGAATATGAAATGAAGCTATTCGAGGCACAGGAACTGGAAATATTTGTAAACGAATTCACCTTCACGGTAAGCGATCGCACAAAAACAATTTATGAAGATTTAATGCCTCTGGATTCTGGCACCGAAAGCAAGTTTGCTCAGGATTGTGAAAGTAGTCCACAGATAAAATTCTACTTCAAATTACCTTTTTGGTTCAAGATCCCCACTCCTATTGGTACGTACAATCCTGACTGGGCGGTAGTATTTGAAGATGATTCGAAGATTTATTTTGTCGCTGAAACCAAGGATACTGGTCCCGGGGAGGTAGACCTGACAAAACTCAAGGTTGACGAACAACTAAAAATAAAATGCGGCAAAGCACACTTTGAACAACTCGATGAAGTGGAATACCGGGTGGTGAGCAAGGTGGGGCAGTTGGTAAACTAAGGATTGAGCATATGGAAATCTCAAAAAAACAAATTTGGCTCCTCATTGTCATTGGTATAGTATTAATTTCTTTCCCCCTTTTATTTATCCAGGATCTCGGCTTCATATCATTCAGTGACAAAGGATACATAGGGGACAGAATTTCTGACACGACGGCAATCTTTATAAGTTTCATTGGTTCTGTGTTATTGTATTTGACCTTAAAGGCACAAGTAAAAGCAAACAGAGAAATTCAAAAACGATTCAAGATTCAACAGGAAAATGAAAAACTTGAAAAACTTACACTGCGTTACAAAGAAAGAATAAGTGCTTTATCCGAAGAAATAAGAACTTTCAGTTATACAAATAATAACAGCGACTCCGGGACGAAACCCGATTTTAAATTATATTCTGGCCCCCAGGCAATATCTCAATTACTCAAGATAAGAAAATCTATATTTTACGGAAACGAATGGAGATCTGCTTACCTTTTGGAGCCCAAATTCGAAGAATTGAGGCAATTACTTTTAATGTTTCTGAGTATTTCAGAATCACTGAACCAGGAAATTTTCACTGATAAAACCATAGAAAATAGGGAAGTAAAGTCTCAACTTATATCTACTTTAAAATTTCACTACGACGCTAAGATTAGAGGAAATTTCTTATCTATGGAGAAATATAAAGCTGTAGATAAGCCATGTCCCGATTGTTCCAGCACCCATGGAATACCTGAAGACCTTTTTGAAATTTGTAATTCCATTGCGTTTAAACTACAATTAAAATTAAACTAATTTCAGACCCGTGCGATAGTATTATTTTTTGCGACTCATAAGGTTATAGGCATAAATACAATCAATAAAAGAGTAAAAAAAAACATGAGCAAATCCATCACTTATCAACGTAAACTCATAGAGGTAGAAAAGAAATTGGGTTTTCTCTATGTACCTGCAAAAGCACGGGAATTACTGCCCAATGAAAATACCGAAATAAGGCTACTGCTTCCGGGGGAGAAAACCTCCAGCATCAAAACTTACAACGCCGACCACAACCGCATTTTTGGTTTAACCCCTTTTTTCAAAAAGCATAAGCTCAAGGCCGGTGATATGGTTTCGGTAGAGATTTCAGAAGATTTAATAATTATAAGCCTTCAGCAACAGGAAAAAATAGAAGATTCCGAAGAAAAGGAAGAAGAAACTTTTATTGATGTTTCTGGCCTCTCCTCCCAGTCAAAAGGAAATATAGGGGAAGACAGGGTAAAGGAAATCATACTGTTATACAGTCAGGGCCTGCTTAACGTTTATAAACCTGTAATTGATGATCGCGGAATAGATCTTATAGTTCTAAAGGAAAAGATTTATAATCCTATTTATCTCCAGGTTAAAACCAGGTTTAATGTTCACAAACGAAATACTTTAATCTTAACTATTAACGGGAACACCTTTAAACCGCATCACTCCTACTTTATAGTTGGCTTATCTTTTAACCAGGAAAGAATGGAGATGGATGATGATATTCTTTTTATTCCCTCCAAGGAAATACCGGAATTGGCCAGCAAGCTGTATGATGGCAATTGGAGAGTTACAGTTTCCATTACAAATGGGAAAACAACAGGCAAATACAAGAAGTATTTTGTCACCAAAGAGGAACTGGTGAATAAGCTGCTTGAGCGGATTGACCTGGTAAATGAAATTGTAAATTAATTTAATTTCGACTAAATGTTACTCTTTTAACCCTTTAAGGATATTCCTCCTTCTTCAAATCATGTGTGATTTTTGAAATATTTTCTAGTCTTGTTTTCGCTCTATGATAAAAATCGTTGTATTCTAATTTGTTTAGGTAATTCGGGCCTTCATTGGTATCAAAACAAAGCAACCAAAACTCTTACGAAAATTTTGTTGAAATTTTAGAAAAGGTTCTCATCTTTTCTACACAGTCTTCTGGTTTTAACCAGATAGATTACTTGGTTGGAGAGAAATGAACGGATGAATTTCATAGCCACATCTTCTTTATTCCGATAGAATTTAGAGTATCTTTTTCAGCCTTTCAAATTTTGTTAAAAAAGACCGTACTACGGTTGAGCTACCGAAAACTTGTTCTTACCAAATCGCAATGTATTTTAATGTTATTTGACAATACAAAAATAACCGAACAGACTTTAAATCCGTCCAGATCCGATCAAATTTCAAGATGTTAAATTTTGACCGTACTACGGTCGTACTGGGGAATAATATCCAGTAAGTCCTCCCAACTTTGTAGAACGAAAGTCAAACCTTGATAGGGACTATCAACTAAAAAGATTAATCATTTGATAGTCCCTTTCTTTAAAAACTGTTCTATTATGCCAACAAGTATTATTACCACCGACGATCTTCGGGAGTTCAAATTAGAATTGCTCGAGGAGATGAGAAATCTTATCATCAAACAATCATCAGGAACTTTGAAGAAATATCTAAAATCTTCAGATGTGATGGATCTGCTCCAGGTAAGTCCGGGAACTCTTCAGAATTTAAGAATTAACGGCACCTTACCCTATACCAAAGTTGGAGGAATTATTTACTATGATGCCGAGGAAATCCAAAATGTAATGACCGCCAATCGGGTGCATCACAATTTTGATTAGTTATCATGAATTACATAAAGCAACTGAATGCGGCTTTTGAAAAGTTTTTTTTTGATGACCGTTTGAATCCGACCCATATTAGCTTGTATATGGCCCTATTCCAGGAGTGGAACAGCAGCCGGTTTGCAAGTGAGTTTTTCATTAACCGAAGGGAATTGATGCGGGTGGCCAAGATCGGCTCAAAATCTACTTATCATAGGTGCATGGTAGATCTTAATTCTTGGAACTACATTACCTATTTCCCATCCAATAATCCATACAAAGGCAGTAAAATCAAGATGTTCGATTTTGAGACATCAGATAAATCGTTCATGGAAGATCACGAGCCTATATTGGAACAGCTCGCGGAACAGTATCATCCCAAAAATGAACCAGTAGTGTACCGACACTGTCCCAATAATGGACAAGCTGTGGACCCACACCGTCCCATGAGTGGACAAGCATTGGTATCTAATATAAACAGTACTAAACATGTAAACATTAATAAACAGCCAAAGAATAGACAGGCTGTTTGTTGTTTTTTTAAAGAAAAAGGTTTTTCTGCCGATGAAGGAAAAAAATTCTTTGAACATTATGACGCTAACGATTGGAAGACAAGGGATGGAAAAGCAATTCGTGATTGGCAGGCTTTAGCCGTGAACTGGATGAATCGAACCCGACTATTTGCTGTAGAAAACAAAACAAATAAAAAGGGAGCATCCCAAAATCGAGACAACCTCCGAACCACTAAAACCAAGGATTATGGACAACCCCTCTAAAATCATGGAAGGCGGCATAGAGTATTCGCTTGGCAAGTTTGATGGAAAATCGGTGCTTTACGATTTTCCTAAAATCCTGGTTTACCTAAATGCGAAAGGAAAGCTCCTGTTTGGCGAGAATTTCAAAATCTACAAGGAAGACAGGGATATTTTGCTAAAGCTGTGCTCGTACTTTATCAAGGATAAAGTGAACTGCGATAAATTTGAAATCGATATCAAGAAAGGCCTTCTACTGTCTGGTCCAGTAGGATGTGGAAAAACCAGCTTAATGAAACTACTGCGCCACCTGGTTCCTCTGCGACGGCCATACGAAATGATTCCAAGCCGTAATGTAACTTTTAGTTTCAACCATCTTGGATACAAGACAATTGAAGATTATGGAAATACAAAATTCTACTGCTTTGATGATTTAGGGGTAGAACCTCCCGGAAGGTTCTACGGAAAAGATTGTAATGTAATGGGGGAAGTTCTTTTATCGCGCCATGAACTTTTTCTACAAACAAAGCAGAAAATTAAAACCCATGCCACGACAAACCTGAACGCTGAAGAGCTGGAGGATCGTTACGGAAACCGTGTTCGCAGCCGAATGCGCGAGTTATTCAATCTTATAGCTTTTGATGAAAATGCAGGGGATAAAAGAAAATAAAAATGAAGTATCTAGAGTATAAGTTTGACCAACTATTCACACAGCATATCACCGGACAATATCCTATTTTTTGATGCCCGATAGATGCTTAAAAATCTCTAAAACAAAAGCTTTTACAACATTCCCAATACTCCTAATTACCTTTAAAAATGCTTCTTTCATTATTCCGATTTTGAATGATTACTTATTCCTGATAAAATAGCCAATGCAATTGCTGTAATACCTGATGATCCCGAAAAATGCACTGCCTCAACCGGATTATTTAGAAAACCCACTTCAATCAGAATAGCAGGACAAAACCTAATCATTTCCCTCAATACCTGAAAATTGGCAAATTTCATCCCTCTGTTTGCAATGTTGATACTATGAGTAGACTCTCGTATAATTTCATTCCCAAGAGCGATTGAAGTTCTGGTGTTATAGTCAACTTTTTTGGATTCAGAATTAAATGTAAAAATTTCCATTCCCCTGGCATCGCTATAGAATGAATTGCAATGCAAGGAAATAAATATATCTCCCCTTAATGATTTTGCTAAGTTGATTCTTTCGGAAAGGGTGAAAAAACTATCATCATATCTTGTAAGATAAATGTCGTACACATCTCCAAATATTGATTTATTGAGCCTGATCATTTCTATTCCTATGGCCAGGACAACATCTTTTTCCTGGATTCCATTTATTCCGATCGCACCAGGGTCTTTTCCTCCATGACCAACATCGACAATAATTCTTTTTTGATGTTCTTTTCCCTGCCCAAAAATGAAACACATTTTCAGGAGCAAAACCAGAAAAATGACGTTTTTCAACCTCATGAGCATTTAAAATTTTTAAGTGGTTACCAATTCTCCTGGTGATTTCAATTCGGTTTGACATCATTTAATATCAAACTAACCTATTAAAAATCAAATATTATTTTTTATTTATTATGCTGATTTTCAAAGTATTATATTGAAATATATGTATTTTTTCTATAACAAAAACAACACAAAATTTCAAACTGTGCGTTATGAAAAAATCAATCTATCCCACGCTTTTTTTATCCCTGGTTTCTATGCCGCTTTTTGCACAAATCGGGGGAATTGAAAATTCGGTTAATGACATTGCCGATACTATCCGGATCATTTTCCCCATCCTTCTTGGGGTGATCTTTCTTGTCGGCTTCCTGTTTAATGCAGGCCACTTCTTTGGAGAAAATGCAGACCTCAAAAAAGGAATTACCCGGGTGCTCGTCTTTGTCCTTATAGCAGGAGCAGTAGTAGGCATCTTCACCTATTTGATTTCAATCGTGGTCTAATGAAACAATTTGAAGTCTATAGGAACATTAGGAAAGGGGCTGTCATTTTTGGGCTGCCCATCTCCTCATTTGCTTTAATGATGATTTGTGTTGTAGCTTCATTACTGATCATCATTTTCTCTTTCAGCCTTTGGATCATCATTGGTGCTTTTATCTTCAATTCTATCCTTTATGTAGTACTAATTAGAATAACCAGAAAATCGCAGCTCTTTCTGGTGTCGGTAAAGTTTCCAGATATCATCAGCAACAAAAGAAAATCCAACTTGAATTATGAGCAAGATTAATCTTTCGGACTCTACGTCCATAATCGATATTCAGGACAATATCATTTTTGCCAATAATGGCAATGTGGTTCTTTGCTATGAGGGGATATTACCTGAAATCTACTCTTTATCTGAAAAGGATTTAGAAGATATTCATGGAGTTTGGTTCCAGGCCCTAAAATCTTTGCCCACAGGTAGTGTTGTACACAAACAGGATATTTACTTAAAAAAATCATATGCTGCCGATCAGTTGCCGAATACTACTTTTTTAGAAAAGGCAACACATGATCATTTCAAAGGCAGAGAATTTATGGAACATCGCTGCTATCTGTTTTTTATCCTCACCAAAAACAAAGCATTAAATAACCCGAAGTATGTCAATCCGTTTCGACAGGTCTCAAAAGGGACGTGGCAGGAATTGGATGATAGTCTCAATAGTTTTATCAGCTCTGTCAGCGATTCCGTTTCCTTTATCAATAATAGCCGAAAAATGTCTTTTGTTCCCCTTGGTGAAGTGGAAATTCAAAGTATGACCAACAGCTTCTTTAATGGTTTTCAGGAAGGTTTTGATACAGATATGCTACTGAAGAAATCCAATATTCAGGTTGGCGATAATTTTTTTGATGCCCTTGCTATCAACAGCGAACGCTGTTTTGGCGAAACTGTTCAGAGCAGTAAGGTCAACGAAAGATTTACTTCGGATGATTTTGTATTCCACCAGGGTTTTATTGACGGCCTCGGCTTGACCCTTAATGAAAATCATATGGTGAACCAGATTCTCTACCTCGATGACAAACAAAAATGGCGGAAGCTTCTTGATAATAAAATTGAAGAACTTCATAAGAGTTCAAATTTCGGATCTCAGAACAAGGTGGTGCTGGGTAAAATTCAGCATATCCTTGACCAGATTAATGCGGATGATACCTCAAGGGTTATCCGTGGCCACCTCAATGTCATCTATTGGGCTAAGGAAGCCGGAGAGCTGGCTCAGATAGCTTCGAAGGTAAAGACTGAATTTAAGGAACTGGATATTACGCCGTATTACCCGAGAGGAGAGGAACGAAAAAACTATGTTCTAAATAGCTACTGTTGCTTTTCTTCCAATTTTTCCAATGCAGATTTATATGTGACCGATTTAAAACATGCGCTTTGCCTGCTGATCAATAACACAAATTACAAATCGGATCCTACAGGAATCATCTTCAATGATCGGGAACACAATATTCCGGTGCTAAAGGATGTATGGGATGAAGGAAAGAAGCGGATTAAAGCGCGGAACTTTGCCATTTTTGCCCCTACAGGAGAAGGAAAATCTTTTCTGGCCAATAACATTCTGCGCCAGTACTTTGAGAGCGGAGTTCGCCTGGTGATCATTGATCTCGGTGGCTCCTATACGAAATTCGCAAAATTATATCCTGAAAAGTATACTGTTCTGAGATATGAAAGCGGGAAAAATTTGGGTATCAATCCGTTTTACATCAGTAATTCAGAAGATATCACGCCAGAACGGCTGGAGGATTTGTCAATGTTCCTGTTTGAACTCTTCGGCTCAGATTTAAAAGTCACCAAAGCACAATCAGTTTCGATCAGAAAAATATTGCTCCACTATTATTCGAATGTTCCTGAAAAGCATTCCCTGGATAATTTTTATCGGTTTGTAGAAACCAACCAAATGGATCTCCTGCAAAAACTGAAGATCCATGCGGATTACTTCAACATAGTGAACTTCCTGCACGTGATGTCCGAATATGTTGGAGATGGCCTATACAGTTTCCTTTTTGAGATTAGCGAGGACCAGACCTATAAAATTGAAGATAAAAGATTGATTGTTTTTGAGCTTGATGAAGTAAAGGATAACAAGGAAGTTCTTTCTGTGATGCTGAAGTTGATCAAGACCGCCATCCAACGGACCATCTGGAAGAACAGAGCAGAGAAAGGGATCATTCTCTTCGACGAATTTGCCAAGCAGCTGAAATTCGAGAATGTACTGGAAAGCGTGGAATTCTACTATCAGGCCATTCGGAAACAGAACGGGGCGATTGGTATCATCCTGCAATCCATTAACCAATTGCCAAACAATGCCACCTCGGCAAGTATTCTGGAGAACACCCAGGTCATTTACAGCCTGCACAATGAAAAGGGATATAACGAGCTGGCCAAGCGGTTAAACCTTTCCAGTCACGATCTTAACCAATTAAAATCCATCAGGAACAATCTTTCCGGGGAACGAAAGTACACAGAAATGTTTATCAAGATTGGGAAGGAAAGCAATGTCTTTCGTCTGGAAGTACCAAGGGAAGTTTATGCAGCTTATTTAACCGATGGATTCGAAAATGAGGAAATAATGAGGCTCTACCGGGAACATCAGGATATGGAAAAAGCCATTATGCTATATACAACAGAAAGTCGGCTAACTATAAAAATTTAAAATTATGAAGAATTTACTTTTAACCTTAAGTCTGATACTATTTATAAATGTCAATTGCGCCGGTCAGGGAATGCCGGTTTACGATAATACGAACTTTATCAGCCTGGTGAAGTCACTAGTTGAATCTGCCAAGCAAACCGCTCAACTTCTAAAAACTGCGGAATTTCTAAAACAGCAGAAAGAAAATCTTGAAAAGGTGAATTCTGTGGTGAAGCAACTGAAGGCAGTTCGTGAAATAGGCCGAAACAATCAACGTCTTATTGGGATAATGCAAAATGATCTAAGAGAAATCCTGGACTCTCCCTATATCAAACCGGAAGAAGTTACACGGATATCGGAATCTTTTAATGCCATTGTAAATAATTCTTTGGAAACAATGGATTTCATAGATGAGATCTTATCCAGTGATTATCTAAAGATGAGTGACGGGGAGCGTACAGAAATGCTTCAGGAAAAGGAAATGCAGTCCAGGGAAATGGTTATGGAGATCAATATGAAAACCAAACGCTATCGGAATATCATTTCTTTCAGAAAGATGCAGGATAAGATCAACAATCGTGAAACAAATTTTTAGAGATGAATACTATCATCCTTTTAGGAATCGGACTGGAATATGTCGATACCATTTTCCAGACTATACAGAACAGTGAATTTTCACAATACACCATAGTGGGAATGAAAACGCTGGCTGTGCTCTTTTTTCTTGTGAACATCCTCAAGAAATACAATGAAGGCATTGCCGATAAGGACGGTTATACTTGGGGACTAAGCCCGGGGGAACTTGCAAAGAATTTTGCAGTTGTGCTACTGGTAATTTTCTCTACACAAGTTTTAGGATTTTTTGATGAAATTTTAGTGGCCATTGAAGATCGCTATCGGGATACGGCTCCTGCTTTGCTACCCTTGCAAATGCAGGACATCCCCATTGAAGAAGATGTAAGCATAGTGGATGCTGCAAGAAAGGCCATGTCTTTGTTGTACGAATTTTTATTAACTCCCTTGTATGGCTTTAAAATGATAGCTTTTATTTTAAGTCTCCTGTTATGGATATTGGACCTGTTCATCTATCCGTTGTTCCTGGCTGAACGCTACTTTCTATTGGGATTGATGCAGGCTTTTTTTCCATTGGTTATAAGCCTGGCGGTGTTCGAGAAGTTTCGTTCCCTGGCGTATAACTTCTTCAAGCTATATGCCGCAGTCTATATGCTAGTTCCGGCATTTTTCCTGGTAAACGTTTTTATCAATGCCATATACACGGAAATTAATACCAACTTTTGGGCGAACCTTTTCGGTACTGACGTGGGTAGTGGTTTTTTTGCCCCGGTAGTTGAACTGGGATCCATCGGGTTTATCTTTTTTCTGAAATTCAAACTTTACAGGCGGGCAACTTCTTTCACACTAAGACTTTTTACATCATGAAAACACCTTATCAAAATATATATTCCGTGTTAAAGCTAAACAGGTTTATAGTTATTGCTGTAGTTATTTGCGCATTCTCTTCAAGCATCTTTTCGGTATGGATGGCATTTTCAATCAATAAAACAGCACTAAATAATGCCTTTGCGGTTAATACAAATGGAGAGGTAATCCCGCTAAAACTGGTTTCCCAAAAAGAAAATTTCAAGGTGGAAGCATTGGCACATTTGGAGTTATTTCACAATTACTTCTATAACATCTATGCCAGCAATTATGAGAAAAACCTTGAAAAAGCACTTTGGCTGGGAAACAGCTCTGTCGACAATCTATACCGTCAAAAGAAAGCTGATGGTGTTTACAACAGATTAATTCAATATTCACTAGTGCAAAAGGTACTTAGTATACACTCTGAAGTAGAGGAACAAGAAGAAAAGTACAGTTTTAAAACCACTACAATTTTTGAAATCAACCGCGGATCCGTGATCGATACATATGAGCTGGTTTCCACAGGAAATCTGATCACTGTAGATCGAAATTTTCCCAACAACCCACACGGGTTGCTTATCACAAACTACTTTGAAAATACTTTAAAGAAACTAAATAATGAAAATTGAGAAGAACAAAATAGTGTATGGGGCTGTTTTGGCAATAATACTCCTATTTCTAATTTCCTATTCGCTAATGATTCTGGGCGATGACGAAGGTGAAAGCCAAAAATTGAAACAAACTTTGGTTCCTGAATTAAAAGAGGAATCGAAGGAATACGATTCTAAACTTGATGCTATAAATGATTTGAAGGAAGTACGGGAAACCATCGCTCCCAGTATCTACGATGAGAAGCTGATAGATTCCCTGGGTTTCTATGACACAAAATTAACCGAAAAGGAAAAGGAAAGGATTGTTGACAGTATCTATGAATCCGGACGTATAAAATATTCAGAAGGAATACAACAGGAATTAAGTCCAGAACAAAAATTAGATACCCCCACTTCTCAAGTGGCTGAGGAGACAGAGAAAGAGCAGAAAATCGAGGCCAAAGAGATGGGATTGGAGCATCAACTGTTCTTTGCCTCCTCCCCTACTTCAGATAGCAAGCTTATTGCTGCGGATATCCCTTCGGTTGTATATGCTGTGGTGGATGGAAGCCAGGTCGTAAAAGCCAATTCTAGACTCCGGATGCGCTTGACATCCACTGCAAAGATCAATGATCAATGGATTCCCAAAAATACTGTTGTCTATGGTTTTATCAGTTTTCAGCCGAACAGGACACTGGTCGAAGTTGAAAATATAGACCATCATCCGGTAAACCTGAAGGCGTTCGACCTTCAGGATGGCAGCGAAGGTATTTACGTGGAAAACAGTTTCCGCGCCGAGGCTACCAGTGAAGTCCTGGATGATATCATTCAGGACATAAACATTCCAAGTGTGCCACAAATTAGTGGCATAGCCAAGGTACTTAGGCGCAATAACCGCAACGTCAAAGTAACCGTACTTAATGATTACAAACTCATTTTAAAATCTGAACTATGAAAACTAATATCTTATTCCTCCTGTTTTTCACCTCTTTTGCATTTCATCCCAGTTTGGCTCAAGAAAGAAAAATCCTCGACACCATTTTTGCAAATGACCATAAGAATGTGGCCCTGTTCTTTCCGAAACCTATACGGCAGGGAATAACAGGTTCTGACAATTTTGTTTTTACATATAACCGGGAAACGGAACAGCATTTCGGACTCTTACAGGCAAAGCCTGGAAAAGAAAGTAATCTTCTGGTAATCAGCTCAAACGGATCAGTCTTTTCTTACATTGTAAGGTATAAGGAACAGCTATCTAAGCTCAATTATTTCATTGCGTTAACCAATAGTATCGGTAATGAAAGACCGATTGTAAAGGATTCGGTTCTTGTAAAATCATCTGAAGAACTTGTAGATAACAGCACTTATTATTACCAAAAATTCTGCTCATATCTTCTCAATAGAAAACAGCGTATAGGACGCATCAAGAAACGAAATGAAGGTATTATCTTGACCGTAGAGAATATTGTTTTTGATAAGGATGAACTCTATTTCGTTATCGAAATTGAAAATACCTCTACATTGGATTATGATTTGAATTTCTTGAAGCTATCCGTTGAAACTCGACAAAAAGGGAAAAGAAAATCATTGCAACGGCTCTATCAAGAACCGATATATAAACATAATTTGCCGTCCAAGATTAAGGAAAATGAACTGGCTCGCTTTGTTTATGTATTATCCAAATTTTCATTATCCGATGACCGCAGGGCAATTTTGAAATTGAATGAAAAAGATGGCGAAAGAAATATAGAAATGAAACTATTGGCTATTTCGGTTCGAATTGTGCCAGTGGTTTCGGTCGGTTAGTGCCAGGCATTTCGGTTTAATTTGTGCCACTTTTGGCAGCAAAGAAAACCATAACGGTTCAAATTGTGCCAGTAATATCGGTTTGATTTGTGCCACTGCCGGTATTCTATGAATCATAACGGTTCGTTTGTGCCAGTCGTATCGGTTCGTTTTGTGCCACTTTGGAAGATCAAGTAATATCTTGTTGCAAAAAATGTAATAAGATATGGCCAACACCCTTGATCCGATGGACTTAAAACAAATTATTTCCCTAAACCTAGATGGTTTTAGCAATCGTAAGATAGCTACCACTCTAGGCATCTCCCGCAACACGGTCAACAGCTATATGAAGTTTTTAACGGCCAGTGACTATTCATTTAAAGAACTACTTTCCTTTGACAATGCACGCCTGAGTGCGCTTTTTCCTTCACATACCACTATTGATAATGAGCGACATGATGAACTGATGCTATATTTTGAGGGGGTCAATAAGGCCCGGAATCATCCTGGTTTTACTTTTCTGTACCATTATCAGGAATATGCGCAGCAGGCTTCCCAGCCGTATAGCTATACGCAGTTTATGGAGCATTATCGGCGGAAATATGCCAAGGTCAAAGGTTCCATGAAACTCGAACATGAAGCCGGTAATGAAATGTACATCGACTATGCGGGTAAAAAATTACATGTCGTTAATAAAGAAACCGGAGAAGTGATCCCGGTAGAGGTATTTATAGCAATTCTTCCCAGCAGCCAGTATACTTACGTAGAGGCTAGCTTAAGCCAAAAACGAGAGGATCTTATCACCTCTTGCGGTAATGCATTACAGTTTTATGGAGGTGTCCCAAAAGCTATTGTCTCAGACAACTTAAAATCGGCAGTGACCAGAGCCAGTAAATATGAGCCGGAGATCAACCGGAGCTTTAAAGATTTTGCCCGCCATTATAACTGTGTGATCAATCCCACCCGCAGCTATGCCCCACAAGACAAAGCTTTGGTTGAGAATGCAGTGCATCTTGTTTATCTGCGTATTTACTATCCCCTGCGGGAGATGACCTTCTTCTCTTTACAGGATCTAAACCGGGAGATAAAGCGCTTACTTG
>NZ_JAPJDA010000014.1 GCF_026241755.1 Salinimicrobium profundisediminis
AAGTGGCACAAATTAAACCGAAATGCCTGGCACTAACCGACCGAAACCACTGGCACAATTCGAACCGAAATAGCCAAATAGCTCAACTGAAACATTCCTTTTCCAAAAATGTATTAAAAACCAAAATGTGGGTCATACCTATTCAAAAGAATTCAATTAATACACTGTTTTTTCCAATATTTTATGGTCTTGATTTAACCAACAAGCCCGCAACTAGAAGTTGCGGGCTATAATACTTTCGTATTTTTGCGGATAGAGGGAGATTCGAACTCCCGGTACAGTTCCCCGTACCCCTGATCTTCAATCAGGTGCCTTAGACCTCTCGACCATCTATATTTTAAAAAGATTATCCCTTTTTAGAAATTACAGGTTTTAAGAAACTTTTCAAAAAACCGTTTGTTGTTAAATTGTGTATGCCCAATAAGTTAGCTATTTCTTTATTACTAGATGCCGTGAAACCTGAATTATTGATTCCGTCAACAAATCTTCTAAGATTATCTTTTAATAAATTTAATGATTCTTCATCAATCACTCGTGTATTTTCACTAGTATTTACATTCCACCCTTTTATATTTGGAGGTTGAATGGTAACCAAATTAAAATTTGCAGCAGAACCATAGAGTTTTTTGAACCATTCACCTGATCCTAATAATTGATTGATATTATCTCTAGTGATTTCACCGTGTATGGCTCTAGACTTGGCTTCTAAAACTAGATAATGATTTCCAGTCATCACCCATAGTACATCAGGGCCGTTTCCAAATTCCGCTTCAGGTTCCTGAGTGTAAAAACCTATAAGCCTGCCAATTTCAGCAAAGGCATTCTCAAATTTAGTATGAGGAATATCTTGACTGAATTGAAGATTTTCCAATAAGGTTTCAAAGTACATTTTAAAGTCTTGGGAAGTCTCAAATTGCTTGATAAAATTTAAAACTTGAAATGCCTGCTCTTCACTAGCCATAATTTTCGTATAACTATGTCCATTTTTTGATTGCAGCATATGGGAAGTTGTTTGTGCTGCTTTAATTTGAAGGTCATTTGATTTTGGTGCATTATCTAAATATAGATAATTAGCAGCTTTTTCAAAATACCAGCCTTTCTGCTTGTCAGTTAACGCGACCGTATCTACTATTTTATCTAGAATTACCTTTGATGCACTTTCATAATCTCTTCTTCTGTAATTTTCGATTGCTTGTGATTCCAAATCTGCAATTTCTAAATTCTTAATGATTCGATCGTCAGTTTTGTCAGCGTCAATTTTCGACAATATTTCTGAATGATATTCCCTCCAGCTCATATCTTGAACGAGACATAGGTTGGCAGTATCCTTAATCGTATTCAAAGATTTATCAGTAGATTCGTCATCAAGAAGCGATAAACCAAGTTTCAATTGCTTGCGTGTAACTGGTGTGAAATATTGTAAGTTGGATTTGTTGCCTACAAATTGGAGCAAGTCTTTACCCATTAAATAAACTGCACAGTAATCACTACCAGATCTTACAGCTCGACCAAGTCCTTGTTCTATTATCTGTGCTTTCAAAGAAGCCTTAACGGATTCTAAGCGCAATTCGGCATAAAGTTGTTCATAAGAGCTGAATGAGGGGTAGCCGTCTAATATTAAAACTCGGCACATATCACCATTCAGGTCAACACCATCATAACGATTAACTAAAACATAGAACTGCCCTTTCTCAGTTCTTAATTTAGCGATTTCTTCATTTATGTTATCATTTTCGATTATTTCCGCTCCAAAATCTTCCCATTTGGCCGCCCTATTTGAAGATGGTGTCAATACCATTACATTTATTCCAGATTCGGAATATTCCTTGGCCAACGACATAATCTGCTCATCTGTTATTCTTGAATCAAATCTTTGAGGAGCAAGGATCAATCTTTGCCCAACGTCCTTACGATCTTTAGGAATCAAGGCGTTCTTAATACTGTTTATGTTAATACCTAAATCTTTAATTAAATCAATTTGATCTTCAAATGTAGCAGATAAAATATATCTATGTTTGGCTTCATTAAAAGCTCTGACATTATGAAATGGCACATAGGATGGTGCTATCTCAATTCCTCTGGGTCCGACATAACAATCGTAAGATTTCAAGTCGTCAGCTATTAAACCCCATTTGAACATAAGCTCTCTATCTTCACTAAAACTGCCTATGAGTTTTATTAACTCATCAATACGCGTTAGCCAAGCCCAATAAGGGACTTTAAGTATCTTGGCATATGGATCACCCTGAATAAGTCTGTGATAAGTTCCTGGGGCTTGGTATTTCAGCTCTTCTTGGAATAACTTCAGTAACCTATCTGCCAAGTCGTGATTGAAGGGTATATTTAATGTAGTTGCTTCTCTAGCTTTGTCAAGACAGACGTGGGCATCATCAAGGACGATTGAACCAACATCAATATTATCTCTTTCAAAAATAGAACGGGAATTGAACAATTTTTGGAACGTGCATAATAGGATGGCTTTTGAATTTGAAAAGTCATCAGGGAAAACACTTCTTTGCCCGTGATATTCAATTTCACAAACAGGTATTCCATATAAATCCGCTTGCAACTTTGCCTGTTCTAATAGTTGTTTGTCTGGACATAGATACAAACTGGGACCGACTCCTTCAATCATTTTTGAGTATAACATCAATAGGCTTACAAGAGTTTTTCCTGAACCTGTATTCATTTTGCACAAAACATCTCGTTGATCCCTTATGCTATGCCAAGAACTTAACACTTCTTCTTGTATGCCTCTTAAATACGCGTATCCCTCCTTATGGAACAAATTTTGAAATAATTCTATGGGTTCAAAATTTAATTGCTTTGGAGATGTATCTTCTAGTTTTTTCTTAAATATATTCATCTATAGTTTTATTTTTTATTATGTTTTGATTAACAAATATCTTAAAAATCTATTGACTGATAGACACACCAATCTTCAATTAGTTAATGAGTTGGAATGAATGCTATGTTTTTCACGTTATTCAGCCCATTCCCCTCCATTCCGCAGAAAAAGCTTCATTACGGGAAATACGCTTCATTCAAAAAATCTTGGACACAACTTCAAAGCTTCCGATTTCCATTTCGCTACCCCTGCCAAAAAAGGCAGGAACGCTACATTCCCAATCTCCATCTTTAAAATTAAGTCCGCTTTAAATCCTACTTCAAGAGGATAATCCATTTTCATAACCCGGTCAGCACATTCCCCTCCATTCCGCAGAAAAAGCTCCATTGCGGGGAAAGAGCTTCACTATAAAAGTCTTGGACACCATCCCCAATTTCTCCTTTCCATTTCGTTAGCCCTTCCCGCTATGCTAGGAAGTGCACTTCATTCCAATTCGAAATCGGGAATGGAGTCCGCTTCATCGGATTCCATCCTTGCTTTTGGCCCCGTTCCCTATGTTTTAGTACTTCACATAAAGCCTTTAGACCCACTTCCGCGCCGTCACTGTCCCTTCCCTTTTTTTGTAAGCAAAATACCAACATTTTGAAGTTGAACAGACTGCATAACCGGTCGTGCCTCCCTTTTATAAGTCTTTATCAATTCCAAATATTGAAAATGTATAAGCAACAAAAAAAGGTACTGCGACGGCACTACGGGAAGTAAATCTAAAATGAACATTGTGAAATCGTACAAAAACATCAGAAAGGAAGCGGGGCCAAAAAAACAAAAAAAGGAAAACGCTCAGGATACAATAAGTAAATCGCTTCAAAAAAATATAAATGAAAACTGCCTGAAAGGTTCAGGTAGTCTATTAATTAATCTTTAATTCTTTTATTATGAGTACTATTAAAAATCACGTACAGCTAATTGGGAACGTTGGTCAGGAACCAACCATTACCAACCTTGAAAACGGTAAAAAAGTAGCCCGTTTTTCACTTGCCACCAATGAGTATTACAAAAACGACAAGGGCGAGAAAGTGCAAAACACCGAATGGCATACTATAGTAGCCTGGGGCAAGACCGCTGAAATCATCGAGAAGTATGCCGGAAAAGGCAAGGAAATCGGTGTAACGGGAAAATTAAAGTCCCGAAGCTATGAGGACAACGAGGGCGTAAAACGCTATGTTACCGAAGTTGAAGCCAACGAAATCCTTTTGTTGGGCGTAAAGAACGGCAATAATTCAGCCGGGTAAATTTAAAACAAAGAGGGCGTTCCTCTCGAAAGTTGCGCCCTCTTTCATTATTCACCTTTTAAATCAGATCATAATGGAAACCAAAGTTAATGAAATCGCGATAAGTTATAGTGGAAGTTTAAAAGCAAATTTGCTTCCCAAGATAACCTGTTCCCAGAGTGCTGCAGATTTAGCCTACAGCCAATGGAACAAAGATACTATTGAACTGCACGAGACTTTTAAAATAATGCTGCTCAACAATGCCAATAAGGTAAAAGGAATATATGAAACCTCTAACGGAGGAATAACAGGAACTTTAGTGGATGTCCGCATCTTATTTGCCGTACTGTTAAAGAGCTTGACAACGGCAGTCATTTTGGTCCACAATCACCCGAGCGGAACCTTGACACCGAGTGAACCCGATAAACGCCTGACCCAAAAAATTAAAAAGGCAGGGGAATTATTTGATATTAAGGTATTGGACCATTTGATCCTGATACCTGATGGAAATTATTTCAGTTTTGCAGATGAAGGAATCCTTTAAATGGAAAGCTTATGATTTATCTTAATTTTTCAGACCTGACCGAAGAAGCCCAAAACCGACTTTTGGAGAATTCCAAAAAGGATGTGGAACGAAAATTTGGGAATGATATCCGCAAGTACGTAAGAGAAAATTATACCTGCTTTAAGACGATGGTAGAGGAAGAAGCATTGCGAAATTTATATTCCTATACTTTCATATTCAACATTTAATTCCTAAACTTTATAGTCAAGCACCTCTAAATTTTTGGAGGTGTTTTTCTTTTCAATTATTTTCAATTCAATAAAAATCATTATCTTTATTTCGCTGAAATTCAGCATTTAATTTTACGTAGGGTTATCCATTTTTTGACTTTCGCCGATAACCGTACCCATCAAAAAAATACATAACAGGAAATTATTTCCCTGGAACTAGCAATTGGCTTTTGACCAAATTGTACGGAATTTTTGTCCCGCTGGGCGGGACGAAAAGGAGTAGCAAGAGGGTAACACGCGATGCGATGTTTAGTACTCCTTTTTGTTTTCAAATAACTGGTAATCAGCAACTTGAAAAAATATAAAATTCCCGACCTTCTACAATTTGCGACAAATGTCCTGTGAACGCCCATTTTTAGGGAAGGATTTGCGACAAATCGGCGAATTATGGACTCATTTATCGGCATCAGGTTCAAAAAGGAAACGGCAAAACGTTTTCAGGAATTTTCAAGGACACACTTCAAATCGCACACCGAAGCAATGGCAACAATGCTCGATTTTTTCTTCTACAACGAGATTTCCCCAAAGGAAAAACTAGGACCTACGGGAAGGACAATCGAAGCTTCAATCAAGAAGCGAATCAATGCGGTGATTGCCATTATGAGGGATATGGAAAAGAGCCAGACCAAACCCACCGTAGCAATGTTGGAATCTCTATTTCAAACTGAAGAACCTAAAAAGAAGCCTTTGATTTTAGAAAAGAAAATCATTGAAGAAAAGAATGAAGTAAGCTTTCGAGAAAAGCTAAATGGGAGCAATGAACTCTAATTTTTGAGCTATGTACATTACCATCACACCTCAAAAATCAGGGAATAATTACTCGCAAAGTTCAGCGGATTTTGTGGGCTATCTGGAGAAAGAAAACCAGGGTTTGGAACAGGGAGCTATGGAACATTTTTTCAATCAATATGATGAGGAAATATCAGCGGATGAAGTTGTAAAGGAAATTGATGGGAATGGTGCCAAACTCAAAAAGACCGAACCGAAATTCTATTCGATCACGGTGAGCCCTTCTAAATATGAATTGAACCGGTTACAGAACAACAGTGAGGATCTAAAAAGGTACACCCGTGAACTGATGAAGGACTATGTGGCATCCTTCAATCGTGAAATCAACGGAAGACCGATTAGCATCGATGATATAAAATATTATGCGAAAATAGAACATCAACGAACATTTAAGGGAACGGATTGGCAGATTAGGGAAAACCAACCCTTTGCTACCAAAATATTGCAGCTCAAAACTGAAATCAGAAACATTAAAGAGGGGCGAGCTGAAGGCAATATCAAACTATTGCAGAATAAAATTGACCGATTGGAAAAGGAGGCTCCGCACCAACAGGACGGGAAGCGAATTGTCCAGGGGATGCCAAAGGCAGGAAATCAAAGCCATATCCATATCATCGTAAGCAGAAAGGATGCATCCAATACTTTCAGTCTTTCTCCTGGGAGCAAGCATAAGGCCTCGGAAGTCCAGATGCATGGTAAGAATGTAAAACGGGGCTTTGACCGTGATCAATTTTTTGACCGGGCAGAAAAGACCTTTGACAGGACTTTTGTCTATCAAAGAAACTTTGCCGAGACCTACAAGGCTCGAAAGGATTTTATCAAAAACCCTCAAATATATTTTGCATCACTGATGAAATTGCCCACCAATGAAAGGGCGATTGCTTTTAAAATTATGAAGGAAAGTGGTGTTCCAATGCTACCAAGTATTCCGGTTACCCAGGCACAACTGGCAATGAAAATATTCAACCGCCTGCGCCGTGGTGTGGAAGTGGCTATTAAATCAAGTTCAATAGGTATCTAAAGGAAAAACAATAATGCAACTAGCCAATCCACTACATATACTCTTAATTATCGTTTTGACAGCTTCAGTATTTTATGGACTGTATCGGATTTCCAAATATGCCTTTTTCATAAATACTGTGCTGCTTTTGGGACTGATAGCCTATTTGTATTATCCGCATAATACGATAAAAGCACTACTTTATTTAGGTTGTCCTTTATTGTTGGTCAATACGGTATTTTACGTTTTTCTGCATAAACCGGATTTAAAGCAAAATACCTCTGACAAATATCGGGTAACTTTTAAAACGGACAGGAAAAATTTTAAAATTGAAAACATCAAACGTGGAGCTTCGATTATTGGATCTGCCGGAAGTGGAAAAACCGAAAGCGTGGTTTACGGATTTTTAAAACATTTCCAGAAACATGATTTCTGTGGGGTTATTCACGACTATAAGGATTTTGAGCTAACCGAAATGGCGTACCCACTTTTTAAAAATCCAGATATTCCTTTTCGTATTATCTCTTTTGACAAAATTATCCATAGGGTAAACCCTATAGCACCCAGATATCTCGAAAACGAAGAAAGTGTGAATGAGATTTCGAGGGTACTTATTGAAAATCTTCTGGAACAGCGGGAATCGGGAATTACAGGATCCTCTAAATTTTTTAACGATGCTGCGGAAGGATTGATTGGTGGATTGATCTGGAAACTGAAAACATCTTATCCGCATTTCTGTACCTTACCACATCTAATAGCCATTTATCAGTTTCTGGATACCGATAGTCTCATAAAGTTTTTAGAGACCAATACCACCTCCAGAGCGATGGCAGATGCGTTTATTAGCGGCAAAGATTCCGAAAGGCAGACAGCAGGGGTAAAGAGTACCCTGGCCAATGCTCTGAAACGTATCAGTACACAAAACATATTTATGGCCCTTTCCGCAGATGAAGTGCCATTAAATATTAATAACCCGGAAAATCCTGCTGTGATTTCAGTAGTGAACAATCCTAAATTTGAAACCTCCTATTCCCCTGTAATTGCCACCATAATCCACACGATTACAAAGCAAATGAGTGTACGCAATTCAAATTCTTCCTTTCTTTTAATGGAAGAAGCACCAACCATTCGGTTATTGAATATGCACCGCATTCCGGCTACCTTAAGAAGTTATGATATAGCAACTGTTTATGTAATGCAGGACAAGATCCAGAACGATATGATGTATGGAGATAAAGCGAGTAAAGCTATTTTAAGCAACCTTTCCTATCAATTCTTCGGAAAGGTCAATGATCCTGATACTGCAAAATACTATGAACGCTTCTTTGAAATCATAAAAAAAGAAACAACCAGCATCAACCGAGGTTACAGTCTTGACTTTGATACACGCATTACTACCGGGGAACGGGAAATTCCTAAAATACGGGCTGATGCTTTTTTCCGTTTAAAGCAGGGGGAGTTTATTACCTATGCGGATGGGGAAGATAAAAAAGTGCAGTTTAAATTGCAGAGAATTCAGAGGCAGCTTCCGGATGAATTAAGGCAGTTTTCCAAGGCTGATTTAGCAGCTAATTTTGAAAGAGTTTATCAGGAAGTGAGATCAATTTTTAATTAAATTATAGTTTAACAAATCAGAATATTATATTTGTACAAATGGCAAGAGCAGATTTATTATTAAAATTAGTTAAGGCCGGAACTAACGGAGACAATACCCTTTTTAGAAAGGTTGTTGAATCTATAATTGCCGAAGAAAAGAGTAAACAACATCATATTGTAGCTCAACAATTATTAGATGCACTTTCCAAAGCCTCTAAGCCTCAATCCAACCAACCTATACATAATCGTTTACTGGAAGATGGATTAGACAGTTTTTTATATCGCATTTACCCTCAAAAGACTTTGGATGATGTGATTTTAAATTATGAAAATCAAGCCGTCATTCAAGACCTTATCCAGGAACATCATCGTAGTGACTTATTGAGATCCTATAATTTAGAACCTAGAAATCGTATTCTATTGGCAGGTCCTCCTGGAAATGGAAAAACTTCTCTCGCAGAAGTCATAGCTCAATCTTTAATGATTCCATATTACGTTGTAAGGTATGATGGAATAATTGGTAGTTATCTAGGAGAAACCGCTACTCGGCTTAAAACAACTTTTGATTTTATTAGAACCCAAGAATGTGTTTTATTTTTTGATGAATTTGACACTATAGGAAAAGAACGCGGAGACATTCACGAAACGGGTGAGATTAAAAGAGTTGTAAGTTCTTTACTTCTTCAGATTGATCGTTTGCCGAGTTATGTAGTAGTTGTCGCAGCAACTAATCACGCCGAACTTCTAGATAGGGCTGTATGGAGAAGATTTCAAGTAAGATTGGAATTAAAAGCTCCGGATAAGTCAATGATAAAGATTTGGCTCAAAAACTTTGAACAGCGAGTTAAATACGATTTGCAATATCCTATTGATAAAATAGCAAATAAGCTTGAAGGTCTTAATTTTGCGGAGATTGAAGAATTCATCCTCGATGTTGAACGTAAATATATATTGTCGCTCCCTGACGTAAACGTAAAAAGGTTAGTGGATGAATGCCTTGTTCAAATGGAGCATAAATATTCCTTAGGGAATGGTTAAAAAACCACTTCTTTTGTTCCCATTCCCTATAAGTGCGGAAAAATCTAAAAAACAAGGTTTTCCGGGTAAAATGTTTATCCCAACCAAAACTCAACAAATTCAGAGAAATGAATTAAAGATAACGGAATTAGATCGTGTACTTTCTAATAGGTCAGCTTCACTACAAAAGGAAGCAGGGAATATTATCCCTGAAATGATCTTGGTGTTAGAAACTGCCGGAGAAATAAAAGATTTTTTTAAAGCTGTGAAAAAGACTCCAGGAATGGAGTTTTTAGCTGAATATGAGACTGAGTTCGAGGCAGAAGATGATTTCTATAACATAGATAAAAACGGTAATAGATCTGAAGAAAATGTGGATGCCAGATTTTACCTCACTATGACCAACCAAAGGGCACTTAAAGAACTTCAGAAATATTGGCGAGAATATAAGAAAGATAAAGAAAAACAAAATTTTAAGCGAGGGACTGCAAAATTCAGATCGCTTTTTGAACAATTAAAGGATATTAGGCCCTATAATGTTAGTGATAGGGTACGTGATACAGGTATTGAAAAATATATTCAGGAAAGAAAATTATACGATTTTGATTTCGTAAGATTTGAAATAGAATTGGCCTTTAAAGGTAGTGACCAAGCCAATCGAAAAGCCTATGAAGAAGTAACCCGTTTACTGAATTTACATAACGGAGAAGAAGTGAAAGGTTCAAGGACTATAATCTCCGAGATATCATATCACGCTTTTATTGCAAGAGCTCCGATTCAAGTATTTGATGATCTTACGGAGAATACGAATATTTCCTTTTTAAAATCGCAACAAATTTTGTTTTTTCGTCCTGTAGGACAGATGGTTTTTGAAACTCCTGAAGATATTGAGCAATTAAAAAAGTTGCCCAATGTTGAAGAAAATGATGAACTACCCACAGATGGCCATCCAGTCATTGCACTTTTTGATGGTCTTCCCTTAGCAAATCATTCTCTATTAGAAAATAGATTACAAATTGATGATCCTGATGGTTTCTCCAGTAATTATACGGGTAATCAAAGATTTCACGGTACCGCAATGGCTTCTCTTATTATTCACGGTGATTTAGATAATGAGAAAAAATCGATATTAAAAAGACCCTTATATGTCCGCCCTATAATGAAATTGGACACACAACTTTATCAAGGAGAATGTCTTCCAGATGACGTTTTACCAATAGATTTAGTGCATAGGGCTGTTCTAAGAATGAAAGTGGGAGATGCGGACAATCCTCCAGTAGCCCCTGAGGTAAAGATCATTAATTTTTCTATTGGAGACGCTTTTAGACCTTTCTTAAACAATATGAGCTCTTGGGCAAAATTACTGGATTGGCTTTCTTATCAATACGATATCTTATTTGTAATTAGTGCAGGAAATTTTAGTGACGATATCGCTTTGGAAATCCCAGATGATGAATTTGATAATCTCTCTGATGATGAAGTACAAAAATTAGCTTTAGAGGAAATAGTTAGGACAAATTTTAATAGAAAGATTTTGGCACCAGCTGAATCAATAAATTCTATTACAGTTGGTGCGGCACATTTTGATTTCTCAAAGCCTAATAATTTATACCAAAGGAAAAATCTGATTAAGTCATCCTCCTTATTATCTCCAATAAGCCGGATTGGTTTTGGTTTCCGAAGGAGCATAAAGCCAGAGATTATAACGTCAGGTGGGCGGAAGTTATTTCGGAAATCTCCAATTCAAAATTTACCAGGGAAAACGGTTCTTAAATTAGAATCTATCCCATTTAATGTAAATCCTCCCGGAAACAGATCTGCATTTCCAGGTAGTCCAGGACAAATAAATAAGTCTGGGTATTTATGTGGTACTTCAAATGCAGCAGCTTTGACATCTCGTCTTGCTGCCCAACTTTATGATGTTTTAATTTCTATAAATAATTCTGGAGATAAATCTATACCATCAGATTTTCTTACTGTAATTATTAAAAGTTTATTGGTACATAGTGCTAGTTGGAGTAAAAGTTCAGATTTTTTATTGCAACTAATTAAGGATTTACCAGGCTCAGCTGCAAATACTTCAAAAAAAAACGTATTGCCTTATCTAGGGTATGGGGGTATAGATCCAGAACGCATTTTATATTGCACTGAGAAACGAGTAACCATTATCGGATTCGGAAAGCTTTACGATGGTCAAGCCCATTTATATAGATTTCCATTGCCGCCATCACTTACTAAGGGGAGGATTGATAAAAAACTGACAATAACTTTAGCCTACAATAGTCCTCTAAATTTTAAAACAAGACAATATCGTAAAGCACAATTATTTTTTGATAATCTTAAACATAATAATCATCTCGAATTAGATAGATCATATTATGATTTCCGAACCACACAATTAGGAACTGTGCAACACGATATTCTTATTGGGGACAAGGCTGACGTCTTTGTTGATGGAGATTTTTTAGAAATAAAAGTGAATTGCAGAGAAGACGCATCTGAGCTTGGAAAACTGTCAATTAAATATGGATTGTCTGTTACTTTAGAAGTCAAGGAAAATAATGACATAAAAATTTATGAAGAAATTAGGCAACGAGTTCAAACACGAATTAGGCCTACTCTATAAATTCAAAAATTATTTTTCAAAAAGGTCCTTTCTCCCTCGCTCCTTGCTGCGTAACCTTCCAGTTTCCATCAATTTTTAAAAGCTTAAATAGCTCAGGGTTTTCTTCATAAGATGTGGTGAATCTAACCCAAGCTATTTCATTATCGGTGGTTTCTTCCAGCACTTCAAAATTGGAATTCCCCGATTTGCCTGCCGCCATCAAATCTTGTACCGATTTAAGACCTTCGTAGCCTTCTGGGGTAGTATATTTTTTCAAGGTCTCATTATCCTTATTGTAGAAACTTTCAACTACAATTTTTGAAGTTTCGCTTGGTGAAAGGTCTTGTTTTCCGGTACAGGCAAGGAATAAGAAGGCTATTGAGTATATGACGACGTTTTTCATTGCATTGCTAATTAGGGTTGTTGATAAATCTATGCGATACTTTTAATTTTAAGCCTCTTTCCCCGTTCTTTTCATTTAGCTCTAAAACCGCTCTGCGGTCATTGCTTATTGAAAACTTTGGTAGAACGTAAATCAATCTTACGGTTTCGTTTTCGGCTACTGTGGAAGGCAACTTATATTTGAAAATCGGCTCTTGATAAAGACGTTGCAATGATTTCTTTTTTCCTTTTTGTTTCGTTTCAACCGCAAGTTTCAAAAAATTTAGATCGTAATCCAAAGTAGATTTATTTTCAATCTGGATCACGAAGTAAAGTTCTTCTTTATCGAAAACAATGTTCTCAATACTTAAAACGATGCCCTCATTACGCTTTTTTATCCGGTTAATCCGTTGCTTTCGATCAAGTAGATAGGAACAGAATTTTTTGTAATAATAGATCTTGTTTCCTAACTCTATCTTGGACTCATCACTTTTAGCTGAATCAGGAGCAATAGGCTTTTCGTTGCCGATGCTACTGGATTTTGGGATGAAATAATTCAGCGTGGAAAGCTGTTTTTTATACTTAACAATATACGAAAAAACTGCACCATTTTTATTGACCACCAGAAGATTACTTTCTTTTCCCGGCTTTGCCTGAAGCAGTCCAAAGTATTGTTCTTTCTCCCGATTATAAGTAAATACAAAATTTTCTGATCCCGTAATTCCTTGACGGATGGGTTCTGGAAAAAACAATGCTACATTCTTTTGGTCATTAGCATAAATGGTATCAAGAGTAATAGGTTGTTGCGCAGAAGCTTTGCTAAAAGCCAAAACAAAGGCTATAATTAAGATATAAGCTTTCATAATTTAGGTTTTAAAATTAGTCTATAATTGTTGAGCACGGTAACCTTTAAGTTCCGGTTGTTGCGCTTGAGTAATTTGGTTATACCACTCACTTGCGGTACGCTAGGGATGTTGATATCCCCTAAAATATCATCTAAGACTTCATTAGTGGCCTCTGCGCGAAAACTATTTTCCACGTATATTCCCTCACTTCCATCCTGAAGATCGAAGGCTTTAAGTTTTGTGGGATGGTGATGGATATTTTCGATTTCAATTAATACCCGATGGGGTTGAAAACTGATAAAGCCAAAAACGTACGTGTTCTTTGGAATGCTTTTGTTATTAATGGTTGCGGCTTTGGTCAAGCGCATTCGCAAACGAGAATTGACCTTCACCACTTGATCACCATCCACGGCCGCATAGATGACGGCATCCGTTGTTCCGGAAATGGAAATATCACTTTCCTTTGGATCAGAGGCAAAGAACAACTGATGTTCCAGTCCCAATTCCTTAGCAGCAATTTTTTGTTCAGCTTTTATTTCTGCGGAGTCAACTAGGTTTGCGACTTTGGCAACAGTTTTCTTAACGCCAATATTCTGATAATTTTTTTCGGAATACTTAATTTTCCCTGCGGAGTAAATACTATCTACAATGCGCTCCTTTTCTTTTTCAGGTAAATCCACATCATAAAAACCCAAGGAATCAATCAGCTTTTCATTGTAGATGCTTGGTGCGTTGGTTTCCTTCACTTCCTTCAAATCGTTGATTGCATCCAGTTTGGAATTGTATTCTTTTTGACTTTCTTCCAGTGCGGGAACAGATGTCTCTTTAAGGTTCTCGTTTTCGCTTTCGTCATCACCCATTACCATCACGGAATAGGAAATAAGAAATAGGAATATCACGGCCAAAACTGCCGCAAAGACTATTTTATTCTTTTCAATTTTCATGGGATATTTTCTTTAAGGTATTTTCAAAATAATTCGTAATCAATAACCCGTGTGGATTGTTAGGAAAGTTGCGGTCAACCGAAATTAGGTTTCCAGTAGATACCATTTCATAGGTGTCGACAATTGACCCACGGTTGATTTCAAAAACAGCAACCGTTCTAAAACTGTAAGCCCCGTGTTTTTCTTCGATTTGGGAATCGATGCTAAGCACCTTTTGAACTAGTGAATATTGCAACAAGCGATTATAAACACCATCCGCCTTTTTTTGTCGATAGAGGTTGTCCACAGAGCTATTGCCGAGCCATAGTGCCTTTTCCAAGTTCTTTTCATAATTGCTTGCATCGATGTTGTAGAAATAATTGTGAAAAAGCTGTAAATGAGCCAAGGCTTCAACTTTATAGTTTTCCTTTTGAGTAACAAGTTTTAATGGAATGATACTTCCATCGGTATTGATGGCAAAAGCATTGTTCAAGGCCTTTTTATTAATGTTATATGCCATCCAAACGGCAAAGAAGCTGGATAATGAGGAACAGATGATGACGGCCAAGACGATAAACCTATTTATTCTAAGGACGGCGTAAATATTTTTATAAGGTGTTTTCATTGTATTAGTTTTAGGCAGTAAATAATTTCAGGGTAAATGAAGTAGCGCGGCGATACAATTTGAACTTTAGGAAAACGATAAACCCTACCGAACCAAGCTGTACAACTGGGGCAAAAAAGCCGCTGCCTACATCCGTCCCGAACAAGTTCGTCCAAAAGTTGGTGTTTATCTCAGTATAAATGGCATTGACAAAGACATTGACCAAGAAGAAGGCCGGTACCAGCATATAGACCGCTGTATACAATTTGAAAAAATTATAAGCCAGGGAACGGAATTTTTCAAAAACGGCCAGACTGATGACCAATGGGAAAAACGCTTGCATAATCCCCAGTAGGAAAAAGCGTTCTGCCAAAAATAAGGGATAAATGAACAGATCTAGAATCCATAGGATAGTACTTCCTATAAAAGCGAATATTTTGAAACCAAAAAGGGGTGTTACCAAAGCTTCATAGAGCAATGCCATTGCAGCCTGAGCTGCTTTTATAATGTTTACTTCATCTTCAATAGGAATATCCTGCATCTGTAAAGGAAGTAAAGCTGGGGCCGTGCCGCGATATTGGCCTTCAATGGCCACTAAAATACCATCAAAAAAGCCGAGAATTTGTGTCGAGAAAATTACCAGTAGCACGACAGCAAAGTTTTTGGCCAGTTCTCCAGGGCTTAACCCCCAGGTATAGCCATCCTTATCCGCAACGCCCTCACTGTATTTTTTGAGGATATTGACTAAAAAGAAAAGGACGGCAAGCGTTTTCATTCCAGCAATGGTATATTGCGAGAAACTACTATTTTGTATGGTCTGGAAAATGGTATCAACATATTCCAGACCTATTCCTAAGATGATATTAGCAGCCATAATTAATATTCTGTTTCACGATTATTGATTTTATCCTGCATCTTTCGGAAAGAAATAATATCACGGTATCGCTTCGTTTTCAATGTAATTTCTGAAACCATAATTTTGGATTCTTCTTCCTTTTCTTTTAGGATATACGCACGGTCGGCATCGCTCATTTTGAGGTAATCGCTGGACAGGATTTCATCAATAAAGTCCATTGTTTCTAATGAGTTTTCTACAATGGAGCTAAAAGATTCAGTCACCCGTTGGATTTCCTCTGGTTTGATATAGGGTGAGTTAAGAATGTCCTGTAAGTCATTCTGCATTACGTTGATAAGACGTTGATTGTTCCGGCCTATTTCCTGTACGGCTTTTAACTGCTTAACTACATTGTTTACTTTTTCAAGATTTTCTTTCTGCTGTTTCAGGAATTCAGCAGTTTTTAAAAGTTGGGAAGTCTGCTTTGCAGATTCCACCAGCGACTTCACCAGGCTGATAAAGTTCGTATTATCGTAAACCGGCATTCCCTGGGCCCGGGTGTTTAGACTAAAAAAGATAGCCATTCCAAGAATTAAAATTTTTGTTCTCATATTTTTATTTTTTTGGATGAATACTCTGTAATTGCTTTCTCCATATCCTGATGCTTTTCATAAAGCTTCATTATTTCTTCATTCTCGTATCCATCGGTTAAATATGCTGCATAAACTTCCCTTGGCACTTCCAGACGGAAGACATTGCTTTCCTTTCCAATCTTGATAAACATTTCAGTGTACTTCCGTTCCCCGGAAAGATTGTTCCTGATGGATTTTAGCTGGTTAAGATCGTGGCTGGAAAGGTTTAACCGCTTGGCCAGCTCGTTATACCCCTTTTCATTATGCAGGCTGTAAATGACCTGAGTGTTCTCCAGGATACTTGCCGAGATGGAATTGTTCGGCAGCTGGTTAATAGATTGTAAGATGATACCGATTGCCCCGTTCTGTTTCCGAATTGCCTGATAGTAGAATTCCACGCTTTCCAGTACGTTCTCAAATTTCAACTGCTTCGCAAATTCATCAAAAAGGATAATTCCTTTCTCGGCACGATTTTTCCAAATGGTTCGTTGGATAGCGGATTTAATCAGCTTAAGCATTACTGAAAGAACTTCCTTGTTATCCTTTACTTCATCAAGCTCAAAAACAATCAATCTTTTATCTTCAATTTTATAGGTCTGGTCCTCGCTAATCTCAAAAAGGAAACTGTACAGGCCATCTCCAACATATTCTGACATCACGTGCAGGAAGTTCACTATGTTGAAGTAATCCGCATGGATCTTCAGTTTTTGCAGGAGATCCTTCTGATTGGTTTCTACAAACCGATAAAAATTATCCAGGGAATGCTTTTCAGGAACATTCGAATAGTAGTGGAGCAATATTTTTCTGATCGAAACTGATTGTGCTTTGGTGACTTTTAAATCTGAGCCGAAGAGTTCAAACAGGAACATTGACAAATCCTCCAGCCGTTCTGGCGTGACATCTTCTGAATTACTGATGTAAAACGGATTAATACCCAAATTTTTCCCGCTTTCATATCTCAGAACAGTATACTTTTCAGGATATAATTTTGCGAATTTTGTATAGGAGCCACCAAGATCAATGATCACCAGGCGCACTCCGCTCTCAAAGTACTGGCGCAAAATATTATTGGCCAGAAAAGATTTTCCTTCCCCTGTAGGGGCAAAAATGGCAAAGTTCCGGGCTTTAATCCGCTTCTTTCCCTCGTCCCATACATCCTTTAGCACCGGGATGTTGTGTTCCCGGTCATTGAAGATGATTCCTGTGGGATCAGATTTATAATTGGTATTATTAATCAGCAGGCACAGCGCATGTTTTAAATCGGTCACATATAGATCTGAATTGGAAAAATTGGAAGAGAAACAACAGTAGCTATTCACTACATAATTTTTACGTTCTTCCCCCCGCGGGTAGTACGGCGTAATATCAAGTTCCTTAAATTCAGTCTTTACCTTCGAAGCTATCTGGGCCAGCTCTCCGGCTTCCTTAGCCCAATAGATGACATTGAAATGGCCACGGATAATTCTGGACGTATCATCCGCATTTATCTGATCAAGGATATGCTGAATTTTACCCAGCACAACCTTATTCTGAGATCCGAAATTTGAACTTTTATGAAGTTCTTCGATTTTGTTATCAAGGAGCTTCCGCCATTTTTGTTTGTCATCCAGGTAGAGAATCTGGTTTACCATATGATTTTCATTAAGGGTCAAGCCGAGGCCGTCAATAAAGCCCTGGTGGAATATAAACTCATCGGAAGTAAACCTTTCATTGACCTTACTGCTCTGAACAGTTTCTCCAAAACAGCGTTCGCTGTTGATAGCCAGGGCATCAAAATAATTGTCGCCAACCTGAATATTGGATTTATTTAGCAGCATATCTGTATCAAAACCTTCAGAAAAACCATTAAAAAAGCTATTGGTTAAAGCCTGAATTTCCACGGCGCCCAGAGGTAGAAAAGACATCCTACGGCTATTATTGATAAAGGAAACGGAATCGCTCACAGAGCTGATAAAACTTTTGAGATTATCATCCAGTTCCTGGCACATCCCTTTAGAGACCTTTCGAAATGGATTGACATACTTCGGGTTATTTAATGCTTTGTTTTTGGTGAGGATAAAAAACAGATAGCAGCGATGTTCCATATATTCCCTGCCTTTGAAATGTTCGTGTGTTGCCTTTTCTAAAAAGGTAGTATTTGGCAATAACTCCGCAGAATAAGATTTTTTTAAATAAATGTCCTGTTTGTGTACAACACTTCCATTGGGCAAAGATTTTAGGGCCTGGAACCAAACCCCATGAATATCTTTAAAGTCCTTTTCAGATAAAGAGTAGATTTCAGGTAACATCCCCTCATAGCAAAGAACTACGTTACCATTATTGGCAAAAATGATATTGTCCTGAATATCGATTATGGGCGTAAAGTCCGAAAGATTAATCTTGTTCATAATTAAAATTTGAATTTCTTCTGTTGCTGATGATTTCTGGAAATTTTACCGAAACCTGAAAGAGCTGTGATGTTCTGGTTATTCTGATTAGTACTAAATAAAGGATACAATTGAGGATCAAAGCACTAATGATGATCCAGAAGCTGAAAGAGAAAATGATGACCAGTAATGAAGCTACTACGCAAATCATCATTAAAGCAAAGGAGGAGATGGGCAGCCCAAAAATGACAGCCCCTTTCCTAATGTTTCTATAGACTTCAAACTGTTTCATTAGACCACGATTGAAATCAAATAGGTGAAGATGCCCACTACTGCTCCTGCAATAAGGACAAAGACGAGCACCCGGGTAATCCCCTTTTTAAGGTCTGCATTTTCCCCAAAGAAGTGGCCTGCGTTAAACAGGAAGCCGACAAGAAAGATCACTCCAAGGAGGATTGGGAAGATGGTCCGGATCGTATCGGCAATATCATTAACCGAATTTTCAATTCCCCCGATTTGTGCAAAAAGCGGTAAAGAAACCAGGGACAAAAAGAGCGTGGGATAGATTGGTTTTTTCATAAAGCACAGTTTAAAATTTTGTGTTGTTTTTGTTATGGAAAAAATACATATATTTCAATATAATACGTTGAAAATCAGCATAATAAATAAAAAATAATATTTGATTTTTAATAGTTTAGTTTGATATTAAATGATGTCAAACTGAATTGAAATCACCAGGAGAACTGGTAACAACCTGAAAATTTTAAATGCTCATGAAGCTGAAAAACGTCATTTTTCTGGTTTTGCTCCTGAAAATGTGTTTCATTTTTGGGCAGGGAAAAGAACATCGAAAAAGAATTATTGTCGATGTTGGTCATGGAGGAAAAGACCCTGGTGCGATCGGAATAAACGGAATCCAGGAAAAAGATGTTGTCCTGGCCATAGCAAAAGAAATGATCAGGCTCAATAAAACAATATTTGGAGATGTGTACGACATTTATCTTACAAGATATGATGATAGTTTTTTCACCCTTTCAGAAAGGATCAACTTAGCAAAATCATTAAGGGGAGATATATGTATTTCCTTGCATTGCAATTCATTTTATAGCGATGCCAAGGGAATGGAAATTTTTACATTTAATTCTGAATCCATAAAAAATGACTATAACACCAGGACTTCAATCGCTCTTGGAAATGAAATTCTAAAAGAGTCTACTCTTAATTTAAACATTGAAAACAGGGGGATGAAATTTGCCAATTTTCAAGTACTCAGGGAAATGATTAAGTTTTGTCCTGCTATTCTAATTGAAGTAGGCTTTTTGAATAATCCGGTTGAGGCAGTGTATTTTTCCAGACCATCAGGTATTACAGCAATAGCATTGGCTATTTTATCAGGAATAAATAATCATTTAAAATCGAAATAATGAAAGAAGCATTTTTAGAAATTATTAAAAGTATTGGGGATGTTGTAAAAGCTTTCGTTTCAGAAACTTTAAAGCAACTTTCGGACTTAAAAAAATGAACCATGGCTTGATGATAAGTTGTTATTATCTCTTCAAATTTATATCATAGATGCCCATTTCTATTTCCGCTTATCCCCCACGGTTTCATCAAAAGCAACAAGATTGAATAATTCCCGCATACGGCTTCGGACTCTGTTTCCGTAACGTTCTTCCAGCTCCTCAGCGTTAAGGTTGGTCGTTGCGTGGGTTTTTATGTGTTGCTTTGTCTGTAGAAAAAATTCATATCGCGATAAAAGGACTTCGCCCATTACGTTACAGTCTTTGCCGTAATAGCGACCGGGTGGTTCAACACCCAGATCATCAAAACAAAAGAATTTGGTGTTCCCGTATTCTTCAATCGTTTTATAGCCCAAATGGTTGAAGCTGAAGGTCACATTCCGGCAGGGAATCATTTCGTAAGGCCGCTGCAAAGGAACCAGATGGTGTAATAACTTCATCAAACTTGTTTTGCCGCATCCGACCGGGCCGGACAGCAAAATACCTTTTTCAAGATCTATCCCAAATTTCTGGCAGTTATCTTTTTCCTTTATAAAATAAGAGCACAGCTTCAGTAAAATATCACGGTCGTCCTCATAGATCCGGAATTTTTGTCCGAATAGAAGTTTTCCTTTGGCATTTAGGTAGATGAGCATTTTTGGAAAATCGTAAACAACGGTTTTCCCATCAAACTTTCCCAGGGAATATTCCATACCACCTTCGATAATTTTAGAGGGGTTGTCCATAATCTTTTGCTTTAGTGGTTCTGAGGTTGTCCTGATTTTGGGACGCTCGCTTTTTGTTTTGTTTGTTTTCCTCTCCGAATAATTCTATTCGGTCCATCCAGTTTTTGGCCAGGGCACGCCAATCCCTTATCGCTTTTCCGTCACTGGTTTTCCAATCATCTGCCTGATAATGTTCATAGAATTTTTTTCCTTCATCAGCAGAAAAATCTTTTTCCTCAAAAAAAAATAAAACAGCCTGCCTGTCCTTTGGCTGTTTATTAATGTTTACTTGTTTAGTATTGTTTATATAAGATACCAATGCTTGTCCACTCACGGGACGGTGCGAGTCCACAGCTTGTCCATTGGTGGGACGGTGCTGGTACACCACTGGTTCATTTTTGGGATGGTAGCGTTCCGCAAGATGTTCTAATCTGGGATTGTACTGTCCCGTCTCCGATTCATCACTTGTCCCGATAATGGACATCTTGATCTTACTGCCTTTGTAAGGGTTATTCGACGGAAAATAGCAGAGGTATCTCCAGGTATCAAGATCCGTGACACACCTATGGTATGTGGATTTGGAGCCGATTTTGGCTACACGCATCAACTCTCTGCGGTTAACGAAAAATTCATCGGCAAACCGGCTACTGTTCCATTCCTGAAACAAAGCCATATACAGGCTGATGTGCGTTGGATTTAGGCGGTCATCAAAAAAAAATTTTTCAAAAGCCGCATTAAGAAGCTTTATATAATTCATCGCTTAGGAATTTAAACCATGCTGCACACGATTGGTATCCATCACGTTCTGGATTTCCTCTGCATCGTAATATATGATTCCGCCCACTTTTGTGTATGGGAGCGTACCATTTATTCGTAAATTTTGAAGGGTTCCCGGACTTACCTGGAGCAGGTCCATCACTTCGGAAGATTTAAGGTATTTTTTAATTCTTCCTGAAGTTTGTTTGGCAAGAAGGTCTTTAATCTCATCGAGCAATTCCATTTTGAATTCCCGAAGATCGTCTGTGGTAATTATACTTGTTGGCATAATAGAATTTTTTAGAAGAAAGGGACTACCAAAGGGTTAAACTTTTTAAATTGATAGCCCCTGACTGAATTTGACTTTCGTTCTACAAAATTGGGAGGGATTACTGGATTTTATTCCCCAGTACGACCGTAGTACGGTCAAAGTTTAACATTTTGAAATTTGATGAACTTTGGCTGTTTTTATCCTATAAATTTTAAACTTAAATCTTCAAATAACATTAAATTAAATGGAGGTTTGAAAAAAATATCGATTTCGGTAGGTCAACCGTAGTACGGTCTTTTTTTATCAATTCTGGAAGATCAAAAAATCCAAAAATTTTAGTCTTCACTCTTATCCATTTCGGAAAGTAGTGAGGTCGCTAATTGGTCAAGAAATAACGTCCTGCTATTTTTTCTGCCCTTGATGTCCTGATTGGTTTTGTAGATGTCCCTTGGTGTATAATCAAAGATTTCCTGAAGCTTTTGTGAAACCTTCATAATGCTAAGGCCATTTTGGTTTCGAAGTCCATTATACCATAGGGCATAAACCAATTCCACCCAATCCGAATTCGTAAATGGCCAATGTATTTTTTCGGTGGCATGGAGCTTTACCTCTTTTCCATTAAGATTATTTTCAACATTGGACATTCGTTCATCCAGATAAATAACCAATGTATTGTAGGCTTTGAATTTACCTAGGAGCATGTCCCTGGGCGTGCAAAAATCAGGGTCCTGAAAATAGAATTTTGAAGTGGTTATATGAAAGCTATCCAGGTAATCCCGGGTGTAATATTCTTTGTCGAAATGGGTGGCCCCGGAATTGACATACTGCCCGAAATCCATATTGTACAGAAAGAAACGATTTAGCTTACCAATTTTCTTTTTTATGAATTTAAGCTGGGAGTTTTTATCCGCTTTTGGAAACTGGATTTCAAAGGAATGGATTTCTGAGAAATAAATGAGTTGAACTAGGGGAGCCTGTTTTATAGTTTTAAAGAATTCAATTTCGGCTTCAATTGAGTCAAAGCCTTTAGCTATGACTTCTCTTTTGAGTGTAATGAGTAGGTTACGACAGACTTCAATAGAGCGATAGGATTGTTTAAGGATATTCTTACTGTGAAGTTTGATTTCCTTCAGATCTTCCAATAGCTTGTATGAGAGCAATTCTGTATCCATCTGTAACAATTTTACTGTAAAGCATCATACACTTTTTTATATAAATGGTTAGATAGTCCATTCGAGTCTATCGACTACGAATGATCAAAAAGGAAATTGGGAGGTACTTTCCTTACAGCTAAAGAACCTCCTTGAAGATAATCACAAATACCTTTACTGTCAGTAATTGATGCCGTATTTTATTACGGAAAAGCCCGTATTTTCCTACGGAATACGAGCTAGAAACCCAAAATAGTATTGAAGCTATTCATTCTTTGGCTTGAAGCGGGATATGAATTGACCTCTATTCTTGACCGCAGTTTTTTTAAAAATATTTGAGGCATGTTTAGAAACAGTGCTTTCTGCTATGAAAAAATCTTTGGCAATTTCTTTATAGGATAATCCTCGTAAAATGGATAATGCAATTTCAACTTCCCTTCTTGTCAGATCTCCATAAATTATTTTGTTTTTCAGGGCTTCATTTCCTTCTACTTTTTGAAAAGCAAAGACTTCGAAGGCTTCAGGCTTATTCTTCAGAAAACGAAGGTATCTATTTACTTCAATAACTGTTATTGCATAGAAAGCCAGGTTCATTACAGTGAATGTTAACCATTGATAATCACCTATAACTGTTAGTATGGGCAAAAGGGCTATGCAAGAGATACTTATGATGGCTAATCTGTTTTTTTTAGAAACAAATGAATTTGGATTGTCGATGTTTGAAATCCTTCTGTAAAATAAGCCGAGAAAAATAAATGCTATAATTGAAACCGGGATCGTGAAAAGAAGCCTTGCTGAATCTAAAGAATTTGTAAGGAAGTAGGGAATTAAGAATAACAGAATAAAACTACAACCTACCAGTATAGCAATATTGGGAATAGTGGAACCGAATTTTAAAAATTCAATATCATAGTCCTTATACAAATAATAAATTATGTATACACATAGTGCTATTGCTACGCCATAAGTAATGATGTATTGAACAATTATTGGATCAGGAAAACTTTCTGTTGGGAGGAATCCCCCGGTTAAGTTGTAAGCAATATACAGCAACCCTAGAATTATATACCTTCTTAGGCTCAGGCGTTTTAGCTTTGCATTTTGAATGACAGCAATAAGTACAATAATGGTGTCAATCAAAAGATAGAAAAAGGTCGTCCAATGGATTGAAGTGCCAAACATCATTGTTTTTCATCTTTAGGCTCGAATTTATTTGTCTTTAAATTTTTAGTCACATTGCTCCAATGAAAAATCCTGCCGTTCATAGCAACATATACATCAGGTTTTAAAAATTGCAAGGAGCATATCGCATAACCTAAATTAAAAGGTGCATCCGTGTTCTTTGATGAACCTAAGATAAATGAACCTACGAGAACAATTGTTTTATCAAGGTTAAGTTTTCCTATATGCGCCGCAGTATCTTCCATAGTGAAAGTGCCGTGGGTGATCAATATTTTAGAAGAACCGGTTGCTTTAATTCTCTCTGCTAAAAATTCCCGGTCTTCCTGAGTTATGAAACGACTGTCTTTTTTGAAGACTTCCTCCAAGGTAAAAGGAAATGAAACATTTGCTGATTCCAGAAAATTACTTAATGAAATTTTTCTGGCGCTTTGTTTTTGATTATAATCCAGGCCTTCGATGGTGCCTCCTGTGGTAAGTATATGTATCAAAATTGTAAGATTTGGGATTTTACGTACTAAAGATAAGATACTTACTCTTTACAGGGTGATCCTTTCCCTTTTTTTACCCGTACCCAATCGGCTTCAGTCAACTTTGCTATGGCAACTGTTTCGATTAAGTTCTTTTGTGGGTAACTTGTAATCTTTAGCATATCTCTGAAAAAACAAACGGTTAATAGAATGGTCTATAGGCTTAAATACTACTTTGCCCACTGCTAAAAATAGTTCAGCACCCAAAAGAGAACAACCGCCACGTAAACAAATAAAACAGCACCCAAGGTATAAACCTGCCAGCGTTTAAAGCCATGCTCTCCTTCACTACTTCCCCAGTGAATAAAAGCAGCATAAAGTATAGCTACAAGGCCCACAAAACTTAGGACGGTAATGAACAAAGGGAAATTTTCAACCGGTACCGTTACCAGGGCAAGGGGCAAAAATGCTACTGCTAAAGTAGCCGCATGATCGCCTATTACACTAGTGACGGCAGAGGTTATCTGCCCGCTTTTGGCTACACTCCAGGTGGCAAAGATTTCAGGAAGCGCAGCCATAGGCGCTGTTATAAATAAACCACCTACCACTTTAGAAATACCAAAGGCGGCAACTAAATTCTCCGTAGCTCGAACAGTAAAAAAGGCCCCCAGCCCCAGAGCAGCTACACCTGCCACTGCCAGCCAGATTTCTTTTTTTTTCCATTCTATTTTTTCCTTTTCTTTTCTTCCCCTTAAAAGGGCCTGGGTAAGAAAAATTACATACAAACCCAGCATGATCCAACCATCCACAGGCTGTAAACCCCGCCACTGCTTAGGAACGGTGAGTATCGCCACTACCGCCACAATTACCAAATAAGGGATAGCCTGTACGGTGACAGCGGTTGGGTCTACTTTTAGCAGCTGCTCTTTGATATGTTGTCCATGGTTTTTTTCAGCCTTCTTTTTCTTCAGATTCCTTGTAGCTATATAAGCCGTGATGACCATTAGAGGAATGGCAATAACATTGGAGCCCAGCATTGTCCCTAAACCTATATCGCCTACACCTCTAACAGCGCTGGCAATGTTAACTCCTATTTCAGGGCTTGCCGAAGCTATCCCTACGAGGGCTCCTCCGGCAGCCACAGAAAAGCCCCATTGCTTCCTTAGTTTTTTTAAAGGTGTTGCTAAATGTTCTGCGCCCCAATTTGCCAGCCATACGGCAGCAAGCAAAACCAATGCCCAGATCCATGTACTCATATCTGCTTTTAAAGATTTTTTTAAGTTCTCAAAATAAATTTCGTTTTTCTAGCTGATGAACATCCTTTCTTGCGAAATAGTTTCTCAGACTTATCTTAGCCTTAATTAAAACCGAATAGAGAATTATCCCAGTTTAAAAAAAGATAAAGGAACTTTCTCCTAAACTTCTGTTAGAACCTTTTTTATTTCTCTTCTTCCAAACCTTAAAAACAAATTCCAAGAAAAATTAGCCTTGTAAGTCTTTCAAAACAAACCAAAAAAATAAAAATGCTAATACAAATAAGCCTATAAGCATTAAAATTCCATTTATTCTGTCCTTTCTGGTAATTTTACTTTTCGGGGATTTTTTATTCTTTATCTTTTTTATTTTCCTTCTGGTTTTTGGATCTACAGTCATTTGGCTTTCTTTTTTCTTGAAACTGGCTTTTTTAAATGATTTTCTTCGGAAAACAGAGCAATTGCTTCAATTTTAATTCATAGTTTCTTCACAATATGCGTTCTTTGGAAAATACCTATTCTATCATGGGTTTTTATCTGTGAATATATCGGTATATTGTTTGGCAGATAATCTTACATGTTCAAAGAGTATTTTAAGTCTCTTCTTATAATCTCAAATACATCTTGCCCCGTCACTTGGATATTTTTAAAATTCTAAGGGCACCGCGCATTACAAAAGTGAACACGATTCCACCAATCACCAAATCGGGCCATTTACTATCGAGAAAATATACCAGCACACCGGCCAGGATTACCCCGCCATTTACAATAATATCGTTAGAAGTAAAAATCGCGCTCGCCTGCATATGCGCTTCCTTACTTTTGGCTTGGTTGATCAACCAAAGCGAAATAAGATTGCCCAGTAAGGCAAAAATGGAAACAATGATCATCCATTGAAACATTGGTATTTCACTTTCACTAAAGAATCTTCTTAAAATTTCCATAAATCCAAATGTCGCCAGTGCCATTTGGAAGTACCCGCTAAACTTTGCCACTTTCTTCTTTCTTGAAATAGCACCACCAACCGCGAACAGACTTAGTGCGTACACTATGGAGTCTGCCAGCATATCCAGGGAATCTGCAATAAGACCCATAGAAGACGAAATCCACCCCGTGGTCATTTCGATAATGAAAAAACCAAAATTGATTCCCAGGACCCACCAAAGAATATTTTTTTGTTTAGATTGGTCTTCCCATACGGGAGGCTCGGCTTCTTCGGTTCCCTGAAGTGTATCCCCAAGCTTTAAACTGGCTATTGATGTTTGTATATCCTCAATGCCATCCAAATGATACACTTGCAATTTTCTATTGGGTATATCAAAATCGAGGTATTTTACTTGAGGGTAAGCCTCTAATTTCATCCGGATCATTTGCTCTTCAGAAGGACAATCCATTTTCTGAATGGTAAAATTTGATCTTTTCATTTAAATTCTATTTAGTACCACAAAATTATTTTCAAAAACTCACTCCTAAAGATACTACTGTCTCTACCGAAATGGAAACAACATTGATATTCTGTACTTTTCTCGCTGTTTTTCAAATAATCTTTTTGTTTTTGATCTTTCATTCTTTATTAATCAAGGGTCATTTTGTTACCTTCTTGTGTTCTTGTTTTCATTTTGCTAAATCATAAAACCGTTCTGCAGCTCCTTTTATAGCTTCACCCGTATACCTTTTCTGAAAAATTTCCGTTTTTTATTAGTTGACTGGTAATTTCGAGTGCCTTCTTCTTTATTTTTGGATTCCAAATTCAGTTTGAAAATCTCCCAATGTCCACACCATAGTAATTCGCTTTAGAAGTTTTAATGGCCGAACAGCTCCTTCTCTTCCTCCGGTTTTAATTCTTTTTTGGGTTTCCTGTCCAAAAAATAATGTAGTACAACACCCACTACTATAGCCCCCCCAAAAGCAGCATATACCTGCCATTGATACTGGATTGTCAGACTTGCACTTATTAAAATGGCCAAAATGGGCAAAACAGGCAATTTACCAAGGGATAATGGTACTTTAAACGGTCTTTCCTGCTCGGGGGCCTTATACCTCAAAACTATAAGTGCAATATTGACTGCTATAAAGACTAGTAAAGCTCCTAAAGAAGACATTCCTGCCACTGTTTTTATGTCTCCAAGGAGGAGGAAAGCGCCAACTGCCACAAGAACAATCAATGTTGCCGCCCAGGGCACTTTTTGCTTGTTGGTTTTTTCTATAAATGTCGGAAGTTCGCCGGTTTTTGCCATCCCAAACAATAACCTGCTTATAGAGATAATTCCACTAAAGGCAGCATTGGCAGTTGCAAACAGTGCAGCAACCGCCAATACAACAGGGAGCCAGGAATTCAAATTCGATGCAGCAACTGAAAGGGGGGAGTCCTCATTGGCCAATTTAGAGGGATTGCTGATGTTCAAAACCGTAAAAGAAATAAACAAATAAATAATTGTAGTAATGAGCATTGTCAATAAAAAAGCCCTGGGGATTGTCTTTCCGGGATTTTTTACTTCCGAGCCCAAAGCCGCCATATGCTCAAAACCGGTATAAATAAAAAAGAGTGTGGCGGTTGCTGCCAGGGTATTTTCAAAGGATTCAATTTGAAAAAACTCTTTTTCCGGTGCACCTGTGCTTGTTAGTCCTACTACTATTAGAATCAACAGCCCGAGTAATTGAATACTCACCATAAAAATATTGGCGGTAGAGGATTTCTTTATTCCTGTGATGCTGATTAAAGCAAGTAAAATTAAAGCCCCGTAGCTAATCAACAATGAAGGAAATTGAAAGAACACATTAAGATATCCCGAAAAAGCCAGTAATACTGCTGCAATGGTAGCAGAACTATGAAAAGCAATGGTCCAGCCGGTAAGAAACGAGGGGATGTGGATCTTAGGAAAAGCTTTTTTTAAAAAGATGAATTCGGCACCTGCATTGGGAAAAGTTGAGGATAGTTCCGCATAAGATACCGCAGAGAAACTTGCGGCAACTGCGGCCAAAATAAAACTGAGCCAAAGGTCATAACCCGCCTGCCCGGCTGCGGCACCAATAACAGTATAAATTCCTGCGCCTACAATCGTGCCCACACCATAAAAGGTGAGCCTTAAAGTTCCTAATGATTTTTTTAGTTCAGCCATACTTTAACTTTTTAAATTCATTTAAATGCTAATTCTTTTAAATAATCAGGAAATCAAAATCTGTCGAGGTAAAAAAACTTCAGTAAAATATTATCTGTTTTACGCTTTTTACCCACTCAAGGATTGTTTAAATGTCACTGATATGTTTAAGGTTAATTTAAATCCTCCAATAGCATTTTACTTAAAATGTCAAAACTAAACACCAACGGCATTTTTGATGTTACTTTTGCTAGTAAAGAAAATTGCCTGGAAAAACAAATGTTTTTATGCCCGTTTCTTTTATCGCAAAGGCTTCCTCTCCTTAAGAACAAGGCTTCTTCCAATATTTTGAACATTCGTCAACGTTTTCTCGTTTTATAGATTCCTTTTCTCTAATTCAGCTTTTGCAATTCCCATTTCCAATGCTTCCTCTTTAGTGCAATTTCTGTCTTGGTAGAAAGAGACAGCATAGTTTAAGACTGCTTCCCGCACTTCTTCATCAAGAACACTAAGCCGCTGGTGAAATTCCTCAAATTGTTCTGCTCCTTTCATTGTTTTATTTTTTTGCTATCAAAAGTTACTGAAAGCTTCACTCCTATAAATTAGAAAAAAATAATCGTGGAGCACTTTTCCGCATTATAATTAATTAATGAAAGAGTGGAGATCCATTATTTAATCCTTAATATTCAACCTTTCTTCCATTTTGTAAAGCCTCCCATCCTTCTTTAAGGGCATAAGGAACAATCAGAAGAGCAGCCACCGGATCGGCCCACCACCAATCTAGATACTGAACCGCCAGTAAACCTCCCAATACAGCAATGGTTTGATACAAACACACAAAGGTATCTTTGGAGTCGGCTATTAATTCCTGGCTGTCCAGCTTTTTACCGTACCTGAATTTGTACCAAATCAGGATAGGGTTAACCACGAGTGAAACCAATAAAATTATTAATCCCAAAGTACTCCAGGAAGGAGTTTCTTTGTTGAGTAACTTTGTTATAGAGTCGTAGGTAATAAAAGTACTAACAATTAAAAAAGAAGTAGCAATTACGTAGAGGGTGATTTTTTCTCTTTTCTTTACCCGTTTATCACTAATATCATGAATTTCACCATGTAACCTCCACCAGAGGGTACTTGCCGAAATAACTTCAATAACACTGTCGAGCCCCCAGCCAATCAAGGCTGCACTACCGGACGTAAATCCAGCCGTTAAGGACACACCTACTTCAATGGTATCATAAAACACATTGTACTTTTGAACTGTCTCTGCTTTTCTTAAATATTTTTTTCTTTCCTTGTCTGCCATAATTTTATTTTATGTTTAAATTCTGTAAGCTTAGCTTCTGAGCCACCTATGGACTTTATTCTCATAGGTGATTTAAAGAAGCAGATCCCAGGGGTAAAAAGCGGCTCCGTCAGGTTTTTCACCATCCCTGCCATTCTTTGTTCCCTATCAGAATCGTTTGTCTAATGTTTGTTCTTCAAATGGCAAAATTCTCCGGGGAAAGCCCACGGAAAATTTTAATTGAACACGTTTTCAAATTTTCCGCCCGGGCCAGATCCTATAATAGTTACATCAAATTTTTCCATTTTTTGAAATTTAAGTTTTAATATTGTTCACAACAACCCAAAGATTAGGTCTACTTTTTAGGAAACAGCGATTACATTCCACTTTGACCAATACTTTCTGATAGGGTTCACAGGAAAGTTATTGGCTTATGCCTTAGATTTCATCCTTCCAGATCATAAAACCATTCTTCCGCCTGTTTAATGGCTTCGGTTATCGCTTCTTTTTTTGTATACTTTTCCTCTTTCACAAGCTCGTTAGCTATTTCAAGAGCTTTTTCCCTGACTGGCGGGTTCAGGGATTCCAAATCTGTTTTAAAATCTTCAAATAGCCATTCCATAATGAGTTATTTTTGTTGAACAATTTTTTCCTGTTTGTTGACAGTTTTCTATCTCAAGAAGGATTTTTGCTGAAGACTACGCCTTTACTAAACCAATCCAGGCTTTGGCCGTATCCTTTTCGTTTAAATCAAAGTATTTTATTTGAGAGCCTGAAAAGAAATTTAAAACCTTTGTAGTCTTTTCCTGCCATATTTTATCTCCAACAATAGCCATATTTCCGTAGTCGGAAATATGTGCAGCATCTATTTTTAGATCTGCCCACAATCCTTCCAAATCGTAACCGTAGAAATCGTGCAGTTCAAAATAAAAATCCACTTTATTGTTTTTAGCAATAATTTTATCGATAAGCGGATGCAAATTTTCCACTTCCTCTTTTGAAACCTTACCGCTCACTTCCACGGCTATAAGGTTGTCTCTATCTGAATTTAAAAGGTTTATCATAATTTTTAATATTTTACTTAAAAATACTTCTAATTTGTCTACCACAGTAAAATCTTCAAAATTACTGTGACATATACTTAGCCTCTCCAACTAGAGCAGTTCCCATAGGACTCAATGTTAATATTAGTTGCATTTTAGTTCCTTTTAAAGTTCTTAAAATGACCAACTCCTTCCGGTTTTTGTTTTGACAATGCTCTGGCTTTCACAAAAAACCTTAAAAAACTTCTCCCAGCTCTTGTTGCTTAGCGCTCCGGGTCTTCCCCAGACTAAGCACAAGCACACCGGCTATGGCTGCTACAAGTGAAGCAAGCAGGATACTTATTTTCGCTACCTGAACAAGGTTTTCATCTGCAAATGCCAGGTTCGTGATAAACAGGGACATGGTGAACCCGATACCGGCTATCAGCCCGACTCCTACAATATGTTTCCAGCGGAGGCCTACCGGCAGGCGGGCAAAGCCCAGTTTAGCACCTAAATAGGAGAAGGCGGTAATGCCGCATACTTTCCCCAGCACCAATCCTGTTAAAATTCCGAGACCCAAAGGACTTGATAGTACTTCTGAAATTCCAAGACTGAGTTCTACTCCTGCATTGGCCAACGCAAAGACCGGAATGATAAAGAAGGCATTGAAACCGGTAAGCGCATTTTCCAGCCGCAGCAGGGGAGGGTGGGTGTGCTTCGTGTCATTTCGAATTGTTTCCAGAATATTCTGTTGCTTCTTATCAGTGAGCAGATGGGTGTTTACCAGGTCAATTTTTTCCAACTCCTGCACATGGGACTTTGTCCGTTGTTGAAAATCCCCACTTTCTAATTTCGGTTTAATGGGAATGGTAAGGGAAAACAGCACCCCGGCCAGGGTGGGATGTATTCCGGAGTCAAGGAAAGCCAGCCATAATACAATTCCCAGTAAAATATACAAAGACAGGTGTTTTATCCCTGTCTTGTTCAATATGGCCAGTATTAGCAGAGCCCCTCCTGCAATCAGCAGGTTCATCCAGGCTATTTGACTGCTGTAAAAAATGGCAATGACCAGAATCGCACCGATATCATCGGCAATGGCCAAAGCTACCAGAAATATCTTTAACTGCACAGGCACCCGCTTTCCTAAGAGACCCAGTATTCCAAGGGAATAGGCAATATCGGTAGCCATGGGAATACCCCAGCCTTTGGCTGTAGGCATGTTAAGGTTGAATAGGAAAAAAAGTAAAGCCGGTACGAGCATGCCACCCAGGGCAGCAAATATAGGCATGGAAGCTTTTTTGAAATTAGACAACTCTCCTACCATTACTTCTCTTTTCAATTCGAGACCGGCCACCAGAAAGAAGATTACCATCAGGCCGTCGTTGATCCATTCTTCCACCGAAAGGGAAATTTCCAGGTGCTCCGATGCCCCTATAACAATTTCATCAGTCAGGTAATGGTGGTATATATCGGCCACACCGGTATTGGCCAATACCAAAGCGACCAAAGTAGCAAAAATGAGCAGAAGGCCGCCTGCGGTTTCCCGGTCAAGGAATTTTCGGCCAGTTTCCTTCATGTAGCTTATAGGGGTAGATTCCTTTTTTACTTCTCTATCCATTTTTGTCCTTCGCTTGCATGGTTTATTTCAAAAAATTTTACTTCGGCAGAGGTAAAAGGTTTCATCAAATCCGTCATCCAATCTTCCCATTTTTCATCCCCTACCATGGCCACTTTTTCAAATTTGTTGGCATGTTGGACATCGAATTTCAAATCTTCCCAAAAGGCTTTTGGTTTCCATCCTTCAAAACCCTCCATTTCAAAATACCAGCGAATTTTTTTATGTTTCTCCACTATGTTGTTCAGCAGGGGCAATAGCTTATCGTAATCGGCTTCAGTCAAATTTCCTGTTGCCCTTGTGGCTATTAAATTCCCTTCTGTTTGTCCCAATATTTGTAGCATAACTCCTCTTTTAATTATTATTTAATTTATTCCTTTTTACAACATTAGTTACCTTATTAGGGGGTTTCTAAGCTCCTGAATTGCCCTAAGGGGATCATTGGAATTGAAAATACTACTTCCTGCTATAACAGCATCAGCTCCTGAATTCAAAATTTCCTTCACGTTATTCCTGTTAACCCCTCCATCTACTTCAATAAAGGCCTTTGCATCTTTTCTTTGTATCAATTGCTTTAATTCCTTTATTTTTTCCAGTGTATCGGGAATAAAATCTTGTCCGCCAAAACCCGGATTTACAGCCATTAGGCAAACTGTATCTAAATCTTTGATGACGTATTCCAGGCTTCCTAAAGAGGTATGCGGATTTAAAGCTACCCCTGCTTTACAACCTAGGTTTTTTATTTGTTGCACCACGCTGTGCAAATGAAGGCAGGCCTCGGCGTGCACCGTAATTTGCTCCCCATATTTAGAAAAAACTTCCAAATACCTTTCAGGTTGAGCAATCATTAAGTGCAACTCGACCGGTTTCTTGTTGTGCTTATGAATAGCTTGTAAAACAGGGGTTCCGAAGGAGATATTGGGAACAAACATACCGTCCATTACATCCACATGCAGCCAGTCTGCTTCACTTCTATTAATAGTTTCGAGGGTTTTGCCCAGGTGGGCAAAATCTGTCGAAAGAATGGAAGGGGCAACCATGAGATTTTTCATATCAACTATATTTTATCGGCTAGTTCAAAATTCAAACTAAAACCCTTACACACTAAATCTACCTGAAGAAAATTATAAAACAGGTTCCAACACAATCTCTGTTATTACAGAGTTAGAGATAAAACACTCAGCATGTGCTTTATGGTGCATTTTTTTCATTTCTTCTTCATCAGGTATATGTTCCCCCGAGAATTCTACTTTGGGCCGTAAAAAAACCCTGGTCACAGCCTGTTTACCATCCTTGTTTTTCTCAACCACAGCAACGGTTTCATCTTTGTAACTCTTTATAATATACTTTTTAAAGGAGGCAATAGCCAGAAAAGTCAATAAGTGGCAGCTGGAGAGGGAAGCAGCGAAGGCTTCTTCAGGATTGACAAATTCAGCTTTCCCCAAATACTCTGGAGCTGCAGATGCAGTAATTTGCGAGCCTCCTCCAAAGATCCATTGATGGGTACGTGTATAATTCTTATAGGAGAAATCCTCGGAATCGGATTTCCATTCTAGTTTAACTTTAAATTCTGACATTATTTTCTTGTTTTAATTCATGAATTTGTTTTATACGGCCTCCGGGAAAGGCAGTTTTCTTATTGTTATAAGCTAATAATCTCAAAGCATTGCCCACTACCAATAATGTAGAACCTTCGTGAACCAGTACTGCTATACCAATGTTGGCAAACCCGAAGATAGTGGCCGGAATTAATAAAGCTACAATCCCCAGGCTTACCCAAAGGTTTTGTTTGATGATGCTTTTGGCTTTCCGGCTCAAACCTATTGCAAAGGGCAGCGTTTCCAGTTTATCGGCCATCAGGGCTATATCGGCGGTTTCCAGAGCTACATCAGATCCTGCTGCCCCCATTGCAATACCCACGGTACTATGTGCCATAGCGGGAGCATCATTCACTCCATCGCCCACCATGGCTACTTTGTCCTCCTGTTTCTTTAATTTTTTAATAGCATCTACCTTTTCCTCGGGAAGCAGGCTTCCCCAGGCATCGGTAAGGCCAATTTCTTTGGCCACCGCATCAGCCACTTTTTGGTTATCCCCGGTGAGCATGATCATACGTTTAATACCGATTTTTTTAAGCTCCTCCAAGGTTGCTTTAGCTTCTTCCCGAGGAGTGTCCATAAGGGAAATAATTCCAATATACTCCTCATTCCTGCGTATCAACATTGTCGTGTTCCCTGCGGCTTCCTGTTCCCTTACTTTTTCTACGGTTTCTTCTGAAGGCTTTTGATCATCGAGCGCTTCAAAGAGCTCCAAATTCCCCATATACACCTTATCTTCCCCGAGGCTGGCTTTTATGCCTTTTCCTAAAACAGCTTCCATATTACTTGCTTCCGGAAATTGTATGTTTCCCAAGCGTTCTTTTCCGTCCCGTACCACTGCTTTTGCAAGGGGGTGGTCGCTTAAAGCCTCTACAGCTACAGCTGTTTTTAGCAGTTCCTCTTCACTTACGTCCGTTAATGTGATAACTTTGGTGAGCTTTGGTTTGCCTTCAGTAAGGGTACCGGTTTTGTCAAAAGCAATAGCGGTGAGCACGCCAAGATCTTCCAGGGGCCGCCCCCCCTTTATCAGAACCCCACCCCTGGCTGCGCGGGCTACTCCGCTAAGTACAGCACTGGGTGTGGAAATGGCCAGGGCACAGGGACTGGCAGCCACTAAAACCGCCATTGCCCTATAGAAACTCTCGCTAAAGGGTTCATCGAGGACAAGGAAGGCGAAATTCAGCAAAACCACCAGGGCCAAAACCGATGGCACAAAATATTTTTCAAACTTATCAGTCAATAATTGGGTAGGTGATTTCTGTGTCTGGGCTTCATTCACCAATGTCACCAGTCTTGACAGTGTAGAATCCTGAGAGGTTTTTATCACCTTTACTTCCAGGGTACTATTGCCGTTGATGGTTCCCGCAAATACACGGTGTTCATCTTTTATTTCGCTTTCTTTTGAATAATCTTTGTCAGGATCGGGTACGGGGGACTTATCCACAGGGACGCTCTCGCCGGTGATGGGTGCCTGGTTCACACTACTATTGCCATTAACAACAACACCATCGGCAGAAATTTTGGTGTTGGATCTCACTACAACAATATCACCTACCTGAAGCTCTTCAATTTTTACTTCCTGCGTCTTTCCATCTCGTTTTATTAGGGCAGTTTTAGGGGCAAGGTCTGCCAGGGCTGCAATGGATTTTCTAGCCTTGTTCATGGCGTAATTTTCGAGCGCATGGCCCAGGCTAAAAAGGAAGAGGAGCAAAGCCCCTTCTGCCCATTCTCCCAGAACGGCTGCCCCAATTGCCGCGACCAGCATAAGGAAATCAATTTCGAAACCTCCTTTGGCAACCGTTTCAATGGCTTCTTTTGCCGTGTAATAGCCCCCAAAGAAATAGGCGCCTATGTACAAGGCCAGACTTACCCATTCCGGCACAGTTTCCAGGTAGGAAAGGCCAAAACCGGTGCCCAATAAAACCCCGCAAATAATGGAAAAGTACATCTCAGTATTTTTTCCTAAAATACCCCCGTGGTCATGGGCGTGGCCTTCATCTTTAAGCTCTGCCTCCTCGTGGGAATGTTTATGGGTTTCAGCCGTTTCAGGAGGCATTTTTTCATTCTTTTTGGCGGTTTTGATTTTCAGGCCTTCGTTCCTCAGGATTTGATTAAAATCTTTTTCATCGGTTTTAGCCTTTATAAATTCCAGCCTTACGATTCCCGATTCGGATACCGAGGCTTCCATTATCTCCTCTAATCCTCTTAACCCTTTTTCGATTTTCCTTGCATGTCTTGCATGTCGAATTCCCTCAACCTCGAGCAGGCTATGTCCAAATTCATTGGTCAATGATGCCCCTGCCTGTTTTGCGAGTTTTCTAATATGGGCAATGGAAATAATGTCGGGATCGTAATGAAAACAAAGCTGAGGGGTATCATCCTCTTTTTCAGAAGCAATATGTACCTTTTCAATACCTTCCCTGTTTTGCAGGTGATCCATTAGCCTCTGCACACATTGATCGTTCTCATCGGGAATTTCCGGCAGTAGTATTGGCAGTTTTACTTGCGTTTTTTTCATTTTTTCTATCGGTTTTTAATTTTCGCTCTCTAATTGTACAATGCCTTTCCTTTTCCTATATAGGCCAATGCCTCAGGAATATCCAGTTCGCGTGTGCCATTTCCGGTACGGATAAAAAAATGGGACCGATCTTCGTAATTGAGGAATACCGGTGTTTTTGAGGATTGTATGTTTAAATGGTAAATGTCCCTTCCTTTAAATTCGTGAAAAGTTACTTTTATCAAAGGACAAAAGCGGGTGCCCAATGTAACGGAGACCAATTGCATAATATACTGCTCAAATCCGTCCCTGCCAGGCTTCTTCAAGGTTTGGTAATCTTCCTGAAGTCCTAAAATATGGCCTTCATCATCAATGCCAATCAACAGGTTGCCACCTTTACAATTTATAAAGCCGGCTATGGTTTTTGCCACTACGACTTCCAGGGCTTTATTTATTTTTGACTGCCGTAAATCCCAGCGAAGTGTAGATTTAAACTCTACTTCACTGGTTTCGCCCTTAGCTATAAGTGCTTCTATAATATCTGTTTCATTCTTCAATTTGTCAAGCTGAAAGATTTTTTTCCTGGTGTAAAACATCAATGCCAGGCTGATGCCCAAACAACCAAAAAGGAGGTTCTTCAAAATCTGGTCAAAATCCCCGAAACCGGCAATTTGTACAAAAACAATTTCCAGGATATTCCACCAACTGCCCTGGTCGCCCTGATTGTCATACAAAAAAAGGGAAATCCCAAGGGGCTGAACAATAAATACCCCCATCACAAAGCCCACAATAACAGTAAAGAAAAACCCCTTGTTGTTCATCAGACAATTATTTTATTAAATCATATTCAATGGTATTGGACGTTCAATATTTTTGTACCTCACCTTTAGTACTTTTTTTGTTCCCCTTAAGCAATTGCTGAACGATTGTGCATTATCAATTTATTCTTCGGTATTTGTTCTTTACAACCCGCACCTTCTAACCCCCTACACTTTTGGCTTTCAATTTAGGCAAACTCCTTTTCCGTTTTTGTTTCCCTTTTAGGGAAAGGCGCTACAGTTTTATCTAAAATTTTTGTTTCAGAAGTTTCCTTTGTACGGAAATCAATTTTCTGAATTCGCATGGCATTTAATATGGCCAGCAGGGTAACGCCCACATCGGCAAATACCGCTTCCCACATGCTTGCCATTCCAAAAGCCCCCAGGGCCAACACCAAAAATTTTACCCCAAAGGCCAGGCCTATGTTTTGCCAAACAATCCGGTTTGTTGCTTTGCTTATTTTTATAGCGGTAGCGATTTTTGAAGGCTGGTCGTTTTGTACCACCACATCTGCGGTTTCGATAGCGGCATCAGAGCCCAAACCACCCATGGCCATGCCAATGTCGGCAAGTGTGATAACAGGCGCGTCATTGATCCCGTCACCAATAAAAGCCAACATAGCCGATCCTTTTTTTAACCTTTCGACTTCTTTGATCTTTCCTTCGGGCAGCAAACCTCCAATGGCCAAATCCAGCCCAAGCTCCCGGGCCAGTTTCTGCACTACCCTCTCTTTATCGCCGGAGAGCATGACGATGTTTTTCACCCCTAGCTGGCGCAATTCATCTACGGCCAATTTCGCATCTTCTTTGATCTCATCGGCAATGGTAATAAAACCACAATACTTTTCGTTGATGGCCATTACTATCGTTGTTTCCACAAAATCGTCTATTTCCGGATCATAGGGAATATTGAATTTCTTTAACAGCTTAGTGTTTCCAGCCAATATGTTAAACCCTTCTACCTGTCCTTTCATCCCCATGCCTGAAATCTCTTCTGCATGCTCCACCTGGGCCGTTTTATAGCCCAAAGAGACCCAATAGGAGGTCACTGCCCTGGCTACCGGATGGTTGGAGCTGCTCTCGAGGCCTGCCACCAGGTTCAAAATCAACTCCCGGTCAAATTCAAAGGTCCTGATGTGCTGCACTTCAAATATCCCTTTGGTAAGGGTGCCGGTCTTGTCCATCACCACGGTGTCCACCTTCCGCATCTGGTCCAGGTAATTGGAACCTTTAAAGAGAATGCCATTGCGGGAAGCCGCGCCAATACCGCCAAAATATCCCAAAGGAATGGAAATCATCAGGGCACAGGGGCAGGATATCACCAAAAATACCAGGGCCCGGTAAAGCCATTCCCCAAAAATATAGGTTTCCACAAAAAAGTACGGAAGCAAAGTAATGGCCGTGGCTAGCAAAACCACAATGGGGGTATAAACTTTGGCAAAACGGGTGATAAAACGTTGGGTTTTTGCCTTTCGGGAAGCCGCTTCCCGTACCATTTCCAAAATTTTTGAGAGCTTGCTGTCCTCAAAACGGCTGGTAACTTTTATGGTGCCCAGGTCTTCCAAATTCACCATTCCGGCCAAAACCTGTTCCCCCTTGTATTTACGGTCTGGTGCGGGTTCACCAGTAAGTGCCGCAGTGTTGAAAGTGGCCTTTTCAGAAATCAAGATTCCATCAATGGCTACCTTCTCTCCCGGTTTTACCTGGATAATACTGCCAACCGCTACCGTGGACGGGTGCACGATTTTTATGGTTCCGTCTGCTTCCACTACAGCCACCTCCTCGGCCTGGATTTTCAACAAACTTTCAATGGATTTTTTTGCCTTGTTTACCGCGGCCCCCTGGAACAATTCGCCCACGGCATAAAAAAGCATTACCGCCACCCCCTCGGCATACTCGCCCAGCAAAAAAGCGCCTATGGTGGCAATGCCCATCAGGAAAAATTCGCTAAAGATATTTCCTTTCCTTATTTGCCTGATGGCTTTCCACAATACGGGCCCGCCCACGGGAAGATACGCCAGTCCAAAAAGGACAAATTGGAAAGGTGCCGTAAACCAGTTAGAAGCCACAACTTCTTTTAAGACAATACCCACGGCCAAAAGGAGAAAACCGGTAATTGCCAAACCGTACTCCCCATAGGTTTGTAAAAAACCACTTTTAGTTGTATTGGAGGATATCCCCCCATTTGAACATGCACCGCTACCGCAACAATCGCTCATAATATTTTTCTTTTAAATCTTCAAAAACAGCTTATTCCAAAGATATATTTAAAAACCTGCAATGAAATTGCATTTTTCAGCCTGAACATTTGCCGCAAACCCCTTTTACCAATAACGTTGTCTCCACCGGCACAAAGTGTTCCGGCAAGGGCACTTCGGGGACTTTTGATTTGGGCAGGCAAAAGGTTTCCCGGCAGTTTTGGCAATAAAAATGCACGTGCATATCTTTGGGGGCGCACTCACAACCTTCTTTGCACAATGCATATTTGGTTGTTCCGTTCCCGTCCACTATACTGTGTATCAAACCTTTTTCCTCAAAAGTTTTTAGCGTGCGGTACAAGGTAATCCTGTCGGCCTTTTCGAAGACCGATTCCAAATCCTGCAAACCTATCGCGGCTTTTTGCTTTTGAAGGGTTTTGAGGACCAACAAGCGCATGGCCGTTGTCCTTACTTTTTTTGCAGTCAGTAATTCTTCGAGTTCCTTTATTTTAAATTTGTTTTTCACATTAACGCCGTAAATTATGCCTGAAAAGGAAATCCCATTAGTAAGACAAACAGTTAGAACTTCCTTTACAGGACTTATTTTATTGTTGTTGCTCCCCGTCAATCAAATTTCTTTATGGATTTTCCCGTCTTTATTTGAAACGCATCTTCAATATCTGAAACATAAATAATTCCGTCGCCAGGATCCGTTGTCTTTCCATTTTCGACTATGATGTCTATTGCTTTTCGTGCTTCTTCATTTTGGCACACCAGTTCCAGTTTCACTACGGGACTATCTGTAATGCGAAAATCAAGGGAGGGGCTGGCACCTTTGGCTTTGAATGCACCGGTCCCTTCCCCTTGCGAAAGGGTCATGCTATTAAAGCCACTATCACTAAGGGCTTCAACTACTTTTTGTACTCTTTTTGGTTTTATAAATGCTTTTATTTCTTTCATCGCTATAGTTTGTATTAAGGATGAACCCTCTGGGTTAACTAATTAAGACAAACATTATACAGAGAGCCCATCCATTTAAGTTTTTAATTTAATGACCGTGAGAAGTCTGGCTCTTCTTCATTTCTGCTATCAAATAATAAGCATTGTTCCACGCCACCTTTGCACCTTCAGGTAAAGGTTGCAATAATTTAATTTCCACCCATCCTTCATTTTCTTCTCCTGTCACCACTTCCACCGGCTTAAAAGACCACTCGGTTTCCCCGTCCTCCTCGTGCTCTTCAGCAATAAAGATGTAGGATTTGTCTTCTTCCTCAATAATTGCTTCTTTCGGTAAGGCTGTTACTTCTGTTCCTGTGCCCGTAACGATCCTGCCGTTGATGTACATGCCCGGTACCAGGTTTTCTGAATCTTCCTGTATCTCTGCATGCACGTGGACAGCCCTGGGATTCTGTTCAAATTTCTTGCCGATAGAATAAATTTCAGCAGTATAAGTCTGGCCGGGCACTGATTCCATTTGTAACAGGACCTTTTGTCCCTCCTTGACTTTATATACATCTTTGGCAAAGACCATTAAATCTGCATGCACATGTTCGGCGTTGATCACTTCGAATAGCTCGGTTTGGGGATCAACATATTGTCCTACCTGCACACTTACATCTTCAATGCTCCCTTTTATTGGACTGACTACAGGAACATTCTCGACAATATTTCCTTCTCGTATGCCAGCAACATTAAGGTTTAACTGCCTGAGCTGTGATTCAAACCCTTGAACCTCTGCCTGCACAACACGATAATCGGCCTGTGCCTGTTGAAAAAGTTTGCCTGAACCTACTTCTTGTTCATAAAGCCTTTGTTGACGATTAAATTCTTGCTCCAGGTTCTGCAAACGGCTGTAAGCTGTCATATAATCGGTTTGTAACCTGGTGAGGTTAGGATGGGATAGATATGCCAGTACCTTACCTTTGCTTACTTGATCCCCCTCAATGACCTCAATAGAAGTTATATTGGCTCCTATAAAAGCAGTTACTGTAGCTTCATATTGTGGTGGGACTTCCAGTTGTCCGGTAGCTTCTACTATATCGGAAATGGGCCTTGTGGGCAGGGTGTCCACTTTTATTTCCAAACTGTTGAACTTGAGACTGGAAAGATGCACTTCACCCATTCCTCCTCCTTCTTCTCCTTCTTCATGACCTCCTTCTTCTTCTGCAGAATGTTCTTCCTGAGCTTCAGGGGACGCTTCTTCCGTACCTTTGCCTTCTCCGCCATTGCAGGCTGAAAGAAAGCTTACCGTAATGAGCAATGTGAACAGTTTTATAATGTGCTTTTTCATTTTTATATCTTTGTCTATTAATTAATTATCTTATTCTGAAGTATTTATATAATATTCGAGTTGGGAGCGGCTATCAAGATAGCTGCCCAATGCCTGCCAGGCATTCACTTCTATGCGTACGGCATCGCGTATGTTTTGCAGGAAAGTCACATAGTCAATTGCTCCTTCCCGATAAGCGATGATGGCCCCTGCCCGCTGTTCTCTGGCCAAGGGTAGCGCTTCTTCCTGATAGTATGTCCAGGAATTAAGCCACTTCAGGTATTCTTCGCGTGCCTCAGCATAAGCTGTCTTTAGCTCAAACTGCGTCTGCTGTAAATTAGCTTCAGCTATTTCGCGGTTTATTTTTGCTGATTGTGTTCTGCCCAATTCAGGTCCAAAGAACAAAGGAATGCTGATCCCTACCTGATATTGATAAAAGCCGGTTTGGCCGTCAATTTTCTGCCTGCCGTACTGCGCCTGAAATTTCGGAAGAAACTGCGATCGCCTCTCCCTTAGGGTTGCATCAGCCACCTCTATCCTTTGTTCATACACATTGAGCAGGGGATGGTTCCCAAGGGGTTGCAGTAATCCGCTAATGGGCTCATCAAACTGATCGGCAGGAACATTAGGTACCGTGTAAAGTGTGTCACTGGCAAACCACAGGTTGAATCGCTGCAAGGCTCCAAGATAATCCCTATAGGCCTGCTCTTTTTGTATTTCAACTTCATTGCCCTGGTTTACCGTAGCCAGGTATTCAAGTCTCGAGATTGTCTCTGTTTCCAACCTGATCTGTGCAGCTCTCTCAATATCGGTAAAGGCTGAATCCAGACTGTATAAGGTCTCATACTCATTTTTAGCAGCATATACCGACGCCCAGGCCTGACTTACCTCCAGTTCTACTTCAAGAATGGAAAGATCAAGGGCTTCTTCTGCCAGGGCCACCCTTTCCTTCTGCAACTTCAGGCGTGGCGCAATACCAAAGATGTCGATATTCTGTTGCTGAACCCCAATTTGTGTATAGACACCAAGATCAGCATTACTCGAACCACCGCTAATTTCTTCTGCGCCGGTGAATATCTGGGTATTACCAAGGTCCCAGGCCGTTTTCTTTAAAGCCTGCTGACTTTCTATCTCCAGGGCAGCAGCTCTTATTCTCGGAAAAGCCTCTATTGCCCGTTCCTTGGCCTCTTCTAACGAGAGGACTGGCAAAGAATCCTGTTGGACAATTATTTCAGCCTGAGCCGGAGAATTTTTCTGTGAAGAACTGTTTTCCTGTGCCTCTGCAGGGGTGCTAAATCCTAAGAGGCTTCCGACAGAAAGCAATGCCACCACTATTGCAGGGGCTGGTGCAAAGCCATTATTGTTATTACTATTTCTTCTGTTTTTCATATTTTCTATTAAAGTATAAAGGACTGGCAACACCACAAGGGTGAGAAGGGTAGCTGTAAGCATACCTCCAATAACCACGGTTGCTAAAGGGCGCTGCACCTCTGCACCGGCCGAAGAAGAAAATGCCATTGGCATAAATCCTAAAATATCTGTTACCGCTGTAAGCATGATCGGCCTGATTCGTTCTTTCGTACCCATAAAAATCCGGTCTTTGATACTGGTTACGCCTTCTTCTTTTAATGAATTAAAGCGATTCACCAGGACCAGACCGTTAAGTACTGCCACTCCAAAGAGCACGATAAAGCCTACACCTGCAGAGATACTAAAGGGCATGTCCCGGAGCCACAGGGCGAAAACACCCCCAATGGCCGCTAATGGAATGGCCATATAAATCATGATAGACTGCGAGAATGAGCCCAGGGCAAAATACAGCAGCACGAATATCAGCAAGAGAGCGATAGGCACCACAATAATCAGGCGGTCTTTGGCATTTTGAAGGTTCTCAAACTCACCGCCATAAGAAATGTAGTAACCTGGAGGTAAATCCAGTTCGGCACCCAGTTTTGCCTGAATATCATTCACAACCGACTCTACGTCACGGCCCCTCACATTTACCCCAACGTATGTTCTGCGATAGGTGTCGTCTCTGGAAATTTGCATTGGCCCGGGAACAAAGCTGATATCAGCTACTTCATTAATCGGGACTTGGGTACCATTAGGCAGATCAATGTATAAAGTCCGTATATCTTCAATACTCTGTCGGTGCTCTTCATCAAAGCGCACTACCAGGTCGAAACGTCTTTCTCCTTCAAAAACCACTCCTGCCACTCCACCTGCAAAAGCGGTATTTATATATTCATTTATTTTTTCGATTTCCAGCCCGTACTGTGCTAACTTGTCACGATTGTAGCGTACCGTCATTTGTGGGAGACCAGAAGTTCTCTCTGCATTTACATCTCCTGTTCCGGGTACAGTTTGAATAATCTCTGCCATTTCCTGAACCTTAGTGGATAGAACTTCCAAATCCTCGCCATAGAGTTTTACCGCAATATCTTCTCTTACCCCTTCCAATAGCTCATTAAACCTTAGCTCTATAGGTTGGGTAAAAACAAGGTTGACACCTGTGAGGTTTTTATTGAGTAGGTCCTGGATTTGTTCAATGAGTTCCTCTTTTGTGTCAGCAGAAACCCATTTGTCCCTGTCTTTTTCGAGTATGATGTACATATCTGCTATATCCATCGGCATGGGATCAGTAGGAATATCGGCCACCCCAATTCGGGCTGTTGCTGTCTCTATTTCCGGGAAGTTGTCCAAAAGTAAGGTCTCAATTTTTTTAGAGACTTCAATAGATTCATTTAATGAACTACCTGGACGGATTAAAGCTTGCATGGCAATGTCCCCTTCATCCAGCTGCGGAATAAATTCTCCCCCCATCGCGGAAAAAACATAGCCTGCAGCCCCCAATAAAACAATAGATCCTATGATCACCGCAGCTTTGAGGCGGAGGGAAGCTTTTAAGAGCGGAAGGTAAGCACGGTGAATGCCACCAATGATTTTATCACTGACTCTTTCCAGCCAGCGTTCTAACTTGCCATACCAGTTTTTCTTGTTTTCAATCGGCTTCATAAACAATGCCGTCATCATAGGAACGTAGGTAAGGCACAAGATAATGGCACCTATCATTGCAAAACCAAAAGTATAGGCCATTGGCTTGAACATTTTGCCTTCCACTCCTGTTAGGAACAAGATGGGTGTAAACACAATAAGGATGATAACCTGGCCGAAAAATGCCGACCCCATCATAGTGCTTCCGGAATCGTAAGCGACCTCATCCATGACCGCCTGATTAAATTTGACTTTTCCGGCTTTGATCCTTTTATGGATTTCATAAACGGCACCTTCTATAATAATAACCGCCCCATCAATAATTATCCCGAAGTCAATGGCCCCCAGGCTCATTAAATTTGCCCAAACCCCAAACTGCTTCATCAGGATGAAGGCAAAGAGCAAGGACAGCGGAATGGTAGTGGCTGTAATGAGGCCCCCACGCAAACTCCCCAATAGGAATACCAATGCAAAGATTACGATTAAAGCACCTTCCAACAGGTTTTTAGTCACGGTATCGGTTGTTCTTCCAATAAGGGCGCTTTGGTCAATGATGGGCCTTATTTCAAGTCCTTCCGGCAAGGATTCTTCTACCTCCGCCATCCTTTCCTGGACCCTCTGTATTACCGCATTGGGGTTTGAGCCCCTCAGCATCATAATAATACCGCCCACAGCTTCCTCTCCATCCTGAGTAAAAGCACCATAACGCACCTGACTTCCGAAACTCACTTTTTCGGCAATATTTCCAACTGTAACAGGAATCCCGTTTTCATTGGTAACCACTATTTTCCTGATGTCATCTAAAGACTGGATCAGGCCTTCTCCCCGAATGAAGTTGGACATTCTGTTCCTTTCAATGTAGGCTCCCCCGGTATTTACATTGTTCCGGGCCAGGGCCTCGTAAACCTGGGAGATGCTTACATCCAGCGCATTTAATTTCTCAGGACTAATAGCTACTTCGTACTGTTTGATGTATCCTCCAAAGGAATTCACTTCTACAACACCTTCAAGGAGTGTCAGCTGTCTCTTAATAATCCAGTCCTGAATACTTCGGAGCTCCGTAGGAGTATACTCCTCTTCATAATCTGGTTGTGGCTGGATGGTATATTCATAAATCTGTCCCAGCCCGGTGGAAATAGGCCCCATAGTTGGGCTACCAAAGTTTTCGGGAATGGTTTCCTGCAGCTCTGTCAATTTTTCCTGAACCAGCTGCCGGGGCAAATAAGTTCCCATGTCATCTTCAAAGACGATGGTTACCACGGATAGTCCAAAGCGGGAAACAGATCGTAATTCAGTCACCCCGGGGAGATTACCCATTGCCAGTTCGACCGGATAAGTGACAAACTGTTCAATATCTTCAGTACCTAAGCTGGGAGATTGGGTAATCACCTGTACCTGGTTATTTGTAATATCAGGAACTGAACCCAGGTTCACGGTCATCATCGACCATATTCCGGCTCCTATAAGTGCCAATGTTAGCAGTCCTACTATAAACTTGTTGTTTATAGAGAATGCTATAATTTTGTTAATCATTAATAATAGAATTTAATTCAACGTAAATAGATGAGATGGCCATTAAAGAAGTCAATGGCGTAAGGATATAATTATCCTATCACAAAAGTTGAATTATACGCGGGGAGGTTGAAAAATTCCGCCTAGGGCGGCAGAAGAAAACGGAGGCTGGTAAAAAACACTTATACTTTGATCCTCTAAAGGTTCAATTACAGCTAGCTCAAAAGTATCTGAGTTAACAAACGAAAATCCATGAGAACAAACATGATGACCCTGTAAAGGGAGTTCGCCGTCATGTCCATCGTCCTGGTGTCTATTCAAATTTTTCTGATCTCCGTAGTGGTAATCCAGAAATTCAATAAAGCCAATACCAGTGTCTCCTGTTTGTTCATTATAATGTTCAATAAGATTCGGTATCTTCAGTAGTTCACAACACCAATCCATTACTGGTCCCGAAGATTGGAACAAGAAAATGATGGATAGAAAAGTGGTTGCTAATACTTTCATCTGGGCACAAAAGTAATAAAAAAAAACTTGCAATTGGATTGCAAAAGATGAACTTCAAAAAGGAGAGAGAGACTTTGCGGTTTTCTTTTGATAAATTTATATAAAATTTAGAATAGGGAAGACTTAGGAGTAGTTTTACCCGAAACAGTTGTCCCGGAAAAAAAATCAGTGGACCGGAGGTAAATGAACTGAGTCCTTTTTCGTTTTATTTAATAAGTTGCTTAAATAATAAAAAATATATAACTTAGCAGCCTTAAAAATAATTTATGAAACTCGAAATCACCTGTACACGTGCTGAAGCTAACCAAAAGCAGCTTTTAAATTGTCAGGCAACAATTGAAAATTTGGACAATGGTTTCCGGCAAATGACAAAACTCCTCTCTATTGCGGGTAATGATGTGCGTTTAAAGATTCTCTTCCTTTTAGATTTGGAGAATGAATTATGCCCCTGTGATATAGCAGACATTTTGGAAATGAGTGTACCTGCTATTTCACAACATCTTCGGAAAATGAAGGATGCCGGCTTGATTGCCTCCAGAAGGGAGGGACAAACTTTGTATTATTCGCTGGTGAAATCTGAAACCCAAATTTTGAATAATATCTTCACTTCAATTAAATCATTAAAGAAATCTGCTTAAAATGGATACATCCCAAAATAAATCCAATAAAGCCGCTTTAGGCGGGTTAGTAGCAGCTATAGCGGCATCTTTATGTTGTATTGCCCCGGTTCTTGCCCTCGTAGCAGGTACAAGTGGCATGGCGACTACCTTCTCGTGGATGGAACCTTTCCGACCTTATTTAATTGCTCTCACGGTTTTAATCCTGGGCCTGGCCTGGTATCAAAAGTTGAGATCCCGAAAAGAAGCTGAAAGCGATTGCGGATGTGCAGAAGATGAAAAACAATCTTTTTTGCAGACAAAGAAGTTTTTACTGGTTGTAACCTTATTTGCAGGGCTTATGCTGGCTTTTCCAAATTACTCCGAGGTGTTTTACAGCCAGCCCAACAAGGAAATAGTCTATGTCTCACAATCAAATATTGTCAAGGAAATTTTTGATGTACAAGGAATGACCTGCGCAGGATGTGAAGCACCTGTGGAAAATGAAGTCAACAAACTTGGGGGTATTTTATCAGTCAAGGCAAGCTATGAAAATGCCAATACGGTAGTTGAATATGACAAAACAAAAGTAGATAATGCTGCAATTATTAAAGCCATAAGCAGGACCGGTTATAAGGTAGTAGATAAGTAACCTAAAAAAAGGGCAAGATGAAGCCAGCATGATGCTGGACGCAAAAATGGCAATATTCAGGGAAAGATTAAAAACCTGTGCTGAATTCCCTTGGTTTGTGCCAAAATATAAACACATGAAAAAGTATGATGTTTTTGTAATAGGTTCCGGAATGGCAGGAATGAATGTGGCCAATAAATGTGCTTCTAAAGGACTTAGGGTAGGAATAACAGATGAATTGCCCTATGGTGGTACCTGTGCCCTTCGTGGCTGTGACCCAAAAAAGATCATGCTCGGCCCTACTGAAGCAAAACATCTGGCTGATAATTTATACGAGAAGCAAATTTCTGAAGTACCAGCTATTTACTGGCAGGAAGCAATGAAATTCAAACAGGATTTTGTGGATGCTATGCCGCCTAAAATTGAAAAAGCTTACGAAAAAAACAAAATTAATACATTTCATGACTCAGCTAAATTTATTTCTGAAACTAAATTGAAGGTAGGAAATGAAACTATAGAAGCCGGAAAGATTATAATAGCCACGGGTGCAAAACCGAGAAAGTTGGATATCCAGGGTGAGGAGTATGTTATTAGCAGTACAGATTTTCTTAATTTCAAATCCCTCCCATCCTCTTTGCTGTTTATTGGCGGTGGGTACATCGCTTTTGAGTTTGCACATATGGCTGCCCGTTTTGGCTGTAAAGTGACCATAATTCACAGAGGGAAAAGGCCACTGGAGAATTTTGATCCTTTTATAGTAGATCAATTAACGGAAGCTACCAAAAAGTTAGGCATACAATTAATTCTGAACACCAACGTTACAGCGATTGAAGAGGCTAATGGAGCTTTTCGCGTAACCGGAAAAGGTGAAAGCGGGGAAAAGAAATGGGAGGCTGCGCAGGTGATTAATTCGGCGGGAAGGCTTCCTGCCATTTTTGATTTGAACCTGCAAAAAGCAAATATCGCCTTTAGTAAAAAAGGAGTTGAAGTGAATGAATATTTGCAAAGTACCACCAATTCAAATGTCTATGCTGCCGGGGATGCAGCAGATACAGATGGTATTCCCCTTACACCTGTTGCAGTTATGGAAGGACATATTGTAGCATCCAATATAATAAAAGGCAACACTAAAAAACCAGATTACACCGCCATTCCCACCGTGGTTTTTACGCTGCCCACAATGGCTTCGGTAGGATTATCTGAAGAAGAAGCCACTAGAAAAGGTCTAAACTTTAAGGTGAACAAGGATCGTGTTTCCCACTGGTTTACCGCGAAAAGGATCAACGAGAAAACCTATGCCTATAAAACAATCGTTGAGAAAGAAACCGGAAAAATTTTGGGAGCACATCTCATTGGCCCTCACGCCGAGGAAGTCATAAATTTATTTGCCCTGGCTATAAAAGCGGGATTTACTTCCAAAGATTTAAAAACCATGATCCTAACCTATCCTTCATCAGGTTCAGATGTTGTATATATGGTATGATTAACTAAAAATAATAGAAAAATGAATTCATTTATCACCGAATCAACAATCACTTGCCCTAATTGCGGCCACTTCAAACAAGAAGAAATGCCTACAGATGCGTGCCAGTTCTTTTATGAATGTGAGCAATGTAAAGAGGTTTTAAAACCCAAAGAGGGAGACTGCTGTGTATACTGTTCTTATGGCAGCGTACCGTGTCCTTCTATCCAACAAAATAATACTTGCGGGTCTTCTAATTATTGCTAATAAGTTACAATAAAAAAGATGGCTCATGGATATAAGAATAGGTAAAAGCGCTTAAAAAATACCTATAGGTCAAAATCAAGAGATTTTATTGAAGTGATGTTCTATTTAAAAATGGTTTTATGAGCGACTATAAAAAAGGAAGTTTATCTCTTGCCAATGCAGTGGCAATGGGTACTGGAGTAATGATAGGAGCCGGGATTTTCGCACTTCTTGGACAGGTGGCAGAATTATCAGGAGAATATTTCGCCCTATCTTTTATAGTAGGAGGTATAATTTCAGGATTCAGTGCTTATTCCTATATAAAAATGGCCGATGCCTATCCTTCTGCCGGAGGTATTGCTATGTTTCTTCAGAAGGCATATGGTAAAGGAACTATAACAGCATTCGCTGCATTATTAATGGCTTTTTCCATGATTCTGAATGAAAGTCTCGTTGCCCGAACCTTCGGCACCTACACTATGCAACTATTCAATGGGAATGAAAATAGTTTCTGGGTTCCGGTTCTTGCTGTGGCATTATTGGTTACCGCTTTTGTTGTCAATATTTTAGGAAATGAGGTTATTGGCAAAACCGCTATGACCACAGCTGCAATAAAGATTGGTGGCATTTTAATATTCGCGGTGGGAACCTTATGGGCAGCAGAATTTAGTATTGGCTCGGCATTACCCTCAGGTGGCCCTGAAAATAAAGTTATAGATTACATTGCCTCACTTGCTCTTACCATACTAGCATATAAAGGATTTACCACAATAACCAACAGCGGGGGAGAAGTAAAAAATCCTCACAAAAATGTGGGGCGTGCAATTGTTTTATCATTAATAATTTGTGCAGTAGTGTATTTTATGACCGCCTGGGCGGTAGGAGCAAATCTTAGCATCCCTGAGATTGTTCAGGCAAAGGACTATGCGTTGGCAGAGGCTGCGCGTCCTCTATTCGGGAACTACGGTCTTTGGTTTACAGTGGGGATCGCCATAGTTGCAACCATTACCGGAGTTATCTTCAGTATATTTGCTGTCTCCCGGATGACCGCAATGCTTACGAACATGAAATTGATTCCGCATTCACACTTAGGGATGCCTGGAAACATTCAGCAACACATGTTGGTCTATATAGTGGTACTTTCGATTGCCCTTACTGTTCTTTTTGACCTTTCGGGCATTGCTGCAATGGGGGCAATTTTTTATCTCATCATGGATATCATTATTCATGTGGGGGTGCTGAAACATATGAAGGAAAAGGTAAAGGCGAATTCTGCTATCGTCGTCACAGCGATTGTAATGGATGTTGTTGTTCTGGCAGGTTTTATCTGGGTAAAGGTTCAAACTAATCTTACGGTAGTACTTGTATCAGCTGGACTTATAACTATTATCTTTTTTGGAGAAAAATTATTTTTGAGAGGGGCTAAAAAGAGATCTGATGAAGAGGAAGACCATAAACATCGAGGGAATCAAAAAGAAAAATAAATACATAAAGTAAAGCTAGCGATCAAACGTGATGTAATAAAATAAAGAATAGGTCAAAAATTAATTACGTTCTCTAAAGTTTCATCCGTATCCTTGTGATCTCTTTTCGATAATTTAAACAATAAGGTAAACCTATCAGCTACGGCTCCCCTTATTTGTAATACTGTTCCTTCCTGCCCGGCAGAACCTCCAACCAAATGGGTCAAAATTGTTCCAAAAAGAACTAACGAAGCAATTCGAAAAGGAATGATCTTTATTGGCGAATGAAATTCCTCCAATAATAAATATTGCCCTTTACAACACTATTCCGGTATAGATGATACGATAAACCAATAATAATACCTCCTACTGGAAGCAGGGCGATAATCCAAAGATGTGTTTCCCTCCAATGGGTCGCCCAGTACAAGCTTAAAAGAAAAAAGGCAGAAATACTTCCGACAACAATTCCCAAAATGGTGCAGATCCACAATCATTTAACAAAATAAATAAGGAGGGGATTTGTTTAATTGACGTAAAACCGTCTAAAATTTTTGTTTTATATAATGATTCCACACTGGCTAAAGCCATTTTAGTAGAAGTCATTAGTTCCAGGAAGAACGGTTAAGGGCAGACCTCTTTGCCAATTGATTTGCAAAAATCATACAAAAAACAACCTGACAAACTTTTGGATAAAATATTTTTAGACTTGGGTTCGGCTGAAACAGAAAAACATTTTTCGACTTTTTCTAAAATTCAGGTTCTTCTGTATGGCATCCACATAAAATATACTATAGCAATTGCAACCCCTGTTCCACTAACGATAAAGGTAATTTGAGGACTGGCATAAAACCAGATCAAACCCGCCAATGTACTTGCCAACATTGTGGAATGCTTTTTAATTCTTCATAAGTGTCAATAGCAGTAGCAATGTCTTTTTTATCACAAATATTACTTATTCCCGTTTTTGAAATGCCTTCGGTGTGAATATCTATTTAGAAATTAATCACACTATGCAATGCCTCATCGGTATCTTTATGCATAAAGTTAGATTGGTAATTTATTGTGGTAGTAATTGATGAATGCCTATATAGTTTTTGAAGCATATTGATCGGAATTTTATCCTCTGATATGTTTCCAAAGGTATGTCGTGCTATGTGCATTGTGACTTTTTTTGATATTTCGGCCTGTTCTGCAACGGATAACAAATATTTGTTGAATTTTTTGTTGGCTGTTTTTGTTTTAGCATAGACATCTTTGGCATCTTTTAAATTTGCCTTTTTCATTTCAGGAAATATAAAATCATTATCATTTTGTTTATTGTCCTGATAGTATTCCAAAATCGGAAATATTTTACCGGGGATTTTAAGGGATAACAATTTTGAATTCTTATTCATACGATAATGAAGCCTTTCATCATAAATGTCGCTCCAGCGAATTTTCAATACGTCAGCTACTCGAATTCCAGCAAAATAAAAACTAAAAAGCCAAACATTTCGAGCGTGAGTTTCGTTATCATTCAGATTTTTAACGGATTCAAGTTTTATGACCTCATTTCTGGTAAGACCTATTTTTTCGGTTTCAGGGAATTTAATTCGTATTTTATCTGAACCGAAGGGATAGAGTTTTCTATCTACTATATCCAATTTAATAGCTCTATTATAGATAGTCCTAATCACTATAAGATTATTTACTATTGACCTTTCTGATAGGCTGTGTTTTTTACGTAAGTAGATTTTAAATTTCCTTAAAAATTGTTCATCTATTTCCTGAAAGGTAAGCTGCTTTGATTTGGAAAAGTTCAATACGTGGTTAACGCGAGCCTTATCGGTAGAGAGTCTTGACAATTTCTTATTTGCTTCTAGTTCATCAAGAAAATCTTTTGCAACCTCAAAGAAAGTATTAGACTCAGAAGAGGCGTACAGTTTCTGTTTTATTTGATTAGCGGATATATCCTTTTTCCCCGATTGCAAATCAATCAGCATCTTATTCGCTTCAGAGAGTTTAGTGGTCAGTAAGCCATTGAGACTATCAGCATTCAGATGTGATTTCCTGACTCGGATATTTCTCTCATCCCAATCTTTTAAATTTATATAATGACCTATATAATGATAGTTTGAACGGCGATTCTTTGTGATACGAATCGCCAGTGGACACAACCCTTCTTTATTGGGTTTTTTTCTAAGTACTATTTTTGCATTTGACGTCACATCTTTGATTTTAGAACTCTAAAGATAATCATTTTTGGTACAACATAGGTACAACAAATTTTGATTTTAAACCATATCTAATGAAATTAATAAAAATTACATTTCTGTTAATCAATTGATTATAAGTATGATTAGTTTAATTTATCGTTAAATACACAGGATTCAAAATCCAGTTTCTTCGGAAGTGTGGGTTCGATTCCCACCCAAGGTACAAAAGCTCATCTCAGGATGGGCTTTTTTTATTTCATCTCACTTCTATTAATCCCCTGCCGTTGCCCATTTTGGGCAGAAATTGTATTTTCGGCGCTAATCTTTATCCTATGTCTCAATTCTGGTTATATTTTCAGTTAGGCCTGGAACATGTTCTGGACTGGAATGCTTATGATCATATCCTTTTTCTCATTGTTCTGGTCGCCTCCTTCTCATTCCTCACCTGGAAAAAAGTGTTTTGGCTGGTCACCATTTTTACGGTAGGCCACATGCTTTCTCTCTTCCTTGCGGTGTACAAAATTGTTCTTGTGAATACAACCTGGGTAGAATTCCTTATTCCGATAACTATTCTCGCCACAGCAATTTTTAATATGATCAATGCAAAAAAGAAAGAGAACAAGAACAATGTTGGCCTGCTTTACTTTAGTACGGCTTTCTTCGGAATAATTCACGGCCTTGGATTTTCTTCATATTTTAAAATGATTGCCTCGGGTACAGACAGTGTTTTTCTTCCCTTGCTGGAATTTGCACTGGGCATTGAAGCCGCGCAAATCATTGTAGTATTAGGTGTGCTGCTTTTGAGCTTCCTCTTCCAGAATGTTTTGAATATAACCAGACGCGACTGGATTTTGGTAATATCGGCAATCGTGATAGGAATAATTTTACCTATACTTAAAGAAAATTACCTGGCACTTTAAAATATAACTTCTCTCTATTAGATTAATTTTGCCATGCAGTAAATTAGTAAAGCCCAAAGTTTCAGCAACTTAAAAAGCTTTCTATATTGCAGGCGTATTTTACTACTATGCAAAAAACAAAGCAGCTTAAGTTTGACAGGGCCTATTTAAGGATCGCCAGGGAATGGGGTAAACTTTCTCACTGCAACCGTAAGCAGGTTGGCGCACTTATTGTGAAAGACAGAATGATAATTTCTGACGGATACAACGGCACCCCTACCGGTTTTGAAAATCCGTGTGAGAATGAAGAAGGATATACCAAATGGTACGTATTGCATGCCGAAGCTAACGCAATTCTCAAAGTTGCCGCCAGCACCCAGTCCTGCAAAGGGGCCACGCTGTATATCACTATGTCTCCCTGCAAAGAATGCAGTAAACTTATACACCAGTCGGGCATTACCCGGTTGGTTTACAACATAGACTATAAAGACAATTCGGGCCTTGATTTTTTGAAGAAAGCCGGGGTTGAAATAGAACAAATAACAGAACTTGACGGTTGAAAAACAGCAATAAAAAATACCTGCCACTACTACTGGGGTTTGCCTGTGCCCTTGGGGTACTCCTGGGTGCCGCTCTGGATTTTACCAGTTACAACTCGGGGACCTTTCTCAAGACCAACAAGAAAAAAGAGAAGCTGGCGCGGCTTATAGATTACATTGAATACGAATACGTAGACGATGTAAATATTGACAGTATTGTAGATGTTACGGTAAATGAAATTCTCACAGATTTAGATCCGCATTCGGTTTACATTCCACAAGAGGAATATGTAGACCTAAGCGCAAGTATGAAGGGCGACTTTGTAGGCATTGGCGTGAGTTTTAGAAATATTAACGACACTATTGCAGTTATTCAGACTATTGAAGGAGGGCCAAGTGAAAAAGCTGGTATTAAGGGAGGAGACAGGATTCTTTATGCCAATGGAGAAGCCCTTTTCAATTCAAACATCAACGAAGATTCCATTACAAGTAAATTAAAAGGAGAAGAAAACACCCGGGTGCTTCTGAAAGTGCACCGGAAAGGAATCCCCGAACTCCTGGAGTTTGATGTAGAACGAGGAAAGGTAGCCCTTAAAAGTGTAGATGCAGCTTATATGTTAACCGACAAGCTGGGCTACATCAAAATAAATCGTTTTGCTGAATCTACCTATGAAGAATTTAAAAACGGACTTCTTAAACTGAAGGAAAAAGGTGCGCGGCAAATTGTGCTTGACCTGCGCGATAACCCAGGAGGATATCTTGCCGAGGCTACAAAAATTGTAGACGAATTTCTTCCCGAAGATAAACTTGTACTTATCACTAAGAACAAAAAAGGAGCCGTAGAAAAGACCTTTGCCACAAAAGATGGAAATTTTGAAACGGGAGAGCTCTACGTACTCATTAATGAGAACTCGGCATCGGCCAGTGAGATCATTGCCGGCGCCCTTCAGGATAACGACAAGGGCATCATCGTAGGGCGAAGATCTTACGGTAAAGGTTTGGTGCAACGAGAAATGGCTTTAGGAGACGGCAGTGCCGTAAGGCTTACCATAGCGCGATACTACACTCCTACGGGAAGGTCTATACAACGCCCCTATTCTCATGGCAGTGAAGAGTATTTTGCCGATTACCTCAACCGTTATAAAAACGGCGAACTGGTAAGTGCAGACAGCATACATGTAGCCGATTCCCTGAGGTATGAAACCCCAGAAGGTAAAGTTGTTTACGGCGGCGGCGGCATTATACCCGATATTTTCATTCCCAAAGACACTAATTTTGAAAAGCAAAGCCTCAACCTCATGCTTAGAAATGGGTATATGGACAGCTTTATTTTTGAAGTTCTTGAGCAGAATCGCAAATACTACAACTCCCTTAGTTTTGAAGATTTTATGCAAAAAGAATTGATCACCAAAACTACCGTTGAAGAATTCAGGGCCTTTATGAGACGGGAGAACTTTGATATGCGCTTTAAGGATTATTTACCCACTCTCAAGCTTTATCTCAAAGCAGCCATGGCCCAACAATTATTTGGCAGCACGGCATTTGAACAAATTCTAAATGAAGAAGATCCTGCAGTAAGAAAGATCATCGAACTTTCCACCAGCCCGAAATTTAAAGATTAAACCGCTTAAATTTTATCGTGTACCTTGGTATGTTCTCCTCCATTCCAAAGTGTGAGCACATCGGTGGCCACTGCCGCACCACTGCCACAGGCAATAGCATACTGGCTTCTGTGACCTGCCAGGCTTCCCGCTACATACAATCCGGGGCGCACCAGGTGATCGTCGTTATATAGCTGGATTCTCTCTTTTGAAGTTTTAGCTTTCTTATGGGGTATAATATATTCCTCAAGCCCTTGAATAGTAAAAGGCCGAGCATAACCTGTTGCTATAACCACAACAGTAGAAATATAGGTATTCTTATTCGTGGAGACTTCAAATTTACCTTCCAAAAATGCTATTTTTAGCACCTTTTCTTTCTGAATGATCTCCACACCGGGATAAAGCGTTTCAAGCTGCTCAAGGCCCGAAGTGAGAATGTCTTTACCGGAAGTGCCCCGAGGGATTCCCAAAACATTGTTTAATTTCGCACTTGAAAGATGAGAAGCACGTTGATGTGCAATAAGACCTACTTTTTTACCGGCGGCAAAGTCTTTAGACAGACCAGAACCCAGAACAAGGGCACATGACAGGCCTGCAGCCCCACCACCTATAATAAGCGCATCATAATTCATTATTCGCCACTCTTCTTTGCGATGGCACGGGACATGAGAAGAATGATCATAAGAACCACCACAATACTCGAGGCAAGTATGCCAATCAAGGCAGTTTTACTATCTCCAGAAAAGGCATTTTCAAGATCTAAAAAAGTAGCGTTATATGCAATCAGGCCCATGGCCACGACAATTAAAATGTAGATGAGGACTTTCATAGGAAAAGGCTCTTAATATTTGTAGCGAAAAGTTTTACGGCTATTGCCAGTAGAATGACCCCAAAGATCTTCCGGATCACGCTTATACCTTGTTTTCCAAGGAAATTTTCAATTTTCCCGGAAGACTTCAGCACTATGTATACAAAAATAGTATTTATAACTATGGCGGCAATAATATTAACAGTAGCGTACTCTGCCCGCAACGATAAAATAGAGGTCATGGTACCGGCACCGGCAATAAGCGGAAATGCAAGAGGCACAACTGCCGAAGTTTCGGGCGCATCATCTTTGTACAGTTGAATTCCCAGGATCATTTCGAGGGCCAGGAAAAACAGAATAAACGCCCCTGCCACTGCAAAGGAATTCACATCTATACCAATGAGGTTCAGGATCTCCTTACCTAGAAAAAGAAAAGCGATCATAAGAACCGCTGCAACTATAGTAGCTTTTTCACTTTGTATATGCCCCGCTTTCTTCCTAAGATCAATTATTATGGGAATACTCCCAATAATATCAATAACAGCAAAGAGGATCATAGTGGCGCTGGCTATTTCCCTGAAGTTTAATTCCATATCCCAAAACTAGCTTGCAAAAGTACTTTGAATTGATAGAATACAAATTATACTTAGAAAATTTTAACAGAATTACAGCTGAAGTTAAGTGCCTGAAAAAATTATCTTTGCAGCATGTTTCAGCTTGGAAAAACTATAGTATCTGAAGAAATCCTTAAAAAGGATTTTGTGTGTAACCTTTCAGCCTGTAAAGGAGCCTGTTGTATTGCCGGAGATGCCGGCGCACCCCTTGAAGAGGTCGAAACCCACATTCTCGAAGATATCTACCCGTTGGTAAAGCCTTATCTCCGCAAAGAAGGAATTGAAGCCATCGAAAGACAGGGCACCTCAATTATTGGTGAAGACGGTGAATATGAGACCCCGTTAATAGATGGTGCCGATTGTGCTTATGTTACTTTTGACCGTAAGGGTACTGCCCTCTGCGGAATTGAGGAAGCCTATAACCAGGGAGATATAAAATGGAAAAAACCAGTTTCCTGCCACCTCTACCCGGTACGCACCCAGGATTACTCCGAGTTTTCTGCTGTTAATTATCACCACTGGTACATTTGCGACGATGCATGTACGCTGGGAAAAGAACTTCAGGTGCCTGTATATAAGTTCGTAAAAGAAGCCCTTATTAGAAAATACGGCGAAGACTGGTATGCCGAACTGGAAAAGATTGCCGAGAAACTAAAGCAAGAAGAAGCTGAAGGTTCTTCGGGTAAATAAACCTACTCCTTTTAACAGAGCTGTAAAGTCGATCTATGTGGGCATTGTCTCCCGCCAGTTTTACTTTTTACTGTCGTGAACATTCATTTATTTCCCGGGTGAAATCTTTCAACCTATCTGAGTATTGGGTTTAATTAGCTGAAAATAAACAGGTTGTATTTTGACGGTCCGGGTATTTTAATTATCTTTAGAGATCATTCTGCACTTTTTCTTCCCCTTAAGCAGGAGATTCCCCTTTTTAAATATTTGACATGCCTCTTCAAAGAGGCCTTAATTATCTAAATACTGGAACTATGAAAAAGATCTTTTATTTAGTTCTTGCCATTTTCTTTATGGCAGGGACTAGCACCGCAGAAGCTCAATTTTTTAAAAAGCTCAAAGAAAAAGTTGAAAAGAAAGTTGAAGATGCAGCAATCAAGAATGTATCTGACAAAGCCGCAAAAGAAACAGACAAATCCCTGAACAACTTATGGGCAAAACAGCTTGAGAATTCCAGTTTTTCTATGGGAATGGATATGGTTGACCCTTCAGAAATCCCCGCAGGCTATGATTTTGACTGGGAATACACCCTCAAGATGAACACTGCTCAAGGCGAAATGGATATGGTCTATCACATTAAAGAGAACGCACCATATGTAGGAATGAAAATTCCGCAGGCAGAGAATATGTTTACCGTCCTCGATAACAAGAGAAATATGACGGTGCTATACATGAATTCTGAAGGCAATAAAATGGTGATGGCCACCCGTTTCGATATTTCTGAAGAAGATATGGAAACCGACAATTCTTATGAAGAAATGAAGTTTAAAGAGATTGGAAAAAAGACCATTTTAGGCTATGAATGCCAGGGCTACCGCTCCGAAAATGCCGAAAATGTCTTTACCTTTTATGTGACAGATGAGGCAGGCGTAAGCTTCAGAAACCTTTATCAGGAAAACCAAAAGAATATTCCTGAAGGGCTTAATGCCGATTGGATCAGGGATGGAACAGGATTAATAATGGAAATGCAGATGAAGGACAAGAAAAATGCTGAAAAAAATGTTACGATGACCTGCACAGGGATCGAAAAAAAGCCATTTTCAGTCGACACTTCAGAATATCAAAGTATGAATATGGGTCAAAGATAAGGTCGCAGACATAATATTTTCACAGCTTTTAGAGCAACCCTGACTCCAGAATTTTTGCTTTCTTCAAAATTTTGGCTCAGGGTTCTTTTTTGAAACAAATAATCCCGGAATGGCCTTCCCGGCTGCTACGCAAACATTTAGCTCAATTTTTAAACAGAAGAAGCAGTTGAGTTTTCTGAAGATTTTTTATCTTCAGGAAAATTACACCGCATGGAACACAGACGAACTTTCATTAAAAAGTCGGGGCTTTTTTTGGCAGCAGGCTTTCTACCATTTCCTAACTTTTTAGGGTTTTCAAAAAAGGATAAACTGGGAGTTGCCCTCGTAGGTCTTGGCGGCTACAGCACCCATCAACTGGCTCCTGCCCTGCAGGAAACCGAATACTGCGAGCTTCGCGGAATAGTGACCGGCAGCCCCGAGAAAATCCCTCAATGGCAGGAAAAATATGGCATTCCAGATGCCAATGTGTACAATTACGAGAACATCCACCAAATTGCCAATAACAATGATATTGATGTGATTTACATTGTGCTGCCCAATTCCATGCACGCTGAATATACCATAAAAGCAGCCAATGCCGGAAAGCACGTTTGGTGTGAAAAACCTATGGCAATGAATGCTGAAGAGTGCCGCCAAATGATAGAAGCCTGCGAAAAAAACAGAGTCAAACTGGCAATAGGATATCGTCTTCAGCATGAAAAGAATAACCGCATCATGATGAAGTGGGCCGAAACAACCCCTTACGGGCCAATACAGGAAGTGAAAGCCGCCGCCGGTTTTTATAGTAACAATCCCGGCTGGCGTGCAGTAGAAAAAATGGGTGGTGGTGCCATGTACGATATGGGCGTGTACCCGCTTAACACTTCCCGATATACTGTAGGCCGCGAACCCATTGCTGTTTCGGCAAAATCTTCAACCAGCCGGCCAGATGTTTTTGGGGAAGTAGATGAAACTATGGATTTTACCCTCGAATTTCCCGAAGGAGTAGTAGCTAATTGCCGCACCAGCTTTGGCGAAGGTATGAACAACCTCGAAGTGACCTGCAGTGACGGCTCATATTATCTCCAGCCTTTCCAGACTTACAGCGGAGTAAAAGGAGGAACCAGCGACGGTAAAATTCTCGAACCTTTCGGAAAAAACCAGCAAGCCGTACAAATGGATGACGACGCCCTGTCAATTCTCAACAATAAGCCTATGATGGTTCCGGGAGAAGAAGGTTTGAAAGATATTATTGTACTCGAAAAGATCTATGAATCTGCTGCAAAAAATGGGCAAAAGCTAAAAATATAGACTTCTAAAAATGCCTTTTTTGACACCTGTTTCTGAAAAACTTCAGAAGAAAATTAAATGCTTCTTCAGGAAATTTTGCAGTTATAACAAACTAGCTCACAAACACATATACCTAAACCTTTTTCAGGCTTCAGAAACAATTTTATTGTGTTTTGTTGAAAACTTTGTTGAAAAGGTTTTTTCCCATGTAGGAAAAAACCTTACATAAATTACAATCTTTGAAAGAACCGTTTCCAACCAACTAAAACTCAATATCCTATGACCCAGTTAGAACCCATTTTACAGGAGAACAAGGACAGATTTGTGATTTTCCCCATTAAACATCACGATATCTGGGATTGGTACAAGAAAATGGAAGCAAGTTTCTGGACTGCCGAAGAGATTGACCTGCATCAGGATTTGAGTGACTGGAACAATAAATTAAATGCAGATGAAAGATATTTCATCAAGCACATTCTTGCCTTTTTTGCCGCTTCAGACGGAATTGTGAATGAAAATTTAGCCGAAAACTTCGTCAACGAAGTGCAATATTCTGAAGCTAAATTCTTTTACGGGTTCCAGATCATGATGGAGAACATCCATTCAGAAACCTACTCCCTGCTCATCGACACCTATGTTAAGGATGAAAAGGAAAAGAACAAACTTTTTAAAGCCATAGAGGTATTTCCTGCTATTCAGAAGAAAGCGCAGTGGGCCCTAAAATGGATAGAATCTGATTCTTTTGCTGAAAGGCTCATCGCTTTTGCAGCTGTAGAAGGAATTTTCTTTTCGGGCGCTTTTTGCTCTATCTTCTGGCTGAAGAAGCGCGGATTAATGCCCGGCCTCACTTTCTCTAATGAACTTATTTCAAGAGATGAAGGAGTACACTGCGACTTTGCTGTTCATCTGCACAACAACCACCTTGTGAACAAGGTGCCAAAAGAGCGAATTAGAGAGATCATTGTTGATGCACTTAATATTGAAAGAGAGTTTATTACTGAATCCCTTCCGGTAAGCCTTATCGGGATGAATTCTAACCTGATGACCCAATATCTTGAATTTGTTGCCGACCGACTGCTGGTTGAACTAGAATGTGAAAAGGAATATGGCACTGCGAATCCATTCGACTTTATGGATATGATCAACCTGCAGGGGAAAACCAACTTCTTTGAAAAGAGAGTTGGCGAATACCAGAAAGCAGGAGTGATGAACAAAGACAAAGACGCCGATAAGATTAGTTTCGACGCTGATTTTTAGGCCCCCTTGCCCCCGAAGGGGGAACTAATTCTCCTGCTTCACAAATGTGAAGCATACTTCAAAATAACCGCCTACACCTCCTCCCATCTTGTGAGGCTGAGAGAGGCATTTAAAATCTAAACTTATGTTCGTAGAAAAAAGAGGCGGCCGCAGAGAACCTATTATGTTTGACAAGATCACAGCCAGGATTAGAAAACTGTGCTATGGCTTAAATGAACTCGTTGACCCTGTAAAGGTGGCGATGCGGGTGATTGAAGGGCTTTATGACGGAGTTACCACCAGTGAACTTGACAATCTCGCAGCCGAAATTGCCGCTACAATGACCACTTCCCATCCCGATTATGCGAAACTGGCGGCAAGAATTTCAGTCTCTAACCTACACAAGAATACAAAAAAGACATTTTCGGAAGTGATGACCGATCTTTACGAGTACGTAAATCCGCGTACCAATCAAAAGTCGCCACTTATTGCCGATGATGTGTACGAGGTCATTCAGAAGAATAAAGAACTGCTTGATTCCACGATTATTTACAACAGGGATTTTCAGTATGATTACTTCGGATTTAAAACCCTGGAGCGCTCGTATCTTCTGAAGATAAACGGAAAAATTGCCGAAAGGCCTCAGCACATGCTTATGCGTGTTTCCGTAGGAATTCATCCCGATGACATGGAAGCTGCGATCGAGACCTATGAGCTCATGTCGAAGAAATATTTCACGCACGCCACTCCTACTCTTTTCAACGCCGGAACTCCGAAGCCACAGATGTCTTCCTGTTTCCTGCTCACCATGAAAGACGATAGCATTGACGGGATCTACGACACGCTGAAGCAGACTGCGAAGATCTCACAATCGGCCGGCGGAATTGGTTTGTCTATCCACAACGTAAGAGCTACGGGTTCCTATATTTCAGGCACCAATGGTACTTCCAACGGGATCGTGCCTATGCTGCGGGTTTTTAATGACACTGCACGATATGTCGACCAGGGTGGCGGAAAACGAAAGGGGTCTTTTGCCATTTATGTAGAACCCTGGCACGCTGATATTTTTGACTTCCTCGACCTGAAAAAGAACCACGGAAAAGAGGAAATGCGGGCCCGTGACCTCTTCTACGCGATGTGGGTCCCCGATCTTTTCATGAAACGTGTAGAAGAAAATGAAAGCTGGACGCTGATGTGTCCGCACGAATGCCCGGGACTTTACGACATTCACGGCGAAGAGTTCGAAGAACTTTATTTGAAATACGAAGCCGAAGGCAAAGGCCGAAAAAGCATTAAAGCCCGTGACCTGTGGGAAAAGATTTTGGAATCACAGATCGAAACCGGAACTCCGTACATGCTGTACAAAGATTCGGCTAACCGGAAATCGAATCAGCAAAACCTGGGAACGATTCGTTCTTCAAATCTTTGTACCGAGATCCTGGAATACACCAGCGAAGATGAAGTAGCCGTTTGTAACCTTGCTTCTATTGCATTGCCAATGTTTATTAAGGGTAATGAATTTGATCATAAGGAACTCTTCAGGATCACTAAGAGAGTTACGAGGAATTTAAATAAAGTGATCGACAGGAATTATTATCCGGTAAAGGAAGCCGAAAATTCTAATTTCAGGCACCGGCCTGTGGGGCTGGGAGTTCAGGGATTGGCAGATACTTTTATAAAACTCAGGCTACCTTTTACTAGCGATGAAGCTAAAAAACTAAACCAGGAGATCTTTGAAACCCTTTATTTTGCTGCCGTGACCGCCTCTATGGAAATGGCTAAGGAAGCAGGCACCTATTCTACCTATGAAGGTTCACCTATGAGCAAAGGCCAATTCCAGTTTAACCTTTGGGGGATCAATGATGAAGACCTTAGCGGCAGATGGGATTGGGCAAAGCTTAGAAAACAGGTGCTCAAAAATGGCGTTCGCAACTCACTTTTAGTTGCGCCAATGCCTACTGCTTCCACTTCCCAGATCCTTGGAAACAATGAAGCTTTTGAACCATACACTTCCAATATCTACACCCGCCGTGTGCTTTCGGGGGAATTTATCGTTGTCAATAAACACCTCCTGGAAGACCTGGTGGAAAGGAATCTGTGGACAGAAGATGTCAAAAATGCCATTTTACGATCCAATGGTTCTGTACAAAATATAGATGTCATTCCTGAAGATCTTAAGGAACTGTATAAGACAGTTTGGGAGCTCAGCATGAAGGATATTATCGATATGTCCCGTCACCGCGGTTATTTTATTGATCAGTCGCAGTCGCTCAACCTCTTCATGGAGAACGCGAACTATTCCAAGCTCACCTCCATGCATTTCTATGCCTGGAAAAGCGGCCTTAAAACAGGAATGTATTACCTGCGCACCAAAAGTGCTGTAGATGCCATTAAATTCACTTTAGCAAAAGAGGAAAAGAAGCAGGAAATACCTGCGGAAAAAATTTCTGAAATACAGGTTTCCCCCGATGCCGAACCAGCATCCAAAAATGTCATTTTAGACGATGCTTCCATGTCACCTGAAGAGCTGCGTGCATTGATTGCACAATCTAAAGAAGCTGAAGGTGACGACTGTTTGATGTGCGGGAGTTAGGTTGAGTTTTGAGAAAATGATTAAAAAAGAGTCTAGAAACTAGAATCTAGAGTCTAGACTTTAAAAAAATTTTAGATTATCTAAACGAATCAAGTCTTGGCTCTTGCTTCTAGAAGCGAAGCGATCCTGGTTCTTTTTCAAAATGATAGTTACTTTCTTGATCATTGTTTATTGCTCATTGTTTATTTTTGAAGCTTACTGAAATAAATATTAAATGATGAACTGGGAGCAGCTGCTTTCGCTTAGAAAAGCAGGAGACACGAATAAAAGATTAAGAAAAGAACAAAATGCGACCCGCTTAGGATTTGAAGTTGACTACGACCGCATCATATTTTCTTCGGCTTTTAGAAGTTTACAGGATAAAACGCAGGTAATTCCGCTTTCCAAGACAGATTTTGTACATACACGGCTTACGCACAGCCTTGAAGTTTCGGTAGTGGGGCGTTCTTTGGGCCGCCTGGCGGGGCAAAAGATCCTGGAGAAACATCCGCAGCTGGAAAAAACCCACGGCTACCAAATGAACGATTTTGGGGCTATTGTTGCCGCTGCCGCCCTGGCACACGATATTGGGAATCCGCCGTTTGGGCATTCGGGAGAAAAGGCCATTGGTGAATACTTCAGCAATGGCAACGGCAGGCGTTTTCGGGAGTTGCTTACTGCTGAAGAATTTGAAGATTTGACCAAATTTGAAGGAAACGCCAATGGCTTTAAGATCTTAACGGAAGACAAACCCGGTATACCTGGAGGCATCAGGCTTTCGTATGCTACTTTAGGAGCTTTTATAAAATATCCGAAGGAATCCCTTCCGTATAAACCCACCGCACGAATAGCCGATAAAAAGTTCGGAATATTTCAGTCTGAAAAAGCCTTTTTTGAAGAGGTAGCAAACGAGCTGGGACTTATCTCCACCGGCACCGGAAAAAATCTTAGTTATTGCAGACATCCGCTTGCATTTTTAGTAGAGGCGGCCGATGATATTTGCTACACGATCATTGATTTTGAAGACGGCATCAACCTGGGGCTTATTCAGGAGGAATATGCACTGGAATATCTTATTAACCTGGTGAAAGATTCGATCATCACCAAAAAATACCACAACCTGCAAACCCGTGCCGACAGGCTGAGTTATCTCAGGGCCCTGGCTATAAATACGCTACTCACAGAGGCTGTCGAAATCTTTATGGCCAACGAAGATGCCATTCTAAAAGGGGAATTTCACGAAGCCCTTTTTGACAGGAGTAAATACGAAGCCCAGATTAGCGATATTATCAAGATAAGTATTGATAAAATTTACCAGAGCGAAGAAGTGATAAGCAAGGAAATTGCCGGTTACCAAATGCTTTCTCACCTGCTGGACACTTACACCACTGCTCTATTGCCCGAAAACGGGAAGCAGACAAATTATAACAAACTGGTGCTGAAATTAATCCCCGAAGCACATCATTTTGAAGATCTTGAGGTGTATGATAAGCTCATCAAAATTTGCAGTTATATTTCTTCGCTTACAGACAGTAAAATTGTGTCGTTGTTCAAAAAATTCAAAGGGCTTAAAATTTAATTTTTTGTATTTTGCAGAATAGCTTTCTTCGGAAGACATTTACCTATATCCCCTTATGAATAAACGATTACTTTTTGTACTTCCGGTCGTTCTGTTTGCTGCCGTTTTTGGTCTTTACCTGAGTTGTGAGAACAATGCACCTTCTGAAATTTCAGAATTAAGACAAAGACATGAGCATTTTTTGAAGCAGAACAAGCCCACCAAGGACAAGGGGTTTTCACGCCTCGAAAAAATTAAAAAAGGCCTGCCTCCAAAGAAATATTATGAGGAAATGGAGTATCTCACCATGAATCCTGCTTTGGGATATCCTGAACCCCATAAAGTAAGGGATTTGCACGAGCAACTTCAAAAACAGCGGCAAAGCAGGAGTTACATCAAAGCCCCCGGAGATAGTGAGCAGCACCCATGGCTCTCTCGCGGCCCCAACAATGTGGGAGGCCGTACAAGAGTATTATTATTTGACCCTAATGACACCTCGGGCAACCGGGTGTTTGCCGGTGCAATAAGCGGCGGCCTGTGGGTCAATGACAATATCACCCGCGAATCTTCTCCCTGGGAACAGGTAGAAGGTTTGCCTGCAAATTTGAATATATCCTGCCTTACGGTCGATCCGCGGAATTCTAATATCTGGTATGCAGGTACAGGAGAACAATATACCGGCGGGGACGTAGTGGGAACGGGCGTTTACAAAACCACCGATGGGGGCCAGACCTGGAATAAAGTTCTGGATGTAGAAGATTTTTCAGAATCGGGAAGCAGCACAAACATTCGGGCAATTGGGGGTGTCTATTACATCAATGACATAGAAGCCTGGGATAATGGCAGCAGCACCGAAGTCTTTATTGGAGTCTCTACTCACTTGTATGCCAATGCTCAAAATCCGCAGAATTTATTAGGCTTTTTTGAAAGAGGCCTGTACCAAAGTAAAGACGAAGGCGCTTCCTGGAACAAAGTCCTTGAAGAGGAATCTTTTAATGACTTTGAAACAGATGCGGCAGGGAATGCCTGGGTTTCCACAACCTATTCGCCGGGAGTGGAGAATTCTTTTGGCGGAAAGATCTTCAGGCGTGAAAAAGGTGCAAATACGAGCTGGTCTCTGGTGACCACCATTCCCAATGTTTATCGCACCGAGATAGAAGCTTCAGCCTTAAACCCTGATAAATTTTATATTCTTGCTGAAGACCAGTTTGAAGAAGCGTCGCTTTGGGTTACGACGAACGCTTTTCAAAATATTACACGGCTGAATGAACCCAATGATGCCGATCTTGATATTCCTCCTGATGATTTTGCTAGGGGCCAGGCTTTTTATAATCTTATGATAGAATCTGATCCTACCAACGATGAAATCATCTATGTTGGCGGAATAGACCTCTTCAGGTCAACTACCGGTGGTAATTCATGGGAACAGATCTCTAAATGGTCAGATAATGATAATCTTGATGAATTACCTGTTTCCGAAGTCCATGCAGACCATCATGTGATGAGGTTTAAGCCCGGTAATACCAATCAGGCGATCTTTGGGCATGACGGCGGGGTTTCGTTTGCCAACGATCTTTCAGCAGCAAGCACTTCGAAAGTATTCATCACTCCCGAGACCGACTATATTACCACGCAATTCTATTCTGTTGCCGTGGCACCAACTTCTTTTGCAACGGGCGACTACTTTTTGGGAGGCACCCAGGATAACGGAACCCTGCTGATTGAAAGAGGGAACCCCACTTCTATAGGAATATTGGGTGGCGATGGCGCTCATTCCTTTTTTGACCAGGTAGACACCGAATACCTCATAGCCAATTTGGTATACAACGACCTTATTATTCTTTACAATTACGACAAAGATGGTTTTGCGCTTATTGCCAATAATGAGAACAGGGACGGATTTTTCATAAACCCTCAAGCCCTTGATTCCAATTTGGATATCCTGTTCTCAAACGGACCTGAAGGCGTGCTTTACAGGTATGATAACCTCACTCAACTTCCACTTTTAGGTGATGATGGCATTCAGCAAAATTCACCCATTGCGCCAAAAGTTTCTCTCAAAAATGCCCTTTTAGACAGTTCTATAAGTGCCCTCACCGTTTCCCCTTTTTCAACCCAAAGCAGCACGGTACTTCTGGGGCTTACCAATTCCAAACTCCTTAAAGTTGAAAATGCGCATGGCGCTCCTGAAAATGCTACGTGGAAGAAGATCACCGGTCCAGAATTCTTAGGAAGTATTTCGGATGTGGAATACGGTGAAACCCCAGACGAAATCTATGTTACCTTTTACAATTACGGCGTAAAAAGTATATGGTACACTTCAAATGCCAATGCCACAAATCCTACCTGGACAAGTAAAGAAGGAAACCTGCCTGACCTGCCCGTACTTTCTATTCTTCACAACCCGCTTAACAAAGACGAGGTAATTGTGGGAACAGAACTCGGAGTTTGGGCAACCGAAAATTTCACCAGCAGCCAGCCTGTATGGGTGCAATCATACAACGGGATGAGTGATGTAAAGGTCACCGACTTAGATCTCAAAAAAGGCAATAATGTAGTCTATGCTGCTTCTTACGGGCGCGGCATCTTCTCTGGTCAATTTAAAACAGCTAAAGAAGAAGCAGAAGAACGCGGGGAAATGGTAGTTGAAGAGAACGTGATTATGGTCTATCCAACTATTTCTGGAGGAAATTATCAGATTGTATCGGGTGAGGATATAGAGGACATGCAGGCATTTGTTTACAACATCCAGGGAAAACTGATACAGGTTGTGAAGACCCCGCTTGAAGCAAATGAACCCATTGATGTGTATATTGTCACTGAAGCTCCCGGAGTTTACCTATTCAAGATCACGGGTGCCGGAAAAACCGAAGTTCAGAAAGTGATCAAACTAAAAGACCTGGATCAATCTTAAAAAGAATACACTATTCCCACGCCCAATAGCTGCTTAAACTGAACCTTGGGACCGCCGGTTTCCAACGTACCATCTCCATCAAGATCCTGCTTAAACTTCACATCATCATCATACTTGAGATGTGAACCTACGTTGGCTTTAACGTAATCATTCACCTGCAGGTCAAGATTGAGCTCCCAGTCAACATCAATATTTCCAAATTGGTTGAGATAATCTGAGTACAGCCGCAAACTATTACTGAGATCAATATTGTCAAAAATCTTTTTTGAAAAGGCGCTGCTCACCAGGAATCCCAGCTGGGTTCTCACCTTTTCCCCTTCGTCAATAATATTTCCCTCTTCGTCCTTAACAGCCGGCGAAACCCCGAACATACCTTCATTTGCCAATCGCTGGTCCAACACAAAAGTCGACTTTTGGGTCACCGGGGAGATATACACTGTGAGGTCTTCTTTTGGAGAGGAATATTCACTTCCTACCCCTACAAAGGCATAACCCGGGGCCATAAATTTGGAAATTGGGGTCTCGGTGTTGGGATATCTATACCCGAAAGAGAGCTGGGTGTTAAACGTAAATTTAGCCGAATAATACCAATTGGAAACCGAATCGCGCCGGTACCCGAAATTGGAGTTGATCTCGAGGTTATCTTCTGTCTTTCGAAGCTCCCTGCCTTCCTGTGCGTTAAACCCATATTTTACTGCAAGGGTCGAATTCCAGTTTAAAAGTTCTTTCTGGTATTTTCTTCCGAAGAGACCGTGGAGTAAGGCAGAAAAAGAATTATTCCCCCCCGAATTCCAGTTAATAAAGGCTACTTCATTCAGGTTGACCCCTACTTTGTTGGTCTTTTTCCAGTAATTGATCTTTTCATTTACCACGGTGGTTGTATCAACAGCTGTGGTATCTCTTTCGGTACCATAGCCAAGGGCGGCAAATAATAAAAACGTGAGGCAAATGAGGGACTTGTGCATTATTTTAATTTTCTAAGCATTGAGTTAAGACACGCCTTAATACTTTCAACGTCAATTTTTGATTTTTCTTGTAATTCTTCCACTTTTCCGTGGTCTGTAAATTTATCGGGCAATCCCAGGGCGGTAATTGGGAGGTGATAATTGTGCTGCTGGGCAAACTCCATCACAGCCGATCCTGCCCCGCCGTTTATTACCCCGTCTTCTACAGTAACCAGCATTTTATAGCCAGTCATGATCTCATGCAGCAGCCCTTCATCCAAAGGTTTAATAAACCGCATATCGAAGTGGCCAATTGCTTCAGGTTGTCCCAGTTCTTCCAGCGCCTTTTCGGCCTTCTTCCCTATAGTGCCAAAAGTAAGCACCGCAATAGCACTTCCCTCCTTCAGTTTTCTACCTTTTCCAAAGCTAATCTCCTCAAACGGCAACTGCCAGTCTTCAACAAAACCTCTGCCTCTGGGATAACGTATGGCCAGAGGGTGTTTTAGTTTTCCGGTTTGGGCAGTGTACAACATGTTTCTAAGGTCCACTTCATCAAGAGGCGCAAAGATGATCATATTAGGAATACAGCGCAAATAAGCAATATCAAAACTTCCATGATGAGTAGCGCCATCTTCCCCCACGAGTCCGGCCCTGTCGAGACAAAAGATCACCGGCAAATCCTGAAGTGCCACATCATGAATCACCTGATCGTAAGCCCGCTGAAGGAAAGTAGAATAGATAGCACAAAAAACCACAAAGCCCTGTGTTGCCATCCCGGCTGCAAGAGTCACGGCATGTTGCTCGGCAATGCCCACGTCAAAAGCGCGATCGGGGAAAGCCTGCATCATGTACTTAAGCGAACTACCTGTTGGCATGGCAGGTGTGATCCCAATGATCTTCTCGTTCTTTTCGGCCAGTTCAACCAGGCTCAGCCCAAAAACATCCTGGAACTTTAACGGTAAATTTTCGGTATCATAGGGAAGTAACTCCCCTGTATCGGGAAGAAATTTTCCCGGGGCGTGGTATTTCACCTGGTCTTCTTCGGCTTTTTTAAGACCTTTCCCTTTTGTGGTGATCACATGTAGAAACTTGGGGCCTTTTATCTTCTTAAGTGCTTCAAGGGTTTCTAAAAGACTCTCCAGGTCATGCCCGTCTACCGGGCCAAAATATTTAAAGTTCAGCGCCTCGACCATATTATCCTGCTTCGGCTTGTAACCCACCCGCGCTTTTGTAAGATAATTCTTTAAAGCACCTACACTGGGATCAATTCCAATGGCGTTGTCATTGAGAATGATCAAAAGATTGGCATTGGTTACCCCGGCGTGGTTCAATCCTTCAAAAGCCATCCCGCTGGCGATAGAGGCATCTCCTATTACGGCAATATGTTGTTTTTCACTGTCTCCCTTTAAGCCCGAAGCCAGCGCCATGCCCAATGCAGCCGAGATCGAGGTAGATGAATGCCCTACCCCAAAAGAGTCATATTCGCTCTCGCTTCTTTTGGGAAAACCACTGATTCCGTCTAGCTGCCGGTTTGTATGAAAAATCTCTCTCCTGCCGGTAATGATCTTATGCCCGTAAGCCTGGTGCCCCACATCCCATACCAGCAGGTCTTTTGGTGTATCAAATATGTAATGTAAGGCGATAGTAAGCTCTACCACTCCAAGACTGGCACCTAAATGCCCTTCTTTGGAAGCAACGATCTCAATAATGAATTTCCGCAATTCTGCTGCCAGCTGCGGAAGCTTTTCAGGAGCAATTTTCCGAAGATCTACAGGAGAATTAACAGTATCGAGAATAGTTTTTGCCATAAAAAACAAAGGTACATTTTGAAATTGTATTTTTGAATATGCAATTAATTTTTGACGACGTTTATTTTATGCGGAAGGCCCTTGAAGAGGCACAGCAGGCTTACGAAAAAGGGGAGATCCCGGTAGGGGTTGTGATTGTGGCTCAACAAAGGATCATTGCCCGCGGACACAATCTCACCGAACTGCTGAATGATGTCACAGCCCATGCCGAAATGCAGGCTATCACCTCGGCTGCGAACTTCCTTGGCGGAAAATACCTCCTGGATTGTACCATGTACGTGACTTTGGAGCCGTGCCAAATGTGTGCCGGAGCCCTTTACTGGAGCCAGATCTCCAATTTGGTGTTTGCTGCCTCAGATCCTGAAAGGGGCTACAGAAGAATGGGAGGAAAACTTCACCCAAAAACGAAGGTCAAAAATGGCATTTTAGAAGAGGAAGCTTCGCAACTCCTGAAGCGGTTTTTTATTGAAAGAAGGAATTTGAATTAAAAAATTCATGTTCTCTTCTGTTGCGAACTATGGAATTGGATTTTTTTTATATAGAATTCCTGTAAATGCAACTTCTGAAATATTCCCTACGGAATTTAATATTCCTGGTTACATTCGACCCCTTCGGGGTCGTGAATGCAATCATTTATTCTATAAATGTTGGACCCCTTCGGGATCCTTTGGAAGCTGAAGCTTCCTGGGAAAGACACGCTTATGCTCGCCCGTACAAAATTAGCAGTGCTAAGCATAATTAAAATTCAATTTTTTGAACCATACATGGGGTTGAAGAAAATCCTGAAGGATTTTTGACATTTTTTCAATCAAAAGAATCCCGAAGGGATTCCATATTTATTGATGATGAGCATAGACCTTTCGACCCCGACGGGGGTCGTACCAACATCACAGTAGGGCCGGTATACAGTGAAATAATAAATTCAAGAAAATTTGCAATCGTATTTCAGAATTTTGGATGTCCATATACCTTAATAAATAATGGGTCTATCTCTCCTGAATCTGAAGTTCAGTTTCTCCTGGGCAAGATCACGGAGAATTTTCAGGGAAACACATTTTGAGATTTTACATTATGACTTATGCGGCGTTCGCTTATTTATTTATTTACGCCCGAAAGTAAATTTCTCCGGGGCAAGCCCACGGAGCATTTTAGTGGAACACGTTTTCAAACTTTACAACATTTACTAACGAGGCAAGCCTCGGGGTATTTACCCTCCTATGAATAAAAAATCCTCTTCAAAAATGACATTTTTGAAGAGGATTTCCGGCTAATTCAACCTGCTTACTTCGTAATCAAAACCCAGTCGACCAGCACTTCTGCTTCACCGGATTTTATTAATTCTACGGTTGATGCGGGCAGACCGTTGTAAGGTTCTTCCACTCCGTTGGTCTTGTAGGGATATGCACCACCCAGAGCTAAATTCAGAATAAGGTATTTTGGGTTGTCAAAAGCCCATTTTCCGTAATGTTCTACCATGGGTTTTGTCACCCTATAGATCAACCTGCCATCCACCCTAAAATCAAAACCTTCAGGCGTCCAGTCTACAGAATAAACATGCCAATCGGTGACATCTTCTCCTTCAGGAAAAAAATACTTATTCACCAAGGGTGTTTCCCCCGAATAACCGGGACCATGAAGGGCAACTCCAATCCAATCTGTTTCGCCCACGTATTCCATGATGTCAATCTCCCCGGTTTCGGGCCAATCGCCACCACCTAAAGCCCAAAAAGCCGGCCAGTAGCCCGCGCCTTTGGGTAACTTCATTCTCGCAGCGGCAGTACCGTAGGTGAACATAACCTTATCCTGGGTATTGATCCTTCCGGAGATAAAATCGAAATCATTACCCTTATAATTGATGTAATTGGGACTGTAATGCGCCTTAAGCACCAGTGCATCTTCCACTTCCACTCCCCCTGCCTTTTCGCCTTTTACGGTGAAAACAGTGGCCGAAGAATCAATATAGATCTGCTGCTCATTGTTCACCCAAAAATCGGTTCCCTGCACATTCCATTTTTGGCGATCGAGCGTGTTTTCAGAAAAAGTATCAAAGAACAGCGTGTCTTTTTGAACTTTCACCTCTACATGCTGTGCAAAAAGGTTTCCGCCAGCAGAGATCATTATCCCCAGCAGAATATTTTTAAAATTTTTCCTGTACATATCTTATAACGTATTTAAAAAAGGGGTCTCAAAAATGTCATTTTAGAGACCCCTTTTTGTTAATTCAATCGGAAGCTTTCGGTTTTAAGATCTATGGAATTTCCTCCTATCATCACCTGGAATTCTCCAGGTTCTGAAGCCCATTCTTTATTGGCGTTGTAAAACTTCAGAAGTTCATTGGAAATTGTAAAGCTCACCTGCTTTGTTTCTCCTGGTTGCAGTTCAACAAGCTCAAATCCTTTTAATTCTTTAACCGGTCTGGTGGTACTGGCCACCATATCTCTCAAATACAGCTGCACTACCTCTTTCCCGGCTTTTTTGCCCGTGTTGGTAACAGAAACAGTGACCGTTAATGACTCCTGCGGATTCATTTCTTCTGAAGAAAGCGTCAAATCACCATATTCAAAAGTGGTGTAACTAAGGCCGTAACCAAAGGGATATAGTGCCGTCTTTTCTTCATCTGTATAAGCTGAATAAGTAACATCGGAAGGATTACTGGGTCTACCTGTATTCTTCTGGTTGTAATAAAGCGGCTCCTGGCCCACAGCTCTCGGGAAGGACACCGGTAGTTTTGCTGAAGGATTGTATCTTCCGAAGAGCACATCGGCAATAGCATTTCCACTTTCGGTACCAAGCTGCCATGCAACTACAATTGCAGGAATATTCTCTGCAGCCCATGAAATTTCTAAAGGCCTGCCGTTTTGAAGTACCAGCACCACATTTTTATTCACCTTGTAAATTTCGTGCATAAGTTCCTGCTGAAGACCTGCCAGGCCAATATTCACCTGACTTCTACCTTCGCCGCTTTGAAACGCATCTTCACCAAGGGCAAGGATCACCAAATCTGCCTTTTTTGCGGCATCAATAGCAGCTTTAAATCCGGATTTGTCGGTAGTATTGATCTTTAAAGGCTTAAGGAAGGTGCGTTCTCCCATACCGAGATCGGCTCCCTTAGCGTAGGTGATCTTCACATTATTACCCACAGCACTTTTTAAACCTTCTAGGATAGAAACTGCGGAATTTGCTTCTCCCTGAGCTCTCCAGTTACCAATTGGCGTGTCTTTATCATCTGCCAATGGACCTATAACAGCGATATTCTTTACTGAAGAAGCTATAGGCAACAGGTTTTTGTCATTTTTGAGGAGTACAATTGACTTTTTTGCCACGTCCCTTGCCACAGCTCTATGCTCTTTCAGGTTGAGCTGTTCGGCCATTTGAGAGTTAGAATAGCGGTAAGGATCTTCGAAAAGCCCCAGTTTGAATTTCACCCAAAGAATTCTTTTAACAGCATCATCAATTAGTGCTTCATCAACTTTTCCGGAGTTAACCAGTTGGACAAGTCCGGTTTCATAGGCACCGCCTTCCATGTCCATATCACTTCCGGCTTTTACAGCGATTTCGGCGGCATGAGTAAGATCTTCAGCAAAGCCGTGGTTTATCATTTCGGCAATAGAACCCCAGTCTGAAACTATAAACCCGTCCCAATCCCAATCTTCCTTAAGAATGTCTCTTTGAAGCATTTTACTTCCGGTTGCGGGGGTACCATCAAGATCGTTAAAAGAATTCATGAAAGTAGCAACCCCTGCAGCTGCAGCAGCTTTAAACGGAGGTAAAATGGTATTGTGTAGCTCGTTTTCACCCACGTGAACCGTGTTGTAATCACGACCTGCTTCAGCAAAACCATATCCGGCAAAATGTTTGGCAGTGGCCGCTATGGTTGCGGGATTTGAAAGATCATCCCCCTGGTAACCCCTAATCTTTGCTTCGGCCACACGGGAAGTTAGAAAGGGATCTTCTCCGGAACCTTCCATAATGCGCCCCCAGCGGGCATCGCGGGAAATGTCTATCATTGGTGCAAAAGTCCAATTGACGCCATCGGCCGCTGCTTCGAGAGCAGAGATGCGTGCGGTTTCTTTCATCGCCTCGAGGTCCCAGCTTGCAGTTTCTCCAAGCGGTACGGGGAAAATGGTCTTGTATCCGTGAATGACATCATAGCCAAACATAAGCGGAATTTTGATCCTGGAATTCTCCATGACCAGCTTTTGGGCTTCCCTTGTGGCTTCTACAGAAAGTACGTTGAGCATGGAACCTACAAGGCCCTTTTTTAGCTGTTCTTCCCGGTACTGGTTTTGATTTCCACTTGCAGGCCCGGTAAGATCCCAGGTGCCGCTGTATTGTACCATTTGCCCAACTTTTTCTTCAAGGGTCATAATAGAAACAATAGAATCAACTTTCTTTTCTACATTTTCTATAGAACTTTTGATAGTTGTATTTTGAGATGTGGCTGTTAATATTGGAAACAAACAGGCCAGAAGTAGTAATTGCTTTTTCATTTTAGTAATCTTAATTATAAACATTCTTAGATGGGGACTTATCTGTGATATAATGTTTTGTTATTTGTAAAACTTATTTGTTCTTTTAGTTTTGATATACCCTCACGTAATCAACTTCCATAGTTGATGACTCAAAGTCGGGGTCGATTGAGAACCAACTTCCACCCATCGCAACATTTAATATCAAAAACTGACTGGCATTAAAGGGCCAGGTATCACTATTTTTGTTTGCCGGTTTATAGGTATAATGAATATTCCCATCAACTGAAAAGACAATTTCATAGTTATCCCATTCCACCGCATAAACGTGAAATGCCGTGGAAACATCATCAATTTTTTGACTTCCATGGTTAACTGTGTTTCCAGAACTAGAAGGGGTGTGTAGGGCGCTTTGAACGGTCGCATGATTATGCCCCCAATGTTCCATAATGTCTATCTCACCACAAGCAGGCCATCCCACTGTTGAAATATTTGAACCCAACATCCATATTGCTGGCCAGGTACCTTCCCCTTTTGGCAGTTTTGCCTTAACTTCAACTCTGCCATAAGTAAAATCAAATTTACCCTTTGTTAACAGGCGAGCCGAAGTATATTTTGATCCCAGATATTCTTCTTTTTTGGCAGTGATTTTTAGGACACCTCCTTCTATTTTTACATTTTCTGATCTTTTGGTGTAGTATTGTTTCTCTCCGTTTCCCCAGCCATTACTTCCGGTACCTATTTCATAGCCCCACTTTGTTTCGTCTGGATTTCCATCTGTATCAAATTCATCAGAGAAAACAAGCTTATCAAACGCTGGACGCTGAACGAGAATTTCTATTTTCTTTGAGAGGGAAGCAAAATCGTTTGTCTTGGAGTAAGCATAGACATAGACTGTGTAACTGTTCGTCTCCCGTTTTGTATAAGTGTATTCTACAGTCCCGGTTGTATTTGTGACAACATCTCCATTTCCAAACTTAAATTCATATCTAATCGCATCTGTAGCTTTTGCTACACACTTGATTACACCCGATCCATCTCCAAGCGGATTATCTTCATTAGCTCCAACTATTGTGACATCAAGCGTAAGATTGGAAGGAATAATTTCTACTACCTCAGGAGTTGGTGAATCAACATCATCATTACCCTCAGAACAAGATAATAGTAGTCCTAACCCTATAAATATTATAGGATTACAGTATTTAAAAAAAATTCTCATAATAGACTGGAATAGATCCTTTTGATTAAAAAGAGGGCAAGTTTGCCCTCTTTTTAATCATGACCTTTATAAAGGAAAAGGACATTATTTAAAACAGGCAGCAGTTTTGTTTTAATAGACTCCATTTATTATAAACTGCTAACATTTTATTTCATCATTCGCCTGCAGCATCTGAATCACCAGAGTCTTCAGATCCCTCAGGTTTAAACACCCAGGTCCAACCAGAATCACCTGCGGCGGTGAGTGGCTGATACAGAACCAACTCGTCTTCGGTTAAAGAGACTATCTCATAAACACCTGCAGGATTACCCCTACCTTGTTCATCACCTAAAATTTTACTATCATTAATAATCAATTTTTGGTTCGCAACATCAAGAATAAAGCTACCTAATTGCCCTTCGGCGGTTTCATCTGCATAGTAAGTGAAATTAGCTGCCCCATCTAAATCAAATTTCATTTTCCCAGCAGCATCAACGGGAGGGCAGCAGGTTCCTGCAGCATTCCACCAAGCAGTCCAGGCACCACCTTTACTATTAGGAGGAGACATAAACCACCAAAGTCCACCATCGGGTTCCGGACCTCCATCAAAAACCCAGGTTTTACCGGCTGCTGTTTCCTCACTAACAAGATCATACCAATCCTGGTCTAATCTGTGATCAAGAGTGTCTATCTGAATATCAATTGTTTTTGTAAAAAATTCTTTTCCCAAAGTTCCTACATAAGTAAAGGTAGATGTTCCGGGAATAGGATAGATAACTGTCGTCTCATGGGTAAGAGCTTTCCCCAGGTTATAGTTCCAATATCCGGTAACACCGGGTGTCACCATTTCTAATGTAATTTTATTACCTCCCGTAGTACTTTGAGAAGCTACTAATTCTACACCTTCAACACTGGCCGTGTTATGCAACTCTTGTTCATCTACTTCTGGTTCGCACCCCGAGAATAACAGAACAAAAGCAGCAATAAACAGAATGCCTATTTTATTAATTTTCATCTCTTTATATTTTAATATTTATAATGTATTCTACCAACCTGGGTTTTGTTCATAAACACCATTAGATAATCTAATTTCAGTTTCTGGTATTGGAACCAAACCTTTGGTTTCAGGTCTATAGTTAACCTGATAAGTAGCAGGTGTTCCCGAATTGTTTACGTTGAGGGTATAATTAAATGCTGACTCAACATCTCCCCATCGTACTAGATCAAACCAACGAAGACCTTCAAAGGCAAATTCGTGCAAACGTTCTTGTTTTAAAGCTTCTAAAGAGTAACCTACTGGGTCCAAGCCTGCTCTGGCACGCACCGCATTCATTCCTTCCGCAGTACCTGTGATTTCGGAATGCATCAATAACACATCAGCATAACGCATGAAGATAAAATCCTGCGCATGCATTAATTGATAATCTGCGTTACCCCAATTATACAATTGTACAAACATCCCCTGTACAGTACCTTCCTCATTTGGATACTGTAAAGCTGTATATTTCTTATTGTACAATCCAGTTCCATGCTCTTGATTACCAGGAGCAGACCAACCTTCGGTTCCCTGATCAGGATTTCCTACTTCCAAAATAGAACCTACTTTTCTTGGGTCATCATCATCCCAATTGCTCCACAACTGTGGGTTTACAGTCATCCAGCCCCAACCTTCTCCAAAAGGAACTAAAGACTGGCCACGTATAGAACCATATAGGGTTAACCTGTTTGTATATATATTTCCATTATCCCAATCCCAGTCACCAAAGGAAAATCTTTGTGCAAACATAGTCTCATAATTTCCTGTACCAAAAGTTGGGTTAGCTCCATCCTGACCTACCCACTCCAAATTCTCTTCTGCAGCCCAGGGCAAAACAGGTGCTCCTGCAGCTATATTTACATAGGAGTATGGCCAAAGGTTTCTGAAATCTGAAGCCAATGCATAGCCACTGTTATTGATGACATCCTCTAAATAAGCAGCGACCTCTGAAGCACCTAAAGATCCTCCATCAACTAAAGGCAATTCATTAGTTGAGGTTTCGTTCATGTGGGTCATATATCCTGTATAAAATAAATATACACGGCCCATATAAGCTTCTGCAACCCATTTATTTGCATGTCCATAACTGGCTGTGGGAATAGTTGGGAAAGGAGTATCAGGTAAAGTTTCAATAGCCATCTTCAGATCAGAAGCTATTTGTGCAAAAGTTTCTGTATACCCCGCTCTCGGCAGATCTTTAGGGCCTACAATAGTAGTTATTAGAGGTACACCACCAAAGAATTTTGCCAATCTAAAATAGTAGAATGCCCTCATAAAATAGGCTTCCCCTATTGCTTGATTTTTGAATTGCTGCGCTTCCTCGGGGCTACTAAAAAATGAAGAAAAATCGGCATCAACTGTTTTTTCAATAATAGCATTGGTTCTTGCAATACCATTGTAAGATTGAACCCAGGTATCTCGATAAGTGTCTTCTGCAGGGTCAATAAAATTATCAATCCTTTTAGCCGCTGCATCATCTGGACCACCCCCGCCTAACATCATATCAGACATTAGGTTTGCTGCAATTGGTTCACTACCCTCTGGGGTAACAACATATAATGCATTGTAAACACCGGCCATAGCCTCCTCAATATCGGTAGGAGTGCTATAATAAGTCTCCAAACTTTTTCCGTAGATATTATCTGTATCCAAATAATCCTCACACCCCACAGCCATAAGTAGCGTTGAGAGAACAATAAAATATTTTATTTTTTTCATAATTCTATTTTTTTAAAATTAAAAGTCAACACCCAAACCAAACATTACTGTTCTTGCCTGTGGATACAATCCAAGATCTATACCTGAAGCCCAACTGGCATCATGCCCAAACCGTACCTCTGGATCCATTCCGTCATAACTTGTGAACGTGTATAAGTTATTTACTGAAACATATGCATTAAGGTTTTTTATCGCCATAGATTCAAACATATTCCCGAAATCATATCCTACAGTTAAGTTATTAATTCTTAAATAATCTGCATCATGCATGAAGATATCAGAAATAAACTGAGTATTTCTGTTTGAAGTATAACTTAGTCGTGGAAGTGTATTCGAAGTACCTTCACCATGCCAACGGTCGAAAATAGAGGTTGTATAGTTCTGAGTAAATTGATCGGAAAAAGAACGATATGATTGCATTACCTGCATTCCAAATTTTCCTGAAAGAGTGGCATTGGCGTAAATTCCTTTATACTCTACATTTAATTGAATACCTGCTTCAAAATCTGGATTAGGATCTCCCAGGAAGGTCTTATCCTGCTCATCAATTACACCGTCTTGGTTTTGATCTACAAAACGGACATCACCCGGGCGCTGATCATTAAAATAAGGATCCCCATTGGGGCCAACATAGGCATCAACTTCATCCTGGTTTTGTAAAATTCCATCGGCCTGGTATCCATAGAATACACCTATTGGTTGCCCCACCTGAACTCTCGAAATAGATGAAGTTCCCTGTGATAGAACATGGCTTGGACCGTGAATTATACCTTCTGCATTGGCTATTCTTGTAACCTCATTTTTATTATGTGTACCAGTCAAAGTAACACCATAATTGAAATCACCAAAACTATCATTCCAGTTTATAACGAGTTCAATACCTGAGTTTTGAATATCACCTCCATTAATAAATGGTGCAGCTGCTCCAGAAGTTCCTTGAATAGGTGCTTCTAAGAGCCAGTCTTTGGTAGTTTTTTTATACCAATCAAAAGTTAAACCAAGTCTCGAATTGAACATACGGGCATCTAAACCAAAGTTTAACTGTTCTGAAGTTTCCCAGGTAACATCAGGATTTGTAACTCTTTCTGGATAAGCTGTTACACCTGAAACTGGTTTTGTGTCCCCAAAGAAATATCCCGGGAAGACATATGCAATTTGTGAGGAGTAAATGAAATTAGGGATTGACTGGTTTCCGTTTTGTCCCCAGCTCGCTCTTAGTTTTGCAAAATTAATAACGTCTGAAGTATCTGTCATAAAATCTTCTTCTGTCAATACCCAACCTGCAGATACTGAAGGGAAAGTTCCCCACCTGTTACCTTCTGCAAAGTTTGAAGATCCATCAACACGTACTGTTGCATTAAAAAGATACTTTTCTCTATAATTGTATTGGGCTCTAGCCATGTAAGACATTAAACCACCTCCACCGGCAGCCCAGTCTGCACCCCAGGCATTTATATCGCTGATACTTTCAGGGTTCTTAGTGTTGTTTACATAAGCGTATTTAGGATTTCCGGGAAATAAGAGATTGTTCCTTGACCCGCCTACTTCATTATTGATTTGGTTTTGAAGTAATTCTGTACCAACTAAAGCATTTATTTCATGATCACCTATACGAAAATCGTATGACAGAGTATTTGACCATGTCCAGTCATTCCCAAAGTACTGACTTTGTTGAGCCCCATCCACCTCAGCCTGATAAAGCACACCTAAATGATAAGTAGGATTCATTGATCTATTATGTCCAAACCAGGCGTTAGTACCATAAGAAGACCTAAATTTCAAATCAATTATTGGTTCTATCTCTAAAAATACATTCCCGGTAATGTTATTTCCCTTACCGTAGTTATAATTATGACGATAATACATGACAGCTAAAGGATTGGTTTGATTAGTACTTATACCGTCTAAGGTTGGTGTAAAACCAAATTCATTGATATTATTATCAATTGCCGGCTGCCAGTATGCAGGCATTAAGGGATTTTGAACCAGTGCATTGTGCAAATCGTTATAATAAATATTCCCGGCTGCGACACTTCTGTTTTCTGTGTTGGTATAAGTGAAGTTTTCACCTATTGTAATAATAGCGTGATCAGCATTCTTTTTTAACACCATTTCAGTATTCAATCTTGCTGTAAATCTTTTGAATCCTGCATCGGTAATATTACCACCTATCATACCTTCCTGGTTTAAATATGAAGCTCCTATAGAATAGATGATATCTTCGCTACCTCCGGTTATGTTTATTGCGTGGCTCCTAACAGGTGCATCTTCCTGTGTCATTTCATCTATCCAGTTGGTTCCTTCCCAACCGTTTTGAAGGTTATCCCAAATTTCCTGACCTAACTGTGTTCCCAGCCCAGGGTAGTTTTTCTCTAACCAACTATTATTTTGAAGAAGGGCTTGCCAGTTAGTTGGTGCCAGTCCATCATTAACCCGTCCTTCATCCATAATATACATATACTCCTGCGCATTTAAAGGATCTAAATTTTTGTATATGTTCTGAATACCATAATAGGTGTCGTAACTAATTTGGGCAGCTCTGTTTCTGCGTCCTTTTACAGTAGTTACCAAAACAACACCGTTTGCTGCCCGAGATCCATAAATGGCCGCTGATGCCGCATCTTTTAACACATTTATAGATCCGATATCTGAGGGGTTCAAATAATCTATATTACCTACAGCAACACCATCAACTATGTACAAAGGATCTGAATTTCCTATAGTTCCCAAACCACGAATCGTGATCCTTGTTCCGGCTCCTGGAGCCCCACTATTCCTTGTTACACTAACCCCTGCAACGACACCCTGAAGTGCTTCCATGGCCGTACCGGGATTAAGAGCAGCAATATCTTCTCCTTCAACATTACTGGTGGCCCCTGTGACTAATGCACTCTTTTGGGTACCATAACCTACCACCACAACTTCATCCAAAGCTGCAGCATCTTGCATTAAAGTAATTAGAACTTCGTTCGCATCTCCTACAATTACTTCTTGTGTCTCATAACCAACATAAGAAATAAGCAGAACGTCACCCCGGGCTGCTTCAATAGAAAAGTTTCCGTCAAAATCGGTGAGTGTGCCAGTGGAGGTCCCCTCAATAATAACATTGGCCCCAGGTAAAGGGATCCCCGACTCATCAACCACAGTACCGGTTATTACCTCCGTTTGGGCCCAGACAGAACCTACCACGAAAAGAAATAACATCATTAAGTAATTTTTGATTTTCATTGATTGTTAATTTTAGTTGTTAGTGCATTTTAAAAATCTGGAGGAAAATGTAATTCCAAATCGAAATCGATTTCGGATTATGATAATCTGAATCTCCATAGCTCTCAATTATGAAATCTGACAGCATCGAAAAAAAAGACTTGTTAAAGTTATGTTACTAATTTATTAAGAAAAGAGTAATAAAAACATAAAGTGCCTTTACAAAAAACCTACAACCTTAAAAAGATCAGTGTATAGATGCGAAAACAATAGAGAAAATCACGGTTGAAACAGAAAAACCTTAAATTACGGATAGGCACAAAAGAAAAGAAAATCAGGATTTTGTCAAAAATGTAGAGGTGTTGTAGAGGTAATTAATGGTCATGTTAAGGCTATAAATTCATAATATAGTCTGTTAAATTCGCCTCGCGCGGCAAATCCATCTTCTTCCTCAAACGATATCGCTTAATCTCTACACTCTTTACTGAAATATTTACCAGGGGAGCAATTTCTTTAGAAGAAAGATTTAATCGCAAATAAGCACAAAGGCGAAGGTCATTGGAAGTTAGCTCGGGGTGTTTGCTTTTAATCTTATCAAAAAATTCTTTATCTGCATTTTTAAAGGCTTCCTTGAACATCTTCCAGTTATCTTCTTCCCTCAACTCCCGATCAATTGTTCTTATCACCTTTTTCACTTGTGGATTGTCGGCTTCCTTAAGATCGGCTTTTAGGGAGGAAAGAAGTTCATTCTTCTTTATAATAGACATAGTAGAAGCTGCCAGCTGACTGTTCTTTTCCTGCATGTCCTTTTCTAAATGCTCTTTTTGAAGCCTGATGATTTCCTGTTCTGCCTCAAGGTTCTTCAACTTAAGGTTCCTCTCCCTTTCTTCTATGATCTTTTTATGTCTCCGGTTATAAGTGTAATGAATCACCACCAGCCCAAGAATAAAAAGCAACAGGTAAACAACAACGGCTAAATTGCTGTAAAACCAGGGTTTCGCAATAGTGAATTTATAGCTAAGGGTTTGAGTATCCCGGTCATTTATCCTTCCTTTTACCTCAAAGGTGTAGCTCCCTGCCGGGAGATTTTCAAAACTGGCAATACCACTTTGGTCCCACTGCGACCAGGCAGAGGAATAATTGAGAAGGCGATAACTGTATTCGGCCCTGGATAAGCTCTGGTACGCCGGAATGCTATAGACAAACCGAATGTTATTTACCTCGCTTTCCAGTTCCAGTTTACTATCCCCCAACTGCTGATAAGTGAAATTCTCTCTTTTGGAAGACGTGCTAACCGCATTGAGCATGAGCTCTCCCGATGGTATGTTGTCTACAGGCAGGGAAAACTCAATGTAACCTCCGTTAGATCCTACCAGGTAGCGGTTTTTACCTATCAATGAAATATTTTCAAACCCCTTGGTAATAATCCTGTTTTCTAATGGCAGGGGAACTTTTTGGGCAACAAGTTTTTGTTCAAAGGGATCCCTGTTTACGTAATACAGGTTGTCTTCTCCAAAAGTCCACCAGCTACCGTCGTCCAGTACCCGGGAAGCTCCACTTATTCTGTTGGTTGTACTACTAATTCTATTAAGATCGTTTTCTGCAGTAAATTCATTCAAATCGTTTTTGTACTTGTAAACCGAATCTTCTGTAGAAAAGTAAATTTGGTTTTCAAACCTGAAAATTTGAGGTCCGAGACCTGATTTTCCCGAAATCCCAAAATTTACCATAGCCTCAACTTCCGAATAAGCCTTATTGAGTTTCACACGAAAGATACCTCTGTGAAAATGGCTCATCCACAAGGTTGAGTCGTTCTCTATTATCATGTGCTGTACAGAAAGGTCAAAGTCATCTAAATAATCAGCTTCTTCATTTAGAGCATTATCTTCAAAGTAACTTAAGCCGTTGTAGTGCCCCTGAATAATTCCTGCGCCAATTTCTCCCATGGTCCAGGTTCCAAGCCCGTCCCATATGTGTATTGCCCTTGTTCCTTCAATTCTGAAAGTTCCCCGGTCATGGCCGGCATAAAGCTGACTATTCAGATAATTTAAGCTCCATACCTGCCCTGTAGTACCCGGGATTAGCTGATATGCTTCATTAGAGTTAGCATTTTTATAGTACAGCCCCTGATTGGTTCCCAGGTACATGATACCATCAACTTCCACGCTGCAATAGACAGTGCCGATCTTTCCAAAAGTATCCACGAAAATCCGGAAAGGGCTCTGTTTATTAATTACTGCAATCCCGTTATCCAATCCGCCCCAAACATTGCCTTCTTCATCCTCCATAACAGCCAGCATGGTATTATTAAGAAGAGAAGGTTGAGACAAGTGATATTCCAACTTTCCTTCAAGATTGAGAATGTACAGTCCATCGCCAATACTACCCAAAGCTAAAGAGCCATCCTGGAGGTAGAGCGCTGAAAAGAAACTTTCGGAAATGGGATAACCTTCTACCGGAAAGGATTCCCAGGAATTATCAGAAATAGTAAATAGACCATCATCACGCGTTACTGCAAGAATTTTGTCGCCAGCGTATGGAAACAGTGCAATAATGGGTTTGTTCCTGATGGTTTCATTGTCTACCAAATTCCTACCAACTCCATCTTCAACAACAAAAAGACCTTTTTCGGCAACCTGGTAATATATTTTATCCTGCACCTTAAACAGGTTCGAAATATTATCTTCGGTAACTATGCTCATTACCTTTCCAGTTTCCTTGTTGAAGCTGTACAGGCGTTGATGGCTTTGAAAAATCACATGACTCCCAACTTCTTTTATATCCCAAAACTGTTCACCATCAATCAATTCCCCGCCAACAGCGTCTTTAAGAGAGTAGTACTTAAGCCTTCCATTTTCCTGTTGTTGCCAGTACCCAAACTCCATGTAAGACCCGGTATAAATGTGGCTAGACGAGGCCAGCACCGAGCGCACAGCTGTTTCTCCGGGAACTTTATATAAGTTCCAGTGCTCTCCGTCAAACTGAAGCAAACCGGCATTATTGGCTACATATATCTTTTTATCTTGCCCCTGGGAGATCATCCAGTTTTGGTTCCCGCCACCATATTCTCCTGGCGAATAATTGGTGACAGGTGGTAATTCCTGCCCCTTTACTATCAGGCTCAAAAAAAGGAGGATAAGGAGATATAAATTAGTTTTCACAAGAAGTCGCGGGTTCATTCAAACAAATATAACCTCATTTTGAGTCTAAGGAAATTTTTAGAGAGCATTTTGTAAAGCTCTACATCGCCCTCTACAGTTTTAGTCGGGAAGGGGTTGTTATGTCTCTTCCACACATTAATTAAGTTCTTACTGTTCCTGTACATCAACTTTTCCTATAGAAAAAGTGAGTTTTAAAAAATGTGTGGTGAATTTGTCATTTTTGAGACCTGAAGGTTAAGAATTCTTTTTGTAAAAGCCTCTCCATCTGTTATAAAGGGGTTAAATATCAACAGAGTGGGCAGATTTTTTTCGAAATTGAAGCTTTAGGTGAACTACTGCCCTTATTTTAAAACAGAATTCGTAAACCCATAATTTTCATGATCCATAAAATGGCATCTCCTCATCTCTTTTTGAGATTGCTTTGCATGTATACTTTCCTTTTGGTTTTTTGTTCATTTTCTGCTCTTGCACAGGAACAAAAACCCGATACCGAGGCTGTAAGCCGGGTTTTTTATATATTATCTAACACAGGGCCCGGTGCAAAAATGGCAACGCTACCACTATTTGAAAATGTGGTAAAGGCCTCTCAAAATGATGTTTCTGCGTCAATTCTTCTTCCCGGAAATATCACCCCGTCACATGGATTCCCAAAAGCAGAGCAAAAAAGACAGGAGACCAAAGAATTTCTTCGGAAGAACCTCCTGGAACCGCTCGATAATTTCAACGGAAATATCATTTTTACACCGGGAATAAATGAGTGGGCACCAGGATCACCACAAAGCCTTGATGACCTGGAAAGTTTCTTGCAGGACAATAGCAACGGGAAGTTTCTGCCCAATGATGGTTGCCCTGTGGAAGACATAGAAATTAATGATGAAATAGCCTTAATAATAGTAGATTCACAATGGTACCTGCAAGACTGGGACCACAGTAGTGATTACAATGTAGAGTGTGACATACGCACCAAAGAACGGTTCTTCACAGAGGTAAAAGATGCCTTAAAAGACAATTTTGAAAAGGTAAAGATCGTTGCAGTCCATCATCCCGTACTCACCGCCTCAACACCCGGTGCTTTCAACAGGATTTTCCCTTTTTTCCGGCAGGATTTTCAAAATCCGCTTTACCGTGAATTCAGGAAAAGCCTGGAAACCCTTGCCAGCCAATTTGACGATGTCATTTTTGTTTCGGGAAACGATGCCAACCTTCAGTATTTGCACAACGGCAGGAATCCGCAAATCATTAGTGCCACTGCTGCTGCTACAACACCTGCAAAAACTACCGGAGATGCTCTTTTTACTTCAGAAGAACCCGGATACGCCAAACTCACAGTATTCAAAAATGGCAGTTCTAGAATAGATTTTTTCAGCGTGAAACCTTCAGGGGAAGAATTGCTTTTCAGTAAAAAAATTCCGCAGGAAAGAAATACAAAGATAGAATTGGAAGGAGCAGCGTGGAAAAACCTGGGAGACACGTATTCGGCTTCCATTTATACTTCCGAAGAAACTCAGAAAAGCAGCTTTTACAGGTTTCTTTGGGGAGATCGTTACCGCAATGTTTACAATACCAAAATTGAAGTCCCGGTCTTACTGCTGGACACAATTTATGGCGGACTCACCCCCATAAAAGAAGGTGGCGGGCAGCAGTCACGCTCTATCAGGTTTATCAATGAAAATGATCATGAATACACATTACGGGCGCTTAGAAAGAGTGCGTCCCGCTACATACAGGCCGATTTAGCGCCCACTACTTTTATTGGCGACCGGGTAGATAATACCTATCCGCATCGCCTGGTTCTGGACTATTTCACCACTTCGCACCCATACGCAAAATTTGCGCTTGATAATTTTGCTGAAGCTCTTGACCTGCCGCACATAAAACCCCAGATTTACTACGTGCCCCGCCAACCTGCCCTGGAGATTCACAACGATGAATACGGCAATGAGCTTTACGAGTTACAGGCGCATGCGGGTAGTGAGAACAAATCTTTTGCGCAATTTGAGAAGCCGCAGGATATTTTAAGCAGCTTTGATCTCCTGGAAGAACTTCGGGAAGACCCGCAGGCCCGTGTTGATGAAAACGAATACCTCAAGGCCCGGCTTTTTGATATGTTGATTGGCGATTGGGACCGCCACCAGGACAACTGGCGCTGGGCTGAATATGAAGACGAAACCGGAAAAATTTACACGCCCATTCCACGGGACCGCGACCAGGCTTTTTCGAAATACGACGGGCCACTCATTAGGCTGATAAAACTGGCGGAACCAAGGCTTAGAAAAATGCAGACCTATGATGAAGATATTGACAGTATTAAATGGTTCAACTGGTCTGGCTACCCCTTAGATCTCCAGATACTTTACCAAACTAACTGGAAAAAATGGGAAGAGCAGGTTAGGCTGATTCAAAATGCTATAACCGATGAAGAAATTAAAAATGCTTTTGCTGAATTACCTGTGGAAGCACAAGACCAAACTATTGAAGAAATTAAACATAACCTGAAGGGTCGCAGGGAAAACCTGATGCGCATTGCCCGCGACTATTACGAGCACATCCAGGAGTTTAAGATCATTACAGGTACAGACGAAGATGAAGCCTTTGAGATTATAAGGAAAAGCAACGGCGAGACAGAAATTATCCAGAAGAGCGAAGGTGAAGAGATCTTTAGACACACCTATACTTCAGGCGAAACTGAAGACATCTGGATCTACGGAATGGCGGGTGACGACAGCTTTACCACTTCAGGAACTGGAGATGACCTCATAAATATCAAGGTGCTGGGTGGCCCGGGCAAAGACACTTTCAACTTTCAGAATAAGAAAAAAATAAAGCTCTACGACTTTAAAAGTTCCAAAAATGACATTTTACAACCCGGCTCCCGAAAGCTTCTGGTCGATTCTTACAAGATCAACAACTTCAACTATAAAAAATTTAAGTACAGCATTTTTAAAGCTGTACCCTATGTGAATTTTGAATCTGATGCAGGATTTACCCTCGGCGCCAAAACCATCTGGACAAAATATGGGCTGGTAAATAATCCTTTTCAGGCCCGGCACGAACTCCTCGCCAACTACTATTTTGCTAGCAATGGCTTTGCCGTAAGCTATAATGGTGAGTTTGCGCACCTGTTTTACAACTGGAATTTTGGTCTTACCGCCCGTTATACCAGCCCCAACTACGAAATGAATTATTTTGGCTCCGGGAGTGAGACTTTCTACGATAAAGATGAAGTTGACAGGGACTACAACCGGCTGAAGATCCAAAAATGGCATTTTTCACCTGCACTTATTTGGCGTAATGACACAGGCAGCGTATTTGATGTGAGAACCATACTCGAATCTTACAAAGTAGAATATGAAGCTTCGTCTTACCTCGGAGAAATATTAGCTCCCAAAAATGACATTTTTGACCAGCAATTTTACGCAGGTGCCGAAGCCAATTACCGGTTCTACAGCAAAAACACCAGGGCCTTTCCAAGTATGGGGTCCGATTTACGTCTTACTACTGGCTATAAAAAAAGCTTAGATGAGGCGAAAAATGAGTTTGGTTATGTGAAACCTTCGGTTTCCTTTAATTATCCCATTAGTGCAAATGGCTATATGGTATTTGCCACAAAACTGGGAGGGCAGGTGAATTTCGGGGAAGATTACGAAATCTATCACGCTGCCACAATAGGTGGTAATCATAGCTTACGCGGATATCGCAATCACCGTTTTAATGGAAAAGAGGCTTTTTATCACAGTACCGACGTGCGATCTGCTTTGGGCGTATGGGAAAATAAATTTATTCCCTTTGTTTATGGAGTGACGGCAGGTTTTGATTATGGAAGGGTGTGGATTCCCGGGGAAGATTCCCAACAATGGCATAGCAACTACGGAGGCTCTGTGTGGATAAGTGCCGGCCTTGCAGTGACGGGAAATATTGGCCTTTACCACGGTGGCGACGGCAATCGCTTGAGCGTGATGCTCAACTTTAAATATTAGCTCCAAAGCCGGTATAACAATTATCTTTTTGTTAACTGCGGCTTATAAATTTCCTTATTAGCTTGATAAGCTTGATAAGTTATTAAAAATCAACTAAAACTGAAGATATGGGAAAACTAGAAGGAAGAGTTGCACTTATTACCGGCTCCGATTCAGGAATTGGTAAGGCTACGGCTATTGAATTTGCAAAAGAGGGAGCAGATGTGGTGATCACCTATCATTCTGATGAAAAGGGAGCTAAAGATACCCTTCAAAAAGTTGAGGAAACAGGGAGAAAAGGGTTGCTGCTACAGGTAGATATTTCTGAAGAAAAAAATGTGGAAGAAATGTTTGACCGGGCCATAGAAAAATTCGGAAAGCTGCATATTCTTATGAACAATGCCGCGATTGACGGACAGGGGTTTAAAGTAGCTGAAATGCCTACCGAAAATTTCGATAAGGCTATTAAAACCAACCTTTATGGCACCTTTTTTTGCACCCGAAGGTTTATAAAAGAACTTCGGAAGCAGGGAACAAAAGGAAAAATTATCAATGTGAGCTCGGTTCACGAGGAAATTCCGGCTCCCGGAACCGCCGAATACTGTGCTTCTAAAGGAGCTGTACGCAACTTTAGCCGCGTGCTGGCACTGGAACTGGCCGAAGAAGGCATCAATGTTAACAACATAGCTCCCGGAATGATCCTTACTCCAATGAACCAGGAAGCCATAGACGACGAAGAGACGCGCAAGGAACAAGTAGCGCATGTTCCCATGAAACGTGCAGGAAAACCTTCAGAAATAGCGAAACTGGCAGTCTTCCTGGCCTCTTCAGACTCAGATTATGTTACCGGCTCTACTTATGTTATGGACGGCGGACTCATGCAAAACGTAGGGCAGGGAGCGTGATTTTAGTAGGCAGTGTTCAGTCTTCAGGCAGTCTTCAGGCACTTCAGTTTTTAAATAGATATAATCTTGTGTTTCTGCTTCAGAAGAATAAAATTAAATACGCTACATCTCTTTTAACAATCACAATTCAGCATAAAAAAACCGGATCATAAAAGATCCGGTTTTTAAAATATCATTTTAGGTACTTTTATTGGGCGGCGCGGTAATCAAATTCCTGACCACCTACAGAGATACCTGCCATGGCTCCGGCTTTAGGCATAATTGCTACTCCGGCACCATTTTCGAAAGTAATGGCTCCACCAGCTCCTTCATCCCAGATCACTGCAGATGCACTACCTCCAAATTCGAAATCTCCTTCTTTAAATTTATTTAGAGCTTCCTGGGTTTCAAAAACTATAAGCTCTCTAAAGGCTTTTCCTCCAAATTGGAATCCTACGTCAATTTGTCTAAGCTCTGTATATCCGGCAACCTGTCCGTTTTCATACACAATACCGTTTCCTGCTGCCCCACCAAGGATCCATGCTCCTTTCCCTACATTGGGAAAAATGGCATATCCGGCTGCATCATTGAGCATAGTCTCAAGTCTTGGATTTGCTCTCATAAATGCCATTTTAGCATCCATGGCATCAGATTTTATTACTTCGCGCTTCTCCATGTCCATGATTCTCTCCTGGTCCTGGGCAGTCACCTGTCCAGAGGCAAGAAGTAACATCAGAACTACTAGTCCGCTGTACAATTTGTAAGAAATTCTTTTCATAACTATATAATTTTTTATGGTTATGATCTTAAATTACAGAAATATACTCCCACAGACTGTTAACTGCACGTTATTTCACGAAATCTTAAGGAAAAAATCGCTGGTTGAAATCACCATTAAACATGAATTAAACCCTTAAACACCAGGTATTTAATACATTTACTAATCAGCAATACTGGATATAGCCATTTGCCTTAACTTCCAGGCGGTTTCATCCTGGGTGGCACCCTGGGTTTGCTTCATAATGATACCGATGAGATTTTCTTTGGGATCGGCAAAGTACTGGGTATTGAAGTAACCTCCCCAGTCAAAAGTACCCTCACTTCCTAACCCGCCGGTGCGCACTCCTTCTTTGTTGAGAACAGAAAATGCCAGCCCGTAATCCTTATTTTGATCTTTATAGAGTTCTTGTGCCTGGTCTTGCATAATAAGATCTACAGTGGTTCTGCTTAAGATCCTGTTTCCGTCAAGTTCACCTCCATTGATATACATTTGGAGGAAACGGGCATAATCTTCTGCTGTACTGGTGAGCCCTGCCCCGCCCGAAAAGAAGCTTTTTGCACCCTTTACAGGATATTCGGGATCGTAAAATGTTACAGGAAAATTCTGCCATTCTCCATTTACTTTGTGCTGCACACTAACCAGGCGATCGTTCTTATCATCATCATTGATATAAAACTGGGTATCCTGCATTCCTAGCGGATCAAAAATCCTTTCCTCTAAAAACTTGTCGAAAGGTTGACCTGAAACCTTTTCTATAAAATATCCCAGCACATCAAGGCTTTCACCGTAATGCCATTCTTCACCGGGAATCGCATATAGCGGCAAACCTGCAAGCTTTTTCACATTTTGGGCAATGCTTATCTCCTTTGTTGTATATAAATCTACCACTCCGGCCTTTGTGTATATCTTTTGTATTCTTTCATCAGAATCTATTCTTCCATATCCCAGGCCTGAGGTATGGGTGAGCAGTTGGCGGATGGTGATTTCCTTACCTGCAGGTTTGGTTGTGTAGGTAGTATCTTCCGCATTAAATGTAGCTATGATCTGAGGGTCTTTGAATTCAGGAATATATTTTGAAATGGGGTCGTCTAACCTGAATTTTCCTTCTTCCCATAACATCATTACCGCAGTTGAAGTTATTGCTTTAGTTTGTGATGCAATTCTAAAAATGTCATTTTTCTTCAACACTTTGCCCCCGGCATCGGCTTTTCCGAAGCTTTTATGATAAACGATATTCCCGTTTTTTGCTATTAGAACAACAGCTCCCGGAATTTCTTTTTCTGAAATTGCTTCAGTAATCATCTTATCAATCTTTTCCAGCCGTTCTTCACTAATCTCTATTTCTTCTTCGGAAGTTTGCTGAACAAGCGGGGAGTTCGAGTGATTTTGAGCTGATACCAAGTTGGCAACCAGAAGAAGCGCCAGAATAATCTTAGCCTGAAGTGTAGTCTTTAATAACATTTGGTCAAAATATATGAGAGAAGTAATTTAGTTAAAATTAACAATATTATCTTTTTAAAAAGCAGATTAGACAGTTTAAATTTATGGTTATTCTGTGCTCATTAAGGTCTTTAGCAGATCGGGATAAAGCACTGCTCCGGTCTCCCTGTCAAAAATGGCAAAACCAAGATCGTCTTCATCCCCATTGTCCCAGTAAATGGGTACCATCCCATGCTCCAGAGCTGCCTGGGTAACGTATTCAATGTAGTACTCGCGATATGCCTCATGCCCTTCAACTCCTTCTCTTTTCATAGCCCCATATTCGCCCATTATAACACCTACGCCTTTATCTATAAAGTTGTTCTTCATTTTCTGAAACTGGGAATTTACATAAGATTCATTGCCCCAGTCTTCAGATTTGGGTGCGTCTTCTCCCCACTGGTAAACAGTAGTTTCTTCATTTATCGTAAAGTTGTATGGATCATAGTAATGTACTTCCATAAACAATCGGTTTTCTACAACGTCTTCAGGGATCACTGCAAAATTTACGGTATGGTCAATATTCGTATTAAAACCCTGCACCACCAGGTGGCGATAGTGATTTCTTCCACCGGTTTCCCTAACCGCATCAACGAAAGTTTGATTAAAGCTGTTTTGTACTGTGTAATATTCTTCGGTTGGAGTGCCATAATCGTTTCCAAACATCACTTCATTAGTCCCGGCAAAAAGCAATTTGTCACCATAGTCTCTAAAATTAATCGCTATTTGTTGCCACATAGCGTCCAGGCGTGCATTGACATAATCCTGCTCCTCATATGTTGGCTGCATCCACCCACCATCCCAGTGAATGTTGATAATGGCATACATGTCATTGTCCAGCACATAATTTACCACTTCTTCAACGCGATTCATCCAGTTTTCCTGAATTATGAAATTTTCTGCATCCGAAAATTTACTCCATGCAACGGGAATTCGAACTGCGTTGAAGCCGGCAGCTTTTACCGAATCAATCAGCTTTTGGGTTACTACAGGATTTTGCCATGCAGTCTCCCCCCCAATGGCTTCAAGCGAGTTCCCAAGGTTCCAGCCAATCCCCATTTCATCTGAAAGCTGCACGCTACCTATCTCCCTCATCCCGGCATTATCTGGTGGAATAGACGCTTCCACCTGCTCATCGGGCGCTTCGGCTGCTTCCTGTGTTACCTGCACCTCATCAACAAGGTCTGAATCATTAGCCGTGATCGTTAAAGTTGCAGCCCTGGATTCTGTCAGCTCATTTGGCTTTGCAGTAACCTGTATATTCATATTTCCTTCAGAAGCAGTTTTAGACAGATTCAACCAATCTGGAGCTCCTGTTACTATCCAGCCAATGTTGCTGGTAATTTGCATGCCTTTTGTACCTCCTTCAGCATCAAATTCCATCAAAGCCGGGCTAACCTTCAAAGATGGCTCAACAATAACGGGATCGTTATTATCGTCCTGTGAACAGGAAGCAAATCCTGCCATGACAATAAACAGCAGGAATGTCCAGGTTGTAAATTTTGTTCTAAACATGGTTGAAATTTTTGGTTGTTATTTTCCCTTTGAAATCTTCACTACAAATGCTTTTTCATTAATCATATTTGCCAGAGTAGTAAGATGCAGCCCCTGTCCATCCAGTTTATATACTATTTCCCCGCCACCTAATACTGTAACAGCCTCAATTTGAGGTACATTTTCTCCCAGCACTTCTTCTGAAAAGGATTGTAGGGTAACATTTGCATTATTTCCCGGCCAGCCAAGAAAAATTGCATAGATATTATCTCCTTTTTGCGTGTAGCGCACATCCTGGGCAGTGTAATGCAATTTGTCAAGGAACATCCCCGATTTTTCCTGCTTTGTAGGCCCTTCTCCATATACTTCCCAGGTGCGTGTACCGTAAATTGCTTCGCCATTGGTTTCCAGCCACTGTCCTATTTCCAACAAGATTTCCTGCTGATTCTGCGGAATAATTCCGTTGGCTTTGGGCGAAACGTTCAACATCAAGGCTCCGTTCTTGCTCACGATATCTGCTAACAGATCGATAATTTCATTTGAAGTTTTCAAGCCAAGATCATTCGTGTAGCTCCAGCTACCCACAGATACGGTTTCATCGGTAAGCCAGAATTCCTCCGTTTTATCTTTCATTCTCCCTTTTTCCAGGTCTTCAAGACTCACAGATTTTGGCAGTTCTCCTTCCTTGTGTGTAATAACCACCTGCTTGCCCTCTGCTTCAGAATGGTTAAAATAGTAGGCTACAAATTGCCTTTTTAGGGAGTCTGGTAATTTATTCAGTTTACTGTCAAAATAGATGAGATCGGGGCTGTAGTTGTCAATGACTTCTTTTAACTCTCCTAGCCAGTTCCTGTAAAACTGTTCCTTCGGAATGTTGCCATACATGATAGACAGCAAAGAATCTTCGGAAGCAGTAGGTAATTCAGGATTATATGGGAAATAAGAAGTGTCATCAAGCCATTTAGTAGAATCCTGCTGAAAGATCTGAAGGCTCCTTGCCTTATGAAACGTAGCTACAAACTTCATATCGCGTTTCTTCAGTGCCTTTTCCATAGCTCCCACGATATCTTTTTTAGGACCCATATCTACAGAGTTCCAGGGATTAATCTCACTGTCCCAGTTAGACCAGCCGTCGTGATGAATGGCTACAATCCCGCCGAACTTCGCACCGGCTTTCTTCCAGAGTTCTGCCCACGCATCCGCATCAAATTCTTCAGCTTTGAACATGGGTACGTAATCGTGATAACCGAATTCTGAATGTGGCCCATAGGTTTCCACATGATGCTTATACTCATTGGTGCCTTCTATGTGCATATTCCGCGGGTACCAGTCATTAGCATAAGCCGGAACCGATAGCACACCCCAATGCGCATAGATCCCGAATTTGGCATCCTTAAACCATTCTGCAGTCTCATCATATTTCGCCAGCGAATCCCAGTCTGCAGTATATTTCTCCTGCTGAAGCTCTTCCCGCTTTTCCTGCTGATTGTTTTCGCCACAAGCCCATAACAGTAGCAGAGAAATAATAGCCGTTACTTTTAAGTATTTCATAATTTTATATTTCTTCCTGAAATGTTCCGTCATAACTTTCAGAAGTAGGGGCCCAAAAATGGCATTTTTGGACCCCCTTCCTGAAGTCATTCTTATTTAACCTCAACAACTACTTCCTGAAGAATATTTCTTGAAGAATTACCCAGCTTTAGTGTATAAGTTCCCGGTTCTACAGTCCATTTTCCAGAATTCATGTCGTAATAAGCCAGTTCCTTCACAGGAACATCAATGGTTACCATTTCGGTTTCACCTTTAGGTATCTTTGTTTTCTGAAAACCCTTAAGTTCCTGGGCCGCACGCTCTACTTTAGAATCTGATTTTGAAACATAAAGCTGCACTACTTCCTTTCCATCAAATTCTCCGATGTTCTTAACATCTACTGAAACCTTAATGGTTTCATCTCCTGCATAAGCTTCTTTCTTATCAACTTTGGCATTAGAAAATTCAAAATTTGTATAGGAAAGTCCGTACCCAAAAGGATAAAGCGGCTCAATGTTTTTGGTATCAAACCAACGGTAACCCACTAAAATTCCTTCATCGTAGGTAGCCACATCGCCTCCAGGAAAGCTGTTATTGGCATGAGCAGGAGAATCCTTAAGATCTTTAGGCATGGTCCAGGGAAGTTTTCCAGAAGGATTTACCTTTCCAAGAAGCACATCGGCCAGGGCATTCCCGCCTTCAGAACCATTGAACCAGCTCCACACGAGCGTAGAAGTTTGTTGTTCGATATTTTCAATATCAAAAGGAGCACCGGCAATCATCACCACGATAGTATTAGGATTGGCCTCCATTACCTTCGCAATCAATTCTTCCTGTCCAAAAGGCAGGTCAAGGCTTGCACGGTCTGAAGCTTCAGTTTCATAATCACGGTTAGATCCCGCAAAGATGATGGTAAGATCAGAATTCTTTGCAGCATTGACGGCTTCTTCCAACAGCTTTGGATCCAGCTCGTCGATGGTTACAGGTCCACTCAGGGTAATATCTCCAAATTTAGCTTTGTCTGTTTTTGAATACCGCTCCAGGTAACCCTGGGCATGGGTGATTTTTACAGATTCTGGCAATCTATTTTGAAGTCCTTCCAGAGGAGTCACCTCCCGTTTTGTCTTTACTCCGGCTCCAAATCCTCCCAGCGCATTTTTCTTTGTAGCGTTGTCCCCAATTACCGCAATGCTTTTTACGCCTTCAAGATTTAAAGGCAGCATATTTTTGTCATTTTTGAGTAGTATTACAGATTCTGAAGCAATATTATAAGCATCTTTAAAGTGTTGCTCAAAATCTCTGTTACCCTTAGCACGACCTGTAGTATCAATGCTTTTGATGTTATACATTAATCTTAGAACCCTTCTCACGTGTTTGTCTACTTCTTCTTCAGCAAGTTCTCCAGATTTTACAGCTGCGATAAGCGGATCGGCAAAATAGAATTCATTAAAAGGACCAGGGGTTCCCATCTCCACATCGGCTCCGGCCTTTAAAGCTTTTACTGTGCTGTGAATAGCGGCCCAGTCTGAGATCACAATTCCCTTAAAGCCCCATTCATCTCTTAGTACATCCTGAAGCATATATTCGCTTTCGTTTAAATAATCTCCACGAAATTTATTATAAGCTCCCATTACAGTGTAGGCGTGGGCATCTTTAATTGCGGCTTCAAATGCGGGAAGGTAGATCTCTCTTAGAGTACGTTCATCCATTTGAACATCTACAGTCCCACGATTGGTTTCCTGGTTGTTGGCTGCATAGTGTTTGATACTTACTGCTACATCATTCTCCTGAACCCCCACAATGTAAGGAACAGTGATTTGAGTGTTTAAAAATGGATCTTCAGAGAAATATTCATAAGTACGTCCACCCAGCGGAGTCCTAATAATGTTAAAAGCAGGAGCTAATAAAACATCTTTATTCCTGTCACGCGCCTCTGCGCCTATAACATCTCCAAAAGTGTGCGCCAGCTGTGGATTCCAGGTAGCCGAAAGACCTGCACCGGCCGGTAAATAAGTTGCAAAATCGTTATCCCATCCTGCAGGAGCCCAGGAGTCGCGGGAAATCTCCTCACGTATACCCAGCGGCCCATCGGCCATGGTTAGTTCGGGGATTCCCAGACGGGGAACGCCAGATGTGGCGAACATACTCGTCCCGTGCAGCATTCCTGCTTTTTCTTCAAGAGTCATTTGTGAGATCAATTTGGTGATCTCCTCTTCGTGGTCCATACTCATAGGTTTGCCCTCAAAAATGTCCTTTTCCTGAGAAGTTTCTGCAACAGCAATATCTCCTGCCTCCTTGCTATCATTACAAGCCGTGAAGCTTAAAATGCTGAAAATGCCCACTAATGGTAAAAATCTGTTTTTCATATGTATCTTATTTTTGTACAGGTAATTTTTTAGTTTGATAAATTTTATCTGAAGCGCCACCCACCTCAATTTCTATGTTTCCGTTTTCAAGTTGAAATTGTTGTGTTGCGACATTCCAGTATTTAAGATCTTCAGCCTTCAGCAGAACTTCAACTGTTTTAGTTTTTCCCGCCGGAACCAGCACACGCTTAAAACCCTTTAATTCTTTTACAGGTCTTTCTACGGAAGAATTTAAGTGCTTTACATAAAGCTGCACCACTTCCTCGCCATCCATTTTTCCGGTATTCCTAATCTTCACTTTTACGCTTGCAGTTTCACCATCCCGAAGGATGGTTTTATCTACCGCAAGATTTTCGTATGAGAAACTGGTATAACTTAATCCATGGCCAAAGGCATAGAGTGGGTCACCCTTAAAGTACATATACGTCCTTCCATTCCTGATGTTGTAATCCATCAAGGGCGGAAGATCTGTAATGCTTTTCACCCATGTTTGCGTAAGCCTCCCTGCCGGATTGTAATCTCCGAAAAGTACATCTGCCAAACCATTTCCAAGCTCCTGACTGTTCTGTGCCATATGCACAATTGCCGGAACATTTTCCTGTGTCCAGTTAATGGCATAAGGGAAACTACTTATGAGTACTGCTACAGTTCTTGGATTCGCCTGATGCACAACTTTTATGAGATCTTCGTATTCAAGGTTCATGGATTGACGATCTACAGATTCTTTGCCTTCACTCGGCACAGGACAATCTGCCCAACCGGCATCACAAACGGGGTGATTTCCAACAAGGACAATGGCCACATCTGCCTTCCTGGCTATTTCGGCAGCCTTGCCATCTGCATTATTTTTGGCAGTCAAAATCTCCACATTACTTCCTACTTTATTTCTAATGCCCTCCAGTGGAGTCACCCGGTACGGCGGAGTACCGCTATACCAGTCCAGTAAAACTTCATCTGCTCTATTACCAATTATCGCGATAGATTTGATCTTGTTTTTATTTAGTGGCAAAAGCCCCTCTTTTGGATCATTTTTCAGCAATACGATTGATTTTTGTGTAGCTTCGAGTGCCAGCTGCTTATGAGCTTCGGTAGTCCAGGGATCTATAGTGTCTTTTCCGGAGCCAATTTTCGCGTACGGATTTCCTTCCGAAGGATCCAGCATGCCCAGCCTCAGCATCACGCGGTAATTTCCGCGAAGGACTTCATCGATGTCGGCTTCGGTTAAGTAACCAAGGGCGATTGCGCCGTAAACTGCTTCTGTAAATTCATCCAGGAACTGATTAATGCCGGCTTTGATCACGGCAGCGGCTCCTAGGTACTTATCTTCGTAATATTTGTGGTCTGAAAGCAATAGCTTGAAAGCGCCACCGTCTGTGCAAATGATCCCATTCTGTCCCCATTCCTCTATAGTAATCTTTTTGAGCATGGGATGCACGGTAGCGGGAATACCATTTACCTTATTGTAAGCGGCCATATACGCGCGGGAACCTCCTTCTAAAATGCCCTTTTTGAAGGGTAAGGCGTAATATTCTCTCCACAATCGCTCATCAAAGTCTGAAGAAGTGTAGGTACGGCCATCTTCATTGGAGTTTGCGAGGAAGTGCTTCATCAAAGAAGCGGTTTGCCAGTAATTGGGATCGTTTCCCTGCAGTCCATTTACAAAAGCGACCGTAAGCTCACCTGCCAAAAATGCGTCTTCGCCATAACTTTCTTCGGTGCGGCCCCAGCGGGGATCACGTGCGAGATCTGCATTTGGTGCCCGCACTACAAGTCCGCCGTGGTTGTATTTCTGAAAGGCGTAGCGGGTCTCAAGACCTTCAGCTGCCGCTACTTTTTGGATCAATTCACGATCCCAGGTTTCCCCGAGTCCGTACGCCTGCGGAAAAGTTGTAGTGACCTGAACTTCCCGGTTTTTGCCTTCCCAACCGCCGGGACCTCCAAGTGCAAGCCCGTGAAGGCCTTCAACATGACCTGTTCCTTTGACTCCAAGCCGCGGCACTGCCGGATTCGTACTTAGAGCACTTACCTTTTCATCAAGCGTCATGAGAGACAGGAGGTTATCTATTCGCTCCTCTACACCCAACTCCGGATTCTGGAACGGGTATTCAAACGCCTGTTGTGCCCACAGCGGAAGTGCCGAAAAGAATGTAAGAATGTAAAACAGGTGCTTTCTCATGTTTTGTAATTTTCAAGAAGCAGCAATTACAACTTCCTAAACCTTATCGCTGTGCCTCCACTTTCACCAAGTTTCAGTGTAAGTTTATCGGCTGCATTTACTTCTTTTTTGCTTATTTCAACTTCCATCGGGCTTTTCTGATATCCGGTTCCTTCGGCATCGGCATAGATCTGGGCTTCATAAGTTGCCCCTTCATCTAAAAATGAGAGATCGATCTCCAGATCCCGACTTTCTTCATTGGTGATACTTCCCAAATACCAGTCGTCGCTGTCGATATCTTTTCTCACTGTGGTAATATATTCTCCAATTTCTCCATTGAGAATTTTTGTGTCCTCCCAGTTTACAGGCACGTCAAGCAGGAACTGAAAAGCCGGTTTATCAACGTAATTCTCGGGCAGGTCGGCGAACATCTGGACAGGAGAGAAGACCGTTACCAAAAGCGCGAGTTGTTTGGCTGTGGTGGAATGGACGTTCCTGCCGGGATAACCCTGGCTGATCTCCACATCAAAAATTCCGGCGGTGAAATCCATTGGCCCAGACAAGAAGCGGGTAAACGGAAGGATCACCGTATGCCCTGGAGGATTGCCTTCGCTCCAGGCGTTGTATTCAATTCCGCGGGCGCCTTCCCGGGCCATCATATTAGGATAAGTTCGGCGTTCGCCTGTGTCCTTTATAGGTTCATGGAAATAGACCGTCAGGTTATGCTCCGCGGCCTTTTTAAGAATGTACCTGAAATAGTTGACACCAAACTGACCGTGATGCCACTCCTTCATGTTGAGTTTAGAACCAACGTGACCTATTTTCACACTTTTGACTCCTACTTTGTTATAAAGAGCAAAAGCGCTGTCCACTTGTTTCAGGTAATTGTCAATATTGGAACCAGTTTCATGATAACCCACAATTCGCACCCCGTTTTCGGCAGCATAGTCGGTTACTTCTTTAAGATCAAAATCATCTGTGGAAGTGGTAAAATCGAACTCATGCATGTGACTCTCATACCATTGTGGAGTCCAACCTTTATTCCAGCCTTCAATCAGCAAATTGTCTACTCCCAATTGCTTTGCATAATCAATATGTTCTTTGGCATTTTTGGTGGATGCTCCGTGATCTGGCCCTTCCCAAAAAGTGTATTTTCCAATATGCATTCCCCACCAGATCCCGATATATTTATATGGTTCAATCCAGCTTGAATCCTCTATTTTATTAGGTTCATTTAAGTTTAGAATCAGATAAGAAGTTATAAGATCTTTAGGCTCTTTAGCTATTTGCAAAGTTCTCCATGGTGTGGTGAAAGAACCTGTGGTACGTACTTTCACGCCGTCTGACCATGGAACAAGGTCGGCCTTTAGTTCTGTACCCGATGTTGGGAAAAGGGTCATGCTGGCAAAATCGGTGAGGTTTGCTTCATGGAAACTTAAGGCAAGTCCGCTGTCACTCTCAATAGTAAGCGGAGTATGTACTGTATCAAGAGTACTTACCGGGGAAGCTTCATAAAGGTTTTCATAACGTTGCTCATGGTAAGCAGGAATCCACCAGGCTTTACCATCGTCCTTCAAATTAAAGGTGGTAAGCTCATCCATTATAAAAATGCTATCCTTAATTCCCTGCTCCGGAAAAACATATCTAAAGGCTATCCCATCATCAAAAGCTCTAAACTGCACCTGCAATTTTCTTTGCTTGCCCGATTTCTCCTGAAGGTTCACGAGCAGTTCATTATAGTGGTTCCTTATGTTCGACTTTTCACCCCAAACCTGTTCCCAGGTGTTGTCAAAAGTGGAACGCTCTACATCTGTTATTTTGAAATTTTTACTTAGCGAATCATTATCTCTGAAGACAAAACCCATTTCTGAAGCGCTTATTACCTCTGTATCTTCATGAGAAACCGAATATGTAGGTCTTTCATTTTCCAGGTCAAAAGTGATCTTATTTTGTCCTCCCGGGGAGCTTAGTTCGTAATTGGTTTCCTGTTGTGCACAACTTACAAAAGTGAAAAGCAGGGCAGGAATTATACTTAATTTCCTTATCATGATATTCTATTCATTACCGCCGATTTCTGAATAAAGATTTACTTAAAAATCAGCGGGGTTTTAATTATTGATTATTTCTTCCATTCAATTTTAAAGGTGGTCTGGCCCTTCAGCGGATTTTCCAAAACTTCAAAGGAATTTCCCCTTTTTGACACCTTTATGCTCTCAGCTTTAGTTGCTTCAGGTAAAAAAACCTTTCCGGAAGCAGCATTAGTATTATCGCTCGCGAAAACCTTCAGCTGTATATTTTTCCAGTCCATATCCTGGGTTGATTGTGCCAGTTTGATATGAGGGATCACTGAGCCGTCTTTTACAAGAGCGATAATAGGAATTTCACCAGCCTTTATTGTATGCCACCCACTCTCGTAAACTTTTCCAGATTGGTAGTCTATCCATTTGCCCGAAGGAAGATAAACTTCCCGCTCTGTAGTTTCTTCAAATAGCGGCGCCACCAGCATATCAGATCCAAACAGGTATTGATCATCGATCAACCAGGAGCCTGGATCATCGGGGAATTCAACAAACAGCGCACGCATCATTGGGAGCCCTTGTTCTGAACTTTCTTTTGCCTGGGCATAGATATAAGGCATTAATTCATACCGCATATTATCAGCTTTTCTGAAGGCTTTCAGGAAGCTTTCATTGTAAAGCCATGGCTCTGTTGGTGGTTCCCCGTGACTTCTCACGTGAGAAGAAAGCATCCCAAAGGGAGTCCATCTTCTGTAAAGATCTTCGGGGGCGGCTGTTACAAAGCCGCCGACATCATGACTCCAGAAGCTGAATCCGCTGAGGCCTAAGGAAAGTCCGCCGCGAAGGGTGGCCGACATTGCGGTATTGGTTGTGGCGGCATCACCACCCCAATGAAGCGGGTAACGCTGGCTACCAGCCCAGGTGCTTCTTGCCCAAATAAGGGAATAACCTTTTTCTTTTTTAGTAAGTTCAGCGACGACTTTGTTATAACGTAACGGGTACAGGTTGTGTTCGTAGAAGCCAGTGCGACCAGAATGATACAATCCTGTTGCGGGTGCAGCTTCTCCAAAATCTACTTTAAACACACCCACTCCCTGATCGAATAAATGCTTCAGTTTACCCTGGTACCAATCAACAGTTTCAGGATTTGAGAAATCGAGCACTGCATCTTCATAAGGAATATTGCCTTTCCTGTCTTTTACCACAAGACCTTGTTCAACTATCTCGTCAAAAAGGGTATTTTCAGGAGTAAAATATGGCAGCTGCCATAGCGAAACATGAAAACCATCTTCTTTCATGTCTTTCATCATATCTACGGGGTCTTCAAAACGATCGGCTGCAAACTCATAGTTGTTTCTCCAGTCTACATCAAACCATCCGGTATCAAAATGTATCACGTCACTTGGAATCTTATACTTTCGAAGATTTGATGCAATTTCCCGTCCTTCCTTTTCAGAAAAATAGGTGATGCGGCTCATCCAGAAACCAAAGGACCACAGCGGTGGCATTTCTGCTTTACCGGTGAGGTTGGTATATTCATCAAGAATGTCTTTTGGTTCGCCAAGGAAGAAGAAAAGATCGGCAACATCATCACCCAGCATCATGTTATTGGCTGCATTGAAATATTTTCCAAAGTCAACCGTAATGGGAGAAGAGGTGTGCATAAAAACCCCATACCCCCGACTGCTCATGTAGAACGGAATGGGCTTGTACATAGTTTCATTCTGAACCCCGTTGGCATCATCAACCCACAGCACCACTTTTTGACCCCGCTTGTTAAACTGGGTAAAAGACTCGCCAAGACCGAAGATCTTTTCTCCCGGCTCAAGGCTGAAGGCAGCCGCCATACTTCTTGAATAGTCGCTGTTTCTACGTACGTAAGAGAAAGGCAGCACCGGAGTGTAAGTGTTTTCAACATCTGTGAGATGTAAAGTACTGGTGAGCAATTTCCCGGTTTCATCATACAATTTTACGTGCCACGGCTTAGTGAGAATCTCTACTCTCCCGTTCTGGTTGGAATAGCTATGACCTCCTTCGATCTTTGAATACTTCCAAAGTTCGGGGTGGTTTGGCGCAACACCATCAATAAGCATGAGGGACTCTTTTTTCTTGTGGAATTGTCGTCCCGAAGCCATTTTTATGCGCACAGTCCTGTCCGATACAAATTGAACTTCAAAAGGTAATTCGGGAGAAATTTCATATTCGGTTGCAGGGAATTCATTAGCTTCAACAGGAACAGGCTTCATAAGCATGTTGTTAAAAGCCTGCCGGGTCTGGTAATCGTGCCGCAGATATTTTACGGTGCCTTTTCCGGTTTTGGAATCAAAATCTACCAGCTCATCTGCAAAATAAAAGGTGTTATTATAGTCGACGAAGTCTTTACTAACGTCTACCGGAGCGTTGAGAATGTCAACTTCCTGAAGTTGTGCCTTAGCACCAAAACTTCCAAAAAGTACCAGAAGTAAGGAAAGTCCCAACTTATTTAACCAGCCGTTCTTCATTTTTATAGTTTTATGGTTTAGGGGATTCATTTTCTATTCTAAATTTATGGTGGTGGTAGCTATTTGAAGACTATTTGCAGTGGCAGTCACTTCTACCGGCCCGGCTTCTTTTCCGGCACGGATGATCACCAGAACTTTTCCGCTTAAAGCTGAATGGGAGCTACCCTTAAAAGATTCGTGACTCGTAGGGTCGCCGCTGGCAACTCCGGCTATCTCTGCATTGCCTGTCACTTCAAAATGAATAACATTATTAGCCCGGGGTGCTATAGTTCCGTCTTCATCTGTGATATTTACAGTAATAAATGACAGGTCCTGTCCATCTGCTTTAATTGTTTGCCTGTCGGGCTGCATTTTTAACATTGCAGGTTCTCCGGCGGTTTTTACTTCTCTCTCAAGAACTACCTGTCCGTCCTTTCTGGAAACAGCCTTCAAAATGCCCTTTTTGAAAGGAAAGCGCCACATCACGTGCAGGTCATCTCCCTGCTTTTTCTTAGTGCCCATAGATTCTCCGTTCAGGAATAGCTCAACCTCGTCGGCATTATTATAATAGGCCCAAACATCTACAGTCTGTCCTTCCTCCCAGTTCCAATGCGGCAAAAGATGCAGGACAGGTTCATTGGTCCATTCACTTTTGTACATGTAATAAGAATCCTTCGGAAATCCTGCGAGATCAACTATTCCGAAGTAAGAACTTCTTGAGGGCCAGCCGTATGGTGTTGGCTCCCCAAGATAATCAAAACCTGTCCAGATGTAAAATCCTGAAAGGAAATCGTGTTTTTTGATGATCTTCCAGGTAGTTTCATGAGTAGAGCCCCATGGCGTTCTCACCTGGTCAAATGCTGAAACAGTATTGTCTGCATTACCACCGTCAAAAGGCAGGTCCCAGCGCACCGGCCAGATCTTTGTAGTATCTGAAGGAAATTCATAATATCCTCTTGTAGCCAGCGCCGAAGTAGTTTCGGTGGCTATAAAAGGCGTATTGGGGAAGTTCACCTGATGTTTTGGGTAAGTTTGATGGGCATAATTGTACCCGATAAGATCTAAAGCTCCCGATCCTGCAAGAGCATTGGGCTGCTGCGGCTCATCAAACTGTAAGGTCACGTCGTCTTCATTGGTGTGCACTGGCGGATTCATTCCGGCGGTGACAGGGCGGGTAGGATCAACTTCTTTGGTGATTCTCGCCAGCTCCCTTCCTATTTCGGCACCTCGCTCACTCCACTGCTCTGGGACCTCATTGCCAATACTCCATATAAAAATACTTGGGTGATTGCGGTCGCGAAGGAGCATATCTTTCATATCCCGCTCGTGCCATTCATCCCAAAAATTGCTGTAAGCGTTTTCTGTTTTGGCTCTTTCCCACATGTCAAAAGATTCGGCCATCACAATAAAACCCATTTTATCTGTTAGTTCCAGAAGTTCGGGAGCCGGTGGGTTATGAGCAGTTCTAATTCCGTTGACGCCCATTTCCTTCATGATCTCCAGTTGTCGTTCAATGGCTCTTTTGTTTACGGCGGCACCTAAAGGCCCCAGGTCATGATGGTTGTTTACACCTTTGATCTTCACCTGTTCACCATTCAGAATAAAACCTTTTTCAAGATCGAATTTAAAATCCCTGATCCCAAATTGCGTGGTGTATTGATCAATGACCTCTCCTTCAACCTTAATTCTTGTTACTGCGGAATAGAGCTGCGGATCTTCTGTGGACCATAACTGAGGTTGTGAAACCGTAATTTGCTGAGTTACTTCTGAAGTATCCTGCGCCTGAATCTCAAATTCTGCAGTAACTGAAGCAACCTCCTGATCTTTGTAATACAAAGAGGTCTCTAAAATGCCATTTTTGACACCGCTGTATTTGTTGGCAAGCCTTACCTCAACCTGAACCAAAGCACTGTCTCTGGATACTTTTGGAGTAGTAACAAATGTTCCCCATTGAGGTACATGTAACTTATCTGTTTGTTCCAGCCATACATTTCTATAAATCCCAGAACCTGAATACCAGCGGGAATTTGGTTGATCTGCATTGTTGACCTTTACCAGAATTTCATTTTGCTCATCCCCGTAATTGAGGTACGGAGTAAGATCATATTGAAACCCGATGTAACCGTTGGGCCTGTTGCCCAAATAACTTCCGTTGATCCAGATTTCACTGTCCTGGTAAACGCCATCAAAAGTTACTGCAGTTAGTTTGGTACTGTCTTTTGCTGCAAGGGTAAAACTTTTTTTGTACCAGCCAAGGCCGCCGGGAAGTGCCCCGCCGCCAACTCCTGCAGGGTGTTCAGGGCTAAAATCTCCTTCAATACTCCAGTCGTGCGGCACATTGAGGGTTCTCCATTGAGCTTCAGAAGAAGCCATTTTTGAAGAGTCGCCAAGAAAGAACTGCCAGTCTTCATTGAAGGAAATTTTTCTTTCTACCTGCCGGGCTTCAGAAGAAGAGTTTTCACAGGAATAAAGAAAGCTGAAAAATAAAATTAGTGCAGGAAAAATATACCTTTTTTGAAGCATGAGAATTCAGTTAAAAAAGCCTTTTTAATTACCAGGCCAGGGGTTAATAAGTTGAAACAAAAGGAAAGAAGCTTCAAATAGTTAAACCTCTTTCCTTTTAATTTCAGCAACTCAAACAACAAATTTGTTGTACCTTATTGTTAGTACATTAGGATTTCATCAATGGTAGCGGCAGGTTTGGTTGTTAGGTTTTCCTCCCGTTACCCTTTTAATCGTTATTACCTAAAACGTAATGGAATGACAACCACTCATCCTTACCTTCGTCATAGCTTGTTCCAAACCAGATTCCCTTTGTGGCGAAATCATCGTAGGCTTTGACCACTTTTAAGGTACTGGTAGTAGGACTCAAGGAATTTCCAATACCAAGGAGACTCATTCCATCTTTAAGAATGACTTCATTGGTTTCTTCATTTATGGTGAAGGTTCCGGAAGTTTCTACTCCATTCTGGTATTTGGTGTACGTTTGCCCGCCCCATTGATCAAACCTGATCCAGGAGTTTTTGGCCATTGCATCCCAATCTGCATTCCATCCCCAATCCCTGGTGCTGTCGGCATTTTCTGTCCAGCCAATTCCTCCAGCTATCCAGTCAATTGGATTTCCGGTAGCATCAAGTTCCCAAATCCTTCCGGAGGAAGGTCCACCGGTTAGCATTTGTAGTAATTCTCCCGGCGCGAATTCAGGATCAAATCCTTCATCTATTGTGGGTTCTTCTACAACAGGTACGTAGTTGTCTTTGTATTCTTTAGAAACGAAGTTATACACCAACATTGCAGCACCTTCATTGTTACAACCGTCGGGCCTCAAAACCCCAAGTTGCATGGCATCTTCTGTGAGGGAGAAAATTCTAATATCTCCAAAGTCAATAGCACAGGCATCCACCCCTTCATTGTGAAGAATTCCCGCATCATTAAGAGATAAGGTATGTGCGTCTTTATCTAGATAAAAAGTTCCGGATTGTTCTCCCAGCCCAGCTAACATTTTATGGTCTACGGTCACGTAGGGCCCACCTTTAAGGCTGAAGGTCATAGAACCGTAATCTCCCGCCGGCATTAACCATTGGTTACCGGCCCAATTTGGCTGCCAGTTCCAGCAATCGCCATCTTCTTCATAACAACCGTCCTTACCTCCTTCGAGCCATCCGTTATCTGTTCCATAGAAATAAAGAGGGCCGCTAAAAAAGGTCGATGCCCCGTTTTCATCAAGGTCAAGATACCAGGTTTTGGATTCTCCATTCCCACCGGTTAGTTTAGACCACAATGGATCATTTACATAACTCAAGTTATCTTCGGTGACATTAATGGTTACGGGATCCATATTGACCACACCTCCTTGTGTTATAACTTTAAGGTCAATAGTGTAATCTCCCTGGAAAGCATAGCGTATAGTATCAACTACCTTACTGGATCTACCTGTACCATAGTTCCATACGGGACTTGCTCCAGGTGTGTCGAACTTGAGTATAACAGTGTTTCCACCCGGATCAATGTCATAATCCTGAATTACTTCAAAATTGATCTGTGAGGGGGCTAATTTATTTCCAAGGTTGTAATCCTCCGGCTGGCAGGCTGTAAAGATCAGCATAGACACCAACAGGAAACCTAGAATTGCTTTATATTTTTTCATAATTTTTCCTTTTAATTTTACCATCCTGGGTTCTGAACAAGTACACCATCTGAGAGTGTAATTTGATTACTCGGAATTTGCTGAAGACCTTCGGTAGTTTGGATATTAGAAGCTGATATAGTTTTTTGTGCTTCAACTCCGCCATTGAGCAGGGTAGTACTCACCGCTATTTCCTGAGCTGCTTCACTTACACCTCGTCTAAGCAGATCCCAATACCTTAAACCTTCAAGGGCAAATTCAAGCCTTCTCTCTTCCTGAAGACGTTCTGTTGTGATCGCCAAAGGAGTGAAATCATTCTGGTAGGCCCGCTGGCGTACCTCATCAAAATAGGCCTGAGCATTAGGGCTGCCTAATTCGGCCGCCATTAGTAGTACGTCGGCATATCGTATTGCAAAATAGTCCTGGAACTGCCCAATCATAAAGTTAGTTCCTCCCAACTCTACGGCAAGGCTACTACCATCTTCTGTCGCCATAGGCGCATATTTTTTACTGTAGTATCCTGTGTATTCCCGTTGACCCTTAACATTATCAAAAGGCACCTCTTCTTCTTCAATGGCTATTATAGATGCGTTTTGTCTTGTATCGGTTTCATCATAGGCATCATATAAGTCTTCTGTTACTGTTACTCCCCAGCCATTAGCATAAGGATAACTTGTAAACTCCCGCATTCCAAGCATTACCATCCAGTGGTTTCCATCTGTATTCCCATCATAGTCACTGGTGAATGTAAACTTCACGCCAAATACAATCTCCTGGTTATTTTCACCTGCAAAATCTTCAAGGGAGGCTGCCGGCCATAGGTTAGCATAATCAGGGACGAGGGCATGGCCACTATTAGCAATCACATCTTCGAGGTGCGCAAGGGCATCTGACTGACTTACCAGGCCTACAAGATCTGATTCACCATAATACCCTGTATAATACAAATAAACCCGGGCCAGCATAGATTTGGCAGCCCATTTGGTAATTCTACCTGCCTGTACAGTATTATAAGCAACTGCAGGAAGGTTCTCTGCCGCAAAAAGTAAATCTTCTGCAACTACAGCATATACTTCTTCTGGAGTCGCCGGGGGAATGTTATCTGAGCTGGGCTCGGTTAATAATGGAATATTGCCCCATAATTGAACCATTTGAAAATAGAGATAACCTCTTATAAATCTGGTTTCAGATTCGATTTGATTCCTCCTGGCCATGTCTTCACTCCAGTCAATCTGGTCTAACTTGATTAGAAGGGTATTTGCTCTAAATATGGCTCTGTAGTAAGCAATCCATTGTGGTTCATAAAGGTTGGCATCTGTTGGAGAACGATTGACATCAAACTCGTCTACAGCCTGGTAAGTAAAGCTATCGGCATTTCCGGTACCTCCATAGGCATTATCAGAGAGAATCATACTTGCCAGTGGATAGCTTAAACCATCTACACCAACCACCGCCTGCATACCATCATATACTCCTACTAATGCAGCTTCGGCATCTTTGGGAGTTTTATAGAAGTTTTCATCTGTTATTTCTGTGATGAGTTCGGCATCAAGAAAATCTTTTGTGCAGGAGGTTGTCGCCAACATTCCTAACATCAATAAGAAAGTGATTTTAAATCTTTTCATGCTGTTTTTTATTAAAATGTTACGTTTAATCCTACCAATAATGTTCGAGGTCTTGGATAGTACCCAAGGTCAACTCCCGATGAAAAGTTAAAGGTGCCATTAGAGATACCATATCCAACTTCGGGATCCATTCCGTTATATTCGGTAAAAGTATACAGGTTCAAAGCCGAGAAATAAACACGTAGTTTATCTACTTTAAATGCATCTGTAATATTAGTAAGGTCATATCCCAGCGTTACATTGCTGATCCTTAAGAAGTCTCCATCCTGTACATAAAGGTCAGAAAATCTTGAATAGTTCCTATTGTCAAGTGTAACTCTTGGAGTGCTGTTGGTTGAACCCGGACCTGTCCAGCGCTCAAAAACAGCGGTTGTATAATTGGCAAACTGACTGGCCTGATTACGGTAAGATTGCACGATTTGATTTCCTGCAACTCCATTTGCAAGAAGTGTGAAGTCTAAGCCTTTGTACTCAAAGTTTACATTGAAGCCATACGTAAGATCGGGATTGGGATCTCCAATGTTTGTCTTATCACTGTCATTGATTAAACCATCACCGTTCTGATCTACAAAAATGACGTCTCCAGGACTTGCAGCGGGTTGAATAAGTTTACCATTGGCTCTGTAATTGTTCACTTCTTCTTCTGTCTGGAAAATTCCTGCAGTCTCAAGTCCCCAAAAATATCCAAGAGGATACCCACTTTGGGCACGATAGAACTCGGGAGCGTTATCAAATAATTGATTTGTTTCACCGTGAATTATGCCATCATTTGAAGGGATATTCCCAACTTCATTCTGGTTATAGGATCCATTAACCCCAACATTAAAATTGAAGTCTCCAATGTGATTGTTATAAGAAAGGGCGAGTTCAACACCTGAGTTGGTTACGTCACCTCCATTGATAAAAGGCGCACCCGCACCCGAAGTGGCACTATTGGGAGCCAAAATAAGCCAGTCTTTACTTGTCTTCTCATATATATCCAGAGTAACGCTAAGAGTGCTCTGGAATAATCTGGCATCAATACCAAAGTTTACCTCTTCTGATGTTTCCCACTGTAGATTTGGGTTTGGTAATCTACTGGGATAAGCTCCAGGGGTAAGTACTCCTTCTTCATTTCCGAAATTGTAATTTGTATTGGCAAAGGTTATAGGAGCCAGATACTGAAAGGCCGATGAATTTTGGTTACCTACCTGCCCCCAGCTTGCACGAAGTTTTAGGTAGTTGACCACATTGGAGTCAATAAGAAAATCTTCGGCTGAAGCGACCCATCCTACGGAAACTGAAGGGAAATATCCCCACCTGTTTCCTTCAGCAAAATTTGAGGAACCATCGGCTCTAAAAGTAGTATTTAAGAGATACTTATCCTGATAGTTATAATTAAATCTTCCGAAGTAAGACATTCTCATATTCTCAGGGTTTGGACCACCATTTTGTTCTATTTGGCTACCATCTGTGTTCAAAGCATTGTCCAGCCAGGCGTGTTCAAGATCATTAAAATTTAAATCTACATTACTGGCATTTATGTACGTTCCCTGAAACTTATATGCCGAGGTTCCCCCCATCACTTCAAAAAGGTGATCATCGTTTATGTCAAAATTGTACGTGATAAGATTGTCCCACAATAGAGAATATCCCTTACTTTGGTTTTGGTAAACCCTGTCTCTGTCTCTAAAGGCATAACTGGAGAGCTGATAGATGGGCAAATAAGAATGCCCTTCAGAAGCGTAATAATCCAATCCTAAACTGGTCCTGAATTTGAGGTTGTCAAGTAACTGCATTTCGGCATAAACATTACCTAACAGCTTCTGAGTATTGTTCTCATTTTGGTTATTGTATACCATAGAGGCGTAAGGGTTATTGTAGCCCGTTAACCATTCCTCATCATCATTGGAAGTATCATAATAATTTCCAGCTTCATCAAACATAGGAAGTAAGGGAGGCGTACCAAAGGCGCCACGTAAGGTGTTATTGAATTGATTTCCTACCCCAACACCATTACTGTTGATATATGCAAAAGTGAAATTCTCACCAAAAGTGAGGAATCCATCATATAACTCATGTTCAGAATTAAACCTGAAGTTCACTCGCTCATAATTTGAAAAATCTTCACCTCCAACAATTCCCTCTTCCTGAGTATAGGCAAGAGAAGAAGAGAAAGTAGAAGTCTCACTACCTCCAGTAAAACCAAGGATATAATTTTGAGTGACGGCATCATCGACAAACATTTCGTCAATCCAGTCTACACCTTCGCCAAGTTCAGCAATTTGTTCGGGACTGAATATTGCTGATCTCCCTGAATTTAAAGCTGCTTCATTGGTGATGATCGCATATTCATGTGAGTTTAGCATGTCTATTTTATTGGACACATTCTGAACCCCATAGTATGAGTCAAAAGTGATCCTTGAAGTATTCTTTCTACCCCCACGAGTAGTAACCAGTACTACCCCATTTGAAGCTTGGGAACCATATATGGCCGCCGATGCTGCATCTTTAAGAATAGAGATGGATTCAATATCGGCGTTATTAAGATATGAAATATCGCCTGTTAAAACTCCGTCTACTACATAAAGGGGGTTATTGCCACTTGTAGATCCTAATCCTCTAATATTGACGTTCAAACCAGATCCTGGCTGTCCTGAAGTTGAAGTGATCTGGACCCCGGGAGTTTGCCCCTGCATTGCCTGTAGGGCACTGGTCGTACTCCTTTTTTGAAGGTCATCTCCATCTACCTGTACACTGGCGCCGGTTACCAAAGCTTTTCTCTGAGTACCGTAACCAATTAGCACGATCTCATCAAGCTCTGAAGTAGCTATCTCCAATACCACATCGATTTGATTAAGATTATTTACAGGAATTTCCTGAGTAATAAACCCCACATAGCTAAAGACCAGAGCTGCATTTGGATCAATATCGATTTCGTAATAACCATCAAAATCGGTTGTAGTTCCCGTTGTAGTTCCCTGTACCATGACGTTGACTCCTGGTATTGGCAAACCGTCTGAACCAGATACTACCGTACCAGTAACGGTGTTCTGTTGTGCCCAAACCGGAGAAACTGAAAGGATCCCGATGAGGAAGGCCAGGCAGCTTCTAAATAATCCCAATTTGGTGAAAGTATTTTTCTTCATTGTGCATAAGATTTAATAAAGCAGTTAATAGTTTTAAAATTTTTAATTTGGTTGGTTTGGTTGATTTTTCATTCAACGTAAACGATTTCGCTTTATCTATTAAAGTAGCTGCAATGTCCTCAATAAGCTCGTTGAATAATAGTATAAAATCATCATATGATAGGACTTTTTGTTCACGACGCACCACCTCAGCCCCTGTCACCACTGCAGTTTTCAAAATGTCTTATTTTACTTACAGTTAGCGTTAAGGGAAAAAGTAAAATCTATTAGACTGGAAAATTCAGCTTCAAATAAATTCTCAGAAACAGAATTAATTCTCTGAAAACACTGAAAAAATTCATCTGGACGTAAACATGCTCTTCCCGGTGGAGACAAAAATTCTGAAGAATTAAGCAAATAAATTTACCAGGGACATCTGATGGAAGGATTTGATCTTTCTAAAAAGGTATTTTGTTAGCCAATCTTCGAGAATTTGGAGATAAATCTTAAAATAAGGAGAGCTGTAAGAGCAAGAAAGGAGACAACTTATTTAGGTGTAGAATTAGAACCCTTTGCCTGAAGAATTATAGCTTCATAACAAAACAAACATAGAAAGGAGGCAATAACTATAAGTATTATCAGCTAGTCACATGATAATTTTGTCCTCACTTCAGACGGTAACATGTTATACTTTTTCTTGTAGTTCTTTGTAAAGTATTTTGGGTTGTTGTAACCTACTTCAAAAGCTATCTCCGAAATTGTCAATTCACTTTTAATAAGAAGCTCCCTTCCCCTGTCGAGCCTAATGTCTCGTATTAATTCTTTGGGCGATTTCTCCAGCCTTGTTACCATCTTATTATAAAGGAAGGTTCTGCTCACCCCCATGTCAGCCGCTAATTTTTCTACCGAGTAATTTGTATTGTTCAAATTTTTATCAATAACCTTAAGAGCTTTGCGCATAAACGCATCATCTTCGGGTTCAATATCAACTTTTTTTGTTTCAACCTCTATTTTTTTACGGTAAGTCTGCTGCAGTGACTTTCTTTGAGAAATGAGGTTCTGAATACGGGAATACAGGACTTCAAAATTAAAAGGCTTAACTATGTAGTCGCTCACACCCGTTTTTAGCCCACTCAGAATACTTTCTTCATCACCATGGGCAGTTAATAGGACAAAAGGAATATGTCGGGTCCTGGCATCATTACGGATTTTAGCACATAATTCAGCACCATCCATTAAAGGCATAGACCAGTCCGAAATGATGACATCTGGCTGAACTGAAAGTGCTTTCTTCCATCCATCCTGCCCATTAGTAGCCGTAAACACTTTAAAAGACCTATTAAAACTCTTAGTTAAATATGTAAGAAGACTTTGATCATCTTCTATAATTAATAAGGTGGGAATATCATTAGTCTCCCCGCCTAACACCTCTTTTCCTAAGGTTTTATCGAGAAAATTTTCAGAAGAAGTTCCACCCACTTCTGCAATTTCAGGAATCTCGATCTTTTGAAGAGGAATACTAAGAGAGAATACAGAACCTTTTCCCGGTTCACTTTCTACCTCAATAGTTCCTTTGTGCAATTCGATAAGCTCTTTTACCAACGAAAGACCAATTCCACTACCAGACCTGTTGTTATTTTCTGGCTGAATAACTTTGTAAAACCGATCAAAGATCTTTGCCTGGTCCTCACTCGAAATTCCTATTCCCGAATCGGCAATACTAATTTGCAGAAGTTTTTTATGAGTGGTAGAAGAAATGTCTACAATTTTAGCGTTTACGGTTATCGTTCCATTTTCAGGTGTAAATTTAAAGGCATTAGACAACAAGTTGAAAAGGATCTTATCGAGTTTGTCAATATCAAAGGAAGTAACAAATTCCTTTGTTTCTGTATGGAAAATTAGGTTGATATTCTTGTTTTCAGAAAGTATTTTAAAAGAATCCACTGTTTGTTCAACAAATTCAATTATGTTTCCTTTGGAGGTGGATAGCAATGGCGTTTCCTGTATTTTGGGCAAGTCGAGGATCTCGTTGATAAGACCATACAGGCGTCTTGCATTACGGTTGATGGTTTCCAGTTGCTCCTTAGCTTCCAGATTAATTTCACGTGCTTTAAGTCTTTCAATGGGAGCGAGAATTAGCGAGAGTGGAGTTTTAAACTCATGACTTATGTTCGTAAAGAACCTGATTTTCATTAGATCCATTTCGTGAAGATGAGCTGCTTCTCTCTTTTCCTGTTCAAACAGGAAGTTTCGACGCTGTCGCTTTATAATATTTCTCCTGGAAAAATATAAAAGGAAGATCACCAGTAATAGATAAAGAACATATGCATACGGAGTTTTGTAAAAAGGAGGTAAAACACTCAACATAAGTGTAGCACCCTCAGAGTTCCAAACATGATCGTTATTGGAAGCCTGCACCTGGAATTCATAAGTTCCCGGATCAAGGTTTGTATATGTGACGCGACGATCATTGCTACCTACTTCCTGCCAGTCCTGATCAAAACCTACAAGCCTGTACCTGTATCGGTTTTTAGAAGGTTGCATAAAGTCCAGGGCTGCAAATTCCATGGAGAATAAATTTTCATCGTGGTGAAGCCTTATCTCTGAAGTTTGGTGAATTGGCTTCGACAGGAGTACTCTATCATTGACCTTCTGTAATGGGCTAATTTTTTTATTAAAGAGCGCGAAAGAAGTAAAAACTACATGAGGAGGCTTCTCGTTAAAATTAAAGGTCTTAGGGTTAAAAGTATTAAATCCATTGAGACCACCTGCAAAGAGAGTCCCGTTTCGGGACTTGAAAAGAGAATTTTCATTAAACAATTTTCCCTGAAGCCCATCCTCATCATCATATTTCTGAAAGTCGGGAACTATTCTTCCGGTGGATTCTTCAATCTTACTTTTTCTAAATTGTACCAGCCCATAAGCAGTGGCTAACCAAAGGTCTTTTTGATCATCTTCATTTATAGCTACCACTTTTTTTCCCGGTAGACCATCCATGGTATTATAATGGTAGAATGTTTCGGCATTAGGATTAAAAAGATCGAGCCCTTCTTGAGTTCCTACCCAGATATTATCATCACTGTCCTTAAATATAGCAAGGATCTGGTCGCTGCTCAAGGTGCCGCTATCCTTTGGGTTATTCTGAAAGTGCTTCGATTCTCCAGTTAATGGGTTTATTACATCAATACCATTAACACCTCCCAGCCAAATATTCCCTTCTGCATCTTCTGTAATTGCAGAGATATAATTACAATGAACTTCATATTCTCCCCCTTCCTCGCTTGAGTTTATGAATTCTTCTGTATCAGGATTAAATACATCAACACCACCTTCGAGTGTCCCCACCCATATATTCCCCTTAGAGTCTTCAAATAATTCCCAGATACTATTTCCGCCAACTCCTCCTGTTTCATTCTCTTTTCGATTATAATGTTTAAACTCTCTGCCGTTAAATTTATTAAGTCCACCAAGAAAGGTTCCCGCCCATAGATCACCACGGGAGTCGACAAGAAGACTTACTATAACATTGCTGGAGATACTTGAAGGTACTTTGGGATTGTGAAGGTACTGTGTATATTTCCAGGTTTTTAGATCTAAAGAGATAAGACCACCACCATTTGTTCCCATCCAGATATTTCCCTGTTCATCTTCTGCAAATACGTTAACATCATTAAAGGGAAGGCTGCCAGCATCTGAAATTAAATTTTGATGATGATCAAACCTCATAATATTCTTGTTGTAGTAATCAACACCATTTTTATAAGTACCCGCCCATATAATTCCGGCCGGGTCAGCATAAAGAGAAGTAAGGCTATTATGGGATAAACTATTCTCAATTTCAGGATTTGAAAGAATATAATCAAAGCTGAAATCTTCTTTGTTTACAACGGTAATACCACCATGATCTGTACCTATCCAAATATTCCCATCCTGGTCTTTTACCACATCTGTGATTAAGTTACTATTGAGGCTGATTGGAGTTGTATTTTTACTAAAATTCCTGATAAGGTCCTTCTCTGCATTGTAATAAAAGATTCCAAAATCTTTATAAAGATGAATCCATAGGTCATCTTCATTATCAACAACTATGCGGTAATCATGAATATCCCCACCAAAGGTGTTATACAACTCGTTATTGGTATAGGTGATTTTATTTATTTTTCCATCTAACCTCTCAAAAATGCCATTTGTGTGAATAACCCAGTAATTACCACTTGAATCTTCAGAGAACCAGGATATGTTGTTTGTACTTAAGGAACCTTTTTCTCCGGAGGAAGTTAGCCTTAACACTTTTCCGGTTTTAGGCGAATACTTACTTATACCTTCCCCCTCCTGGATGATCCAGAAATTTCCATGAGAATCCCGACTAATTTCTTTTACCTCTTTCTGCGGAAGTCCCATCTTTTTAAGAAGATAAAACTGACTTGCTGAAAATTTTTCGGTCCTGGGATCAAAAATACTCATCCCAAGTGCGTTTTGGATCCAGAGATTACCAAACGGACCTTCAAAAATTTTGCGGTAATCTTTAGATTGGAGCAATAATGGATCTGCCGGATCGGGATTAAAGATCTCTATACTGTAACCGTCAAACCTGTTTAAGCCTGAAGAAGTTCCAATCCAAAGAAATCCTATACTATCCCTGTAAAAGCAATTAATGGAGCCGGTAGATAAACCATCTGCGATACCCAGGTGAGAAAACCTGTATTGATCTTGAGGCATCTTCTTTTCCTCAAACGATTGAGCATAAAGGTTTGAAGAGAGAATAAAAAAAATCAAGCCAATAAATCTCATAATCAAAGGATACAGGAGTCGGAATTAATACGAATAGTCACAAACCCAATGCACACCAGATTTCTCATGTATTACCAGGCAAACATACTTTTCTGATCATCAACCCCTTATTCATCAACATACTCTATAAATAAAGAGCATGAAATATAAGGCTATAAGTTCTATTATGAAAACTTTAACACGCAATTCCAGAGTGGCCAAAATCGTAGGAGGCATTCTTCACCATTTAAGAGAAATTCTCGACCCTTCTCTTATATTTACATCGATACTCAAACAAAAAAAATCCTGATAATCATAAGATTAACAGGATTTTGATTTCCTTTAAAAGTTAAAAGTAGCCTCGCCAAGAATCGAACTATTCTTTCGAAAGCCTTATTTTAAAGGGCTTCACCTGATTAATGCCTATGATGTTGACGATTTGTGAACTCTAACTGGTGATTTTTTCACATCGCATAATAAAGGTAATCATTTGATTCCAAATTGAATCCAAGAGGAAAATTTGAAATAAGCTGTTGAATTTTAATTTTGATAAAAGATGAATAAGCTCATTTTTATTTAGAACTTCCAAACCTCACGGGATAGTGTCGTCTTAATTCTCAATTACCGACTACAGATAAACCAAAAACATTAATTTTATCCCATCAAGCAGTTTTAATTAAGGGAAGCTTACAGTAATATTTAGAATCTAAAAGTTAATCTTTTATAACAAATTCAGACCGTCTATTCTTTTGATGTTCTTCGGCAGGACAATTTTCATCATTTCCACAGTTATTTAGAAGCCTCTCTTCCCCCAATCCTTTAGTGCTTAGCCTTTGTTTATCTATACCTTTATCTACGAGATATTGCTTAGTAGAAAGAGCCCTTCTCTCAGATAATAATTTATTATAGGCATCAGCACCCCTGCTATCTGTATGAGATCTAATTTCAATTTTTAATTCTGGATATTCCTGCATAACCGCTAGTAGCTTCTCTAATTCTATTTCAGCATCATCCCTAATATTCGTCCTATCAAAATCAAATAGTATATATTTTATATTTAGCAGACTACTAATATCGGTTCCAGGGGTAAGGGCAAGTATGTTCCTTTTTAAGGAGAAATTAATTTCCTGGCTTTTTGCCCTGTCTTCACTCCACTTCTCTTTAGCGTCATAGTTTTCTTTAGCCGCCTGTAGCCTATAAATATCAAAATAATTAACGGCAATACTATAATTCCCTGCCGCATCTGTACTTGTAGAATCTAATAATGCCTCTCCATTATATAATTTAATTGTTGCATTCATTAAGGGTTTTCCTCCGTCTTCATCGATAACTCTTCCTGAAATTATAGATTTATAACCATCTATAATCTCCTGATCTTCCTTGAATACGTAAATATTGTCAAGTTCAAAAGTTCTATCATGCGTACGATTTGAGCTAAAAAATCCCATTTTTGAATCGCTGTTAATTCCGAAAGAAAAATCGTCTGCATAAGAATTAACCGGGCGGCCAACATTCAGAATATTACTAAAGCCTGAATCTTCCATTTTCACATAAAATACATCCAGCCCTCCAAGCCCATAATGTCCATCAGACGAAAAATAAAGTTCATTTTCGTCTGAAACAAAAGGGAAAGTTTCTTTTCCCTTTGTGTTTATTTTTGATCCTAAATTTTCGGGTTCGTTTAGACTTCCATCTGTGTTTATACTTGTTCTATAAATATCAGACTCCCCATACCCCCCCGGCCTGTTTGAAGTAAAATATAAAAGTTTCTCTTCCTTATCTAAAGCGGGATGGGCAGTAGAGTACCCTTCAATATTTATTGCTAAATCTTCCAGATCTTCCCATTTACCATCTTTTAAATGAGCTCGGTAAATTTTTAAATTCTGGTTTTCAGGTTTATTACTACTTCTATTGCTACCGGTAAAATATAAGGTTTGCCCATCTTTTGTAATTGCAGCTGAAGATTCGTGATACTTCCCATTTACAATCCCTTTCAATTTTTTAGGACTACTAAGAGTGGAATCCTCCTGCATTTGCACCTCATACAAGTTTAGGAAATTGAGGCCGTCCCAGGAACTATTTCTTTGTATAAAATTAGATGTATCCTGGGTGGAGGCATATATTAATTTACCATTTTGGAAAGTATGCCCAAATTCTCTTCCATCTGTATTTACACCTCTTAATATATCAATAGAATATCTTCCAGAATTTTGATCGATCAAATAAGCGTAATCTTCAACAGATAGTTCTTTATGCTTCTCAAATAAATTATATATTTTTTTGGCATTTTTGGATTCTCCAACTGCTTGAAGGCATTGTGCATATCGCCTTAGATATTCTTCCTCCTGATTACTATTTAGAGCAAAGAGTTTTTTATACCATACGAGGGCGTCTTCATAGGCTGCATTAAAGTAGTAAGAGTTACCCAGTCTTTGAAATAGCTCTTCTGACTCAAAACCTTTTTGAGCAACTTTTAAGTAAATTTCCCGGGCATTAATATATCCATAGTTTTCATATTGTCTTTCCGCTTTATCAAGTTTAGATTCCTGGGCTTCAATTGATAAAAACGCAAAAAGAAAGAGTATTATATACAGATATTTAAAATTCTTGATCATAAACTAATTGTTACATTTAAAAGAAACGGGGATTCACTTTGTTGCTTATCCTCGTTCCCAACTCAAACCGAAGAAAAATTTCGTGTGAACCAGAATTATAATGGGTTAAAGACGTGGTATCATAATCATATGCATATCCAACCATGATCTCATCAGATATATTAAATGCAGCTAAAGCTCCTACCGCGGCGTCAAAACGGTAAGATGCCCCAAGAGTGAAATCATTATATATTTGGAAGTTAGCAGAAAAATCTACAGCTAAAGGAGCGCCACTTACAGCCTTAATTAATAGCGCAGGTTTAAGTTTTACATCCTGATTTAGATTAAATATATAGCCTCCAATGGCGTATAAATGCATTTTTTCGGTGGCGGTAGAAATCGCAATTTCATCATAATGTTCTGTTTCCAGCATATTAGGAGTAGATAATCCCAAATACCATTTATTTGAATGTAGATAGAAACCTAAGCCCACAATTGGTGAAGTAAAATTTCTACTGATAAAATTTACATCATTAGGATTTTCAAGGCTCAATTTATTCACATCCAGATTGAACATATTAAGCCCTGCCTTCAAACCAAAAGAAAGTTTAGTGTCCGTATTAAAAATGGGTATGCTATATGAAAAATCTGCAGTTATATTATCTTCAGAAGAGGGACCTACACGATCACTTACAAAATTAACACCCAGTCCAACTCTTTTTACCCCTACAGGAGAGTTAACTGAGAAGTTTAATGTTTCTGGTGCACCATCTAAACCTACCCATTGGGCACGGTACATTCCATAAGCACTAAGCATTCCTCTACTACCTGCATAGCCTGGATTTATATTCACAGTATTATACATATACTGACTATATTGAGAATCTTGTTGCGCATTTACGTCCTGAAGGCAAAAAATAAGACTACCCAGTAAGAAAAAAAGTGTTTTATTAAATTGTATTCTCATTCGTTTTTTTTTACTGATTAGTTACCATTGAGATATAGATAACCTGCCTTTTTGAAGATATTTTTTTCATCATTCCCATTGGTATAATCAAATTTGAGTATATAGAAATAAGTTCCTGTAGGCAATTGCTTTTCCCCCTCAATATTCAATCTGCCATTAGAAAAACCATCAAACAAATCCCCATCTTCTCCGTAGTTATCTGTTTCAAAAACTTTAACTCCCCATCTATTGTAGACTTCTACCTGAAGATTTTCGGTACAGGTATTTGAAGCTCCTGTATTGATTTTGAGATAATCATTTACGCCATCATTATTGGGTGATACTGCATTATAAACTGTTATTTGGCAGGGGAGAACATTAGAATCGTCCATTCTGGCTAGTGTAAAAACACCCCCCTCTTTAACAACAGTTGAAACTGTTTGGTTGTCGTTACTTACAATTCCTCCCTCATCTATCCATCTATTTTCTTCTACATCCCACCTGACAATGTGAATAGAACCTTCTCGAGGTTCATGTAGTATTCCAGCTGGAGTTGTATTCTCATTCCAGGAAAGGGTAATAAATGTATCTTCTGTATTTCCAGTATTTTCAATTATCCAGTATTCCTGGTCATTAATAAGTTCTACAAAATCGGGACGTAAATGATGAGGATATAGAGCATCGCTGTTTTCCAGTATATATTTAGACTCTATAATACTTGCTTCATTTGATAACTCTGAAGTTCCGGCATACCTGTAAAAACCACCATCTCCAATTGGAAAAATAAAATCTTCGGCACCGTAATGTCCTACCCTACCGTCTACATGACTGTTATTGGAAGTATTGATATGACTAGAGTTTTCTCCAAAAAATAGACTTCCTCCGTAATTATCGTTGTCGATAATACCATACAAGAAGCTGGACTCTCCCTCAATAGTTATGTCTCCTGATAAATGAAATGGAGATAACTGACTCTGGTTGTTAAATTCAGTATTATAAAAATAACTTTCCTGACTCCCTGAGATCTCCTGATTAGCCGCACCCAGAAAACGGATTAATCCTGTATTTTCATAATAATTGATAATACCATCATTATTAAAGTTCCTGTATATAAAAGTTTCTCCATCATTGTAAAACTCTCCTGCATCTGCATTGTTAAAATTATTAACTACAGAAAATTGAGTATTCACATTCACATAAAGTGTCCCCAGATTTGTAGTCTGGGCTGAAGAGTTTATTGAGAAACCCAAAAGTGAAAATAGCATTGTTGAATACTGATAAAGGTGCTTCATACCTAATTATTTTGAGCTTTGGATGGTAGCATAGGGTTACTTATTATACCACATCTCTTAGTGGTCACTGCTATAATATTTGTTGGTTGAGATTCACATTGAAACCCGTTCGTCTCGGTAATAGTTATTCTTCTAAATAAAGTTGAAGTTCTAACCACACCTGGTTGATAACTCTCACCGGATGCTCCAGACACCTCTTCCCATATAATTCCTCCATCAGTAGAAAACTGCCAACGGTAACTAACAATACCATTTCCACTGCCAGATGATTGAGAGGTAATTACCCCTGGAATGCGACCCGAACATATTTCCTCTCCCCCACTTATACTCCCGGCTTCCGGATTTTCCAATACAATAACTTCAATTTCTGCAAGATCACTTTCACAGGTGCCGTTAGTTTGTGCCACATAATAAATGGTTGACCCAGGGGTACTGGTGCTGGGAGTAAATGGAATATTAGATCCCGTACCTCCCTCGTTTAAAAACCATCTTAAAGTAAATCCCTCATTTGCTGCTGCAGTTAAAGGTTGTGCCTCTTCTCCTTGACAATAATAGACGGGACTTGTTACTGTGGGAACTAATGGTGCCGGAATAATCTCAATAGAATCTTCATTATTTCCTAAATTCTCGGGTGGCTCAATATTTTCAGCGTTTGTGCCACTCGAGCTTCTAAGCTCCACCACAGCTGAATTAGTATAACCCTGACTGGCATTCACCGTATAATAAATCTTGGGAAAAGAAAAACCTGAACTTAAAACCCCACTACCTGTTTTGGTAAAAGTATATGTACTCCCTGTGTTGGTGTAACTCCATCCGCTATTGCTGGGATTAACAATAGTAGCTCCTGGAGGAAGTGTCTCTGTGACCACTACCTGATTGGTGCTGCTATAGTTTAAATTGTTAGACCCTAAGTTAGTAACTTCGAGTGTGAATCTATTTCCATTTGTGCTATCTAAACAAGATTGATCTACAGTTTTGTTAACTACCATATCTATTCCCTCTGCAATTACGGGAGTATTGACTACAGAAGTATTATTTCCTAAATCCTCATCTGATATATCTGTTGGTAAAGCACTTACAACGTTAGTGACAATATTACCTGCAGGAACTTCCTTTAGCCTGCCCGAAACCTTTATTATACCAGCAGAATTAGCAGAAAGATTTAAACTCCCGGTAAATTCATTAATTGAAGAATTGACAGGTAAACTTGTACCGGCTAAAAAACCTTCAGCTGTAATATTGGTTATCTCAAAGACAGAGGGATCCAATACATTGCCTTCACCATCTGTTAACTTATCTTCAAATTGAATATTCTCTAATGCTCCATCTGTATCGTTGACTATTTCAATATTGTAAGAAATCTCATTTTCATTATTCCCTACATCAATACTTCTTAAGGTACTTTTATCGGTCTTTTTGATAACTCGCAAATTTCCCGGAGTGGTTACCAACACATTACGTATTTCGTGAAAGTTGAACGAACCCCCGGTAGATGCTGCAAAACCAAGTTTTAATAGATTTGGTGGTACATCACTGGTGGTGTATGTAATCAATTGTGTGAAATTACCATCGTAAGTTTTGGTCCACCTCACTATAATCTCATAACCCGCACTTCCTCCAAGTGGGATTATTTCGATTTGAATTCTTCGATAAAATGTTGAGTAATCCGGGCGTATGCTCCTAACAGTATTATAATCTATTTCGTTTCGAGCTCTAATCGTGTTTGCTGTCCCACTTCTATCTCCAATTTTTGCTCCTGCTAAAAAACGGTTAGTGGTGGAACTGCTGTTAGTGGTTGGACCTCTCAACACAACAGTATTGGGAACTTCGGCTGCATTGTTTCCATCCATAGCTATTCGCCCAATTCTTCCTTCATTATTGTTTCCAAAATTTCCGTAAGAATCTAAACCAATTCCTACATATCCCCCTGTTACTCCTTGTTGTGTACCTGCATTAGTATTAGGCGCATACCCTAATGATCCTCCATATCCACCTAAATTAAAATCTTGTGGCTCAACAGTTCCATCAAATAAGAACACCCCTATACCATCTGCTCCGTTATTTGAATCATTCCTGCTTCTCCACATGATATATTCAAAGTCTACAAGAACACCCAATGTTGACGGGAATGACTTATTTACATAAGCAAAACCTTTACGGTTACCAACATCCTCTGTTAGTCTCAACCACCCATCATTCACAGGATCAGCCACGCCAGAAGTAAGATAAGCACCGTCTCCAATTATAATATCATTTGATGCATTACCTTTAAAACTTTCTGTTATGGTAAACTGAGCATTTACCTGAATACTAAGCAGTATAAATACGATAAATGGAAAAACAGGTTTCACTTCAATATTTCTAAACATTTCTTGTATGCATTTTGATTAAATAAATGTTTTGTATAAAAACATTTTGAGTTATGGTTTTATAACAAAAACAATATTCATAAATGATCCCACCGTTATATCTGCATTATTTAGAACATCATAGCTTAATACTCCACTATCTGAAACACTTACATTCTCAAAAACATTGGTATCATACCAGGTGATATAGTAATCTAATTCACTCGCTGGTAGCACAGGAAGCGTTGTTGTGGACCCCGGGTTCACTACCAGGCCAGATCCAAATTGATCGGCATAGCGCTGGTGTAGATCTATTTCTCCAAATGTTTCCCCCGCAGGCACCTGACTTGCATCGGTAGGGATGATAATAGATGGCATATAGAAAAATTTGGGCATGGCAGATTTTATTTGAGTAATAACGTTCTCTTCATTTGTGTAAGTAAATGTTCCGTCTAAATTATCTTCTAGAGGAGAGACAATGGATGCATTTTCCTGAATCTCATCTAAAGCATCCTGAACATTTACGGCAGTTAACCCGCTGGTTGTATTGTCATAAATTAAAGCATCGGCATTAGTGTCAATTGAAGCAATTACAGCTCCAGTGGAATCTGTGAAATTGTACAAACCAGATGCTGCATCATAAACAACTTCAACTGAAAGCACATCAAATTCAACATCAGTACCGTCATTACTGGTGAAAGTGTAAGAACCATCAGCATTATCCGTTAAGTTCGACTTAGATACTGTTCCAAGAACGGTTGTTCCATCAGATCCAAGCAAAGAGAAACTTCCATCTTCATTATCTTCAATCGTAAGGTTCCCAAAACCGGTTTCCAGTTCTGTAAACAGCTCCTCTAAAGCCGACTGGACATTAGTGGCTGTAAAACTGTTGGTGGTGTTATCAAAGGCAATTGCATCGGCATTAGTGTCTATTGAAGCAATTACAGCTCCGGTGGAATCTGTGAAATTGTACAAACCAGATGTAGCATCATAAACAACTTCAACTGAAAGCACATCAAATTCAACATCAGTACCATCATTACTAGTGAAAGTGTAAGAACCATCAGCATTATCCGTTAAGTTCGACTTAGATACTGTTCCAAGGACAGTTGTTCCATCAGCTCCAAGCAAAGAGAAACTTCCATCTTCATTATCTTCAATCGTAAGGTTCCCAAAACCGGTTTCCAGTTCTGTAAACAGCTCCTCTAAAGCCGACTGGACATTAGTGGCTGTAAAACTGTTGGTGGTGTTATCAAAGGCAATTGCATCGGCATTAGTGTCTATTGAAGCAATTACAGCTCCGGTGGAATCTGTGAAATTGTACAAACCAGATGTAGCATCATAAACAACTTCAACTGAAAGCACATCAAATTCAACATCAGTACCGTCATTACTGGTGAAAGTGTAAGAACCATCTGCATTATCCGTTAAGTTCGACTTAGATACTGTTCCAAGAACGGTTGTTCCATCAGCTCCAAGCAAAGAGAAACTTCCATCTTCATTATCTTCGATCGTAAGGTTCCCAAAACCGGTTTC
>NZ_JAPJDA010000015.1 GCF_026241755.1 Salinimicrobium profundisediminis
CAGGTGAAAAAACCACTCCTTTAAATATCTACCAACAAAAAAGCCGCCTAAAAATTACTTTTCAGACAGCCTCTTTTTTATGCGGTGATGAGAAAAATTCCGAAGATTATGACCATAAAGTATCCCACAATTGTAAAGGCACCGGCATAATCGTTTGCCACCCGTTGGCCGAATAAGAGCATTAATAGCGTGATTGCGGCAAGGCTGAGGGACCATAAGGCAAGGCTGGGGTCATTATTCACATATAAGGTAAAGATTCCTGCTAAGGCTGCGAAGCCTACAATAATTTCCAGGACCAGGATGATGCCCAGTAGCAGGGAAACCATACCTCCCATAAATGTACCTTTAAAGTGCCCGGTAAGCCATTCATAATTGCCACTCCAGTTGAACAATTTATCAAGACCCGATTGTAAAAAGGTGATGATGGTAAATATAAGTATCAAGTATACCGGGATGTTCGGGATGAAATTGTCCATAATAAACTAGTTTTTATGAATGAGTCGGGTGAGTTTTATAGAAAGGTCGGTGAGGATGATCTTGGCATTTCCGTTTCTTTCTATGTGGTACATGGCGTCCTCGAGTTCTTTTGAGATCCCTGTAATGTTGTTTCCGGTGATGAAGGGGGCAAATTTCTCTAATTTGAATCCGCTGGTTTGAGGCTCCAAAAAAACGAGATCTTTTGCCTTATAGTTATACATGAGCGCCTGCCTGAAGAAATCCATACAAAAGATAAGGAATTTCTTTTGTACTTCCCTTCCTGTTCCTGCTATCATTTCGCTCCAGGCGAGTAGATCGGCGAGTGCAGTTTTATCTCCCCTGGCTTTAAAAGCAGTTCTCACCCACGAAATGAACCACTCTTCAAACTGTTCGTCACCCGAATGCTGCTTGAGAATGTGAAGGGCGTTATTGTAATTTCCATTAGCCCTGTGAGAAATGGTCAATGCTTTAGCACGATCACACTGTTCCCTTTGCACAAGACCTTCGGCAATCACTGCCTCATTAAGGGGTGGAAAATGAAGGACTTGACACCGGGACCTGATGGTTTGGATGATGCTCTCTTCTTCTTCAGTAATAAGTAGAAAAAGGGTTTTTTGAGGCGGTTCTTCTATGAGCTTCAGCAGTTTGTTGGCGCAACTGTCATTCATCTTCTCGGCCATCCATATGATCATGACCTTATAGCCACCTTCATATGACTTAAGCGAGAGCGATTTTACGATATCCTGCGCCTCATCTACGCCTATTTTACCTTGTTTATTCTCAATTCCCAGCTTTTGGTACCAGTCAAAAAGGTTCCCAAACGGTTCCTGTTGTACAAATTGCCGCCATTCTTCTGTAAAATGAGAAGAAACGGCATTTTTCTTTACCTTGTCATTGTTGGCTACGGGGTAGGCAAAATGGAGATCGGGATGTGCCAGCCTGTTCATTTTCAGGTTACAGGATTCATTTCCGGTATTATTCTCGGCACCGGTGTTTTGGCACAATATGTATTGTGCATAGGCAATGGCCATGGGGAGAGTTCCACTCCCCGAAGCACCTACAAATAACTGGGCATGAGGAATCCGGTTGTTATCTACCGTTGTGGTAAGGTGATTCTTTATGTGCGGAAGGCCTAAAACTTCAGAAAATAGCATAAGCAAAGATATAATTTCTTCACACTTTTATATCTTAGAGAATTATTTAATTTAAGCTAAAATCAGCTGTATGAAAACCATTAATGATTATAATTTTAAGGATAAAAAAGCCCTGATAAGGGTAGATTTCAATGTTCCGCTTAACGAGCAACAGGAAGTTGGTGACACCAGTCGTATTGAAGGTGCAAAACCAACCATAGATAAAATTTTGAAAGATGGCGGCAGCGCTATTCTTATGTCTCACCTGGGGCGACCAAAAGGTGTTGATAAAAAGAATTCCCTACAGCATATTGTGAAGAAAGTTTCAGAAATTCTTGGTGTAGAAGTGAAGTTTGTAGATGAATGTGTAGGCGAAAAGGCACAGCAAGCTGCAAAAGACCTTAAACCGGGAGAAGTACTGTTACTGGAGAATCTTAGATTCCATGCTGAAGAAGAAAAGGGAGATGAAGAATTCTCGAGGAAATTATCTACTCTTGGAGACATTTATGTAAATGATGCCTTTGGAACAGCACACCGTGCTCACGCTTCTACTACTATCGTGGCTAATTATTTTGAAGATAAATGTGTGGGCGCCCTGCTAGGTAAAGAGATAGACAGTCTTGAAAAGGTTTTGGGGAGTTCAGAAAAACCTGTAACTGCAGTATTGGGGGGAGCCAAAGTATCTACCAAGATCACAGTTATTGAAAATATTCTTGACAAAATTGACCACCTGATTATTGGCGGCGGAATGACTTATACTTTTACTAAGGCAAAAGGCGGTACTATTGGCGATTCTCTTGTTGAGAATGATAAGCTTGAACTGGCGCTGGAGATCCTTAGAAAAGCTGAAGAAAAGGGAGTGAAAATCCATTTGCCTGTTGATGCGGTAATAGCCGATTCTTTTTCGGAAGAAGCCGATACCAAAATAGTTTCGGTTGATGAAATTCCTGAAGGATGGATGGGACTTGATATAGGCCCTGACACAGTGAAGAAGTACGGACAAATTCTTGAAGAGTCTAAAACCATCTTGTGGAACGGCCCAATGGGAGTTTTTGAAATGCAGGCATTTGCAAAAGGAACTATTGCTGTAGGCGAGCATATTGCCGCAGCTACAAAAAAAGGAGCCTTCTCACTTGTAGGTGGAGGTGACTCTGTTGCCGCAGTTAAACAATTTGGTCTTGAAGACCAGGTAAGCTACGTTTCTACCGGTGGGGGAGCTATGCTCGAAATGCTGGAAGGAAAAAGTTTACCGGGAATTGAAGCGTTAAAAAAATAAAGAGGTACGATAATTGAAGGAAAAAAGTACTGTTTTTTGAAGAAATGACTTTAGGATGAAACAAATTTTGCCATTTTTAATGCTACTCATGTCTGTAGCTGCTTTTGCCCAGGACAAAAAAGAAGGGAAAAAGAATGTGGATGGACAGGAGAACAAAGAAACGGGCGATACCATAAGGCTTCCCGAACAGGACTTCTTCCTTTTACTAGATAGTGATGATGTAGACCTTGCTAATAAGGTACCGGTGCACAAGATCATCAAAGACTCTCTTATATTTGCCCTTTTAGACGACCCAGGAGCAGCCACTATAGACTCTCTATGGCAGCAGGAGTTGTTCGAATCCAGTTTATATATAGATTTGAAAGACTCTCTTCTAAACCAGGAATACAATGAAGTAGTTTTTGATGATCTTCCCACCGATACTTTGAAGTTAAGGCTGCAAAAGCTAAATGCTAAAACCCCTTTTAACGTTGAATACAACCCTTTGCTTGAGAATGTAATCAAATCCTACCTCAAGAGAAACAAGAAGGGAATGGAGCGCTTAATGGCTTTAAGCACCTATTATTTTCCCCTTTTTGAGCAGAAGCTGGATCTGTACAATATCCCGCTGGAAATAAAATATCTTGCTATTGTAGAATCTGCCCTTAATCCTCGTGCGAGATCACGCGTGGGTGCAACAGGGCTTTGGCAGTTCATGTTTGCAACAGGAAAAATGCACGGGCTTGATGTAAGCTCCTATGTAGATGAACGAATGGACCCAATTATGTCTACCGAAGCTGCTGCTGAATATCTTTCTACACTTTACCGGGTTTTTGAAGACTGGGATCTGGTTCTGGCCTCCTACAATTCAGGGCCGGGAAATGTTTCCAAGGCAATAAGGCGTAGTGGAGGTTCTACCAATTACTGGAATCTTCGGCCTTATCTTCCACGTGAAACAGCAGGGTATGTGCCCGCCTTCCTGGCTACTATGTACATTTTTGAATATGCCGAAGAACATGGTTTTCAGCCTCCTCACCCCCGAACTACATATTTTGAGACCGATACTATTCATCCCAGGAAAATGCTCACTTTTGAGCAAATTTCACAGGTGACAGGAGTGGAAAAGGAAATGTTGCAGTTCCTCAATCCAAGTTATAAACTTGACGTCATTCCTTTTGTGGAAGATGAAAAATATAGCCTGCGCCTGCCCAGAAACAGGACCGGACTTTTTGTAAATAATGAGGAAGCAATCTATGGGTATACACAGGCGCTTGAAGAAAAGAAAGAAGAAGCGCTACCACAGCTAATACAACCCGAATCTACAGTGAGATACCGGGTGCGAAGGGGTGATTACCTCGGGAAGATTGCCGAAAGGTATGGAGTAGGGGTAAGCCAGATCAAGCAGTGGAACAACTTGAGGAGCAATAACCTTAGAATAGGACAAAGACTGCTTATTTACCCACGGAAAAATTCGGCTACAGCCGAAAATTCCTCTTCCTCCAGAATATATACTGTAAAACAAGGGGATTCTCTTTGGAGCATTTCGAAGAAATTTCCGGGGGTTACTGTAAAACAAATAAAGAGCCTGAATAATATGAACAGCAACCGGTTGAAACCCGGAATGAAATTAAAACTCTCAGACGGGTAATAGTCCCGCTTAAATTCGATCTATGAAAAATTTTTTCGCTTTTTTTTCCGTTCTTTTTGTTTTAACCGGATGTGGTAATGGTAAAGAAGATCCAGTAGTGATTGCCAGTTCCTCCGGAAAGATCAACAACCTCACAGTGGTCATGGAAAACGACCTGTGGACGGGTGAGGTTGGAGAGGCTGTACGGCGTTACCTTGCTGCCCCGGTAGATGGGTTGCCGCAAGAAGAACCATTATTCTCCCTAAGCCAGATGCCACCTGAAGCTTACCAGGGTTTTGCAAGGAAGAACAGGATATTTTTACATATTCAAAAAGGACAGGAACCTGGAATAAAAATGGCCGATGACGCTTATGCAAGGCCACAAAAAGGCATCCTTATCACAGGGGAGGATAATGAGCAAATCATTTCCCTAATTGATGAAAATGCTGAAAAGATCATTTCAACCTTTAAGAAAACAGAACTTGCCGAGCAGCAGCGCCGCATCAGGAAATCCCTTAAAAGTGATGAAAAGCTTGAAGAGCAGCTGGGTGTTTCTCTAAAGTTCCCCACAGCATACCGATACGCCAAGGAAACCGATGATTTTTTCTGGATCAGAAAAGATATTCCTACCGGCAGTATGGAAATTCTCGTGTATGAAGTGCCAAGGCATGTCATTGAAAAGGATACCAATATAGTGGGCAATATCATTGAGATGCGTGATTCTATAGGGCAAGTCCATATTCCCGGAAGAGTTGATGGCAGCTATATGGTAACAGAATCTGCTTATGCTCCCTATCTTTTTGAATCTCAAATTGACGGAAAGTTTGCCTGGGAGTCTAAAGGGATCTGGGAAGTAAAAGGAGATTTTATGGGAGGCCCATTTATTAATTACGCTGTTCTGGATGAAGAAAATGACAGGTACGTAATTTTAGAAGGATTTGCCTTTTCACCATCGGCCCAAAAGAGGGAAAACATGATGGAGCTTGAAGCCATCCTCAAATCGGCAGAGATAAAATAACCAATAAGGTAGAAAACAAAAAAACCCAACGCAAGTTGGGTTTTTTATTCCTATTGAAAGAAAAATTATAATCTCTTTTTGTCCTCTTCGGGTTTGCTGGTAGGAGTATCATCTTTTGAAGCGTCTTTAAATTCTTTAATTCCGCTACCCAATCCTCTCATCAGTTCAGGGATTTTTCTTCCTCCAAACAACAACAACACAACGATCACAATTAATATGATTTGTGGTGCTCCAATCTGCAATGGTATAAAAACTGCACTCATAATAATCAATTTAATGTTGCAAAGTTAGTAATAAAACTTTAATCCATTTGTTTATGAGGGTATAAAACCTCTGTAAATATCTTTATATATCTTTGCCTAAGGCATTAAATATGACAAAGAACACCGAACATAAAAGAAATTTCAGGCAAAAGCTTCTGCATAAGTACAGGCTTGTTATTCTCAATGAAGACACATTTGAAGAAAAATTGTCTTTTAAACTTACCCGCCTTAACGTGTTTGTGGTAGTAACCCTTTCAGCAATTCTGCTAATTGCGGGCACCACAGTGCTTATTGCATTTACCGGGCTAAGAGAGTATATTCCCGGTTATTCTTCTACCGAACTCCAACAAAGAGCTTTGAACCTTGCCTATAAAACCGATTCCCTCCAGACTGTGGTTGAGTTAAATAACCAATACCTGGCATCTATAAAACGCGTGCTCTCTGGAGATGTTAAACCCGCAGAGTTCAATAGGGATTCACTTATGGAAGCTCACCGGTTAAGCGCAGATGAGGTAGATCTAAAACCTTCAAAAGAAGATAGCCTGCTTCGGGAAACCGTAGTGCAGGAAGATAAATATAACTTTCTCGAGACCGCTACCAGTCGTGCCAACTACGCATTATTTCCGCCTCTAAAAGGCCCTTTTTCGGAAGGATATAATATCAAGGATAAGCACTTTGGGGTAGACATTGTAGCGTCACATAACGCTCCCGTGAAAGCTGTAGCCGATGGTACTGTCATTTTTTCGGGCTGGACTGCAGAGACAGGGAACGTCATTATTATAGAACACAGCTATGGTCTTATCTCTATTTACAAACACAACTCTTCCCTCACCAAAGAGCAGGGAGATAGAGTGTTAAAAGGAGAAGTGGTGGCCACGGCAGGTTCTACGGGTGAGTATTCTACCGGCCCGCACCTGCATTTTGAACTTTGGAGCGAAGGCCGCCCTGTAAACCCCACAGATTTTATAGATTTTGAATAAAAAGTATGTCAGTAAAATCATTTGCAGCTAAAATATTCGCAGCCTACATTCGGCGCCAAATTGATTCCTGGGCCACAAAGCCGGTAGAGACTCAAAAAAGGGTTTTTGAGCAGCTCTTAAAGAAGGCAGCGGACACCGAGTTTGGAAAAGATCACGGATTTAAGAATATCTCCAGCTACCGCGAGTATGCCGCTCGTGTGCCGGTAAGAGATTATGAAGAGCTAAAACCTTATGTAGAAAAGGTGGTTGCGGGCGAGAAAGATATTCTATGGCCAGGGAAACCTATCTACTTTGCCAAGACCTCAGGTACTACAAGTGGAGCGAAATATATTCCGTTGACCAAAGAATCTATGCCTACACATATCGATGCAGCACGAAATGCGATTTTGTGCTACATCAATGACACCGGAAAAGCCGATTTTGTAGATGGAAAAATGATCTTTCTCCAGGGAAGCCCCGAGCTTGATGAGAAAAACGGTGTGAAACTGGGCAGGCTCTCCGGAATTGCGGCTCATTACGTTCCCGGCTACCTGCAACGCAACCGTATGCCTTCCTGGGAGACAAATACTATTGAAGACTGGGAAACAAAGGTTGAAGCTATAGTAGATGAAACTGTAAAGGAGGATATGACCGTTATTAGCGGGATCCCTTCCTGGGTACAAATGTATTTTGAAAGGCTGCAGGCGCGCACAGGCAAAAAGGTGGGAGATATCTTTCCTAATTTCAACCTGTTCATTTACGGCGGAGTCAACTTTGAACCTTACCGTGCAAAATTTGAAAGTTTAATTGGCCGAAGGGTTGATAGTATTGAACTTTTTCCTGCTTCTGAAGGCTTTTTTGCATATCAGGACAGGCAGGATGAAAAGGGGATGTTACTATTGCTGGATTCAGGCATCTTCTACGAGTTTATTAAGGCTGATGAATTCTATTCTGGAAATCCGCGGCGGTACACCATTGGGGAAGTGGAGCTGGGAATTAACTACGTGATGATCATTTCTACCACGGCAGGTCTTTGGGCTTACGACCTGGGAGATACCATTCAGTTTACCTCTCTGGCACCATACAGGGTGATCGTTTCAGGAAGAATAAAGCATTTTATTTCGGCTTTTGGAGAACACGTGATTGCCAAAGAAGTAGAGCAGGCCATGCAGGAAGCCACGGCCGGCACAGGCATCCAGATCAGCGAATTCACAGTAGCACCACAAATCACTCCCGAAGGAGATCAACTGCCGTACCACGAATGGTTTATTGAATTTGAGGAAGAACCCAAAGATTTAGATACTTTTGCAGTAGCATTAGACAAATCTCTTCAGCAGCAAAATTCCTATTATCTCGATTTGATAGAAGGCAAGATCCTTCAGCAATTAAAAATCAGCACTGTTCCCACAAATGGTTTTCAGCAATACATGAAATCCATTGGAAAACTGGGCGGGCAAAACAAATTACCAAGACTTTCCAACGATCGCAAGATTGCCGAAGTTTTGGAAAATATAAAAAACAGCAAATAAAATTATGGGTAATTTAAAATTACAGGGACGTACAAGAGCACAGGAAAGCTCCAACGCTATAGAACGCATGTATATTACAATGCGTCACCTTTTTAACAGGGGATTCTATAAGCCTATGGGCGTTTCGGGGGAAACCTTGCGCGAAGCTCTTTTGATTCTTCGTCCCGAAATATATGGCTCTGTAGCCGAAGAAAAAGTGGAGCTTAACGGACTCTTATATGTCATGGACAGGCTTCCGCTTGGCCTTGAAGAATGTCGCTTCATCAATCTCACCAGCGATGAAGGTTACGGTAACTCTCACTTTAAACCTATCGTTCCGCCAAAAAGGCGCAGAAACTGCTACAGGATCGATGAGGAGCAAATGAATATCGAGATCACCCGTGGGCGGTCAGAAATTTATGATATTCTTACTCACCTCACTTTCCTTTTCATTGAGTCTCACAAGATCATGAGGCGGGTGCTTATTGATGAAGAAGGAGAAGTATCTCGTGACTGGCAAAAACTGGAGGTTGCGGTAACTCAAAAGGAACCTTTAACCCAGGCGCAGCGTGAAGTAGCGCTTACTCACACAGCAAATATTCTTGGTCGCACCTTTAGGGAAGTGACCACAATTTATCCCCTTTTTAGCACCTCAACCAGCCCCGAGAGATTTTTGCACATCATTTATTACTTGGGGAAACTGGCGTTAGATGAAATGCTCAACAACAACAAACGTATCGTGACCTTTAGCCCTGTGCTTAGAGAACGCCTGGGGCATCACATTCACGGGGAAATTTGGGCAAATAAGGTAAAGGAAGTCCTTCTGGAGAAAAACCTGATGAACCGTCCTTTGCACATCATAAGTGCAAACATGCACAGCGTGATGAATACGCTTTATGCTTCGGAAGCTTTAAAACCTGAGCTCAAGAAAAAATCGCTCTTCGGAATCTATGAAGATCTTAGCAACAACGCCAATGGGCAGCTAAGAATGAAAGTGATGAAAAATGCTGTTGCTGAAGGGATGGTTTTTATTGAAGATACCAGTGGTGCCAACATTGATGTCCAGGTGTTTGATACTGCCCGGATGTCGCTCGTAAATCCAAAATTCAAGAGTGGTAGCAAGGTAAAGGATGAGGATAAGCCGGTGATCATGGTGATGGATTACGCATTTGGAGAGCAGGCTTACGAAACCATGGATGAAATGCTGAAGCCTTACCAGTCCGAACACGGTAATATTCACCTGAATGTTGCCTCAATCTCTATCATGGGGAAAGCCGGAATTCTTGTAGGAGGTAAGGGTGACATCATGATCCCAACCGCCCACCTCTTTGAAGGTACCGCCGATAATTATCCGTTTCATAACGAGCTTACCAAAGAAGATCTTGAAGGTAACGGAATACACGTGTGCGATGGTTCAATGATCACGGTTTTAGGAACATCGCTTCAGAACAAGGATATTTTGAAGTTCTTCCACGAATCTACATGGAACGTGGTAGGGCTGGAGATGGAAGGTGCACATTATCAAAAAGCGGTGCAGGCTGCGGCAAGATTACGTAAGAACATCAGTGAAGATGTGAAGGTAAGATATGCCTATTATGCTTCAGATAACCCGCTGGAAACAGGAAGTACACTGGCTTCAGGCGGTCTTGGAACTACCGGCGTAAAACCGACCTATCTTATTACTGAAAAAATACTGGAACAAATTTTCGAAGTTCCGAAGATATCCGAAAAAGAGAAAGAACCTAAAAAAGAGAAAGCATAAATGAACGATAAGAAATACACTCTGGTTACAGGTGGAGCCGGTTTTATAGGTTCTAATTATATCAATCTCTTTATTGAGGATAAAGACACCCATATTGTCAACCTCGATCTACTCACTTACGCCGGAAGTCTCGACAACCTGGAGATAGAGGGGCACGAGAACTACACCTTCATAAAAGGGGATATTAGAGACAAGGAGCTGGTAAAAAACCTGTTCGAAAAATACCATTTTTCGAGGGTGATAAATTTTGCAGCCGAATCTCATGTAGATAATTCAATCTTGAATCCTGCGGCCTTCGTTGAAACAAACATCAACGGAACTTTCAACCTGCTGCAAACTGCCTATAATCTTTGGATGGATGGCCCATTTGAACTGAAGGAAGAGTACAACGATGCCAAATTCCTTCACGTTTCAACCGATGAGGTCTATGGCACATTGGGAGCTGAAGGATTGTTTACAGAAGAAACTCCGTATGCGCCAAATAGTCCGTATTCGGCTTCAAAAGCAGCTTCAGATTTTTTGGTGCGCAGTTATTTCCATACCTACGGAATGCCTGTTTTAACAACCAACTGCTCTAATAATTACGGGCCTCATCAACACGATGAAAAACTGATTCCTACTATTATTCGAACAGCCCTAAAAGAAGAACCTATTCCCATTTATGGAGACGGCAAGAATGTGAGGGACTGGTTATACGTTTTAGATCATTGCAAAGGCATCAACCTGGTACTCAAAAATGGCAAATTTGGGGAGACTTATAACATTGGTGGCCGCAATGAACGTGAGAACATTTATATTGCCCAGAAGATTTCTGAAATTCTTGATAAACTGGTGCCTCGTGAAAACGGCGAAAGTTACACCCAGCTAATCACTTTTGTGAAAGACAGGCCGGGGCACGACCAGCGTTATGCTATAGATGCTACAAAACTTGAATCACAACTGGGTTGGAAAGCCGCTGAGAACTTTGAATCGGGTATAGAAAAAACGGTACGTTGGTACCTGGAAAAATACAGTGCATGAAAGGCATAATACTGGCAGGAGGATCGGGAACAAGGCTGCACCCTTTAACGCTTGCAGTGAGCAAGCAGTTAATGCCGGTGTATGATAAGCCAATGATCTATTATCCGCTCTCTACTTTGATGATGGCGGGGATTAGAGAGATCCTTATCATTTCCACCCCAAAAGATCTGCCTTTGTTCAGGGAATTGTTGGGGGATGGAAGCCGGTATGGATGCGAATTTCAATACGCAGTGCAGGATGAGCCGAGGGGGCTTGCCGAAGCCTTTATCATTGGAGCCGATTTTATTGGTAATGATAAGGTGGCTCTTATTCTGGGAGATAATATTTTTTATGGTTCGGGGCTCGATAAACTGCTGCAAAGCAATAGTGATCCCAATGGCGGAATGATCTTCGCTTACCATGTGCATGACCCAAAACGCTACGGGGTTGTTGATTTTGACGAGACAGGAAAAGTAATATCTATTGAAGAAAAACCCGCTTCTCCCAGGTCAAATTTTGCGGTTCCGGGAATCTATTTCTACGACAATGAAGTGGTAGAGATCGCCAGGGGCATAAAACCTTCGGGCAGGGCAGAACTTGAGATTACCGATGTGAACAACGATTACCTCCAAAAAGGGAAGTTACAGGTAAGCATTCTTGACAAGGGTACGGCCTGGCTCGACACCGGCACCTTTGATTCCCTCATGAAAGCTTCACAATTTGTGCAGGTCATTGAAGAACGGCAGGGATTGAAGATAGGGGCAATAGAAGAAACCGCCTATAATATGGGCTATATAGATAAACAGCAGCTGCATAAGCTGGCCCAGCCTCTTTTAAAAAGCGGGTATGGCGAATACCTTTTACAATTAGATTAATATGTTAGAAATTGAACAGACTCCTTTAAAAGATTGTTTTTTGCTGAAACCTTCAGTTTTTCGGGATCACCGCGGCACGTTTCTGGAAAGCTTCAGCCAAAGGAGATTTGAAGAGGTAACAGGCCTGGAAATGGAGTTTGTGCAGGACAATCAATCATCTTCCAAAAAAGGTGTTTTGAGAGGGCTTCATTTTCAGAAGGGAAAATTCGCACAGTCAAAATTGGTGCGAACAGTGGTGGGGAAGGTTCTGGATGTTGTTGTAGATCTTCGGCCAGATTCCCCAACCTACAAAAAGTCATTTAAAGTGGTTTTAAGCGACGAAAACCATCATCAGCTCTTCGTGCCTGCCGGATTTGCACATGGCTTTCTCACGCTGTCTGAAATATCAGTTTTCGCATATAAATGTGACCAGTACTTTCACAAAGATGCCGATGCCGGTGTTTATTACAATGATCCTACTTTCAATATAGATTGGGAATTTCCTGAAGATGAGCTCATCCTTTCAGAAAAAGATGCTCATCTTCCCACTTTTAAAGAACTGGGGCTATGAAAATTTTGGTCACCGGGGCAGGAGGGCAGTTGGGAAAATGCTTTAAAGAGGCTTCTCTAAAGTACCCTGATCTCAATTTCACCTTCACAACTTCAGATGATCTCGATCTTTCACAATTTGCTGTCGTGGGAGCTTATATGCGCAGGGAGAAACTTGATATCTGCATCAATTGTGCTGCCTACACAAATGTAGAACAGGCCGAAAAGGAGCAGGAAATGGCTTACCTTTTAAATGCTGAAAGTGTGAGAAATCTTGCCAGAGATTGTGAGGAAACCGGCTGCACGCTTATTCATATCTCTACAGATTATGTGTTTAATGGAAAGAAAGATTCTCCATATTCCGAAGAAGACGCTACAGATCCGCTGAATGTCTATGGTGCATCGAAGTTGCTGGGGGAGCAGTATATCCAGGAAGCTACAAACCGATATCTCATTTTCAGGACCTCATGGTTATATTCAGAAATCGGGAAGAATTTTTTCAACACCATCAGGTCAAAAGCCAGGGCAGGTGAAACTTTAAATATCACTACTTCCCAAAAGGGAACCCCCACTAATGCTCACGATCTTGCTGCTTTTATTCTGGAGATCATTGCAACAGGCAAGATAAAATTTGGATTGTACCACTACAGTAATCTGGGAGAGGCCACTTGGTTTGATTTTGCCAAAGAAATCCTTGACATCACTGGTTCTGATGTAGAGTTGATTGAAAACAATGACTACCAGACACTCGCCGTGAGGCCGTCTTACAGTGTACTGAATAAAGAAAAGGTACAACAGGTTTTTAACCTGCCTATTCTTCACTGGAAGGAGAGCGTAAAGAAGCTCTGTCAAAAGTTGTAATCCCTCTCAATGAACCATTTAAAGTGGCGTACATCCTCTTCAACCATATCTTCAAAAACAGGATTTAAAAGACGGGCCGCACTTTCTCCGGGTATTCCACCAGGGGCGTGATAGGAGATCACAATGTGTAGCTCTGTTCCTTCCCCCGCATCGCGAAATTCTACTTTTCCGGCATTCTCAATAGATGAACCCGGTAAAGATTGCCAGCCCAGCAGTGCAAAAGGTCTTTCCTTTACAATTTCACTTTTCCACCTTAGCGTTCCAACATGTCCCGGTAAATGGGCTTCCCAAACAGAAATACTGTCGTTTAGACTTTCCACGCTTTCAAGGTGCTCCATGAACAGCGGAAGGTTTTCAAGGTTCCGCCAAAAGTTATAGACTTCTTCCCGGGGTTTATCCACTACTAAACTCAGCTGAATATTTACATTACGACTGCGATTGTCGGGTTTGGTTTTTCCAATGGCGTTATACAGAAAACAATTTCCCGAGATCCCCCTGTATAGCAGGTAACCGGCAATAACAGCTTCAATGCCGCTTTTCTTTTCCTTTCCCAATGCATCATAAAGAAAGTAGGCTCCTGCCAGGAAGGAAGCCCCTCTTTCGGCATCGCTTACATTGGTGTTGAGGTGTCGTAAAAAATTTCTCATAGGTAATAATTTTCTGTTGTTAGCCTAATTTACTCATATTGCGGGCAATGCTTAGTTTCAGTTTTGCTTAAATTGGGTTAAATTATTCTTAAATACAACATTAACTGCTGCTGCTGTACCTTCAGGAACAGCTGTATCCCTTAAATTTTATTACTTTCGAGGGTAAAACCAACCAATGAAGAAAAGAATCCTCATCACCGGGGCTGCAGGATTTCTGGGTTCCCACCTGTGTGATAAATTTATAAATGAAGGTTACCATGTGATTGGAATGGACAATCTTATCACAGGTGACAAAAGAAACATTGAGCATCTTTTTAAGCTGGAGAATTTTGAGTTTTACCATCATGATGTGACCACTTTTGTGCATGTACCGGGAGATCTGGACTATATTTTGCATTTTGCATCTCCTGCCAGTCCCATAGATTACCTTAAGATCCCTATCCAAACCCTAAAAGTGGGCTCTTTGGGAACTCACAACCTTTTAGGGCTCGCCATGGTTAAAAAGGCGAGGATCCTTATTGCTTCTACTTCGGAAGTTTACGGAGACCCGCTGGTACATCCCCAAACCGAAGAATACTACGGCAACGTGAACACTATTGGCCCCCGCGGCGTATATGATGAAGCTAAAAGATTTCAGGAATCTATTACCATGGCCTATCACCGTTTTCACGGACTCGAGACAAGGATAGTGCGAATCTTTAATACCTATGGGCCCAGAATGAGGTTAAACGACGGGCGTGTGATCCCTGCATTTATCGGCCAGGCTTTAAGGGGAGAAGATCTTACTGTCTTCGGAGATGGTTCACAAACCAGGTCTTTTTGCTATGTAGATGACCAGGTAGAGGGAATATACAGGCTGTTGCTAAGTGACTATGCCTATCCCGTGAATATTGGAAACCCGCATGAGATCACAATTAAAGATTTTGCTGAAGAAATCATCAGGTTGACAGGAACAGATCAAAAGATCATATACAAACCCTTGCCCGAAGATGACCCTATGCAGCGGCAGCCCGATATTTCTAAAGCTAAAGAGGTTTTGGGCTGGGAGCCCCAAGTGTCACGTAGCGAAGGGATGAAAAAGACCTACGAATATTTTAAAGATCTTAGTGAGGAAGAACTCTATAGAAGTGAACATAAAGACTTCTCAAAACATATCCGAAAATAGCATTTTTGAGGCCTTATGTTTTGGCTGTTCCGCAGGAATTTTTATAATGGCTAAAACCTGAAAATGAAGAAAAAGTCTTTGGTTTCTGTCATCATGCCGGCCTATAATGCTGCCGGTTTTATTGCTGAAAGTATTCGCTCTGTACAGCAGCAAACCCATTCTAACTGGGAATTGCTGGTAATTGACGATGCCTCGCATGATGCTACTTCAAAAATTACTGAAGGTTTCATTGCCGAAGATGACCGCATTAAACTGCACGTACTGCCCACAAACCAGGGCGCCGGTTTTGCCCGAAATATTGGCATAAAAGCGGCTACAGGAGATTTCATCTCCTTTCTGGATGCCGATGACCTCTGGAAGCCCCAAAAGCTGGAAAAGCAGCTTAAACTGATGCAGGAGGAGCAAGTAAGGGTTTGCTATGGCAGCTATGAACTCATGAACGAAGACGGTGAAAGGCTGAATAAACAAATAAAGGCACTCAAAACCCTCACTTTTTCAAAGCTTAAGAAAGCAAATTATATTGGCAACCTCACTGGAATCTATGATGCCCGATCGCTGGGGAAGATCTATTGCCCGCTTATCAGGAAAAGACAGGATTGGGGCCTTTGGCTGTTGGCAGTGAGAAAAGCAGGTGGCGCCAAAGGAATTAAGGAGCCGCTCGCCATCTACCGGGAACGCAGGGGTTCAATTTCCCAAAACAAAATGGAAATGCTTGGGTATAACTATAAGGTTTACAGGGAGGTGCTCAAGTATTCTGCTGTAAAAAGCCTTTTTTGGATGGTATTGTTCCTGTGGGAGCAACTTTTTGTGAAACAGAAACAGAAAGTCTCCTTACACAAGTGATTCAAACTGCTTCAGCTTTCCTCTTTTGCTTCGGTCGAGCAGCAGTTTATGTTCAAAGCTGAGGTTTAACCCTTTTTCGAGATAAGTTTCCATAGCAGCTTCGATCTTTTTCTTTTGAGGCGGCTTTAATTCATCTTCAGAAACATAAATCACTTTAAAAGAGCCGGGAGCAGTCTGCTGCACAATAAATTCTTTGATATTTCCGCTGTTTTCAATCACAGTTTTGGTGACGTAATAGAAAGTTAGGCCGGGTACTACTTTTCCGCTCGGTAAAAAGGCAACATCATTTGTCCTTCCTAAAAGTTTCTTCAAAATGCCCTTTTTGACACTTGAGTTTTCAGCAAGAGCACCGCTGTCGCCAATGTCGTATCGAATAAAAGGATGCGCTTTGTTGTAGAGCGAGGTAATGACGATACGTCCCTCTTCGCCCGGGGCTACGGCTTTGCCTGTCTCGTCCAGAATTTCCACAAAAAGGGTTTCGCTGTTGAGCACCAATTCCCCTGCATTATTCTGAAATGCCAGCAGCCCCAGTTCACTCGCGCCGTATTCATTAACAATTGGTATCCCAAAGGTCTTTTCCATAAGTTTCCTGTCTTCCTCAAACAACATTTCGCTGGTGACAATGCAAAGCCTCAGGCTGGGACAAATATTCTTTAGAACCAGGTTCTTTTTCTGAAGGAATTTTGCAAAGAGCAGGATAGAGCTGGTGTAGCCGTTTATGTATTCAAAAGGCCTTTTCTGAAACTTCAGCAGGAATTCTTCCATTTTTTTATCATTGAGATTGAAAATGGGAAACCGGTATCTCCTGCCAAAGTAATCTTTTAGCCGTTCTTTGAAATAGCCATACTGGTCAAAGGGAATTCCGTAGAAGCGGGCCTGTAAAGATTTGTCGAGATCAATATTGTACCAGCGGTAACGGTCGTAAAATTCGGCCCACGAGAGGGCGTGGCAAAATTTGTCTTTGGCAAAAATGAAAGGATGACCGCTGGAGCCGGAAGTCTTTCCAACATAGCTGTTCCCGGCGTTAAAACCTTTGATGAAGCGTTCTTTAAGAGGTCGTTGCAGGTCTTTCTTCTGCATTACCGGCACCTCTTCCCAGGTGTTGAATTCACTGCTTCCGAAGAAATCGCGGTAAAATGGATTGTGCTTTAAATGGTGTTCAACAATTTCTCTTTTTCTTTCCCCAACATAGGTTTTATATTCTTCCTCCGGAATATTCCGGATCTCTTCCAGGACTTTTTTAGCCTTCTTTATAGGAAAACGGTTGAGTTGTAAGGAGAGGCTGAACCAGTTCAAAGTTGAAATTAAAATTGTTTTTTACGCCAATTAGTTAGCGCTTCAATTTACAAACAATTATTTTTGAGCCAAGAAAGAAAACATACACCTATGAATATTCTCATCCTTGGTTCAGGAGGCCGCGAACATACTTTCGCACATCAACTATCTCAAAGCAGTCACTGCGATAAACTCTTTATAGCACCCGGTAACGCCGGCACCTCGGCTATAGCTACAAATGTAGCGGTGAGTGTCAATGATTTTGAAGCTGTAAAAGAGCTGGTGCTAAGGGAAAAAATTGAGATGATGGTGGTGGGGCCAGAAGATCCCCTGGTTAATGGTATCGTTGATTTTTTCAGGCAGGATGAGCAATTGAAGCAGGTAGCGGTAATTGGCCCGTCAAAGAGAGGTGCCTTGCTGGAAGGAAGTAAAGAGAGAGCCAAGGAGTTTATGGCCATGCACAACATTCCTACTGCGGCGTATGAGAGCTTTACTAAAGAAAGTCTTGCCGCCGGAAAGGAATTTCTTACCACCCTCAAGCCACCGTACGTGCTAAAAGCTGATGGTCTTGCTGCCGGAAAAGGTGTCCTGATCCTGAATTCCCTTGAAGAAGCACAGAATGAACTGGAAAATATGCTCACCCAAAATAAATTTGGATCTGCCGGAAATACCGTGGTGATCGAAGAATTCCTGGACGGGATTGAGCTCAGTGTTTTTGTACTTACCGATGGAAAGAATTATAAGATCCTGCCAACAGCAAAGGATTATAAGCGTATTGGCGAAGGAGACACAGGCCTGAATACCGGCGGAATGGGTGCAATTTCTCCCGTTCCTTTTGCCGATGAGGTTTTTATGCAGAAGGTTGAAGAGAGGATTGTAAAACCGACTATTGCCGGGCTTGAAGCCGAAGATATTGACTATAAAGGTTTTGTTTTTATTGGTCTTATTAAAGTTGGAGAAGAGCCTTATGTGATTGAATACAACGTAAGAATGGGTGATCCCGAAACAGAGGTTGTATTACCCCGCGTAGAGTCTGATCTTGTTGAGGTATTTCAGAAAATTTCTGAAGGGAAACTGAGTGAAATTGAGCTTAAAGTGAAGGAAGAAGCTGCAGCTACTTTAATGCTGGTATCTGGCGGATATCCTGAAGATTACGAAAAGGGAAAAGAAATTACCGGTCTTAATGACATCGACGGATCAATCGTTTTTCACGCAGGAACTGTAGAAAAAGATGGAAAGGTCTTAACCAATGGTGGCCGTGTTATCGCTATCACCTCTTTTGGAAAAGATTTCCGGGAGGCCATAAAAAAATCTTATCAAAATGCCGAAAAACTTCATTTTGATAAGATGTATTTTAGGAAGGATATAGGTTTTGACCTCTAGCCCAGGAAAGAATGGGCGCTGGTTTCGCGCTTTTCCTCGTTACGGTCGTTGAATTTCTTTAGCTGCAACATCCAGTAAATAAAAGCTGCTGCCGCAATTAACATAAAGATCCAGTTTACAGCGTTTGCCAACCACCAGCTATCCAGCTCTAAATTGGCAAGCCCGTTGAACGGTGCGAACAGGTAATCTTCAAAAATGGTCTGTATCCCCTCGAAAAAATCCTTCATAGTAGCTATATTTAACTCCACAAAAATATAAAAAACCCTAATGCTAACAAGCTTTTTTAGCAATTCAAGGCCTATTAACTTCATTGTAGTGGCCGTGTACATCTTTATTTTTTATCTTTTTGCTAACCTGCAGGCACTGTTTTCAGCGCCTTTTTGGGTCATTTGGCAGGAGGTAGGAATGTTCCTGATACTGGTGCTGAGTGTTTTTATTCTCAATTTTATTTCGGGAAGAAATGAGCTTACGGGGCGAAATGCCTATAAAAGTATTTTGTTTGCAGGTTTTCTTTGCATGTTTAGCGCTGCATTGCAAAACAATGATGTTATAATAGCCAATTTATTTCTACTCCTTGCGCTGCGCCGCATCCTGTCTCTTAAATCACAGCGTGAAACAGTGAAAAAAATCTTTGATGCAACTTTCTGGATAGGGGTAGCATCGCTCTTTTATTTTTGGAGCATTCTTTTCTTATTCGTGGTCTACTTTGGCCTTCTGGTACATGTGGGGCACAGGTTTAAAAACTGGCTGGTGCCGGTGGCGGCCCTTCTGGCACTGCTCTCCATTGTTACAAGTGTAGATCTTTTAATTACCGACACCTTCTACACCCTGGCCGACTGGACCCAGGCAATTAACCTCGATTTTGAGCAATACCGCAATCTGTCCCTTCTCATTCCTTCGGCTTTTCTCTTTGCGCTTACCCTGTGGTCATCTTTTTTCTATGTTCTTATCATTCAAAAAGCCAGTGCCAACGCCAAATCTTCCCTGTTCATAATTTTACTTTGTGCCGGGGTGGCTTTAACTGTTGGGGTCCTGGCACCTACCAAAAATGGCAGTGAATTGATGTTTTTCTTCGCGCCATTAGCAATTATGGTAACCAATTACTTTCAAAGTATGAAAGACCAGTGGTTCAAAGAAATGTTGTTTCTCACCATAATCCTGCTGCCCGTGCTGCTTCTGCTGCTGTAACAAAGCTTCAGAAGATTGAAAATCACCCTTCAAAAAATCTAAAAATCCGGTACCTTTGCCAGAATTGTTAATCGGTGGTTTTTCTTCCGAAGAACCTCTAAAATTTCAGCATATGTTTTCAGATAAAGCAAATAAGATCTTTCAGGAAGTAATAGAGAAGTATCATGAGATAAATACGGTAGGGCAGGAGTTTCACAACCCTTTCGATGAGAAGGAACAGCTCCTGGAGCACCTTTTGTACCGCAAGTGCTGGATAGATACCGTGCAATGGCATTATGAAGATATTATTCGCGATCCAAACATTGATCCTGTTGCAGCGCTTAAGCTAAAAAGGCAAATTGATGCCTCAAACCAGGATCGTACCGATATGGTGGAATACCTTGACAGTTACTTTCTTGACAAGTATAAAGAAGTGGAGCCAAAAGAGGATGCGACGATCAATTCTGAAAGCCCCGCCTGGGCTATTGACAGGCTTTCTATCCTGGCGCTCAAGATCTATCACATGAACGAAGAGGCCAATCGCGTTGATGCCGGGCAGGAACACATGATTAAATGCCAGGCAAAGCTCGATGTCTTGCTGGAGCAGCGTGTAGACCTTTCTACAGCAATCAATCAGTTACTCGGCGATATCGCCAGTGGTGATAAATACATGAAGGTGTACAGGCAAATGAAGATGTACAACGATGATGATCTTAACCCTGTTTTAAGAGGGGCTAAAAAATAGCATTTTTGGATGGAAAGACCGCACCACATTTTAGTTATACGCCTCTCGGCCATGGGAGATGTGGCGATGATGGTGCCTGTTCTCAAAGCTTTTACTGAAAAATATCCCGATGTTAAGCTCACCCTGCTTACCCCACGGTTTTTCGCCCCCATGTTCAAAGATCTTTCTAATGTTCAGATTTTTGAAGCTGAAGTAAAAGGAAGACACAAAGGCATCTTCGGACTCAAAAAGCTTTCTTCGGAATTGCTTGACCTTAAAATTGATGCCGTTGCCGACCTTCACAATGTACTGCGGTCTAATATTCTGAAGTTATTTTTTAAGCTGAAGGGAATCCCGGTACGCCAGCTGGACAAAGGCCGGAAGGAGAAAAAAGCCCTCACCCGAAGCAATAACAAGATCTTTGAACAACTGAAGGCAACCCATGAGCGGTATACTGAAGTTTTTGATAAACTCGGCTATCCCATAGATATCAATTCTGTGCAGGTACTAGAAAAGCAGGAATTGACCGAAAATCTTAGCGCTATAACAGGGGAAAAGGATAAGAACTGGATAGGAATTGCACCTTTTGCCCAGCATGCTTCCAAGGCTTATCCCGAAGATCTCATGAAAGAGGTTTTACTGAAGCTTCAAAAAGGGCAAAATTTGAGGATATTTTTGTTCGGGGGAGGTAAAGAAGAAACCGGGAAACTGGCCGCGTGGGAGAAAGAATTTTCCAATGCTGTTTCAGTAGCCGGGAAGTTATCTTTTGAAGAAGAGCTTTCTCTTATTTCAAACCTTGATCTTATGCTGGCAATGGACAGCGGTAACGGACACCTCGCAGCCAATTTTGGAGTGCCGGTGATCACTATTTGGGGGCTCACTCATCCCTACACCGGATTCGCCCCATTCCGTCAACCCGAAACAAACTCCCTGCTGCCCGATCTTCAGAAATACCCCGCTATTCCCACCTCCATCTACGGAAAAAACATTCCGCAGGGATATGAAGAGGTGATGAGGAGCATTCCGCCGCAAAAGGTAGTGGAAAAGATTAATGAAATATTGAACTGACATTTGAAAGCTTCAGAACTAAATTCCAAGCACCAAATTCTAAATACCAAAAGGGGTTCCAAAAATGTCATTTTTGGAACCCCTTTTTTAAAGTGAGAAGTCTCATATCAATATCTCAATAAATAGCTGGGTTGAAATGTTTATTAAATTTGCCATTTTTGAGTAGAAAATCCTTACATAGATTATGAACAAAAACGTCCTTTCCTTATTGAGCCTCGGTGTCTTCTTCCTCTCTTCCTGTAATCGTGATATGCACAAGGAACCATCTAATGAGGCGCAGGTAACAACATTTGTTGATCCGTTTATTGGAACTGGTGGGCATGGCCATACCTATCCAGGTGCCACCGTACCCTTTGGAATGATCCAGCTAAGTCCCGATAACGGGAAACAAGGTTGGGACTGGTCTTCGGGTTACCACATTTCTGACACCCTTATAGTGGGCTTCAGTCATTTGCACCTTAGTGGTACCGGAATCGGAGATTTGGCCGATTTGCTTTTTATGCCTGCCAACAAGAAGATCGATTTAACCACTCCGGTTGAAACAAGGGACGATATTCCGTACAAATCTGTTTTTAGCCATTCAAAAGAAGAGGCATCTCCCGGTTACTACAGGGTTTTTCTTGAAGATCCTGAGGTAGAGGTGGAGTTGACAGCTTCTGCGAGAACAGGCTATCAAAAATATAAATATAGCCAGGCAGGAGAACAATCGGTAATAGTTGATCTCGGGTTTGCCATTAACTGGGACACCCCGCTGGCAACCAAAATAACGATTGAAGACGATTACACTATAAGCGGATTTAGACACAGTACCGGGTGGGCAAAGAATCAAAAAGTATTTTTTGTTGCAAAATTTTCCAGTCCTATTGTTTCAAAATCATTAGTTAGTGATAGCCAGGAAGTAAATGAAAATAGCGCGGAAGGGGCTAAAACTGCTACCCAGTTATTTTTTGATTTAGAAAAAGCTAATGAACTGCAGGTAAAATTAGCGTTGTCTTCGGTGAGCATAGAGAATGCGAGACAGAATCTGGATAATGAAAAAAGCGATTTTGACGTTGCCAAAAATGAGGCTGCTGCATTGTGGGAAGATGCTTTAAAAGGTATCAAAGTGGAGACGAAAGAGGATTCTCTTAAAACAATATTCTATACTGCCTTGTATCACACTAAAGTGGCACCAGTTATATTTAGTGATAAGAATGGAGAATTCCGTGCTTCAAATGACAGTATTTTAAAGGCACAGGATTTTACTGCCTACACCACGCTTTCTTTATGGGATACTTTTAGGGCACAGCAACCGCTACTCACTTTGACCGATCCTGATAAAGTTTCAGATATCATAAAATCAATGCTGGCGTATTATAAAATTGAAGGAGCGCTGCCGGTCTGGACGCTTTATGGAAATGAAACCAATACAATGACAGGGTACCACTCTATACCGGTTATTGCCGAGGCCTATTTCAAGGGAATAAGAGATTTTAATGTTGCAGAGGCTTATGAAGCCATGAAAAACACCATGATGCAGGATCAACGCGGATTAAAGTTTTATAAAGAATACGGCTATATACCGTTCCGGGAACTTGATGAATCTGTGACTTACGCCCTTGAATATGCATATAACGACTGGTGTGTTGCTCAAATGGCAAAAGCTTTAAATAAACCCGAAGATTATAAATACTTTTCGAATCGAGCCAAAGCATATCAAAAGTTGTTTGATGCTGAAACTGGTTTTATGAGAGGAAAGAGTGAAGATGGTAAATCCTGGAATACACCGTTTGATCCAAAATTTTCCAGTCACATGGAGAATACAGATTATACCGAAGGTAATGCATGGCAGCATAGTTGGTTTGTTTTACATGAACCCCAGGAGCTAATTGAACTTCACGGCGGAGCAGAGAATTTCAGCAGTAAACTGGAGCAACTTTTTACTGAAGATTCAGAAATTAAGGGAGAAAATGCTTCAGCAGATATATCGGGACTTATTGGCCAGTATGCTCATGGGAATGAGCCAAGCCATCATATTGCATATTTATTCAACAAAGCAGGTAAACCCTGGCGAACGCAATTTTGGGTAAGGGAAATTTTATCAACACAATATTCTACGCAACCTGATGGTTTGAGCGGGAATGAAGATGCCGGGCAAATGTCTGCCTGGTATGTTTTTAGTTCTATGGGCTTGTATCCCTTTAATCCGGCTGCTGCCGAATATGAAATTGGAAGTCCTCTTTTTGAACAATCTGTAATTAAGTTGCCAGAAGGAAATACTTTTACAATAAAGGCCGTAAATGTTTCTGATGAGCATCGATACATCCAATCGGCCACATTAAATGGTAAGGATTTTAATCGAACAACAATATCTCATTCAGAAATTATTGACGGGGGTGAATTGATTTTTCAAATGGGGAGAGAGCCCAACAAAAATTGGGGGCTTAAGTAGTGACAAAAAAGATATTTAGCAAAAGCTCAACAAGGCAAGAAATATTAAAGTACCGGGTTTTAAAAGCTCCGGTATTTTTTGCTCTAACAGGTGCAAATGGCTTTCAATAAAACGCTGCCTGAAATTGCCATTTTTGAAACCCTTGTGAATAGACATTTAGCCTTGCATGGTCTACACTATAAGGCTGAGGTGAAGCTTTTACATTAGTATGTTTTAAGAAGCGTTTCTTTTACATCGTTCAAATAGCTTCGACCAATAGTATATTTATTTCCGTCAATCTGCAAGCAATTGCCTTCTATGGCCTCTACTTTATCAAGGGAAATAGTAAATGATCTGTGAATTCTAATAAACTTATCAGCAGGAAGACTATCAGTGAAATTACTTAAGGTTTGATGAACAATGTATTTGCCACTGGTGGTAATAATTCTAATATAATCTTTTAGGCTCTCTACTATCTTAATATCATCCAGGTAGATCTTCTTCATTAACTTTTTATCCATTTTAATAAAGATGTGATCTTTTTCACTGGTGGTTTCTACGGTCCTGGTGGTTTGATTCCTTTTTAAAGCTTTATTCATGGCTTTTACAAAGCGGGGAAAGGATATGGGTTTAACCAAATAATCGAGCACCTCAAGTTCGTAGCTTTGTACTGCAAATTCGGCATGAGCTGTAGTAATAATCACCATGGGTTTCTTGCTGAGGCTCTTTAGAAGGCTATAGCCGTCTAAAACAGGCATGTTTATATCAAGGAATAGGAGATCTACCTCAGAATTTTCGAGATATTTCAGGCTTTCAACTGCGTTGTTAAAAGTGGCTGAAATACTTACATCTTTGAATTGAGACAGATGGTTCTTTATTACATTTATAGCTAAAGGTTCATCGTCAATAATTATGCACTTTAAGTTCATCGAAGTTTCAGTTTTAATTTTACGATATACCTGTTCTTTTCTTCGTAATTCTGAAGTTCAAATTCGTCTTTACTGTATGCCAGTTCTAGCCTTTTTCTCACATTCGCAATTCCAATCCCTCCGGGCTGATTAAATTGAACCATAGAAGGTTGAGGAGGTAGCGTGTTAATGATTTTAAAAAGTAGAAAATCCTCCTGAACGGTGAAGGTAATAATTATGTCGGTTTTGCCAATCGTTTTATTTGCCCCATGTTTAATTGCGTTTTCTATAAAAGGAATTAAAAGCATGGAAGAAACTTTTTTACCTTCAATATCTCCCGTAATTGACATATTGACCTGTAATAGATCACCATACCTGATCTTTTCAAGATCCAGATAATTTTGAATGCAGATGATCTCTTTTTGAAGATCCTGTTTATTTTCATTGGTCTCGTAAAGAAGATATCGCATTAACTCAGAGAGCTTCAAAATAGTTTCTGAAGCTTTGACAGACTTATCAAGAGATAAAGAGTAGATATTATTTAAGGTATTAAAGAAAAAGTGGGGCGATATCTGGGAACGTAGAAATTTTAATTCGGTTTCCAGTTGTGTTTTCTCAAGTTTAGCAACTCTTTTGCTCTCCTGCATCCAGTCTATAGTTATTTTAAGTGCTGTAACAAATGAGATTACATAGAACTCTCCTAACATCATGGTAATCACATAGTTAAAACTAAATGTCGTGGTTTCTACAGGTCCTTCTGGCCAAACATTACTGCTTACCAAAAGAGAGGTTAGGTCAAATTTAACCCTCACCATTAAAAATATGGAAAGGATTACGGAAACAGCGAAGCTAAAAAAATGTCTTTTTTCAATAAACTTTGGGATAAAGATATAGATGGTGACATAACTTAGCAACATATGTATAGGGAAGCCTATAATATTTCCCTTGAGTGATAACAAGTAATCATCATAGTAGCTACCCCACCTGAGAACATTAAAAACAAAATAACAGAACCAAAATAATACATGGTGTTCTGGTCCAATTTTGTAGTAATCAGAGGTGCCGTTAAAGACCTTGTCGAAATGCTTTTGTAGTATCATAAATGCCAATTTCTGGCTGTTAAGCTTTCCAAAATTGTTGTTGGTCTAAATTACCTTTTTTGGATCCGGAATATATAAATAAATCTTGATATTTGTTAAGGAAATGTTGTAGTTCCCTCAAATTCTGCCTTAATGAATAAGCCTTCCCTCCCGTTATATTTTATACTTTTTTTTGCCATTTATTCCTGTAAAAAGAATGTTAGTATTGCCAACGTTGAACCCGAACCATCGCCCATTTCTTATGTAGATCCATTTGTGGGTACAGGAGGTCATGGCCATACCTATCCTGGAGCCACAACTCCCTTTGGAATGATACAGTTAAGCCCTAACAATGGTATTAGTGACTGGGACTGGTGCTCAGGATATCATTATTCAGATGATACCATAGTAGGTTTTACTCATCTAAATCTTAGCGGAACAGGTATTGGAGATCTGGGGGATTTACTTTTTATGCCGGTGAATAAAGAAATCGATTTAGCTGTGCCTGTAAAGTCCAGAAATGATATTCCTTATAGCTCAAAGTTTGATCATGCGAATGAAGAAGCATCCCCGGGATTTTATCGCGTTTTTCTTGATGATCATGAGGTAGAGGTGTTTTTAACAGCTTCTAAAAGAACTGGCTACCAAAAATACATTTTTAGAGAGGGAGATGAACAAACGGTAGTAGTAGATTTGGGTTTTGCAATTAACTGGGACAGGCCTACAGAATCTTCTATTGAACTTGAAAACCCCACTACTATTAGTGGGTATAGATACAGTACCGGTTGGGCCAATAATCAAAAAGTCTTTTTTGTCGCAGAGTTCTCCAAACCTATTGTTGATGCTAATTTCCTGACAGATGGGAAAGTTGTTGATAACCACAATGCTAACGGGGTCAAAACTGCTGCACAGTTTTTCTTTGATACTGAAACAGGAACCAACCTTCAGGTGAAATTGGCATTATCATCGGTAAGTATTGAAAATGCAAAAGAGAATTTGGATGCGAACGATTTCAATTTTGATAAAAGAAAAGAGGAAGCAACCGCACAATGGGCTGAAGCTTTGGAAACTATTAAGATACAAACCCCGGTTGATTCTTTAAAAGCTATATTTTACAGCGCACTTTACCATACAAAACTGGCGCCGGTAACCTTTAGTGATAAGAATGGTGAGTTCAGGAAAGAGAATGATGAAATCATTAAAGCAGGAGATTACACTGCTTATTCCACTTTCTCTTTGTGGGATACTTTTAGGGCACAACATCCGCTACTCACCCTAACCGATCCTGAAAAGGTGCCGGATATGATCAGGTCCCTTCTCGAATACTATAAAACTGAAAATATTCTTCCTGTGTGGACGCTGTATGGCAATGAAACCAATACAATGACAGGATATCATTCAGTTCTGGTAATAGCTGAAGCTTATTTTAAGGGAATAAGAGATTTTGATGTAGAGTTCGCCTATGAAGCAATGAAGAATACGATGATGCAAGATGAACGGGGATTAGATTTATACAAAGAATATGGCTTTATACCATATAACCTTCTGGACGAGTCAGTCACTATTACTCTTGAATATGCGTACAATGACTGGGCAGTTGCTCAAATGGCCCAGGCCCTTGGGAAAAACGAGGATTACAGGTATTTTTCTCAAAGAGCAAAGGCCTACCAGGAATTATTTGACCCTGAAACGGGCTTTATGCGAGGTAAGACTAAAGATGGGGTATGGAATGAACCTTTTGATCCAAAATTCTCCAATCACAGAGAACACACAGATTATACCGAAGGGAATGCCTGGCAGCATAGCTGGTTTGTACTACATGAGCCTGAGGCCTTTGTAGTTCTTCATGGTCAGGAAAAATTTAGCGAAAGGCTGGAACAACTTTTTACCGAAAGTTCTGAAATAACAGGAGATAATGTTTCAGCTGATATTTCGGGGCTTATAGGTCAATATGCCCACGGTAATGAACCTAGTCATCATATAGCTTATTTATTCAATAAAGTAAATCAACCCTGGCGTACCCAGTATTGGGTGAGGGAGATTCTCAAAACTCAATATAGCACACAACCTGATGGTTTAAGCGGAAACGAAGATGCCGGGCAAATGTCGGCCTGGTTTGTTCTTAGCTCGATGGGAATTTATCCACTTAATCCGGTATCAGCCCAATACGAAATAGGAAGTCCATTATTTGAAGAATCTGTCATTCAGCTTCAGGATGGAAAGAGTTTTAAAATCATAGCAGAAGATGTATCCGATGTTAATATTTATATCCAATCTGCCCAACTAAACGGCACCAATCTGGACCGTACTTTTATAACACATGATGAAATTTTACAAGGTGGGCAGTTACACTTTAAAATGGGACCTGAGCCTAACCTTAACTGGGGTATTAATAATACAACTGCGAAGTAATGGCAACTCTTGATGTAATTATTATTTTACTCTATATAGCAGTAACGCTTGGAGTAGGGATCTATGTTTCTAAAAAAGCTTCAAAAGGCCTCGACTCTTATTTTTTAGGAGGAAAATCAATAAAGTGGTATTACCTGGGTTTAAGTAATGGATCTGGGATGTTTGATGTTTCAGGGACTGCCTGGATGGTGGGGATATTATTTTTGTATGGTGTCAAAAGCTTCATGTTCATGTGGATGTGGCCGGTATGGAACCAGGTGTTTATAATGATGTTCCTCGCGGTGTGGATAAGGCGTTCAAAAGTTATGACAGGATCAGAATGGATTCTCACACGTTTTGGAGATGATAAAGCAGGCAGGGCCTCTCATTTTATTGTGGCGGTATTTGCTGTTGTAGCAGCTATTGGGTTTATCGCATATTTTTTTGAAGGCGTGGGAAAATTCATGACTGTTATTCTTCCCTGGGATATGTCGGTTAATTTCATTGGATATGAAGTTTTGGCTTCGGAACAGTGTTATGCATTAATCATAATTTTCCTCACCACCATTTACACGATTAAAGGCGGTATGTTCTCTGTAGTGGCTACTGAAGTATTGCAGTACCTAATCATGGTAGTAGCAGGGCTTCTGGTTACGGCATACACCTTCATTTATTTAACCGATGCCCAGATCTCGGCTATTATTCCCGGGGAATGGAAAAATATCTTCTTTGGTTGGGAGCTCGAAACATTCTGGAATAGAAAAGAAGAGAAATTTAACCACCTAATAGATACCCAGGGGTATAAAATGTTTGGTGCTTTTATAGGAATGACTCTATTTAAAGGCTTTTTTGCCAGTGTTGCAGGGCCTACTCCCAGTTACGACATGCAGCGTATACTTTCTACACGAACTGTAAAAGATGCAGCATACATGAGTGGTTTCACAAATTTGGTACTTTTTATACCAAGGTATTTGCTTATTAGTGGCATCGTTGTACTTGCACTCGTTTTTATTGCTCCTCAACTCGCAAGCTCTGGAAGTATTAATGGGAATGATCTGGAAATTCTCCTGCCCCAGGTGATTAACAACCACATTCCTGTGGGGATAAAAGGTTTGCTTTTAGCCGGTCTCTTGGCGGCATTTATGTCTACGTTTTCCGCTTTTGTGAATGCCGGACCAGCATATATTGTGAATGATATCTATAAAAAGTATTTCAAACCAAATGCTACAGATAAACATTATATAAAAATATCTCATTTGTCTTCTTTCCTGGTGGTGGTACTGGGTGTGGTAATGGGCTTTTTTGCAGAATCTATTAACTCCATTACACTCTGGATTACCAGTGCTCTGTATGGGGGTTACGTAACGGCTAATTTTTTGAAATGGATTTGGTGGCGATTTAATGGTTGGGGATATTTCTGGGGCATGCTCTCCGGACTAATCATAGCAACTTTACAGTTCTTGCTCGATTTTAATAAAGATAACTTTACACCCGGTTCTGTTTTGTTCGAATTGGCTCATATTCCTGCTATTTACCTGTTCCCTATAATATTTCTGGTTTCTCTGGCAGGATGTATATTTGGTACATTTTTAAGCCGGCCTACAAATTCTGCAACTTTAAAAGAATTCTATACCAACGTAAGACCCTGGGGTTGGTGGAAACCGGTAAGGACAATGATTCGTGAAGAGGGAATAAGTATTGAAAAAAATAAAGATTTTAACCTCGATATGTTTAACTGTATTGTGGGTATAATCTGGCAATCTTCAATGATTCTAATGCCGATATATTTTGTGGTGAGAGATTATCCAAAAGCATTAATAGCCTTATCGATTTTTATAGTAACCACTACCATATTAAAGTTTACATGGTTAGACAAAATTAAAAAATACAAAGAATGAACTTGAAATCTAATCCTATTCCCTGGCAAGACCGCCCAGCAGGTTCTAACAGTGTCATGTGGCGCTACAGCGAAAATCCTATAATTGACAGGTATGCCATACCTAGTTCCAACAGTATCTTTAATAGTGCTGTTGTTCCTTTTGGTGAGGGTTATGCAGGTGTGTTCCGATGTGACAACAAATCGGTTCAAATGAACATTTTTGCGGGATTTAGTAAAGACGGGCTAAACTGGGATATAGAACATGATCCTATCCAATTCAATCCGGGGAATACCGATATGATTGCTTCAGATTATAAATATGACCCAAGGGTGACATTTATTGAAGATAGATACTGGATTACCTGGTGTAATGGCTATCATGGCCCTACTATCGGCATAGGCTATACCTTTGATTTTAAGGAATTCTTTCAGTGTGAAAATGCTTTCCTTCCATTTAATCGTAATGGAGTCCTTTTTCCGAAGAAAATCAACGGGAAATACGCAATGTTGAGTCGCCCCAGCGATAACGGTCATACCCCTTTTGGAGATATTTACATTAGCTACAGCCCAGACATGAAGTACTGGGGGGAACATAGGTGTGTGATGAAAGTATCGCCCTTTGAACAAAGTGCATGGCAGTGTACCAAAATAGGTGCCGGTCCTGTCCCCATTCTTACAGAAGAAGGATGGCTTTTATTTTATCACGGGGTAATAAACACATGTAATGGCTTCAGGTATTCTGTAGGTGCGGCAATTTTGGATGAAGAGCAACCCGAAAAAGTGAAGTTTAGAACCCAGCCATATCTTCTTGCACCTTCAGAAATCTATGAGCTAACAGGCGATGTGCCAAACGTCTTGTTTCCATGCGCAGCTTTACATTCTATAGAAGAAGACAAACTTGCACTTTATTATGGCGCAGCCGATACAGTTACTGCTCTTGCCTATGGGAAAATAAGTGAAATACTAACATTCATTAAAGACAACAGCTTGTAATGAAAAAAATCCCAGTAATAATATTCCTCCTTGTCCTCCAGTGTCAATTTATACTTGCACAAAGCCATCCTGCGCCCCGTTCATATATAGCTTATAAAGCAGAGGGGGCAATAGAAATTGATGGAAAGGCTAACGACGATTCCTGGAAAAAGGCAGAATTTAGCGATGATTTTATAGATATAGAGGGACATAAAAATCCCAAATTTCAAACTCGTATGAAGATGTTGTACGATGAGACATATCTATACTTTTATGCAAAGATGGAGGAACCACATGTATGGGGAACCTTAAAACAAAGAGACACAGTTATTTTTTACAATAATGACTTCGAGATATTTATAGATCCTGACGGTGATACACATAATTACCTTGAATTTGAAGTAAACGCATTAAATACCGTGTGGGATCTTTTTATTGCAAAACCCTACCGTGAACCGGGGCCTATTGTAGACAGTTGGGATATCCAGGGTTTAAAATCGGCTGTATTTATTGATGGAAGTCTGAACAATCCCAAAGATCAGGATGCCTTTTGGAGTGTTGAAGTGGCAATTCCGTGGGAGGTTCTTAAAGAAGCAAATACTCATACAAGAATTCCCAAAAATGAGTTTTGGAGGATTAATTTTTCCAGGGTAAACTGGGATCATGATATACAGGACAATACTTACTCAAGGAAAAAAGATAAAGAGGGAAATTATTTACCCGAATATAACTGGGTATGGTCTCCTCAACACGTCATCAATATGCATGAACCGGAAAAATGGGGTTACGTCTATTTCTCGGAGAAAGCTGTAGGTGATGTGGATGAGTTTGCAATTCCTGAAGAGGAACACATAAAGTGGTGGTTATACGATCTTTATAGAAAACAAAAGAGCTACTTTGCCAAACACGCTAAGTGGGCACCAAACCTCAAAGCTCTTTCTACTCCGCAACCCTCTTTAAATGATCTTCAACTTAAACCCACTTATGAACAACATTTAAGTGGCTGGAATATATCTGTAAAAAGTCCTTATTCAGATGATATCCTTTTAATCAAAGAGGATGGTAAATTTGTAAAACTTTAAACGTAAAAATAATGAAAAAGCTCAGTCTACTTTTCCTTTTGTTAACCGCTTCACTTGTATCGTGTGTGAATAAATCTGAAGCCCACCAGGATACTCAGGCATCTGTTGATACTACAGATCTTAAACAGGAGGATTTCAAATACTGGACCTGGATTACCGCAAATCCCGATAAAACTGATGCAGAGTACACCCAGAAATTTAAAAAATATAAGGAAAATGGCATTGATGCGGTACTCATCAATACAGAGACAGATCCAGAGGTTTTAAGACATTTAGTTCCCCTGGCCAGGAAGGAAGGTCTTGAGGTACATGCATGGATGTTTACTATGAACCGTCCAGGAGATGCCGTTGCCCAACAACACCCTGAATGGTATGTGGTGAGCAGGGAAGGAAAATCTAACTTTGACACACGGCCTTATGTAGATTATTATCAATGGTTGTGCCCTACCAGAAAAGAGTCTAGAGAACATGTTCTAAGTTTGGTAGAGGGTCTTGCAAAAGTTGAGGGCATAGAAAGTATCCATCTTGATTATATTCGCTTCCCGGATATTTTCCTGCCTATTGGACTGCTTCCAAAATATGATTTGGAGCAAAATGAGGAACTGGCCGAATTCGATTTCTGTTACTGTGACGTTTGTGTGGCCGAATTTGAAAAAGAACATCACAAAAACCCAAGAGAGTTCGAAAACCCCGCTATTGATATGGAATGGAAACAATTCCGTCTTAATAAAATTAAAGCCGTTGTAGACGACGCCTATAAGATTGCCAAAGAAAATAACCTTAAGCTTACTGCAGCTGTTTTTCCTTACCCCGAAATGGCCGACCATATGGTACGTCAACGTTGGGATAAATGGAATGTAGATATGGTACTTCCAATGATCTATCAAAACTTCTACAATGAAGAACTTGACTGGATAGGCTTTGCTACAAGGCAGGGTGTTAAAGACCTGGAGGGTCGAAACACACAGCTACATACAGGAATTTATGTGCCTCCATTGAGTGGGGAAGAAGTTTCAGAAGCAATTGAGCTGGCTAAAGCAAATGGAGCAAGGGGAGTTTCCTTTTTTGATGGAGGAGCTTTGACAGATGACCATTTGAAAGCTATAAAAGAATCAAGAGATAATTAGAATGTACAGACTATTGCCTTTAATCCTGGTTTTTCTTTCTCTGAATTCATTTGCTCAGGAGAAGAGGTTAGTAGATCATGTGAACCCTTTTATAGGTACAGATGGCCCAGGGAATACATACCCCGGGGCAACTGTCCCCTTCGGAATGGTCCAGTTAAGTCCGGATATCGGGATTCCGGGATGGGATCGAATCGCAGGATATTTTTATCAGGATTCCATTATAAGTGGATTTTCTCACATGCACCTTTCAGGTACCGGAGCGGGAGATCTTTATGATATTCTTGTAATGCCGGTTAACAGCAGGTTTAATAAAAGGATCAAAGAGAATAATTTTAAGCCTTTTTCCAAATTTGATCATCAACAGGAAGAAGCATCTCCTGGATATTACAGCGTAGAGCTTCTGGATTATGGTATTACTGCCGAGCTTACCGCAACAAGAAGAACAGGAATTCACCGTTACACATTTCCAGAAGATAAGAATACCACCATACATGTAGATTTAGGGTATTCCTTAAACTGGGACAGGCCTACAGAGACATATTTTAACGTTGTGAATGATTCGGTTATTGAAGGTTACAGGAAGTCAACCGGTTGGGCGAAAGATCAACGGGTTTATTTTGTAATGAATTTTTCCAAGCCCTTTAAAGCCTTTGATCTTTTTCAGAATGAGCAAAGAACAGGTAATCCTGTTGAAGGAGCAAATACCCGTGTAGAAGTTCATTACAGTACCCAGAGCAATGAACAGATTGTTATTAAAACAGGATTTTCTACGGCCGGTATAGAAGGGGCATACGAATCTTTAGAAGTGGAAGCACCTCACTTCAATTTTAATTCTTACAAAAAAGCGGCTGCAGAAATTTGGGAGTCAGAACTTCAAAAAATAAAAATTGAAACTCCTGATGAGAATCAGAAGGCGGTGTTCTACACCATGATGTATCACTCTATGCTTGCACCAACATTGCTAAGTGATCCTTCAGGTAATTACAAAGCCCCTAATCATCAAATAGAAAATTCAGAAGGATTTGACAGGTACGATACTTTTTCTCTGTGGGATACTTTTAGGGCTGCCCATCCTTTATATACCATAATTCAGCAGGAAAAGGTGCCTCATTTTATCAATTCTTTGCTTGCCCATTACAAAGAGACGGGGTTATTACCTGTCTGGTCTATGCAGGGAAATGAAACTAATATGATGCTGGGTTATCATGCAGTTCCGGTAGTTGTAGATGCCTATTTTAAGGGTTTTAATTTTGATGCAGATTTGGCTTATGAAGCTTGTAAGGCAAGTGCCATGGCCAATGACAGGAGCATAGATGTTTATCGTGACTATGGTTATGTGCCAGCAGGAGATGAGGACGAAGATTGGTCGGTCTCAAAAACCCTTGAATATGCTTATGATGATTGGTGCATCGCCATGTTTGCAAAAGACCTCGGAAAAACAGAGGATTATAAGTATTTTTTAAAACGTTCAGAAAACTGGAAAAATTTATATGATCAGGAAACCAGTTTTTTTAGACCAAAAGACAGAGAAGGAAAATTTATAACTCCATTTCTTCCGAAGGAATACACCAGGTTCTTTAGTGAAAGTAATGCCTGGCAGTATTTCTGGTTTGTACCCCAGGACATTAAAGGTTTAAAAAAGGCAACAGGTGGCAGGGAATATTTCACTCAAAAATTAGATTCCATGTTTAGTCTGCACCCTACAGCAGATGATGAATTGCCAATTTTTAGTACTGGAATGATTGGCCAGTACGCACATGGCAATGAACCTAGTCACCATGTTGCATATTTATATAATTATACAGACAAACCCTCTGAAGGACAAAAATTAATCAGGCAGATCCTCAATACTCAATACCGTAACGAGCCGAACGGGCATTGTGGGAATGAAGATTGTGGCCAAATGTCGTCGTGGTTTATTTTTAGTTCCATGGGCTTCTACCCCGTGAATCCTGCACAGGGAATTTACGAACTGGGAAGTCCACTTTTTGAAGAGGCTGTTATTAAGCTTCCCCACGGAAAAGAATTCACCATTAGAGCAAAAGATTTTGATAAAGATAAAGTGTTTGTAAAAGCGGTTAAACTAAACGGAAAGAAACTGAACAGAACCTATATTACCCATTCAGAAATAACTACGGGAGGTCTTCTGGAGTTTTTTATGAGTGCAAAACCTGAAGATAAAGATTTCAAAGTATCACAAGTGCCAAAGACCAACAAAATATATCGTTAAATCCAGTGATGCTAAAACAATAAAATAAATCCCCCAAAACCCTTCAAAAATGCCATTTTCAAGACCCCATATTTTGACGTTTATTTTGATTGGTTGCTTCCTCTTTTTTAATGCCCAGGGCTGGACGCAGAATTCTAAAGAGAATTACGAAAACGAATTCGTCAATGAAGTCAATAGAGCACCCATGCGAAGTTCGTATCATATCTTCGAAAACGAGCAACTGGCAAAAACAAATGATTGGAAAAGTTCTGAAAACTATCAGAATTTAAACGGTGACTGGAAATTTAAATGGGTTGAAAATCCCTCTAAACTTCCCGAAAATTTTTTCGCACAAGGAATAAACACTTCAAATTGGGATACTTTTCAAATTCCGGCAAACTGGGAAGTGCATGAGTATGGCTATCCTATTTATACCAATGAGCTGTATGAGTTTCACAACCTCATTGATATTAATCCTCCTATAGTTCCCAAAGAATATAATCCCACAGGTGTTTATCGTCGCACTATTAGCATTAATGATGCATGGCGAGATAAAGAGGTTTATTTGCACATTGGTGCTGCAAAATCAAACCTGGAAGTGTGGGTGAATGGTAAGCATGTGGGTTACGGTGAAGATTCTAAATTACCACAGGAATTCAACATTTCAGAATATGTAAAACTAGGAGAAAATCTTATTGTATTAAAAGTGATGAGATGGAGTGATGGTTCATATTTGGAGGATCAGGATTACTGGAGAATGAGTGGTATTACAAGAGACAGTTACCTGTATGCCCGAAATCCTGTACACCTTAAAGATTTTACTGTACGTACAGAATTAGATGAAGATTACCATGATGCCAAACTGAAAGTGAATATCCAGCTTTCTGATGTTCCGAAGAAAAATAAAGACTATCTGGAGGTGCAGCTAAGAGACGGATTAAAAATTATAGCTTCTGAAAAACGTAGCGTGCGGGAATGGAAAACTCAAGATAACCTCGAGTTTTTCCTCCAAAATCCTAAAAAATGGACTGCAGAAACACCCAATCTTTATCAGTTATATTTTCTTTTAAAAGACAGGAAAGACAATATAATTGAAATCATTAAGCAAGACGTGGGTTTTAGAGAAGTAGAGATAAAAGATGGTCACTTATTGGTCAACGGAAAGAAAATTCTTTTAAAAGGGGTAAACCGTCATGATACCGATCCTGTTCATGGTCAAACTATGTCCAGGGAACGTATGGAGCAGGATATAAGAATTCTTAAGGAGTTTAATTTTAATGCTGTACGTACTGCTCATTATCCAAATGATGAGTATATCTACGAACTTTGTAACAAGTATGGTTTGTATGTAGTGGATGAGGCCAACATTGAATCTCATGGGATGGGATATGATCTTACCAGGACATTGGCAAACGCCCCAAGTTGGGGAGAAGCACATCTTCAGCGGTTGCAAAGAATGGTTGAGCGGGACAAGAACCAGCCTTCAGTTATTATATGGAGTATGGGAAATGAAGCAGGAAACGGAGTTAATTTCTACAACGGCTATAACTGGATAAAAATGCGGGACAATTCGCGCCCTATTCAGCACGAACGGGCTATTTTACCTTATATGGACAAAGGGCAGATGCGCGCTGAGTGGAATACAGATATTATTGCTCCTATGTACCCTTCTGTAGAAGAAATGAGGGCTTATAATTCAAAAAATCCTAATCCCGAAAGGCCGTATATTATGTGTGAGTATGCTCACGCCATGGGTAACTCTATTGGAGGCTTAAAAGATTACTGGGATTTTATTCGTACTCACGATCATTTTCAGGGAGGCTTCATTTGGGATATGGTAGACCAGTCAATCTATAAAACTCTTGAAGATGGTTTGAAGATCCTGGCTTATGGAGGTGATTTTGGTCCCGAAGATGTTCCCAGTGCAAATAATTTTTTGAATAACGGGGTATTTTCACCAGAAAGAGATCCCAACCCTCACGCTTATGAGGTAAAAAAGATCTATCAGGATATACATACCAGCCTTTTAGACCCTCAGCAAGGACAAATTTCTATTTATAATGAAAGGTTCTTTAAAAAGCTTGATGATGTGAAGTTAAGTTGGGAAGTGCTGGCAAATGGGAAAGTTATTTCAAAAGGAGAGGTGCTTGAACTAAATGTTCAGCCTCAGGAAAAAAACAGCTTTAGCCTTGATCTTGAGATACCAGATAAAGAAACAGGAGAGCTGTTTTTAAACATCGACTACGTACTACTTCATGATTCCGGTCTTCTTGAAAAAGGTCATGTTGTTGCGCAGGAGCAACTTTATCTTGGCGGTGAATATGAACAGGCAGTGAAAATTACCGGTACCGAAGCATTAAAAACAGAAAAGAACAAGGATCAGGTTAATTTTATATCACCTGGCGCTAAGTATATGTTTGACAGATCTACAGGATTTTTGACCGGTTATGAGTATAAAGGAAATAAGATTTTAAAAGATGGTTTTGAATTGAGACCCAACTTCTGGCGGGCACCAACAGATAATGATATGGGTGCCGGGCTTCAGCAAAAATTAAGACCTTGGAAAGAAGCAATGGAAAATCCGGAACTTATAAACTGGACATACAAACCTTCGGGTAAAAATATTATAGTTACTGCCAAGTACAATTTAAAGGAAGTTTTGTCAGAAATGACTATAAATTATGAGATCAACGGCGAAGGAGAAATCCTGGTTGATTATCACCTCAAAAAAGGAGATTCTGAAGAAATTCCAATGCTGTTCAAAGTAGGAGTGAAGATGGTGCTGCCCGGAGATTTCGAGTCGGTAAGCTATTATGGGTTGGGACCGATAGAAAATTACCAGGACCGCCAAACCTCTGCGCGTTTGGGTGTTTATGAGCAAAAGGTAAGTGAACAATATTATCCTTACATACGCCCCCAGGAAACAGGGAATAAGTCTGAAGTGCGATGGCTGGAAATGTCTGGTGAAAATGTCATTTTAAGACTGGAAGGAAAAGAGAACTTCAATTTTACTGCGTTACATTTTCTTACCGAAGATCTTGATGACGGTTTGCAAAAAGATCAACGCCATGCCGAAGAGATTCAACTCAGAGATTTAACCTTTCTCACAATAGATACTGCCCACATGGGATTGGGGAGTATCAATAGCTGGGGGAGGCTGCCAATGGATCAATACCTTCTAACCGGAAAGGAATATTCGGGTACTTTTAAAATTACACCATCACAGAAAAACATTAAGTAGTAGTATCATGAACTCGACAAGACCCCTCATCTTTTTAGTCTTTTTATTAATCTTGTTTGCATGCAATACATCCAATCAGGAAAGATTATTTACTGAAAAAGAAATTAAAATAGTTCCAACTCCGGCTCAAATGAAGTTAGGAGAGGGATTTTTCAGTTTTAACAAGAACACCACTTTGGTAGTGACCAGCGAGGAGGAGGAGAATTACATAAGTCCGCTCAGGAATAAACTTGCACAAGCGGCAGGGCTTGACTTAAAAATGGAGAAAGTGGCACCTTCAAAAAACTTTGTGCAATTTATCCTTGATGAAAATTTTAAAGGAGAAGCTTACCAACTTGAAGTACTCGAAGATAAAATCTCTATCAAAGCCAGCAATACAGCTGGATTTACATATGCAGTTGCCAGTTTGCAGCAATTGTTTCCTGTTGAACTTGAAAGTAGTAAGTTATTAGAAAGTGTAGCTTGGCAGGTTCCCGTAATCACAATTGATGATGAGCCGCGATTTGCGTGGCGGGGTTTGATGCTGGATGTTTCCAGACACTTTTTTGAGAAGGAATATATTTTTGATGTCATTGATAGGATGGCATACCTTAAGCTGAATACATTTCATTTCCATCTGGTAGATGACCAGGGCTGGAGAATTGAAATTAAAGAATATCCAAAACTTACTGAAGTTGGTGCCTGGAGGGTTGATCATGAGGACAAGCACTGGGATGCGAGGCCAACGCCCCAGTTAGGGGAAGAAGCTACTTTGGGTGGTTTCTACACCCAGGAGGAGATCAAAGAAATAGTTGCTTATGCAGGGACTAAGGGAATTAATGTGGTTCCCGAAATTGAAATGCCCGCCCATGTTATGAGTGCTATTGCTGCATACCCCGAACTTTCTTGTCATGGCAACGAGATTATGGTGCCTCCGGGAGGGGTATGGCCAATTACCGACATCTATTGCCCCGGTAAAGAATCTACTTTTGAATTTCTTGAAAATGTTCTTTTAGAAGTGATGGAATTGTTCCCTTCAAAATATATTCATGTGGGTGGTGATGAAGCAACCAAAACCAACTGGACGACCTGTGAAAACTTTCAACGAAGAATGGCAGAAGAAGGTCTTAAGGATGAAAAGGAGTTACAGAGTTACTTTATCAAAAGAATGGAGCGTTTTATAAGCTCTCACGGCCGAACCCTTATAGGTTGGGACGAAATTCTTGAAGGAGGGCTGGCTCCAGGTGCTACTGTTATGAGCTGGCGTGGTACACAGGGAGGTTGGGAAGCTTCAGAACAGGGACATGATGTGGTAATGACGCCGGGTAGCCATGTTTATTTTAACTTCTACCAGGGAGTTCCTGATACTGAACCTGTAGCTTTTAGCGGTTACACGCCTTTAAGCAAGGTATATAGTTTTGACCCGGTTGTAGATTCTATGTCTGTTGCTCAAAAAGAGCACGTGTTGGGAGGACAGGCCAATTTGTGGGCAGAATTTATTACGACAAATGAGCAATCGGAATACATGATCTTTCCAAGGTTAGTCGCTTTATCTGAAGTGCTTTGGAGCCCAAAAGAAAAACTTGATTGGGCCGGTTTTTCAGATCGTTTGAAAGAAAACATCCTTCCCCGTTACGATTATCAGGGAATAAACTATGCCAGAAGTTCTTTTTCTGTCACGGCAGATACTGAAGTTGACCTGACCAGCAATGTGGTAAAAGTCAAACTTCAGAATGAATTTCCAGATTCAGAAATAAGATATACCCTAAATGGAGATGATCCCGGAGCAGACTCAAAAATATATCAGGAACCTTTTGAGCTTTCTAAGACAGCAACAATAAAGGCGGGGGTTTTTGAGAATGGAAAGCAAAAAGGTCAAACATTCGAGAAAACTTTTCATTTCCATAAAGCAGTTGGGAAGGATGTAAGTTATAACCCGGTTTATCACGATAGTTACCAGGGTGCAAAAGAAGTAGGTATGGTAAACGTAATTCGTGGCAGTTTAAACTTTCATGATAAACAGTGGCAGGCGTGGCTGGTAGATGATATGGAGGTGGTGATTGATATGCATAGAGAAGTACCGGTGAACAAGATTACTGTAGGTTCTATGGAGAACCAGGGATCTGGAATTTATTTTCCTGTAAAGGTGGAAGCGCTAATTTCAAAAAATGGTAAGGACTATACCAGCGTAGGTAAAATAGAAAGAGAATTTAGTCATAGTGGCATACCTCAATTGAAAGATTTTGTATTGGACTTTAATGAACAGGAGACAAGGTACATTAAAGTTAAGGCTGCAAACCTTGGCAAGACTCCGCGGGGAGGAAACGCATGGCTGTTTGTTGATGAAATTATAGTTGAATAAGATATAGGCATCAATAAAAGTTTTTTATCAACCAGTTTTAGAACTAGAAAAATATCGAAATGAAAAACATAAAAAGTCTTATTCGGGTTGGGATAATTCTTCTAAGCTTCTCTTTATATGGACAGAAGACTAAAATAGTAGAAGTCTTTAAAAACCAGCCTGTAAATTTCACAGGTATTGCCGGAGATACAGTTCATAATATCCGCTTACAGGATGGCCGAATAATTTATAAAAAAATCAAAGCGCCTGACTTTGAAAAAGGAACTGATGTTTTTGTTCATATGACCCTGCGTTCTGCCGGAGATACCTGGGATAAATCGGGTTCACTTTTTGTCATTACAGATCCTGAGAAGATCGATATTATCGATATTGCTGAAGGTAAAGCGAATTTCCCGGAGGCTGCGGGAATACCAGGTTATCAGGGGATCAAAAAAGGAGGAGAATATAATCCAGCCCTTGAGATACTTAGGTTTATGACTCCTTTTGGAGTAGGTCATTACAGTGATGAACAAAAAAATCCCAGGATTAAATACAATAGGCCGGTTTATGTGCCCAAATGGGAAGAGGAAGTGAAATGGACAGAAGATATTTCCCACCTATCTACTGCGGTAACCGGTGAGTTTATTGTTGGAGTGTGGATAGATACCTGGACTTCAGAAGGATATCTCGTTGATGTTGAACTGGAGTATTCAGGAAGGGCCGCAAAGAAGAAAAAAGTGCTGCCCTTGGTAAATACTGTTTATTACGCTTCACAAACCCATCCAGACCTCTTTTCCGAAGAAGATCTTACAGTAGATTTTAAACTGCCCAAAAATGTCAAAAATGCAAAGCTTCATTATATCACCACAGGCCATGGTGGCCATAGTGGAGGGGATGAGTTTATAAAGCTGCATAATACCGTGAAGATAAATAACGAAATTTTAATTGATACCATTCCCTGGAGGGACGATTGTGCTTCTTTCAGGCGCTTTAATCCAACATCGGGGGTTTGGGTAAGAAAAGACACAGCTTTTGCTTACAATGAAAATAGAGAGAAAGAGTACATAGAAATAAAAGAACGATTAGCATCTTCAGATCTCTCCAGGTCTAACTGGTGCCCCGGGTCAAAGGTGTCTCCTATGGTAAAAAATATTGGAAACCTTCAAAAAGGGCAAAATCAACTAACAATTTCTATTGATGGTACTCCAATTGACGGGGATAAATTAAATCACTGGCTGGTTTCGGCCTATATCACCTACGAAGAAAATTAAATTTATTTTCAACCTGAAAAATTGAAATAATGAAAAAACTGGGATTATTACTTGCTCTTTTTTCTTTCAAGCTTTGCCTGGGGCAGGAGCCTGTGCAGTATGTAAATACGCTTATGGGAACAGATTCAGCCTTTGAACTTTCCAATGGCAATACATATCCTGCAATTGCTCTTCCGTGGGGAATGAATTTCTGGACGCCCCAAACAGCTAAAATGGGAGATGGATGGACCTATAATTATGATGATTATAAGATTCGGGGCATAAAGCAAACACATCAACCCAGCCCTTGGCTAAATGATTATGCAGCCTTTTCTCTTATGGCAGTGACAGGTGACCTCCAATATAAGGAAGATGAAAGAGCTTCATGGTTTTCCCATAAAGCCGAAATTGCCAAACCTCATTACTACAGTGTATATTTAGCTGAGTATGATGTTAAGGTTGAAGTTGCACCTACAGTTAGAGGAGCACATTTTCAGTTCACTTTTCCAAAGGCCGATAGTTCTTACATACTGCTTGATGCTTTTTTAAAAGGATCAATGGTGAAAATTATTCCTGAAGAACGAAAAATAATTGGATATGCCAGGAACAATCACGGTGGCGTACCTGATAATTTTCACAACTATTTTGTGGCAGAATTTGATAAGGACTTTCAAATCACCCACACATGGGGAGATGAATGGACGCTTGATTTAGGTGCTACAGAAAAAGAGGGGCAGCATGTGGGGGCAATTGTTGGGTTTAAAACTGAGAAGGGAGAAAAAGTTAATGTTAAAGTAGCTTCCTCTTTTATAAGTTTCGAGCAGGCCCAACGTAACCTTGATAATGAATTAGCAGGGAAAAGCTTTAAAGATATTAAAGAAGAAGCCGAAGCTATATGGAATAAAGAATTGGGCCGAATAGAGATTGAGGATGATAATATTGATCATAAAAGAACATTTTATTCAAGTTTATATCGGGTTCTTCTATTTCCCAGAAAATTCTATGAAATAGACGGGAATAACGAGGTGGTTCATTACAGCCCGTATAATGGAGAAATTTTGCCGGGTTACATGTTTACAGATAATGGATTCTGGGATACCTTTAGAGCGGTTTTCCCCTTCTTCAACTTGATGTACCCCGAGATGAATAAGCAGTTTATGGCAGGGTTGGCTAATACTTATAAAGAATCGGGATGGTTACCGGAATGGGCGAGCCCTGGCCACCGGGATGTAATGATAGGCTCTAATTCAGCTCCTATTATAGCCGATGCTTTTCTCAAGGGAAATGTTTATGATAAAGATGTAGATGTACTGTATGAAGCAATTCTTAAAAATGCAAATATTGAAGAAGGACGCCCTGAGTCTTCTGTGGGAAGAGAGGGACTGAATTTTTATAATAAACTGGGTTATGTTCCTTATGATGTGGGGATAAACGAGAATGCCGCAAGAACTTTAGAATACGCCTATGCCGATTGGACTATTTCAAAATTTGCAGAAAAACGAGGAGATAAAAAAACCTCCCGTAGATTTTATGAGCAGGCAAAAAATTATAAAAACCTGTTTGATCCTGAAACTAACCTAATGCGAGGCAAAAACAAGGACGGTAAATTTCAGAAGCCGTTCAATCCATTAAAATGGGGAGATGCTTTTACAGAAGGTAATAGTCTTCACTATACCTGGTCTGTTTTTCATGATGTTCAGGGTCTAGTTAACTTGATGGGTGGAGAAAAAGAATTTACCACAATGCTAGATACGGTATTTAGTATGCCCCCCGATTTTGACGATTCCTATTATGGATTTACAATTCATGAAATAAGAGAGATGCAAATTGTGAATATGGGGAATTATGCGCATGGGAATCAACCTATTCAGCATATGATATACCTGTATAATTATGCGGGTGAATCCTGGAAAGCTCAGGAAAAGATAAGGGAAGTCCTTACAAGGTTATATTCTCCAACTCCCGATGGATATAGTGGCGATGAGGATAATGGGCAAACCTCGGCGTGGTATGTTTTCAGTTCTCTTGGATTTTACCCTGTTACCCCCGGAACAGACCAATATGTTTTTGGTAGCCCGTTATTCCAAAAGGCAAAGCTTCACCTGGAGAACGGGAATGTATTTACAATTTCTGCAGAAGATAATTCAGGTTCTAATTTTTACATCAACTCTGTAAAGCTTAATGGGAAAGAATACCACAAGACTTATCTAAGTTTAAAAGATATCCTCCCAGGTGGAGAAATCAAATTTAAAATGAGTGATTCACCAAACAAAAGTTTTGGGCAGCATGATAATGCTTTACCTTATTCCATGAGTCCGAAAAAATAACCCTACTATGAAAATCCGATTTTTTTTTGTTCTTAGTTTATTTTCATTACAAATTCTCCTTTCTCAGGAGCCGGTGGAATTTGTTAACCCTTTTATAGGAACTTCCAATTATGGAGCTACCAATCCGGGAGCCATTGCGCCACGGGGAATGGCAAGTGTTTCCCCATTTAATGTTGCTGGCGGCACAAACAAACTCGAGAAGGATAGCCAGTGGTTATCGAACCCTTATGTTCATGAAAATGTTTTTTTGACCGGGTTTAGTCATGTGAATCTTAGTGGGGTTGGTTGTCCCGATCTTGGGGTTATACTGGCCATGCCTACCACAGGTGATGTTGAGACAAACCATGAAACCTATGGTACAACTTACAAGAACGAAACCGCTAAAGCGGGATATTATGCTGTAGAACTGGATAAATATCAAATAAAAGCAGAAGTAACAGCATCTACAAGGGTAGGGGTAAGCAGATACACATTTCCAAAAGGGAAAGCTAATATTCTTATTAATCTTGGATTAGGGCTGACAAATGAACAGGGGGGGATGTTAAAAATAAATTCCCCAAGTGAGGTAGAAGGGATGAGAACAGTAGGTTCTTTTTGTTATAACAATCCTGAAGCTTCTTATCCGGTATATTTTGTCGCACAACTATCTAAACCTTCAAAGGAATTCGGTGCATGGAAGAACCCTTATAACTATGAGGGGGTGGAAGCACAATGGATGACTTATAATGATAAGGTAAGAATTAAAAAAGGGTTTACACGCGAAGTTGTTGGGGACAGTATTGGAGCATATTTTTCATATGATTTCCAGCAGCCAACAGAAGTTGAATTAAAAGTGGCGGTATCATACGTGAGTATTGAAAATGCCAGAGAGAACCTCCAGAAGGAAGTAGGGAATCGAAGCTTTAATGATATATATGAAGAAACAAGAGATGCGTGGAATGAAAAACTTTCGGTTGCTGAAGTGGAAGGGGGAAGTGCTGAAGACAAAACGGTATTCTATACAGCTTTATATCACGCCCAAATTCATCCAAATATTTTCAGTGATGTCAATGGAGAGTATCCTGAAATAGCCACCGGGAAAATAGGAAAAACAGAAGGTAGCCGATATACCGTTTTTTCATTATGGGATACTTACAGGAATTACCATCAATTAATGACCCTGCTTTATCCTGGGGAACAGACGGAAATGATCAATAGCATGTTGGCAATGTATGATGAGAATGGATGGCTGCCAAAATGGGAATTAAATTCTACAGAGACCTTTACAATGGTTGGAGATCCTGCTTCTGTAGTTATTGCTGATTCTTACCTGCGCGGTCTTAGAAATTTTGATGTAGAGAAGGCTTACGAAGCTATGCTCAAAGGGGCTACAGTTACAGAAAACAATCCTCTTCGTCCTGGAAATGCTGAGTATGTAGAAAAAGGTTACTTAAGTGTTGAGAGTGGAATAGCAGGACCTGTTTCAACTACCCAGGAATATAATATATCAGATTTTGCTATTGCACAACTAGCCAAAGCCCTTGGAAAAAAAGAGGACTATAAAAAATTTTATAAACGCTCACAGTCTTACAGAAAATTGTATGACAGTGAAACCGGACTCTTAAGACCAAAAAAGGCTAATGGAGATTGGTATGAACCTTTTGACCCCAATGCCGGTGCAAATTTCACTAAGAATGTAGGATATATTGAAGGGAATGCCTGGCAATATGTTTATATGGTGCCGCATGATATCCGTGGAATAATCAAGCTAAAAGGAGGGGGAGAAAATTTCATTCAACAGCTGGATTATATATTTGATGCAGGTCACTATGATATGGCCAACGAACCCGATTTTGGATATCCTTTTCTTTACAACTTTGTAACGGGAGAAAATGATAAAGCTCAAAAAAGGATTAATGATTTACTTGATAGGTATTATTCTAATGCGCCTGCAGGACTACCTGGAAACGATGATACAGGTACCATGAGTGCCTGGGTAATTTATGCCATGATGGGTTTTTATCCAGTAACCCCGGCAGATCCAGTCTATACACTCTTTGCACCTAAGTTTAATAAAATAACTCTTCATTTGGAAGATAATCATGAAGTTATAATAAAGTCTTTTATTAAGGCTGGGGAACCTCTAAAATATATTTTAATAGATGGGAAAAAACATGAAAACCTTTTCATTTCTCACTCCAAATTGATAGGTACATCATCAATTGAAATGTATTAAAAAACCCTTTAAAATGTGCAAGTCTATATCGTTTTCGAACCCAGGAAGTTGTTGAGCTATCCACCGCTGCTATTCGTCGAAATTCGATTTTTCCCTTAACACTCCTGTAACATTTGCAGTATATTTACTTCATCTTGTAGACATTATTTAACCAAATTACAACAAACCATGAAAATCAAATTATTTATCTTGTTTGGTTTTGCGCTCGGGCTTTTTAGTCAGAATATGGTAGCGCAGGATCAGGCAATATCTGGAACTATTACAGACGCTCAGAATGGAATGCCACTTCCGGGTGTAACAGTTGTGGAAAAAGGCACCATGAATGGTGCAGTAACAGATATGGATGGGAATTACATGATTGACGTTCCTTCTGATGCTGTTCTTGTTTTCTCTATGGTAGGATTTACCACTAGAGAAATTACCGTTGGGGACCAAAGTACTATAGATGTTCAATTAACAGCAGATGTTCAGGCCCTGGAAGAGGTAGTGGTAACCGCTCTGGGAATCAAGAGAGAGACTAAGAAACTCGGCTATGCAATGAGCGAGGTCGAAGGGGGTGAAATTAGTAAAACCAACACGGTGAGTCCTGTGAGAGGGCTACAGGGAAAAGTTGCTGGTGTTAGTATTGGATCTTCAGATGGAGGATTGTTTGGAAATTCCAAAATCCAAATTCGAGGGATTTCCTCTCTAAACTCAAACAATAACCAGCCAATCTTCGTAATAGACGGAGTTATTCTTGAAAATTCAGTTGCTGATGAAGCGGCAGACTGGTCTGCAAGTGCGAATGACTACGGAAATATTCTTAAAAACCTAAACCCTGACAACTATGAAAGTGTATCAGTTCTAAAAGGTGCAGCTGCGACAGCTTTGTATGGTTCTCGCGGTATAAACGGGGTGGTAATTATTCAAACTAAAGATGGTTCTGGTGCCCGGGGATTAGGTGTCACCGTAAGCCAAACAGTCGGTATTGAAGACGTATACAGGCAACCCGCCTTACAGAATGAATTTGGTCCAGGAACACTTCCCGGATATGTAGGTTATGGAAGACAGGATTCAAATGGAGATTACTACAGGTTTAGCCCTGAATTCTATTATAATACTGATGGAGATCCTACTTTAATTAATCATGCAGGTGGTGGACTTAGTTACGGTCCAAGGTTTGATAGTAGCGTGATGATCGAAGATTATGACGGAAATCTTATTCCTTATGTGGCTAATGAGGATAACATGAAAGATGCGTACGACACTGGTTGGAACAGCAATACCCACTTTGCTATAAAAGGTGGGAATGAAAAAGCGACGTTCTACTTGTCAGATTCTTACAGCTATAGAACAGGTGTTCTACCCAACAATAGTTTTGATCGAAACACTTTAGCTTTTAGAGCAAGTTATGAAGTAGCCCCGTGGTTAAAAGCTAATGGTTCGGTAACATTTACTCAATCTGAGTCTAAAAATGCCAGAAATGATTTTTCTGAAATTTTTGCATCGGGAGGTTTTGAAAGAATCTATAATACTAAAAAATATTCTCAGAGGAGATATTGGCAGGCCGAACATGGTGGAATTCCTAATTCTGATTATGGTGACGAATATGCTTATGCACCCAATGCAGGTTTATGGTTCTCCTTTAATACTGCAAATGCTGTGCAGGAAGAGACTGTGGTTCGCCCTGTAGTGAGTTTGTCGGCTTCTCTTACAGACTGGCTTACCCTTGCTGTAGAAGGAAATATGAATTACTATACCACCCGGTTCGAAGATAAAAATTTAGGAAGTGGTTTGGCAAATGAAGGTGGGGGATACGAATTAAATCATACAAGAAACGTGAGCAGAACAGGTAAGATTACCTTAAATGCAAATACCCAGATCAATGAAGATTTCTCTGCACAGGTTTTACTCGGAGGAGAGATTTGGGATCAGGAAAAATCACAAAGTAATGTGAGAACAGATGGTGGCCTCGTTTTCCCTGGTAAATTCTTTATTGATAACTCTAAAAGAGATCCAATAGGGTTTGCAAGTGTATTTGGAACTAAACAAATTAATTCCTTGTACTTCCTTACCAGTTTTGGATATCAGGATCAGGTTTTTCTTGATATAACAGGTAGAAATGACTGGTCTTCGGCCCTCGTATATACAGACGGTACAGGAAATAACTCTTATTTCTATCCTTCTGTTTCTACATCGTGGATATTTGATCAGACCTTTGAAATGCCTGAATGGGTAACCTTCGGAAAGTTGAGAGCTTCTTGGGCACAAGTAGGTAGTGATACAGATCCATACCTAATTAACCCTGGATACCAGATAGGTAGCTTTGAAATGGAGAATGGGAATTTTGTTCCCTGGAATAATATTTCTACTACCTTAGTGGATAGAAGCATTGAGCCAGAAAGAAAAAATTCATTTGAAATAGGTGCAGATCTTAGGTTCCTTGAAAATCGTATAGGTCTAGACGTTGCCTATTATGATGAGACTATTAAAAATCAAATTGGTTCTGTTCCAATTCCACGGGAGTCAGGATATAATAATCTGTTTACCAACGTAGGAACACTTAAGAATTATGGATTGGAACTTAGTTTGACTGTTGATCCAATTAGAACAGAAAACTTTAGGTGGAGATCTACTTTTAACTACTGGAATAACACTACAAAAGTTACTGAGTTACATGAAGATTACGGAGAATATAAAGTATTAGGAGGTTATACCAACTATGGGAACTATCGAATAGGTTCTGTTGCATTTGAAGGTGGGGAATACGGAGTATTAATGTCTGATAGTTCTAAAAAGTTATGGCAGTCTACCGATGCAAACGGGAATCCTATAGACGATCCCCGTAATGGAATGCCTATCTTAAAATATAGTGATGCTAACCGTGGAGCAGTTTATACACGTAGTGGTGTTGTTGAAGAGATTGGTAAAATTCAGCCCGACTTTGAAGGCTCATGGAGCAATGAATTTTCTTATAAAGGACTTACATTGTCTGTGCTGTTAGATGCTCGTTTTGGTGGGCATATTGCTTCTTACTCTAGTAAATATGGTACAGCTTATGGATATTTAGAAGAATCGCTTGAGGGACGAGCTCCAGAATACGGTGGAGTAACCTGGACATCTGAGTATGCTGATACTCAAGGACAGGTATTTGAAGATGGTATTATTCCTGAAGGAGTATTTAGTCCTGGTCAATCAATTACTGCACCTGATGGGACAATGGTTAATGTGGGAGGTATGACTTTCCAGGAAGCTTTTGATCAGGGTTATGTTGAACCTACTCATGCCGGTTACTACCATTACTTTAATAATGCTTGGAGTTCTGGTGTTGTTAACGACGATTGGTTTACCGAATTAGAGTATATAGCTTTAAGAAACATTAGTATTGGATATAACTTCCCGTCTAGTATTAGCGATAAAATTAAAGCACAAAACTTGTACATTGGATTAAACGGACACAATCTTGCTTACTTGCATAATTCGTTGCCAAACGATATTCATCCTGAAGGATTTAGAGGAACTACAAGTTCTTCTTCTTTCCTGGAGAGGTCTTTTACTCCGTACACAGCGTCTTATTCTATGACAGTTTCTATTGATTTTTAAAAAATACGGTTTATGAAAAATACAATTAAATTAGCTTTATTTTCTACACTCATCTTTGCCATAGGATGTGATAAAGAAGATTTTGCAGACTTGAATAGTGACCCATCTCAGGTTGCTGAGCCAGAGTTGACGCTTTCAATGACTCAGGCTATTGAGCAGATGTATGAAAACGACTATACTACATGGTTCTATAATGCTTTTGATTATACTTATCCGTGGTCACAAGTGGTGACAGGAGGAGTGAATTCCGGGAATACAGAGCAGGTAGTGGAGATGGGCCCAAAGGGAGACCATAATATTTACTCTTCCCTAATCCCTACAGTGAGAGAAATTAGAGCAAGAATTGATGCTATGGCTCCTGGTGAACAAGAAGAAAGACGAGCCATGAGAGCCATGACTTATCCTATCCAGATTCTTCCTGCTATGACACTTACAGACCATTATGGTGCAATAATTTATAGCGAGGCAGGAATGGCTCCATACACTACTCCTCCTTTGTTAACTCCTGTCTATGATTTGCAATCCGAACTGTTTAATATTTGGCTTGATGAGCTCGATACTGCTATTGTTGACCTTATGGCAGAGGATCAATTCGATGTGGGAGATCAGGATCTTATTTATGGGGGTGATTATAAAAAATGGGCTCAATTTGCCAATCTTCTTAAATTGAAGATCGCTGCAAGACTTGTAAATAAAGATAGGGCTAAAGCGATAGAAATAGTAGAAGAAGTTGTCAACTCTCCCGCAGGATATATGGATCAACTTTCAGATGATTTTCTTTACCACAAAGGTGTTGATTACTTTGGTACCGGGGAAGGTGTAGGTGTAGGTATGGGAGCAGAGAATTTTATTGATTTTCTAATTGAGAATAAAGATCCGAGGTTAAGAGTACTTTTTGAAAAGAACTCCTTTAATGGTGAAGTAGTACAGGCATTTTTAGATGCCGGTAAGCCATTACCGCCTTATGTCGCAGAATATGTTGAGACTGATTCAAATGGTGATTTTGCTGGTTGGTCTGGACCGGGTGAACCATGGGTGAGATACCACGGGGTTCCTCTTGCGCCTGATGCAACTATAGATGGTGACAATGATTTTTATTTTAATCAGAGCGTTAATAATAGAATTGGCGTTGATGGTGTAGAAAAAGTGTATGCTTCAACTTCAAATTTCAATGAGAGATTAGTACGTACCGCTATTAACTTCACCTACCCTACTAAGCCTGGAGGACGTATTCTGGAGGTTGTGGACAATTTCCCTTCATTGAAAGTTATTTTAGGATCATCGGCAGAGACTATGTTTTACCTGGCAGAATTTAAATTGCTTGGAGCAAATATTTCCGGTTCAGCTCAGGAATATTTTGATAAAGGTGTGGAACTATCTGTAAGAAGACTGGATCTAATGGCACAAAACAACCGTTATCCTTATTATGATGAAGATCCCGTTTATTTGGATTCTGAGCTTGCATCTGAGGGAAGTACAGCTCTGAGAGATGGTGAAATTCAGGCCTTACTGGATCAACCTGCCTACGATTTAAGCTCTGATGGTCTTGAAAAAATTTATATTCAACAGTACATCAATTTTGCAGCTACTCCTGGTGATCTCTGGACTACTGTGAGAAGGTCAGGTATTCCGGTAAGGAATAGTAACATCTTCCCATGGGATCCTCTTGTTGCAGGTGGAACTGAATTGGTTATCCCACGTAGATTTAGTGTAGAAATACCTACTGAAGACAACAAGAACTTTGAGAATACAGAGGCTGCTTACATTAGTCAGGGCTTCACCCCAGGATCGGTTAATCCACTTATTCTTAATGAGGAAAGAATTTGGTTTGATGAACCAAATCCTGATTATGGTGCAGGTCCTAAACAATAAAACCCAAACAGGATCAATCTAGTTGCAAATATCTACTAGTGTTTGAATTAGCAATATTACCAAGAGAATATTTGAAAACCAGATTATCATTAAAAGGGAATTTCTATTTAGAGGTTCCCTTTTTTTAATTCAAAAATAAACGAAATGAAAATAACACAATTACTTATATTCTTCAGCTTACTTCTTTCGGTGAGTCATTTATCTGCTCAAAAAAGAGAGGGTAATATTGTAGAATATTTTGGAAAGGAAAAAGTTGAAGATATCAATGAAGGAGAGGTAATCCATCTGTTTGAGGAAGGTTTAATCCTTTCAAGGAAGAGACTTCCTGCGGAAGCAAAATCAGTTCTAAGTGATCCACTCTTTGCAAATTTACTTCAGGATAAAACCATGGTTATCTCTGAAGGAGAAGAAGCTTTTGCTGATGTTGACACTAAGGCGGCTAAATGGAAAAAAATTGAGATAAGTGAAAACAGTGAATTCAATGATGATGGCTTTAGAAATGGCTATCTCTACCTGGAGTATGATTCAGGTTCAGAAAAGACAGTGATCTTTGAAGCTTCTGGGCATACAGCAGCCTTAATTAATGGCCTGCCTCACGAAGGAGATCATTATGATTTCGGCTGGAGTCTTATTCCCGTAAAACTTAATAAAGGGAAAAATGAATTTATTTTAACCGGGGGAAGATTTTCCCATATGCGTGCCAGATTACTTGAACCCAACCAACCGGTACAGTTTACCACAAGAGACATGACTCTGCCAGATGTGCAGAGAGAGGACAAAGAAGATTTAATAGGCGGAATCAGGATTATGAACAGCAATGATTCCTGGCTCAAAGGTGCTAGTATAGTAACAATTGTAGGGTCTCATCAAAATGAAACCAATGTACCCTCTGTTTCTCCCTTAAATGTGAGAAAAGTGCCTTTTAGCATTCCTGTTCCCGAAATTCTCCCTGTAGGTGATACGCTTAACGTAGTTGTCCAGTTAAAAGACAGGAGAGGAAAAATAATTGACTCTAAAAATATCGAGTTGGCAATAAAATCAAAATATGCCCATCATAAAAAAACCTTTATTAGCGATATAGATGGGAGTGTACAATATTATAGTATTGCGCCATCACTTACAAAAGAAAAAGAACAGCAGGCTTTGTTTCTATCTGTTCATGGTGCCTCAGTAGAAGCTGTAAATCAAGCCAACGCCTATAAACAAAAAGACTGGGGCCATTTGGTGGCTCCTACCAATCGCAGGCCCTTTGGTTTCGCATGGGAAGATTGGGGGCGTTTGGACGCACTGGAAGTACTGGAGCATGCCGAGAATTTGTTAAAAACAGATCAACAGCACACTTATCTTACAGGACACTCAATGGGTGGTCACGGCACATGGTATTTAGGGGCTACTTACCCTGATAGATTTGCGGCCATTGCACCTGCTGCAGGATACCCCGATTTACTGGAGTATAGGCATAGCTTTGTAAGAAGGGCTGCAGAAAGACCTGAAGAATACTTTGAAAGGTTCGGTATGAGTAAATCTGAATTCCTTAAAAGTATATCTGCCGGATATGAAAAGGAATCTGACCGGTTAATGGATTCCATGGTTAGAAGAGCCGGAAACCCAAGTAGAACCCTGAAGCTTGAAAACAATTATCTTCACTTCGGAATTTATGTGCTTCATGGGGAAGCAGATTCGGTAGTACCTACTTTTATCGCCCGTGAAATGCGTGAACGTTTAGGGAAATTCCACAATGACTTCGCTTACTATGAATATCCGGACGGTACCCACTGGTATGGAGATCATAGTGTAGACTGGCCTCTTATTTTCGATTTCTTTAGGGCGCGAAAAATAAAATCTCCGGAAGAAATAGATGAAATTGAATTTTCTACTGGTTCTCCCGGCGTTTCTGCAACTTCTCATTTTGTCACTATTTATCAACAGGAAAAGCCTTTTGAGATTAGCTCTTTTAAGTTTGATAAAGAAGACGGGAAGGTGTCTTTAGAGACAGAGAACGTAGAAGTTTTAAAACTCAATTTTAAGGAGATGGGTGTCTCTTCACTTGACACAATGAGTATTGACAATGAAATTCTCCCCATTAAAACATCAACAGAAAATGCCTTTTTTAGAAAGAATGGCGGTGTTTGGGAGGTTGCTTCCACACCTTCAGCTGCAGAAAAAGGACCACACCGGTACGGCGGATTCAAGGATGCTTTCAAAAATAACATGGTTTTCGTTTTTGCGACAAGAGGCTCAAAAGAAGAGAATGAATGGTATTACAACAGGGCAAAATTTGATGCAGAAAAGTTCTACTACAGGGCCAACGGGAATGTTGAATTAGTAAGGGATGTAGATTTTAGGACTGATAAATACAGCGACAGGAACGTGATACTTTATGGAAATAAAAGCAATAATGCTGCCTGGAACAGGCTTTTAAAGGACTCTCCCATTCAGGTTACAAAAAATAAGCTTCAGGTTGGAGATAAAACCTTTTCTGGGGAACAATGGGGTGCTTATTTCATTTTCCCAAGAAGAGATAGTGATATAGCCAGTGTAGGTGTGATAACTGCAACAGGTGAGAGAGGAATGAAAAGTGCATATGCCAATGACTATCTTGAGAACGGCACTTTTTTCCCAGATGTGATGATCTTTGATGATACAATGATGAAAAATGGCATTTCTGGTCTTAAGTATAGTGGGTTTTTTGATAATTCATGGAATATTGAAGGCGGGGACTTCTATTGGAGAGAATAATTGATCACTTTAAAAGGAATTGTAGAAGAATGCCTTCTGCAATTCCTTTCTTTTAGATTATACTTTGTAACCCACCATCGCCTTTCATTTTTATCAGAAAAAAACCTTCTTTGAATTTACTATTTTAGAGACCTCAGGTTTTAAGAGAGTAAAATATTTACCTTTTATAAAATTGAACTCCCAATGAATTTTTCTTTTTCCTACTTAACTATTATAGTTTTTTGCTTATGTATTTTTTCCCCAATGGCTGCCATAAACGCACAGCAGGTAAAAACAAAATCTATATATAAAGATCCTTCAAGGAGTGTTGATGAAAGGGTAAACGATCTTTTAAAGAGAATGACCCTGGAAGAAAAAGTAGGGCAGTTATCCACACTTTTGGGATGGCACATGTACCATAAAGTTAATGACCATACGGTAGAAGTAAGCCAGGAATTTAAAGATGCGGTACAAGATCGAAACATTGGTTCACTCTGGGGAACACTTCGAGCCGACCCCTGGACAAAAAAGACCCTGGATAATGGATTAAACCCTTTGCTTGCAGCCAGGCTTACAAATGAATTGCAGAGGTATGTCATTGAGAACAGTCGCCTTGGGATCCCTGTTTTTCTGGCAGAAGAATGTATGCATGGTCACATGGCTATTGGAACCACCGTATTTCCTTCGGCAATTGGGCAGGGGAGTACCTGGAATCCAGATTTGCTTTATGAAATGGCTTCTGCTATCGCACTTGAAACCCGGGTACAGGGAGCACATATTGGGTACGGACCTATTCTCGATTTGGCCCGTGAACCAAGGTGGTCTCGGGTAGAAGAAACCTTTGGGGAAGATCCTTATTTAAATGCACAACTTGGCATTGCGGTGGTAAAAGGTTTTCAGGGAGAGGATATTTCTAGTGGTGAAAACGTCATTTCTACTTTAAAGCATTTTGCGGCATATGGTGTTTCTGAAGGGGGCCACAATGGCGCTGCAGTAATCATTGGAGAAAGGGATCTTCAGAATTATCTATATCCTTTTGAAAAGGCTGTTAAGGCCGGGGCACTTTCTGTAATGACAGCATATAGCTCGATTGATGGCATACCCAGTACAGCTCACGATAAACTTCTGGATCAAACCTTAAAGGAAAAGTGGGGATTTGATGGATTTGTAGTTTCAGACCTGGGAAGCATAGAAGGATTAAGAGGAAGTCACCAGGTAGCAGGATCTCCTCAAGATGCTGCAGCTATGGCTATTAATGCAGGGGTAGATGCCGATCTGGGAGGTAATGGGTTTGATGCAGCTTTAATTGAGGCAGTAAAGAATAATCAGGTTTCAGTTTCCGTATTAGATGCGGCAGTAAGTCGGGTTCTTGCTTTGAAGTTCAGGATGGGTCTTTTTGAAAATCCTTTTGTGGATACCTTAAATATCAAGGAAAATGTTAGAAGCGAGAGGCACAAAGCACTGGCAAGAAAGGTAGCGCAGCAATCCCTTGTTTTACTGAAGAATGAAAGCAATATTCTCCCACTCAACAAAAATGTAAAAAAAGTGGCCGTAATAGGTCCTAATGCGCATAATATATATAACCAGTTAGGAGATTATACCGCGCCGCAACCTGAGGATAATATTGTGACAGTATTCGAGGGTATCAAAAATAAACTTCCCGGGGCGCAGGTAACTTATGTAAAAGGAACGGCAATTCGAGACACCACACAAACTGATATTGAAGCCGCAGTAGAAGCAGCAAAAAAATCTGATGTTGCAATTGTGGTGCTGGGGGGCTCCAGTGCACGTGATTTCAAAACCAAGTACATAGAAACAGGGGCTGCAGTAGTAGAGGATGATAAGGGTATTATTAGTGATATGGAAAGTGGGGAAGGCTATGATAGAGCTACCTTACAGTTAATGGGAAAACAGTTAGAACTTCTCAAGGCTGTAAAATCTACGGGCACCCCTACTGTTTTAGTTACCATAAAAGGCAGGCCTTTGCTTTTAAACTGGCCCGCCGAAAATATCCCTGCTATCCTGGAAGCATGGTACCCCGGGCAGGAGGGTGGTAATGCCATAGCCGATGTACTTTTTGGAGATTACAACCCTTCTGGTAAATTACCAGTATCAGTTCCAAAATCTGTAGGCCAATTACCTGTCTATTACAATCACCTTGTTCCACAGCATCAGGATTATGTTGAAATAGACGCTCAGCCACTTTATCCGTTTGGTCATGGCCTTAGCTATGCTGGCTTTGAATATTCAGCGTTGAGTGTGAATGTTCAGGAAAAAAAGCTCCAAACCGTGGTTGACGTGCAGTTACAGGTGAAAAATACTGGAGCAGTGACCGGGGAAGAGGTGGTTCAATTATACCTCAATGATGTGGTGAGTAGTGTGGTTACTCCTTCCCGACAATTAAAGGATTTTAAAAAAATCTCTATTGCTCCGGGAGAAAGCAAAACGGTTAAGCTAAGATTATTGGTTGATGATCTGGCCCTTCTTAATGTTCAAAATGAGCGAATAGTTGAAGCAGGGACTTTTGAAATTATGATTGGTTCTTCTTCTCAAGATATTCGTTTAAAAGAGGAATTTGAGATTACCAAATCAATAGAGTTAGAGAATTAAAATTGTTCAGAACATGAATAAAAGAACTATAAAAGAAATAATTTTAGGGTTGGTGTGTATATCATTATCCTATTCTGGCTACGCACAAAAAGATAATGTGCACCAGCGTTCTTCAGAGTATCAGGCCCCTGTAGATCCTTTAGTAAAGGCTAAACTGGAAGATTGGCGTGATCAAAAGTTTGGAATTTTGATCCACTGGGGAATATACTCTGTCCCAGGTATCATTGAGTCATGGTCAATTTGTTCTGAAGACTGGATAGAAAGGGATAGTACAATCGCTTATAACGACTACAAGAAGTGGTACTGGAATTTGGAAAAAGTCTTTAATCCAGTGAATTTTGATCCAGATCAATGGGCTGAAGCGGCTGAGTCTGCAGGAATGAAATATTTGGTTTTTACTACCAAGCATCATGATGGCTTCAATATGTTTGATACTCAGCAAACAGATTATAAAATAACTGCCGGGCCTTTTAAGAATCATCCCAAAGCGAACGTAACAAAGCACATTTTTGAAGCCTTCAGAAAAAAAGATTTTATGATTGGAGCCTATTTCTCTAAGCCCGACTGGCATTCGCAATATTATTGGTGGGATAAATATGCCACTCCAAACAGAAATAATAATTATGATATCAATAGATATCCCTGGAGATGGAACAAGTTTAAAGAATTCACTTTTAATCAGCTCAATGAGCTAATGACCGATTATGGTTCTATTGATGTTTTGTGGCTTGATGGAGGGTGGGTTAGACCCAAAGAAACAGTTAATGATGAAGTAAGGGCCTGGGGGGCACCAATTCCAGAATGGAGCCAGGATATTGATATGGACAAGATCGCTGCAATGGCAAGGGAGGCACAGCCGGGAATTATTTTTGCTGACAGAACCGTGCACGGGCCATATGAGAATTATCAGACTCCAGAAAGAAAGATTCCCGATGAAAAGCTGGAGGATCCATGGGAGAGCTGTCTTCCTTTAGGAGATAATTGGGGATATGTTCCTAATGACAATTTTAAAACATCAGAAGAGGTTATCCACAACCTGGTTGAAGTTGTCGCTAAAGGTGGTAACATGTTATTGGGAATTGGTCCAGAATCTGATGGAACTTTTCCTCTGGACGCAGTTGCTGTTCTGGAGGAAATTGGGGAGTGGCTGGAAAAGAGCGGGGAGGCTATTTATAGTACCCGAACCCTTGGCTATTACAAAGACGGTACTACTTATTTCACCCAGAAAGAAGGTAAAAAATATGCCATTGTTTTGGTGAAAAAGGAGAAAGAAGCCCCCAAGATGGTTTCATGGAAAGGAAACCTGCCAAAAAAGGGTAGTAAACTTACGTTATTAGAGACCGGAGAAGTACTAAAATGGCAAATAAAGAATAATGAGGTTATCGTGAATTTACCTTCTGATTATGAACAAGTAACACCAGCACTGGCTTTTTCTTTCAATTAAATAACTTAAAGTCTGTTAAAACCGAAGATAAAATGAGTTTTATTAAAGAAGCATGTGTTGAAAATCTTCAGCAGGCGATCATCGCAGAAAAACAGGGAGCAGACAGACTGGAATTATGTACAGATCTTGAAATGGATGGTCTAACACCTTCGAATGATCTTATTTTAAAAATAAAAGAGCACATAAAAATACCGGTCCACGTGATGATTCGGCCTCGTGCCGGAAACTTTGTGTACAGTGTACAGAAAATTGATGAGATGAAAGCTTCAATAGCTTTTTGTAAGCTAGTAGGGGTAGAGGGTGTGGTTTTTGGAATATTAAATAATGATAACACCTTGAATCTGGATAAACTAAGGGAGCTTACGGACTATTCCCAACCGTTGAAGGTAGTTATACATAAAGCTATAGATGATACTCCCAATCCTTTGCAGGCTTGCAAGGAGTTAGCAGATATTAATGGTGTCACAACAATACTATCTTCAGGAGGTGAAATTACGGCTTTAGAAGGTATGGAGGTGCTTAGGGAAATGATTAAGATTTCTTCTGAAATTGAAATCATGCCGGCCGGGAAGATTACTAAATCTAATGTTCAAGAATTACATGAACTAATTGGAGCCAGGGCTTACCACGGCCGATTGATCGTAGGAAGCCTTGAAGGGCTAGCCCAATAATTAGAAGGATTCAAATTTATTGTAAATAATGAGTATTAATTTTTTCACCTTTAAGCTGTTTTTTCTGATAATATGCACCGGGATGTGGGCTCAAAATGAAAATAGTACTCTTACAGTTTTAGAAGAAGGATTTATTTTTGAGAAAGCAGAATTTCCTCAATGCCATGCTTCAACTATGGAAGTGCTTGAAAATGGCGAAATTATTGCTGCCTGGTTTGGGGGAGAATATGAACGGCATCCAGAAGTGAGTATCTACACCAGTGTTAAATCGGGGTTGGGATGGTCATCACCCCGTAAAGTAGCAGATGGGATAGTGAATGATTCCCTCAGCTACCCCACTTGGAATCCTGTTCTGTTCAAAACGAAATCCAAAAAATTGTTTCTGTTTTACAAAGTGGGGCCTTCCCCTTCACAGTGGTGGGGCATGTATAAAGTTTCGCATGATAACGGCAATACGTGGTCACAACCGGTGAGGCTCCCCGATAATATTCTGGGGCCTATTAGAAATAAACCTTTACAGATAGGTAACAGGATAATAAGCCCTTCCAGTGTGGAGAGTACAGATGGTAAAATCTGGCAATCACATGTGGAAATTTCCGAAGACGACGGTGAAACCTGGCGAAAAGTACCCATAGATTCAATTTCTGATTTCAAAACAATTCAGCCTGCTATTATTCAATATAATGGCGTATTAAAAGCGTTTTTCCGAAGTGATCAGGATGTTCTAATGGAGAGTTTGAGTAAAGATCTTGGAGAAAGCTGGACAAAACTGGAAAAAACATCTATTGCAAATCCTAATTCAGGAGTTGATGCTGTCACCTTAGCTAATGGTCATCATTTATTGGTATACAACCCCTTAAAGAGCGGTAAAGACTGGCATAACGGGCGTAATAAACTTATTGTGGCCATATCATTGAATGGAGAGGATTGGGAGCCTGTTCTAAAACTTGAAGACAGGAGTGAAGGAGAATATAGCTACCCTGCTATAATACAGGATAATAATGGGGATATTCACATTATATACACCTATGAGCGTGAAAGAATAAAATACTTAAAACTAAGATTAAATTAGTAAGATTGTTACTATAAAATGATCAGTAAATATTTACTTAAGAGAACATTATGAAAAGGAGAAATTTCCTAACCAAAGTTAGTGCAGCCGGTGTTGGTCTGCCATTAATCAACGCAAATGTATTTATGGACCTGCCTCTTTTTGAAAATAAAACAGCATCAGGACCCATTAGTGTTACCACCTGGAATTTTGCCGAGGCTAATCGCACTGCAGGAGAGTTGTTGAGCAAAGGTGCATCTGCCCTTGATGCTGTAGAACAGGGAGTACGCGTTGAGGAGTCAAATATTAAAAATCAAACTGTTGGAAAGGGAGGAGCGCCAGACAGGGATGGAAACGTGACACTTGATGCCTGTATCATGGCTCCTAATGGAAATTTTGGAAGTGTTTGTTTTCTTGAGAATATAGAACACCCTGTCTCTGTAGCACGAAAAGTTATGGAAGAGACTCCACACAATATGCTGGTTGGTGAAGGAGCATATCAATTTGCTATAAAACAGGGTTTCGAACCAGTAAATCTTTTAACACCGGAATCAGAAGCTAATTGGAAAAAATGGCTTGAAGAAAAGGAGTATAGACCAATAATAAATATCGAGAATCATGATACTATTGGGATGCTTTGTCTTGATGAAAAGGGAGATATAGCAGGAGCCTGTACTACTTCTGGCCTGGCTTATAAAATGAGAGGTAGGGTGGGAGATTCGCCCATTATTGGTTCAGGTCTTTTTATTGATAATGAAGTAGGAGGAGCAGTGGCCACAGGCCTTGGAGAAGAGATCCTTAAGAATGTAAGTACCTTTCTCATAGTTGAACTTATGCGTTCAGGGAAAAGTCCTCAGGAAGCTTGTGAGATTGCTATGGATAGAATAATCAAAAAGAATCCTGATTATAAGAATTTCCAGGTAGCATTTATTGCCCTTAATAAAAAAGGGGAAGTTGGTTCTTTCTGTATACATCCCGGATTTACTTATCTCAAATACAAGAATTCAGAAAATACAGAACTTAAAAGCAAAACTTATTTGTAGTTGTTTAAAGTTAAATCATTAGATGAGAACTAAAATTCATACAACCTAAAAATCAGATAAGCTTTTTATAGCTAGAAGAAGCTGTGGATAGTTTTCTTGATAAGTGAAACGTAACGGTTTTTTATGTTGATAAAAGAAAATGCAGGTAAGTCCACTAACCTCTATTGATCTCCTCCAGAAGCTCATCGGTTAATTCGAGGTTGTGGTAAACGTCCTGCACGTCGTCATCTTCTTCAAATTTTTCAGTAAGTTCAATAATTTTAGTAGCTTCCTGGATCGGTAGTTCTACGGTATTTAGGGGTATGCGTTGGAGCCCTGCATTTTTTGGCTCCACGCCTAACTCTTCCAGTTTGGCATTCATGGCGCCAAAATCAGTAAAATCTGTATATACATATACTAGATCCTCTTCTTTTTCTATCGTGGTGGCTCCTCCCTCTATGAGTGACAGTTCGAATTCTTCCATGCTTGAGGTTACAGACTTACGGTCAATGCTGAAGACACCTTTCCTGTCAAAAAGGAACTCCAGGGAACCGTTGGTGCCAAGGCTGCCTCCATTTTTAGAAAAGATCGACCTGACCGAAGCCACAGTGCGATTTGTATTGTCTGTAGTACATTCAATAAAAAATGCGATCCCATGCGGGCCATAGCCTTCAAAGGTTACAAGTTCAAAATTGTCGGCCTCTGCCCCACTTGCCTTCTTTATAGCACGCTCAATAGTGTCTTTAGGCATATTGACTCCCTTGGCATTAGAAATGGCATTACGAAGTGCGGGATTGGCTTCAGGGTCGGGGCCTCCACCCTCTTTAACAGCTACGCTGATTTCCTTGATCGCACGAGTGAATTGTTTTGCTCGTTTTTTATCCTGGGCTCCTTTGCGGTGTTTGATATTCGCCCATTTGCTATGTCCGGCCATTCAATTAGTCTTTAGTCGTTAGACGGTAGTCTGTAGTCTGTAGAAAATTTTTACCGTTTTGGATTAGAGATCTACAAATTTATAAAATTTGTGTCCGGGCTCAAATATTACAGGCTCGTATCAATATTCTGGGTTGTTCTGGTTGAGATATTTCCTAAGCCCAGCAATCATTTTTGAAATCTCTGCCAGCTCTTTTCTGAGGTTATCATAAACTTCTTTATTGATAAATTTCAGCCTAAAGGCAAGAGTAGAGCAAACTACACACTCTTTCAAGGAGTTAAAAGTTGTACGAAGATATTTATTAAAATCTTTATCTGTACTGCCAGAACCTTCAGCAATGTTTAAAGCTATAGAAGTTGAAGCTCTTCTGAATTGGGAGGTTAACCCAAAGAGCTCCTCTGGAGGGAACTGAAGAGTTATTTTATAGACACCGTCAATGAAAACCAGGGATTTCTGGTAAACTTTTAAGTCTTCAAATTTGAATAGCATAAGTTGTTAATTAAAGGCATCTAAGGATCATAGAATTAACAACTTACAACTTTAAAAGACTCATAAAGAAGATTAAAATAATAGGCAGTTGTATTATTAGTAATATTTCTTTACCAATTTTACTACCGTCTACCAACTAGAGTCTACTAACTTAAGTTAAATGATTCTAATCATTCAACTTAAGTACTGCCATAAAAGCTTCCTGAGGAATTTCTACGTTTCCAACCTGGCGCATTCTTTTCTTACCTTTTTTCTGCTTTTCAAGAAGTTTCCTTTTTCGGGAAATATCTCCACCATAACATTTCGCGGTAACGTCTTTTCTAAGTGCTTTTACAGTTTCCCGGGCAATGATCTTGGCACCAATAGCTGCCTGAATAGGAATATCAAACTGTTGTCTTGGAATTAATTCCTTCAGCTTTTCACACATTTTCTTTCCAATATCATAAGCATTATCAACGTGCAGGAGAGCCGAAAGGGCATCAACTACATTGCCGTTGAGTAATACATCAACCTTCACAAGCTTGGAAGCTCTCATGCCTATTGGAGAATAGTCAAAAGAAGCATAACCTTTAGAAACTGTTTTTAACCTGTCATAGAAGTCAAATACAATTTCGGCCAGGGGCATATCAAAAGATAGCTCTACACGGTCTGTTGTCAAATAGGTTTGATTGGTAATTTGGCCGCGCTTCTCAATACATAAAGACATCACCGGCCCTACAAAATCGGCTTTTGTAATGATGGTGGCTTTAATAAAAGGCTCTTCCACCCTGTCCAGACTTGAAGGTTCGGGAAGATCGGATGGGTTGTTCACCAGGATCACCTGGTCTCTGTTCTTATGCGTATATGCGTGGTAGGAAACGTTTGGAACTGTGGTAATCACAGTCATATCGAATTCCCGCTCTAAACGCTCCTGAATGATCTCCAGGTGAAGCATTCCGAGGAAACCGCATCGGAAACCAAATCCCAGTGCCGCAGAACTTTCGGGCGTGAAAACCAGGGAAGCATCGTTAAGCTGAAGTTTTTCCATAGAAGCGCGCAGATCTTCATAATCTTCGGTATCTACAGGGTATATTCCGGCAAAAACCATAGGTTTAACGTCTTCAAATCCCGGTACTGCTTCAGTGGTAGGGTTTTTTGCATCGGTGATGGTGTCTCCTACCTTTACTTCTTTAGCTTCTTTTATCCCGGTGATGAGGTAACCTACATCTCCGGTCTTAATCTCCTGTCTTGGAAACTGTTTCAGCCTTAAAGTACCTACTTCATCGGCAAAATAATCTTTATTGGTGGCGACAAACTTGATGTTCTGTCCCTTTTTAATAGAACCGTTAATTACACGGAAATAAGTTTCAACACCGCGGAAAGGGTTATAAACCGAATCAAATATCAAAGCTCTCAAAGGGGCATCTACCTTTCCGGAAGGTGGCGGAATACGTTCAATGATCGCAGCAAGAATTTCTGTAATTCCCAGGCCGGTCTTTGCACTGGCAGGAATAATATCAGATGGGTCGCACCCTAAAAGATCTACAATATCATCGGTTACTTCTTCAGGATTTGCACTTGGCAGGTCTACCTTGTTCAACACAGGGATAATCTCCAGGTCATTTTCAAGTGCGAGGTACAGGTTTGAAATTGTTTGTGCCTGTATGCTCTGTGCTGCGTCAACTACCAGTAAAGCTCCTTCACAGGCAGCAATAGAGCGTGAAACTTCATAAGAGAAATCTACGTGGCCGGGAGTGTCAATAAGGTTGAGAATATACTGCTCGCCCTTATAGGTGTAATCCATTTGAATCGCATGGCTCTTAATGGTTATTCCTCTTTCTCTCTCCAAATCCATACTGTCTAGCAGCTGCTCCTGCTTCTCCCTGTCGGTAACAGATCCTGTGGAATCCAATAAGCGATCGGCCAGCGTGCTTTTTCCGTGGTCAATATGGGCTATAATGCAAAAATTCCGAATGTTCTTCATAAATCAATTTCAACAAAGTTTTCCTTCGCAGAGAACCTTTCTGTTTAAAAGATACAAATATAGTTTTTTTAAAAGGCTGTAAAGAAAAATTATCTGCTAACCCTGGGTGTCAAAAATGGCATTTTTGAATTAGATTTTCTGTGCATAACTTTTATAAAAAATTTATAAAAGTATTTGCATATTTTAAAAATAAAAGGCTTCTTTGTAGAGCTTCCCCTCATAATTCAAGGGAATTTCCTTGTTGAATGTTGGTGGGGAGAATTCATTGCGGCTATAGCCGGTAATAATTTCCTATGAATTACAGGACAATAGGTATAGATATAGGAGCGACTAAAACCAGGATTGGAGTCGTTCAAAATGCACAGGTAATTAAGGAAGCCGATTTCCCAACCTCTTCGACGGCTTCAAAACAGCAAATTTTAGATGAACTTTCCGCCGGAATCCTAGAGGTTGCCGGGAATGATTTCTACGGAATAGGTATTGGAGTGCCGGGGTTGGTTGATGAGCAGAACGGCATTCTTTTCGATCTGTTGAATATCCCTTCTTTTAAGGAAGTGCACCTAAAAGACTTTTTAGAGCGACGTTTCAACAAACCCGTTCGTGTGACCAATGATGCAAACGTTTTCGCCCTGGGTGAAAAGATGTTTGGCGAGGGGAAACCCTTTAAAAATATGGTTGGCGTCACATTGGGGTCAGGATTTGGGTGCGGAATTATCATACACGACCAATTGTATTCCGGAGCATATTCAAGTGCAGGGGAAATAGGTGGTATTTCTTATCTCGACGGTACAGTGGAAGATTATTGTAGCGGGAAATTTTTTAAAGCACATGGCGTTTCCGGAAACGAAGTTTTTAAAAAGGCGCAGGCGGGAGATAAAGATGCCCTGTTGCTTTTTGAAGAATTTGGGATACATCTTGGTAATGCTATAAAGCTCATTTTAAATGTTCTTTCGCCACAAGCTGTATTACTGGGAGGATCTATAAGTAAAGCTTTTCCATTTTTTGAAGCCGGGCTTCAAACCACAATAGACAGTTTCCCTTTTAAGAAGGTGAGGGAACAACTGCTTGTTAAACCTTCAAACACTTTAAATATTGCCCTTTTGGGGGCTGCAGCATTAATTTTGGCTGAAGCACCTAAAACTGTTGACTACTAATTTAATTCCCTATGGCTAAAACTACTCAAAACAAAAACTCGGCAGCTGCTAGCGATTCTGGCGCCACCCGTTCAATAATCATTATTGGGGCACTTTTCTTCATTTTTGGATTTGTTACCTGGTTAAATGCTCTTTTGATACCATATCTCAAGATTGCTTGTGAACTCACCACCTTTCAGGCTTACTTTGTAACCTTTGCTTTTTATATCGCTTATGTGGTCATGGCACCTATCTCTACCAGGACACTTAATCATTTCGGCTTCAAAAAAGGAATGTCGGTGGCTTTGGGGGTAATGGCCCTTGGAGCTGTGTTGTTCATTCCGGCGGCATTGAGCCGCACTTACCTGATCTTTTTGCTGGGCTTGTTCGTTATGGGTGGAGGACTCGCAATTCTTCAAACTGCAGTAAACCCTTATGTAACTATTGTTGGGCCGGCAGAGAGTGCTGCAAAAAGAATTAGTATCATGGGAATCTGTAACAAGCTTGCAGGTGCCATCGCGCCAATTTTGATAGGGGTTTTCCTGCAGTTAGATAAAGCTGAAGTTCTTGTAGGAACTACAGATGAAGCTGCTTTAGATGAAATGGCACTTCGTGTAATTCCTCCTTATATTGGAATTATCATCGTGTTGCTCGCTTTGGCATTTTGGGTTTATAAATCAAGTCTTCCTGAAGTTGAGGCCGAAGATGAAGACGATGCTACCGCTCTTCAGAAAACTTCTAAAAAAATCACCGATTACCCGCACGCTATTCTGGGTGTGATTACGCTTTTTATATATGTAGGTGTTGAAGTTATCGCTGTTGATACTATCATTGACTACGGAATCTTTCAGGGGTTCGATTTTGAAACAGCTAAAGGCTTTACCACCGGTACTATGGCTGCCATGATTATTGGTTATCTTTTAGGGATCGTGGCTATTCCGAAGTATATAAAACAGGAAAATGCATTGAAAGTTTGTGCTATTCTTGGAGTAGTGTTCACTGTGGGCGCAATTTCCACTTCTGGCTTTATATCTGTAGCATTTATCGCTCTTCTAGGTCTGGCAAATTCTTTAATGTGGCCGGCAATTTGGCCTCTTGCACTGGCAGATGTAGGGAAACTTACAAAAGCAGTTTCCTCGCTACTCGTTATGGGAATTGCGGGAGGTGCTGTCATTCCCCTTGCTTATGGTGGTTTGGCTGAAGCTATAGATAAACAATCGGCTTACTGGATAGCTGTACCGCTTTACTTGTTTATTCTTTACTATGCCGTTGCAGGACACAAAATTAGAAAGGCATGAGACCCTACATACTGGCAGAATCTAACTGGAAAACTGTAAAAGAGCAAAAAACTGAAGTAGCTGTGCTCACCTGGGGCGCTACCGAAGCTCACAATTTTCACCTGCCTTATGCTACAGATAATTATCAGATAGAAGCAATTGCTGCCGAGGCTGCTAAAAAAGCATGGGAAGCAGGAGGGAAGGTGCTCGTATTGCCAAATATTCCGTTTGGGGTGAATACCGGGCAGACAGAAGTTGACCTTTGTATGAACTTATACCCCTCCACCCAGCTGGCCATTCTTAATGATCTTGTAGAGGTTCTTGACAGAAGTGGAGTTAAGAAGCTACTATTATTAAACGGTCACGGCGGAAATAATTTTAAAGCCCTTTTGAGAGAGGTAGGAGCAAAGTATCCAAAAATGCTACTTGTGACTACAAGTTTTTTTCAGACGGTAGACCGGAAGGAGTTCTTTGAAGAAGCCGGAGACCACGCCGATGAAATGGAGACCAGCTTAATGTTGCACCTAAGACCCGAACTCGTGCTGCCCTTAGAAGAAGCCGGAAATGGAGAAGAAAAACATTCAAGGTTAACCGCCATCAAAGAGGGCTGGGCCTGGAGTGAAAGAAAGTGGCACATGGTGTCGGCAGATACTGGTATTGGAGATCCCAGGAAAGCTTCCGAAGAAAAAGGGAAGCGGTTTTTTGATGCCGTAACCCGTCAGGTGGCAGATCTCTTGCTCGAAATGGATAAAATTAAGAATGAGGATCGGTACGAGGAATAAAAAACCCGGTCGAAATTTATAACCCTACAAAAATGTCATTATGAAATACCTTTTTAGAGGCCTTGGTTTCTTACTTTTTGCCGCCGTACTTAGTTCTTGTGGAGGAACAGAAACTGTAAATGCACCACAGGCTACTGTAATTCCCGAAATACCTGCCTTAATCCCGTTGCCTGCACAGGTGAGCTGGGAAGATAAAGCCTATGTGATTCCTGAACAAAATACCATTTGCTATTCCGGAGAAGGAAAGGAGGCTTCTCAATGGCTTGAGACTCTGCTTCAAAAAGCAGGCTTATCAGTTTCTACCAGTGCTTCCGATAACTGCGGAAACTGGAAAATTGAACAGGATAGTTCCTTAAATTCTTCTTTAGGAGAAGAAGGTTATCAATTGATGATTTCCGAAGAAGGCGTTCTGCTGAAGGCTGCTTCAAAAGCCGGACTTTTCTACGGAATTCAGACGCTGCGCCAAATGTTTCCCGCAGAGATCGAAAGCCAAAGTTTAGAAGATCAGGTAGTGCTTAGGCATACTTCTATTGAAGATAAGCCAGAATTTGGATGGAGAGGTACCATGGTAGATGTGGCCCGTAGTTTCTTTGATCTGGATTATTTAAAGCGGCACGTTGACAGAATGGCGCTGTATAAGATGAATCGCCTCCACCTGCACCTTACCGATGATCAGGGCTGGAGAATAGAGATTAAGGGCTGGCCCAAACTTACCGAGGTAGGTGGGAATAGCTCAGTACGAAGGGGAAGATCAGGGTTTTTGACTCAAGAGGAATACAAAGAACTGCAGGATTATGCTCTTGCAAGAAATATCACTATAATTCCTGAAATAGATATGCCGGGCCATATATATGCTGCTTTACTGGCCTACCCCGAATTAAACTGTGATGAATATTCCAACTTAACTCCAAAAAGGGCAATTCCGCCAGCGATTTTTGAAGATTACAATGTTGGCTGGAGCAAGTTCTGTCTTGAGAACCCAGAGATCTACAAGTTTGTGGCCGATGTGGTTGAAGAAATGGCCGAAATCACCAAGGGGCCATGGCTGCATATTGGAGGAGATGAGATTGAAGACCCTAGATATAAAGAGTTTGTTGTAAAGGCAGATTCTATCGTGCAGTCTTTTGGTAAAACCACTATTGGCTGGGAAGAAGTTACTAAAGCTGAGGTGAGTTCAAATCTTATTAGCCAGAGGTGGCATGGAAAAGTTGAGAGTGTAGTGAAAGATATTAAAGTAATCCACTCCCTATGTACACAGCTTTATCTTGATCATGCAAATGTCACAGGGCAGGAAAATACCAATAACTGGTGTAAAAAAGATGGGGTTAGCCTTGAAGATACTTACAGTTTTATAAAAGACCATGAAAATGTGATTGGAGTTGAGGCAGCTGTTTGGAGTGAGTTTGTGCTCAGCGACGAAATGATGGACAATAGGTTCTGGCCCCGCGCTATTGCAGCGGCAGAAGTAGGCTGGACTAGCGGAGATAAAAGAGAATATCAGGAATTTACTACACGACTTGGAAAGCACGGCGATAGATTAAGAGCCCTCGATATTAATTTTCACAGAACACCTGGCGTAAACTGGGGTGTCGAAAAAGCCATTCCGGGAGTCTTTTCAAATATCAAATAAGTTTCAGAATATATACAGCAATGGAGAATAAACCAACAACCGAGAGGTCATCAAATTATGATCATCTTGAGAAAATGAGTACGCAAGAATTACTCACCAATATTAATAACGAAGACAAATCTGTACCTCTGGCAATTGAAAAACAATTACCTGCTATTGAAAAGTTGGTAGATGTCATTGTGACCCGCATGCAGGAAGGTGGCAGGTTGTTCTATATTGGAGCCGGAACCAGCGGAAGATTGGGGGTGCTGGATGCTTCTGAATGTCCACCAACCTTTGGTGTTTCTGAAGATTGGGTGATAGGATTAATAGCAGGGGGCGACCATGCTCTGAGACATGCTGTTGAAAATGCAGAAGATGATTTGGAACAGGCCTGGAAAGACCTGGAGAAATTTCATATAAGTAAAAAGGATGTGCTTGTAGGTATTGCGGCTTCGGGAACTACACCTTATGTGATTGGCGGTGTAAAAAGAGCCAGGGAAGAAGGAATTGCAACGGGGTGTATTACCTGCAATGATAGCAGTCCTTTAGCTGCAGCAGTAGAATTTCCTGTTGAAGTAGTGGTAGGGCCCGAGTTTGTGACCGGCAGTACCAGGATGAAAGCAGGTACCGCTCAAAAATTAGTGCTCAACATGATTTCTACCAGCAGCCTCATCAAAATGGGGAGAGTAAAAGGGAATAAGATGGTTGACATGCAGTTGTCTAACAAAAAACTTGTTAACCGTGGTGTTAAGATGATCATGGAGGAGCTGAAGGTGGAAGAAGAGGAAGCAAAAAGACTTCTTGAGAAATATAAAAGCGTCCGAAAAGTTTTAAGAAATTTTGACTCAGAAAACTGATTAAGATACACTTATGCTAAACTTATATAAAATTTTTAGTTAAGTATGTTCAGGATAACTTATTTATTTTAACAAAGGTTTTTATTATAGTATATTTTAGTTTATATTGCTGCATCTTTTTTTATAAGATCAACTAATGATTATTTAATTCAAACTAAATTATGAGAAGAAAATTACATCTGCTTCTTGTCTTTTTTATTTTAGGCGTTTTGACGAAATCGTTTTCGCAGGAAATAGAGGTTTCAGGACAAGTACTCGATGAATCTGGGATGCCAATTCCGGGAGCATCGGTTTATCAAAAAGGGACTACAGTGGGTACAACTACCAACTTTGATGGTGAATACTCTCTGAATGTAACCGGGAATAATCCCGTGTTAGTTTTTTCTTATGTAGGATTCCAAACCCAGGAAATTCCGGTAAAAGGAAGAAATATTGTTCAGGTAACAATGACCAGCGATGTGCAGGACCTGCAGGAGGTTGTTGTTGTTGGATACGGTGTTCAAAAAAGAGCAAACCTTACAGGGGCTGTATCTACAGTAGACACCGAAGTCCTTGAAGCAAGGCCTATTACCGATGTGGCCCGTGGTTTACAGGGAACCACTCCTGGTCTCACAATTAGTGCACCAAGTGGGCAAATTGGGGATAATCCAATGATCAAACTCCGTGGTAATGTGGGAACCCTTGGGACTGATGGGGGAGCTGAGCCTCTTATTCTTGTTGATAACGTGGAGGTGCCAAACCTTCAAATGATCAACCCGCAGGATATTGAGAATATCTCTGTACTTAAGGATGCAGCTTCAACTTCTATATATGGTGCCCGTGGTACATGGGGGGTAATTCTTATCACCACCAAGAAAGGACAAAGAAATACTGCTCCTACAGTTTCTTATTCTAATAACTTCAGCTGGCAAACTCCTACTACCATGCCTGAGATCGCACCGGCAGCCGATGGGGCCGAAATGGCTCTTGCAGCTGTGAGAAGAAGAATTCCAGACCTTCCTTCTTTTGGTACTGTTGGTATGTACTTTGACGACCTTGCAGTACAAAAAATGCGAGAGTGGGAACAACAATATGGTGGTCAGGATCTGGGCCCTGAAATGGTGCTTGGACGCGATTTTGAAATTAGGGATGGCCGTTTATTCTTCTACCGTTCCTGGGATGCAATGGATCTTTTTGTAAAGGAATGGACTCCTCAACAAAAGCATGACCTATCTGTTTCAGGTGGTAGTGAGAACACAAACTATTATCTTGGTCTTGGATACCTTGACCAGGTGGGGGTATTAAAAACAAACCCCGATGAATACCAGAGATATAACGTTAATCTTAGTGTTAACTCTTCTATTACCGATTGGTTCTCTACACGGGCAAACATTCAATATAATAGCTCTTCAACCACACAGCCTTTCTACTTTTCAAGTGCCACATACGATCCGTGGTACTATGTTACCAGGTGGCCGGCTGTATATCCTTATGGTACTTATGAAGGTCATCCGTTCAGAAATCACATTTCTGAAGTAGAGCAGGCAAATATGAATGAGTATACAGATAACATGACAAGGATAACACTGGGAGGAACATTGACTCCTATTGATGATCTTTCTATTGATTTTGATTATACCCATGACCGTAACGAAGGCCATGAACACAGGGTTGGTGGTGTACTTTCAGCTTATAATTTCTGGTCTACAGGCTCAAACCTTGTATATGAACCGTATAGTAGTGCGTCATATAACAGGGTAGAATATGCCTCTGACTGGAGTAACCGAAATACAGCAAAAGCTTTTGCCACATACAATAAGTTACTGGGAGAAGATCATGATATTAAGATAATTGCAGGGGGAGACTACGAAGAGTACGAGTACTGGTACCATTCTTCCCAAAGGAGAAATTTAATTGACCCAGACAAGGGGGAATTAGATTTGGCGACTGGTGATCAATTTGTTAATGGAGACAGGAACAAATGGAAAAATCTTGGTTTCTTCGGAAGAATCAACTATTCTTTCCAGGATAAATTGTTACTGGAAGTGAATGGACGTTATGATGGAGCTTCTCTTTTGTCAGCAGATAAAAAATGGGCATTCTTCCCATCTTTCTCGGCAGGTTACGTACTTTCTGAAGAAGATTATATGGACTTTAGTAAGCCATACCTGTCTTTCCTGAAATTGAGAGGTTCATGGGGATCTTTGGGGAATCCTAATGCATCACTTGGTAGTATTTACCGAATAATGAATCCTTCCAATTCAGGATGGGTTATTGATGGTGCCGATCGTGTTACTGTAGGGACACCTCCTGCGCAACCTGCCAGTTTAACCTGGGAAACTGTGACAACCCTTGATCTTGGAGTTGATGCAAGATTTTTCCAGAACAGGCTAGGGTTAAGTTTTGACTGGTATGAAAGAGTGGTTAGCGATATGCACAGTGCTGGTGTTACCCTTCCAAATTCTTTTGGAACAGGAGCTCCAAAAAGGAACTATGGAGAGTTAACAACTACCGGTTTTGAAATTGCAGCCGACTTTAAACATTCCTTTGATAATGGCTTGAATATTAGTGCGACAGCAACTTTGACAGATTACGAGGAAGAGATCACTAAGTTTGCCAATTCGACCATGAGAATTTATAACAATTATGAAGGAAAGATGCTTGGAGAAATATGGGGATATGAAACTGATAGATTATACCAGGAAAGCGACTTTAATGCCGATGGTACTCCTGTAGCAGGAATCCCTTCACAGGAACTTTACGAGAATAGCTGGTTCCAGTATGGCCCAGGTGACGTAAAATACCGTGACCTTAATGGGGATGGTGTGATTAACTATGGAACTGAAACTGTGGGTGATTCGGGAGACATGAAAGTTATTGGGAATTCTACTCCTCGCTGGCAGTATGGTTTCAGAATTGCTGCAGATTGGAAAGGGTTTGATCTTAGCGTATTTATGCAGGGAGTTGGAAAAAGAGAAATGTGGGCAAACGGGCCTGTTGTAATTCCTGGTTACCGTTACAACGAAGGTTGGTATGCACACCAATTGGATTATTGGACCCCTGAGAATACCAATGCATTCTATCCAAAGCCAACAGACCAGTCTCAGTCAAATACAATAAGGAACTTTATGCCTCAAAGTCGTTACCTTCAGGATATGTCATATCTTAGAATGAAGAACCTTACTGTAGGATATTCGCTTCCGGGCAATATTACAGAGAGTTTAGGCATGAATAAATTCAGGGTTTATTTTAGTGGAGAAAACCTCTTTGAATGGGATAATTTAGACATGCCATTAGATCCGGAAGTAGATTACACAAGTGCTGGTCTTAATGATCCAAATACTTTTGGACGGGTGTACCCCTTCCGTAGAAACCTTTCTTTTGGAATTCAAGCGTCCATATAATAAAAAATTAAAAGAAGTATGAAGACTACGAAATTATATTTAATGCTTTTTCTGGCCCTTGGAATTATAGGCTGTGAAAAAGATTTTCTGGATGTGCCGCCCACAAACCAGTTTGAAGATCCCGGCTACTGGACTTCAGAAGAAAATGTAGAGACTTTTGCTTATGGCTTTTACCCTGCGTATTTTGTAGGGTATGGCTCTGGCTACACCTGGGGAGATTACTTTTCAGGAGAAGTTTTAAACGATGATTTTGCCCCTGCGGCACCCGCACAATTTACCAGAGTTGCACCTGCTTCAGGTGGAGGATGGGATTTTGGATGGGTGCGTAAGGCAAACATATTTATCGACAGGCTTCAATTAGCCGATATGGATGAAGAAGCCAACGCTCACTGGACAGGGATAGGTCGTTTCTTTAGAGCACTTGAATACCATGATCTTGTTAGTCGTTTTGGTGATGTGCCATGGTACGAAGAAGAGATCGCCGAAAATGATGTTGAAAACCTTTACCGTCCTCGTGACTCTCGTGGTTTCGTTATGGATAAAGTTCTGGAAGATTTTAGATATGCTGCAGAAAACGTAAGAGAAGATGTGAAGAATGAAGGCCAAATGGTCAATCGAAACGTTGTTTTAGCTTTTATGTCCAGAATATTCCTTTTTGAAGGAACGTGGCAAAAATACAATAACGGTGATACCGAAAGAGCTGCAGAATATTTAGAAGCTGCAAAATGGGCTGCGAATGAAGTTATTCAAAGCGGGAAATTCTCTCTGGGAGATTATAGATCTGTTTTCAATTCTCTCGATCTTTCCGGTAATCCAGAAGTGATCCTATACAGGGAATATGAAGAGGGAATACTTACTCATGCTCTTAATAGTTATAACAATAAAGAGCCTCAAACCGGGCCTTCCAAGGATGCTCTCGATACTTATTTAGCTGAAGATGGGCTTCCGGTAGAACTCTCTCCGCTTTATGAAGGAGATCATGGGGTAGATGAGTTATTCGCAAACAGGGACGGAAGAATGTCTGAAACTTTTGTTCCTTATGAACTAAGAGTAAATCAAACCAGTTCCAGGTATTCAACATCTGGTGTGGCAGTACATAAATTTCTCAATGAAGAGATTGCCGAAGATCCTGTAGGCAGTTCCAACCTTAACCCAACCGATGCTCCCATCATTCGTTATGGAGAAGTTTTGATCAATTATGCTGAAGCTGCAGCCGAATTAGCCACTCTTGGAGGACCTGCACTTACTCAGGCCGATCTTGATAAGTCGATCAATGTACTACGTGCCAGGCCAGAAGTTGATCTACCTGCTTTACAACTCGCTGGTGATATGCCCGCAGTGAATGGTCAAACCTACGACGATCCCGATAGGGATCCAAGTGTCCCTGCTATTATATGGGAAATTCGTAGAGAGCGAAGAGTAGAGCTCATGATGGAAGGCTTTAGAAATGATGACCTTAGACGTTGGGGTAAATACAACTATGTAGATACTATAGAGAATTACCCTATCAACATGGGTGCATGGATTGATAAAGAGGTGCTTCAGGCCCAGAATCCTGATGCAGATCTTTCTGCAATTCATTTAGCCGATGTTGAAGGTAACAGGTTACCTGCGAGTGCAACCAAAGGCTATATTGTGCCTGCATCTTCACCAGAGGTTCAAAGACCTTTTGATGATCCAAGAGTGTACCTAAGACCTTTACCGTTAGATCAAATTAAGCTTTATGCAGATCAAGGGGTTGAACTGGAACAAAACCCTGGCTGGTAGTTAATTAACCATCCTGGTATTTCAGATAAATTAGCCCCCTTTGGTGAAAACCTGGGGGGCAATTTTTTATATTTTTTTGCGTAGTCTATCTTATCCCTTACACCTCAATCATGACACGAATTAAAACCTCTTTTATTCTTTTTTGCAGCATACTTTTGTTGTTGCAGGCTTGTAAAACCCAAAAATCTACAACACCTACTCCCAAAGAACCTTCGGAAGTAGCACAAGTACCCCAACCTGAAAGGCCCGAAGCACCTGCTGAACCACAAGAAATTCCTACACCACTTCCGGTAAAAGACACCGTTGCAGTTGTTGAAGAGATTATTGAAGAACCTGTCAATCATCCACAGGCCGATAGGGAATTCCGTGCTGCCTGGGTGGCCACTGTGGCCAATATTAACTGGCCCAGCAAACCTGGGTTGAGTGTTACAGAGCAGCAAAGGGAAGCTATTGCCTTGCTTGACATGCTTAAAAAGAACAATTTTAACGCGGTGATCTTTCAGGTTCGCCCGCAGGCAGATGCTCTTTACGAGAGTGAATTAGAACCCTGGTCTTATTACCTTACAGGAAAGCAGGGACAGGCACCTGAACCTTTTTATGATCCGCTTCATTTTTGGATAGAGGCCGCTCATGATCGCGGGCTGGAATTACACGCATGGCTTAACCCTTATCGTGCACATCATTCTTCCAAAGAGATCAGTGAAGAGTCAGTAGTAAAAACTAATCCTGAGCTTGTGGTAAAGCTTAAGAACGGAATGTGGTGGATGGATCCTGCACAAGAAGGAACCAAACAACGTTCAACAGCCGTTGTAATGGATCTTATCAAGAGATATGATCTCGACGGAATCCATTTTGATGATTATTTCTATCCGTATGATTCATATAATAACGGAGAAGATTTTCCCGATGACAAGAGTTGGACAGCCTATCAAAATACAGGTGGAAAATTGACAAGAGGAGACTGGAGAAGATATCACGTAAACGATTTTATAGAAAACCTTTATAAAAAAATAAAAGCTGAAAAACCGGCCGTAAAATTCGGATTGAGCCCCTTCGGCATCTGGAGACCCGGATACCCAAAATCTGTAACAGGCTATGATCAATACGATGAGCTTTATGCCGACGCAAAACTATGGCTTAATAAAGGCTGGGTAGATTACTACACGCCTCAGTTGTACTGGAAGATAAATACCGAAGGCCAAAGTTTTCCTGTTCTCCTGGGATGGTGGGGTAGCCAAAACTTTGAAGAACGTCACCTGTGGCCTGGCATTAATGTAGGTCTTGGAGGAGATGAGAAAAATATTGATGAAACTATCAATCAGATCATGATCACCCGGGGAATGATGCCCAAAAATCCGGGAGTAGTGCACTGGAGCATTGGTCCTCTTGTAAAACATCCGGAGCTTCTAAAAAGCATTTCTGAAGGGCCATATAAAAAGCCGGCACTGGTTCCTGCCAGCCCGTGGTTAGACAATACAGCACCCGAAAGTCCTGTTGTTGTACCAGTTACTGAAGGCCAGTCAATTAAAATTACCTGGGTACCTCCCGTCAATGCTGAAGATGGTTTTAAGTATGTTGTTTATTTTAAGTATGGAGATACCTGGAGCTACAAGATTTTTGACCGCAATACTAATGAAACTAAATTTAGCCAGTATGTTGAAAGGAAGAATGGAGAAAAGGTCTTTTTAGAGGCTGTTGCCGTAACTACTATTGATCGCACAGGCAATGAAAGTGCTTTTCAGGAAATTCTCCTAAACAAGAAATTGTAATTTATAAACATTAATTCAAACCTATGACACCCCTCCTGGTCTTTGGTATCATTTTGGGATACTTCCTGCTGTTGATGGCAATTAGTCATTTCACCTCTCAAAAAGCCGATAATTCTACCTTCTTTACCGCCAATAGGCAATCCCCATGGTTCCTTGTAGCTTTTGGAATGGTAGGAGCATCTTTATCTGGGGTTACTTTTATTTCGGTTCCCGGGGAAGTTGGAAATTCTGGATGGACATACCTGCAATTTGTAATGGGAAATATGGTGGGCTATGCCATCATTGCTCTTGTTTTAATTCCGCTTTTTTATAGGCTTCGGCTGGTTTCCATTTATCAGTATTTACAGGACAGGTTTGGACAAAACTCCTATCTCACAGGCTCTGGCTTCTTTTTGATCTCCCAAACAATTGGCGCTTCATTTAGATTATTCCTGGCAGCACTGGTGCTCCAAATTGCCTTTTTTGACGCCTTTGGTATTCCTTTTTATGTTACGGTCTTTGTCACGATCACCCTTATATGGCTTTACACTTTTAGAGGAGGGATAAAGACTATTGTGTGGACAGATACCCTGCAAACCACCTTTTTACTTCTGGCAGTTCTCATCAGTATTTATATGATCATGGACCAGATGAACCTGGGGCCTGCAAGGGTTATAGATGTGGTGTCAAACAGCGATATGTCAACCATTTTTGACTGGAACTGGAAGTCTGATCGTAATTTCTTTAAAACCTTTCTCGCCGGGATATTTATCACCATCGCCATGAATGGGTTGGATCAAAATGTGATGCAAAAGAATTTGACTATTGAAAAAACCTCCGATGCTCAAAAGAACATCTTTTGGTTCTCTCTTACCTTCTTCTTTTCTACAGTACTGTTCCTCGCACTCGGAGTATTGCTTTACAAATTTGCATTAGATCAGGGGCTTGAGATCCCACAGAGTACAGATGATTTGTACCCAATGTTAGCACTTAATCACTTTGGAGTTCTTGCAGGTATTGTTTTCCTTCTTGGTATTGTGGCTGCAGCTTTTTCCAGTGCCGATTCTGCATTAACGGCGCTAACCACCTCCTTTTGTGTTGATATTTTAGACATTCCCAAACGTAAGCAGGAAAATCAGAAAAAGACAAGGCTATTGGTGCATATTGGCTTTACACTCCTCATGTTCTGTGTAATTGTCGCTTTCAATGAGGTGAACGACAGTAGTGTTGTAAACTCAGTATTTAAAGTAGCAGGATTTACTTATGGTCCGCTCCTCGGGTTATTTACCTTCGGTTTGCTCACCAAAGTAAAAGTGAAGGATAAATTTGTGCCTTTGGTTTGTATTGCTGCCCCGTTACTTTCGGTCCTGCTCGATGTAAATTCTACGGCCTGGTTTAATGGATATAAATTTGGTTTTGAAATCTTGCTGGTCAATGCGGCCATAACCTGTTTTGGACTATTCCTTTTAAAGAAGCGTACTTAAACTCATAACATCCTTAAAATGTGAAAAAATGAGACCAATAAAATCATTGACAATTGTTAGCCTTCTGTTATTCATTTCTTCAGTTTCATTTGCTTCGAAAATAAAGGATGACAGTATATTTATTAGGGTTAACCAGGCGGGTTATCTCACAGCAGATACAAAAGTGGCTATTGCTTTTTCTGAAGCTTCAGTGAAAGGTAACTTCAATCTTTATGATGCCGAAACAGGCAAGAAAATTTTCCGCGGAAAAATAGTTCCTTCAGAAGTAAAAGCCTGGGGAACATTTTCTCATTACTACAGCCTTGATTTTTCTGAAGTAAAAACTCCCGGGAAATATTTTATTAAAGTTAATAATAACCGTTCCAAAAGTTTTGGGATTGGGCGGGAGCATTCTTATAAAGATTACCATGAAGATCTCATTGGGTTTATGAGACAGCAGCGCTGCGGTTACAATCCATTTCTTGAGATGGTTTGTCATCAGCGTGATGGCAGGACCATGTACGGTCCCATGCCCGATTCTACTTTTGTAGATGTTAGCGGCGGCTGGCATGATGCAGGCGATCAGTTAAAATACCTTATTACGTCCAGCAATGCTACCGCCAGGATGCTGAAAGCTTATGAACTGGCCCCCGATAAATTTGGTGATAAAGTAAATGAACTGGGGCAGGAGCAGCCAAACGGAATCCCCGATGTGCTTGATGAAGCCAAATGGGGGCTGGACTGGATCCATAAAATGCATGCCGGCCCCGATATGCTTTTTCACCAGGTCGCCGACGATCGCGATCACCTGGGGATGAAGTGGCCCGATAAAGATTCTTCAGATTATGGCTGGGGCCCCAACAGTTATCGTGTGGCCTACTTTGCAAATGGAAAACCACAAGGTCTAAGAGAACATAAAAGCAAAGCTACAGGAATAGCAAATTTAGCCGGTAGATCGGCTGCTGCCATGGCCATTGCTGCCAGAATTTGGAGAGAAGAACTCAATGATCCTGTGTTCGCCCAAAAATGTGAAAATGCAGCCTTGGAACTATATGCGATGGGAAAAGAGCAGGAAGGGTACCAACAGGGAAATTCTTATGGCTCCCCTTATCGGTACAATGAAGATACCTGGGCAGATGATATGGAATGGGGTGCGGCCGAACTCTTCAAAAACACCGAAGATCAGGAATTTTTAGAAGACGCCAAACGTTATGCACGCTTAGCCAATACGGTTTCTTGGACAGACAAAGAGGATGCTGAACATTATCGTTATTATCCATTTATCAATGTTGGTCATTTTGCCCTTTATGAGCATGTAGATCAAGAAACAAAAAATGAACTGGCAGGATACTACCGTACCGGAATTGAGCATGCGCTGGAAAGAGGTGCCAAAAATGCCTTCCAGATAGGTGTGCCTTTTATCTGGTGCTCCAACAATCTGGCGGTAGCACTTACCACACAAATTATCCTGTACGAGAAAATGACTGGAGACAGTCAGTACCACGATTTTATGCTGGCACAACGCGACTGGCTTTTAGGAAGAAATCCCTGGGGCACCTCCATGTTCATGAATATTCCTGAAACCGGCGAATATCCCGAAGATGTGCATACCAGCGTCTGGTTTCTTACCAAAAAAGAAGTTCCGGGAGGATTGGTAGATGGACCTGTCTATGCTTCGGTTTATAATAGTTTAACCGGGCTCCACCTTGCAGAACCCGACGAATTCAGCCATTTTCAAAATGATTTTGTAGTTTACCATGATGATTTTGGAGATTATTCTACCAATGAACCCACTATGGATGGAACTGCAGGAGCTATTTTTATGATGGCTTATTTTGGGGAGCCACAAAAGGAGTAACGAGATGTATTTAAAGACTCATGCTTATAATCTGGAGCTTAAGAACACCTTTAGGATAAGTCATACCTCGAGGGATTTTCAGCCAACGCTCATCGTGGAGCTAAGCGACGGGAAATACACAGGCTATGGAGAGGCTGCGGCAACCTCCTATTACGGCGTTACTGTCGAAGGCATGGCCAAGAAAATATTGTCTCTCGAAAATGTCATTTTAGAGAACTTACATAAATCGCCTGAAGCACTGTGGGAGATCACAGCACCTTTTCTTAAAGACAATTCCTTTGCGCAATGTGCGCTCGATATCGCAATGCACGACCTGCATGGAAAAAGGAATAATTTGCCGCTTTATAAGATGTGGGGGCTCTCTCTTGAGAATATTCCGCTTTCCAATTATACTATTGGGATCGATACTGCGGAAAAAATGGTGCAGAAGATTCAGGAATTTCCGTGGCCGCTTTATAAGATCAAATTGGGGACCGACCATGATGTGGAGCTTGTAAAAGAGCTTCGGAAGCATACGGATGCCATTTTTAGGGTAGATGCCAATGCCGCCTGGACTGCTGCACAAGCCATTGAAAATTCAGTTTTGCTGAAGGATCTTGGGGTGGAGTTCCTGGAACAACCACTTCCGGCTAAAGATGAGAAAGGCATGGCTGAAGTTTATGAAAAGTCAGTTTTACCTGTTATTGCCGACGAAAGCTGTATTACTGAAGCCGATGTAGATAAGTGCGCCCGTTACTTTCACGGGATCAACATTAAACTCACCAAGTGTGGCGGCTTAACGCCAGCCCGGCGTATGATAGCCCGCGGGAGAGCTTTAGGACTAAAGATCATGGTGGGCTGCATGACAGAATCTACTGTGGGAATTTCGGCAATTGGCCATTTACTACCTTTACTGGATTATGTGGATATGGATGGCGGAATGCTTATCAAAAATGACATTGCCCACGGTGTAAAAGTTTATGATGGCAAAACCCATTTTCCCGACAGGAATGGCACCGGGGTAGAACTCTACGAGAATCTAAAACTGAGCTTATGAAGCTGCGTCAATTTGGAAATACAGATCTTTATGTTAGTGAAGTAGGTTTTGGAGCCTGGGCAATAGGGGGTGGCGCCATGGTTGGAGATACAGCCATAGGTTGGGGAGAAGCAGATGACCAGACCTCCAAAAATGCCATTTTTAAGGCTCTTGACAGAGGAATTAATTTCTTTGATACGGCCGACATCTATGGGTTGGGCCATTCCGAAGAATTGATTGGTAAAACTCTGGGTAACCGGGAAGAAGTAATTATTGCTTCAAAAGCCGGAAATGTTGCCCGCAGTGGCCAGTTTGGAACAGATTATTCTAAAGATCACATTATAAAAGCTTGTGAAGCCAGTTTAAAAAGGCTTAGGCGGGAGACTATAGATTATTATCAATTGCATAGTGCCGGGCTTTCTAATTTACAGGATGGTGAATGTACTGAAGCCATGCAAATGTTGCAAAAACAAGGAAAGATCAGGTATTGGGGATTGTCCCTTAATACTTATGAACCAAACCCTGAGGCAGAATATTTGATGGAGAATAAGCTGGGCAGCGGTTTTCAATTGGTTTTAAATATGATCAACCAAAAAGCCCTGCCGCTAACAAAAAAGGCTTCTGAAGCAGGCTATGGGATCATTGCACGCATGCCTTTGCAGTTTGGCCTGCTTACCGGAAAGTTTGATACAGGCGCAGAATTCCCCAAAAATGATCACAGGAATAAAAGGCTTACTCTGGAAGTGATCGACGCTTATAAAAAAGGGATGAAAGATATTTTGCCCCTATGTGAAAAGTACGGCCTCACCAAGACTGAACTTGCCATGAGCTTTATACTAAGCCATTCAGAAATCTCTACAGTAATTCCCGGAATAAGAACAGCAGAGCAGGCAGAAAAGAACACCAGGGGCATTACACAACTTCAGGAAGAGGATTTGCAAATGATCAAAAATGCTGATTTAGATTCATTGATGGAGAAGATCATTCAGCAGGGATAACCGTGTATCGCGAAAGAAGCATTTAATAGTTATAATGGAAATGAATAAAATTTAAACTTATGAAATCAATTAGAAATTTCACCTTTTTGGCACTTCTGCTTTCGGTCTCTCTTTACTCCTGCAAAGACAGGGAATCTTCAACTTCCGAAGAAAATGAAGCAGATCAATATATAGCCGAGGTTAAAGATGAATATGCACCTGATTCCCGCGTAGCGCTTTTCGACATAGAAGCCAGGCAGGAGGGAGATGTATATGTACTAAAAGGAGAATCCAACATGCCTGAAGCAGTTTCTACCTTAAAGCAAAAATTGGACGCTCAAAAAATAGCTTATAATGACAGTATAGCCCTGTTGCCTTCAGCCGATTTAGAAGGAAAGACAGAAGGGGTGGTGAAGATCTCTGTAGCCAATCTCCGCTCAAAGCCTACACATTCTGCGGAATTAGTTACGCAGGCTACTATGGGAATGCCGGTAAAAGTCTACAAAAAAGATGGTGGCTGGTATTATATTCAAACCCCTGAAGGCTACCTTGCCTGGGTAGATTACGGCGGAATCACTCCCATGACCCCACAAGAATTGAGCGAATGGAAAGCTACCGAAAAGCTCATCTATCTGCACACTGCAGGATCTTCGTATGAAAAGCCTAATGAAGACTCACAGGTGATTTCAGATCTCGTTGCAGGAAATGTTCTGGAGCTTGTAGGGGAAAATAGAGGATTTTACGAGGTGAAATACCCAAATGAAAAAACAGCTTTTGTAAAAAAGGAGGAAGCCCAGGCTTATGAGCAATGGCTTACCACTTTAGAACCTACGGGTGAAAACCTAATCGCAACAGCAAGAGATATGATGGGTGTGCCTTATCTGTGGGGGGGAACTTCTCCAAAAGGAGTAGATTGCAGCGGCTACACCAAAACCATTTTCTTTCTTAACGGTATGGTCTTACCCCGTGATGCATCCCAGCAAATTGTAGCAGGGCAGGAGATCGATTCGGTGAAGAACTTTGAGAATCTTAAGGCAGGAGACCTCCTTTACTTCGGAAGAAAAGCTACAGATACAACTTCAGAAAGGATCATCCACGTAGGAATGTGGATTGGAGATAACAAATTCATCCATTCAATGGGCGAAGTACATATCAGTAATTTTGATACCACCGCAACCGATTTTGATGAATACAACTACAACCGATATCTGCGCACCAAGAGAGTTCTTGGTACCAATGATGAAAAGATCATCTATCTCGCGCAGAGCGACCTTTTTACTGAAGATAATACAGACTTCAAAAAATAACTCTCAAAAAGCGGCTTTTCAGGCCGCTTTTTTTGTCAATTTCAGCCTATAATATTACTTCTAAATACTTCGGAATGAAAAACACCGGCCAGTTATTTGTATTACTATCTTTTCTTTGCGTAAACTCACTTTTTGCCCAGGAAAATACCCGGAAAATGCTGAAGCAAAAGGCAGAACAGCAGCTCGAGGAGATTTTTCACGATTCTCCTGCAATAACAGGCCTGGTAGCCATAGATCTTACTTCTGGAGAGAAGATCAGCTGGAATCCTGATGTTCAGTTTCCGCAGGCCAGTGCTATAAAAATTCCGGTTCTTATGGAAGTTTTTAAGCAGGCCAATGAAGGCAAATTTTCCCTTTCCGATCCTTTGCCTGTAAAGTCAGAAAATCTTGTAGGCGGTACCGGGATCCTGAAACATCTTGAAGATCCTGCACCTTTAAGCATTAAAAACCTCGCAATTTTAATGATCGCCCTAAGTGATAACTCTGCCACCAATGCGCTGATTGATCTGGTAGGCATTTCAGAGGTCAATAGCACGCTGAAAAGCCTTGGGGTAAACAACACCCTTCTACAGCGAAAAATGATGAATTCTGCGGCTTCTGCAAGGGGCGAGGAAAACCTGGCAACACCGGGAGAGGCTGCAAAGATCCTTCAGTTGTTATACAATAGAAAATTTATTAATTCTGAAGTCTCTCAGGAGATCATCGAAATCCTGAAAACGACCGGCAGGGAAGACAGCCGACTTGCTGCCGGAATCCCCGAAAGCACTTCAATAGCCTTCAAACCCGGATTTATTGACGGAGTTTCCACAGAATGGGCGATTGTTCTATTGGAACAGCGGCCTTATGCCGTTGCCATGATGGAAAGTTATAAGTTTCCCGGGGAAGCCGAAGAGGTTATGGAAGAGGTGTCAAAAATTCTGTTCAACTATTATTGGAGGATTGGGAGTGCCAGTGAATATGGTACCTATGTAAGACAATGATCAGCAAACAATGATCAATTAGCAGGGAACAAATAACAGGCTCAGAAATTATTGGACTAAAGCCCCTGTGGTGGTAACTTTCTATACCCATGACTGAAGCCATGGGTTATTCAAATGATTTTTGAATCCTGGGTCTCTCTATTTCTGTGGCAACAACTCCAGTACTACCAGGTAGGCACAATGATCTGACGCGATTTCATCACAAACCACTTTCTTCTCAAGCACTTTCCATCTGTTTTCAGGAGAAAACATGATATAATCTATCTTTCTTTCAGGTGCGTGGGAAGGGAAAGTAAATTCTGGAGCTGCTTTGTCATAAGTTGACGTCCACCTTTCTTCAAAAATGTTGATGGTCTCACTCCCGGGAATGTCATTTAGATCACCGGCTAAAAGGGTTGGGAATTTGTCATTTTTGAGAAGTGAGTTGATCCTTTTTGCCTGTGCTAACCGGTCAGGGCTGTTTTCCACATGATCTAAATGAGTTCCAATAATTCTGATTGTGTCTCTGCTTCCCAACACCATGTTTGCAGCAACAGCGATTCTCGGTTCTTTGCCAGGAGCACCTGGTAGCGCTATTTTTCCGGTTTCGAGGAATGTTCCGCGGTAAAACAGAGACTGTCCGTATTCTCCGCCGTCAAAATCCATTGCTTTGGCAAAAATGGAAGACATTCCTGTTTTTAGTGCCAGTTCAGTATTAATATCCCGCTTCTCGACTCTGTTGGTCCTGAAATCTACTTCCTGCAGGGCAATGATGTCTGGCTGTAGTTCATTGATCACTTTAGCAACCACATCAAGGTTATTGTCCCTGTTGGTAGTGGCACCATGAAGAATATTATAGGTAAGAACGCTTACCACCATTTTCTCCTCCCTGGCTTCCTGGCTATTCCCTGCAGTACAAAATAAAAGCAAAAGGAAGAAAATTGAGAGATTACGCATAATTACAAAAACAACCTATTCAATATCAAATCTATAAAACCCACCACCTTTATCCCAGCTGCAAAAGATAAGGGTTTTGCCATCGGGAGAAACTCCTATTCCGCGGGGTTCTGCGCCATCTACTTCTGGAAGTTCGATCGTCCACATACGTTGTTCTTTTTCATCTCTAAAATGAAAGGTGGAAGGCGCAATACCACTTGCCCGCACCGCTGCAAAGAGTCGGCCATCTTCCATGATCTCAATGGCACTGGAACCCGAAGCTGTACTAACAATATCTTTTTCTTTTTTGTAACTAATTCCGTCTTCAGAACTGAATTTCTGTATGATGGGGCTGCCCGGATCGGGGAAATAAAGGGTTTTTCCATCATGGCCCATATCAAAAGTACGGGAGAGGATCCTGCTTTCCAATTCGAGCGTTCTTACCAGCTCAAAGGTCGTAGGATCATTTATACTTTGCTTCAGCACATAATTAGGGTCATCTCCAAACAAAGACATTGCATAGATTTCTCCCGAAGCTGAAGCCCTGGGTGCGGTAATCGCCCTTTTCCCTTCGGGAACCTCCCATACTGCAAGTCCTTCTCCGGTTTTGGCATTGATCTTTATAAGGTGCCGGTTCCTTCCCACCAGGATATTTCCGTCGTTATCTACTCCAATGCCATTAACAGGTCGCAGGTTGTACGTTTCCTGGTTGATTTTCACCTCTGTTAAAGGGGAAAAAGGAACATCATCCCCATTGCTGTCTTTGATGATCAATCCGCTGTTGTAATCGGCCAGCCATATCTTTCCCATATGATCCCATTCGGCACCATACCCGGCACCTGAAGGATGGATCTTTCCGGAAAATTTCAGTTTTGTGGCGGGTACTTCAATAAGGTCATCAAGGGGCTGTGTGCTTTTCATTAGCCGCAAAGCTGCGACAGGTCCCGGGCTTATATTTTTACCATCTGTAGCGGTGACCCTGTGGTAAAATCTCACCGGTTCCCCTTCCGAAGCATTTCCGAGGAAATTAAACCAATCCTGCTCGGTCAATTTTATGCTGTTGCTGCGACCGGAATACTGCTGAAAAATGACATTTTTGAAGCCTCTGTCTGTAGCGACTTCATATTTGTAGGAAACAAAATCCCCGTCGGGATCAATTACTTTCTCCCACTGTAGTTCGTAAAGTGCTTCCAGGTTACGCAGCCCGTAAATATTCTTTTCCTGATGGGAAGTAATTTGAGGCGCCGGTGGCAATTGGTTATTTTGTGGGTATAATTGTGCACGAAATGTTCCTGAGGTGCTCTCTACCTGTACGTATAGTGCGCCGACCGATAAATATTCCTGAAGATCACGGCTGGCAGGCATCTCTCCCGATATTCTGGCCCCACTTCGGCGGGATTTCAGCTTAAGGGAAAGCAGTTTTTTACCTTTTTCGGTATGGCGGCCCAAAAATAGATCGGCAGCTACAGCTTTTCCAGAGAGATCCTGGAGGGAACCTTCAAAAATGACATTTTTAGAACTAATTTTTGCAAGAACTTTACCAGTGGCTTTTTCTGCTGTTGAAACCGGACTAAATATACCTTCAGCAGAAGAATTTACAGCCACATCCTGCCGCAAAATATGACCGTTCACCCCAAAAACTGAAGCTGGCAACTTCTTTTCATCAAAGATCTTCATCTTACCGGCATCGGGGGTTTTGATCTCGTAGGTGGTGTAAGCAATGGAATCATTTTCTTTAAAAATGTCCATTATAGTAACCGTGTTGACGGGTGCATCTTCGAGAGTGAGCCAGCCTCGCGCGCCCGATCCTGCCGCTCCGGTATTAAAAAATTTCAGGTCTCCTCTTTTTCCGGGGTAGTAGGCGTGCTGGTGCCCGCTAATGTAGGTGTGAACCTTATGTTTTTCAAGGAGGTTTTGCAGTTTTTCGGGCTGCTGGAGTACATTTCCTTTAGAGTCTCTTTCCTGTGCCACGCTGTAGAGCGGCATGTGGCCCAAAACAAACCTGTAACCGGCATTTTTTGCTTCCGGAGTTTCAAATTGCTGCTCCATCCAGGCCAGGTTTTCCGAAGTAATTTCTGAAGATGAGGCATCCCATGAAACAAAAAAGACCCCATCCTTTACGAATGAATAGTAATGAGGAAAGTGGGTCTTATCAATAAAATTTAGGCTGGGCAAATTGTCGTTCCAGTACCTGGCTGTCATCGCTCTTTCCAGCTTATAGGAGCGTGGGCCGTCGTGATTTCCCAGGGTAAAGGCGAAGGGGATTTTGGCATTTTTGAGAGGTTGGGCAATATGGTCATCAAAACCTGCCCACATTTTTTTAAGGAGAAGGCTGTCATTAATCCCCATACCAGCCACCATGTCGCCACCACAAACCACAAGATCTGGCTGCCATAAGCGTGGAATCCTGTTGATGATGCTGTCTACCTGCCACTCATAATTCGCAGCCCCCAGCCCTGAATTCAAATCACTTATTACCGCAATTCTCACATCACCGCGCGCTGGCAACACTGGCGAATTGGTTGTTGCCACTAATCTTATTGCATCGGCAACAAGACTGCCTTCCTTTCCTGCACCAATGATCTCAAGCGAATCTTTAGCGCCCAGCTGGTAAGTTCCTAAAACGTTCCATTTTCCCTGGGTTTTAAGGCTGCTTTGATCTACATAAACCGTATCGCGGTTGTGGGCATGATGTATCACGTAAGCCGCTTTTGAAGTGTTTTCTTCTTCATTGACTGTCCACCAGGCTGCCAACTGGTAATTTTTCTGCGGAAGGCTGTCAAACTTATAAATAGCCTTGTTGTAATTTAGACCTGCTGAAGTTGTTCGGGAAGGGGTATTTCCGTAGTAATTCACGGCGTTACTGTTCTTCCAAAGCCCAAATTCGCGATAATTGTCACCGGAAGTATCATAGTAAAAGATTTCTTTTTCTTTAGCCCGAAGTTTTTGGGAAAGCACAAGCGCACTTGCATTTTTGCGCAAACTGTTACGGTTGCCGCCCGTAATATCGGCCGGAATATTCACCACTTCGTTCTTTGCTACCATAGCCGATGAGCCGCCGCCATCAAGATTAAGGGCTTCTTTGGCTCCTGTCATTTTCATAAGAATGGCAAGTTCGGGTAAAGTGACACCGGCACTGGCTTTTTGCCTGCCGTCTACAACCATCATAATTAAATGCTCCTGCCCGTCATAGCCAATGGCAGTTCTTGGATGCCGTATTGTGTGGCTGCCTCCAAAACCTTCTTCTTTTGTAGTTACATTTATTTTACCATCTTTTAATAATACAGGGCCGCCACCAACTGCCTGGGTGGCCGAAAAGGCTTTTCCTCTCTTTCCCTCTGGGAGTAAAATATTAAACGGGATTTTATCTTCTGAAGCTAAGGTCCAGGTGATTTGTGGCTTGGCGTTTAGCATTCCAAAAGCTCCCCTGGGCGTCTCTCCCGAGGGGCCGGGAGCTATAATTTCACCATCAGATATGAGCGCACTTACCGATGAGGTTGCGGCAAAATATCCGCCGTTAATGGAGAGTATTCCGTTGTTGTTGTCGTGAGTTTGTTTTGTGGTCTCACGATGGGTGTTGCTGCCAATAGCCCTTAATTTCAGGTTTTCATCCTTAAGATCAATCTTGGCATATACTGCTTTCACCGGGGCACCATCGGCTAAACTTCCGAAGCCATCAAAGATTTGAACTGAAGCCGGAAGCAAGATATTGAGGTCTTCCCTGGGTTGCCAGTCCAGCTTGATTTGCTGCGCAAAAAGGGAATTGATCCCAATCCAGAAGAAGAGGAGTAGAGAAATTGATCTTGTGTACATGTAATTTTATTTCCAGGTTAAAATCACCACTTTCCCATCCATGGTAGATGCGATAAGGCTATTGCTGTCTAAAACTCTAATGCTGTTAACCATAGAATGGTCGATCTTATATTTCCAGTTTATTGCTTCGGTTGTGGTATTGAGGCTGTATACAACGCCATTTCTGGTACCAAATATGATTTGCCCATCCTGTTCAAAAAGCATGGAAGGCACGTGATCATAGCCAAATTTGGCATTGATCCTTTTAAGCAATTTTGGTTCCTCTTTTTCAGTAGCAAAGATTACCACATCATCATTCATAGTCTTTCCAAAAAGGCGTTTTCCATCTTTTGAAATTCCCAGGGATTCTCTTACTGTAGCTTCATTGGTTCTCCAAAGCGTTTTTCCTGAATTTGCATCTATAGCAGAAAGATACCTGTCTGGAGCCACAATATACACCACTCCGTCTTGTGCTACTGGAATAACCATGGCAGGGGAAAACATGCGGTTTGGCGAATCATTGTTCCATTTCCAGTTGAGGGTCCCGGTTTCTTTATTAAGCGCGTAAAGATTCCTGTCCCAGGCACCAAAGATCACCTGGTCTTTATAGATAAGAGGCGTGGAAACAACCGGGCCATTGAGGCCTTCAAAAACCCATTTTTCGGCACCTGTTTTAGCATTTAGCGCACGAAATTTTCCATCACTTCCACCTATATAAACAACACCGTCTTCAACAATAGGCGAGCCCAAAACTGAATGTTCTGTTTTTGTTTTCCAATTAAGTTTTCCAGAAGCTGCTTTGAGGGAATAAATATTTCCGTCGCCAGATCCAAAGATCACTGTATTACGGAAGATGGCAGGAGAAGAGAATATTCCGCCTTCAGTCTCAAAGCTCCACACGATTTTTCCTGTTGCTTCAGAAAGGGCTTCTACTTTACCGGTGCTGTTGCCAAAGATCACCATTCCATCAATATATGCCGGAGTGGAAATCACATTGGCATCGGAATGGTACTCCCATTTCTTTTGAACCTGCGGGAAAGAATCATTCACGGCATAAGAAGGTCTTTCATAGATGTTGTCATTTTGAAAATCTCTATTGCCAAGGGGAATTTCCCGCCATGCAGTAGCAGTTTCGCCTCCGGGAGTACGCTCTCTAAAAATGGCATTTTCGGAAGTTATTTCTACAATGTTATATCCGCCCACTTCCTGCCCGGCCCGAAGATTTGACCTTCCCATAGTTCCTGGAATACCTTCAAAATCGAGGGCTTTATTCCTGTGTCCATGGCCGCAAATGGCAAATTGTGTATTGTAATTTTTCAGCCGGTCTATGGCTTCATACCAGTTGTCAAGGCTGTTATCTAGCGGATAATGGTTAACGAAGATGATAGGTTGATCCGTGGGAGTCTCCTCAAGTACTTTGTCCAGCCAAACAATGGCATCTCGTGGAATATGCCCGTCGGACATTCTTACATAAGGACCCGAAGCATTACCTATGAACTTAAAGCCTTTGTGCTCAAACACAAATTTGTCATATCCAAATTCACGGATAAAACTCACTCCGCCAGATTCTGACCAGCCGGTGTCATGATTTCCGGGCAGGATGTACCATGGAATTTCCAGCTTATCTATAATACTTTTAGCAAGTTCAATTTCTTCATCGGTTCCCATTTCGGTAATATCACCGGTGAGCAGAACGAAATCCAGGCCTTCAAGGCTGTTGATGTCTTCCACTGTTCTTTGCAGATCTTCTTCGGCCACGCCATTTGGGGAGCCAATATGGGTATCGGTTACAAAAGCGAATTTAAATTCCTGCGCCTGCAGGCAAAGGTTGAAGAAGAATAGAATTCCGAAGAAGATCTTTTTCATTCCAGTAGTTTAAAGTTAGTACAGTAGGTATTGGGCTCTTTTTTGCCTGAAGCTTTCCAGGCCATTTTTCCATTGCGCAATAATCTCTTCAGGTGAATTTCCTGCGTCGAGCATCTCACGCACTTCAGAAGTTCCTAAAAGTCCGTCGAGACGAGGTTGCCGCCACGCCATTTTTTCAGGATGAAGGGTTTTTAGAGCATGCAGAATATAGACACCGGCTTCGGTCGATTTAAAAATGTCACGGTCTGTTACGAGCATTTCCACACCATTTACCTGCTCTCCCAGAAATTTTGGAGGATAGATCTTAATTCCGTCAACGATACTGTCGGGCATAAACATGACGGGGCGAAAATCAACGCCTTTTAATTTATAACTGTTCAATTGATCGGCTAATTCCCGGCCTTTTACCCATGGTGCCCCAATACGTTCAAATGGATAGATAGTACCACGCGCTTCAGAATATTCTGTGCCTTCAAGGAGGCAGGTAGCGGGATAGACTACTGCTGTTTGCAGCGTGAGCATATTGGGAGAAGGCTTTACCCACGGTAATCCTGTTTCGTCATACCACTGATTCCTTTTATAATTCTGAAGGGGAACCACTGTTAAATTTGCCTTTTTTAAACCTTTTTCTTCCCTTTCACCATTGTACATCATGGCGAGTTCTCCTATCGTCATTCCGTGAGTAACAGGAATAACACCTATACCTTTTTCCGCATCAAGTGCTTTGCCCACCGGCCCATCAACATAAGTGGCGGAAATAGCATTGGGACGGTCAAGAACAATGAAAGATTTGTCATTTTCGGCAGCTGCTTCCTGTACCAGGAGCATAGTTTTAATATAGGTATAATATCTGGCTCCTATATCCTGAATATCAAATACAACCACATCTACCTGCTCTAGCATTTCGGGAGTGGGTTTCCGTGTTTTTCCGTAGAGAGAAATAATAGGGAGTCCTGTTTTGTTGTCTGTGCCATTGGCAACATGAGTATCTTCTTCACCTCTCAATCCATGCTCGGGGCCAAAGAGTATATTTAATTCAACATCTGGATGGTCATTCAACAAGTCGATAAGGTGAGTGCCATCAGGTAATAATCCGGTATGATTTGTAACCAGCCCCACTCTTTTTCCTTTTACCAGGTGAGCAAAGGCCGGAGATAAAAGTTGCTCGGCCCCAATTTTTACCCGGGGATTGTGTAAGTCCTCCACCTTTTTTCTAAGCGCAGGCAACAGCCGGTAGAGGTCTGTGCCCGGGCAGGTAGTCTCTGCCTGATCTTTGTGTCCTGAAATAGCTTCTGCAGGGATTTTATATTTCTCAGCTATAGCCAGTACAAGTTTTTCGAGATTCTTTACTTGTTTGTCGTTGATCTTTTCCTGGTTGAAATTTCCCTCTACCACAACCAATGCATGGCCGTTGAGGTTATAATTGGTATTGGAATCTCCCTGATACTCAAGTTCCCTTCCTTCAGCTACACTGCCATCAACACCAATGTAAAAATGATAGGGTACATCGGGCCACGGCTTTTTAGGTGTTCCGTCCCCCAAAGCTCCTTCACTGTAAGAAAACTTCTGAAGGGCCTGTAACTTTTCTGAAGTACTGCGATCTTTATTCTGGAATGTGCCCGTGTGGTGAATAGTGATCATGCGGGGAATGTGCCGGATAACTTCCATTTTTGGAGGGTTGGCCTGCCATTCCTTTCGGGTTATAATGTCTATACCTTCTACCTCTATTTGCGCTGTGGCAGAGTTACTAAGAAGGAGTTGAACCACTAAGGCAAAAAAGAGAGCTTGAAATCGCATTTTTTAAAGGTATTTTTGATAAAGATTATAAAGGATCTTAAGGTCCTCGTCTGTTAATTCAGAATTGATGTCCTTTTGAATAAAATGGATCTTGAAAGATTGAATAGCTGCATCTAAATCACTAACATCATAACCAATTACCCGCAGGGCGAGTTTTGGATCTATTGTTAGGTGAAGGGAATCTGTTTTTTTACCTTCTTGCGCAATTTCACTTCCATTAAGATCAATCTCCCTGATCTTATTTACCGGTACAAGGCTGTCTCCAATTACTTTTGGTTCCACCTCAATATCATCATACCAGTGGCCAAAACCTTTTTTAGCCAATTTCTCCCAAGGAAAATTAGGGTTTGGATCTACTTTTCTGCCGGGGGCAATATCTGCGTGACCAATAAAATTTGGTGTGGGTATGTTGTGTCTTTCTTTAAGAACACTCAATAACTCTATAAGGCTTTCAATTTGAGCATCGGCAAAGGGTTCAAAGCCATTATTATCTAGTTCTATACCAATAGAGGAGGAGTTAAGATCTGTATCATTACCCCATTTCCCTGCGCCAGCATGCCACCCGCGGTAAAAATCGTTGAGCATTTGGTATATTTCACCGTCACGACCAATAACGTAGTGAGAACTTACAGAAGTGCGGCGAAGGGTAAAGGTTTTTAAGGTATGGTCAACAGAATTTTGTGCGGTGTGATGAATGATCACGTAATTTGGTTTTCGCAGACTAAAATTCGTAGTGCCAACAGGATAGGGGCCATAATCCAGCAGTGTGTCGTCTGAATGTTGCTGCGGAAATGTTTTTAAATTCCGTGCATATTCCCGGGCCTGCTTTTTATGTGCGCGGTTGGTTTTTGAATAAGGGTTGGTACCGCAACCTATTAGTAGGGATAACAGGAGGGTACCAACCCACATTAAATGATTTTTTCTCATCTTAAAACTGCCACTTGACAAAGGCTTCCATGGCTTCGTAATTTGCAAGGCCTAACTTGTGGTAAGCCTTTGCTGTTTCACGATTTCTATCTTCGGCTCTTTGCCAGAATTCTCTTTCATCATCTCCGGGGAATACAGGACGGTCTTTTTGTGACTGGTGCTGAAAGATGGCATCGCGTTTTCTTTGCACTTCCTGAGGTGATAAAGGAACTGCCATTTGAACTTCATGAGTTTCAAATTCATGCCATGCACCACGGTACAACCATAGCCAGGTATCTTTGATCCAGTCTTCAGTTTCTTTTAGTCGCTTTAAGGCTTCTACCACAATATTAAAACATACCAGGTGGGTACCGTGTGGATCGGCAAAATCTCCTGCTGCAAAAACCTGGTGTGGTTTTACTTTCTTCAGCAAGTCCATGGTAATTCTCACATCTTCATCTGTAGGAGGGTTTTTCACCGTTTTTCCGGTTTCATAGAAAGGGAGTGCCATAAAGTGGATATTGTCATCTTGCAATCCTGCATAACGTGCTCCTGCGATAGCTTCTGTCTTTCTTATAAACCCTTTTACATCCCTTATTTCAGGAAGGTCTAATTGGTTTGGCTGCTTCGTCTTAAGGAAATTCCGCATTTCATCGTAGATCTTTTCCAGTTTGCTACTGTCTTCTCCAATACTTTTGTTGAAGTCAATCGCAAATTCCACATAACGCAAAACGTCGGTGTCCCAAACGGCAGTATTTCCGGAGGTTTGATAAGCCACGTGCACATCATGTCCCTGATCTACCAGTCTAATAAAAGTACCTCCCATAGAGATCACATCATCATCTGGATGAGGGGAGAAAATAAGGGAGCGTTTTTGAGCAGGTTCAGCTCTTTCGGGGCGCTGTGAATCGTCGGCATTGGGTTTTCCACCCGGCCATCCCGTAATAGTGTGCTGCAGCTGATTAAAGACGTTGATATTTATGTTATAGGCTGGTCCTTTTTCTGTAGCCAACTGTGCCATTCCGTGAGTGTTGTAATCTTCATCGGTCAACTTCAGGATGGGTTTATTGACTTCTTCCGACAGCCAGATGACTGCTTTGCGAATAAGCTCATCATCCCAGCTACAGTCTTTTACAAGCCACGGAGTGTTAAAACGGGTTAGTTCGGCAGCGGCATCTTGATCGAGGACAAACTCAGTATTTTCTGAAAGCTGCAGGTAAGTGGCAGGGACCTCGCCTGAAATTTCTCCTTCTACAGCTTTTTTAATGATAGAGGCTTTTTTCCTGTTCCAGGCCATAAGGATAATTTCCTTTGCCTTAAAAATGGTTCCAATTCCCATCGTGATGGCTTTTGTTGGAACATTTTCTTTTCCCCCAAAATCCCGTGACGCATCCCGCCTGGTAAGATCATCTAACGTTACAAGCCTTGTTCCGGAGTTAGGGGCCGATCCTGGTTCATTGAAACCTATATGCCCGGTTCTACCTATCCCCAGAATTTGTAAGTCTAACCCTCCCAGTGCTTCTATTTGGTTCTCATATGCAATACAGAAATCTGCAATCTCTTCTTTTTCAAGTGTACCATCGGGAATATGGATGTTCTCCTTTTTGATATCAATATGATCAAAGAGGTTTTCTTTCATAAAAGTCACGTAACTCTGCCGTGACTCGGGATTCATGGGGTAGTACTCGTCAAGGTTAAAGGTGATGACATTTTGGAAACTAAGGCCGTCTTCTTTGTGACGGCGAACCAGTTCTTCATAAACCTGTACCGGAGTAGCTCCAGTTGCCAGGCCTAACACAGCCATTTCTCCCCGATCCTGCTTTCTTTTTATCAGGTTAGCAATGCGATTGGCAACTTTAAGGGAGGCTATATGTGCATTGTCATAGACACTAACGGGGACTTTTTCAAAACGTGTTTCTTCAAGAAGATTTAATCTTGCCATAGTATTTGTAGAGGTATAATGTAGTATGATATTTCAGTTTAATTATTGTTTATAAGGCTTATTTGTTTGCCAAATATATTTTCCATCACTGTGGCCACCGATCCAAGGAGAACCGAATCTTCACCCAGGCTGGAAAGAGAAATTTTGGTTTTTTCTCTCAATTGCGCCATACAGTAGGTATTGATAGACTGTTGGATAGGTACTGTAATGAATTGGCTGGCCTTAGCAAATTTTCCTTCCAGAATGATAAGTTCTGGGTTGAAGAGCTGAATAAGAATAGCCAGGCCTTTCCCTAAGTTTATTCCAATTTTGGAAAGTATGTTTATTGAGAATTGATCTCCCATATTAGCAGCCTCAATGATCTTTTCGGGCTGTAGATTCCGCAGGTCTTCTTCAGAAAGCAGGTTTAAGCTGGTGCTTTCTCCGGCTCTTATTCCTTCCTGTGCCATTCTCGTTAGAGCCAGGCCCGAAGCTACTGTTTCCAAACAACCTCTTTTACCACAGTGGCACAATTGCCCGTCATCGATTAGGGGTATATGTCCAAATTCACCGGCAAAACCCGACGAACCCTGGTAGACTTTCCCGTCAATAATGACTCCCAGGCCAATTCCCCAATCCATAGAAATTACCAGAACATTCTCCAGGTTAGTAGCCATCCCGAAATTAGATTCTGCCACACAGGCACTTTTTGCATCATTTAGAATGAAGATGGGTTTGTTGAACTTGCGTTTCAGGATGTTTTCAAGAGATTCAGATTCTTCTTCCTGAATAAAATAAGTGAAATTCCTTCCTTCTTTTGAAGATACCAACCCCGGCATGCTTATTCCTATGCCCAGCAGTTTTTCAATGTCTATGCCCGAAGTTTCTATGAGCTTGTTTGCTTCACCATAAATATGATCTACCAATCCAACCTCACTCCCCAGCTCAAAAAAATCTTTAAAGTCTGCAACCTTCTTGTTGTGGTTGTCAAAAATGGCAATTTTGAGCCTGGATCTTTCCAGCTGAATTCCCATTACATAAAAGCTGTTGCCTTCAAGTTTGTAAAGATCGGGCTTACGCCCACCTGCCGATTTTCCTCTACCGCTTTTCTTTACCCAGCCTTCGTCTATAAGTTGATTGAGAAGCCTTATTGATGTTGGTGAGCTAATATTGAATCGCTCACAAATCTCGGTGTTGGTTTTTGGGCCTTCAAAATAGAGATTCTTTAAGATCTTTATTTTCTGAAGGTGTTTTTTTCGCTCTACGTTACTGGTTAGCTCTTCGTTTTTTATAAAAAGTTCGTCGATGTTCATAGAATTTTAGAAGCTGCTTTAAGCAGGCTGATTGAAAATTAAAAGTAGGATAAAATGAGATTACAACCAAAGAACTTAATCAAAATTTTTATAAAAGTTATTTTATTTAATAAAAATTTATATTTTTATGCTGAGATAAAATCCACATTATTTACGAAACTTCTGAAGAAGTAGGTGTAAATAATGGTTAAACCCACTTATGGAAAGCCTTAATATAACAAAGTCTGGGGAAGAAAAAACTATTTTCAAACCCAACCGCGGCCAAAGATTTTTGGCATTAGATGTATTAAGGGGTCTAACTGTTGCACTCATGGTGCTTGTAAACACCCCCGGAAGCTGGAGTACTATTTACGCTCCTTTTAAACATGCTGCCTGGCATGGATTCACGATTACAGATTTGGTTTTTCCCAGCTTTTTGTTCGTGGTGGGAAACGCCATGAGCTTTAGTATGCGCAAATTTGATACACAACCTGATTCTGTATTTCTAAAAAAGGTATTTAGAAGGACCATTAAAATTTTTGTTATAGGTCTTTTTCTAACTGCCTTTCCTTTTGTTTACAGGTCGGGTGGAGAGCTGGTTTTAAAAGATCTTTCCGAAATGCGAATCATGGGAGTCTTACAGCGTATTGCACTTTGTTACCTTTTTGGATCCCTCATTGTAAAATATTTTAAACTGAAAGGTTCAATAATTATAAGTGCTGGTATTCTATTGTTATATTGGTGGATCATGTACTATTTTGGGGATGTCGGGAACCCTTATTCCAAAGAAGGTAATGCAGCATTAAAATTTGACTTATTAATCTTTTCTCCTGAAAATCTATACAGTGGCTTTGGTTTACCATTCGATCCTGAAGGACTTTTAAGCACTTTGCCCGCTATAGTTAATGTTATTGCAGGTTATGTTGCCGGTATTTTCATCCAGAAATCTGGAAATAATTTTACTACAGTGTGGAAACTAGTAGCAGCCGGTATAGCTTTGGTTATTTTGGGAGAGGTATGGGACCTGGTGTTTCCAATCAATAAGCCAATCTGGACCAGCTCTTATGTGGTTCTTACCATTGGCTGGGGTCTTGTGCTTATTGGATTCCTTATTTGGATTATTGAAGTGGTAAAGCTAAAATCCTGGACCTACTTCTTTGAAGTCTTTGGTAAAAATCCTTTATTCATTTTTGTGATGTCGGGGGTCTTTGTGATGCTTATGAGCGTCATCTGGATCAATGGCGCTTCCATGAAAGGCTGGATTTATAGTAACTTTTTCCTTAGCTGGCTGGGGGCATATAATGCATCGCTGCTTTTTGCCGTTTGTTATATGCTGCTCATGTGGCTTATGGGCTACTGGATGGATAAAAAACGTATTTATATCAAGGTGTAGTTTACGCCCCTAAACTTTTTAAGATAGAACTTCAAAAATGTCAAAATTTCCCCCTTTTCTCTTAGTTGTAGCCTTTTTGTTCAACCTTTCTCTAGAGGCTCAAAACACTAAACCTCCATTCCTGAAATATACAAACAGCAAATGGGTAGATTCGGTGATGACAACGCTGTCACCAGATGAGCGCATTGCTCAACTTATCATGGTAGCTGCATATTCCAATCGGGGTGAAGACCATAAGCAGGAAATTCTCAAGCTTATCAACGAACAAAAGGTTGGCGGACTCATATTTTTCCAGGGAGATCCCGAGAGTCAGGTGAAGCTGATGAATGAATATCAGGAAGCGTCAAAAGTGCCACTTTTGGGAGCTATAGATGCCGAATGGGGTCTTGGCATGCGCCTGGACAGTACCATTAGCTATCCTTACCAAATGGCTTTGGGCGCGGTTCAGGAAGAAGACCTAATTTACGAGTTGGGTATAGAAGTGGGCAGGCAAATTAGAAGATCGGGGCTGCACCTCAATTTTGCACCTGTAGTAGATGTCAATAACAACCCTAACAATCCGGTGATCAATTATCGATCTTTTGGGGAAGATAAATACAATGTGGCGCGCAAGGCTACCGCCTATATGCAGGGGATGCAGGATGCAAAACTGCTCACCACAGCCAAGCATTTTCCGGGTCATGGAGATACCGATACCGATTCGCATTATGCCCTTCCACAAATTAACCACCCGGTGGTAAGACTTGATTCTTTAGAGCTGTATCCTTTCAAAGAGGTTATAAAAGCCGGTATTGGCGGGGTCATGGTGGCGCACCTAAATATTCCGGCGCTTGATTCTACGGGAGTTCCTTCCACTTTGTCCAAGCCTATAATTACCGGACTTTTAAAGGAGGAGTTGGGCTTTGAAGGCCTCATCGTCACCGATGCGATGAACATGAAAGGTGTGACCGAAGGTAATGAGCCGGGAATTGTAGACAAAGATGCCATCCTTGCAGGAAATGATCTCCTGGAATTTACTGTTGAAGTTTCAAAAGCTATTTCCGAAATTCGGAAATCCATTAACCAGGGGCTTATATCACAAAAAGAGATCGACTCCCGCGCAAGAAAGATCCTGGCAGTAAAACAGTGGGTGGGGCTCAATAACTACAAGCCAGTAGAATTAAAAAATATTTTAGAAGAGATAAACACACCAAAGGCAGTTTATCTTAAGCGAAAACTGGTAGAAGCTTCGCTAACTGTTCTTAAAAACACTAACAATGTCATCCCGGTACAGGAGCTGGAATCTTTGAGAATAGCTTCTGTTTCTTTTGGTACTATGGAAAGGACAAATTTCCAGGAAACCCTTGACCTTTATGCCGGAATTACACATTTTAATCTGCCGGCAGACGCTTCAGAATTAATGGTGCAAACCCTGAAGGACCAGCTTCAGAATTACGATTTGGTAATTTCAGGAATTCACGACTTCAGCAAATTTCCGAGGAATAACCTGCGACTTAATGAAGATGTGTTGCAACTCATAAAAGAACTGGCTTCTAAAGACAATTCGATTTTTGCCTTTTTTAAGAACCCGTACGTGCTCAATAAAATTGACGGAATTGAAGATGCTGCAGGCCTGGTGGTTGCTTATCAGGATAACGAAGAAACCCAGGAGGTGGCGGCACAGCTCATCTTTGGCGGGATTGGTGCTAACGGAAAGCTTCCGGTGAGTGTGGGAGAGAAATTTAAAGCCGGAGACGGCCTGGAGGTAGAAGGAGGTATTCGGTTTAGCTATACTCTTCCTGAAGCTGCAGGAATGGATTCTGAAATCCTGCGCACCCGTATAGATTCGCTTATGAACCTGGCTATGGAGATGAAAGCAACTCCCGGAGCACAAATTCTTGTGGCAAGAGATCAAAAGGTTATATTTCACAAGGCTTATGGCAGCCATACTTATTCTGATACCGTTACCGTAAAAAAAGATGATGTTTACGATCTCGCTTCTGTGACAAAGATTTCAACTTCAATGGCTGCGCTGATGGAATTGTATGAGCAGGGGAAATTCAAATTGGATGGCACCCTGGCCGATCATCTTCCATCTTTCCGAAGATCTAATAAGGCAGATATTCCGTTTTATGACATCTTAACGCACCAGGCGAGATTTCAACCCTGGATCCCTTTTTGGAAAGATACTTTTAGAAAGAATGGCAGTTACAAGAGAAAGACCTTTAAAAAAACACCTTCTGAAGATTATCCCATAAAAATTAAAGATGGGATGTACCTGCATAAAGATTATCCCCATAAGATTGTAAAGGCGATAAAAAACTCTCCTTTGCGTGAAAAGAAGGAGTATGTGTATTCCGATTTCTTTTTCATCCTGGCGCCACGAGTGGTGGAAAGTCGAACCGATTTGTCTTTTACCGATTTTCTTCAGCAGAACTTTTACAAGCCTTTAGGTGCCACTACGGTAGGATTTAATCCGCAGTTGCCACTTTACAGGATTGTACCTACAGAAAATGACTTTTTGTTCAGGCAACAACCTATCCATGGTACGGTTCACGATGAAGGTGCCATAATGCTGGGAGGAGTTTCGGGCCACGCCGGATTGTTTGCCAATTCCAACGACCTGGCAAAGCTGTTACAGATGTACCTTAATGGCGGGAATTATGGTGGTAAACAATATTTGGAGGAGCAAACGCTTCAGAAATTTACAGAAACCACCTTTCCCAATACAGATAATCACAGGGCCCTGGGTTTTGATAAGCCTCATTACAACGAGAAGGGCGAGAGCAGGAACACTGCGCAGGATGCATCGGCAGCCAGCTTTGGCCATACCGGTTTTACAGGTATAATGGTGTGGATGGATCCTGAAGTAGATTTACTGTATATATTTCTTTCTAACCGTGTTCATCCTACCCGCGATAATCATAAATTATACAGCCTAAATACCCGTACAGAAATCCATCAGGTGCTTTATGATGCCATCAAAAAATAGCTATTTTTGAGACCTGTAATTTCTTTAAATATGTAAGATTGCATCGAGTACTCAACTACCTTAAAGATCTTTTCTCCTGGGCGAGACTTAAAGCATTCTTTTTCATTTTGCTTTTTCTGCTCATGGGAGAGGTGATAAGTTATCTTTTTGCACTGCCTGTGGGGGGGAATATTATAGGTATGGTATTGCTTTTTGTGGCGCTTAAATACAAATGGGTACCGTTGAGGGCAATAAAACCGGCATCCGATAAACTCATAGAATTTCTGGTGGTATTTTTTATTCCTTACGGGGTGGGTTTGATGGTTTATTTTGATTTAATAAAATCATACTGGCTGCCGCTTTCAATTGCTGTAATTGCCAGTACCCTGCTCACTTTATACGTTACAGCTATAATTCTTCAAAAATCGGGAAAATGAACTTCTCTTTTCTGTGGGCTATTTTTGGCATTGGGATAACCCTGGTTTTTTATGCTTTAGCCGGAAAAATAAAGAGATTTAAAATAGCATTTTTGAATCCTGTTCTTCTTGCTATTGTAGGAATAATAGTATTCCTGAAGGTTTTCGATATTCCTTTTGAGGCTTATAATAAGGGAGGAAAAATTCTGACTTATTTTCTGGGTCCGGCAGTAGTTGCTTTAGGTGCTTTTTTTTACGAGAAGTATGAAGAGCTGCGTAAGGATCTTAGGTTGCTTACCATTGCTGTGGTCATTGGAGGAATTTGCGGTGTAGTGAGTATTGTTTTCTTTCTGCTTCTCCTTGAAATGCCGATGTTTTTGATCCAGTCATTGGCCTCCAAATCTGTTACCACGCCCATTGCTGTTGAAATCACCAAAAACGTAGGAGGAATCCCCGATATTACAGCAGGAATCGTAATAGCGGTAGGAGTTTTTGGAAACGTTTTTGGTCTGTACTTTTTAAACAAGATGGGTATTACCAATCAAAGAGCAATAGGTGCGGCCCTTGGCACGGCAGCTCACGGAATAGGCACTGCCCGGGCGATTGAGGAAGGAAAAATTCCAGGTGTATATAGTGGAATTGCCATGTGTCTCAATGGTATAGTGACAGCTGTAGTCACCCCTGTTATCTTACACTTCCTGCTTTAGGTGGCCTTAAATTCTTTAGAGCTTCTAATAGTGATATTTAATATTTCCGGAGGCACAACAAATTGAGTCAAGAGAAGTTAGCACATGCAACAACAGCAGCAAAAATATTTTGTACTTAGCGCATATATGCTATATTTGTTTGATTTTGTTACCTTTATCAAGCACTAACCACCAAATTGCATGACCAAATTATACAGCCTCCCACTGTGCCTGTTCTTATTTTTCTGTTCTTTTTCGGCTTTAAGCCAACATTCTGTTGAAGGTCGCACTCTCGATGCTTCGGGGGAGCCTGTTGCTTTTGCTAACGTGATATTGTTGAATGCCCAAGATTCTACAACTGTATACCGGGGAGCCGTCTCTTCAGAAGATGGGCGCTTCTCACTTAAATCTGTAGCCGAAGATAATTACCTGCTTAAAATAAGTTTTGTTGGATTTGAAGACCTGTTACAACGTATTAAGGTTACGGGTAATAAGCAATTAGGCGACATTACCCTGAAGGAGAACACCGCTACACTTAACGAAGTCTCCATAAATTATAAGAATCCTTCAGTAAAAAGAGAAGTTGACCGCCTGGTTTTTAGCGTGGAGAACACTACACTTTCAACAGGTAGTTCCTGGGATATTCTAAAAAAGACTCCCGGGGTAATCCTCTCGGGCAATTCTCTCATGGTGAGAAATCAGAGCGTACAGGTTTATATCAACGACCGAAAGGTGCAACTAACTGCTTCTGAATTACAAACCCTGCTCGAAAATTATTCAGCAGAAAATATCAAATCTATTGAGGTGATCACCACACCACCGTCTCGATATGATGCCGAAGGAGGTGCTATTCTTAACATTGTCACCACCAAAAGTATTGCACCGGGTTATAAGGGGAATATTAATGGTGCATGGACGCAGGCGATCTATCCTAAATTCCAGGTGGGGACCAGCCATTATTATAAAACTGATAAACTCAATCTCTTCGGAAATTATACCAATTCTACCCGCAAGGAATATAAAGAGGACGATAGCTACATCAACTTTCGCGATGGAGCCGACAATATCGTAAACCGCTGGGAAACAAATTTTGATCGCACTACACAGTCAAATGCTCATAATGCGAACATACTGCTCGACTATAATTTTGATGATAATAACATTCTTAATTTCTCTTCCAGTCTTACGTATTCACCCAATGAAACATTTAATAACAATGTTTTTACCAGGGTCTATGAGATGAATGAGGAAGTGGAAAACCTCATTACCAAAAGTGAACTTGAGGAAGACGTTTCTAACGTAGCGTTTGATCTTGAGTTTAAACATTTATTAGACAAACCCGGTGCCCAGGTTTCGGCGAAGGCACATTATACCCGTTATGATCACGACAGGGAGCAGGGAATAAATACCAGTATTGTAGATCTTGATGCTACTACTTCCAATTACGCTTTTACTACTGAAGCCCAACAGGGAATCGAGATTTTTACCGGCCAGCTGGATTTTATCACGCCCATAGGCAGTACCAGCTTTGAAAGCGGAATTAAAGCTTCCGTTATTACTTCTGAAAGTGGGATAGACTACTTCCGTATGGCTCCCGAGACCGGGACTTATTTATTTGACGAAGATCAGTCCGATAATTTTCTCTACGATGAGAATATTTATGCTGCATATTTCTCTCTGGCAAAAGACTGGGAGAAGTGGAGTGTCAAAGGTGGTTTGAGAGGGGAATATACAGACCGCACGGGAGATTCAAGATCAATGGAGCAGATCGACACCCGGGAGTATTTTGAATTGTTTCCCACGTTTTACCTGCAGCACAGCTTTAATGATAATCACAGCCTTACTTTTGACTACAGCCGAAGGATCCAGCGACCCAGGTACGAAAGCCTGAACCCGTTTAGATACTATCTTACAGAATTTGATTATAACTCGGGTAATCCAAACCTGGAGGCTTCAATTAGTAATAACTTTACTTTGAGCTATGCCCTCAAAAATGAGTATTTCTTCGATCTTTATTATAGGGATAGCGGCGAAACTCCACAAACCCTCAGCTTTCAGGACAATGAGCAAATGCTTATTCGCAGGGTGAGTATGAATTTGCTGGAGAGTAAATCTGTAGGGATTGACATTACTCACGGGCGTTCTGTTGCTAATTGGTGGTATGCATACGCTTACGTTTCTCTCTTTAACGAGGAACGTACTTTTGTAGCTATTGAAAGCGGTGATGTACCGGTGACTTTAGAGATAGATGGTTTCTACGGAAGCCTCTACAACAATATTATTATTTCTAAAGACGGTACGCTTACAGGAGAATTAAGTCTCACTTATGTGTCCGATTGGCTTAGCGGTTCCTACAAAATGGATCCCATGACCACCCTTTCCCTTGGTCTTCGCAAAACCCTGTGGAATAATCGTGCTGAGGTTAGCGTAAATGTAGAAGACCTGCTTGATGAGACCAATACCTGGCTTAAATCACGATATCTCAACCAGGACAACGGCTACTATCCAAGACCCGAAACCCGGTACGTACGTGTAGGATTCAAGTATAACTTCGGAAATTTCAGGCTTAGCGATAATCAGAGAGCTATAGAAGCAGCAGAGAGGGATAGGCTCTAAAAAATTTATATTGTAGAAGGTATATTGTACAATGTGCTGGTGACCCGGATGAATTTTTGTATCCATTATAAGTCAATACTTTTTCTGCGGAAATCTGCGATATCAGCGGGAAACAAGTTGAAGTACGGTTTTAGAAGGACGAAGTTAGAAGTGTTTTGAAAAACATAAATCCAGGCACCAAATTCTAATCAGATTTATATTTAAAAAGAAAAGGATGAATCGTTGATTTTCTTCCTAATCTCGGTCATGACTCTATGATTTTTGTTTAAAAAATTGAACTTCTACCAACTCCCGACTAAAGACTAACGACTAAATAAATTTCCTTATTTTTGCAGCCTGAAAAACAGTTGTTTTGGCGAAAATAGGAAACATAGATGTAGGAGAATTTCCATTGTTATTAGCACCAATGGAAGATGTGAGCGATCCGCCGTTTCGTGCGTTGTGCAAGGAACAGGGCGCCGATGTCGTGTATACCGAATTCATTTCTTCGGAAGGGCTAATTCGGGATGCCGCAAAGAGCGTTATGAAGCTTGATATTTACGAAAAAGAAAGGCCGGTGGGCATCCAGATCTTTGGAGCCAATCTGGAATCCATGTTACAATCGGTAGAAATTGTTGAGAAATCAGGTCCCGATATTATGGATATCAACTTTGGTTGCCCTGTCAAAAAGGTGGTTTCCAAAGGTGCCGGTGCAGGGATCCTAAAAGATATTCCGCTCATGGTTTCCCTTACCGAGGCTATGGTAAAACACACCAACCTACCCATAACAGTAAAGACCAGGCTCGGCTGGGACGCCGATTCCATTAAGATCGTTGAGGTTGCTGAGCGGCTACAGGATGTGGGAGCAAGTGCGATCTCCATTCACGGCCGCACTCGCGTGCAAATGTACAAGGGAGAGGCTAACTGGGCGCCTATTGCCGAGGTTAAGAACAATCCGCGGATGCATATTCCAATCTTCGGCAACGGCGACGTAGACACGCCTGAAAGAGCTGTAGAGATGCGCGACAAATATGGTCTTGACGGGGCAATGATTGGCCGGGCCAGCATTGGTTATCCATGGTTCTTTAAGGAAGTAAAACATTTCTTCAAAACCGGGGAACACCTTGCGCCTCCCACTATGGAAGAGCGTCTTGACGCTGCCCGTCGCCACCTGCAAATGGCTATTGACTGGAAAGGCGAGAAGCTGGGCGTTTTTGAAACCAGAAGACACTATACCAATTACTTTAAAGGAATTCCGCACTTCAAGGATTACCGCCAAAAGATGGTGACCAGCGACGATGCCGCCGATGTATTTGCTGCCTTCGATGAAGTGGAAAAAGAATTCTCTGGCTACCAGTTCGTGTAACTTCAGCTGTTACTAAGGTGTCAAAAATGGCATTTTCAGAAGGTCTTTCTGGCGGAAGTACAGGTGTCTAATGTCAAACTAAAACTGAGGTAACCTCTTATTTTTTAGTTTCCATCTCTATGCGCCCAGAGCTTTTTTGCTTCGGCTTGCCGCAATATAAGAAGCCATGGTACCTAACGCAGTAATGGTAAGCATCACTACCACTATATTTTGCCACGTGATGGCTACAGGATAAGGCAGGGTGGGAGTGATCATCACCAGGTCGTACTGTAGTTGTAAAAAGACCACCGCAATAGAGAAAAGCAGGCCCAGGCTACCTCCCAAAAGTGTCATAAATACGCCCTGGGTAAAGAAGATATTCTTGATTTGTCCCGGCGTGGCCCCAAGGCTGTGCAAGGTTTTTATATTCTCCCTTTTGTCTAAAATCACCATGATAATAGAACCCACCACGTTAAATAGCGCAATGATCAAAACAAGGGTAAAAATGAGATATACGGCCAGGTTTTCGGTATTCAGCATTTTGTAAAGGGCGTCGTTGAGTTGCGCCCTGTTCTTAATTTCAACATCATCATTAAGAACTGCCTGTACAGCCTTTTTTACAGTTTCGGGATTGGCATTGGGGGTTAGTTTAAGTTCGAGTCCGGTGATCTCGTCAGGTTTCAGGTCAAGCAGCTCTCTCGCCAGGCCAATAGAAGCAAACACATATTTGCCATCCAGTTCTTCGTTGATGCTGTAAATACCCGATACTACAGCTCGTTTGGAATTAAAGGCCGTGGTAGGATCAAGCACCTGACCTTTGCCCGGGCGTGGCACCATGATCTCCAGCAGGCTCATATAATCAAAGGTGCCAAGGTTGAGCTCGTGAGAAATGGTATTTCCAATCACCACCTGGGCTTCTTCAGGATGAAACCAGCCTCCCATACCTACGGCACTGTCCAGTTTGTTCACCTTCAGAAAATTCTCATCTACGCCTTTGATGTAAGCTGTCTTATTCTTCGACTTAAAATCAAGGAATACCCTTTCTTCAATTACTTCTGAAAAAGTGGAAATTCCGCCGATATTTTCCAGCTCCTGTTTTTCTTCCGAAGAAAAATTAAATGTTTTTCCCGTTGCCGCAAGCACCTTGAGATCGGGATCGTATTCGTTAGAAAAGGAAAGGCTGAAGTCTTTGAGCCCCGTAAAGCCCGAAAGTACGATAAAGAGGGCAAAAGCCCCTGCAAAAACCCCTATAGCCGCAATGAGGGTAATGATGTTGATGGCATTGTTGCTGCTTTTTGAGAACAAGTACCTGCGGGCTATGTAAAAGGGGAACTTCAAGCGCTAAGATTTTTTTCGCTTTGAAAGCAAATCGGGCTGTTCAATAGGGTTGTTCTCGCCTTTTATTGATTTTTCGATGTTCTCAATATAATCGAGGGAATCATCAATAAAGAATTCGAGGTTGGGCATACGTCGCAGTTGATTCTTTGTGCGCAGCGCCAGTTCGTGTTTAAGTTTTGGCTTTAGCAGGTTGAGTTCCTTCAAGATATCCTGCGCGTTCTTTGCCGGGAATATGCTCAGGTAAGCCTTTGCCTGCGAAAGATCTGTGGTGACCTTCACCTTCGAAACAGAGATTAAAATTCCTGTTCTTCCCGCATCCCTCAAGTGAGACTGCAGCACATCGGCAAGATCCTGCTGTAATACGCCTCCTATTTTTTTCTGTCTGTTCGTTTCCATGGCACAAAAATAGCATATTTAGTGCTCAAATCTTAAAATCTGCGTTAATAGCTTTAGGTTTTTGCTCCTAACCGCTCCCTACTTTTTATATTTAAAACTCAAAACTTCCGGAGCGACTCATGTAGCTTCGGAAATTTACTTTTAAAAACTATTGAAACTGAAAAATGAAAAAGATTGAACACATAGGAATAGCAGTAAAAGACCTGCAAGCCGCTAATGAACTTTACGCTAAACTGCTGCAGACTGAAAGCTACAAAACCGAAAAAGTGAAAAGTGAAGGCGTAGAAACCTCATTCTTCAAGACCGGGGAGAGCAAAATTGAGTTGCTGGCCGCCACTTCTGAAGACAGTGCCGTGGCAAAATTCATCGCTAAGAGAGGCGAAGGCATTCACCACATCGCTTTTGAGGTAGACGATATTAAAGCCGAAATGAAACGCCTCAAAGCAGAAGGGTTTGAGCTCATTTCCAAACGCCCAAAGAAAGGTGCCGACAATAAGCTGGTGGCTTTTTTGCACCCAAAATCGGCTAACGGAGTGCTGGTTGAATTGTGTGAAGAGATCAAAGATGGAGAAGAGTATATTCCCATTGGCGATGAGGTGTGGGAGGATTTGTAAATTCCTGAAAATATCTTTTTGAAATGCTTGTTAAGTATTGAACAAATATCTAAATTTGCGCCCTCATAACACCAATGAGCCGGTCCTATAGCTCAGCTGGTTAGAGCACCTGACTCATAATCAGGTGGTCCCTGGTTCGAGCCCAGGTGGGACCACGAGTAAAATCAAGCCTTTCACGATGTGAGAGGCTTTTTTTATATTCTGGTTTGTACGATTATGTTGGCTCCACCTCAAATTTGGAGATCTGCTTGGAATTCGATTGCACTTTGCTGGTCACCAATTCACTGGAAAGACAAAAGATAGCAATTCAGGATAGTTCTTCCGAAGCTTCAGCACCTGGAAAAGTTAATATTCTAAGATCAGGAAAAACCTAACAGGTTTTTAAAACCTGTTAGGTTTGCGTGGTAGTCAGACGCGACTAATTATAAATAGACTTGATGAATTCCTGGTACTTTTCGATGATCATTTTGCGCTTCAGCTTAAGGGTGGGTGTTAACTCTCCTCCTTCAATAGTCCAGGCATTAGGGATCAACCGGAACTTCTTGATCTGCTCCACCGGATTAAAATGCTTGTTGAAATGAATTACAGAGGCGCCAATCAATTCCTTTGCGTGCCTGTCTTCCAACACCTTTTCATTTCCCGGATAGGGTTTCTCCTGTTCCAGGTACCATTTTTTAAGAGCTTCAAACGCAGGGACAACGAGTGCGCCCACAAACTTCTGTAGCTCTCCCACCACCATGATCTGCTCTATCCATGGGCTTTCTACCATCTTATTTTCAATGGGCTGAGGTGCTACAAATTTTCCGCCGCTGGTTTTAATCAGTTCTTTCTTCCTGTCGGTGATCTTCAGGAATTTACCGTCAATAAAAGTTCCGATATCGCCGGTGCGCAGCCATTCACCCTCCATCACTTCTGCAGTGAGATCGGGACGTTTGTAATAACCCATCATTACATTAGGACCTTTGCAAAGAATTTCACCGTCTTCGGCAATTTTAACCTCTACACCTTTTAAAAGTGGCCCCACAGTGCCAAACATCCTGTTCTTTTCATTGTAGCGATTTCCGCTGATAATGGGAGAGGCTTCGGTTAAACCATAGCCTTCCTGTATCACGATTTTGGCGGCGGTGAAGATCTTTAACAACCGTACCTGGCATGCAGCCGCACCCGTGATGATAGATTTCACTTCTCCTCCCAGGGCATCTCTCCACTTACTAAAGATAAGTTTATCGGCCACGGCAAGTTGAAGTTTATAACTCAGGCTCTTGGGTTTGTTGATCTCAAATTCCTCGGCCAGTTTTAAAGCCCAGAAAAAGAGTTTTCTTTTTATTCCGGTAAGTTCGTTGCCCTTTGCAAGTATGCCTTCATAAACTTTTTCCAGGAGTCTTGGAACTGTGGTGAAAAGCGTGGGTTTTACTTCTTTGAGATTTTCTGAGATCTTCTCCATGCTCTCGGCATAGTACACCGCTGCCCCGCTGTAAAAGAAACAGTAGGTTGCCATTCTTTCAAAGCCGTGGTTGAGGGGGAGAAAACTTAATACTTTCTTGTGTTTAACTCCCACTTCTTGTATAACATGGGCGGCCCCCAGAGAATTGCTTACAATGTTGCCGTGGGAGAGCATAACGCCTTTTGGAGTTCCCGTTGTGCCCGAAGTGTAAAGAACGGTCGCAAGATCTGTCTCTTTAACGGCATCTTTGCTCTGGGCTACCTGCAGTTTAAGTTGGGGTGTTACATCGATCATCAAATCGGTTAGCTGCGGAATTCCGGCAACCGGTTTGAAAGAATAAACATGTTCTAAAGCCGGCAGCTCTTCGCGTATTTCAACGATCTTTTGGTAGAGTGTGGTGTCTCCTACAAAGATCATTTTCACACTGGCATCAGCCAGGATAAATTGCAGTTCGTGGTTGGTAATGTTGGGATAAACCGGTACAGATACTGCTCCGGTTTGTTGAATAGCCATATCGGCCATTATCCACTCGGGGCAGTTCTGGCTAATAATGCCAATTTTATCTCTACCTTCTATGCTTCCGTCACCTCCCGAAAATCCCATTTTTAAGAGTGCAGCACTTATTTGCTCAATTTTTTGTCCTACTTCGGCAGTGCTATATTTTCTCCATGTTCCATTTTCTTTAGCGACAAGCATATCGGGCAGGGGAAAATGTTCAAGCTGAAAGCTAAGGCAGTCAAACAGGCGTTTTGGAAATTCGGTAGAAGTTGTGTTTTGGTCCATATGTCAATCCTCACTAATCTTTTATTGCAGAAAATAGCCGAAAAGTCATCTGTTGTTGTGACTTATTCGGGAAGTGCAAAAATATTGCTTAATCAAACAATTATGGCGGGAAGCAGTTACTTTTTTTGCCTGGGCCTCATTTCTTTTTCCGCAGATAAATTCAGGAAAAAGGAAAGCCGGTCATGTTACTCACATACCGGCTTCATATACCTGTCAAAAAGGGGAAAATTGGTTAGCTCTTTTCTCCCAGTTCTACTGCCCTGTCAAAAGCGGCGTAGGCGGCTTCTTTGATCAGTTCTTTTACGTTGTTGTCATCCATAGAATCTAGCGCTGCCCTTGTAGTACCACCTTTTGAGGCCACGCGATCCATCCACAGGGTTGGGGAAAGGTCGTTTTGGTTAAAGAGTTCTACCGCTCCTTCAAAAGTCTGGCTTACAAGCACCCTTGAATCGTGCTCCGAAAAGCCCATTTTTAAGGCCGCTTCAAGCATAGAGTTCATAAAGTAGAATACGTACGCAGGTCCACTTCCCGAAATTCCGGTAGAGGCATCAATGAAGTTCTGGTTCTTCACATGAATAGATTCTCCCGTAGTGTCAAGAAGGTTTCTAACCATCAATAATTCTATTCTCGAAACTTCTTTTGATTCGGTGTAGGAGGTAACTCCTTTTCCTACCTGGGCCGGTAGGTTAGGCATTGACCTTACTACTTTTTTAATGCCCAGTCCATTTTGTATAGTCTCAATGGTAACTCCCGCCATTAAGGAAACCGCGATTTGCTCCTTATTCATCATCGGTTTCATTCTTTCAAATAGTTCCTCGCTGTGGTATGGTTTTACAGCAATAAAGATTAGATCGGCCTGGGGTAAAGCATCTTCCAGTTGTTCGTGTACATCAAAGATCCCCATGTCCTTCAGCAAAACAATTTTATCTGGCGAGACATCGTAAATCATGAGCTTACGCTGGTTTAAAAATGTTGATGAGGCCATGCCTTCTGCATAAGTGAGGCCCATATTTCCTGCTCCAATAACTAAAACTTTCATTACTTCTAATATTTTGTAGTGTTTGTGCAAAGACTGTACAGGACAAGCCTTAAATAAAATTAATTCTGAAATTCTTTGCCTGTCATGGCGTATCCCGCTGATAACAAGTAGTTTGTTTGTATAGTTTTATTTCTGAAGTGACCGACATATCGTCAAAAACCTGAAAATCCGTCAGTAGTAGGAAGGCTTCCGAAGGGGAAGACGTTAATTTTATTGATATATTTGGCTAAAACTGATCTTAAAAACTTATTACACGCATGAAAAAACTTTCGGGATTATTCACCCTGTGTCTGCTTTTGTCGGCTCACTTCTCATTTGCACAATCAAAAGATGAAGTTATACAGAATATTGTAAAGGAGGTCGAGCAAAATTCGAAACTTGAGGAGTTAGCGCACCAGTTGCTGGACAGCATTGGGCCACGCCTGGTAGGAACACCACAAATGAACAATGCTCATAACTGGGCCGTAAAGAAATTTGAAAGCTGGGGCATCCCTGCCGAAAAGCAGAAGTGGGGAGAATGGCGCGGCTGGGAACGCGGCGTTACCCATATTGATATGGTTGAGCCACGGCTGCAAACCCTTGAAGGGAGACAGCTCGCCTGGAGCCCTTCTACCGGGAAAAAACCTGTAACCGCCGAGGTAATTACTTTGTCCGAAACAGTTTCCGATTCTATGGCTTTTCAACGCTGGCTGCCACAGGTAAAGGGTAAATTTGTCCTCATTTCTATGCAGGAACCAACCGGAAGACCCGATTATAACTGGGAAGAATATGCTACCGAAGCTTCTTTTGAAAAGATGAAGCGCGAGCGTAGTGAACAATCTGAAGCCTGGAGAGATAAATTCAGTACTATGGGCTATACCTCCCGCACTTTACCTGCTGCACTTGAAAAAGCCGGTGCTGTTGGGGTGATTACTTCCAATTGGTCTGAAGGTTTTGGGGTAAACAAGGTTTTTGGAGCTTACACAAAAGAGGTTCCTACCCTTGATCTCGCCCTTGAAGATTACGGAATGCTTTACAGGCTGGCAGAGAACGGAAGCAAGCCTAAAATTAAAGTTACCGCCCAATCTAAAGAACTGGGAATGGTGCCTACATTCAATACCATTGCTACTATTAAAGGAACCGAATTACCTGAAGAATACGTGGTGCTTTCGGCGCATTTTGATTCTTGGGATGGCGCAACCGGGGCGACAGATAATGGAACCGGAACTATCGTAATGATGGAAGCTGCCCGAATTCTTAAGGAATATTACCCTAACCCTAAAAGAACAATAATTATTGGGCTTTGGGGTAGCGAAGAGCAGGGGCTTAACGGGTCACGCGCATTTGTGGAAGATCACCCGGAAATTGTAGAAAATATTCAGGCGGTATTCAACCAGGATAACGGAACCGGAAGAGTGGTGCGTATCACCGGGAATGGGTTCTTGCACGCTTATGATTACCTGGAAGACTGGCTTTCAAAAGTGCCCGATACGGTTGCCGATCATGTACAAACTACCTTCCCCGGAAGACCGGGTCGTGGGGGGTCAGATTATGCTTCTTTTCTTGCAGCAGGAGCTCCGGCTTTTAATCTAACTGCTTTAGACTGGGCTTACTGGAACTATACCTGGCATACAAACCGCGACACTTACGACAAGATCGTTTTTGACGACGTGAGAAATAACGTCATTCTTACGGCTGTACTTACTTATATGGCGAGTGAAGACGACGAAAAGGCTTCGAGGGAACAAATCAAACTTCCAATCAATACCCGTACGGGAGAACAGGAGACATGGCCTGAGCCACGATCTCCAAATCGCCGTGGCGGAGTAGAATAAGAAAAAAGAGCGCCTGTAGCACAGGCGTTCCTGGTTACTTGCACTAAGCTGCAGAAGGTCCTTTCACCTAAGGTGTCAAAAAGGGGATTTTCTGCAGCTTATTTTATTTAAGGCCTAAAGCCTTTTTCCCTTCAGCCACCTCTTTTCGGGCTTTTTCAAAGAGGATGGGATCACCGCCAATGAGTACCTGCGTTAGTTTTTCCATTTCCCAAAGGTATTTGCGGCCAAAACCCGGGTCATTTCTTACAATATCGGGAGTGTTGTCAATAACATCGGCTAATTTTATGGTTTTTGCCTCTTTGCTTATGTTGGCCTGGCGTTGCACTTCCCGCTCTTTACGGGTCCTGCGGTTGAGGTGAGGGTAATTCACCTTCATGTATTCATCGGTTAGTTCTGCAACCAGATTAGCTACTTTTTGACCGAATTTCTCCCTTATTTCTTCGATTTTCACAGGAGTATCTTCCACGACATCATGAAGATATGCCGCGCAAATCATTTCTGCGGAATGCGGTACGCTTTTTACTATTTTTGCCACCCGCTTCGGGTGTTCTATATAAGCTTCTTCTGAATATTTCCGTTGCTGCTCTCCGTGAGCTTTAGTTGCGAATGCCAAAGCTTCCTCTTCCATTTTTTACTTCTGAAAATAAGAATTTTTCCGAAGTAAACTGGGAACAATTCAGCTTCAGTCATATTTCAAGTTCATCAAACAGAAAAATTCATATTTTCTTTTTTCTGAAAATGAAGTGACTTAATACTGAAGCAGATTCAGAAATGCCATTTTTGACAAACTTTTTACGGGTGTCAAAAATGGCATTTTAGGAACCTATTTTTGCAGCGGTGCTCCAACCGGAATGGTACAGTCATGGCCCGGTTCCCCGTGCGCCGGATTTACCTGTGGCGTCTGGTCTACCCTTATCGGCGAAACTGATGTAGAAGGTGCCGGGCTCGAAACAGCAGGGCTGGTAGTGCCTGCGGAATTCGCCGTTAAGGGCGCCCCCACCGGAAGATCGCACCTGTGGCCTGGAAGCCCATGTGCCGGATTCACCTTTATTTCTTCACTATTAGCTGCCTGCGTAGTGGTTTCGGCAGTTTGTTGTGGAGTAGATTCGGTCGCAGTCTTTTCATCTTTACAGGAAGACATCAGGACCAGTCCGAGGGCTATGGTAAGATAGCTGAGTTTTAAATTTTTCATTTTCATCTTATTTTATCAGGTTTAGCAGTTGTTGTTGCGGTATGTTAAGAAGGCCGGCCGAGGGTAACCTGCGGGTCATTTCCTTCCAGTTCTCATCTTCTTTAAAAATAGCTTCAAAAATGGGTTTTGCTTCGTCCATTCTTCCGCTGTTGGCAAGGGCTACAGCCGTCCAGTATTGCATTTCGAGGTTGTCTGGGAAAAGCTTCATGGCATTGCCGTATTCTTCAAGTGCTTTGTCAACATTATTTTCTTCCATAGCAAGATCTCCGCGGTTCATAAATTCATAAGCCCGGGCAACTTTGAGCAGGCGTTCCAGCTCTACCAGTGGCTGCTGATGATCGTCTACCCGCAGGTCGATCTTTTTTTCTTCCCATGGATTTTCAACTTCTTCGGGGCCAACAACGATAATTGCAGCCGATTGGCTTCCGCGAAGGTCACCGCCGGCAGCTTCGGCAGCCTGTAGTACTTTTAGCACCCTTTCGGCCAGTGGTAATTTGGCATTTTCAAGAAAAGCCTTTTGCATAGCGGGTACTATAGTGGCATTGAGCATCATGTTAGCCTGTACCGAATAATTCTCACCGCTAATATGATCTGCAGCTTCTACACAATTTTCGCCGGTGTGGGCGGCAGTATTTCCTGAAGTATCCAAAAAGGCCACCTGTCGGTATTCTTTTCCTTCATCTTGCGCCAGCAAAATCCCCAATGCTTCGGAAGGATTTTTTCCCTGTTGCATAAGTTCTAACCCCTGTGGGCCATAAGCAGGGTTTACGAATGACTGTGTGGCTACAACGCCCACTCCCGATTTTCCCCAGGAAACGATAGACCCCACAGAAAACCAATGGCTTTGAACTCCCACGGCCATCTCGCCTGTCTTTGCATCTCTTGCCACAATAGAATAGGTGTGTGCAAAGGCGTCTTTCATGATCCCGGGATTTCCCGACTGGGAAAAGAGTGTGGTGCAGCAAAAAATGGCAAGAAAAGAAAGGCTCTTCATGATCAAAATATTTTTTTAAAAGTAATAAATATTCCTTTAGGAGGTTTTATGAGCTTCAGTCTCAAAAAATCTCTATTTCGGGCTTAAAACTGAAAGGAAGTTTTTAAATTTGCGCCCGCATGGCCTCGTAGTTCAATGGATAGAATAGAAGTTTCCTAAACTTTAGATCCAAGTTCGATTCTTGGCGAGGCTACTTTTAACATTTTAAAGGAAATCAAAATCCTGTTAATCTTATGATTATCAGGATTTTGTGTTTTTTTTGATATCAACTGATATTAAATAAAATGCACTTAAAAGTTCACAAATCGTCAACATATTTTCGGTTTGAATTCTTATCTTGATACTCTGTGAAGCAGCACAATTGGTGGTTTGACTTTCGTGAAATTGTTTAACTTAAAGTCACCAATTATGCGTACACTGTCAACATTTTCGGTTTTATTCTGGATTTATTCTCAACGAGCAAAAGATAACCTGGCTGTAGTTTATGCCAGAATCACTGTGAACGGAAGAAAATTAAATATCAGCCTAAAGAGAAAGGCCGAGGTAGACCTGTGGGATTCCAGAAAACAAAGGCTCATAGGTAAAGGGTCCAAATCTAAAGAACTGAACCAGTTCCTGGATCAGGAGCATTCCAGGCTCTTCCAGTGTTATCAGGAATTAAGGGTAGAGGGGAAGGTAATCTCTCCGGAAAATATTAAAGCGAAATATTTTGGTGATATGGAGCATCTTTTTTCTTTGGAAGACATGTTCAAGTATCACAATGAAAATATGTTTTCAAAACTGAAATATAATACCTCTCGTCTTTATATCACAAGTCAAAATTATATCAGAAAGTTTATAAAGAAGGAATATGGGAGAAAAGATTTTTATCTAAAAGAACTGGATTACGGGTTTATCATAAAATTTGAAAACTACCTAAGAGCTGTCCGGCCTCGGCATTACCAAAAACGCCTCCAGCACAATGCAGTGATGAAACATATTCAACGTTTGCGAAAAATGGTGACGTTGGCCTTTCATCTTGAATGGATAGACCGGGATCCTTTTGTCAAATTCAAACCTCATCTGGTACAGAAAGAAAGGGGATTCTTGACTTCAGATGAACTGGAGAGAATTGAGAATTTCCAGCCGGAAATACCTAGGCTTAAAAAGGTAAAAGATCTTTTTATTTTTAGCTGTTATACCGGAGTCAGTTATGCAGATCTCATGCTTCTTACCCCTCAGAACCTGGTGATTGGAATAGATAAGAAATTCTGGATAATCACCAGGAGAGAGAAGAATGGAAATCAGGTTAAACTTCCCTTACTATCCAAAGCAATCAGTCTAATTGAGGATTATAAACATGATCAAGGTTGTCTTTTAAATAACAGTCTGCTGCCCACGCTTTCCAATCAAAAGATAAACAGCTATTTAAAGGAAATAGCTGAAAAGTGTCTTATTGAAAAGAACCTGACTTTTCACCTGGCCAGACACACCTTTGCAACGACAGTTGCTTTGACCAATGGAGTACCGATTGAAACGGTATCAAAAATTTTAGGACACAAAAAACTTTCGACAACTCAAATCTATGCCAAGGTAATTGAAAGGAAAGTGAGTGAAGATATGGAATTGCTACAGCAAAAGTTGAACAGTAAAGCATCGGGTAATTTTCCTGAGTTGCAAAAACATGTTTAATCAATATTTTAAAACTTTTAATCATTTGGGCAGTCTGGTGCTAATATGATAAATCTACCAACTTGTAACCGTTAAAACCCTAAACAGGAAAATTCAGGGACTGAATCTTATGTAATATTTGCTGAACGAAAGTCAAATTACCAAATACTGTAATTGTGAAATATGAGCTGAAATGGAGCTCCTAAGAGTATTATAATATGTATAGCAGATTTCGAATGGCACCTGAATATTTTACATTCTGGTGGACAAAGAGGGAATATAATTCCCTTTAAGATCTGATCTGCAAAATGCCAGGTGATTCATCATAAAGGGGAAATGGGTTTTTTGTACACATGAAACGGGAAGAGGTATACATCAGAGTAGGAACCCAATATTACAAATTGGTAAAAGCACCGAGCATTTCAGGCCATGTGAATGAATCGCTGGTTCCATGGAATATTGAAACGATCAGGCAGGACCATGGGAAGACTTACCTTGCGGCAATTCCAAAATTCGATGGCTTCACCTGTATCCCAGATCATCTGGATTTTAAATCCTCCTGCCACAATTTTTATAACACATATGCTCCATTAAATCATGTCCCGGAAAAGGGAGCATGTACTACTTCCTTAAGTTTTGTGAAACATATTTTTGGAGCTCATTACGAATTGGGTTTAGATTACCTGCAACTCCTTTTTATCAAGCCTACACAAATCCTACCTATACTATGCCTGGTCTCGCGGGAACGTTCCACCGGGAAAAGTACTTTTCTTAAATGGCTGAAACTCATTTTTGAAAATAACCTTACCTATCTCACCAATGATAGCTTTACCAGCCAGTTCAATGCCGATTGGGCGAATAAACTTCTGATTTGCATAGATGAAGTCTTGTTTAATAAAGAAGAGCTGACTGAGAGGATCAAATATTTAAGTACCACCAATATCAATAAACTGGAGGCAAAAGGAAAGGACAAGCGGGAAGTGGAATTCTTCGGAAAGTTCATCCTCTGCAGTAACAATGAAGAGAACTTCATTAAGATAGACCATCATGAAACCCGTTTTTGGGTACTACAGGTTCCTGTGATAAAGAAAGAGCAAACGGAATTCCTGGAATCCCTGGCCAAAGAGATTCCTGCATTTCTGTTTTACCTAAAGAATCGAAAGCTTTATTCCAGGCACCAAACCCGGATGTGGTTCTCTGCTGATCAAATAGAAACACCTGCCTTGAAAAAACTGGTGCAGAATAACCGTAACAGGGTGGAAAGGGAACTGGCTAATATTCTTTTAATGGTGATGGAAAATCAGGATATGGAGGAGTTGAATCTTTGTCCGATGGATGCCTATAATGCAATTAGTAAATCCCGACTTCGAACCGATCTTACCCAAATCCGGAAAATCCTGAAGAAGGACTGGAAGCTGGAGAATCAGCCCAATTCCAACCGCTACCAAAAGTTCCTGCTCTGGGGAGATGGTTCTACATCTTTTATAGAAGCTAAAGGACGCTATTTCACTATAAATAAAAATTTCCTTCTGGAGAATTTCGAGGATGATAAAATCAACTGAATTCTCTCTTCCGAAGTGAAAAATGATGAAATGATGACAAAACGATGACAGGGAATCTCCAGTGTTTGCGGGAGGTTTCAGCTGCTGTCATCATTTCATCAAAATGGAAGCTGCTATTGAGGGTAAAACTTTGAAATACTATTTATTTTTTGATGAATTGATGACAAAGTAAGATAAGACCAATAATAGTAAGGGTTTCAGCTGTCATCAAACTGTCATCAAATTGTCATCAAAAATTTATTTGATGACAAAAGAAGGAGAAGAAAGGAGAGTTGTAAAACATAGCAAACACTACTAAATAAAAAGCTGATGAAAACAAAAAGAATGAACTGTGAAACAGCCCGTAGCATTTGCATCGTCAAAACACTGGCAAAGCTAGGGCACTTTCCCAGCCACAAATCGGAGAAAAAAGCATGGTTTCTGAGTCCCCTTCGGTCAGAAACTCAGGCCTCTTTCAAGGTCTCTATTGAGCTCAACAGATGGTATGACTTCGGAATAGGAAAAGGAGGTAATGTGATTGACCTGGTATGTTTAATTTCAGGCTTTTCGGTGGGAGAGGCTCTCGGCTATTTATCAGAGGGATTACCTGTTTCTCCATCCAATCTAAACTTTAGGAAAAGCAGCCAAATAAAGGAACCAAAAAACAAGATCCTTAAGGTCCTGCCTATAGGACATTGTTCACTAAAAGAGTATCTGTCCTCCCGAAAGATTCCACTTCACGTAGCAGCAACCTATTGTAAAGAGATTTGGTATGAATGCCATGGAAAGCCGCTTTTTGCTCTTGGCCTCAAAAATCATTTAGGGGGCTGGGAATTGAGAAATCTTTATTGTAAAAGTTCTACTACACCTAAAAGCTACTCCTACTTAAAAAAGGGGGGAGAAAAGCTAATTGTACTTGAAGGAATGTTTGACCTGTTATCATTGGCAGTAATAGCTTCAGAGGAAATAGAGAGAGCAGATCTTCTTATTCTAAATTCCCTCTCTTTTATTTCTGAAGTGCATCCTATTTGCAAAAACTCCAGAGCAGTAACCTTATACCTTGATAGGGATCCATCTGGAAGAACAGCAACGAAAAACTTGCTTAAAAGTTATTCTCACATTAAGGATGAGAGTAGTCTTTACAAAAATTTTCAGGACTTGAATGAAATGCTTGTAAGGAAGCAGATTGTTTAAATTTTGAATGTATAAAAAAAGAAGTAGCACAACTTAAATTAATTAAAGCTACACATGATTATCGTTTTGAAAAGCAAAGCAAGATGTGTCATTGTCATGACAATCTTGCTTTACTCCCGGAGGTCGCAAAGGCTAAAAAGAAGAAAAGATGAAAAGGGAATTCATTCAAATCCGATGCTCAATTTATGAGAAAAAGCTACTCAAAAAAAGAGCAGCCAGAGCCGGAATATCCCTTTCAGAATACATTCGCTCCACTGCCTTTGAAAGAAACATTGTGGAAAGGATAACACCGGAACAATTAGAATACTATCGGATGTTGGTGGAGTATAAGAACAACTTTACCCGAATTAGTAATATGTTCAAAAAACGGGATCCACAGTTAGCAGCAACGGTGGAGCGGCTTGCTGAGGAAATTAGAACTCACTTACAAAACTTCAAGAAATGATAGGGAAAGGACACGCCATCTCAAGAACAAAGGCATCGTTAACCTATGGATGGGATCAGGAAAAGGAGGCAGAGGTAGTACTTAAAGAACATCTTGCGGGAGACAATCCCCGGGAGATCACAGAAGAATTCCAAATTATCCAATCCCAGCATGAAAGGTGCTCCAAAAACACTCTTAGTTTTATAGTAAGTCCAACCATAGAAGATGGAAAGAATATGACCTCGGAAGGACTGGGTGAGATCGCTCGAAGGTTCTTAATAAAAATGAATCTTCAAAATCATCAGGCCATAGGTTTTGTTCATCGGGATAAGAACCATACTCACATTCATATCTATGCCAACCGCGTTAGCCTCACGGGGGAAGTTTATAAAGACAGCTTTATTGGAAAACGAAGTCAAATTGCCGCAGATAGCATTGCAAGGGAGTTAGGCCTTAAAAGAGTAAGGGAAGTGCAACAAGCCAGGCTAGTTGAGCTTCAACATCACCGCAAAGAAGTTCAATTCATACATGAGAAAATCCTCCAAACAAAACCTAAATCTCTTGATGAGTATATACAGAAGATGCAGGTACATAGGGTAAAGGTTATTCCAAGTATTAACAGATCCAGGCAGTTGCAGGGTTTCAGATTTGAATACAATGGTATAAATCTGAAGGGCAGTGAAATCCACAGGAGTATGAGTGGCAATAAAATTATTTTGGGAATCAGTCAAAACAATAGTATCACAAAGCTCAAAGAGCCACCACGTTCTCTTCAGCTACTTAGCAGTACCGTACAACTTAGTACCGGCCTCATAAATAAAATAGCCAAAGATTTGATCAAACAAACCATTAAAAGAGCTCTGGATCCAGGAATAGGAATGGGATATTAAAATACAATGAGATGAAGAAAATAGACGAGATCATGGAACTGATGACTGATGAAATTCAGGATTTTCAGGTTGCCCTTTTGCAGATGAAAAAAATGACTGATGAACTCAATACACGGAGCATTCCTATAAGTACCGAAGTAATGGAAAAACAGTTAAAGTTTTTCTTTCAGCAGCAACAGGAAAAAGAAGCTTTAATGGCAGATAAATTAGTAGCTATTGATAAAAAGCTAAAGAAGGCATATATCCTCCCCAAGAGTATGGGTATACTTTTTGGAAGTGTGCTGGTCCTTTTAATTAGTATAATTTGTTATATGGGTCTTCAATTGGAGAGTTTAAAAGATGATAAAAATGATGTTTATCCGGCATATCAATATGGTGAATATTTAAAGGAAAATCCAGGTTCACGAGAAGCATATGAAAACTGGCTGCAAAACCATAACATTCCGTAATGCGCCCAATGCTGTTTTTATTTAACGCTTAACCACTGTACGCTATAAAAACAGCATCGGATCCCGCGCAGGTAAGTTATGGTAGATATTGGGGCTTGAGAACGAGATCTAAATTACTAACCTGTATGTGCCAAGACCAGAATCCATTGGCGAATCCTGGAAATATTAAGGATAGAAATTCATTTTTGTTTATTATAATTCTCTCACATTTCCCTTTGGATTTTTAAAATATCTTCGGGACTAAAAGAAATATAGTGGGTCTACAGTTATCCCCAATTTATTTAAAAAATGTCCAGTTTTTTTAATAATAAACTGGACAAAATTCCACATTTGAAAAAAACAGTAATTCTTGAAAATAACTGATTACATAGCTAATACCATCAATAGATTCCCTAGGGGCTCTGTTTTTACCTATGAAGATTTTAGTGTAGAGGTGAAAAAAATGAAGCTGTGATTAAAGCTTTAAACCGGATGGTAGAAGCGGGTAAAATATCTAAATTATCCAAAGAGAAATATTACAAGCCGGAAAAGACTCCCTTTGGATTAATACAGCCTGATCAGGAACAGGTTGGTAAAGATCTATTGGAAATTAATGGAAAAATTATGGGTTATTTTTTACGGGCTATTTTATATACAATATATACAATAATTTAGGTTTGACTAGCCTGGTAAGTAATACTATTCAGATAGGGAGAAATCAAATCTGGCCAAAGCTAAAGAGGAAATTCTAGGCGGAGTGTTAGATGAATTAAACAAAGAGTCAATTACTTTAAAAGCTTTCTTGAATCCAATTACCTAATATAAGTTCCCGGGGCTTCTAAAGTATTGTCAAATACCAACATCTGGAATGTGTATGAAACTTCATCAGGACAAAAAGTTTAAAGGTTATCGTATGATTATGAAATAAGACCCTCACCACCAACAGGATTTCTTGCAACATATCCTGAAATTAAAGAGGAGTTTTGCCGGTGGCTGTGTCAGAAGTGGGACTATTTTGATAAACCACTTTTTCATAAACTCATGTCCGTTTTACAATAAGGAACTCACTATTGTAAAATTACGGGTAAACTACAATAGCACAATCCTTATTGTAATAATAAGTGTAAATCTACAATAAGGCAAAAAATGGATTTTACGGATAAAAAAGAGTGCAGTTATTTTACGCAAGTTTTCTTACAGTTAGCAGAGTGATAATTTGGTTCCTGTACCCCGCATCTCACCTATTTCTTTGATTGGATAAGTATCCAAATTGAATATGGATACACTCATGCTGGGATTGTATGCTTGTAATTCCGCTCGTTATCCTTTTTTTGCACGCGAGATAAAAAGGTCTTGTCGATGTCCTAGTAATTCCCTTCACATCTAAAAGAGTAGGAATTCTATTTTTTTAAAAAAAAAAGTAATTGGCTTACAAGAGATCTTCAATTTATTGATTCGTAAAGAAACTGTATCGTATAAAATTTCCATCCTTCTCTAAAACTATTTGCTGGTTTAAAAAGCTCAAAATTGAATATATATGAAGAAACTATTACCCCTCGCAATTTTATTTTTTAGTTTTACTATTAATGCCCAGGTAGGTATAGGAACGGATATGCCCAACTTATCCAGTCAGCTAGAAATTGTGGCTTCAGATCGGGGAATTCTCATCCCCCAGGTTCCACTTAACAGTCTAACAGACCAAACAACAATTACAAATGGGAATGTTGAAAGTCTATTGGTTTTTAACACCACTAACTCCAGTGGTTTAACTCCAGGTTATTACTACTGGTATGCCGGTATATGGAATAGAATAACATCAACAACACAAACAAATCCTGGTATTCCTGCAAATAATGTTGTTTGGAATATTGAGAATCAATCATTTGTTTATTTTAATGAAGCAGGGGATCAAATAAACATCAAATTAGATGATATTACCAATGAGACTATAACCCGTCTTGTGGATAATCTTGATGGTACATACACTTATATTAGTGAGGATAATTCCCTTACAACAATAGATGTTCCTTCCGATGTTATTAAAAATATCAGTAGTAACGGATCTGTTTATCAGAAGATTATATCGCTTTTAGAAGATAACGTTACCTATTCTTCTATAATCGACAATGGAAACGGAACTTTTACTTTTTCTTCCGGAAGTGGTATAGAGACAATTTTTGATGCAAACACCACGAAATTAATTGATAATGAAGATGGTACCTATAATTTAACCAATACTAACGGGGAGCATATTACAATTAATACCAATGCTGATGCATTGAATTATAATAATGTCAACAGTGGATTGACTGCCGTAAATGTTCAGGATGCTTTAGATGAGATTCAAAATAACCTTGATAATACTACAGATGTATTGGTTAGTAATAATGATGGCACTTATACTCATACCGCAGTAGATGGCACTCAAATAGTTATAGATGCTAATACTACAAACGTGACCGTCCTTGAGGGTGTCTATACATTTACCGATGGTACTGGAGCCACAATTGCCAGTATTGATACTAATGCCGATGCAATTACATTTGATAACACCACTAACAATTTTACAGCCACTAATGTACAGTCAGCTTTAGAGGAATTGTTTACCGAACTGGAAACCGGTTTTGGGAACCTTACGATCGAAGATAATGAAGATGGGAGTTTCTCTTTGCTTGGAGCTGATGGAACAACCGTCCTTGGAACAGTATCTAAGTCGAACTTAACGGATAATGCTGATGGTTCTTACACTTTCACTAGTAATGATGGTAC
>NZ_JAPJDA010000016.1 GCF_026241755.1 Salinimicrobium profundisediminis
AACCCTAACGTGGGGGTGGGTGCTTATTTAAAGCATGAGAAATACTATATTTCTCTATCGGCCCCAAAGATCCTCGAAACTAAGCGGGCACGAGAAGAGGAAGGCATAGTAACTACGGCGGCAGACAGGGTGCATATGTACTTAAGTGGAGGATATGACTTCAGGCTGAACAGCACGTTGGAATTAAAACCTTCTGTTATGCTGCGATATGTGCATGGCGCCCCCGTTTCGGTAGATTTTACAGCCCTTATGAACATTCATAACAACTTTGAGATTGGAGCAGCTTACAGGACCGATGAGGCCATTAGCGGCCTTGCCCTGATCAAGGTGATCGACTGGTTTGACTTTGGTTACGCCTATGAATCTTCCCTGCGTTCGGAATTACAAAATGCCAGCAATGGCACCCATGAGCTGTTTGTTAGGTTTACACTGAAGGATTAGTAGAAAGTTTCTGATCTTGATTAAGCTTCAGGATTTATTTTAGAAATAATAAAGAAGAATCTGCTGTGGTAGAAATACCCGGCAGATTTTTGTTCTTTAAGGCTGAAGCAAAAAACTTCCGAAGAAAAAAAGCTGCCCGATTTTGACATTTTTGATACCTTAACAAAATCATAAAAAATGTAATATTGTTATATGATAAAAGCAGTAATCATTGATGATGAGCTTAATGCCCGTGATTTGCTGGAGAAAACCCTTGACAGGTATTTGCCTAACCGGGTCAATATTGTGGAGAAATGCAATTCGGTAGATTCGGGGGTGACGGCAATTAGGAATCATGCGCCAGAGCTGGTTTTTTTGGATATTCAAATGCCCGAAAAGAATGGTTTTGAACTCTTCAATTATTTTGATAAGATCAATTTTGAAGTCATTTTTACCACGGCTTTTGATAGGTTTGCTATTAAAGCAATAAAACGCAGTGCGCTGGATTATTTGCTGAAGCCAATAAATCATCTTGACCTGGCTGAAGCTTTAAAAAAATTTGAAAAGAAAAACGAAGGCAACGCTGCACAGAAAAAACTGTCTTTACTGCTGGAGAACCTCAATGTCAATGACCAGAATGTGAGTAAAATTGCATTCCCTACGCTTGAAGGTTTTGAACTGGTGCACACCAATCAAATTCTCTATTGCAGGGCCGAAAGCAATTACTGCAACATAAAGAAGATTGACGGCAGCACAAAAATGGCTTCAAAGACTTTAAAATACGTAGAAGGAATACTTCCGGAGCACGCTTTTAAGAGAATCCACAAAAGCTATGTGATCAACCTGAATTATGTGGTGAGGTATCACAAAACGAATAAGGAGATAGAATTAACAAATGGAGAGAAACTTCCGGTTTCCTTTCGAAAAGAAGAAGAGTTTATAAATGCCATTTTACAGAACCACTAGGTCTTTCTTCTTACTATTCTTGTGGTGTAATTTAGCGCTCTCTCAAAATTATCCTGTAAAACACTTTACCTCGGCAAATGAGCTGCCCAATAATGCCGTGCGATCGCTACTTGTAGATAGTGATAAGGTGCTGTGGATTGGTACCGAGAACGGCGTGGTTAAAAAAGAAAATGGTGTCTTAAAATACTATTTTGAAGAAGATGGCTTAGCTCTCAACAGCTGTTGGGCCATTGCTGAAGACAAGAACGGCAATTTGTGGTTTGGCAGTTACGGCGAGGGGATCAGCATCTATGATGGCTTCGATTTTAAGCTTATTTCTGAAGAAGACGGGTTGATCCACAATGAGATCACCAAACTTTTTTCTTGCCAAGACCAGGTTTTTGTGGGGACCAGCGATGGGGTTTCCATGATTGATATCAACACTTTTAAAGTAGTTTCCATGGAAAATCCGCCGGGTAAAGAACTTTTTAGGGTACAGGATTTTTTTAGCTACAACAATGAGATCTATGTAGCCACGTACAATTTAGGCATCTTCAGAATTGATGAGCAGCAGGATGAAGCGGCTCTTGTGAAAGTCAGTGATCACAAGTTTATTTACTCTGTTCTGGTAGATAATGACAGTATTTACAGCAGTAACAAAGAATTCTTTACAAAGCAGAAGCTGGCAAACTATGTACAGGAAAAGGATCTTGCTGCCGAAAAATTGGGCACTTCCATCATCTGGGATTATGTAAAAACCGGGCAGGACAGGATCTTCGCGGCGGCCTGGGGCATATATGATACCAACGGTGGGATCTATGAAATAGTAGGAGAGCGGCTGGTCTCAAGAGCATCCGAATTCAATATTACCAGCAAGGAAGTTATTTCCCTGGCCTACGATCCCGATTTTGAAAAGCTGTACGTGGGCACCAGGAACGACGGACTCTTCGAGATTGCACTAAATCCGCCAATCACTTTTCATGAATCTGCCGGCAAAAGAACTTTGGGGTTTGCCAGAACAAAAAATGCTTCTGCAGTACTGCGGGATGATGCTATTCTTGTCAAAAATGGCAAAAATGAACAAACAATTAGCTTGCTTCAGCTTAAAGAATGGCAGGAGGATTATGTGCAAACCACCAGCCTGCCACTTCCCAGGCACGAAGATCATTTTTACGAACTTGATTATTCTACAGTAGCTGAAGACATTAAGTTTTACGACATCAAAGTTCACCAGGATATGTTTTGGGTGAACACCAATATTGGGGTGTTTGCAATCAAGGCTTCAGGAGAATTGGAGCGCTATTTACCCCTGCATTCCGAAGAGATCAATTTTACGCCTGAAGGCAAACTTATAGAAACCAATCCGTATGGTGGGGTGAGGGTCTACAGCGACCTGGATGGGTTTAAGTACACCAGGTATGATCAGGAAGACAGGCATACCCCTACCATGATTGTAGGTAGCCTCCAAAAAGGGCAAAAAACTTATATGTTGTCCATTTTTTCAGGGCTTTATACCTGGCAAAATGGCCACTTTCTTTCCTATTTCAAAAAAGGCATATGGAAAGAGAAAAAATTAAAACACATTACCCAGTTAGGTGAAAACCTGGCGATTTCAAATGAATTTGGAGATGTTCTTATTGTAAATGATGCAGCTGCTTTCAAGGTCTTAAAGAAGATCCCGCGGGCTAAGATTCAGGGGAATACCATTTCTTTCCTGGAGAATTACCGTGGAACACTTATTATTGGCACCGAAAAAGGACTCAATCTTTACAAAGATGAACGGTTTATTTTTGTAGACCGGGAGCAGGGGCTCGAGCAGCCATTGTTGAGTGCTGACGTGAGAGAGAATGTGCTTAGCATTGGAAGCGACAACGGGTTTTATGAGCTGGATCTCGATGTGCTTATTGAACCAAAGATGCTGGTTGATGAGATTGAACTGAAGGAAGTTTTTGTTAATAACCACAAACTTGCACGGTTGCCGGTAACAATTGAAGACAGGATACAACTGGCCCATAATGAGAATACGCTGCTGCTGAAGTTTAGTACAAAAGCACATCCCTTTCCTCATAAACTGAAGTACAGGTACCGGTTGAACAAGAATGCCTCCTGGAGCCTTGCCACTTCAAAACCCGAAATATTTTTGCCTTCCCTGCCTCACGAAAATTACAGTATTGAAGTACAGGTTTCAGATGAAAGTACCGGGATCAGTTTCACGAGGCCTTTGCTGAACATGTCTATATTTCCCCCTTTTTGGAAGACCTGGTGGTTTGGTGGCCTGCTGGTGCTCATTGCCGGAACGGGAATTATGGGGATCTATAAATTTCAGATAAGGCAGAACAGGAAGTTTGAAGCGCAAAAAGGCCTTATTCAGAAGCGCCTGGAAGAGACTAAAATGGAGGCCCTGCTTGCACAGATGAATCCGCATTTTATCTTTAATGCCATGAATTCCATTCAGTACTACATCATGGACAATGATATAGAGAAAGCCACTGAATTCCTGGGAGATTTTTCGAAATTGATCAGGTTAAACCTCGACCATTGTACCAGGCCCAAAATCCTGTTAATTGAAGAAATTGAATACCTGCAGGCCTACATCAGGGTTGAAAATACAAGGTTCAATAATGCCATTCAGGTAATCTTTGAGGTAGATCCTTCGATTGATGCTTATGAGCTAGAAATTCCTACCATGTTGCTGCAGACTTTTGTAGAAAATGTCTTTGTACATGCTTTCCCACAAAGCATTAAAAATCCGCTTTTAAAAGTTTCCTTTGAATTGCTTTCAGAGGGTTTGCTGCAGTGTAAAATTGAAGATAACGGGATTGGTTTTTCAAGCGGCCAAGGCAACAGGTTGCATGAATCTAAAGGGGTCAATTTGGTCAGGGAGCGGGTGGCACTTCTGGGTTACGAGGTGGAAGAGACTTTACAGGTAACTTCAGTGAAAAATGAAGGCACTTTGATACTCCTTAAATTAAAAGTTTAACGCTTACGTTCAAATTCCATACGTTTACTAAATGCTTTAATTCCCTCTTGCTAAATCCTTTAGTTTTGTGGTGAATTAAGGAAAGATACAGTTGCTGTTCCCGGGATTATTATAAGTAGGGGTTGTAATTTTTTTGGAACATGCGAACTGTTCTTTTCCTAATTTTTAAAACTTCCTGTCTACAACATTACCAACTACATTTTTTTTTAATAGTCAGCATAACTGAAGCCTCTTATTGCCCATTAGAAATTGGGGAATCGTACTCAATCAGTTCTTGACTATATGCGAAGAAAGGGTTCAACTTTAGGTAAAAGTCAAACCCCGGTATTTTGAAACTTACACAGTTTACGAGATAGTGTCTATCTTGACAATATTTCCTTCACTTTCTGTTCAATTCCTTTATCTGCCTTAGTCAAAGCATTTTTAGCTAATGCGACATTTATCCGATGATTAGAAAGATTGGTAGCATTAGCCAGCCAATCTTCCATTCTCATTTTGCCTTTGGATTGATTAATTGAACGCAAAGTAACGGCTACGTTTTCAGGACAATTTACCACCTCTGCAATTTCCGCATTGGTTAAGCGGTCGCTATATGCCATAAATACAGATTCTGATGAACGAATGTGTTCGTAATCATAGCGATCACCACCACGCAAAGTTTCCCCTGTGTAGCAATCGGTATAAAGTGCTCTACCATCTCCTCCTCTTATCAATGCTTCCTGGTGCATTTGTGCCTTTACTTTAGAGAATAACAAATCTATTTCCGTACGGTGGTATGGGCGGGAGGGGTTGTGCATTTTATTTACCTTGTTTTTTTGCGCTTTTATCTTCTCTTTAAATGTTGTCAATAACATTAATCTTCGAAGCTTCTGCAATGACCACTACAATTATCTCTATGCTTAATCTTATTTTTAAGCTCCTTCATATAGCGGAAGTAACACCACTTCCTCCCCCTCCTTTTTAATACTTTTTAAAATAATTTTTGGTGGCCCGGGAATTGAAGTGGTGGCAGTAAAAAATGTCTATATAAACAGTTTAACTATGAGATCGGAAGTAGTAACTTAAGATTAAGATTTTTCCAATCTCTTTTTTCTGAGGATAACTGATCCTTAAATTCTTGAATAACATCCTTTACTGAATACATCGGAATTTTATTTTTAAAAGTAGGTGCAAATCCGTCAAGAATAAACATAATAACAGCCGGTATGATGCTAACAGGCAATAGGGCCATCATCGCAGCGTTCACGGCAATCTTTCCAAAGACTGTTTCAGCTTCATTTTCCTTCTGCTCTTCCAGATGAAGAGAATATTTCAAATCAGCCGCCAAATCAACCTCAACGGTATTTACTATGGTATTCTTATAGAATTTTTCTGCTTCTGTCGTTATCCTCGCCAGTTCCTCCGAAAAAATTTGGTTTTCACTTTTTACTGTTTTATTCAAGGAATTTTGAACAATATCTAAATCTTCTTTGGATACGTGTCCTAAAAAAGACTTTTTTTCAAGTTCGTATGCCAGAGTATTAATAAGCCTTTTCTTAAGAGCCTTCCTCTTTTCTAATGTTTTCGAGTCCATGAGAAATGTGATCCGGTCAGCTAATGATTCAGCTGTGGAGCGTTTTATTTGCTTGATCAGGGCCTTCTTGCCAAACGGTTTTTCGACGCTTTTTAATGCTGCAAAGCCTTTCGTTTTTTCAACATTATTTACCAGAATTGATTTCACTCCAAGTATACGATTCACTTCCTCAGAAAATTCCTTGGCACCTCTGGAGTCTCCCTTGGTGATCACGATGACAGGTTTTAATTTTTCCTGTTGAATTGCTTTTATGGTATTAATTTCATAATCTTCAATTCTCTTTCCTTCTCCTGAGATACAGTAGACAACGGTATGAAGCCATTGTTTCACATCCTTTTCCCGCTGCTTATCTTTTTGAAATTCCTCGAATTCATTTAACCATGTTCTTTCTTTCCCAGCTTCAAGGCCCCAAGAGTCATAAATATTAACTTTGTGCCCAGAAATTTCACCTTGTTCTAAATGAAAACCTTTAAGAGTTACAGGTTTTCCGACTCCAACCGCAGCTTTATTTATTCCGAAAAGATAATTAAGGAGAGAACTTTTTCCAACGCCAGATTTCCCAATAATCGAAATATTATATCCCTCCATTATTATTTGATTTTTTCTTAAAAAATTCCTTGAAAAGTTCAGCGAAAATGGTGTCAAAATTCTCCAACAAATTGTTCGCTTTTGTAGTGTCTCCATTTAGGATTTGCTTATTTAACCTAAACATCAATTCAGAGGTCGCTTTTCCCATTGCGTAAGTAATCACAGAAGCTACTGCGGCGTTAATCATTCCTCCAAGTACAGTTCCTATTCCTGGAATTAATTTTATGAGATTTCCAGCCAAACTACGGCCAAGATTCGAAATTACTAAGGAGGCACCGGAGGTCGCCATAAAGTTTTTGGCAATATCTTGGTAATTACTGAAATCGTATGCGTAAAGAATTCGCGCAATCATTCCAGCCTGGCTGGCAATTAGTACTGGTGCATCTGAAAACGGTATAGGACTCATGCCTACAAATGCATTTCCTGTGGTATGTTGTAAAATAATTGAATCAGCTTTTCTGCGCTTAGCATCTATGTTGATCAATTGAGCACTAATAAAGGCGAGTTCAAGTGATTTAGATAAATTTCTAGAGGACCAGTCCACCACTTTGGAAAGGTTTAGGTTCTCTTCCGCTTCGAGAAATTCTTTCTTATCAGTGGTGAAAAATGGCGACTCAGTAGAAGAATATGCAATTTTAAAGTTGAGGCGGTTGTCCATTGCCTTTACCATTGCTTCTAGATCCTCCTCATTAACTTCATCACATTTGCTAAAAATAAGAGCCACGGGTATACCATAACCCTGAAGTTTCTGGTGCAGGTCTTTATCATAATCAGTAATTCTAGCTGAACTGGCAGAAATAACATGCCAAATCAAGTGGATTTGTTCTTCAACCGGTTTATTAATGTTCTCCTTAACAAAGTTTAGGATGGTATTTTGAAATTTTTCATCTGCGCCTATTTCAAAACCTTCTGTATCGAATAGGTTTATTGGCTTCCCAGGAGTTTCGATTTTATGGATTCCTCGTGTTACAGGTTGCCCCGCTCCAACGGGTGCAGTTCCTTCTCCAAAAATTTGATTTACAATTGTACTCTTGCCTACACCTGTGCAACCAACGATTAAGATGTTAGGTCTTTTTACTTCCTGTTCTATTTTTTTAAACTCTTCCTCAAATTTGGCGGAAATTTCCTTTTGACTGTCTGCTGTGACCATAATCGTTTGTTTTTATTAGTTTATAATTATTGATTCTTTTTCTATCTATTTATATTTCTTCTTCAGGTTTTAAACAATACCAAAGGAGCTTTAAAGATGGATTTCCCCTCAATTCTCTGCCACAATTTATATTCTGTTTTCAGCGTGATTAAATTTTATTAAATTCAAAAAAGCCCGTATTCAAATAACCTTCTGTCTTCAAATCCAGCCCGTGTACTCTAATAAATGCATTTTGCATTTTCTCTTTTTCCTCCAGAGGATTTGAAAACATGGAAGTTACTTGTATGGTAAGACCTCCATCTATATACTGTCCTCTAACATTGATGGAATGTTTAGTTTTTATTTCAAATGTTGCCATTTTTTCAAGCTGCTTAATTTATGGTTCCGACTTTTTTTGCAGTTGACCATGTGGAATGTAAAGCACCTATGATCTCTTGCTTTCCAATTATACTCCCCTGATTCCTCTTATATCCCAGCACCTTCATTCCTTCCGGAACTTCAAAGGATCGAAGATTCTCTTCCTTGTTAAATTTTATTTTCTCAGGAAACAGGACCTCAACCTCATCAAAAGCTTTAAATCCTTCTGTGATTATTATCTCCGGTTGAAGAGCTTCTATTAACTGCTTCATCCACACCCTTGCTAAGTGAAAAATATTTTTGCTTAATTCTTCAGGAAGTATCTTCAGTAGCCGTTTGAAATCAGCAACATTGTCTGTCGCCCAATAGTAAAAGTTCGTTTTGACCGTGTGGTATTGCAGATCCTCTTCCCTGCCTGCCTGCCGGAAAAGAGATTTCGTCTGCTCTGCAAGCGCATGAGTATTGAGATAATATTCCAAAGCTTCCATAGGTTGAAACCCTTCTACTATCCTGCCATGCCAGTTATAATATCCTCCTCCGGGATTAAATCCTATCAACATGATCTTGGGCTGCTCAATCAATGGACTGAACAACAGCTGGCAGCCTTTGTATAAGGATTTAATTTCGGGATTGTTCTTTGCGGCTGCAAGAATTTGTTGATGCACAAGAATAGCCCCTTCAGAAATCTCTGAATAATAAAGTTCCATAGAAGTAGGTTAGGAGATATTAAGGTAGGGGCTTAAAATCATGTTAATTATAGATAAAATATCAATCTTTTTAATTTGTTTATTATCTCAAATATCCATTTATAAAGCTGTTGTGGCACAGCTTAGCTATTGATCATAAACCTAAAAATTATGTTAAAGTAAAAAAATCTCGTTTAGTAAACGTGCGGTATTTAAATGTTATCGTAATTGAAGATTCCTCCGTCGTCGGAATGACAAAGCTGATTTATTGATTTCCATTAAGAAAATCACTATAATTCTTCAATAGGCCTCTTATCTGCTCCGCCGCCACAGGGTTTGCAGAATGGACTTTGAATTTCTGTTTACGAAGATCCAAACCCGATTCATAGACCAATCATTTAGCTGCGGCATAACCATCTGGTGCCACTTCTCCATTTTCATTCAGCCCCAGGTCATTGTCGAAACTAATAAAAGAGGGCAGGCCATTTTCCTGAATATATTTTACAAATTCAGTATAGCTCCTCACCACAAAAAATGCAGCGGCTGCAGGTTCAGCATAGATCATGTCGGGAGACCGCAGGTCGTCTAGGAACAACTTTGACATAATAGCTTACTAAACATTATTCATTATACCTTATACATTAAACAATTATTTAAACCCTACCACCTTCCGCACCGGACTCTTATACTGCTCTTCTTCGCTAATGTTGTAGATCTCTGCCAAAGTTATTTCTTTATCGGTAGTGTATTCTGAATTTTGTTCTTTGAATAAAAGATTTGCTTTTTCGGGAGCCAGGGCTTTGAATTCATAAGCCGATTTTAAGCGGCCTTTTCTTTTTAGAGCAGGATCTATGTTTTGAACATCGGTATTAAAAGTGGCAATTATTTGTATTCCCAAAGATTCTCCTAAAATACCGTCGGTAATATTCAGGATCATGGCCAGGTTTGAATTGCGTTGCCGGTCACGGGAGACAATCAATTCTTCTGCATCTTCAATAACGAGGATGGAGTTTGGATTGTCTATAAGGTATTTGGTCATGGCCACATTATCGAGGTTCTGCGCCATCTGCCCGGGCAGGAAGACTATTTCTTTTTTGATGAGTCCGCACAGGTACCTGATGTAGGTGCTTTTACCTGTTCCGGGTTTGCCGTACAACAGGTGAAGTCCGCTTTTGTTATCCTCCTGTAGGATCTTCAGCATCCTTTCATGAAAACCGGGAAAATCATGGTTGTAGCTTAGGTTTAGGTTGAGATCTGGCTTGGCAAAATCTATCTTTTTATTGTCCAGCCCATGGGGTTGCATGATGATGAGGTTGATTTCGGCTTTGTGCGGTTTTTCCTTTTTAAATACTTTAATAAAATCTATTAACTCAAGCAGGAGAGAAGCATTCTCATTGTGGAAATACACGGTGACTTCGTCTGCATCCTGCTTAAGCATAATCTGCTGCTTCAGTATAAATATAACATCAGCTTTATACTCCTCTTTTTCAAAGTTTCGCATAAAGTGCTTTCCCAGAATTTGCTCTTTAAATTTTGCCTGGAATTCAGGATAAAATTTTTTAATATCGCATGCCGAAAAGCTGTAATAGCTGGGAACTTTTCCGAAGTAACCCAGGTACATCTTCGGTAAATGATAGAAGTTCATCAGGTGATTCACATGCTGCAGGTTGAAATCGGGTAAGAATTCAGGCTCGGTTTTATTTCCGTAGTTCATGGCTATTGGTGTTTAAGATAATTCCGTCTCCACAACCTTCCGAAGTCCCCCTACATTCCCGCAGAATTTTAGCAGAGACGGATTATATTTTAAAAGAACCTGCTGTTCTTTGATACAAAGATGATGGGAAGCGACGCCAAAACATGACGCTCAAAGATGTCATTTATTAATACCTTTTTAGAGCCTGCTGTAATTGAGATTTGATTTCTTCCTTTAATTTTTGGGGTTTAAGCACCTTAACCTGGTCACCGTAAGAAAGAATTTCCATCCTAAAATCGTAAGTGGGCCTGATATAATACCTGAACCTCATCTCCCTGTCATTCTTTAACAACAACTCCTGACTGTGATGCAACGGGAGGGATTGCACATATTGGCCTTCGCGGGGAGTGAAAGACAACAGCACTTCTTCAGCAGCTTCATTGGTGCCATTAATGATCCCAAAACTATCGCGGAATTCTTCGTGTACGTTGTAATCTATGGCCAAAAATCTATGTTCGGTAATGATCAGCTTCTTCATACGGTCAAGAGCAAAATTCTTGACCTGCTCTTCATCTTCAGCTATTAAATACCAGCGGTTTTTGGCTTCTTTTAGGGCAATGGGTTTCACACTCCGGCTGCTTACGGACTCATCCCAATACTTGTAATAATCAAAATTTACAACAAGCTTGTTCTGGATGGCGTGGATTAATCCTGCCATATGTTCTGTACCCAAAGATTTCCGCTCCTCAAAAAGGAGGATTTCAGCAAAGCCTTTAGACAGACGAATGGCATTAACGATCTCAAAATTCTCCCGGAGTCGGCGGGAATGCATACCCTCTATGTCATCCTGTATAGAATATTTGTTGGTGCTTTTATCTGAAGCTATCGTAATATCATAAACCCTCTCAATATTCTTTATATCCCTTTGAAAGGTGCGGTGAGAGGTAAGTAGATTTTCTTCTAAGGCATCACGGGCCTTGCCTATCTCTCTTTGCACCTCTTCATAACTCATAGGCCTTATTCTCAAAACAGAAATGATCCTGTTGTACCGTCTAATGGTTTGGGCTAATGACATAATTTAAGAACAGATTTTTGAAAAGAAAGAGGCTACCTGTTCCTCAAACAAATCTACAGGAATGCGATGTCCCAGTAACGGATCAATCTTGATCTCCAGTTCATGATCCTGCAGGTGCCTGCCCAAAAAAGCCAAAGTTTCCTGCGGATTCACAATCTCATCCCTGCCGCCAAGCAGAAGTTGCTTTGAAGCATTACCTCTGCGGAATTTTGCTTCCGGAAGCATAAGGCTCCACGGGTATTTCGACAAAGGCGGATTAAATAAGAGGGCCGGCCTGCCAATCCAGTTGGAAATAATGTATCCGTTCAAAGCTCCCATACTGCTGCCTATAACCACATTGAATTCAGTTTCAGGGTAGGGCTGAAGGATCTCGATTGGCTGAAGGTGTTTTTGGGAATAATTAATATTGGGTGCGTGAACCTTGCCATACCTCTCTAAAATGGCATTTTTAGCCTCGCTTAATTTGCTGTTCAATCCGTGTAGATAAAGAATGTGCATAGGTGTTAGCTTGTTTACTAATGTAAATAAATAAAGAGAAGACGACAAAAAGTGTCGTGAGTAAAATTTTTTCTGAAAATTAAGCTATTTAGCCTCTGCTGAATTTATTTATAATCCCCTAGAATTTGTTAATTCTATTAACTTTTGAGTAAGCTTTTTTGATATATTTGATCTGAAATAACAGAATAGGCCCTACCTATCCTTCTCAAAACTACGCACATGCATAATCTAATGTTTACCTCCTGTTACAGGAGGAACGTCGCGCGCATCTTCTTATTTGTAGGGCTCATTTTAGTTGCCGGTTGTTCTAAGGATGACGACGAAATTTCTGAAACCGGAGATCTTTTTTATAAAGATGCATTGACTTCTGCCAGCATGCAGCAATTGAATGGGGTATGGGCTATTTATGAAGTAGCATTTGAAGGCAAAACTGCAGGTGTGCCTGCAAATTATGAGGAATGCGGTCGGGATTTTTTTCAGTTTACCACCAATAATGTCTACCGCGATTACTATCATATCTCCAGCTATGAATGCGAAAAAGAGGTGCAGAACCTGAGCTATGACCTGGAAAAGGGCGTGATCAAGCTGCGTAATGACTGGGGCTCTTCCGAAGAAATGGTTATTACCCAGCTCACTGCCGATAAACTGGTGTTTAAGATGAAGGTGGAAATAGATGATGACCCTGAACTTGAGATAGTCAGTTTTATGGCACGTAAATATTCCCCGCCCAATGACATCGACCTGTATTCCTACACTTTTGGGAATGAACTTACCGACGAAAACCGGAACGAGATCAAATATACCTGGCAGGCCTATGACGGCTTCTATAAGTTTGACAGTTATGAGATCTATAGAAGTGCAGCGGGCTGTAGCAAAGCCAATGCCCAACTGGTAGCGACGATTAAAGACGGGGCTCAAACTTCTTTTATAGATGTAAATCCGCCTGCATCTCAGGAGATATGTTATTATATCAAGATCTTTAATGAAAAAGGTTTGCTGGGGGAGAGTGGCTTGGTTGAATTTTTTACCAAGAACCTTCGACCTTCACAGGTAAATTTTGTGAATGCCGAAGTGCAAAATGGGGAGGTGAAACTTGATTGGGAGCCGTTTGAAGGGAATTATTTTTCACATTACAAAATAGCCGTTCGTAACTATGACGGCGGTTCAGGTTATGCTTTTCAGGAGTATCCTGTGGGAATAATTGAAGACAGGGAAGTGACGAGCTTTATAGACAAAACCCCTCCTCATCTTAAGGAGCCTGTATATGCCATTTATGCCTATGATATCTTCGGAAATGTGAGTTCAGAACAATATTCCGATAAAAATAAATGGAAGCTAAGCTGGTCGCACCCTGAAGTTATGGATTTCGATAACATAAAGTTTGCAACCCCTGCTCCAAATGCTTCCGAAATATATTTCTACGGAAGATCGGAGACCGGCCAGAGTCAACTAATCAAATACAATTATCGGGACCATGTAGTTACAGCCACCGCCAATAAACAACCCGAAGCAATGACCAGCATACATATGCAGGTACATAACAGCGAAACCGGGAATGAGCTGTTTTTTGCCCAGGGAAATGCACTTGCTGTATATGACGCCAGTAACCTTTCTTACAAGTATGAACTGAAGCTTGAAGGCATACCTTTCTTCTTTGATTTTGCGTATCTGGGCAATGGTATTTTCAGCTTTACCAATAGCACAGATATCTACACGTTTAAACGTACAAATGGTAGCATGGAATTAATTTCCCAAAAGTCTCACTTTACAACGCACTTCGGAAATACAGCTTACCACCTGTTGCCTCTCAAAAATGGCGAAATTCTGGTAGGGCATTACCAGGAGCCCAAAAGTTATAAATTTTCTATCGATGCCCAGGGCAAAATCTCTGATGGGCAGCTTGTGAATATTCCTATAACATCACGCCCACAGAAGACAACTTTATACAGTCCCAATCAGAATTATGTGATCAACTTACTGGAAAACAAGCTTTTTTCTACGCTGAATTTTGATGTGCAGGAAACATTTGAAACCCCATACTTTCCGTCAGGAATAAGCAGAGATGGGAATCTGATCCTGGGCTCAAATAATGATCCGCAGGAAAATATTTCAACCGAATCTATCCACGAAAAGAAAGCCAGGATCTATAACCTCACTACAAATAAAGTGACTACTGTAGAAACCAAGGGATATCCACATTTAATTTTCGAGAACCACCTGGGGCAGATCATTAGTATCTCCTCCGGTTTCAAAAGAGAAGACCTTGAAAGTACCGCACCTAAACCAGATATTTTTGTCGAGATACTGGAATTTTAGTGGTCAGTGATCGGTATTCAGTAATTAGAATTTAGTATTGAGAATTTAGTATTGAGTATTGAGTGAAGTGTCAAATTCCGATGGCGCGGATTTGTAATCCGTGACGTGTGCAGTTTATGTAGTGATTAGTAGTCGTTGTTCAGTAATGAGAATTATGTATAGAGTGATTTTCTGGGATTAAAATTATCTCTCATTTTTCCTTTTATCTGCCAAAATCAGCGAAATCTGCGGGAAACAAAAGTGTCAAATTCCGATGGCGCGGAATTGTAATCCGTGACGTGTGCAGTTTATCTAGTGATTAGTAGTCGTTGTTCAGTAATGAGAATTAAGTATAGAGTGACTTTCTGGGATTAAAATCATCTCTCATTTTTCCTTTTATCAGCGAAAATCAGCGAAATCTGCGGGAAACAAAAGTGTCAAATTCCGATGACGCGGATTTGCAATCCGTGATGAGTCTAAAATTTAGTAATCAGTTTTCAGTATTCAGAAAAATCAACAGAAGCTCAATTTGTGCTGAGGTGTCAAAAATGTCATTTTGAAGAAGTTTTTTTAAGCTGAGAATTTTGTGTTGAGTATAGAGTATTTCTGGGATTAAAAATCGTCTCTCATTTTTCCTTTTATCTGCGAAAATTAGCGAAATCTGCGGGAAACAAAAGTGTCAAATTCCGATGGCGCGGAATTGTAATCCGTGACGAGTCTTACAGTTTAGTGATCAGTGATTAGAAAAAAGAAGAAGCTCAATTTGTGCTGAGGTGTCAAAAATGTCATTTTGAAGAAGCCTTTTTTAAGCTGAGAATTAAGTATAGAGTGACTTTCTGGGATTAAAATCGTCTCTCATTTTTCTTTTTATCAGCGAAAATCAGCGAAATCTGCGGGAAACAAAAGTGTCAATTCCGATGGCGCGGAATTGTAATCCGTGACGTGTGCAGTTTATGTAGTGATTAGTAGTCGTTGTGGGATTAAAATCATCTCTCATTTTTTCTTATAGCTGGAATCCTTCCTATTGACATAAATAATGGCAATGAATTTTTGCCCTTTTTGAAAGGCAATTAAAATTTGTGGTGGGGAATCCAGGGGCATAGGTAAATCTTGAAAAACACTTCTTCTCCTTTAGCTTTACGGGCAAAACAACTTTATCCTAATCGGGTTTATTTCCTTCTTCCGGGTTTTTAGATCTCGCTCATAAATATTTCTAGATTAACTGCTGATTAATAATGGCAGGATAGTTGTAAAGCCTCTATTTAAAATAGTAGTTCTTTTATATTTGAAAGTTTTACTATTAATTTGCAGAGTAAAAATTTATATATGAAGCACTTACTATCTCAAATTAAAATTGAGGTCAATGATAAGCTTTACCTTAAAGACCCCGAATCTACAGACCTGGGCAGGAGAATTATTCAACATAGTATCCTGCTTATTGATCGCATGGGCTTTGAACAATTCACCTTTAAAAAGTTAGGAAAAGAAATTAATTCTAACGAAAGTTCGGTTTACAGGTACTTTGAGAATAAACATAAACTACTCTTGTACCTTACTTCCTGGTATTGGGCATGGAAAGAATATCAACTGGTCTTTTCTACCGCCAATATTGTTGATGCCTCTGCAAAGCTCCAAAAGGCCATGCAGGTACTCACCCGGCAGGTAGAAAAAGATGCTGTGATATCTCATATAGATGAAGTTGTGCTTAGCAGGATAGTAGTGAACGAATTTTCAAAATCCTATCTTACCAAAGAGGTAGACAGGGAGAATAAAGAAGGCTTTTTTGCAGTTCACCATCGGCTTGTGTTAAGGCTTAGGGAGATGATCCTGGAGGTGAGAAGCGATTATCCTTATCCTTCTTCTCTTGCAAGTACAATTCTCGAGGGTTCTCTTCACCAGTTTTTTCTGAAAGAACACTTTCCTTCATTGACAGAGTGTAGTGAAACTATTCTGCCTTCAGACTATTTTACTCACATGGTTCTAAATGTTTTAAACCTGAAAAATAATGGCTAAAGAATCAGCCTCTCCTTTAAAGCGACTACAGGGATTACTCAAACTTGATAGAAGGGATATTTTACAAACCTTCTATTATGCCATTTTCGCCGGACTACTCAACCTCTCGGTTCCACTGGGAATCCAGGCTATAGTTAATTTTATTCAGGGCGGAAGAATAAGTACTTCCTGGATAATTCTCGTGGTGCTCGTAACTGTCGCAGTGGGTTTTGTAGGGGTTCTTGAACTCATGCAGCTCCGGATTGTTGAGAACATTCAGCAAAAGATATTTACCCGTGGCTCTTTTGAATTTGCCTACAGGTTTCCGAAGATAAAAATGAACGAGTTTAAGAATTCGTATCCGCCAGAGCAGGCCAATCGTTTTTTCGATATTCTTTCAGTTCAAAAAGGAATTTCGAAGTTATTACTCGATTTTCCTGCGGCCCTGGTTCAAATCGTTTTCGGGCTCATTCTGCTGTCGCTGTACCATCCTCTTTTTATCATTTTTGGACTTCTGCTGGTAAGTCTTATTTACCTTGTGTTTAGGTTTACGGCTCGCCGCGGCATGGAGACCAGTCTTGAGGAATCAAAGAGCAAGTATAAGGTGGCGCACTGGCTTCAGGAAATCGCGCGTTCTCTGCTCAGCTTTAAACTATCGGGTAATACCAGTCTTTCACTTGTCAAAAATGACAAATATACCATGAAATATTTGGCGGCCCGCGAAAGTCATTTTGGGGTGCTGCGCATTCAGTATATTAAAATGATCGTATTTAAAGTGCTGGTAACCGGTGGCCTTCTTGCAGTGGGAGGGCTCCTGGTACTTAATCAGGAAATGAATATTGGGCAGTTTGTGGCAGCCGAGATCATCATTCTTTTAATAATGAGCTCTGTTGAAAAACTTACCCGCGGGCTCGAATCTATTTACGACGTGCTCACTTCTCTGGAAAAACTTGGAGGGGTGCTGGATATGAAAATTGAGAAACAAACGGCAGAGAATTACCTTTCTCAGGATGAACCGCTTTGCATTGAACTTTCTAATGTTGATTATCGGGCTGAAGATTCAGACCTGGTTATTCTGAAGGATATCAACCTGAAGATACTTCCGGGGGAAAAACTTATTGTGTCTGGTAGTAACGGAAGCGGGAAAACCAGTCTTTTAAAGCTGATTTCGGGTGTAACCGAAGCCTCTTCAGGCCATGTTTATGTTAATGATCTTTCAATTAAAAGCCTTCATATCAATGGCTTTAGAAGCAGGGTGGGAGTTTACTTTCCCGAAGAAGTACCCTTTGAGGCAAGCCTGCTTGAAAACCTCAGTTTTGGCAGCCCAGGTGTAAGCGAAAAGGAAGTGATGGAGGTGATAAAGGTGGTGGGGCTTTCACAATTTCTAAAGCTGCAGTCAAACGGCCTCAACAGTGTGATCTATCCTGAAGGAAAATTTATGTCAAACCTGGAGCGAAAAAAGATCATCCTGGCACGGGCTATTCTTAAAAAACCTGAACTCCTTATTCTGAAAGAACCTCTTGAGCTTTTCAATAAAGAAGAGGCTACCAGGCTTATTGGGTTTTTAGCCGATAAAAAACACAAAAGGTCTATAGTAGTGGCCAGTAGAAATGAACTTTGGGAAAATGTATGTAGTAGAAAGATCGTACTGGAAAACGGAAGGATCAAAGAAACAATAGAGTTAGAACATGCTTAATATATCAAAATATCCTGTAGGCAATGAGGTAGACCTTAAGAAGTTTGAAGCAGGAAAAAGGGCACTCCACAAAAGGCACTATAAATACTTCAATAGGTTTTTGTTAGCCGCTTTTATAGCCTTGTTGATCATCCTCTTTCTGCCCTGGACGCAAAATGTAAGTGGCAAGGGCTATGTCACCACTCTTATGCCCGAACATCGGCCTCAAACCATTCAATCCCCAATTCCGGGGAAGATTGAAAAATGGTATGTGCAGGAGGGGGAGTTCGTGCAAAAAGGAGATACAATTCTTCATATTTCCGAAGTAAAAGGGGAGTATTTTGACCCTTTACTGGTAGAAAGAACTGCCGAGCAGCTAAACGCAAAATCGGGTTCTGTAGAGTCCTATTCCGAAAAAATTAAGGCGCTTTCCTCTCAAATTAATGCGCTGGGAAATGAAAGGGAGTTAAAAAGACAGCAGGCTTTAAACAAACTGCGACAGGCCCGGCTAAAGCTGGAAAGTGACAGTATAGATCTTGAAGCTGTAAGGGCTAACCTCGATATTGTGCAGGCTCAGTTTGAACGAACCCAACAGTTGCAACAGGAAGGGCTTAAAGCACTGCCCGATGTTGAGGAAAAAAGGCAAAAGTTGCAGGACTCCCGGGCAAAACTAATTTCCCAGGAAAATAAACTGCTGGCGAGCAGGAATGAAGTTATCAATGCCGAACTTGAAATTAACAGGATAGCCGCCGAATACAGTGATAAGGTTTCTAAGGCGCAAAGTGATTTGCATACGGCGCGTTCCAACCAGTATGATGCTGCGGCCCAGGTGAGCAAGCTCCAAAATGACTATAGCAATTACTCTATTCGCAACCAGATGTACTATGTGCTGGCCCCTCAAAAAGGTAATATTAATAAGGTCTTAAAAGCAGGTTTGGGTGAAACTTTTAAAGAAGGAGAGAGGTTGGTGGAGATTATGCCGGCCGATTTTGATTTGGCAGTAGAGACTTATTTGAAACCGCTTGATGTGCCTCTAATGCACGAAGGTGAGAAGGTAAGGGTGCAATTTGAAGGCTGGCCTTCAATAGTGTTTAGCGGTTGGGAAAACCTTTCCTACGGAACTTATGGTGCAAAGATCGTTGCCGTAGATAATTTTATAAGTCAGAATGGAAAGTACCGTGTTTTGTTGGCACCAGATCCCGAAGATGAGCCCTGGCCTAGAGGGGTGAGAATTGGTTCGGGGGCAACAACCCTGGCCCTGCTTGATGAGGTGCCTATCTGGTATGAAATATGGAGAAACCTTAACGGCTTTCCACCAGATTATTACCAGCCTGAAGTAGTTGTTGAAAACCAGGAAAAGCAGAAGTGATGAGATTTATTTTGGCCATTGCATTATTCCTGCAAGTTTTTGTTTTAAAGGCACAGGAAACCACAACTCAGGTTTTGAGCTATCCAGAATTTTTAGCTTATGTGAAGCAGTATCATCCTATGGTGAGACAGGCAAACCTTCAGCTTGAAATGGGCGAAGCCGAACTTTTAAAAGCAAGAGGTGCTTTTGATCCCAAGCTGGAAATAGACTACAGCCGCAAGGAATTTAAAGGCACCGAATATTATGATCTCTTAAATTCCACTTTTAAAATTCCCACCTGGTATGGCGTAGAATTAAAGGCCGGCTTTGAGCAAAATGAAGGTGTATATCTAAATCCTCAACGCACAGTTCCTCCCGAAGGCCTGTTTGCTGCCGGTGTATCATTATCTATCGCCCAGGGCTTGATTATGGACAAAAGACGGGCGGCACTTCGTTCAGCCAGGGCCTTAAAGGAGCAAACAGAAGCAGAACAAAACCTCATGATAGCCGAAGTACTTTTTGAAGCTTCCGTGGCATATCTCAATTGGGCAAGGCTCCAAAAAGAACTTGAAGTGTACCAGGAATTTGTGGTCAACGCCCGGCAAAGATCAGAGGGTATTGGGAAAAGTGCTGCCTTTGGTGAGATCGCAGCTATAGATACTGTTGAAGCAGGTATTGCGCTTCAGGAACGCCTGCTTCAGTTAGAGCAGACAAAGGTTAAACTGCTAAAACAAAAGCTTGAAGTTTCCACATTTCTTTGGCTCGATAATAATGTGCCGGTAGAATTACAGCCTGGAACTGTACCTGAAGTTGACTTCTTACATGACCAAGTTCTTGAAGTGCAAACAAAAAAAGGTGTGAAAAATGCCATTTTTGAAGGGCATCCAAAATTAAGGGCCCTGGAGGCAAAACTGAAATCGCTAAGAGTGGAGCAACGTTTGAAGGTTAACAACCTTTTGCCAAAAATAGATTTGGAATATAACTTCATTACTCCGGAACCTGAACTCATTGATAATTTTGATACTTCAAACTATAAAGCCGGTTTAAATATAAGTTTTCCACTTTTTCTTCGGAAGGAGCGCGGCGAGCTGAAGTTGGCCGAATACAAAATTGAAGATGCTTCCCTTGAACTGGAATTGAACCGCCGGCAAATAGAAAATAAGGTCGACGGATTAATGCAGGAGCTGGATTCTTATGTAGAGCAAATAAGGTTAACTTCAGAAATGGTAGAAAATTATGAGCGACTGTTAAATGCCGAAGAGCGAAAATTCAGTTTTGGAGAAAGTTCCCTTTTTCTGATCAATTCAAGGGAGACAAAGCTAATACAAGCCCGTTTAAAACAAACTGAGCTCTTTACAAAGTTTCTAACCACTAGGGCTGAACTATATCGCAGTCTTGGGGTAATACCGGATATGGATGCAGAAATTCAGCAATAATAAAAAATGGAATCTGGAAAATCATAACATTGACTTTCCGGATTCCGTTTTAATTTTTCAAGAGCCAGATGCAATGCTCTGAATGCAATCAATATAATCGTGCTTCTGAATCTTAAAATTTATTCAACTCGTACCTTAATCCTAAATTGAACCAACGCGTAGGCATAGGTACAGCGCCTGCTTCGGTATATTCAGCATCAAAAAGATTAGTTACCTCTGTAAATAAGAGAAGCTTTTGCCAGTTGTAATTCACACGTATATCTGTAACGTTATAAGCATTAGCGAGTTCCCGCTGTAGCCATCGGTTTTCTACCTGTAGGGACAGGTTGTCAATTCTGTAGGAAATTCCTGCAATAAATTGATGTTTTAGAGACTCCAGGACATATTTTGACTGGATCCCTTCTGAACTTCTAATGCTTGGGTCCAGATAATTATAACTTAAGCGGTACCCCAAAGACTGGTTGTTTTTCAGGTAAAAATTCTGTTGTATCCTGGCATAAACCCCCTGCGTGTTGTTCTCACCAAAGTTTACCGGGGAATAGGGCTGTGAGGTATCTTCTCTTACCCAGTCTATGAAATCGTTAATCTCCCGGTAGAAGTATCCCACCTGCAGGTTTAAATTCTCTTTCTGGTAATGAATGTTACCTTCGTAATTCCAGGCGTCTTCGGGTTGTAGCGAAGCATTTCCTATATTTCCGGGGCGCTGGTCCAGGTAGAGATCTGTAAAGGAAGGGATTCTTTGGCCGGACCCTATGCTGGTAGAAAGTTTCCAGTGATTATTGATGAGATAGGCCAGGTCTAATCCGGGATACAGTTGCCAGCCAAAATCGGTGTTGTAATTGGCGTAAACTCCCGCCGTTCCTCTAATCTTCTCTCCAAGGCGGCTTCTTATTTCGGCATAAGCACCATGGTTATCACGCTTATGTTCCCCAATGTTTGAACTGTTGATTGTTTCCAGTCGGGATTCCCAGCCAAAGCCAAGGGTGCCCAAGTTGGTTACAAGACTGCTGTTAAGTTCAAGCATGAGGGCGTTGGTGTAGTGTATGGAGCGGCCTTTGCTAAGGTCATCTTTAAAATACCGGTAGTCGTCTTCACCATAGCGATTGCTTATTCGGGGTGAGATCATAAAGTCGCCCCACTGGTGCCTTGAAGAAAGGCTGAAAATAGACGATTTCACAAGCTCTTCCGAATTACGGTCACCGGGGGCGGCGTAAAAGCCATTGGCGCCAAATTGGCTGTCTGCATAACCCGCCATAGCCTGCAGTTTGTTGTTAATATCAAGGTCAATTTCACCGTTATAAAAAAGTCGGGTGTTTTTTGAAGCCGAATTATAACGCTGCCCGTTGTAGTTGGTCTGGGCCAGGGATAAAAGGTGTCTTTGATTTTCATTTCCGAAGTTAGCGGTAACTTCTGCACGCCCCCCGGCATAAATACCAGATCCGTCGCCCTCTTCTTTTTGTTTAAAAGAGCTTCCCGCCTGCGCAATAGCAGTGATCGAGGAATGGCGTTCTTTTTTGGTGACAATATTAATGGCACCCGTGAGGGCGTTGATCCCGAAAACCCTTGCCGCCGCACCTCTAAGCACCTCAATATGGTCTATTGCGCTTAGCGGAATGGGGATATTCATCATGTTGTGGGCAGTTTGCGCATCAATCATTTTTACGCCATTGATAAGCAGTATGGTTTGTTCGGAAGTGCCGCCGTCAATAGAAATGTCGGTTTGAGTACCGAAAGGACCGCGCTGCCTTACGTCAACTCCGCTGATGTAAGACAAAACTTCATTGATAGATTTTGCAGGAAGCATTTTAATTTGTTCCTGGGTGACCACCTGTATATCCCGTGCGGCCTGGCTAAAAGGAATCCTGATCCTGTTTCCGTGTATTACTACTTCCTTTAGCTCATTTTCTGGATTTTCCTGATTCTCGTGTTCAGGAGATGTCTCCTGTTGTTGTGCAAATACAGGGAGGCTGCATAAGACACCCACTGCAAAAATTATTTTTTTCATTTAATTATATTCAATTGGGGTGCAAAGATTAAGGTTTAAGGGGTAACTTTGCTAGTCCGATTTAAAAATAATGAGTAGTCCGGTTAACATTGCTTTCCATTCCTTTGTCAAAATAGATCGCAGTAAAAAAGATCCGGTCTATATGCAAATAGTGTATCAATTTATTAATGCGGTTAAAACAAACCTTCTGGAAGATGGCGATCAACTTCCCGGAAGCAGGAAAATCGCAGAAGACCTGCAAGTTCACAGAAAAACAATTATGGCCTCCCTGGTGGAGCTGCAAGAGCAGGGGTGGATAAATAGCATTCCCAACATAGGTACTTTTGTGAAAAATGCGGAGCTATCTTCGGTGGCGGCCATCGGTTCCGGAGCTTTTAGGTCACCCCCGGAAAAGGCTGCCTTTACTTTCAGGAAACAATTTATTCTGGATACTCCTTTATTAGAGCATCGTGAAGATCTTTATTTCACAGATGGAACACCCGATTATGGGATCATCAAAGGGGAGGAATTAGCTCGTTTTTTCGCCTCGGTACTTAGAAAGGCCAATTGGTTCAATGAATTGCAGCAGGCAACCGGAGGTAATCTGTTTTTTAGAGACCAGCTCAGTTATTACCTGAATATCACCAGGGGATTTCATCTTTCCAGAAAATTTTTGTTGCCTATTTCGGGAAGAGAGCAGGTTTTTTCCATCTTATCGCGGTTACTTATAAAAACCGGGGATATTATTTTGGTGGAGAACCTGAGTTATTTTCTGCCAAATATGATTTTTGGTCAGGCAGGTGCACAGTTAAGGACGATTCCTGTGGATGAGGACGGGATGAGGGTTGATTATATCAGGGAGCACTTTAAGGCCGGTGATATTAGGGCCGTTTACCTCAACCCTCGTTGCCAATACCCCACTACAGTTCCTCTTTCTGAAGAGCGAAAGGCAGCTTTGCTCCAATTAGCAGAACAATACAACTTTATTGTGATTGAAGATGATGACGACTTTGAATTTTCCCTCCCAAAAGACAGGTCGGCATCACTCTATAGAAAGGACGGCGGAAACCGGGTTATCTATATCGGAGCATTTGGAAGGTTCCTCACCCCCGGATTTCAAATGCACTTTTTGATCGCCCCAGAAGACTTTTTGGAAGAAGGAAAAAAGTATATTAATATTTTTGGCAGACCCAATTTCTTAATGGAAAAGACGCTGGGAGATATTATTCATCAAGGGGATGTACATCGGTATCAAAGGAAATTTCACAGCGTAATTAGTGAAAGAAAAAAAATCTTTGCCCAATTACTCCATACCCACTTTAAAAGCGAAATTACATTTAGTGTACCTTTATCAGGCCTGGCTTTCTGGGTCAAGTTTAATCGATCATTTTCATTGAATCATCTTCAAAAAAGAGCAAGAAAAAAGGGCCTCCTCATTCCGGGTATATGTCTTTATCAAAATCAAAATCTTATTGCTTTAAGATTGGGATTTGGCCATCTCAGCAAAAAGGAAATGGGAGAAGCTGTAAGATTACTTGCTGAAGTATATGGAGAATTGGTTTCTGAGGCTTCGTTGCAAGGATGAATGAATAATTGGAAGTTTCAAAAGGCCAGCGCCTTCCCCTATGTTTTAGAACTTTTGTTTTTTCTAATAAAATTGTAAATCAGATTGAATGGACTTTCTAAACTGGTGTCAGGATTTTGTTAAAGCAATTAAAAAGATTTCATCGGCCTCACCCAGTTGAGCACAATAGTTGAAAAGCGGGTAAATAAGAATACCAAAGCCCCAAAGAGCGTAGGCAGCATAGTAAATTTAAGACCTTGAGCGAAATCCCGCGGGGTGGTATCTTCAAAAGAACTAAGGTAGTCAAGGGTTTCAATAAGCTTGACCAATTGTCCAAAAACTCCCAGTACAAGGGCAAAAAGTCCGATAGAGTTAAGCAGGATGATCGTCCTCGCAATTTTAGGATCTTTTTTTCTCGCTAAATATATTCCTCTGGCCAGGAGAAAGATTCCCAGCATCCAAACGATTAGGATAAGCATCATAATGAAAAAACCACCTTCTTCGAACCTGTCTCCAATAAGTCCAAAAAATCCTTGTTGCGCCTGCTGTTGTACTGCTAATATCATAAATTTAGTTTTTTTATTTGTCTATAGCCAAATCTACTGCTTATTCCCGGCAGAGTTTTTCTAAAGATGCCAATTACCGGTTTCCCGCCTTTTTTAGCAGATTTTATACCTCTTGTGGTAGTGATGTCAAGTATCAGAGTTAAATCGGGCAAAAAACCTGCTGTTCATCGCAGGAGTCTAAAAGATATCTGAAATTAATCGGATATTGTAAAATCTATGACAGCCAAAACCATTGCATTTATTTTATGGAGAAAAATTTTGCTGCACGGCCTTTTCTGGTTTCTGGTGCTTATTTTTTTCTCTTACTTCCTTGGTACGACAAATGATCAAGTTAAATTTTTAGGCTCTTTTGGGATTTTCCTCCTACCGGTAACTATAGCCACCACCTACACTACCATCTATTATCTCATCCCAGGCTTCCTGCTGAAAAAGAAATACCTGTTGTTTAGTCTTTATAGTTTATATACTCTGGTGCTTTCTGCTTTTGCCATTGTGATCTCCATTTTTTATGGATTAGTTTTTATCATGGATATGAATTACAGCGGAATACCTGCTCCCGGGCGTAGTCTATTATCTATGATGGTGCTTGTATATCTTGTGGTGGTATTGGTGAGTGCTTTTACTCTGTTGAAGCAGAATTATTCTTCTATAGCTGAAAACTGGGCCCTGGAGAACAAGTTTCTCCAGGCGCAGTTAAAGCTTAAGGAACAGGAGCTGCATTACCTGAAATTACAGGTGCACCCTCACTTCCTATTCAATACCCTTAATACGCTCTATGGTCATGCCCTCAAACAAAGCGCAGAAACTCCCGATATGATCCTAAAACTTTCCAACCTGCTTGATTACCTGTTGTATCAGGCAGATAAACCTCTGGTAAGCCTTCATAGCGAAATTGAGCATATAAAGGATTATATCGCCCTGGAGCAAATAAGGTTTCGCAGTAATTTACTCATAGATCTGGATCTACCGTCTCCCGTTAAAAATATTGATATAGCTCCTATGCTGCTTATTCCGTTTGTGGAGAACAGCTTTAAACATGGGGATGTGGTCGATGGGAAACTCTGGATCTTAATAAGTCTCAAAGCAGATGAGCAACAATTGAGCTTTACCATAAAAAACTCGGTAACAGGTAATAAGAATGGACTGGGATTGAAAAATTTAGAGAAACGTCTGCAGTTGTTGTATCCCGACCGGCATTCCTTTTCCGTAGAGAAAAATGATAACACTTTTCAAGCTCATCTCTCTTTAATTCATTCTAAGGTACAACGATATGACTAAAAAAATTTCCTGTATCATAGTAGATGATGAGCCCACGGCCAGAGAGGTAATTACCACACATTTGGCGAGGATCGAACATGTGGAAGTTCTTGGTTCCTGTGAAAGTTCCGGGGAAGCTTTTGGTTTAATAAACATCCATAAAGTAGACCTGATCTTTCTGGATATTAATATGCCTGAGATTTCAGGATTATCTTTTGCCCGTTCCATAAATCCTGAAATTAAAATTATTTTCACCACCGCCTATCGCCAATATGCCGTAGACGGTTTTGATCTACAAGCCGTGGACTATCTATTAAAACCAATCTCTTTTGAACGATTATTTAGAGCTGTTAATACCTTTTCCAGTATTTATTTTAGCAGAGGTGAGCAGCAACTTTCCCAAAAAAATGAAGTGTCGAAGGATTTTATGTTTGTACGGGCAGACCGGAAGATGATCAGGATCAATTACGAAGACATTTGTTATATAGAAAGCTTAAGCGATTATTTAAAGATCCATACCCGCAGCGGCTCTACAGTAATTCGAGAAACTATTAGCAACATAGAAAAAGAACTTCCAAATCCCGATTTCATAAGGATCCACCGTTCTTTTATTGTCTCCCTTGCGGCTCTGGATTCCTATACAAATGAATACTTGGAAGTAGCCGGCAAAGCTCTGCCGATTAGCAGAAGCTACAAATCTACCGTACTTGAGAAACTGGAAAAGTGGGCGATGGAATAGTTGCACATGAAGGTGATTACGTATGTCAGGAAATCTTCAGGTTCAATGGTCGCAAGTGTGAAGATACTTCTTTAAACGAAAAAAACCTGCTCAAGCAAAATGCCTGGCAGGTTTTTCCTGTTTTAATCCGCAGCTTAGCTGCGCCTGATTGTGGAGTCGGAGGGGTTCGAACCCTCGTCCAAACAAGCAATTCAGAAGCTTTCTACACGTTTAGTTTTCGCTTATTTTTCGATGTACAGCCGGCCGAAAACCACCAACTGCACACTTATCCTCAATTAAGTTTCAAAACTGCATCAAGGTCCTGCAGTCTCTATATTTACTTTGTCGGTGCCTCTGGTGTGAGTGCCGTAAATCAAGGCCCTCACGAGACATCTTGGCTCCCTACCTTGTAGGGACTAGAGTAATCCTACTATGATTCAGATTATGCTGCCAAGGCGTAGTTATTCTCGCCGTTTAAAAAGTGTGAAAAATGAGATTTACGAGCTATTTCCCAGCGCTCGACGTGCTTACAACTCAATTAGACTCGCTGTCAAAACCAAGTCGACCCCATTATGTAAAGAACTTCTGCAGTAATATTGCATATTTCATGCCAAACCTATTAGTCGTAGGTTGAGCATAAGAGTAACAAAAATAGACATTTTAGATTACAAATAACATGATTCGCTCTTGTTTCTGTTTCCTTTCAAATCTTTCGGGGGTTTATTGTCAAAATAAGTGGAAGAGGAATGTGGAGATACAAGATTATTTATTGTTTTTGCCTATTAGTAATGCCAGATGTTTCTTATATAGTTTACTCTTATGGCCTGTTAAATGATTCATTCCTGCCTCTTGCAGCGCAGCTTTCTATTATCTTTTTCCCACTCCTAATAATTCCTATCTTTGAGAAAATCCAAACATTTTAAAAAGCTATTTCAGTATGATAAAATTTGCCCTTATAAAAGAGCGAAAAACTCCCCCAGATCGTCGTGTGGTATTTTCTCCTGAAGAACTCAGGGAAGCTGTGAAGCAATTTCCTGATATCCAGTTCAAGATAGAAAGTTCAGACATCAGGATCTTTACAGATGAGGAGTACAGGCAGGCAGGTTTTGAAGTAACTGAAGATATTTCTGACTGTGATATCATGCTGGGGGTTAAAGAGGTGCCACTACCTTATTTAATCCCCGATAAAAAATACTTTTTCTTCTCTCACACCATTAAAAAGCAGCCCTACAACCGGGATTTATTGCGGGAAATTCTTAAAAAGAATATAGAACTTTATGACCATGAAGTTATTATAAATGAAACTGGCGGCCGGCTCATTGGCTTCGGAAGATATGCAGGGATTGTAGGAGCTTACAATGGATTTAGAGGCATAGGTCTCAAAAATGGCATTTTTGAACTCCCTAAAGCTGAAAGTCTGCCAAACCTCAAAATTATTCAGGATGAACTTAACAAAATTTCTATCCCGCCCCTTAAAATTGTGCTTACAGGCAGTGGGAAAGTGGGGGAGGGAGCTAAGGAGATCCTCGAACATTTAAAAATACCAAAGGTGGGTGTAGAGGAATTCCTCAATTCCGAATATACCCATCCCGTTTACTGCCAGATTGACGTGCTGGACTATAACAGGCGTAAAGATGGAGCCCAGGGCAGTAACAGGGAATTTTACAACCACCCAGAACTTTATGAAAGTAATTTCAAAAAGTTTGCTAATGCGGCAGATTTTCTAATAGCCGGGCACTTCTACGGGGAAGGTGCCCCGATCTTTTTTACTGCTGAAGATGCAAAATCCCCAGATTTCAGAATTAAATATATTGCGGACATCTCCTGTGATATTGACGGTCCCATTCCCAGCACTATTCGTCCTTCTACCATCGTCGAACCATTTTACGGTTATAATAAACAGGAAGAAAAAGAGGTTGATTTTAAGGATGAAGATGCGATCCTGGTGATGGCTGTAGATAATTTGCCGTGTGAATTGCCCCGGGATGCCAGTGAAGGTTTTGGGCAAATGTTCCTGGAAAATGTACTCCCCGCTTTTTTTAACGGTGATAAAGACGGAATTTTACAACGGGCGCAAATGACCAAAAATGGCAGTTTGACCCCCCGGTTTAGTTACCTCAAAGATTACGTAAAAAGAGAAGAATCAGAAATATGAAAAAATATACCATGAGCCTAATGATCCTGCTGTTCGCAGCAATCCCGGTAAAAGCCCAGCTACAGGTGATGAGCTATAATATTAAGTATGCCAACGAGAATGATGGAGAGAACAGCTGGTCAAACAGAAAAGATGATCTGGCGGCCCAACTCAGGTTTTATGAGCCGCATATCTTTGGAGTCCAGGAGGCGTTGCAGGGGCAGCTCGAATTTTTAGAAAATGAACTCGATAACCAATACCAATTCTTCGGAAAGGGACGTGACGATGGGGCTCAAAAAGGGGAATTTAGTGCCATATTTTTTAAGGCTGATGATCTTGAACTTTTGAAGGAGGGAACCTTCTGGCTTTCTTCAACGCCCGAAACTCCCGGAAAAGGTTGGGATGCCGCATATCCAAGGGTGTGTACCTATGGGAAGTTTAGAGTGAAAGATTCAGGAAAAGAATTCTGGGTTTTTAATACACATTTTGATCACGTAGGGAAAGAGGCAAGACGGCAGAGCGTTCGATTAATCCATAACAAGATCTCAGAATTAAATAAAAAGAAATTGCCGGTAGTATTAATGGGAGACCTCAATTTGGAACCTGACACAGAAGAAGTAAATTACCTGGCTTCTCATTTTAAAGATTCTAAAAAAGTCGCAGATCACACTTTTGGACCCGAAGGTACTTTTAATGCGTATAAATTCCATGAACCCGTCACCACGCGAATAGATTATATTTTTACCGACGGTGAAGTGCAGGTGAAGAAATATGCCGTATTGAGTGATTCAAAGGATTTACGTTATTTTTCAGATCACCTTCCGGTAATGGTAGAATTGAAATTAAAATAAATATCCGGTATAAATAAAAAAGAGGGCCTTTGAGGGCCCTCTTTTTGTTTGTGTGATGTTCATTTCTGAAATAGCTTCAGAAGAAGCTTCAAAAATGACATTTTTGACAACTATTTTCCTATTAAGTCGGATTAATAGGATCGTTTGGTCCTGCACCTGCCGGCCCGTTTTTATCAGGATTTCGGGGAGGATTGGGTTTTGAAGGATTAGATCCCGAATTGTCACCTGGTTTGTCACCTGAAGTATCCCTGGAAGTTTTCGGGGTACTGGCATTTCCGGCGCCGGTACCTTCTGGCGGAAATTTCCTTTCGGTGTTTCGCACATCAGGGTTGTCCCGGTTTGTGTCCCGGGCATCGGCTGCTTCGCTTCTAAACTTCTGAATAATATCTCTAAAATGCTCCCCGGCTGCCTCCCGGCCACCAAGACCGTAACTTAAAGCTACTGCAACGGCTATGGCACCAAGTATCAATCCGAAGGCAAGTTCTACAATTTCATTGGCAATCCCCATGGTTCGTAAGGCGATGGCAATGAAAAGAGCGAGTGATGACCAGCGAATAACGCCTGCAATAAAGTGATTCTTGCTTGAGCGCGTCATCGTGTTATATATAAGGAGAGAAATATAATTTCCTATAGCAAGAATGACAAGACCAAAGAGGATTTGACCCGTGATCTCCAAAATTTGATGAAGTATTTCAGTAAGTCTCGAAAGTCCTAAGATCTCTACAGCGGTAATAATTCCGAAGAAAACCAGGAAGAAATAAATGAGGTTTGCCACGAGTTTTGAAAGCGATTGTCCTGCTCCTATCATGTTATGGATCTGGATCTTTTCAGCCGTGCGGTCCAGCCCCATGCTTCTGAAGAGATCTTCCAGGAAATTGGCGAGATATCTACCACCCCAAACAAATACCAGTAGAATGAGGGCAGCGATCACTATTTCTCCTATAAGTTCTGTAAAGCCATAAAGGATGTCATTGGCGGGTTCGGAAATGGCATCCAGGCGCAGGGTGTTGAAAGCCTGAATGAGAAATGGAATAAAGATGATTATAAATACCAGTTTGCGAAGTATGTTCACAAGTTGGTCTGTGTCTTTAAACCCGGTTTTATCTATCATCCTGTCTAGCAATCCGCCGCCAATGTGAACAAGATTGGCAACAAATTTTGCCAGCACATAACCAATAAATCCAATTAAAAGGGCTCCAATTAAATTGGGAATAAAGAGCAGGAACTCGTTGAGCATATTTTCAAGGGGTGCAAGCACCTCACTTATTCCTAAAACCTCTAAAGCGATTAGGAGAACAATGATCATGATTAAATAATAGAAGATATTCCCAACAAAAACATTGGTGTCATCTATATTATCCCCACCAAAAATTTTTTCATCCCAGGAGGTTTTGCGAAGCAATTTCACCACCATAACTTTAATGCCTTTAGCAATAAGCCAGCCAATGAGAAGTACCAGCAGCGCCCCCAGGAGGTTGGGCAGGAAATAGGCAATGCGGTCTCCTATGTTTTCTAATTGTGTGTCCATAATTTATTGTTTTTTTAAGATAGTTAGTATTTGAAGGTAGATTAAAAAGAGCTTATGCCACAGTTACTTAACAAGAGTTTAAAAAAAATTTTACGGTTGTTGTTAATATTTTTTTACCTAAAATATGAAGAGATAGTAGAGACGAAATTAGGAGTGGTAAGGGCTGAAAGGAAATGCCAGATTTCAGAAAAAATCTCAAATTTTTTTTCAACAGTCTTTAGTTAATAAGAAAGCTGCAGGCCCTCTTTTAAAACTGCTGAATTAAAATAACTTTACTCCTCTTTCAAGTTAAAACAAAAACAAACGGCCATGGTTGAAGAATTATTTAGTACCCAGACTTATACCTATGATGAGGTACTGCAAGCATGTTTAAAATATTTTAAAAATGATGAGCTTGCAGCCACTACCTGGATAAATAAGTATGCAGTAAAAGACAAAAAAGGAAAATTTTTTGAGTTGACTCCCGATGATATGCACAGACGTATGGCGAGGGAATTTGCCCGGATGGAGGCAAAATATGCCGATCGTGTAGCGGGAAAAGAGAACCTTTCTGAATACGGAAAGACAAGAGAATTCTTAAGTGAAGAACGTATTTTCCAGCTTTTCAAGGATTTTAAATACAGCATTCCGCAGGGTAGTGTCATGGCGGCCCTTGGGAATGACCAAATGATAGCTTCTTTGTCTAATTGTGTGGTGGTACCACCTGTTTACGATTCTTACGGCGGAATTTTACATACAGACCAGCAGTTGGTGCAATTGTTTAAAAGGCGTTGCGGGGTAGGTGTTGATCTTTCTGGTTTACGCCCCAATAATGCACAGGTCTCAAATGCAGCCGGAACCACTACCGGAGCAGTTTCTTTTATGGAGCGGTTTTCTAACACCACCAGGGAAGTAGCTCAAAATGGCCGACGCGGAGCTTTGATGCTAACTATTGATGTAGCGCACCCCGATGTTGAAGATTTTATCACCATAAAGCAGGACCTTAAAAAAGTAACCGGAGCCAATATTTCTCTAAGGCTTTCAGATGAATTTATGCAGGCGGTAACCGATGATGCCGATTTTACCCTGCGCTGGCCAATTGACAGTCCGAACCCTAAATACACTAAAAAGGTTAGGGCTAAAGAGCTTTGGGATACCATCATAAGATGTGCGCACAATACTGCCGAACCAGGATTGATCTTTTGGGATAAGCAACATACCTATTCAACATCTTCCTTCTATCCCGGGTTTAAAAACAGTTCTACAAATCCATGTTCAGAGATTGCCATGCAGGGAGGGGATTCCTGTAGATTGATCGCCGTTAACCTATATAATTTTGTAGATAATCCTTTTACTGAAAATGCTTCTTTTAACCATGAGAAGTTCTATAAAGTGATCTATGAAACCCAGCGTTTGATGGATGATCTTGTAGATCTTGAATTGGAAGCGGTAGAAAAGATTCTTGCTAAAATTGATAAGGACGAAGAGCCAGATTTTATTAAGAAAAATGAAATAGATACCTGGAAGTTACTTGCTGAAAATGGCAAAAACGGAAGACGTACCGGTTTAGGATTTACTGCCCTTGCCGATGCAGTTGCTGCCCTTGGAGTGAAATTTGATACCGATGAAGCTCTTGAAGTAGTTGACAAAATTATGCAGACAAAGCTGAAAGGAGAATTTGACAGTAGTATCGATATGGCGATCACAAGAGAACCATTCAAGGTTTTTGATCCTGCTATTGAAGAGAAGTCAGACTTCGTGCAGATGATGAAGAGAGAATTCCCGGGGCAATATAACCGCATGATGCAGCACGGAAGAAGAAACATTTCTATTAGTACCGTAGCTCCTACAGGAAGTCTTAGTATGCTCGCTCAAACTTCTTCAGGAATTGAGCCAGTTTTCATGTTGTCTTACAAGAGAAGAAGAAAAGTCAATGCTTCAGAAAAGAACGCGAAAGTGGCCTTTGTTGATGATACCGGAGATGCTTTTGAAGAATTTACCGTATATCACCCAAAAGTAAAGACCTGGATGGATGCTTCAGGCAAAGAAGCTATTGAAGAAAGTCCTTATGCAGGTGCCACTGCTTCAGAAATTAACTGGCAAAAACGTGTAGAAATGCAGGCTTTGGTACAAAAATATACCACGCATTCTATAAGCTCTACAATCAACCTTGCCAGTGATGTGACTACAGATAAGGTAAGTGATATCTATATTGAATCCTGGAGACAGGGACTAAAGGGAATTACAGTTTATCGCGATGGTTCCCGAAGCGGTATCCTTGTTTCTTCAGATGATAAAAAGGATAAAAAAGCCGATGCAGTTCAAAATGTATTTGCTGAAACTTATGCCCCAAAACGTCCTAAGAAACTTGAATCAAGGATCATTCGTTTCAATAACGAAAGTGAAAAATGGCTTGCCGTTGTCGGGATTCTGAATGATCGTCCTTACGAGATCTTTACCGGTAAAATGGAAGATGTTTTCAACCTGCCAAATTGGGTAGAAAAAGGATATGTGATCAAAAACAGGGATGAAGATGGAAACTCAAGGTACGATTTTCAGTTCTGTGATAAGCACGGCTATAAAGTGACCATTGAAGGATTGTCAAGATCTTTTAATGAAGAATACTGGAACTATGCAAAATTGATTTCCGGAGTGCTTCGTCACGGAATGCCAATCCCATACGTAGTTGACCTTATTAACAACCTTAACCTGCTTGACGAAAGCATCAATACCTGGAAAGCAGGAGTTGTACGTGCTCTTAAGCAATTTGTCCCCGATGGTACACCTGCCGCCGACAAAGAATGCGGCGAGTGTGGAGATCCTGACGGAATCATTTTTTCTGAAGGTTGCCTGGTTTGCAAAAGCTGTGGCTACTCTAAATGCGGGTAAGGATTTAATTTTGTCCCCCGGTAAATAGGAAAACCCCGCTTCTGAAAAGGAGCGGGGTTTTTGTTTTATAGATCTAAATGAAATTGTAAGAAACCTCACAGGTTTTTGAAACCTGTGAGGTTTAAAAAGTTTCTCAAGATGGCACGGATTAGCAATCCGTGCCGATGTCCTGTACTAATGAATTCAAATTGTGAATATTCTAACCGGGAACTTAAAAAGAATAATAAGAGTATTCTTAACAAAAAGACCTAACAGGTTTTTCAAAAACCTGTTAGGTCTGAAGAATCTCTTAGATGGCGCGGATTTGCAATCCGTGCCGATGTGTAATCCGCGACGAGATTAATCTTAAAAAGAATTTATGGTCTTTCTAATCGCTGTCAGGTTGCTTAACAATCTCTCTAAATACTGAATGTCCAGCATATTGGCCCCGTCACTCTTTGCGTTGGCAGGATCAAAATGAGTTTCGATAAAAATTCCGTCGGCTCCGGTTGCAATTCCCGCACGGGCAATAGTTTCGATCATGTCGGGCCTTCCGCCTGTTACGCCGCTGCTCTGGTTGGGCTGTTGCAGGGAATGCGTTACATCAAGAACGGTAGGCGCAAACTGGCGCATGGTAGGTATTCCCCGGAAGTCAACGATCATGTCCTGGTAGCCAAACATGGTCCCTCTGTCGGTTACCATCACCTGCTCGTTATTGCATTCCTGAACTTTGGTGACTGCATGTTTCATACTCTCCGGACTCATAAACTGGCCTTTCTTCAGGTTCACTACTTTTCCTGTCTCGGCGGCCGCCACTACCAAATCGGTTTGGCGTACCAAAAATGCAGGAATCTGCAGTACATCCACATATTCTGCAGCTAAAGTAGCATCTTCGCGTTCATGAATATCTGTAACAGTAGGAACACCAAAGGTTTCAGAAACTTTCCGAAGAATTTTCAGGGCTTTTTCATCCCCAATCCCGGTAAAGCTGTCAATGCGGCTGCGGTTTGCCTTTTTGAAGGAACCTTTAAAAATATAAGGAATTTGCAGTTTGTCGGTAATGCCCACAATGGTTTCGGCTATGCGCAAAGCCATATCTTCACCTTCAATAGCACAAGGGCCGGCAAGCAGGAAAAAATTTCCGGAGTCGGTATGTTTTATCTGAGGTATCTTATCAAGTTGCATAGAAAAAATTTTACTGCAAAGATACCTTTTTTAGAACGTTATGTGGAAATGCCTTTTTTAAGACCCTTTTTTGCTTCCGTCTATTTCTGCGGAAGGATCTTCGCTCTCTTCTTCCTCGAACGGCGGCTGAATTTCATAACCCAAAGCTCTTATTATTTTATTGTTGTCATAATAAAAATGAGCTGCACTTACCTTATTTCCCTCAAATTTGAGAGCTACATGGTATGGAAAGCTTATAGTTTCTCCATTGGGGTAGCTAAGGGTGTTGGTACCCCAATGCAGTACCCAATTTCCCTTCCTGGCACCTTCGGCTATAGACACTCCCAGCCACACACCATCTTCGGATAATACAGGAGTGGCAGATTCCCGCCCTTTTTTCCAGTACTTTATGGTCTGGTCAATTGTTAAGCTGTCATAACTGCCAAGGTTGTGAAAAATGGCATTTTCAGTAGCGTCTTGCCTAAGGGTTTCCCAGTTTCCGGTTTCATAGGCTTTCACAATTTCTTTCGCTGTTTTCACCAATTGATCCTGCATGGGAAAATCAAGACTTGGCTGGCCATCTACCTGCGCCATACCGGGCTGCACATTGGCAACTGCTAAGAGCAGGCTAAGGCATAACAGCAGTATTCTCTTCTTCATTCTTCCTTTCGTTCTCATAGCTTTTGTTTTAGGTTATACCTTTTAATTAATATGCTGAATACTAATCACTTAAATTTACTGAATTATACGCTCAAAAGGAATTTCATATTCTTAAAATATGAGAAAGCTCAGTTTTAGGGCATGTCTGGGGCAAATCCTCAACCTCTTCTACACGCTTAAGATGTATAAAATCTACAATAAGTTGCCTAACTTTTTAGTAGACAGTTGTTTATGGTTTTTATAAATAAAAATTTAATTCAAAGCACAGCTGTTTTAAATGGAAAAAATAAACGTACCTTTGCAGCCTTTAAAAATCAGGCGTTTATATGACAGCTATCAAGAATATCGCGATCATCGCACACGTTGACCACGGAAAAACCACCCTGGTGGACAAAATAATGTACCACTGCAGGCTTTTCAGGGAAAACGAAAATACCGGAGACCTTATCCTGGACAACAATGACCTTGAAAGGGAACGGGGCATCACTATTACTTCCAAAAACGTATCTGTAGTTTACAAGGATACCAAGATCAACATTATTGATACTCCTGGTCACGCCGACTTTGGAGGAGAGGTAGAAAGGGTGTTGAACATGGCAGATGGCGTACTACTTTTAGTAGATGCTTTTGAAGGGCCTATGCCGCAAACCCGTTTTGTACTTCAAAAAGCAATTGACCTTGGATTGAAGCCATGTGTGGTGATCAATAAAGTTGATAAAGAAAACTGTACACCCGAAGAAGTTCATGAAAAGGTTTTTGACCTTATGTTTGAACTTGGGGCCGAAGAATGGCAGCTTGATTTTCCTTCAGTATATGGTTCAGCCAAGAATAACTGGATGAGCGACGACTGGAGAAACCAAACCCAAAATATTGAACCGCTTCTTGACATGGTGATCGAACATATTCCTTCTCCAAAAGTTGAGGAAGGTTCTCCACAAATGTTGATCACTTCTCTTGACTTTTCTTCCTTTACCGGAAGGATCGCCATTGGTCGCCTTCAACGTGGGACTTTAAAAGAAGGTATGCCTGTTGCCCTTGTGAAAAGGGACGGCACTATCAAAAAGACAAGAATTAAAGAATTACACACTTTTGAAGGTCTTGGCCGTAGAAAGATAGAAGAAGTACACGCCGGGGATATTTGTGCTATTGTGGGGCTTGAAGGATTTGAGATTGGAGATACTGTAGCCGATTTTGAAAATCCTGAAGGTCTTAAAACCATTGCTATTGATGAGCCAACAATGAGCATGCTCTTCACCATCAACGATTCTCCTTTCTTCGGAAAAGACGGAAAGTTTGTTACTTCAAGACACATAAAGGAGCGCCTGATGAAGGAGCTTGAAAAGAACCTTGCCCTTAGGGTGCAGGAGACTGATAGTGCCGATAAATTCATGGTCTTTGGCCGTGGAGTTCTTCACTTATCTGTGCTTATTGAAACCATGCGTCGTGAAGGTTACGAACTTCAAATTGGTCAGCCACAGGTAATCATCAAAGAAATTGATGGTGTGAAGTGTGAGCCCATTGAAGAGTTGACTATAGATCTTCCTGAAGATGTTTCAGGAAAAGCAGTAGAGATGGTGACCATGAGAAAAGGGGAGATGTTGAGTATGGAAGGAAAAGGAGATAGGATGACTATCCAGTTCCAGATCCCATCCCGCGGAATTATTGGTCTTAGAAATCAGCTATTGACTGCAACTGCCGGAGAAGCTATTATGGCACACCGCTACAAGGAATATCAGCCGCTTAAAGGTGGTATTCCTGAGCGCCAGAATGGTTCTTTAGTTTCTATGGAAAAAGGTAAAGCAATTCCTTACTCTATTGATAAACTTCAGGATCGTGGAAAATTCTTCGTTGATCCGGGAGAGGATATTTATGAAGGGCAGGTAATTGGAGAGAACTCACGCCAGGATGATATGGTAGTGAACATCACCAAAACCAAAAAACTTTCGAACGTACGTTCATCGGGAGCCGATGATAAAGCGAAGATCGTTCCTGCAATAAAATTCTCTTTAGAAGAGGCCTTGGAATATATTCAGAAAGATGAATATGTAGAAGTAACACCAAAGCACCTGCGCCTTAGAAAGATTTATCTTACAGAGAATGATCGTAAAAGAAATAAGACTATTTAAGATTAAATAATTTTATATCTTAAGGCCTGTCAAAAACGCGATTTTTGACAGGCCTTATTTTTTTATAGAACTCCTCAATCTAAGCATCATTCAGGAATGGAAATTTTAGGAATATCGTATATAGAATGGATTGGATACCTGGCATCTTTTTTTCTGCTGCTGTCCTTCCTAATGAGAAATATAACCACCCTTAGGTACATCAACAGCCTTGGATGTTTGTTCTTCGTTGCTTACGGAATTTTACTCGATTCCTGGCCGCTCATCATCACTAATGGTGCTATTGTACTAATCAATATCTATTATCTTTTTATTAAACCGAAGGAAAGTTAGAAGAACGAAGGTAGACTTACGAAGTACGATTTTTAGAAGTGCGAAGGTAGACTTACGAAATTAGACTTACGAAATATGATTAGAATTATGAATTTATATGACCTCTCAAAAATGTCATTTTTGGAAGGTGTTTAACTGATTTACTCTGAAGCATTTATAATAGTAAATAACAAAAATGGTAACTTTAATATAAAATAATAAGTGATGACTTCAGGAGATTTGAGAAATAAGGTAAGAGAATATGTTGACACAGCAGATGTAAGACTTCTAAAAATGCTTGAAGCTATAGCGGAAACATATGAAAATGAGGTGAATGAGCCTATTCTTGATGAAGATCAATATCAAATTTTAGATTCACGGAGAGAGGCGCATCTAAAAGGCGAAAGTAAGTCCCTTTCCTGGGAAGAAGTAAAGCGAAAAATTAAGTCTGCTAATTCCTAAATGGAATTTCATTTAGAAATAAAAGAAGAAGCAGCACTTGAAATAGCGAAAGCTTATCTCTACTATCAGGATAAACGATTGGGTCTGGGGGAAGAATTTTTAGATCATTTAAATATTTATTTCAATAGAATTGCTTCTCACTCTGAGCATTTTCCGCAGAAAAGAAAGCCGTATAAAGAAGCTTTCCTGAAACGATTTCCATTTCTGGTTGTTTACGAAATTATTGAGGACAGGATAATTGTATATTCTGTTTTTAATACATGGCAGGATCCCCGGAAAAAGAGGAAATAAAGACGAGGTGAATTAAAAATGCACCATAAGGTTCAAAGTAGAAGGATTACTACAGTCGCTCTACGAATCCCACTAAACAGGTTGGGTTGTATTATTCAAATTTAAAATTCAGTCACTGGAATCTGGTACTATAAAACAACCTTGAATTTTGCACCTTAAACCTTAAACCTTGAGCCTTTGAATTATACAGTTTTCTGAACCACCTCAAACACTTTTTGCCCGTCGCACTTCAGGGTTTTTGAAGGGTATTTAAGCAGTAATGCATAATCGTGAGTGGCCATAAGTATGGTCTTTCCGTTTTTGGAGATTTGCTGCAGTACTTCCATAACTTCTACAGAGGTCTGCGGATCGAGGTTTCCGGTAGGCTCATCGGCCAGGATAAGTTCGGGGTCATTGAGCAGGGCACGTGCAATGGCAATACGTTGTTGCTCCCCACCAGATAACTGGTACGGATTTTTAAAACCTTTGGTACCCATCCCTACCTTTTTTAGCACCTCTTCGATCTTGGCATCCATGGCAGCTTTGTCTTTCCAGCCGGTAGCTTTAAGTACAAAGAGCAGGTTGTCATTTACATTGCGATCATTCAGTAGTTTAAAATCCTGAAACACCACTCCCAGCTTTCGGCGTAGAAAGGGAATATCTTTTTCGCGCAGGGTGCGCAGGTCGTAATCTACAATACTTCCTTCTCCTTTGGTAAGTGGCAGATCGCCATAAAGGGTTTTCATGAAGCTACTTTTCCCTGTCCCGGTCTTTCCTATGAGGTAAACAAATTCCCCTTTTTCAATCTCGATATTTACTTCAGAAAGAATAAGCGTCTCCCGTTGGTAGATCGCAGCGTCTTTTAGGTATAGAACAGTATTTGACATGAAAAATGACATTTTAGAGAGGTAAAAGTAAGAAAGAGAACGTAAATATGAGAGCTTGAGTTGCTTTTCTTCTATTGAATTTTTTTCAGCTAAATTTTAGGTTTCATTTAACTAGAATGCATAATTTATCTTACAATAAAGGCGTTATTACCTTAGAGTTTCTTATATCTTTGAATCATCAACAAAATAAAATCTACGAATGAAACATTGCAAAATCTGCCTTTTTGTTGTTTTTGTTTTCTTTTCAGTTTCCGGTTTTTCACAACAATCTGCCATTCAAACAAATGCATTGGCCGATTATAACCGCGCTCTGGAATTATACAACAATGGGCAATACCTTGCCGCGCAAACCCTCTTTGACGAAGTACAGGATGAAGTGGACGATGAAAGGGTTAAAGCCAACGCCGCTTATTATATCGCCAATGCTGCGATTCGCCTGAACCAACCCGGGGCCGATGCGCTCATGGAAGATTTTGTGCAGCGATATCCTACCAGCACTAAAACAAATGCAGCTTACCTCGATGTTGCCGACTATTATTTTGAAACAGGAAAATACTCTCTTGCCCGCAAATGGTACGATACTGTAGATCAAAGAAACCTGAGCAAGGCCGAAAAAGAGCGATTTAGCTTCAATAACGGGTATGCTTATTTTAGGGCCAAACAATATGATGAGGCCAAAGAATACCTTAACAAGGTGAAAGATTCAAAAAAGTACGGCAGCCAGGCCAAATACTACCTCGGATTCATGGCTTATGAAGGCGATGACTATGAGCAGGCAAATGCCCTTTTTGAAGAAGTAGAAGATGCCGAACGCTATGAAGAAGACCTGTCTTACTTCCAGGCCGATATGAATTTTAAGCAGGGGAATTTTGAAAAGGCCATTGAACTTGGGCTGGAGCAATTGCCCCGTGCCGATCGCCGCGACAGGTCTGAACTCAATAAGATCATAGGCGAAAGTTACTTCAACCTTGGGCAGTATGATAAAGCTATTCCTTATTTAAAGGAATACCAGGGGGAAAGAGGTAAGTGGAATAATACAGATTACTACCAGTTGGGTTACGCTTATTTTCAGCAGGGAGATTATGAAGCCGCGATCTCAGAATTCAATAAGATCATTGACGGTAAAAATGCCGTGGCCCAAAATGCATATTACCACTTAGCTCAATCTTACCTAAAGACCGATAAGAAGCAACAGGCCCTCAATGCGTTTAAAAATGCAAGTGAGATGGATTTCAATCCGGAGATCAAGGCCGATGCTGCTCTTAATTATGCCAAGTTAAGCTACGAGATTGGAAACAGCTATGCCAGCACACCACAGGTTTTGATGAATTACCTGGAGGCTTACCCCAATTCACCTGCTAAAGAAGAGATTAATGAATTGCTCATCAATTCTTTCATTACTTCCAAAAATTATGAGGAAGCAATGCGCCTGCTTAAAGGAAATCGTAATTTCCAGAATAACGTGGTGTACCAGCAGGTAGCTTTCTACCGCGGACTCGAACTTTATAAAGAGGGAAACTATAGAGAGGCCGAAGAATACTTTGACCTGGCTTTAAGCGAAAGACGCGATCCAAGATTTACTGCCTTGGCCACTTTCTGGAAAGCCGAAAGCGATTTTAACCTCCGCAACTTTCAGGATGCACTTGTAGGGTATCGCGAATTTGCCGGTATGAGTGGCGCACAGGGAGTTTCAGAAAAAGAAAACCTGGACTATAACATTGGTTATGCATACTTCAAACAGCGCGATTACGATCGTGCAGTAGAATATTTTAAGCGTTATTCCAATGATACTTCCCACGATAAGGCAAGAAGGAATGATGCTTTTGTGAGATTGGGAGACAGCTACTTTGTAAACAGTAGCTACTGGCCGGCAATGGAGGCTTATAACTCGGCCATTGCATTGAACGGTAACGAGAATGATTACGCTGCTTTTCAAAAAGCAATCAGCTATGGGTTTGTGCAGCGAAACGAAACTAAAATAGCGTCTTTGAATGAATTTCTTCAGAAGTATCCGCGTTCGTCCTATCGCGATGATGCGGCTTATGAGCTGGGGAATACTTATGTCGCCATGAACAATACAAGCCAGGGAATGCAGGCTTATGACAGGCTTATAAGAGATGTTCCCGGAAGTACTTTTGTTCCGCAGGCTTTACTGAAACAGGGGTTGATCTATTACAACAACGATCAGTCTTCTCAGGCTTTGGAGAAAATGAAAAAAGTGGTAGCCGATTACCCGAATTCTGCTGAAGCAATTCAGGCAGTAAGCACTGCGCGCCTCATATACGTTGACATGGGCAGGACCGATGAGTACGCAAACTGGGTTAAAAACCTGGATTTTGTGGAGGTGACCGATGTAGACCTGGATAATACCACGTTTGAATCGGCAGAGAAACAATATCAAAACAACAATACTTCAGCAGCAATTACTGCACTTGAAAAATATCTTAGTTCTTTCCCTAACGGAATACATGCTGTGCAGGCCAATTTCTACCTGGGGCAGTTACACTTCCGTGAAGGAAATAAGCAGAAAAGTATTCCGTATTACAAGTATGTGATACAAAGATCGGCTTCAGAATATCTTGAGCAGTCTTTGGCAAGGCTTTCTGAAATCTATTTGGAGAACAGGAATTATTCCGAAGCTATACCGCTGTTAAAGCGGTTGGAGAGCCAGGCATCGTTTGCTCAAAATACCATTTTTGCCCAGTCTAACCTGATGAAGTCTTACCTGGAAGAAGGTAGTTACAACGAAGCAGTAACTTATGCCGAAAAGGTATTGTCAAATCCTGATGCCGAAACCGATGCAAAGAATGATGCGCAGGTAATTATAGCCCGTGCCGCCATGCGTACAGGAAATGAAGAGCGTGCAAAACGCGCTTATGCCGAAGTGCAGAAATCGGCCACCGGAGAATTGGCTGCCGAAGCTTTATACTATGATGCATACTTTAAAAATAAAGCAGGAAACCATCAGGCTTCTAATGACGTGGTACAGCGACTTGCGCGTGATTACTCCGGATATAAATTATATGGTGCTAAGGGGCTGGTGCTCATGGCTAAGAATTTCTACGCTTTGGGTGATGCTTACCAGGCAACTTACATCCTTGATAACGTGATCAATAATTTCGCGCAGTTCCCCGAAGTTGTACAAGAGGCCAGGCAGGAACTTGCCCGTATAAAAGCAGAGGAAGCTAAAACAAATGCTTCTGTAGAGACCAACAATTAAATATTACATAAAAACCTTCCCATGAAAATTAAATCGTTAGGTGTTTTTATCATATTTCTGGTTTTCACCGGCTTCTCGTATGCCCAGGATCTTGGGAGCGAGATGGTAGAAGTGGTAAAACCCTATACCCCCACAGTAAGTGATGCTTTTAAGATAAAAGAGACTCCAAAGATCTCAGATTCTGTGAACCTGGAGAAGAGGCCTGTTCAGTACAGTATATTTTCGGTACCTGTGGCTTCTACTTTTACGCCTGCAAAGGGTAGGGCTACGACGGTAGAACGTCAGCGTCCGCCAAAGTTGTTTGACAATTACATCACGCTTGGCTTTGGAACTTACACCAGTGCCCTCGCTGAGTTTTACAGCAATATCGAGGTTACCCGTACCGATAATTTTGGTATTTTTCTAACCCATAATTCGGCACAGGGAGGCATTGACGGTGTAGAACTTGATGATCATTACTACGATACCGAACTCAATCTTAATTACTCTTCCCGAAAAAGGAACCTTATTTGGAATACAGATTTTGGTGTAGAGCACAGGTTGTTTAACTGGTATGGAGTTCGAAGCGATGAAGTGAGCCAGGAGGTTATAAATAATCTTGAGCCACAGCACAATTATTACAGTGTGTACGCAGGCGGAGAAATTAATTGGGAAAAGTCCTTTTTTGACAGGGCAGAGGCTAAGTACAGGTATTTTGGGGATGATTTTGAATCTACCGAGCACCGCCTTACTTTTAAACCTACTCTTGAGATTCCTATTGGTGGCGAATTGTTTCACACCAATCTGATTTTCGATTATCTAAACGGATCTTTTGCTCCTTATTTTGATGACGGTGAAGATCTTACTTACAGCTATATGAACCTGGGGGTAGCTTCGAGCCTTCTTATTCTGCGCGATGACCTTACCCTTAACCTCGGAGCGGCGATTTATTATAGCTATGATTCAGAGAACAGCGACAGCGGGATTTACGTTTACCCTCAGGTGACTGCCAGCTACCGTGCCGCAGGCGATTATTTTATTGCCTATGCCGGCCTGGAAGGGGAGTTGCGACAAAATTCTTATTACGAGTTTACTAAAGAGAATCCTTTTCTTTCACCTGCAGTTGATATAGCCCCTACAGATCAACAGTACAATGCTTATGTGGGTGCTAAAGGAAAATTGTCAACAAATATAGGCTACAACACGCGCTTAAAGTACATGGCCGAAGATTACAAGCCTCTCTTTAGATCAAATCCCAATGAAATGACTGAGCCGGGAACTAAACCCGAATATGCTTATGGTAATTCTTTTGGAGTTGTTTATGATCAGGTCAATACCATCTCCCTTTTTGGAGAACTTGATTTTGATGTGAACAGTGACTTTAACCTGCGTGTTAATGGGGAGTTTTTCGTTTACGACACCAGTAATGAGGAAGAAGCATGGAACCTTCCAACTTTTAGAGCCAATTTGATTGGAGATTACCAGATCACAGAAAAATGGTTTGCAGGTGCAAATGTTTTTTTTGTGGGCGAGCGTAAGGATTTTGAGATATACCAAACCAGTGATGTACTCAATTCCGTAAGAACAGTAATAGTGAGCCTGGATTCTTATTTTGACCTTAACCTTAATCTGGGGTACAGGTTTAACGACAGGCTTTCAATATTTGCCCGGGGGCAAAACCTGCTGGGAGATAACTATGAAAGATGGGTAGACTATCCTGTGCTGGGAATGCAGGTTATGGCAGGAGCTACTTATAAGTTTGACTTCGGAAGATAACAAACAGAAAATACACCATATAAAAAAAGCCGGTTCTTACCGGCTTTTTTTATGGAAAGGCCCCCAGTAATTTTAGGCAATCTTAACAATTAGATAACATTGGAATAAAAAGAGGTTTTATGGAAGTGTATAATTTTGCAGCGCAAAAAAAATGTAAAAAAGACAGTTTTATTCGCATTTTTTAGCAATTTTTGAAAACCCTATAATAATCAAATGGCAAAAACTAAATTTAAGAGGATAAAGAGGAATCGGCCGTACTTGAACGTGCTCGATTTTATGGTACAGGAAAAGACATTTCTTGCCATAGTAATTGTAGGACTTGTTCTGGCGGGTATCCTCACCGGTTACGGTCAGGCCGGGATGTGGCTCGGGTTCTTTTTCGCTGCCTACGCTACCGTAGCCAATGACAGTATACAGTCGCTGGGTACCTTTATCGAAAGTAACAAGAACAGGAAATGGTGGGTAATGTGGATCTTCATCGGGAGTATTTTCCTTGCGGTGGTCACCTTTAGCTGGATCTATTTTGACGGTGATGTGACCTATCAACGCCTCCTCAACCCCGATGGCACTACTAAATATCCGCACCCAGAGAACTTCAGCTTTTTCCAAATAATTGCACCCCTGGTACTTCTTATCCTTACCCGTTTAAGAATGCCGGTTTCTACCACTTTCCTTATTTTAAGTGTGTTTAGCGCCGATACGTCGGGGATCACTTCCGTAGTATGGAAATCCTGGACCGGGTACATCATGGCGTTCATCCTGTCATTCCTGGTTTGGTACCTGTCGTACAATACCATCAAAAAATATTTTAAGAGCCGTAAATTCAACCAGAGCTGGAATATAGTGCAGTGGGTAGTGAGCGGTACATTGTGGGGGGTTTGGGTGATGCAGGATGGTGCCAATATCGCCGTCTTCCTGCCAAGACAACTCGACCTCTTTCAATTCATCATCTTTGCATTGACCATCTTTACAGGTCTTGGACTTCTTTTCTACCTGCGGGGAGACAAAATTCAGAAAGTAGTAAGTGAAAAAGCGAGGATTTCGGATGTTAGGGCGGCAACCCTCATTGATGCCACTTATGTGATTTTGCTTATCTATAAATTATTTATTAGTACGGTACCCATGTCTACAACCTGGGTTTTTCTTGGAGTCATTGGCGGTAGAGAAATCGCCGTGAGTTTTGCCCGTACCAAAAAAGGTAAGAAACACCGCAAGAAGGCCGGTAAGATGATCTTTAGAGATTTCGCTTACGCCATGATAGGTTTATTTGTTTCTATTGCCCTTGCTGCTGCAGCCAATGCCGATATTCGTAAGGCCATAGGTGAGGCAATTGTGGGCTGGTTCTAAACTTCATGTGCCCAAAACTTTATAAATGCGCTTCTGTTTGGAGCGCATTTTCTATTTTTACCCTAAATCTCTTCACATGATCAAAAAAGCACTATTTCTAATTCTATTCTTCGGAATGTTCTTCGGATGTAATGACAACGGGAAACAAGAAGCCGATCTCCTGGTAATCAATGCCAATATTTATACTGTAGACGATCAGTTTTCTACTGCGGAAGCATTCGTAGTCAAAGACGGAAAGTTCCTTGCTGTTGGTACTTCAGCTGAAATGCAGGAGAAATACGATGCCCCTGAAGTATTGGATGCCCAGGGAAAGACTATCCTTCCCGGATTAATTGATGCGCACGCACATTTCTACGGACTCGGCAGTTCCATGCAGGCTGTAGATCTTACCGGCACTACCAGCTTTAAAGAAGTAGTTGCACGAATAACAGCATTTCAGGAAGAAAAAAAATCCGATTTTATAGTAGGCCTTGGGTGGGACCAAAATGACTGGGAGATAAAGGAGTTTCCAGTAAAAGATACGCTTGATGTTCTTTTTCCAGATACTCCGGTTGCCATCACACGAATTGATGGTCACGCCTTACTCGCCAATCAGGCGGCACTCAATGCAGCTAATATTACAGCAAACACTCCTGCAGAAGGTGGAGAAATCGAAAAGAAGAACGGCAAACTTACCGGGATCCTTATAGACAATCCCATGGCATTGGTAGAGAATGCAGTTCCCGAAGCCAGTGTTAAAGATCAAACCGCAGCTTTACTGGATGCTCAAAAAGAGGTTTTTCAGTATGGTTTAACTACCGTTAATGATGCAGGATTAGATCGTGCTACCATGGAATTGATAGACAGCCTGCAGCAGGCTGGGGAGTTGGAAGTGCGCATCTACGCAATGATAAGCAATACAAAAGAGAACCTGGATTACTTTCTTGACAGGGAGCCTCTAAAAACGCCCAGATTAAATGTACGTTCGGTGAAATTTTATGCCGACGGTGCCCTGGGGTCAAGGGGAGCTGCATTAAAAGAGCCTTATTCCGATAAGCATAACCATTACGGCGCTTTACTTTCTTCGGTGGCCGATTTTAAGAAGACAGCCGGTAGAATTGCAAATTCGCCTTATCAAATGAATACCCATGCCATTGGAGATTCGGCCAATGTTGTGGTGCTAAAGACTTATGATTCTCTGCTTTCAGACGCTGGAGATCGCCGATGGAAGGTTGAACATTCACAAATAATTGCCCCCGAAGATTTTAAATATTTCAGTAAAAATATAATTCCGTCAGTGCAACCTACCCACGCTACAAGCGATATGTATTGGGCTGGAGAAAGGCTGGGCGAAGAGCGGGAAAAAGGTGCTTATGCCTATAAAAAACTGCTCGAAGAAGCCGGAATAATCGCTTTGGGCACAGATTTTCCCGTTGAGCAGGTGAGCCCATTCCTCACCTTCTATGCGGCGGTGGCACGTAAGGATACAAAAAATTATCCTGAAGGAGGTTATATGCCCGAGCAGGCACTTTCTCGGGAAGAAGCCTTACGCGGAATGACAATTTGGGCAGCTTACAGCAATTTTGAAGAAGATGAAAAGGGATCGATAGAACCTGGAAAGTATGCCGATTTTGTCATTTTAGACAGGGATATCTTGAAGGTTTCTGAAGAACAAATCCCCGATATGAAAGCCAGTGCTACTTATCTTGACGGAAAAAAAGTTTATGGAAATTAGAAGACTTTAGAGAAATGCGAATTTTAAAAGTACGACTTTAGAAGTACAAGTAGTAGAAAAAGGACCCCTTAAAAGCACATTTTTGAGGGGTTTTTTGTGAGTTATAACGAACTAAGTAAATGTTTATCTGATGCTACCCGAAGTTTAATAAGCAGTGGAACGAGCCTGGATCTTTCCCTAAAACAACAATGATCTTGAATCCAGCAGTTACTTTCCTCCATTGGCCTTCAGGTCGAGCTTGCACTGCTCGTCAAAGTCTAGGATATTTTGATCATTTTCAAGAAAACTGAGAGGTGAGGAGCTAAATTCAATGGCCGCTGCCATTAAACATCCCTCAACGCTGCAGTGCGCCCGGGAGCCTTTATCGGGATCTTCATGTTCACTCTGTGCGGGGCTTCCGTTGTTCACCAGGCCAAAGAGGTGCCCAAATTCGTGATGCAGGGTCACTGTTTGAATCTCGCTTTGGGAGGCGCTGCCTGCCATATCACTCAATTCCTGATTGTCAAAAATAACCAGTGAGGTATTGAGGTAAGCTTTTCCTAGAATGCGGAAGTTGGCTTTACTATCCTCACTTTTGTTGTCGGCAAAAAAGATAAATACTCCTAATTTATCATCTTCAGAAAAAACGCTGCGGTGCTGTTTTTCAACCGTTTTAATTTCTTTGATGGAATAGGATCCCATTTGAGGGCTTACAATCGCGCGGGTTTTGAGGCTTATGCCACCCGGCTTGTGGGTATAGCGTTCAAGAAAGTTTGTTAGGCTTTGCAATACCTGGTCTTCGGGCTTATGGCCCATCACGTAAACCACGTCTAGTTCAATGCGGGTAAAAGTTTCATCGCTTAAAAAATCCCGTGCCGAAGCGCCCAAAACCAGATTATTACTGTACACCGAAGGTTTCTTGTCGGCATCATCAATGCTGCAACCCGTTAAAACGAATAACAACAAGATGCAGGCGGCATGGAAATTTTTCTTCATTCTACTTTTTTACTGTAAGCCTTGCCAGGTAATCATAATGTTCGCCTTCATATATTTTTTCACAGTTAAAGCGGTGCTTGTCAGCTGCTAAAGATAATGATTCAAAATCAAGGTACAACCAGTCAAAACTATTGGAGGTTTCAGCCTTATAGCTCAATCGGTAGGTGAGTTCGCCGTAGTAACCGTTTGTAGTATCCACCCAAACGCCTCCGTCTTCATCGGTATCAAAAAGGTAAATAAGGTCTGAAGAATCAATTAAAACCTGGCCATTTTCAGCAAGAAGATTCTTTAGCTGCTCAAAAAAGGCATCCAGGAACTTCATTTTTCCTACGATACCTGTTCCATTCATCAGCAGTAAAATTGTATCGAATTTTTCTTCGGAAAGATCTTCAAAAGCAATATTTCTGGCATCCGAAATTCCGCGTTTGCGACACACTTTTATAGCTCCGGCTGAAGTATCTATAGCTGTAACTACAAGATTGCGCTCCTGCTGAAGGTACAGGGAATGACTACCCGCACCGCAACCTACATCCAGCACCTTTCCCCGACACAATTTGAGGGCTTGCTGTTCAAGTGGCGGCATTTCTTTATAACTTCTGAAGAGGTAGGGCACCGGAATCACATCATCATCAAAGTCGGGCGAATGCACAACAATATCGGTTTCATCAGCTTTCTCGAAGAAAGCAGTTATTGCTTTTCCGAAGATATCGGGATTATTTTTTGGCTTGTTCACGTGTTGGTTCTGTTTATCTTTGCGGCATGCAGGATGAATTAAATGGGCTTCCGCAAAAGGCCAAAGATAAACATACAGAGAATAAGAAATTTTTTTCGCGTCTTAAAAAGAAGCCGCCGCGGCATCTTGACCTGCAAATGCAGGAGTTGCACGAAGAAGAATTTAGCCGAACCGATTGTCTTACCTGCGCTAACTGCTGTAAAACCACCGGACCTCTGTTTACCAATAAAGACATTGAGCGCATCTCAAAGCACCTGCGCCAAAAGCCACAGCAGTTCATTGACCAGTACCTCCGCATAGATGAAGATAATGATTACGTGCTTCAGGAAGTGCCCTGTGCTTTTTTGGCTCCCGACAATTATTGCCTCATCTACGATGTACGGCCCAAGGCCTGCAGTGAATTCCCTCACACCAACCGGAAAGACTTTCACAAAATCTCAAACCTCACCATTAAAAATGTCGCTATTTGCCCGGCAGCTTTCAGGATTGTGGAGGAGATGAAGAAGAGACTGCCTTAGTTTTTGTTGCGGGTCTTGTTGTTGCGGGTTGCACGTTGTCTTTGTTGCAAGTTGAATTGTTGAGGAGTATTGTTGCACGTTGCGGGTTCCGAATTCCGAGTTCCGAGTTCCGAGTTACTTCATGTACGTGCCTACAAAATTCTTATCTTTTAATTTTCAATTAAAATAAAGATTATGGCAAATTCATATAAAGAGCTGGAGATTTTTCGCACCTCATTAGCTTTATTTTACAAGGTTCACACATTAAGTTTGAAATTACCTAGACACGAGCTTTATGAATTAGGAAGTCAAATTAGAAGGTCAGCAGATTCAGTAAATACAAAAATTGTTGAAGGTTACGGAAGGAGAAGGTACAAAGGAGATTTTCTAAAGTTTCTGGTTTATTCACATGCAAGTAATGATGAAACTATAAATTATTTGGAGAAAATCCTTCATCTTTATCCGGAAATAATGGAAGATCAACATTACCTGAAGAATGATTATAACGACCTGGGTCGCAAAATAAATTCCTTTATAAAATATGTTGAGAAATCCTGGAAAACCTAAGAACAAAGATTAAAAGTTTCTGATTAAATAATTCTGCGGTATAAACCTGAACCACGAATTCCGCAACCCGAAACTCGTATCCCGCAACATAATTATTTCCGGCAGGAAAACTATCAACCTAAATCAACCTGCAACCGTGCAACCCGCAACCCGCAACATATCAAACCTGCAACCCGCAACTTTCAAATCCCGCACTTCGCAACTAATACAATAAATACTTCTCTCTTACTGTTTTAAACTCTTCTAAACCAGGTTTCCAGGTTTCGCGTATTGCCTCTGCGGTCATTCCGTTTTCAATTTGCTTCTGCAGTTCTTTGGTACCGGCGAGCTTTGTGAAAAACGCGTTGAAAAATTCCTCTTTTTGAGAGCTGTGATTATAAGCTTCTATAAGCCATTCAAGGTTAAGATAATCCAGGTGTGCTGCATTTGAGAGATCTCTTCCGTAGCAGGTCTTGTTTAGGTGCTTTGGAGATTTGGCACCTTCATTAGGCTCGGGGACATAAGTGAATGGAAATTCGTCCTGTGAAAGGTAAGGAGAGCCAAATACCTGGAACTGCTTACTTGTGCCACGACCTGCATTAACGTTAGTTCCTTCAAAAAAACAAATGCTGGGGTACAGGTTAATTGATTTTGCATTAGGAAGGTTTGGAGAAGGTTTCACAGGAAGATCGTAGGGCATGCTGTGAACATAATTTTCCATTTCAATCACTTTTAGATCGGTTTGCTCGCCGTTCTTCAACCAGTTCTCGCCATTAGTCATTTTTGCGTATTCTCCAATGGTCATTCCGTGTACTATCGGGATGGGATGCATCCCCACAAAACTTTTGTACTGCGGGTCAAGCACCGGCCCGTCCAGGTAATGACCGTTTGGATTTGGTCGGTCAAAAATGATCACTGTAATGTCATTTTCGGCAGCGGCTTCCATGACGTAATGCAGGGTAGAAATATAGGTGTAGAAGCGCACTCCCACATCCTGAAGGTCAAAAATCAGAACGTCAAGGCCTTCCAGCTGTTGTGCTGAGGGTTTTTTGTTATCTCCATAAAGGGAAATTACCGGCAGGCCGGTATTTGGGTCTTTTCCGTCTTCAACCACTTCGCCTGCATCGGCTGTACCCCGGAATCCATGCTCTGGGGCAAAAACTTTAACCAAATTCACGTCGAGGGCCAAAAGAGTGTCTACAAGATGTACATTTCCTGCTTCCGTAGGAATAATACTTGTCTGGTTTCCTACCAGCCCAACTTTCTTACCTTCCAAAAATGGCAAATAATAGGCTGTTCTTTCAGCACCCAGCTTCAGCTCTTTTGAAATTTCGGCAGGGGACTCGTTTTTGGCTTCAGCAGAATTAACTGAAGGATTTCCTGAATTGTTTCCGCAGGCGGTGGCGGTAATAACTAGGAATAAAAATGTACTTTTGAAAAATCTAAAACTCATAGCTACTCTTGAATTTGGAATTGTTTATCGCCAGGCGCCTTATTAGTGCGAAGCAGCACAAAAATAGCATATCGGCACCTATAATAAAAATAGCAATTGTTGCAATTGCTATTGGTGTGATAATGATGCTGGTAGCTTTTGCTACAAGCCTTGGACTGCAGCAGAAGATAAGAGAAAAGATGTCGGCTTTTACCGGTCATATCACCATTTCGAGCTATGACAACAACAATTCACAGGTTTCTTTAACGCCTATCTCGACCGACCAGGATTTTTATCCAGAATTCACCAGTGTAGATGGAATTGATCACATCCAGGCCACGGCCTACCTGGGCGGAGTAATCAGGACTGAAACCGATTTTGAGGGTATCATCGTGAAAGGGGTTGGGCCCGACTTTAACTGGGAATATTTTGAAGATTTCCTGGTAGCAGGTAAAATGCCCAATGTTAGCGACGGGCTGAATAATGAAGTGCTTATTTCCCGCTACACTGCAAACCGGCTGGGTTTGGAAGTGGGAGACAAGGCAGTCACTTATTTTTTAAGGGATGAAACCAGCAGAACGCCATTAATAAGGGCTTTTGAGATCACGGGAATTTACAATTCCGGCTTTCAGGAGTTTGATGAGCTCTATATGCTGGGCGATATTAGGCATGTGCAGCGAATTAACCGCTGGGAAAAAGATGAAGTCGGTAATTTCGAGGTTTTTCTTGAAGATTTTGGTCAGCTGGAAGAGAAAGGGCAGGAGATCTATGAGAATACCGGATCATTTCTCGATACCCGCACCATTAAGCAGCAGTATTATTCCCTTTTTGAATGGTTATCGCTTTTCGATTTTAACGTCGCGCTTATCATCGGGATCATGATCCTGGTGGCAGGCATTAATATGATCACCGCTCTTTTGGTGCTTATCCTGGAACGCACACAAATGATTGGCATTTTAAAAGCCCTGGGCAGCAGCGACTGGAGTGTAAGAAAGATCTTTTTATACAACGCCGGATATTTAATCCTGCTGGGTCTTTTCTGGGGAAATTTAATAGGTCTGGGGTTGTTATTTGCACAAAAGTACCTCAAGCTTATTCCGCTAAACCCCGAAACTTACTATGTGACCGAAGCACCTGTGTACATTGGCTGGGAGTACATTGTAGCAGTTAATTTAGGTACCCTCTTTTTGTGTATGCTAATGCTGCTTATTCCTTCTTTTATCATTACCAGGATCTCCCCGGTAAAGGCCATGAAGTTCGATTAAATAAGAGGTGTCAAAAATGCCATTTTCGGCATCCCTTTTGCAATCTTTCTAAAGCTGCTTTTTTTCTTACCTTTGCAGCCGAAAATTTGAGATATGGAATACGCTGAAAATATACTAGGTACCATTGGAAATACGCCTCTTGTTAAGATCAATAAGCTTACGGAAGGTATAGATGCTTTGGTGCTGGCAAAATATGAAACTTTCAACCCCGGAAATTCGGTAAAGGACCGTATGGCGGTGAAAATGATTGAAGATGCCGAAGCTGCCGGACTCCTTAAGCCGGGGGGAACCATTATTGAAGGGACTTCGGGAAATACCGGAATGGGGCTTGCTCTTGCCGCTATAGTGAAGGGCTACCGAATGGTTTGTGTGATGGCCGACAAACAGTCTAAGGAGAAAATTGACATTTTACGAGCCGTAGGCAGTGAGGTTGTGGTTTGCCCAACCGATGTAGCGCCCGACGATCCTCAATCTTACTATTCCACTTCTAAACGCCTTTCGGAAGAGACGCCGAATTCCTGGTATGTGAACCAGTACGACAACCTTTCCAATACCAAAGCCCACTACGAGAGTACCGGGCCCGAAATTTGGAAACAAACCGATGGAAAAGTGACACATTTTGTAGTAGGTGTGGGTACCGGCGGAACTATTTCGGGAGTGGGAAAATACCTGAAAGAGCAAAATCCAAATGTGAAGGTTTGGGGGGTTGATACCTATGGTTCGGTATTCAAAAAATATCATGAGACTGGCGAGTTTGATGAAAAGGAGATTTATCCTTATGTTACAGAGGGTATTGGGGAAGATATCCTTCCGAAGAATGTAGATTTTGACATTATTGACGGTTTTACCAAGGTAACCGATAAAGATGCAGCGGTTTATACCCAAAGACTGGCTAAAGAAGAGGGGATGTTCCTTGGGAATAGTGCGGGAGCCGCTATAAAAGGATTACTTCAGCTAAAAGAACATTTTAAGAAGGATGATGTGGTGGTAATCTTATTTCACGATCACGGCAGCCGCTATGTTGGTAAAATGTTCAATGATGAATGGATGCGAAAAATGGGATATATTGATTAAGAATATGTTCACTGGAACCTAACACCAGGACTTACTGATTTAAATATTAAAGAGCTGTCTTACTTTAGGCAGCTTTTTTTATTGCTGAAGATTTCCTGCCTGCTTCCATTCCCTGAACCAGCCAAAAAGTAATTGCACCTGAAAAGTACAAAATCACATCTATTACATCTGAGGTATATCTTGTAGAGTTGTCGGGAAGATAAAGCTCAAAATAAATAGAATAAAGTGCCGCGAGAGAGCATGCTGAAAAAAGGGAAATTTTGATACCCTTGTTTCTGCTGAAGCTTCTAATGATAAACAGGCATATACTTAAAACTATGGGCATGCATAAAAGATCATTGAGGTGAGAAGTGAAAAATTCGGGTAAATCAACTGCTAGCTTTATTAAAGCCATATTCAGAAGAAAGGCTGCGAGGCAAATACCAAAAAGCAGATAGATATTTTTCATACCAGGAACAGAGCTGTAACAAAAGCCAGTGCGCCTCCAATAACCATTACTGCCAGCCAAATATTAAATCCTACTTTTTTGAGCAGAGACATGAATTTATTTTCCTTTTTTGGAGGTTTTTCGGCTTTATTATCCGGGTTTTGCTCTCCCGGTACAGGTGGTGTGGCTTTCATGGGCAAGGTTTTGAGTAAGATAAAATATTTAGCTGAAAATTAATCGAGCAGCAACCTCTTTAACCGTGAATTAAGAATTTCCTGGAAATTATCCTCTCAAAAATGCCATTTTTGCTGATCATTTCTGAAAAAGTTCCCGTCAGTATTTGTACTGCTGCTGTTGAATAGTATATTTTAGTGACTTAAAACTGAAACTGATGAAACAAATATCCATACTCTGTTTAATGCTGATGCTGTTTGCGGGATGTAAAGAGAATTCTTCAGAAAATATTACAGTAGTAGAGCAACAGCCATTGCGGTACCTGGCTTTGGGAGATTCTTATACTATAGGGGAAAGTGTAGCGCCCGAAATGAGATGGCCTGTGCAGCTTGTAGAGCAATTAAGAGCCGATGGGTTTGAAATTGAAGATCCCAGGATCATTGCCACTACCGGATGGACCACTCAGGATCTTTTAAAGGCTATAGATGCGCAGCTAAACAATGAGAAATATGATCTTGTTTCGGTGCTCATTGGTGTGAATAATCAGTACCAGGGAAAATCTATAGAAACTTATCGGGAAGATCTTAATGAAGTTTTTAAAGAAGCCAGTTCACATTCGGTTAATGGAGCAGAAGGAGTTTTTGCAGTGAGTATTCCCGATTATGGAGTGACGCCATTTGGTGCCGAAAATGCTGAAAAAATTGGACGTGAAATAGATGAATTCAATGAAGTTTTTAAGGAAGTAGCTTCAGACTTCAATGTAGAATTTTATGATATTACGCCCATTTCCCGTGAAGCAATAGAACAACCTGAATTAATTGCCGATGATAATCTTCATCCCAGTGGGGAAATGTACCGCCGGTGGGTAGAGAAATTTTATCCGGAGGTAAAGCAAAAGTTACTTATCGAAAATTAACATTAGTTGTAAGGCCAATCTGTCATTTTATTTAGTTGTTTATCAGTAAGGTATGTGAATATTGTATACTTTTATTTGATGCGGGAAGATTATCTACACTATTTATGGCAGTTTCAGAAGTTCGATCTACAGGAGATGAAAACTGTAGATGGCGCTGTGGTTAGTGTCATCTCGCCAGGTCTGCACAATGAGCTTTCAGGTCCCGATTTCCTGTACTCAAGGCTGCGGATAAATGACCAGGAATGGGCGGGAAATGTCGAAATCCATATTCGTTCCTCAGATTGGTACATGCATGGGCATGAAACCGATCCTGCTTATGATAATGTGATTCTTCATATTGTCTGGGTTCATGACGTTGATATCTTCCGAAGAGATAATTCACCACTTCCGGTCATGGAGTTGCAGTCCCTGGTCTTGCCTGAAAGCCTTGATAGCTACAACAGGTTGTGTGCAGAAGATCATGTGAAATGGATCAATTGTGAAAAGGAGCTGCCCGATATTGATGATTTTGTAATAGATAATTGGCTGGAGCGGCTATATGTAGAAAGACTGGAGAAAAAATCTTCCCTCATTTCAGAACTCCTCTCAAAAACTGCCGGAGATTGGGAGGCGGTGCTTTTTCAAATGCTGGCGAAAAACTTTGGGCTCAATATAAACGGGGAGGCTTTTTTGAGTATCGCAGGATCTATTCCTTTTCCGGTAGTAAGAAAAGTGAGAGCAAATGCTCTCGAAATGGAAGCATTGCTGCTAGGGCAGGCGGGGCTATTGGAAAAAGATCTTGAAGAACCTTATTTTTTAAAGTTAAAAGAGATCTATCTCTATTTGCAACATAAGTTTGCCTTGTGTAGAAAAGGAGTTCTGCCTGTTAAATATTTTCGTCTCAGACCTGATAACTTTCCTGAAATTAGATTGGTGCAGCTCGCAGCAGTATACTGTGAACATACCGCGCTGTTTTCGAAGCTTCAAAAATGTCAAAATACGCAACAGGTTCACGAACTTTTCGAAGTGCGATTAAATGAATTCTGGAATACGCACTATACCTTTTCGCGCAGGCACACTGCGAGAACAAAGAAACCAGGGAAGAAGTTCCTGGATCTTCTCATCGTGAATACTGTGGTTCCTGTAAAATTTGCCTACCTTAAAAGTGAGGGGAAAGAGGCTTTTGAAATAGTGGCTCCCCTTATAGAAGCCGTTGCTGCAGAAGAAAATGAAATCGTCAAAAAATTTAAAACCCTAAGACCATCTATCGTGAAGGATGCACTAAGATCACAGGCCTTACTGCAGTTAAAAAAAGAGTACTGTGACAGGAAAGCCTGTTTACATTGTGCAGTAGGCCTGGAAATCTTGCAACAGCAACCACATTTTTAATATATTTGTGATATGCAGAGATGGGTGAACCAAATAAGGAACTTTTTTGAGAGACATGGGTTTTATGTTTCTTCGCGCTTCGCCGATAAACTTGGGATGAGAGCTAAAAACGTAAGGTTGTTCTTTATCTACCTTTCGTTTGCCACTTTTGGGATAGGTTTTGCTGTTTACCTCACATTTGCTTTCCTCCTCAGGTTCAAGGACATGATCTACTCAAAACGCACATCAGTTTTTGATCTTTAGAGGGGCCTAAATTTCTCTTAAGTCTTATGGGTTAACGTTTTCTTTGCATTTTAACTTCATAAAATTTGAAAACGTTAATATTTTTAGCATCTTGCTTCGCCGAAAATTCCATTTAGTATTATTCTAAAATCCTTTTATGAGAAAGTCGATACTTTCATTATTATTCTGTGTATTCTTTTTAACTACTTATGCCCAAAACCTTGATGTTGAAGTCCAGGTTGAAAACCCTTCAAAGGTGATCAATGACGGCTTTGCTGAACTTCAGGTACAGGGGGGGGCGCCTCCTTATCAGTACAAATGGTCCAAACAGGACACACCTTTGGATGCCCCGCGGGCAGAAGGTCTTATTGAAGGTGTAGATTATACGGTAACCGTTACCGATGCCAACAACAACAGTGTTACCAAAACAATTAAAGTACCGGCAAAAGCCATTACAGAACATTTCAATGGCACCTTTGCTCCTATTGTGGAAAGCATGGGTAGCGTGCTATTTTGGGATCCATTCTCAGCTATTGGAATTTATGATCCTGTGGTCTATGCTGATATTAAAAGAGTAGCAGCGCCAAATTGGGAAGCCCGTACCGATAGTCGATTTCTTCTGAAAGAATGGCTTAAAGCCGAAGGAGAGCGTGTTGAAGAAGGCGAGCCTATTGCTGTTGTGCTGCAGGATGGCGAAGAAGAAAGTATTGCCTATGCAAATGCTACGGGTACCCTCGAGTATTTAGTGAAGGAGGGAGGAATGATCTATAATTCAGAGAATGTTGAAGATGTTATTGAGCAGGGGGCACATTATCTTGCTGCGATAAGATATGATCAGCCTGTACCATTACTTCATCCTAATGGAGATTTACAGAAAAAAGATATCCCATTCATTGTAATATGGCTCGTTTTAGGAGCATTGTTTTTTACATTAAGAATGGGCTTTATAAATATTAGAGGATTTAAACATGCTCTTGATCTTGCTAAAGGGAAATATGACGATCCAAATGCACCCGGGCAGGTAACACACTTCCAGGCACTCGCCACTGCAGTGTCGGGTACGGTAGGATTGGGTAATATTGCCGGGGTGGCTGTTGCTATTTCTCTTGGTGGAGCCGGAGCTACTCTCTGGATGATCCTTGCAGGTCTTCTGGGTATGTCATCTAAGTTCGTGGAGTGTACCCTGGGGGTAAAATACCGCTTTATAAATTCTGAAGGGCGCGTTTTTGGAGGTCCTATGAACTACCTTAGGTATGGACTTGAAAAGAGAAATATGGCCGGATTGGGTAAATTCCTGGCGGTTTTCTTTGCTATTCTTGCAATTGGAGCCTCCTTTGGAGGTGGAAACATGTTCCAGGCCAACCAGTCTTTTGTAATTCTTGCGGGTGAGTTTCCGGCGCTTGTTGGTAACGGGTTTATCTTCGGGGTGGTAGTTGCAATTCTTGTGGGAATTGTGATCATAGGTGGAATAAGCAGTATTGCTAAAGTAACAGGGAAAATTGTTCCAATTATGGCAGCGGTCTACATTGTAGGAGCTCTGGTTGTAATTGGTGTAAATATTGAAAATATAGGTCCGGCGTTTGCTGCAATCTGGGATGGAGCCTTTAGCCCCAGTGCCTTAAAAGGTGGGGTGATTGGTGTATTGATTGTCGGGTTCCAAAGAGCGGCTTTTTCTAACGAGGCCGGGGTAGGATCTGCCGCAATTGCGCATTCTGCCGCCAAGACAAACAATCCGCCGTCTGAAGGTTTTGTGGCGCTTCTTGAGCCTTTTATCGATACAGTTGTAGTGTGTACCCTTACAGCACTTGTGCTTATTTTTACAGGTATGCACGAGGTTGAAGGAGTAGGAGGAGTAGAATTAACGTCTACCGCTTTTGGTAGTGTGATCTCGTGGTTCCCTTACGTCCTTGCCGCCGCAGTATTCCTGTTCGCTTTCTCAACAATGATCTCCTGGTCTTACTACGGAATGAGAGCCTGGACTTTTCTCTTCGGAAAAAGCAAGAATATGGAATTGCTCTATAAAGCACTCTTTCTTGTGTTTGTAGTAGTGGGAGCATCGGTGAGTCTTGGTGCTGTTCTTGACTTTTCAGATATGATGATCCTTGCCATGTCTTTCCCTAACATCATCGGGCTTTACATCATGTCTGGTGAGGTGAGAAAGGATCTTAGAGAATACTCAAGAAAATTGAAAGCCGGCGAGCTTTTTCATAAGCCTGAAAAAGAGCGGGTGAAAAAAGCCTCTTAAGGCCTAACTTACATAATGAAAAACTGGAAATCCCATTTTGTTTTCACCAGAAGTCAACAGAATGGGATTTTTGTTTTGGTAGCTATCATCATTGCCCTGCAGGGGATCTACTTTTTCATTCTTTTTTCTTCGGAAGACCTTCCAGACCCTGAAGAAGAAAAAATTGTCACTGAAATGCAACGTACGGTTGATTCATTGAAGCAGGTTGCGGCTGAAAGAGATGAGGTGGCAGTAGCGCCTTTCAATCCCAATTTTATTTCAGATTATAAAGGCTATTTGCTGGAGCTTTCTGTAGCTGAAATAGACCGGCTTCATGAATTCAGGGAACGCGATCTATGGATCAATTCTGCTGAAGAATTTCAGGAGGTCACGGGAGTTTCAGATTCTTTGCTGAAGATATTGGCGCCTTCTTTTCAGTTTCCCAATTTCCGCAGAAATACTTCCGAAGAAAACAGGGTGCCAAAAAAGGCATTTTTGACACCTCTTTCCAAAGCTGATATTAATACCGCTACGGCCGAAGACCTGCAACGGGTTAATGGGATAGGGGAAAAACTTTCTGCCAGGATTGTGAAATACCGTAATTCGCTTGGCGGCTTTAGAGGTGAGGTGCAGCTTAATGATGTCTACGGCCTCTCTCCAGAAGTTGTGGAAAGGCTGCTGCTGCACTTTGAGGTGCAGCAATGGCCCGGAGAACGGCTGGATATTAATAAGGTGAACCTTATGCAGCTCACCGGCATCCCATATTTAAATTACGAGCAGACCCGTGCCATTGTGAAGTTTCGGGAAGAGGCAGGAGAAATAAAGAGCCTGGAAGAACTTGGGCAGATTCCGAATTTTCCTCTGGAAAAATTAGGCAGAATTGCCCTATATTTGAGCATTGACCAGAAAAACTAAGTTTTTCGCATTCCCAGAAAATTTTCAGGTTTAAAAAAAACATTCAGAAATAAACTTTATGAACAGCAGATATTTTACAGAAGAACACGAATTATTCCGCAAAAGCTTTCAGGAATTCCTTCAAAAAGAGGTGGTTCCGCATATCGAAAAATGGGAGGAGACAGGGACTATTGAGCGCTTTATCTGGGAGAAATTTGGAGAAATGGGATATTTCGGCCTCAACTATTCCGAAGAATATGGAGGATTAAATCTCGATATTTTCTATACTGTGATTTTTCTTGAAGAGTTACAAAAGATCAATAGTGGCGGATTTGCAGCGGCTATGTGGGCGCATGCATATCTTGCAATGACGCATCTTGACAAAGAGGGAGATCACCGCATCAAAGAAAAATATCTGGCACCCAGTATTAGCGGAGAAAAGATTGGCTGTCTTTGTATTAGTGAGCCTTCTGGCGGGAGTGATGTTGCCGGAATGAGGACTACTGCGGTTAAAAAGGGGGATAAATATCTCATTAATGGCTCCAAGACTTTTATTACGAATGGAGTCTATTCAGATTATCTTGTTGTAGCTGCAAAGACTGCTCCCGAGCTAAAAGGGAAGGGTATGAGCATTTTTGTGATAGACCGTGAAACTCCCGGTATTTCGGCCACAAAACTGAATAAACTGGGCTGGAGGGCATCAGATACTGCCGAGATTGCTTTTGATAATGTAGAAGTACCAGCTTCAAACCTTATGGGGGAGGAGGGGAAAGGCTTTCCTTACATCATGCAGCACTTTGCTTTTGAAAGGCTAATTATGGGGATCAATGCCCACGCCCGTGCAGAGTTTGCCTTAGATTATACTTTGAAGTATATGAAAGAAAGGGAAGCTTTTGGAAGAACCATTGATAAGTTCCAGGCTCTGCGTCACAGCTATGCCGATATGGCAAGCGAGGTGGAGATGGCAAAAGAATTTAATTACTCTATTGCCGAAAGGATGCACCGCGGGGTTTATGTGGTTAAAGAAGCCAGTATGTCTAAGCTGCTTTCTACAAAAATAGCCGATGAGATTATTTATAAGTGCCTTCAGTTTTTGGGGGGATATGGCTACATGGAAGATTATCCATTAGCGCGGTTGTTGAGGGATAGCCGCCTGGGGCCTATTGGAGGCGGGACTTCAGAAATTCTTCGCGAGATCATCGCTAAAATGGTGATTGACGGGAAGGAATACAAACCGGCAGCCAAATAGTCCAAGGTTTAAGGTTTTGGAATTTGGTGCTTGGAATTTGGATTTTGGTTCTTGGATTTTTTTCAGAAATAAAACAAATTAAAATTGCGAGTTTACAATTAACGATTATCTTTGCAGCTCGAAAATAATTTTTAAAGAAAGGAGGTGACACTATGTTAATTATACCAGTTAAAGACGGAGAGAATATTGATAGAGCGCTGAAGCGTTTCAAGCGTAAATTTGATCGCACAGGAACAATGCGTCAGTTGAGAGATCGTCAGGCATTTACAAAACCGTCGGTAGAACGTAGGGCTCAAGTCCAAAAAGCTGCTTACATTCAGCATCTAAGAGATCAGGAAGAGATCTAGTATCAATTCCTAAGCCTGAGTTCTTAGGTATATAATATTAACTGTTGATAGATAAAGTTTTATAACTTTGTTTGTCAACAGTTTTTTTATGCCCCAAAATATTTACACTTCATTTTTTGATTACCTGGAACTGGAAAAAAAGAATTCGGTTCACACGGTCACGGCATACCGGGCCGATCTTCTTTCTTTTGCCGGTTTTATCGCTGAAACTTACGGGCAGGAGGATCTCAAGCAGGTGAATTACTCCCAGGTGCGTAGCTGGATTGTGCAGCTGGTTGAGCAGGGCATGTCCAATAATAGTATTAATCGAAAGGTATCTTCTTTAAAAGCTTTTTATCGTTTTCTTCAGAAGTCAAAGCAGCTGGAAACTTCTCCTTTAGCAAAACACAGGGCTTTAAAGACTTCACGCAACCTGCAGGTGCCATTTTCTGAAGGAGAAATGGAACAGGCCCTGGGGCAGGTGCAGGCTGAAGGTTTTGAAGAAGTTAGAAATAAACTGATGGTTGAACTTTTCTATTCAACCGGGGTAAGGCGAAGTGAGCTCATAAATATAAGGTTGCAGGATGTCGATATGACTACGGGTCTTCTAAAGGTAAAAGGTAAAGGGAATAAAGAGAGGTTTGTGCCACTTTTACCTGGTATTGTGAATACATTAAAGGGGTATCTCAATGAGAGGGAAGGTGTCAAAAATGCTGTTTCAGAAGACTTTTTATTTTTGACAGCAGCAGGCGTTAAAACCTATGATTCGCTTGTTTACCGTACAATAAATAATTACTTTAGAGGTATCTCGAGTAAGCTAAAGAAGAGTCCGCATATCCTGCGACACTCCTTTGCCACTCACTTATTGAACCAGGGTGCTCATTTAAATGCTGTTAAAGAACTTTTGGGGCATTCCAGCCTTGCTGCTACCCAGGTTTATACTCATAACAGCATGGCTGAGCTTAATAAGGTCTACCGCAATGCGCATCCAAGGAACAACAAGAAGGGGTTATAGAATTTGTCTAATTAAAAACTTCAATTTTTATGAAAGTCAATGTGCAATCCGTGAACTTCCACGCCGATCAAAAACTGGTTAACCTTATTCAGCAAAAGCTTGACAAACTTGAAAATCATTTCGACAATGTAATTTATGCCGATGTGTACCTCAAAGTGGAGAAAGCGAGTGATAAGGAAAATAAAATTTCAGAAATTTTACTAAGTATTCCGGGAGATGAAATAATTTGTAAAAAAAGGGGCAGGAGATTTGAAGTAGGTGTAGATGAATGTGTTAGTTCACTTGAGAGGCAGCTTCAAAAGCGCAAGCGCAAATTTAATGTGCAGGTAGCTTAAAATATTTTTCATCAAATGTTTTGAGAACAAATATTAATTTATACATTTGCAGTCCGTTAGAAATAGCGGACTTTTTTTATGAAAAAGAAAAAGTTTTGCCGATGTAGCTCAGCTGGCTAGAGCAGCTGATTTGTAATCAGCAGGTCGTGGGTTCGAGTCCCTCCATCGGCTCTAAAATATTGAAGTGAAAACGCAAGGGTGTAGCCTGGAAAAACAGAGTTTTGAAAAGTTACAGAGGGATGAGAAGTTTATCCCGAGCGAAGTCGAGGGGAGTCCCCTCCATCGGCTCTAAAAAGTCAAATTTTATTTGATTTTTAAAGTTCTTGAGATTTTGAAAAAAAGCTTTGGTTGCTAAATTAATTTTCTATTAATTTGCGGCTTCTAAAAATAAGCCATTCCAAAGCGATGGTTCTGTGAAATACTGAAAGAATTAATTGGGGAGATACTCAAGCGGCCAACGAGGACAGACTGTAAATCTGTTGTTTTTTAACTTCGCAGGTTCGAATCCTGCTCTCCCCACAAAAATTGAATTCCAGATAACAAATTCCAAACACCAAGTTGGGATTTGGTGCTTGAGGCCTGGAGTTTGAAAATTGCGGGAGTAGCTCAGTTGGTAGAGCGTCAGCCTTCCAAGCTGAATGTCGCCGGTTCGAACCCGGTCTCCCGCTCCAAATCTTTCCTGGTTTAAGATGCTTGTATAAGGGTCTTGATTTTGGAAGAAAAGAGGAGCTTAGAGCTGCAAAGTGAAAGTGACTCATTATAAATTCTTCGGGTGTTGAACTTCGGTTCTATTTCCCGGGAACCAAAGAAGAAAGGTTCTTCTTTTAACGGAGGTTTTCACGCTATTAGCGTGTTTTTCTGTTAACCGGAAGTAGGGCCTGGATTTTTGAATCCTATAGTCGTCTCCCCAGAAAAGCTTGGTGGAGGCTTTTTTGCCGACGTAGCTCAGGGGTAGAGCGTTTCCTTGGTAAGGAAGAGGTCACGGGTTCAATTCCCGTCGTTGGCTCTGAGGTTTGTGTAAAATTGAACACTAATATATAACTAAGATTAAATAAGTATTAATTATGGCAAAGGAAACTTACGATCGGTCCAAGCCGCACCTAAACATAGGTACTATTGGACACGTAGATCACGGAAAAACAACTTTAACAGCAGCGATTACTAAGGTAATGGCTGATGCCGGTTATTCAGAAGCTAGATCTTTTGATCAAATTGATAACGCACCGGAAGAAAAAGAAAGAGGTATTACAATTAACTCTTCACACGTTGAATATTCAACTGAAAAGCGTCACTACGCTCACGTTGACTGTCCTGGTCACGCCGATTACGTAAAGAACATGGTAACTGGTGCTGCTCAAATGGACGGTGCTATCCTTGTGGTTGCGGCTACAGATGGTCCGATGCCACAAACTCGTGAGCACATCCTTCTAGGACGCCAGGTAGGTATTCCAAGAATCGTTGTGTTCCTTAATAAAGTTGACCTTGTTGATGATGAGGAGCTACTTGAGTTAGTTGAGATGGAAGTAAGAGATCTTCTCTCTTTCTACGAATATGATGGAGATAATGGTCCTGTAATTTCTGGATCTGCTCTTGGAGCACTTCAAGGTGAGCAGCAGTGGGTTGACACTGTACTTCAATTGATGGAAGCTGTTGATAACTGGATTGAATTGCCAGAGCGTGATGTTGATAAGCCATTCCTATTGCCTATCGAAGATGTATTCTCTATTACTGGTCGTGGTACTGTTGCTACAGGTCGTATCGAAACTGGTGTTGCTAACACTGGTGATCCAGTAGAGATCATTGGTATGGGAGCTGGAAAACTTACTTCTACAATTACTGGAGTTGAGATGTTCCGTAAGATCCTTGATAGAGGTGAAGCTGGTGACAACGTTGGTATCCTTCTAAGAGGTATTGAAAAGACTCAGATTTCAAGAGGTATGGTAATTACCAAGCCAGGATCTGTAACTCCACACGCTAAATTCAAAGCTGAGGTTTATATCCTTAAGAAAGAAGAAGGTGGACGTCACACTCCATTCCACAACAACTACCGTCCACAGTTCTACGTACGTACAACTGACGTAACAGGAACAATTAACCTTCCTGAAGGAGTTGAGATGGTAATGCCAGGTGATAACCTTACTATTACTGTAGATCTTATCCAGCCAATCGCAATGAATGTTGGTCTACGTTTCGCTATCCGTGAAGGTGGTAGAACAGTAGGTGCTGGTCAGGTTACTGAAATTTTAGACTAATATAGTTTAGTATAAAAGTCAAGGTATTCACTCCGGTGAATATCTTGACTTATATTTACGGGTTTAGCTCAGTTGGTAGAGCACTGGTCTCCAAAACCAGGTGTCGGGAGTTCGAGTCTCTCAACCCGTGCATAAAGAGTGGTCGATATAAACCTCTTTTTTAATAATAGTGATCAATCACATGGCCACCGAGAATTCTTTCCACTACAAGGGGTGATATAACGGGAGCCGGTGCTTAATGACTTATTAAGCTGAAAAAATTAATACCATGGCAGGAATATCAAATTACATTTCGGAGTCCTATAATGAATTAAAGAACCACGTGACCTGGCCAGCATGGGCAGAAGCTCAAAAGTTGACTGTGGTTGTGGTTGTGTTTTCAATAGTGTTTGCATTGTTGATCTGGGGTGTAGATACTGTTTTTAGCGGTGTTATAGAGCAATATTTTGAGTGGATTAAATCATAAATAATATTGCAATGGCAGAGGTGAAAGATAAAAAATGGTATGTAGTTCGTGCCGTAAGCGGACAGGAAAATAAGGTTAAGGAATATATAGAGCGGGAGATCGCTCATGAAGGCCTTGAAGATTTTATTGAAGAAGTTCTTGTTCCAACCGAAAAGGTTATTCAAATAAGGAATGGCAAAAAGGTGAATAAGGAACGTGTTTACTTCCCTGGTTACGTAATGATCCTTGCTAATATTGGGGGAGAGATTCCTCACATTATTAAATCAATCAATGGTGTTATTGGGTTTTTAGGAGAGACAAAAGGAGGAGATCCTGTGCCGCTAAGAAAATCTGAAGTTAACCGAATGTTAGGTAAAGTGGATGAGCTTTCTGTAAAGGCAGACAATGTTGCGATTCCTTTTACTATTGGTGAGACTATCAAAGTAATTGATGGTCCTTTTAACGGTTTTAATGGTACGGTTGAAAAGATCAATGAAGAAAAGCGTAAGCTTGAAGTGATGGTGAAGATTTTTGGAAGAAAAACTCCGCTTGAACTGAGTTACATGCAGGTAGAAAAAGTATAATAACTGTTACACTATATATTTTTGGATAGTTTTAGTATGCTTCCACTAACAAAACTATCATCTTAAAATTAATAAAATGGCAAAAGAAGTAAGTAAGGTTGTTAAGTTACAAGTTCGCGGAGGTGCTGCTAACCCATCACCACCAGTTGGACCAGCTTTAGGTGCTGCCGGAGTTAATATCATGGAGTTCTGTAAGCAATTTAACGGAAGAACCCAGGATAAACAGGGAAAAGTATTGCCTGTTGTTATTACAGTGTACAAAGATAAATCTTTTGACTTTGTAATTAAAACTCCCCCGGCTGCAGTGCAAATTTTGGAAGCTGCGAAAGCTAAGAAGGGTTCTGGTGAGCCAAACCGTAAGAAAATAGCTAGTGTTTCTTGGGATCAGGTAAGAACCATTGCTGAAGATAAGATGCAGGATCTAAATGCATTTACTTTAGAATCTGCAATGAAGATGGTAGCTGGAACAGCAAGATCTATGGGAATTACTGTAAAAGGACAGGCACCTTTTTAATCCAAAAAGAAATTAGAAATGGCAAGATTGACTAAAAAGCAAAAGGAAGCACAATCTAAGATTGAAAAAGGTAAGACTTATTCGGTGGCAGAGGCTTCGGCTTTAATAAAAGATATAACCAATGTGAATTTTGATCCTTCTGTGGATATCGCTGTTCGTTTGAACGTAGATCCACGTAAGGCTAATCAAATGGTGCGTGGCGTAGTAACTTTACCACACGGTACTGGTAAAGACGTTAAAGTATTAGCTCTTGTAACTCCCGATAAGGAAGCAGAAGCTAAAGAAGCTGGCGCAGATTATGTTGGTTTAGATGAATACCTTGATAAGATCAAAGGTGGCTGGACAGATGTTGATGTAATCATCACTATGCCCAGCGTTATGGGTAAACTAGGACCTTTAGGACGTATCCTTGGGCCAAGAGGCTTAATGCCAAACCCAAAAACCGGAACTGTAACTATGGATGTTGCCAAGGCAGTATCTGATGTGAAAGCCGGTAAGATCGATTTCAAAGTAGATAAGACTGGTATTGTTCATGCCGGTATTGGAAAAGCTTCATTCGAAGCTGAGAAAATAGCAGGTAACGCAAGAGAATTATTAACTACCCTGGTTAAATTGAAACCTACGGCTGCTAAAGGTGTGTATATTAAAAGTATCCACATGTCAAGCACAATGAGCCCTAGTGTTGAAATTGATACTAAAAGGTTCACTGAGCAATAATATTATTGGATTATGACAAGAGAAGAAAAATCAAGAGTAATTGAAGATTTAACTGCCCAGTTAGCTGATAATACCACTATTTACCTAGCAGATATTTCAGGCTTAAATGCATTGAATACATCAAACTTGCGTAGAGCTTGTTTTAAAGCGAACGTAAAGCTGGCGGTAGTTAAGAACACACTTTTGGCTAAGGCCATGGAAAGTTCAGGTAAAGATTTTGGAGAACTTCCTTCTATTTTGAAAGGAAATACTTCCATCATGTTTTCTGAAACTGGAAATGCACCAGCTAAAGTAATTAAAGAATTCAGAAAAAAATCTGACCGCCCTTTACTAAAAGGCGCGTTTATTGAAGAGGCTATATTCATTGGAGATGATAAACTGGATACCCTGGTTAACATCAAATCTAAAGAAGAAGTTATTGGAGATATCGTTGGACTGTTACAATCACCTGCCAAAAATGTTATTTCGGCACTTAAATCTGGTGGTGGTAAAATCGCAGGAATTCTTAAGACTCTTTCTGAAAAAGAAGAGTAAGCATAGTACGCACTTTTTAACAAATATAAATTACATTACATTTTAAAAACGATAGAAAATGGCAGATTTAAAAGATTTTGCAGAACAATTAGTTAACTTAACAGTTAAAGAAGTTAATGAATTAGCTGATATTTTGAAAGAGGAATACGGTATCGAGCCTGCTGCTGCGGCTGTTGCTGTTGCTGGTGGTGCTGCTGCTGGTGGTGAAGAAGCCGCTGAAGAGCAGTCTGAGTTTGACGTAATCCTTAAAGCTCCGGGTGGATCTAAACTAGCCGTAGTGAAATTAGTAAAAGAACTTACCGGTCTTGGCTTGAAAGATGCTAAAGAATTGGTAGATGGTGCTCCAAAACCAGTAAAAGAGGGAGTTTCTAAAGACGAAGCTGAAGCATTAAAAGCACAGTTAGAAGAAGCAGGAGCTGAGGTTGAGCTTAAATAAGCTAAACCCACAGACACATATAGGTTTAGACCCGGAGATTAGGTTCTCTGAGGTCTAAACCATTTTGCGTATATAAATATTTCTTGTTTATTTCGCGCCCATTTTATTATAATAACATAATTCCGTCCATTGATGTTAGCAACGCAAACTGAAAGATTGAGTTTCTCTTCTGTTAAGAACAGGCCTGCTTATCCCGACTTTTTGGATATCCAAATTAAGTCATTCCAGGACTTCTTTCAATTAGAAACGAAATCAGAAGAAAGAGGAAATGAAGGTTTATACAATACCTTCATGGAGAACTTTCCCATTACGGACACCCGTAACCAATTCGTACTAGAATTTTTAGACTATTTTGTGGACCCGCCAAGATACTCCCTTCAGGAGTGTATCGAGCGTGGATTGACCTATAGTGTACCGCTTAAAGCACGGTTAAAGCTTTATTGTACAGACCCGGAACATGAGGACTTTGAAACTATTGTTCAGGATGTGTACCTTGGGACGATTCCTTACATGACCCCAAGCGGGACCTTTTGTATCAATGGAGCTGAGCGCGTAGTCGTTTCTCAGTTGCACCGGTCTCCCGGAGTATTCTTTGGACAATCCTTCCATGCAAACGGGACAAAACTTTATTCTGCCCGTGTAATTCCTTTTAAAGGATCCTGGATTGAATTCGCTACCGATATCAATAGCGTAATGTACGCCTATATCGATAGGAAGAAAAAATTACCTGTAACTACACTTTTCCGTGCCATTGGATTTGAGCGCGATAAAGATATTCTTGAAATATTTGACCTTGCTGAAGAGGTTAAAGTTTCTAAAACCGGACTTAAAAAAGTCCTTGGCCGTAAACTGGCCGCACGTGTATTGAACACCTGGTATGAAGATTTTGTTGATGAAGATACTGGAGAGGTTGTTTCAATTGAGCGTAATGAGATTGTATTAGATCGTGATACTGTTCTTGATAAAGACCATATTGAAGAGATATTAGAGACCGGATCAAAAACTATCCTGCTACACAAGGAGGATAACCAAACCGGAGATTACGCTATTATCCACAATACATTACAAAAAGACCCAACCAACTCCGAAAAGGAAGCGGTTGAGCACATATACCGTCAACTTCGTAATGCAGAACCGCCAGATGAGGAAACTGCACGTGGAATTATTGACAAACTGTTCTTCTCAGACCAACGTTACAACCTTGGGGAAGTAGGTCGTTACAGAATGAACAAGAAACTAGGTCTTGATATCGCTATGGATAAGCAGGTGCTTACCCGTGAAGATATCATTACCATTGTAAAATATCTTATTGAACTTATCAATTCAAAGGCAGAAGTTGATGATATTGATCACCTTTCTAACCGTAGGGTAAGAACAGTAGGAGAGCAGCTGTCTCAGCAATTTGGTGTAGGTCTTGCCCGTATGGCACGTACCATTCGTGAAAGAATGAACGTACGTGACAACGAGGTATTTACTCCAATTGACTTGATCAACGCGAAGACCCTGTCTTCTGTGATCAACTCATTCTTTGGTACCAACCAGCTGTCTCAGTTCATGGACCAGACCAACCCGCTTGCAGAGATCACGCATAAGCGTCGTCTTTCGGCTCTTGGGCCTGGTGGTTTATCAAGAGAAAGAGCAGGGTTCGAGGTACGTGACGTTCACTATACGCACTACGGAAGACTTTGCCCTATTGAAACACCAGAGGGACCAAACATTGGTCTTATCTCCTCACTTTCAGCTTATGCTAAAGTGAATTCAATGGGATTCCTTGAAACTCCTTACCGTGAAGTAATCAACGGTAAAGTGAATGTTGCCGATGAGCCAAGGTATCTAAGTGCCGAAGAAGAGGAAGATAAGATGATCGCCCAGGCGAACATCGCAATGAGTGATGATGGTACTATTGAAGCCGATAGAGTTATTGCACGTGAAGAAGGTGACTTCCCTGTTGTAGAGCCATCTCAGGTTCACTACATGGACGTTGCACCAAACCAAATCGCTTCTATCTCTGCTTCGTTAATTCCATTTTTGGAACATGATGATGCGAACCGTGCCTTGATGGGATCTAACATGATGCGCCAGGCAGTACCTCTTTTAAGAGTTGATTCTCCTATTGTTGGTACAGGGCTTGAAAGACAGGTAGCTACAGATTCCCGTGTATTGATCAATGCTGAAGGTGAAGGAACTGTAGAGTACGTTGACGCACAAAAGATCATTATTAAGTACGATAGAACTGAAGAAGAGCGCATGGTAAGCTTTGACTCAGATTCTAAAACTTATGAACTGGTTAAATTTAGAAAGACAAACCAGGGTACTTCTATCAACCTGAAGCCTATTGTAAGAGTAGGAGACAGAGTGAATAAAGGACAGGTGCTTTGTCAGGGGTACGCTACCGAAGCAGGGGAACTTGCTCTTGGACGTAACATGAAAGTTGCCTTCATGCCATGGAAAGGGTATAACTTTGAGGATGCGATTGTGATTTCAGAAAAAGTTGTTAGAGATGACATCTTTACTTCTATTCACATCGATGAGTATTCTCTTGAAGTTAGAGATACCAAACTTGGTAACGAAGAATTGACTAATGATATTCCAAACGTTTCTGAAGAGGCTACAAAAGACCTTGATGAGAATGGAATGATCAGGATTGGAGCCGAAGTGAAGCCGGGAGATATTCTTATTGGTAAGATCACCCCAAAAGGAGAAAGCGATCCAACCCCTGAAGAAAAACTTCTTAGAGCAATCTTTGGTGATAAAGCCGGTGATGTAAAAGATGCTTCTCTTAAAGCTTCGCCTTCATTGAGAGGTGTGGTAATAGACAAGAAATTGTTTGCCCGCGCTATTAAAGATAAGCGTAAGAGAGCTCAGGATAAAGAAGATGTTGCGGCACTTGAGAAAAAATATGAAGCAAAATTTGCCATTTTAAAGAGTGAACTTGTAGATAAGCTTTTCGCTATTATTGGAGGTAAAACTGCCCAGGGTGTAATGAACGACCTTGGAGAAGAGATCCTTCCAAAAGGTAAGAAGTATACTCAAAAAATGCTTAATTCAGTTGATGATTATGCTCACCTTACACAAGGTACGTGGACTACAGATGACCACCTGAACGCTTTGGTGGCCGATCTTCTTCACAATTACCGTATTAAGGAAAATGATATTCAGGGTAACTTAAGAAGAGAGAAATTCACTATTTCTGTAGGGGATGAACTTCCTTCTGGTATTATCAAACTTGCTAAAGTTTACATCGCTAAGAAACGTAAGCTTAAAGTAGGGGATAAAATGGCAGGACGTCACGGTAACAAAGGTATTGTTGCCCGTATAGTTCGCCAGGAAGATATGCCTTTCCTTGAAGATGGTACACCTGTTGATATCGTATTGAACCCACTTGGGGTACCTTCACGTATGAACATTGGACAAATCTATGAGACTGTTCTTGGATGGGCCGGACAAAAATTGGGTAGAAAATATGCTACTCCAATCTTTGATGGTGCGACTATAGATCAGATCAATGAATTGACAGATGAAGCGGGAATTCCAAGATTCGGTCATACCTATCTTTATGATGGTGGTACTGGAGATCGTTTTGACCAGCCTGCAACTGTTGGTGTGATCTACATGCTTAAGTTGGGCCACATGATTGATGATAAGATGCACGCACGTTCTATTGGGCCTTACTCATTGATCACGCAGCAGCCGCTTGGAGGTAAAGCTCAGTTTGGTGGACAGCGTTTTGGAGAGATGGAAGTTTGGGCGCTGGAGGCATACGGTGCTTCGGCAACCCTTCGTGAAATCTTAACTGTGAAGTCTGATGATGTAATAGGAAGAGCCAAAACTTATGAAGCCATTGTAAAAGGTGAGCCAATGCCAGAACCGGGACTACCTGAATCTTTCAACGTACTTATGCACGAATTGAAAGGTCTGGGATTAGATATTAGATTAGAAGAATAAAGCTTTGTTGTGCAGGGCGAAAGTCCTGCACAACATTTACAATAATTAGATAGCACCATTTATTATGGCTAGAAATAATGATAAGAATACAGTACAGAGGTTTAACAAGATCTCTATAGGTTTAGCTTCTCCAGAGTCGATTCTTGCCGAATCACGCGGGGAGGTCCTAAAGCCTGAAACTATCAATTATCGTACGCACAAACCCGAGAGGGATGGTCTTTTCTGTGAGCGTATCTTTGGTCCTGTAAAGGATTACGAATGTGCCTGCGGAAAATACAAAAGAATCCGTTATAAAGGGATCGTGTGTGATAGATGTGGTGTAGAGGTGACCGAAAAGAAAGTGCGTAGAGATCGCGTGGGGCATATCAACCTTGTGGTTCCTGTTGCACACATCTGGTACTTCCGTTCTTTACCTAACAAAATTGGTTATCTGCTTGGTCTTCCGTCCAAAAAACTGGACATGATCATTTACTACGAGAGATACGTGGTAATTCAGCCGGGTATTGCCAAGAATGAAGATGGATCGCCGTTGAAGAAGATGGATTTTCTAACAGAAGAAGAGTACCTCAATATCCTTGATACCCTTCCGCAAGAAAATCTTTACCTGGATGAAAATGATCCAAATAAATTTATCGCTAAAATGGGTGCCGAATGTCTTATTGACATCCTGCAACGCATTGACCTTGATTCTCTTTCTTATGAATTAAGACATAAAGCGAATAACGAAACTTCAAAACAACGTAAAACTGAAGCCCTTAAAAGACTTCAGGTTGTTGAAGCACTTCGTGATGCAAATAAAAACCGCGAAAACCGTCCGGAATGGATGATTATGAAAGTAATCCCAATCATTCCGCCAGAATTGCGTCCATTGGTGCCGCTTGATGGAGGACGTTTCGCAACTTCAGATTTGAACGACCTTTACCGTCGTGTGATCATACGTAACAACCGTTTGAAGAGATTGATGGAGATCAAAGCTCCTGAAGTGATCTTGCGTAACGAAAAGCGTATGCTTCAGGAATCTGTAGATTCGTTGTTCGACAACACCAGAAAATCTTCAGCAGTAAAAACTGATTCCAACAGGCCGTTGAAATCCCTTTCTGACTCACTTAAAGGTAAGCAAGGACGTTTCCGTCAAAACCTGCTTGGTAAGCGTGTGGATTATTCAGCACGTTCGGTAATTGTTGTTGGACCTGAATTGAAGTTTTACGAATGTGGTCTTCCAAAAGACATGGCAGCCGAGCTTTACAAGCCTTTTGTGATCAGAAAATTGATTGAAAGAGGTATTGTTAAGACAGTAAAATCTGCCAAGAAAATTATAGATAAAAAAGAACCTGTTGTTTGGGATATTCTTGAGAACGTGTTGAAAGGGCACCCTGTGTTGCTTAACCGGGCCCCAACCCTTCACAGACTTGGTATCCAGGCATTCCAGCCTAAACTTATTGAAGGTAAGGCAATACAGTTACACCCATTAGCGTGTACTGCATTCAACGCCGACTTTGATGGGGATCAAATGGCTGTTCACCTTCCGCTAGGGCCAGAGGCTATCCTTGAGGCGCAGCTGTTAATGTTAGGTTCTCACAATATTTTGAACCCGGCTAACGGTTCTCCTGTAACTGTTCCTTCTCAGGATATGGTACTTGGTCTATATTACATGACCAAGTCAAGGAAATCTACCGAAGAAAGACCGGTGAAAGGGGAAGGGCTTACTTTTTACTCTCCCGAAGAGGTGGTTATTGCTTACAACCAGAAAATGGTTGAACTTAATGCCATTATTAAGATAAGAACAAAAGATTTCAATGAGGCCGGTGAACTAGTCTACCAAATCATTGAATCTACTGTTGGAAGAGTGTTATTTAACCAGGCAGTACCCGAGAAAGCCGGGTATATCAATGAAGTACTTACTAAAAAATCACTTCGTGATATTATTGGAAACATCCTTAAAGTTACAAGTGTTCCCGAAACTGCTGAATTCCTTGATGCTATTAAGGAAATGGGTTATGGATATGCATACCGCGGCGGACTTTCATTTAGTCTTGGGGATATTATTATCCCTGCGGAAAAGCAGAGCATGATTGATGATGCAAACCAACAGGTAGAAGGTATTATTGCCAACTATAACATGGGTCTTATCACCAACAACGAACGTTATAACCAGGTTATTGATATCTGGACTTCTACAAACGCCGGCTTAACGGAATTAGCGATGAAGCGTATTCGTGAAGACCAGCAAGGATTTAACTCTGTGTTTATGATGCTTGACTCTGGTGCGAGGGGATCTAAAGAACAGATCCGTCAGTTAACCGGTATGCGTGGATTGATGGCCAAGCCTAAGAAGTCTACTTCAGGTGGTGGTGAAATTATTGAGAACCCAATTCTTTCTAACTTTAAGGAAGGTCTTTCGATTCTTGAATACTTTATCTCTACTCACGGTGCCCGTAAAGGTCTTGCCGATACGGCCCTTAAAACTGCCGATGCTGGTTACCTTACCCGTCGTTTGGTTGACGTATCCCAGGATGTGATCATCAACGAAGAAGATTGTGGTACTTTAAGAGGTGTAGATGTAGCTCCATTGAAGAAGAATGAAGAGATTGTAGAGTCACTTGGAGAGCGTATTCTTGGTAGAACAGCGCTTCATGATGTGTACAATCCTTTAACTAACGAATTGCTTGTAGCTTCGGGTGTTGAGATCGATGAAGATATCGTTAAGAAGATCACCGATGCGCCAATTGAAAGCGTAGAAGTGAGATCTGCTCTTACATGTGAGGCTAAAAAAGGAATTTGTGTGAAATGTTACGGCCGTAACCTTGCTACCAATAAAACGGTACAAAAAGGAGAAGCGGTTGGAGTTGTAGCTGCCCAGTCTATTGGAGAACCTGGTACACAGCTTACCCTTCGTACCTTCCACGTGGGTGGTATTGCAGGAAACATTTCTGAAGAGAATAAATTGATCGCGAAGTTTCCGGGAATTGCAGAGATCGAAGACCTTAAAACTGTAACAGGAGAAGCTCCTGATGGTAGTGTGGCCGAGATCGTAATCTCCAGGACTTCAGAATTAAAACTGAAAGATGAGAAGTCTGGAATCGTGCTTAGTACAAGCAACATTCCTTATGGATCACAGATATTCATCAAGAACGGAGACAAAGTTTCTAAAGACGATGTAGTTTGCCAGTGGGATCCTTATAACGGGGTGATCATTTCAGAATTTGCCGGTAAGATCAAGTATGAGAATATCGAGCAAGGGGTAACTTATCAGGTAGAGATAGATGAGCAAACCGGATTCCAGGAAAAAGTAATTTCTGAAAGCCGTAATAAAAAGCTTATCCCAACGCTTCAAATCCTAGGTAAGAAAGACGAAGTAATTCGTTCTTACAACCTTCCGGTGGGAGCTCACCTTATGGTGGACAATGATGAGAAAATTGGTGTAGGTAAGATTCTTGTGAAAATTCCACGTAAATCTTCAAAGTCTGGGGATATTACAGGAGGTCTTCCAAGGGTAACCGAGCTTTTCGAGGCGCGTAACCCATCTAACCCTGCTGTGGTAAGTGAGATTGACGGGGTTGTTTCCTTCGGAAAGATCAAACGTGGTAACCGTGAGATCATTATCGAATCTAAACTTGGAGAAGTTAAGAAGTATCTTGTAAAGCTTTCTAACCAGATCCTTGTTCAGGAGAACGATTATGTTCGTGCCGGAATGCCATTATCTGATGGTTCTGTTACTCCTGAAGATATCCTTTCAATTAAAGGGCCAAGCGCTGTACAACAGTATCTTGTGAATGAAGTTCAGGAAGTTTACCGACTACAAGGGGTGAAGATCAACGATAAGCACTTTGAAGTAGTTGTGAGGCAAATGATGCGTAAGGTAAGAATCGTAGATCCGGGAGATACTATCTTCCTTGAAAACCAATTGGTGCACAAGGATGATTTCACCGAAGAAAACGATGAGATCTTTGGAATGAAAGTGGTTGAAGATGCGGGAGATTCAGAAAATCTGAAGCCTGGACAGCTTATTTCGCCAAGAGACCTTAGAGATGAGAATTCAATTCTTAGAAGAGAAGACAAGAATCTTGTTACTGCAAGAGATGTAGTTGCTGCAACTGCAACTCCTGTACTACAGGGAATCACCCGTGCGTCTCTTCAAACCAAATCATTTATTTCTGCAGCATCCTTCCAGGAAACTACGAAGGTGTTGAATGAAGCAGCTGTAAGTGGAAAGGTTGATCTACTTGAAGGACTAAAAGAAAATGTTATCGTTGGTCACAGAATCCCTGCTGGTACAGGTCTTCGTGAGTACGAAAACATCATTGTTGGTTCTAAAGAAGAATTTGACGAAATGCTTGAAAAAAAGCAGGAAGTAAATTATAACTAAGAAAAAAGGCCGCGAAAGCGGCCTTTTTTTACTTAAAGAGTAGACCTCACAGGTTTTTAAAACCTGTGAGGTCTTTTTATTTTCCTTACTTTTATAGGTAATAAAAAAAACAACTGATGAGCGACGAAAATAACAATCCAAAAAAGTCTAAAAAAGGGCAAATCAATATAGAACTTGATGAGAAAGTAGCCGAAGGTATCTACTCAAACCTTGCCATTATAAATCATTCGGTTTCAGAATTTGTAGTCGATTTTGTAAGCATCATGCCCGGTACTCCCAAGAGTAAAGTAAAATCCCGGATAATCTTAACACCCCAACACGCAAAACGGCTACTCAAAGCTTTGGCTGACAATGTGAACAGGTTCGAAAAAGCTCATGGGGAAATTAAGGAATACGACCAACCTAATATTCCATTAAATTTCGGGCCTACAGGGCAGGCTTAATCAATTTAAGATTAGGTGTCAAAAATGTCATCTTTGAACTCCAAAAAAACCGAAGTGAAAGCTTCGGTTTTTTTAATTAATGTATTTAGTAAATAATCTTTTAAGCATCTTTGATTCAAAATAATATAAGGAAAAACTTTTTATTTTAAGACTGGTTTATTTGTTATCAGGTCTACTAAAATAGTATTTTTTAACATTATCTTCACATTTGGAATTTTTAATATAATCCCGATGCGTACTTCTGTATTTTTCTCATTGTTCTTCCTTGTTTTTTCTGCAATGCAAGCCCAGCAGGATAGCCTGCAACAGGAAATTCTCGATTACTCAAACACTACATCTCAAATCATTTCTCGCGGAAGAAGTTTGTTGCTTGACAAATTTATGGAACGGGACCTTCAAAAAGTGAGCGAGGTAAGAGATTATCTTGTAAACGAAGTTCAAAATGACGATTATCTTGCGCTATATCCCAGTGAGTACTGGTTATTACTTTATTGGACAACAGACTATGAGGAGCTTTTGCACAGTATTACAAGCTTTGATGATGAAGATTGGGAAAAAATGTCCCGGCAAATTCCACCCACTTATGACAGGTTGTTTATCAAACTTCGTGAAAGTACTTTGAATTCTGTAGACCATGTAAAAAACAGGTTGAGAGCGGCAGATCTAAAAACTGTAGATCAGGATTTTTTACTGTTGTATCTTGAATATCTTTTAACAGATTCCGAAGAGGTCTTACAGGAACAAAAACGGATCAATTCATTAGCCGATGAGTTTCTTGCCAACCATCCTGATAGCGCCTATGAGAATTATGTTCGGGAAAACATCCGCTATGTTTTTATTCCTTCTAAATGGGGTTTTGGTTTTGAATTCTTTTCCGGTTATGGATTATTTACTGGTAATCTTTCAGAAGACTATCAAAATAGCATCCCAATGGGAGTAGGTTTTGATATTGAGTACAATAAAATAACTTTATATCTTCGGAATTATATAGGTTTCAGTTTTACCAAAAAAGAGCTGCCTTCCGATACCAAGATCTGGAAAGAAAATTCGCAAGTGAGGGTGTTACTTCCCGAAGCCTCTCTTGGATATGCTGTTATCGATAATAACCGTCTCAAAGTTTCCCCTTTTGCAGGCATAGCCTCTACATCTATAAGTCCTACAGAATATGATATTGAAAAACAACCGGAAATTGAAGACGCCGGTCACGATTTTACCACAACCTATACCGCAGGAATTAATGCGGACTTTAAACTTAACTGGGGCACAGGACTCTTTAGACTAACTGACTCAAAACACAGCTACTGGTTTGTAAGGTTAAGATATGGCTTTTCTGCTCCTCAGTTCAGGGATGGATATTCGGGAAATATGCACTACCTCACGCTTGGTTTGGGTGGATTGGGGAGAGGTTCAAAGCGCCAGTTGTAACCAATAATAATTGGAGGGGAGGTGAAGCAGGCAATAAAGTGATGACTTTTAAGGTTATATAATTTGTAGTTTGAAGAAAAATACAAATATGGCCGAAAAAATTACAAATTATAGCGACTTCTATCGCTTCTATCTTACCGAGCATCAAAATAAAACCAGCAGAATTCTGCATTTTACGGGAACTTTCCTTGTTTTTGTAATGCTTTTTTTGGCCATTATTAATGGCTGGGGGTGGGAATGGATCTTTCTTCCTCTTGTAGGTTACGGCTTTGCCTGGGTAGGCCATGCCTTTTTTGAAAAGAACAAACCTGCGACCTTCAAATACCCTTTTTGGAGCCTTATATCAGACTTTAAATTATTTTTCGACATTCTCTTCGGAAGAAAACATTTCGACTCCCGAAAAGATCAGGCATGAGAAGAATTTATCTTACTATCATGCTGCTGTGCCTGGCTTTCTATGGATATGGACAGGAAAAATCCCTGCTGAAGGGAAAGATCCTGACACAAGAGGGGGAGATCTCCTCTATCAATATCATCAACCTTACTTCAGAGTTTGGAACAACAAATAAGGCCGATGGTCGGTTTGAAATTGAAGTCAGCGTTAATGATACGCTCCTCTTTTCTTCGGTCCAGTATGAACCTATAGAAATTGTCGTGACAGAAGAGGTATCAAAAAGGGCATTTTTGACTGTTCTTCTTGACGAAAAAATTGATGAGCTCGGGGAAGTTAACATCAGTAATATTAGTCTTAGTGGCAATCTCGCAAACGACCTTCAAAATATTCCCACGCTTACCCAGGCCGATATCGGTTTCCCAATGTCTGATGTTTTGCCTCCCACCTCGGTTGAAAGAAAATTAATGACAGCTACCTCGGGTCTTGATGGGCTTCTGAATACGTTAAATGGCAAGATCAAAATGCTGAAAAAGGCCGCAGCCTGGGAAGATCTTTCTCAAATAGTTGATGCCGGCGAAACCGCCCTGCCTGCGTCTTTTTTTGTAGATCTTGGTATTACTGAAGATCAAATACGGGATTTTGTTTATTTCTGCGCAAAAGATCCCGATTTTGTTTCTCACTTGCGTGAAGATATGCGTCTGGAACTGCTGCAGTTCTATGAAACAAAGGCACCCGAATTTAAAGCAGAAAGACTGCAGGAAGAACAAATAACTTCAGAAGAGTAAAAATGAGATCTTTCTGCTTCCTGGTTTTCTTTATCGTCTATTTTTCCTCTTTTGGTCAGGAAAGATCTCTGTTGAAGGGCAAGATCCTGACACCTGATGCCGAAGTTTCTTCCATTAATATCATCAATTTAACTTCAAAACAGGGAACAACGAATAGTTCTGAAGGTTTATTTGAAGTAGAAGTCAGTGTCAATGATACGCTTCTGTTTTCTTCGGTTCAATATGAGGTTCGGGAAATTACAATCACAGAAGAGGTGCTGAAAAAGCCATTTTTGACAGTGCTTCTCGTGGAGAAAGTTGATGAGCTTTCCGAAGTGAACATCAGCGATATTGACCTTAGCGGCAATCTTACCACAGATCTAAAAAACATCCCGACACTCACCCAGGCCGATCTTGGTTTTCCTATGAGCGATACGCCGAGGCCCACCTCAATTGAACGAAAGTTGAAAACAGCCTCAAACGTAAGCACCACTTCAAAATATAATCCCCCCGGGAATCTCAACGTAAGTCTCGACGGAATAATAAATCGCTTGAATGGCAAAACTGCAATGCTTCAAAAAGCTGCAGCCAATGAAGATCGTGCTCAAGCGGTAGATGTGGGAGTAGCAGCCCTTCCAACTTCCTTTTTTGAAGATCTTTCTATTCCGGAAAACAGAATTCGGGATTTTGTGCATTACTGCGCCGAAGATGGGAACTACTACCGACTTTTGTCTGAAACTAAACGCCTTGAACTTGTAGAATTCTTCCAGTTAAAAGCACCCCAATTCGTGAAGGAGCGATTGTAATTCTTATTGAAAGACTGCATTAAAAAATAAATACCTTCCAAAAATGGCATTTTTGGAAGGTATTTCAGTTTAAGATCTAAAATTCCGAAGTAAAGTGGAATTTTATATTGGGATATTTTTGCTGCGCCATTTGTAGTGAGAAAGCAGAGTCGGCAAGAAAAACCAGCTGCCCCTGTTTGTCTATAGCCAGGAATTTTTGTTTTACCCTTTTAAAATCTTTGAATTCTTCACTTTTTGGATCGTTTGGTTCTACCCAGCAGGCCTTGTGAACGTTCAGGTTCTCGTAGGTACACTTGGCACCGTATTCATGTTCAAGGCGGTATTGGATCACCTCAAACTGCAGTGCCCCAACAGTTCCAATTACTTTACGGCCGTTAAGTTCGAGCGTAAATAACTGTGCCACCCCTTCATCCATAAGCTGGTCAATTCCTTTTTCCAGCTGTTTTGATTTCATAGGATCGGCATTGTTGATATACCGGAAATGTTCTGGCGAGAAGCTTGGTATTCCTTTGTATCGCAGTTCTTCCCCTTCAGTTAAGGTATCTCCAATTTTAAAGTTACCAGTGTCGTGAAGTCCAACAATATCTCCGGGATACGAAACATCTACGATCTCTTTTCTTTCAGCAAAAAAGGCATTGGGGCTTGAGAATTTAAGCTTTTTGTTGTGCCTTACGTGCAGGTAAGGAGTATTTCTCTCAAACTTTCCGGAAACGATCTTAATGAATGCCAGCCTGTCGCGGTGTTTGGGGTCCATGTTGGCGTGGATCTTAAAAACAAAGCCCGTAAAATTATCTTCGGAAGGTTCCACTTTTCTGATATCGCTGTCTTTTGGCCTTGGAGGAGGCGCGATTGTGATAAAACAATCCAGCAACTCCCGCACTCCAAAGTTATTTAGGGCAGAACCGAAAAATACAGGTTGCAGGTTTCCGGCCAGATAAGCCTCTTTGTCAAAATCGGGGTAAACCCCGTGCACAAGTTCAAGCTCATCCCTTAAAGTGCCGGCGGCCTTTTCGCCAATAAGTTTATCAAGTTCGTTAGATTCAAGATCCGAAATCTCAACGGTTTCTTCAATATCCCTTCTCGGGTCGCCCGTAAACAGGTTTACGTTTTGTTCCCAGATGTTGTAAATACCTTTAAAATCGTAACCCATCCCAATGGGGAAACTAAGTGGAGTAACGGTAAGGTTAAGTTTTTGCTCAATCTCATCGAGTAATTCAAAAGCATCTTTTCCTTCCCGGTCAAGTTTGTTAATGAACACGATCATGGGGATGTTGCGCATACGGCAAACTTCCACCAGTTTTTCAGTTTGTTCCTCAACCCCTTTTGCAACGTCAATAACAACAATTACGCTGTCTACGGCAGTAAGGGTGCGAAAAGTATCTTCAGCAAAATCCTTGTGTCCCGGGGTGTCAAGAATGTTGATCTTGGTTCCCTCATATTCAAAAGCAAGTACAGAAGTGGCTACCGAGATCCCTCTTTGCCGCTCAATTTCCATGAAGTCACTGGTTGCCCCTTTTTTAATCTTGTTCGATTTTACCGCTCCCGCCTCCTGAATAGCTCCACCAAATAGCAGTAGCTTTTCGGTTAATGTGGTTTTACCGGCATCGGGGTGGGAAATGATCCCAAAGGTCCTTCTTCTCTTGATCTCTTCTGAAAACTTCATACTTGTATTTAAGGCTGCAAAGATAATTATTTGATCGTGAAATTAATGCTATACGCCTTCACTCGTTTTACTTCTTTTCTGAAGTCTGAAAAAATGGATTTCCCGCCTGATTTTGTACATTTGAAGCTCAAATTTTGCGATGAAAGAAGAACAAGTGATCCTGGTGAATGAAAAAGATGAGCAAATTGGGCTCATGCCAAAGATGGAAGCTCATGAAAAAGCTTTGCTGCATAGGGCATTTTCGGTCTTTGTCTTTAATGACAAGAACGAGCTCATGATCCAGCAGCGCGCATTGGGTAAATATCATTCCCCCGGGCTTTGGACCAATACCTGCTGCAGCCACCAGAGAGAAGGGGAAACCAATATTGAAGCAGGTAAGCGGCGTTTACAGGAAGAAATGGGGTTTTCTACAGAATTAAAAGATACTGTTTCTTTTATTTATAAGGCCCCTTTTGACAACGGTCTTACCGAACACGAATTTGATCACATTCTTGTGGGCTATTATAATGAGGAGCCAAATTTAAATCCTGAAGAAGCACATGCTTATAAATGGGTGTCTCTTGAAGATTTGAAGAAGGATATGAAAGACAATCCCGAAATATATACGGCCTGGTTTAAAATTATTTTTGATAAATACTACAAGCACATCCAGCAATGAGAGTAACGGTAAACAGGAAGGCGCATTTTAATGCGGCGCACAGGTTGCATAGAAAAGACTGGGATGATGAGAAGAACCGCCGGGTCTTTGGGAAGTGCAGCAATCCGCACTATCACGGTCATAATTATGAGTTAGTGGTGGCCGTTACGGGAGAGATCAATCAGGAAACAGGTTTTGTTATGGATCTTAAAAATTTGAAAGAATTGATCTATGAGAAGATCGAAGTGCCTTTTGATCATAAGAATCTCAACGTAGAAGTTCCGGAATTCAAAGACTTAAACCCCACTGCTGAAAATATTGCTATTGTAATATGGCGTAAGCTGCGACTAGAGCTGGAGCCACATCTCGACCTTGAAGTGACCTTATATGAAACCCCCAGGAATTATGTCACTTACAAAGGAGAATAATTTTTTTGTAAAAAACTGTTTTTTGAATTGAGAAATAGTGTAAATTCGCACCTGAAAAATTACGCGAAAGATGGCGAATAGAAGAACATTAAAGAGAGATATGAATTACGTCTTTGGAGACATCATTGAGGCGGCTTATCTGCACCAGATTACCCACCCTGATGAAGATCCTTCTAAATCTGAAAAAGTTGTCGATGAGGCGATATCAGATTTTGACGAATTGATAGGAAAGATGAACCAAAAAGATATTGAGAATAAAAAACAACATTTTAGAGGTATAGAGAAGGAATTTGAGGTTAAAGCCAAAGTCCTTGTAGAAAAAATAAACGCTTTATAGTAATAAAGCATTCGCCGATGTAGCTCAGCTGGCTAGAGCAGCTGATTTGTAATCAGCAGGTCGTGGGTTCGAGTCCCTCCATCGGCTCAGAAAACCTCTCAATTTTTTGAGAGGTTTTTTTTATGAAATTATGTGAAGGACGATAAACTCCTGCGCGAAAGAAGCTTCTTCCTTTCTAAGGATAAAAAGCTTCATAAGGCTAACTTTTTGGGAGGTGATTTATACGAGTGATTGTTTGAAATGCAGCTATTGAAACTACTTTCTTGCCATTCACTATATAGGCCGGGTGCATCCAATTTAATACTTTCTTCAAGTACTGCCATTGGGTAGTATATTAATGAGCTGCAATTACTCACCAGGTTTTAAATGAAGACCTCACAGGTTTTTGAAACCTGTGAGGTCTTATTACGGCTAGCGCGGATTTGTAATTTATCCCGACTTTTACTTATACTTTTCAGCTGTAAGTTCGGCTATTTGTACAATTACTTCCACCGCTTTCTGCATACTTTCTACCGGCACATATTCATATTTTCCGTGGAAATTATGGCCACCGGCAAAGATATTAGGGCAGGGAAGGCCTTTAAAGCTAAGTTGAGCTCCATCGGTACCACCACGAATTGGTTTGATGATTGGCGTGACATCTGCTTTTTTCATTGCAGCCTCGGCAAAATCAACAATATGCATCACCGGTTCTACTTTCTCTCTCATGTTGTAGTACTGGTCTTTTACTTCTACAGTCACACAATCTCTTTCATATTGGCTGCATATCTCTGCTGCAAGATCTTTGATCATTTCCTTACGGGCTTCAAAATGCTCCCGGTCATGGTCGCGAATAATGTAATGAAGCGTGGTTTCTTCCACATCGCCTTCAATTGCGTTGAGGTGAAAAAAGCCCTGTCTGTCTTCAGTATGTTCAGGAGTCTCAAGGCGTGGCAGGGAGTTAATAAAATCCATAGCAATATACATGCTGTTTATCATTTTATCCTTGGCATAACCCGGGTGCACGCTTTTTCCGCTTACCTTCACAACGGCACCGGCTGCATTGAAATTTTCAAATTCCAGTTCACCAACCTGGCTACCGTCCATAGTATACGCCCATTCTGCCCCAAATTTCTCCACATCAAATTTGTGTGCACCGCGACCAATTTCTTCATCGGGCGTAAAACAAACCCGGATCTTCCCATGTGGAATTTCTGGATGTTCAATAAGATACTTCATGGCTTCCATGATCTCGGTAATTCCTGCTTTGTCATCGGCACCCAGTAGGGTGGTACCATCGGTAGTAATGATGGTTTGTCCTTCGTATTGTAGGAGGTCATCAAAATATTCGGGTGATAGAACGATGTTCTTTTCTTTGTTCAGTATAATGTCTTTTCCGTCATAATTTTCGATGATCTGCGGATTCACATTTGTTCCCGAAAAGTCGGGCGTGGTATCAAAATGAGCTACAAAACCTATTACCGGCACATCATGTGCAACATTTGACGGCAGGGAGGCCATTACATAGGCATGTTCATCTATGCTCACCTCCTGCATGCCCATGGTCTCTAATTCGGCCTTTAATTTATTGGCTAAATCCCACTGTTTCTCTGTGCTGGGAGTTGATTCACTTGTTTCGTCACTTTGAGTATCTATCTTGACATAGCTTAAAAAGCGGTCAATGATTTGCTGCTTATTAGTCATTTTTAAGGTAGTTTTCCCAAAAGTAGCGATATAAAAAGTAGGTTCAAAACCTTTTCTATTTTCATACTTTTTTATGCAGCTTTGTGTTAATTTTGTGCAAAACCCACTTCATGTATCAAAAGATAATCCGGCCCCTGCTTTTCAATATTGATCCGGAGAAGGTGCATTATTTCACCTTTTCTGCTCTTCGGAAATTGTTTCTTCTTCCCGTAAGCCAAAAACTTGTTCGAAAACAATTTGTAGTTGAAGATAAAAGGCTGGAGCGGGAAGTCTTCGGAATAAAATTTCCTAACCCCGTAGGCCTGGCTGCCGGGTTTGATAAAGATGCAAAGCTGTATAAAGAACTTTCTAATTTTGGCTTCGGATTTATTGAAATAGGAACCTTAACGCCAAAACCTCAACCGGGAAATGAGAAAAAAAGGCTTTTCAGGCTAAAAGAAGACAAAGCCATTATCAACAGGATGGGCTTTAATAATGGAGGGGTGACAGAAGCGGTAGAAAGACTGAAAAAGAACAACGGAGTTCTTATTGGCGGAAATATTGGTAAAAATAAAGTCACGGCCAATGAAAAAGCTGTTGATGATTATTTGATCTGCTTTAATGCCCTTTTTGAGCAGGTAGATTATTTTGTGGTCAATGTAAGTTCTCCCAATACACCAAACCTTAGGGAGCTACAGGATAAGGAACCGCTAACTAAGCTACTCAATACCCTGCAACAGGAAAATTTAAAGCGCCCGGTGCAGAAACCAATCCTGCTTAAAATCGCACCCGATCTTACAGATTCCCAGCTCCTAGATATCATAGATATTATAAAAGAAACCGGGATTGCCGGAGTTATAGCCACCAACACCACCATTTCCCGCGAAGGTCTCACTTCAGCAGACAAAGATGAAACAGGAGGGCTAAGTGGACAGCCGTTAGCTAAACGTGCAACAGAGGTTATTCGTTTTCTTTCAGAAAAAAGCAATAAAGCATTTCCAATTATTGGAGTAGGAGGCATCATGTCTCCCGAAGATGCTATTGAAAAACTTGAGGCAGGGGCCGCTTTAGTACAGCTTTACACAGGTTTTATTTATGAAGGGCCGCAGTTAGTGAAGAAGATCAATCAGGCAATTCTAGCACGTTCCTAGTGGCGGGAGAACTCATAGCTTTTCTTGCAGCTGCCGCGCTGCTCACCCTTTCTCCCGGCCCCGATATAATTTATGTATTGGTCCAGGGTATGACCAATGGGAAAAAACACGGAATTGTTACTGCCCTTGGCCTGGTAAGCGGAATTATCGTTCACACCAGCCTTGTGGCTTTTGGGATTTCAGCAATAATTAAGCAGTCCGAAAATTTATTTCTAATGATCAGGCTCTTGGGAGCGGCATATTTATTCTACCTGGCCTGGAAGGTCTACAAAAGCGATTCGACAATAACCGTCAAAGCGCCGGCTGCCGAGCAAAAGAAGGAATTAGCTGCCCTCTTTAAAAGGGGATTTTTAATGAATGTTTTAAACCCTAAAGTCGCCATTTTCTTTCTCGCCTTTTTCCCGGGATTCCTTTGGGATCCACAAGGCAATACCGTTTACCAGTTCTACGTTCTCGGTTTTCTATTCATGCTTCAGGCTTTCCTTATTTTTTCAGCCGTTGCTATTCTTGCAGGAAAAATTTCTGTCTATCTTCAAAAGCACCCTGCCTCAGGCCAGATTTTTAAGTGGGTGCAGGTGGTGGTCTTCGTTGGGATTGGCGTGTTTATATTGGTATAGAGTAGAGATTATTAAGTAGTTATAACTGAGAAGAGGGTATTATCCTTTAGCAGTTAACCCTTAGCTTCTTTCTGATAAGATGGCGCGGATTTGTAATCGGTGCCGGGGTAAACATTAAAATAAGGCCCTGAAACAAGTTTATGGCGAAAAACTTCTACTTCCTACTTCAGAATCTCAATTCTCATATCTCAATACTAAATTCTATATTTGACTCATGGGGAAATTAAAAATTATTGAATGTCCGCGAGACGCTATGCAGGGAATTAAAAACTTCATTCCTACAGAAAAAAAAGTTCAGTACATTCAGTCTTTATTGCGCTGCGGATTCGACACTATTGACTTCGGAAGTTTTGTTTCTCCAAAAGCGATTCCTCAAATGGCCGATACTGCTGAAGTTTTATCTAAACTCGATCTTTCGAGAACACAAAGTAAGCTGCTGGCCATCGTTGCGAATACACGGGGCGCCCAGGATGCTTCCCAACATCCTGAAATAGACTATTTAGGCTATCCTTTTTCGATTTCTGAAAACTTCCAGATGCGAAATACCCATAAGACCATAGCCGAATCTGTTGAAACCCTGCAGGAGATCCTCAATATCGCCGATGCTTCGGGTAAAGAAGTGGTGGCATACCTGTCTATGGGTTTTGGAAACCCTTACGGAGATCCGTGGGATGTGGAGATTGTGGGGGAGTGGACAGAAAAACTCTCCGGAATGGGTGTAAAGATCCTCTCGCTCTCAGACACTATTGGAAGTTCCACCCCCGATATTATAACTTATCTGTATTCAAATTTAATTCCGAAGTATCCAAAAATAGAATTTGGGGCACACCTTCATACCACTCCCGCAAAATGGTTTGAAAAAGTAGATGCGGCTTATAAATCGGGTTGCAAAAGATTTGATGGTGCGATACAGGGATTTGGTGGCTGCCCAATGGCAAAAGACGAGCTTACAGGAAACATGCCTACAGAAAAATTACTGTCTTACTTCACTTCTAAAAAAGACGATACCAATGTTAAAATGATGAGCTTTGAATCATCTCATAATGAAGCAACAAAAATATTTTCAACTTACCATTAGAAGAGTAGTGTTTCAAAATTTATATCTATAATTGCACTCTAAAATGCCATTTTTGAAGCGTAATTATATCTGTTTTTTTGTTGCCCTTTTATTTTTTCCGGGTGCTTATTCTTCAGTTTATGTTGAGTGGCAACAGGAGCAGGATTCTGTTGCATTTTATGTAGATAAAGGGTTTTCTATGCTTAACAATGATTTTTTAACAGCGTTAAAAATCCTTGAGAAAGCAGATGCTCTGGCTGCAGCATCCAATGACCCTGAAGATAGGGCAGATGTGGCTTATGCTTATGGCTATGCCTACTATGTAAAAGGGAACTACGATCTTTCTCTTCAGCATTATCTGGAGGCCTTAGAGATCTATCAGGCAACCGGAAATCAACTGTCCATGGCAAAAAGTCTGGTGGGGCAGGGGCTAATTCAGCAGGGGATTGACAGGAATAGAGCGGCAATTAATCTTTTTAATGAGGCTATTGATGCTTATAATGAATCTGGTGATCCTGCAAGGGCAAATCCTGCCTATCTTAATATTGCCATCTCACAAATTGAAGTGGAGGAATACGAAAAGGCGCTGGATAACCTTCAAACGGCGCTGGAGCTTTCTAAGAAGGCCGGGCGCATAGATGTGGAGCACCTTGCACTAAACCGAATTGCCCAGATCAACTTTTTCCGTGGGAATTACGACAAAGCCATAGAATTTTATTTTCGGGTGCTCAACCATCAAACCGAACCTAGTAACTGGGAAAAATCTTTTGCTCATGCAGGGCTGGCCCAGGTTTACGCTGCACAGGAAAAGTATGAGCAGGCAGAAGAGATGGGTCAAAAAGCACTTGTTTTTGCCAGGGACCTTCAATCTATTTGGGACCTGGAAAGGAATACCGGGATCTTATCAAATGTTTACCAAAGCCAGGGGAAAACTGCTGAGGCCTTTGAGTATTTGGCATTAAATCAAAAATACCGTGACTCCCTTTACAATCAAAATAAACTGCGGGCCATAAATTTACTCCAGCTGGAGAGCAAAGAAGGGGAGAATTTAAAGCTGCAGTTAGAAAAAAAAGCGGTAGAAAAACAGCTTTTTACCAACAGGATATTTCTTGGTATCCTGGTACTGGCAGTTTTATTGTTATTGATCCTGGCCTTTATGTTTAGAAAGAACATTCGGCAAAAAGAGCAATTTACTACGCAACTTCAAAAAAAGAACCAGACCATTTCTGAGCAAAATCGCCTTATCTCCAGGCAAAATGAAGATCTTTCAGAAATGAACGAGGCGAAAAACCGTCTTTTTTCAATCCTTTCTCATGACCTGCGTTCTCCATTGGCTTCTCTAGAGCAATTGCTGGGGCTTATTAAATCGGGTGATTTTACACCAGAAGAGCAGGCATCTCTACTAGATGAAATGCTGGTGCAGGTTTCAGGTACTTCTTCAATGTTGCAAAACCTTTTGCACTGGGCCAACTCACAGCTGGAGGGTAGTAAAGTGAACATAGAAAAAGTTGACCTTCAGCAAAAGGCATCAAAAATTATAAAGGCCTATTATCTCATTGCCAAACGTAAAAACATCAAATTTATTCAGCAACAAGTTGAAGACCTGTCCCCTGTAATGGTAGATCGCGGTCATATTTCTGTTATTCTGCACAACTTACTATCAAACGCCATAAAGTTTACCCGCGAGGGAAAAGAAATCAACATCAGCTTTGAAGAGCGGGAAGAGACTGTGCTTATGAACATACTTGACGGGGGAGAGGGAATATCACAGGAGAAAATTAATGAGATTAAAAAATTTAATAACCGTATGATCTCAGAAATTGGTACGAGTATGGAAACAGGTACCGGAATTGGCCTTATGCTGGTCAAGCATTTTCTAGGAATTAATGAAGCTACACTTGATATCAAAAATCATCCAGGTAAGGGAGCAGAGTTCATTGTAGCTTTCCGGAAAGCCTGAAAATGAATTAATCAAATATAATTCTCTCTTCTGGCGAAAAGAATGTATATTTGCACGCAATTAAATCTTAATTGCCATGATCGCACACACCTCCAGGATCCTGGGCGAAGGACTCACTTACGATGACGTACTCTTAGTCCCTGCCTTTTCAGAAATCCTTCCCCGCGAAGTTAATATTCAATCTAAGTTTACCCGCAACATTGGCCTCAATGTGCCTATTGTTTCCGCAGCTATGGATACTGTGACCGAATCACGTATGGCTATTGCCATTGCACGTGAAGGAGGAATTGGTGTTTTGCACAAAAACATGACCGCCGAAGAGCAGGCGCTCAAGGTGCGAAAAGTGAAGCGGGCAGAAAGTGGGATGATCATTGATCCTATCACCCTCCCAATTACAGCAAAGGTGAAAGACGCTAAAGAAAATATGCGGGAGCATAGTATTGGTGGTATTCCCATTGTTGATGAGGATGGAAAACTACTTGGAATAGTGACAAATCGCGATTTGCGGTTTGAAAAAAATAACAACAGGCCAATTTCGGAAGTAATGACTTCTGAGAATTTGGTTACAGTAGCCGAAGGCACTTCCCTTGAAGATGCCGAAGTGATACTGCAGCAGAACAAGATTGAAAAACTGCCCGTTGTTAATTCTGAAGATAAACTTGTTGGCCTTATCACCTTCAGGGATATTACAAAGCTTACCCAAAAACCTATTGCCAATAAAGATTCCTTCGGAAGGCTGCGCGTAGCCGCTGCCATAGGCGTTACCGGTGATGCAGTTGAAAGGGCCGAAGCTTTGGTGAAAGCAGGAGTGGATGCTATTGTTATAGACACCGCCCACGGGCACACTAAAGGAGTGGTGACAGTACTTAAGGAGGTGAAAAGAAAATTCCCCGACCTGGAAGTAGTGGTTGGAAATATTGCTACTGCCGAGGCTGCCAAATATCTTGTAGAAGCTGGAGCCGATGCTGTAAAAGTAGGAATTGGTCCAGGATCAATATGTACTACAAGAGTGGTTGCCGGGGTAGGTTTTCCACAATTCTCGGCCGTACTGGAAGTTGCAGCAGCCATTAAAGGCAGCGGCGTTCCTGTAATTGCCGATGGAGGAATTCGCTATACAGGAGATATTCCAAAAGCTATTGCTGCCGGAGCCGATTGCGTGATGCTGGGTTCACTTTTGGCAGGTACCAAAGAATCGCCGGGAGAAACTATAATCTACGAAGGAAGAAAATTCAAATCTTACCGCGGAATGGGATCTGTAGAAGCTATGAAACAAGGCTCTAAAGATCGATATTTTCAGGATGTGGAAGATGATATCAAAAAACTGGTGCCCGAAGGTATAGTAGGAAGAGTGCCTTACAAAGGGGATCTTTATGAAAGTATCCACCAGTTTATAGGAGGCCTGCGTGCCGGAATGGGTTATTGCGGGGCAAAAGATGTTGCTGCCTTGCAGGAATCGGCTAAGTTTGTGAAGATAACAGCTTCAGGAATAAACGAAAGCCATCCACATAATGTAACGATCACGAAAGAATCACCTAACTACAGCAGATAGTTCATAGTTCAGGAGTTTGTAGTTAAGAGTAGATAGCAAAGCCCAAAAAAAAGGAGGGTCTCAAAAATGGCATTTTTGAGACCCTCCTTTTTTTAGCTGTGTCAATGATTTCAGAGATTGACCTTCAGTCATTGCAGCACTTCTGACTGCTGATCACTAAATTTATTCTTTCACTACAATTCCTAATTTATCAAGAACTTTCATGGTAATATCAAATTCTTCAGCAGAATAGGCCAGGCTATTTCCGCCGGCATGGAAGATCTGGGTGTAATTCTCTTCCTGGATCACCTGTAGCATGGCAGCATTAATCTTCTCATAAAGTGCCTTGGTAAGTTCATTTCTCTTCATCTGCATCATTAGGCTGGCTTTTTGTCGAAAACCTTTTATGTCATTTTCAAGCCCCATGATCTCTGATTCTTTTGTTTTTCTGTCTTCTTCAGAAAAGGTTGTGCTGTTTGCCTGATAGTCTTTTACCAGGGTTTCGTACTTAGTAACGTTTGATTCAAGTTCTTTTTGAAGATCTTCATTGTAGGTTTTGAGTCCTTCGTTGACCTGGGCCATTTCAGGCAATTGGTTCAGGATATAATCGGCATCTATGGTTCCTATTTTTGACTGTGCAAAGGCTGTTAGACTAAGGAAGGTAAAGCTTAAAACTAAAAGATATTTTTTCATGATTTTGTTTTGATTTTCGCAAATATAAAGGAGCAGAGGCATTTATGAAGATTTTAAGAAAATATTTTTTTATTAATCTTCATAAAGCTGTCCGCGATGAGGTTTTAGAGCGTCACGAACCGCCGGCATTTCATCGTTAGTCACTACCAAAAAGGCAATGGCATGTGTTTCAGATAATTTTTCGCTACCCAAAATATTTATTGATAAAGCGTTGTTATTAAAGAATTCCTGTAAGTGATGAGCGTGATGTTTGGCGGTAATTTCGGAATCAGGGCCACGAAAATCCCAGATAAGTTTTAGTTTGCGTTCTTTAGACATGAGATGAAATTTGGCTTCTTTGACTTTAGCATAGCGAAAGCCACGCCAAAAGTAAAATTTTTGTGAAATTCTTTCGTTTTATCTGCAGGTTGGTATACTGTTTGGAATTCGTATTTTTGCGAACTCATAATATTTAAGACTAATTTGACTGTCAAAAAAAGACTTTTCTTCTTACTGTTTTTGGGCTTTTTAACCGGAAGCTGCAACCTGCTCAATGAACCCGAAGAGAAAGAGGTCATTGCACGCGTAAATGATGCATATCTGTACAGGGATGATGTAGCTACTTTAATTTCGGCCAACACTTCTCCTGAAGACAGTACACTTTTGGTAAATAACTTCATTACCCGATGGGCCACTCAAAAATTGCTGCTTGACAGGGCGCGGGTTAATTTGAGTAGTGAACAGCAGGCAGAATTTGATCGCCTGGTGCAGAACTACAAGAACGAACTTTATGCTAAAGCCTATACCGATGCTATCGTGGCCCGGGAACTCGACACCAGTATTTCAAGAGAGGCAGCCGAAGCTTATTACGAAGAAAATGGAGAGAATTTTTTTCTTAATGAGAACCTTGTGAAGGTGAGGTATATCAATATCACCAAGAACAACAAGGACTTTGAAACTATAAAAAAACGGTTTATCAGGTTTAACCAGGAAGACAGGCAGGCATTGCTGGATATGGCCATTCAGTTCAATTCATATTCGCTCAATGATTCTGTTTGGGTTAAAACAAAACAGGTTTACGATAAAATTCGGCCTTTAACGCCTCAGGACAATCCTGAATTCTTAAAAAACAAAAATTTTATGCAGCTTGAAGACTCATTAGGAGTATATTTGGTCTCTGTTGAGGATGTTAAGCTGCGCAATGAACAGGCGCCCCTGGAGTATTCCTTGCCGGGTATAAAGCAGATCCTGCTTAATAAAAGAAAGCTGGATCTCATTAAAAAATTAGAAAAAGACATTACACAAGATGCTATTAAAAATGACGAATTTGAGATCTATAATTAAATCACTGGGCCTATTATCCCTTATCGTGGGCGGGAGCAATGTTCATGCGCAGGAAGTAATAGTTACCGACAGTACCGCAATTGGTATTGAATCGGAAATTCAGCAAAAAATACAGGACAGGAGTGGCCGTTTTAAGGTAGATGGTGTAGCAGCAGTAATTGGTGATTTTGTTGTGCTTGAAAGTGATATTGATAAGATGTACCTTGAGCTTCAAAGCCAGGGCGTTTCTACTCAAGATGTGACCAACTGCAACCTTGCAGGGAGGTTAATGGAGAACAAGCTTTACGCTCACCACGCCATACAGGACAGTATCATAGTTTCTGATGCCGAGATCAATGCCAATATTGATCAGCAATTGGCTTATATGACCCAACAGGTAGGTTCTCTTGAAAAAGTACTCGAGTTCTATAAAAAGGATAGTGAAGCTGATTTTAGAGCTGAACTTTTTGAAATTAACAAGCAAAACAGGCTTGCTTCTGAAATGCAACGTAAAATTGTTGATGCTGTAGAGATCACACCTGAAGAGGTGAGGGCATTCTTTACAGAGATTCCCGAAGACGAGCGTCCTGTGTTTGGGGATGAGGTTGAAATTGCACAGATCGTAGTGAAACCGGAAATTCCGCAGGAAGAAAAAGATGAAATTATAGCACGACTGAATGAAATGCGTGCAGATGTACTGGAGAATGGAGCCAGCTTTGCTACAAAAGCGGTTTTGTATTCTCAGGATCCAGGTTCGAGATCTTCGGGAGGAAAAATTACGCTTACACGTCAGGATCCTTTTGTAAAAGAATTTAAAGATGCTGCATTTTCCCTTCAGGAAGGGGAGGTGAGCAAACCCTTTAAGACTGAATTTGGTTATCACATTCTTATGGTCGATAAAATTCGTGGGCAGCAGGTAGATGTGCGTCACATCCTTTTAATTCCTGATGTTACCGAAGAGACCAAGCAAAAAGCTTTTGACGAAATCGAAAATGTAAGAGAAAGGATCAGTAATGAGGAAATTTCCTTTGCCGATGCTGCCAAAGAAGTTTCAGATGAAAAAGAAACTCGTGAAAGCGGAGGAAAGTTAGTAAATCCTACCACTGGTGATACTAGGTTTGAACTTACCAAAATTGATCCGTTGCTATACGAGCAGGTTGTCAATCTTGAGAAGGGAGAGGTTTCGAACATTATCACAGATCAGGACAATACCGGAAGACCTTTTTATAAATTAATCACTGTTACTAACAGGTACAAAGAACATAAGGCAGACTATGCCCAGGACTTTAACAAGATCAAAGAACTTGCACTTAGGGATAAGCAGCTTGAAGCTATTGAAAAATGGCAGGCAGAGAAGATCAAGGAGACGTATGTTAAGGTGAATGGAGAGTATAGAGATTGCGAATATTCTAGCAACTGGCTTAAGAAATAAATGACATTTTTGGCAGGTATGACAGATGTAGAAGCGGTAGAAAATCTGGTTAAACGGCATCAGCAATTGAGGCAGGAAATCGCCAAAAGAATTGTTGGCCAGCAACAAGTTATAGACCAGATCCTTTTATCTGTTTTTTCGGGAGGTCATTCCCTGCTTATTGGAGTTCCAGGCCTTGCCAAGACCCTGATGGTTGATACCATAGCCCAGGCCCTTGGGCTTAATTTTAAAAGAATTCAGTTTACTCCAGATCTTATGCCGAGTGATATTCTGGGCTCGGAGATATTAGATGAGAACCGGCATTTTAAATTTATAAAAGGTCCTGTTTTTGGCAATATCATTCTTGCTGATGAGATCAACAGAACTCCGCCTAAAACCCAGGCCGCTTTACTGGAAGCCATGCAGGAACGGTCGGTAACCGTGGCCGGTCAACACTATAAATTAGACTTGCCCTATTTTGTGCTCGCAACCCAAAACCCTATTGAGCAGGAGGGAACTTATCCATTACCCGAGGCGCAGCTTGACCGGTTTATGTTCGCCGTCAAACTGGAATATCCCTCCTTTGAAGAGGAAATTGAGGTAGTGAAGAATACTACATCAGATGAGGTAAAGGAAATAAATCCTTTATTTACCGCTCGTGAAATTGTCGATTTTCAGCATCTGATTCGACGCATACCCGTGGCCGATAATGTTGTGGAATATGCGGTAGACCTTGTGGGGAAAACCCGTCCCGAAGGAAATAGAGCTACCTCTCTTGTAAAGGAATATGTAGATTGGGGCGCCGGACCACGAGCTTCTCAAAATCTCATTTTAGGAGCCAAAGCTAATGCAGCGGTAAGAGGAAAATTTTCACCCGATATTGAAGATGTACAGGCAGTGGCCTTTGGAATTCTTAGACATAGGGTGATTAAAAATTACAAAGCCGAAGCCGAAGGAATTTCGGAAGAGCATATTATCAAGAGTCTGCTCTAAGATTTTTAAGGTTCATACAACTTCTTCTTCGTGTACATTAAAGTTACTTCCGAAGTATAGTGCGCAAATTATTTACGGTTAATTAGATCACTTCCCTGCCTATCTCCACGTATTGTTTGCTGAATTACTCATAATCTTCCATCTATGCGATTCAGGAGCAGCTTCAAAAGACTGTCTCTCTTGTTGTTTAAAAGTGTTGTTGTACACTTGTTTTTGCTGAAAAAATCATCGGATGGAGGGTGCTTATTTTTCAGAAAGGATAAAATAAAGCTTCATATTTACCATATTCTTGTTTTTATGCTAATTTTATACCATTAGCTTGTTTTTATATATAGTTTTTTCATGAACTGCTAAATTATCTTCAGGTAATTTTCAGGTTTGGTTATAATTTTTTAAATCGGGCAGGAATTTGTAATTTTGCAACACTTCAGAATATTAATAAATTCAAGATATGGCATACGATATTGATATGATCAAGAAGGTTTACAGCCAGATGGGCGAGCGCGTTAATGCCGCACGTGAGGCTGTTGGTAAACCTTTAACCCTTTCAGAAAAGATCCTTTATTCTCACTTGTGGGATGGAAAACCGACTCAAAAATTTACCCGAGGTAAAGATTATGTAGAGTTTGCGCCAGACAGGATTGCCTGCCAGGATGCAACTGCTCAAATGGCTTTGCTGCAATTTATGCAGGCTGGGAAAAAGAACGTGGCCGTTCCTACTACAGTACATTGTGATCACCTGATCCAGGCAAAACTTGGAGCACAGTTTGATTTACCTAGCGCAAAAAAATCCAGTGATGAGGTTTTTGACTTTCTTGAATCTGTTTCAAATAAATATGGAATTGGATTCTGGAAACCGGGAGCGGGAATTATTCACCAGGTAGTACTGGAGAATTATGCCTTCCCTGGAGGAATGATGATTGGTACCGATTCTCATACGGTGAATGCCGGTGGTCTTGGAATGGTTGCTATAGGTGTTGGTGGTGCAGATGCTGTAGATGTTATGGCAGGAATGGCATGGGAGCTAAAGTTTCCAAAGCTAATAGGTGTTAAGCTCACAGGTAAACTTTCCGGATGGACTTCATCAAAAGATGTGATCTTAAAAGTAGCTGGCATACTTACCGTTAAAGGTGGTACTGGAGCGATCATCGAGTATTTTGGTGAAGGTGCCGAGTCAATGTCGGCTACCGGAAAAGGAACTATTTGTAACATGGGAGCAGAGGTTGGAGCAACTACTTCTACCTTTGGCTATGATGAATCTATGGCGAGGTACCTTCGTGCGACAAATCGTGCCGATGTTGCAGATGCTGCCAATGAAGTGAAAGAACACCTTACCGGTGATCCTGAAGTTTACGCTAACCCAGAGCAGTATTTTGATGAAGTGATTGAGATCAATCTTTCTGAACTTAAGCCTCATTTAAACGGGCCTTTCACACCAGATCTTGCTACGCCAATTTCAGAAATGGCTGAAAAAGCCAAAGAACATGACTGGCCAATTAATGTAGACTGGGGCTTGATAGGATCATGTACCAACTCTTCTTATGAAGATCTTACCCGTGCTGCTTCTATTGCCAAACAAGCAGTAGATAAAAAAATAAAAGCTAAATCTGATTTTGGTATTAACCCTGGATCTGAACAGATTCGTTTTACTGCCGAAAGAGATGGTTTGTTACAAATTTTTGAAGATCTTGATGCCACTATTTTTACTAATGCCTGTGGGCCATGTATTGGACAGTGGGATAGAAGTGACCGTAAAGGTGAAGAGAAAAATACTATTGTACATTCGTTTAACCGAAACTTCTCAAAAAGGGCAGATGGTAACCCTAATACCCACGCATTTGTAGGATCGCCTGAAATGGTGGCTGCAATTGCAATTTCAGGAAGATTGGATTTTGATCCTTCCAGAGATACGCTTCTTAATGAAGATGGGAAATATGTGAAACTTGATGAGCCAACAGGTCTTGAATTGCCTCCAAAAGGCTTTGATGTTGAAGATCCTGGATATCTTGCTCCTACCGAAGATGGTTCTAGTGTAGAGGTTAAAGTTAATCCTAACTCTGAAAGGTTACAGTTACTTGATCCATTCCAGCCTTGGGACGGTAAAAATTTAACGGGAGCAAAACTTCTTATTAAAGCTCACGGAAAATGTACTACAGACCATATCTCTATGGCGGGACCATGGTTGCGCTTTAGAGGTCACCTTGACAATATATCAAACAACTGTCTAATTGGTGCTGTGAACGCCTTCAATATGAAAACCAACTTCGTAAAGAACCAGATTACCGGTGAATATGATGGTGTGCCTGCAACCCAACGAAAGTACAAAGCTGCGGGAATACCTACAGTGGTAGTTGGAGACCACAATTATGGCGAAGGTTCTTCCAGAGAACATGCTGCTATGGAGCCAAGACATCTTGGTGTTAAAGTAGTGTTGGTGAAATCTTTTGCCCGAATTCACGAGACCAATTTGAAAAAGCAGGGTATGTTAGGAATTACTTTTGCTAATGAAAGTGATTACGATCTAATCCAGGAAGATGACACTTTCAACTTTATCGATCTTGAAGGTTTTGCGCCAGATAAGCAGCTTACAATAGAAGTTGTGCATGCAGATGGCTCTAAGGATACTATTAAGGCAAATCACACCTATAACCTACCTCAAATTGAGTGGTACAAGGAAGGTTCTGCTCTTAACCTTATAAAGAAGCAGAACGCTGCTTAGAAAAAGTTTTTAATTTATATAAAACTCCCGCCAGCGCGGGAGTTTTTTGTTTAGGTACATACTAAAAACAGAAAAAGCAACCCTGTTTAGAATTGCTTTTTCCGAGATAGTAGATGAGAACTCCGGAGGTTTATTTCCGGAGTTTTTTATCAGTAATTTTTGCCCCCCAGTAAAAATTACTATTTGTTCTCATCTATTTATGGCAGGGATTCCAATTTATTCTTGTGTTTAAAAAGAACATCAAGCGTTGAAGAGGGAATATCCTGATTATAAAGTGTTTGGTAATACAATTTAATATTTTTTTTCTCTTTTTCATAGCAAACCTTCAAATTTAAATTGTTAAAGGTGTTGCGAGCCAAATAATCCAGCTTAAGAAATACCGGTAAGAAATTTAAGACTGCAGTTCCAACTGCAGAAGCCTGAATAGAATTTTTAATATTAAAGAGCAGTTTTCGTAATTCGATTTTAGCCTTTTCCCTTATCTCAATAAGTTTGGCAATATTCTCAGCCATGTCTTTATCTTCTTGTTTTAAGTCGTAGTAAAGGACATAATACATTTGAAGTAGATCGTCGTTGGAGAGATCTAATTTAAGTAGCTGAGAGTATAACTGAAACTGCATCTTCGGGTGAATAAAATTGTCTGAGATAAATGTAATATTTATTTTCTCTCAAGAAGATGCTAATGATGTGATTAACAGAATTTTAGTCTTTTTTGTACGAAGTCGCGTAAGAAAAGTGAAAATTGTAAAAAAAATAAGAAAGGGGAAATGGAAGCGGAGAAAGAAGTAATTATTTCGAAAAGTGCCCAGAGCGGGACTCGAACCCGCACGCTCTAATGAACACATGGCCCTCAACCATGCCTGTCTACCAGTTCCAGCACCTGGGCTTTCTTTAAGATTTCTTTAACGAAATTTATTCTCCGTGTGAAGAAAATCAATGGTTATACCTTTTTGGGTTTTCCACTAATTCCTTGAAGAAAGAAGTGACCTGGCTGGGACTCGAACCCAGGACCCTCTCCTTAAAAGGGAGATGCTCTACCAACTGAGCTACCAGGTCAATATTTATAAGAACTTTGTTCTGTGATCTGGCTGGGGCTCGAACCCAGGACCCTCTCCTTAAAAGGGAGATGCTCTACCAACTGAGCTACCAGATCTTGTTACTTGCATTTTTGCCAATGCGGGTGCAAATATACCCACATTAATTTATTTTTCAAGAAGAAATTGACATAAATTTGAAGATCATTTTAAAGTAGAGATTAAACTCCTTAAAAATCATATAATTAAGCATGAAAATTATTCTTATAGGATACATGGGTTCTGGTAAAAGTTCTGTTGGAAAGGCCCTTGCTACTCATTTATCTGTTAAATTCCTGGATCTGGATGCCAAAATATGTGCAGAAGAAAATAAGACTATTCCTGAAATCTTTTCGACCAATGGTGAAATTTATTTTCGCAGAAAGGAAGCAGAGGTGCTTAAAAAGCTTCTGGAGAGGGAGGAGAGTTATGTTCTTTCCCTGGGAGGAGGTACTCCCTGTTACGGGAAAAATATGCAGTTGATCAAAAATACGGCGTCTGTTACTTCAATATATCTCAAAACCGGTCTGCTTCAGTTGAAGGAAAGACTAATAGTTGAAAAAGATAGCCGGCCATTAATACAAGACCTCAAAACTCCTGAAGTTCTTGAAGATTATATCCGAAAGCATTTATTTGAGCGCACCTTCTACTACAATCAGAGTGACCTTACGGTTTTAACTGATAGTAAATCTGTAGAAGAGGTAGTGCATAAGGTTGTGGAAAGTTTAGACTAGCTCCACTTTATCTTCTCCCGGCTTAAAATGTACTTTTACTGTTTCGTGAATCGAAGTTGAAAGAGAGATGCCTTTAAAATCGGCTTTTACAGGATATTTTTTATGGCTCCTGTCAACCAGAACTGCAGTTTTGAACCGTTTAAGCGGAACATCCAGAAAGTGCCTTATTCCGTAGATCAAAGTGGTGCCCGAGTTTAAAACGTCATCTATTAATACAAGGGCTTTATTTTCATAATCCTGAGGTGACAAACTACTGGTGACGGCCTGCAGCGGATTCTTTTTATTCACTTTCACCTCACAGAGCAGTACTTCAAGATCAGAAATTTCCTGTAGTACTGCCTGCAGCTTTTGCGCAAGCTGAAAGCCACTCTTGGCTATCCCCGCCAGGATGATCTGGTCTTCTTCAAGGTTGTTTTCGTAAATCTGGTAAGCGATCCTTCTTATTTTATGGTTGATCTGCTCATTGTTGAGAATCAAAACAGAATTTTTCTCCATGGGATGTTTTTTTAGATACTAATTGTATGGTAAAGTTAATCAATCATCGTTGTCTTCAGGATCAAACCAGTCATCCAGCTCCCTTCTATCTTTCTTGGTAGGTCGGCCGGTACCTTTTTTTCGGTAATAGTCCTGGGAATATTTAAGCAGTTCTCTTTTTTCGAGTTCTTCCTGCGGAGTGATATCATTGATGTAAAGGTTAACTAACTTGGCACCCACCCGGCTTTTGGGAATATCCAGTACTTCTATCTGGTAATTAATTTGATTTTTCCTGACCTGAATTTGATCTGTCGCGAAAACTTCTCTGGAAGGTTTAACAATAGCCTCGTTCATTCGTACCTTTCCCTGTTTACACGCTTCGGTTGCTACACTTCGGGTTTTAAAATACCTCACGCACCATAAAAATTTGTCTACTCTCATCTTTGTGCTGTAAAATTCCTTCTATCTTCAGCAAAAATACAAGAATATTGTATCTTGCGGCCCTAAATTACCTATTGATGAAACTGAATAAATTTTTGTTTTTATATGTGCTTGCCGGTATCTCTTTAATGTCATGTGATAAGGATGATGACAGTCCCGAAGTTGTTCCTCCAAGAGATAGGGGAGAACAGGAGTTGGCAGACCAGGCTGCGCTGGATGCCTACCTGGATACTCACTTCTATAACTATGAAGAATTCGAGGCTGCTCCCGAAGGTTTCGACTATAAAATTGAAATTGATACCATTAACGCAGATAATGCCGGTAAAACTCCACTCAGTGAGTCGCCGTTGCTCGAGACAAAGAACTTTAACTATGAAGGGGTAAATTATACGTACTATGTTTTAAAGGTTCGCGAAGGAGCAAGCGAGATGCCGCAGCCAAAATTTAGCGACTCGGTTTTTGTTTCCTATAAGGGGACTCTTTTGAACCGCAGCACTTTTGATTCTTCACAAAATCCTGTGTGGTTTGATCTTGTGCAAACCATACCCGGCTTTGGCCTTGGGATTACAGGATTTCGTGGTGCTTCTGGTTTTGAAATACAGGAAGATAATACCATAGAATGGAAAAATGATTATGGGGTAGGTGCTGTATTCCTGCCTTCTGGCCTTGCTTATTTCAACGCTTTTAGAGGAACTATTCCATCTTACAGTCCGCTTGTTTTTGCCTTTAATTTATACGGAGTAAATGAGGCAGATCATGACCGTGACGGAATTCCGTCATGGAGGGAAGATCTTAATGAAGATCAGCTGTTAATTAATGATGATACCGACGGAGATTTAGTGCCGAATTACGCTGATGCAGATGATGATGGCGATTTTATTCCTACCCGGGAAGAAATTTCTGATGAAAACGGAAATATTATTTTTCCTTATCCCGATTCAGATAACGATGGAACACCAGATTATCTGGATCCAAATAACTAAACAAAAAAAAGCCCCGAAAAGGGGCTTTTTTGATGCTTATAATTTAGTTCTTTTACAGGCTTAAGGAAAGTCCAAAAATGATCTGGCTGGGCCTCGTGTCTACCCTCTGCGGACCATTCCTACTGCCATCAAGTTGCATGAATTCTGCTTCATTCTCTTTTAGTGCTCTTTCGTATCTCACATCAACTCCTATTTTGCCTAATTGAACTCCTGCACCTAGCTGTGCACCAATGGTGAATTCCTCTTTGACGTCTCCCAGGTCAAAACCCTCAAAATCGTTATCTACCATGTATTGAAGGGTGGGGCCTGCAAAGATCTGGACAGGGCCAAGGATTTTGGTACCCACTAAAATGGGGAGGTCTATTTTAGAAACATTGTATTCTGATTCCTGTTGATTGAATTGATAGGTGCTTTTCGTGGTGGTGTAGACCAGTTCGGGTCTTAAGAAGAAGCCAAGGAGGTTTGCCTGGTAGAAAACGCCAAAATGATATCCCATCTTGCTCTCTCCGCCTTCCAGTACATCTTCACCGGCATTAGAAAAGTCGTTATAGGTGAGTTCTCCATTATCGGCATAATTTATACCGCCTTTTACTCCAAATCCACTTTGTGCTATTGCTGTGGAAGTAGTTACAAACATTAAAATAAAAAAGTACTTTTTCATACAAGCTTTGTTTTAGAAGTTAAGTATAAAACGGAATATAAATATTTTTATTTGCTCAAAAATAAAGCCTCTCAAAAATGTCATTTTTGAGAAGCTTTAGAATAGTTTTAAGCTGAAAAAATTATTTCCTTTTGATGACCTTCTCTGAAGCCTTTACAATAGCAGCAGCATTTAATCCATACTTTTCCATAAGTTGCTCGGGTGTACCACTTTCACCAAAGGTATCCATGGTAGCAACGAATTCCTGCGGGGCAGGGTGATTATGTGTCAGCGTACGGGCAACACTTTCCCCAAGCCCTCCAAGAATATTGTGTTCCTCGGCAGTGACTACACAGCCGGTTTTTCCTACAGAAGCTAAAATTGCAGCTTCATCTAAAGGTTTGATCGTGTGTATGTTGATCACTTCAGCTGAAATTCCTTTCTCTTCAAGTTGTTCAGCGGCTTGTAGTGCTTCCCAAACCAGGTGGCCTGTTGCGATGATTGTCACATCTTTTCCTTCGTTCAGTAAAATAGCTTTTCCTATCTCGAATTTTTGATCTGCAGGAGTGAAATTTGCCACTTTTGGACGCCCAAAGCGTAAATAGACCGGCCCATCATATTCTGCAATAGCAATGGTAGCTGCTTTTGTCTGGTTGTAATCACAAGGATTGATTACAGTCATTCCCGGCAACATTTTCATGAGTCCTATGTCCTCAAGGATCTGGTGAGTCGCACCATCTTCACCAAGAGTAAGGCCTGCGTGAGAGGCGCAAATTTTCACATTCTTTCCTGAATAGGCTATTGATTGTCTTATCTGGTCATAGACCCTTCCGGTTGAGAAGTTGGCAAATGTTCCTGTAAAAGGAATTTTTCCTCCAATGGTCAATCCGGCAGCGATGCCCATCATGTTAGCTTCAGCAATACCAACCTGGAAAAATCTTTCAGGGTTTTCATCGATGAAATCCTGCATTTTTAAAGAGCCAACCAAATCTGCACAAAGAGCAACCACATTAGGATTGGTTCTGCCAAGTTCGGTGAGTCCGGCTCCAAAACCAGAGCGCGTATCGTTTTTACCTGTATCTGTATATTTTTTCATAAGCCTCTCCCGACCCCTCCAAAGGAGGGGAGTTAGGGCGTTTATTTAAGTGTTAATATTTTTCATTTTTTGAGATCAAGCTCCTCTCCTTTGGGGAGGTTGGGTGGGGCTAGTAGTCTCCTAAGGTTTCAGGGTTTTGAGCAAGGGCTTTCTCCAGTTGCTCATCATTTGGAGCAACTCCGTGCCACTTGTGGCTTCCCATCATGAAATCTACGCCGTGCCCCATTTCGGTATTTAGCATAATTGCGACGGGTTTTCCTTTCCCGGTAAGGCTTTTAGCTTTATTAAGGCCTTCGCGTATTTGGTCGATGTCATTTCCTTTTTCAATCTCCAGCACTTCCCAGCCAAAAGCTTTAAATTTTTCGACAAGGTTCCCCATGGGTAAAACATCATCTGTACAACCATCTATTTGCTGATAATTGCGATCTACAGTGGAGATTAAATTGTCTATTTTTTTTGCAGCTGCATACATGATTGCTTCCCAGTTTTGGCCCTCCTGTAACTCGCCATCACCATGAAGGGAGTATACAAGGTGTGAATCGCCATTTAGTTTTTTTGCGTTTGCTGCGCCTAATGCTACAGAAAGTCCCTGGCCTAATGAGCCAGAAGCTATTCTTACCCCTGGCAGGCCTTCGTGGGTTGTGGGGTGCCCCTGAAGACGGGAATCAATTAATCTAAAGGTGTTGAGTTCTTCCACAGGAAAATATCCGCTACGGGCAAGAACACTGTAGAACACCGGGGAGATATGGCCGTTGGAAAGGAAGAACAGGTCTTCATCAATTCCGTCCATATCAAATCCTTCTTTGCGGTGCATTACTTCCTGATAAAGGACGCTTAAAAATTCGGCGCAACCCAAAGAGCCTCCGGGGTGTCCCGAATTTACTTTGTGAACCTGCCTTACAATGTCCCTTCTCACCTGGGTGACAAAATCTTGTAGTTGTTGTGTGTCTGACATCTGGTTTTTATTAAATGTCCTGCAAAAATACTATTTTATCAATGCTTTGGAAATCAACCCGACTCAATTCTTCTAAAAGCTTTGAACAATTGTTTGAATAATTGTTGAGACTTTTAAATCTCTCATATTTCTTCGGAAGTTTGGTCAAAGCTGGCGTAGATTTGCAATCCGTGCCGGGAAGTTCGATCTGTTTTGCCACAGATGTACAGATATTTTTTCATCTATTTTTTCTAAGCCTTTTTTAGATATTTCACAATGCTGGCGCGGATTTATAATCCGTGCCGAAACTAAACCTTTAGCTGGTGCGGATTTGCACCGTTCCGGGAAGACTCTACTGGAGTTTTGCCACAGATACACAGATGTTATTTCATTTATCTTTTCTAAGCCTTTTTCAGATATTTCACAATGCTGGCGCGGATTTGCACCGTGCCGGGGAAGACTCGGTCTTAAATTTTGCCACAGATGCACAGATATTTTTTCATCTATTTTTTCTAAGTCTCTTTCAGCTATTTCCCAAAGCTGGCGCGGATTTGCAATCCGTGCCGAAACCCAGCCCTTCAGCTGGTGCACATTGCAATTGGGCCGGGTTGATTTCCGTAGAACTTTAGAAAATTTCTGCGGGCTATCCTCTAATCCCTGCCAACGAAAAATACCTATCTTTGCGCCCATTAAAATTGTTTATGAAATTTGAATTAGCAGTTACCGATACGGGTAGCAGTGCCCGTGCAGGTGTGATCACTACAGATCACGGAATCATTGAAACTCCCATCTTTATGCCGGTAGGCACAGTGGCTTCTGTAAAGGGTATTAGTCAGAAAGATCTTAAGGAAGAGGTGAATCCCGATATTATCCTGGGAAATACATACCACCTGTACCTGCGCCCACAAACCGAAATTCTGAAAAAAGCCGGTGGGCTCCATAAGTTTATGAACTGGGACAGGAACATTCTTACCGATAGTGGCGGGTACCAGGTATATTCTCTTGCCGACAGAAGGAAGATCAAAGAGGAAGGTGTGCGGTTTAAATCTCATATTGATGGCTCTTACCACAATTTTACTCCCGAAAATGTGATGGAAATTCAGCGCCTTATTGGTGCTGATATTATCATGGCCTTTGATGAATGCACCCCATATCCCTGTGATTATCGCTATGCGAAGAATTCCATGCACCGCACTCATAGGTGGCTGGACAGGTGTATCACTCATTTTGATAAAACGCCACCTTTATACGGTTATGCCCAGGCGCTCTTTCCTATTGTGCAGGGAAGTACTTACAAAGATCTACGGGAAGAGTCGGCGGAGTATATAGCTTCAGCAGGAGCAGAGGGTAATGCCATTGGTGGACTTTCTGTAGGGGAGCCGGCAGAAGAAATGTACGCAATGACCGAGGTGGTCACCAATATACTTCCGAAGGAAAAACCACGCTACCTTATGGGAGTGGGAACTCCAATTAATATTCTTGAAAATATTGCTTTGGGAGTAGACATGTTTGATTGTGTAATGCCTACCCGAAATGCCAGAAATGGAATGCTGTTTACGGCTCATGGCACAATTAATATCAAGAACAAGAAGTGGGAAGATGACTTTAGCCCTATAGATGAATCTGGCGCTACCTACGTTGATACTTTTTATACAAAGGCTTACCTTCGTCACCTCTTTACTGTGAACGAAATGCTTGGCAAGCAAATTGCTACCATGCACAACCTTGGCTTCTATCTGTGGTTGGTTCGCGAGGCAAGAAAACATATCTTAGCCGGGGACTTTGCTTCCTGGAAAAGCAAAATGGTACAGCAAATGGACAAACGTTTATAATTTGAAGATCCTTGATTGGTACATACTAAAGAGATACCTGGGGACATTCGTGTTAATGCTGCTCCTCTTTATTCCTATTGGAATAACGGTAAATCTTGCCGAAAAGATTGATAAGATCCTTCAGAACGAAGTGCCTTTTTGGGAAGTAGTGAACTATTATATTGATTTTACCATCTACTTTGCGAACTTACTTTTTCCTTTGTTTCTGTTCCTCTCGGTGATTTGGTTTACTTCAAAGCTGGCTCAGAACACCGAAATTATCGCATTTTTGAGTAGTGGGGTTTCCTTCTGGCGTTTTCTTCGCCCATATATGATTGGGTCTACAATAGTGTGTGTCGCAGCCCTTGTCTTGGGTATGTATCTTGCTCCCAGTGCAAGTAAAGGTTTTAATGAGTTTAAGTACACTTACCTAAAAAGGGGTAGTGATGTGCAGGAGACCAGTGATGTCTACAGGCAAATTAATGATAATGAATTTATTTATGCTTCTCACTTTCAACCCCGAATTAATTCGGCTCAGAATTTTACCCTGGAGCATTTTGAAGGAAATAAACTTAAATATAAAATAAGTGCGTCAAGGCTAAAATTGAATGAAGAAGATTCTACCTACACCCTTACCAACTACCACAAAAGGATTATTGGTGAAGATGGAGATATATTGATTTCAGAAATTAGTAAAGATACTGTGCTGCCATTTGATTTTGATGAACTTACACCGGTGTCTTATATGGCAGAGACACTTAATTACAATGAACTCGAAGCTTTTATTGAGCAGGAAAAAGGTAGGGGTTCTGGAAATATAAATCGCTATAAAGTGGTGGCTTACAAACGCTGGAGTCTGCCGGTTTCTGCCTATATTCTTACCATAATTGCTGTTGCGGTTTCTTCTATGAAACGCCGCGGCGGAATGGGAGTGAACCTTGCGCTGGGAATTACTTTGGCCTTTATTTTCATTTTTATGGATAAGGTGTTTGGTACCATTGCCGAGCAAAGTACCTTCTCACCGTTGTTGGCTGTATGGTTCCCAAATATGTTCTTCGGAGTTTTAGCTGCTTACCTGCTCTGGAATGCTAAGCGATAAAGTTAAGGCTTACCTGCACTTTCACTTCATTGTGTTTATCTGGGGGTTTACCGCAGTCTTAGGCGCATTGATCACCTTAGATGCCGTACCATTGGTGTGGTACAGGATGTTATTGGCCAGCGGCTTTATCTTTCTTTGGATAAAGTGGAAGAAAAAGAACCTGAAGCTGGCACCGGGAAGAATTAAAGTGATGCTAATTGCCGGCGTGGTAATTGCCGTTCACTGGTTAACCTTCTTTGGGGCCATTAAGGTTTCCAATGTTTCCATTACCCTCGCTCTACTTTCTACAGGGGCTTTTTTCACCTCTATTCTTGAACCAATTTTTTACAAACGTAAAGTTATATGGTATGAGATCCTTTTAGGAATAGTGGTGATTTGTGGGTTGTATATTATTTTCAAGGTAGAGACAGAGTACGTTCTTGGAATCCTGCTTGCGCTACTTTCTGCTTTTCTTTCTTCAGTTTTCTCCCTTATTAACGGCAAATTGGCTAAGCAGGAAGATGCCTCTGTAATTTCATTTTACGAACTGCTTACTGGTGCCGGTGCCATCACCGTTTATCTTCTTTTTCTTTCTTTCTTCGGAAATAGCAGTAGCTCTGGGTTTAGCGCAAATTTCTTTAACGTTTCGGCGGCAGACTGGATTTACCTGTTTATTCTGGCTTCCATCTGCACCGCCTATGCTTTTATAGCTTCTGTAGCCGTTATGCGGCACTTGAGCCCATATACCATAATGCTTACTATAAATTTGGAACCTGTGTACGGAATTCTGCTTGCCTTTTGGGTCTTGGGAAGTGATGAGGCTATGAATCCGGGGTTTTATTATGGTGCAGCAATCATTCTTATTACCGTAATCCTGAATGGCTTTTTGAAGACAAGGAGAAAATTCAAAAAACTGCCGAAAGCTAGCTCTTAAGTTTCTTATATTTGTAAGCTAATTAAAAACAACCCATAGCTCATTATGGAATATTTAGATTTTGAATTACCTATAAAAGAGTTGGAAGAGCAGTACCAGAAAGCTTGTGCCATTGGTAAGGAAAGTGATGTTGATGTTACAGCTACATGTCGTCAAATTGAGAAGAGACTCACTGAAACCAAAAAAGAGATCTATAAGAATCTTACCGCCTGGCAAAGGGTTCAGCTTTCACGCCATCCAAACCGCCCCTATACATTAGATTACATTAACGCTATTTGTGGTGACACTTTTCTGGAACTTCATGGAGATCGAAATGTAAAAGATGATAAAGCCATGATTGGAGGCCTTGGAAAAATTGGCGATCAAAGCTATATGTTTGTGGGGCAGCAAAAGGGATTTAATACAAAAACCCGTCAGTACCGCAATTTTGGAATGGCAAATCCTGAAGGTTATAGAAAAGCGCTCCGTCTAATGAAATCTGCCGAAAAATTTGGGATCCCTGTAGTTACTTTTGTAGATACTCCGGGAGCCTATCCAGGTCTTGAAGCTGAAGAAAGAGGGCAGGGAGAAGCAATCGCCCGAAATATACTTGAAATGACCAGGCTTAAAGTTCCAATTATCGTGGTGATTATTGGTGAAGGAGCCAGTGGTGGCGCTTTAGGTATTGGTGTGGGTGATAAAGTACTCATGCTCGAAAATACCTGGTACTCGGTGATTTCACCCGAATCCTGCTCGTCTATTCTATGGCGAAGCTGGGAGTACAAAGAAAGGGCAGCCGATGCTTTGAAACTTACTGCTAAGGATATGAAAAAGCAAAAGCTCATAGACGAGATCGTAAAAGAGCCAGTTGGTGGTGCACATAGCAACAGGGAAATGACATTTTCTATAGTAAAAGATGCCATTTCTGAAGCTTATGAAGACTTCAAAAACTTATCACCAGATGAACTGGTGAAAAAAAGAATGAACAAGTATTCCCAAATGGGAGTGTTTAAAGGTTAAATCCTTATTACATAAGACAGGAAAAAATCCGGAGAGAAACTCTTCGGATTTTTTTGGCCTTATCAACAAAATTTTTAAGTTATGAACAGTTAAAATGTTCATAACCTGTGAACTAAGTAAAGCCCTTTTCGGCTAAATTCTATACTCTATTTCTCTACTTTCGTAACATGGAAAAAGTCAAAGCCCCTCAAAATTATAATTTTAATCCCGGGAATGTCATCAATCTCGAGAAAGGGAAAATTCCGCCTCAAGCTGTTGATTTAGAAGAAGTTGTGCTTGGAGCCATGATGATTGATAAAAGAGGTGTTGACGAAATTATCGATATTTTACATCCCGATGTTTTCTATAAAAGTGCCCATCAATATATATTCGAAGCCATATTTAAGCTGTTCGAGAATTCTGAACCGGTCGACTTATTAACGGTTTCCAATCAATTGAGGAAAGATCAGAAACTGGAGCAGGTAGGTGGCGACTTTTACCTGGTGCAGCTCACCCAAAAAGTGTCTTCTTCTGCTCACATCGAGTTCCATGCGAGGATCATTCTTCAAAAATATATTCAGCGTAGTTTAATAAAGATTTCCAACGAGATCATCGAAGAATCATACGATGAAACAACCGATGTTTTCGATCTTTTAGACACTGCCGAATCTAAACTTTATGAAGTAACGCAGGGAAACATAAAAAGATCTTCAGAAACTGCACAAGATCTTGTGATGCAGGCAAAGAAAAAGATCCAGGAGATTTCCAACAAATCAGGTCTTTCAGGGATTCCTTCAGGATTTGAAAAGCTCGATAAGCTTACTTCCGGATGGCAACCCAGTGACCTTGTGATTGTGGCTGCCCGTCCTGGTATGGGGAAAACGGCCCTCACACTTTCTATGGCCCGAAATATTTCTGTAGGCCAGAATATTCCGGTAGCCTTCTTTTCCCTGGAGATGTCTTCTGTACAGTTGATCACCCGTTTAATTTCTTCTGAAACCGGTTTGTCTTCAGAAAAACTGCGTACAGGAAATCTTGAAAAACATGAGTGGGAACAGCTTAACGTAAAGGTGAAGGGTCTTGAAAAAGCACCGCTCTTTATTGATGATACACCTTCCCTGTCTATTTTTGACCTTAGGGCAAAGGCGAGGAGGTTGGCTTCTCAACACGGTATTAGGTTGATCGTGATCGATTACCTTCAGCTTATGACTGCCGGTGGTAGCCAAAAAGGAGGGAACCGGGAACAGGAGATCTCGACGATCTCCCGAAACCTTAAGGCCCTGGCTAAAGAATTGAACGTGCCGGTAATTGCGCTCTCGCAGTTATCGCGGGCGGTGGAAACAAGAGGGGGGTCAAAAAGGCCACTTTTGAGTGACCTTCGGGAATCGGGTGCGATTGAACAGGATGCCGATATCGTTTCGTTCATCTACCGGCCAGAATATTATAAAATAGAAGAGTGGGATGATGAAGAGCGTTCTCCAACAGATGGACAGGCAGAATTCATTGTTGCCAAACACAGGAACGGTGGACTTGAGAATATTAGGCTTAAATTTATTGGACATTTAGGTAAATTCGATAACTTAGATGACTTTGATTCCCCTTCTGAGTTCCATTCAAAGATGAATGACAATGATTCTGGAGATTTTGGATTCAATACTAGCCATTTCCCGAGTGCCAATGAAGCCTTCGGAAGCTCGATGAATGATGACTTAAATGATGACGACAGCGACGTACCTTTCTAATAAAATCTCATCTCTCCGGAATTTTTCCGTAGAGCTTTTTACTAAAAACATATCTTTAAAAGCCGGAAATAGTACAACTTTTTCCGGCTTTTGCATACTGTTATTTTTCCTGGTGTTTTCTGCTTCAGCTTTTGCATCGCAGATCCTTATCCCTATGGATGCCGAAAGTCAGCGTAACCATCTCAAGGCTTATGGCATCACTTACTGGATGCTCGACAAAGATGTAAAAGTGCAGTGGCTGCTCAATTATAGGGGCGGTTCCTTTTTAATGCCCGATTCCGAAGAACTCCGCAGAGAATGTAAGATCCGTGGTGTTTCTTATGAGGTGATTAGTGATCAAAAAACTTCAGATATTCTTGAAGAAATCTCGAACCCATCTAAAAATATGCAGGCTGTATTACTTGAAAAAGCCCCTAAAATTGCAGTGTATTCTCCACAGGGAAATAAGCCTTGGGATGATGCTGTAACTATGGTGCTCACCTATGCCGAAATTCCTTATGAAACCATTTATGATGAGGAAGTTCTTAATGATGCCCTACTGTTGTTTGACTGGCTGCACCTGCACCACGAAGATTTTACGGGCCAATACGGAAAATTTTATCGCAGTTACCGCACTGCTCCCTGGTATATTGAAGACAAGAAACAGGCCGAAGCTTTGGCTGCCAGGTTGGGATATGAGAAAGTTGCTGAAGAAAAACTTGCAGTTGCACTGAAAATTAGGGACTATGTGGTTGGAGGCGGTTTCATGTTCGCCATGTGCAGTGCCACCGATAGTTTTGATATTGCGCTTTCGGCAGAAGGGGTAGATATTGCAGAACCTATGTTTGACGGTGATCCCAGCGATGCCAATTATCAGAAAGAGCTGAATTTTGAGAAGAGTTTTGCCTTTGAGAATTTTATCCTGGAAAGAAACCCAATGGTGTATGAGTTTTCCTCAATTGATATGACGGGGAAACGGCAGGTGCCTATGGATGTAGATTACTTTAGCTTGATGGAATACTCGGCAAAATGGGATCCAGTACCAACTATGTTAACCCAAAACCACACCATGCTCGTCAAAGGATTTATGGGCCAAACCACAGCTTACGATCCTGCTACCATCAAGCCCACTGTGCTGGTAATGGGGCAGAGCAAGATCAATGGGGAAGCAAAATATATCCACGGAATAAAAGGTAATGGCTTTTTTACCTTTTATGGAGGTCATGATCCCGAGGATTACCAACACATGGTAGGAGATCCAAAAACCGAACTGGAACTACATCCCACTTCCCCCGGATATCGTCTTATTCTCAACAACGTGCTTTTTCCTGCCGCCAAAAAACAAAAACAAAAAACCTGAGAAGACCCTTTCTAACCAACTATGGAAAAAACCAATAACTACAACAAGAAGATCACCAAAACGATTTTTATAGCCTTGCTGATGCTTTCAGCGCTTGCGCTGCTTATTTTTCACGCCAATTTCTTTCTCTTGGTCTTTGCCGGTATCTTCTTTTCTACTTTGCTAAATTTCTCTTCCAACTGGATAGTGAGCAAATCTAAAATGCCCTATTGGCTGGCGTTATTGCTGGTGCTTCTGTCCATGACGGGAATCCTGGTGTTGATCATTGTACTCATAGGCCCTTCTATGGTACAACAGGTGAAGGAAATGACAAACACTTTACCGCAATCTCTTAACAATTTGAGAGAGGAGATAAGGCAGACTTCCGTTGGGCGTAGTTTATTTGAAGAATTACCTTCAGATCTTGGTGCTTTAATTGAAAATCGGGAAAAAGTAGTGTCGAGAATTGTGGGGTCTTTTTCAACCACTATCGGGGCGATTGCGAACTTTTTTATCATCATCGTAACCGGAATCTTTCTGGCTTCCAGTCCAAAGATTTACACCCACGGATTTATAAGGTTATTTCCAATAAATTTCCGTCCGCGTTTAATTGAGGTGATGGATAAAACTCAGCGTTCTCTCAGCCTTTGGATGATGGCCAAGCTCATTTCTATGCTGGTAGTTGGAGTATTTACAGCTATAGGCCTGGAAATTCTTGGCATGCCCATGCCTTACGCCCTCGCGTTAATAGCTGCATTATTCTCCTTCATTCCCAATATCGGTCCCTATCTCGCCCTTGCGCCGGCAGTATTGATCGCACTCATGCAGGGAGGTAATATGTATATTTATGTGCTCATACTTTACTTTGGTATTCAAATAGTAGAAAGCTACTTAATTACGCCAATGATCGAAAAAAAGATGATGCACCTGCCTCCCGCACTTACACTTTTCTGGATGGTACTTTTAGGGTTGATAACCGGAATTTTAGGGCTTATCATGGCCACGCCCATCCTTGCCGCACTTATAGTAATTATAGAAGAATTATATGTGAAAGACCATCTGGAGGCTTCCGGTAACCCCGAAAATGAGGTTGATAAAAAGCCGGTAGCGGTTGAAGCAGATCACGACGACTCCGATTCAAAATAATATTTTCTTATGAAAATTGATGCGCACCAGCATTTCTGGCAGTATGATGCTGAAAAATATTCATGGATTTCTGATGAAATGGCCGTGATCAGAAAAGATTTTTCTCCGGAAGATCTTGAGCCTTTGCTGTCAAAAAGGGGATTTTCGGGATGTGTTGCTGTACAGGCCGATCAATCTGAAGCAGAGACAGAGGTTCTGCTGAAAATGGCAAAAAAGCACGACTTTATTAAAGGAGTGGTTGGCTGGGTAGATTTAGGTTCCCCTGAAGTTGAAGAACGCCTGAAGCACTATTCAAAAAACACATTTTTGAAAGGTATACGTCACACCGTCTGGGACGAAAAAGGGGAATTTATGATGTCTTCTGAATTTCAGCACGGAATATCATTTTTGGCAAATCTCGGTCTCACTTATGATATTCTTGTTTTCGATTATCAGCTTGGCGGTGCTGTAGAACTTGTAAAAGCCTTTCCCCGGCAAAAATTTGTCCTTGATCACATGGGAAAACCCCAGATTTCAGGAAAACCCGATAAGCAGTGGGTAGAGCAGATTCAGCAACTGGCGTCTTTTCCCAATGTGTGGTGCAAAATTTCAGGCTTGGTAACCGAAACTCCCGACTTCAGCTGGAAAACTCCCGATTTCTTCCCAATTCTCGAGGTGGTCATCGATGCTTTTGGTGTAGATCGCTTAATCTTTGGATCTGACTGGCCGGTTTGTTTGTCTGCAGCAAGTTATTCAGAAGTTAACGGGATTATAGAAAAATTCTTCAGCAGTTATTCAAAAGAAGACAAAGAAAAGATCTTCGGAAAAAATGCTGCTGAATTTTATAACTTATAAGAGTAAAAACTAAGGTGTCAAAAATGGCAAGATTGGATTACATTTTTCAGAAGAAAATAAAACTTAAAGCCAAACCCAGAGGTTTCCACCTGGTAACCGATGAGGTGCTTCAGCAGATCCCTGAACTCAGGGAAATTTCTGTAGGATTTTTGCAAGTCTTTATTCAGCACACTTCCGCCGGAATCACCATCAACGAAAATGCCGATCCTACCGTAAGAGATGATTTTGAGAGCCATTTTAATAAGATGGTACCCGAAGATCAACCTTACTACAAACACACTTTTGAGGGCAGTGACGATATGCCGGCGCACATAAAAGCAGCCTTATTGGGAACATCTCTTCAGATCCCCATTACAAATGGCCGACTAAACCTGGGTACCTGGCAGGGAATTTACCTGGGTGAACATCGCGACCACGGCGGTAGTAGAAAATTGGTACTTACTATTTTTGGTGAGAAAAAATAGACCACGAATACATGAATTATTTCAAGATTGGTAACTGCCTCTATCCATATCTTCTTAACAAATAATCAGTTGGGTCATGGTGCAATGCGCAGAAAAGATTAGACCTACAAGGTTTTAAAAACCCTGCAGGTCAGAGAAAAATTCAGTGGGGGAATGTATCTTAAATTATTCGTGTATTTGTGGCAAAAAGATAAGAGAAATGCTTCAGCATAAAAAAATCCCGCTCTTTCGAACGGGATTTTATAAGTGAGATAACAGTTTAATTTATTTTACTTTTTTGACGATAGCTTCAAACGCATCAGGGTGGTTCATCGCTAGATCGGCAAGAACCTTACGGTTCAATTCGATTCCTGCGGCTTTAACTTTCCCCATGAATTGTGAATAAGACATTCCGTGCATACGGGCACCTGCATTGATACGGATGATCCAAAGTGAACGGAAGTTTCTCTTCTTGGTTTTACGGTCTCTGTAAGCATATAACATTGCTTTATCAACCGCGTTTTTCGCTACTGTCCAAACGTTCTTACGACGTCCAAAGTAACCTTTTGCTTGCTTAAGAACCTTTTTTCTTCTGGCTCTCTTCGCAACTGAATTTACTGATCTTGGCATATTTTAAAATTTTTTTGTAGCAGGCGGCCGGTAACCGGCACTTTTAATTAAAAGAGATCTCAGATCTCATATCTAAAATCTCACGTCTAATTGGCCTGACTCCAGGGTTATTAAATTTGGTAAACCATCAAAGGTTCAATTACAACAAACGTAATTGAAGTTTGATATTTTTTTCGTCTGCTTCATGTACCAAAGTACTGTGAGTCAGCGCTAGCTTTTGTTTTTTAGTCTTCTTGGTTAAGATGTGACTTTTAAACGCATGCTTTCTTTTGATCTTTCCGGTACCGGTAAGCTTGAAACGCTTCTTGGCACTGGATTTTGTTTTCATCTTAGGCATTCTGTCCTTCTTTTTAATTATCTCACTTATTATTGTAACTCATGCAATCCATTAGAATGGCAGGAGATTATTTAGATTTTGTCTTCTTGGGGGAGAGGAACATAGTCATTCTTTTCCCTTCAAGTTTAGGCATTTGCTCTACCTTTCCAAGTTCTTCAAGATCGGTAGCAAGGCGCAGTAAAAGGATCTCTCCCTGTTCTTTAAATACAATAGAACGCCCTTTAAAGAATACGAAAGCTTTTAATTTGGCTCCGTCTTTAAGGAATTTTTCTGCATTCCTTTTCTTAAACTCATAGTCGTGATCGTCTGTATTAGGACCAAAACGTATCTCTTTAACAACCACCTGGGTTGCTTTGGCCTTTAATGCCTTGTCACGCTTTTTCTGTTCATAGAGAAACTTTTTATAGTCCATTACTTTAGCAACGGGAGGATTGGCGTTGGGGGAGATCTCCACCAGGTCCAGCTCCTGTTCTTCGGCAATGGCTAATGCTTTACGGGTTGGGTAAACACCCATTTCCACGTTATCGCCTACAAGGCGAACTTCCTCCGCACGTATCTTTCCGTTAATGCGATGCGGATCTTCTTTGATTTCTCTAAGAGGTCTTTTGGTTCTTTTTCTACGTATTGCTATGGCTCAAAAATTTTAATTAAACTTCGAATGTTTTTAAAGTACTATTTACTTCTTCTTTTATTAGTTGGGCAAATTCTTCGACAGTCATGCTGCCAAGATCGCCTTCCCCGTGTTTACGTACAGAAACTGTTCCATTCTCTGCTTCCTGTTCTCCAACAATCAGCATATACGGAATCTTGCTTACTTCTGCTCCCCGGATTTTCTTACCAATGGTCTCATTCCGGTTGTCTACAAGGGCGCGAATTTCGTGATTTTCCAGCGAATTTAAAACTTTTTGGCTGTATTTTTCGTATTTCTCACTGAGGGAGAGAATAATAGCCTGTTCTGGCATCAGCCAAAGTGGGAAATTTCCTCCTGTATTCTCCAGCAGTACAGCTACAAAGCGTTCCATACTACCAAAAGGAGCACGGTGAATCATCACCGGGCGGTGCATTTCATTGTCACTTCCTTTATAGGTAAGGTCAAAACGTTCCGGTAAATTATAATCCACCTGGATGGTTCCCAGCTGCCACTGTCTGCCAAGGGCATCTTTCACCATGAAATCCAGTTTGGGTCCGTAAAAAGCAGCTTCACCGGTTTCTACGATATAGTTAAGACCTTTCTCCTTTGCGGCATTGATTATGGCATTTTCAGCTTTATCCCAGTTTTCGTCAGATCCTATGTACTTCTCTTTATTCTCAGGATCTCTTAAAGAAACCTGAGCTGTAAAATCTTCAAATCCGAGGGAGCTGAATACATATAAAGTAAGATCGATTACCTTTTTGAATTCAGAATCTAATTGATCTGGAGTACAAAAAATGTGGGCGTCATCCTGAGTGAATCCGCGTACGCGGGTAAGTCCGTGTAATTCGCCACTCTGCTCGTAACGATAAACAGTTCCGAATTCAGCAAAACGCTTCGGAAGATCCTTGTAGCTCCAATGCCCGTGATTGTAGATCTCGCAGTGGTGCGGGCAGTTCATAGGTTTTAGCAAAAATTCCTCTCCTTCATTCGGAGTTTTTATTGGCTGAAAGCTGTCTTCTCCATATTTAGCATAGTGGCCAGAGGTAACATAAAGTTCCTTTTGTCCAATATGTGGAGTCACAACCATTTCATAACCCGCCTTTTTCTGAGCTTTTTTCAGGAAGTTCTCAAGTCGCTCTCTCAAGGCAGCACCTTTTGGTAGCCATAATGGCAGTCCCTGCCCAACTTTTTGTGAAAAAGTAAAAAGTTCCAGTTCACGACCTAGCTTCCGGTGATCCCTTTTCTTGGCCTCCTCAAGCATTTCAAGATATTCCTTGAGGTCCTTTTGCTTCGGAAATGAAATTCCGTAAACCCTTGTCAACTGCGGATTCTTTTCATTACCTCTCCAGTAAGCACCGGCAATACTCATCAGTTTCACTGCTTTTATCACACCGGTGTTGGGAAGGTGGCCGCCGCGACAAAGATCTGTAAAGGTATCATGATCGCAGAAGGTAATCGTTCCGTCTTCAAGGTTTTCAATAAGTTCAACCTTGAATGGGTTATTTTCTTTTTTATAGAAATCAAGAGCTTCCTGCTTGGAAACCTCTCTCATCTGGAAGTCGTGTTTTCCTCTGGAAATTTCCAGCATGCGGTCTTCAATCTTTTTGAAGTCATTTTCAGAGATCTTATTGTCTCCAAAATCCACGTCATAATAGAAGCCGTTCTCAATAGCCGGTCCTATAGTCAGTTTAGCGCCTGGGTAAAGATCCTGGATTGCCTGGGCCATCACGTGAGAAGAAGAGTGCCAAAAAGCCTTTTTCCCCTCAGGATCGTTCCAGGTATATAAAGTAAGGCTGCCGTCGGTATTTAAAGGAGTGGATGTTTCTACCACTGTATTGTTGAACTTTGCCGAAATCACATTACGGGCCAGGCCTTCACTAATGCTTTTTGCTACCTCCATTGGAGTAGTGCCGTTCTCAAACTCTTTAATACTGCCATCGGGCAACGTAATCTTTATCATAAAACTCGAATTAGGTCTGCAAATATAACAGGTTCATAGGTGCTTTACAATACTAATATATATAATATGTATGTGGAGGTTTTGGGCGTTCCCCTCCTTCGCTACCGCTCATGCGGGTCGGGCTATCCGCTTCAATCTTTTTGCTCATACTTCACAAAAAGGATTTCCGCTGCTATCCCTAACGCGGGTAAACGTCTTCGATTTATAATTATGTATGGTTTTCTATTTTGCGTTTTCAATTCATGTTATATTAAATCGGATTGGATTGTTTGTTTTGATTCCTATTAATGTGATTCGATGGATATTTCGTTTATCAGCTATAAACATTTGACCCCTTCGGGGTCACCCCCTGCCGAAGTTGAATACGAAATGTTGGATCCTTTGGATCCGGATGGTTAGACCCTATCGGGTCTTATATATGTAACGTAACAGGTCACGAACCGAAGAGCCCAATGGTTCTCATTCTTTAATAACAGGAACACGTCCCAAACCACGACCCCGATGGGCCTCATTTCTTTAATATTGGGAACAGGTAACGAAACCAGACCCCAAAGGGGTCTTATGTTTTTAACCTGAATACCGTGATGATCCCGACCCCCACGGAGTCGCACCTTTGTGAACGCCACTTCTCAAAAGTGCCATTTTCGGCACCTCTTTTCTCATGAGGTATGTTTCAGGATCCGAAGGAGCCATATAATTATAGGACTTTTACAAAATTGCACCTCCTGCTGGTAATTGCTCTACATACTATATATAATACACCTCACGAATATACAATCCCGAAGGGATTGGATGACTATAACAGGAGTGGAGGGAACTGTGACCCCTAAGGGCTCAATCTCAAAAAAGAGGATGATGTGGTGCTCTTCAGAAAAATTACAGAAGAAGTGGCTGCTCTCGTGAAGAAATA
>NZ_JAPJDA010000017.1 GCF_026241755.1 Salinimicrobium profundisediminis
CTCAGGTGAAAAAACCACTCCTTTAAATATCTACCAACAAAAAAGCCGCCTAAAAATTACTTTTCAGACAGCCTCTTATTTTTAACAATCCATAAAGATAAACCTGCTCCAAAAAAGCATTTTTAACAATCCTTTTTCAGAATAAAAAAGATGGAGAGGTTAACTAGACGAATAATACTGTCTCAGGTTGAGACGAAACCAATTCTGTCTTCTCTTTTTTGATCGTATCATCTTTTTTCTGAAGATCAGCAAGTTCGGCGACTGCAAACTGCCAGGCAATCAAAAGAGAAAACCCAACAAAGCATGCAAAACCAAAAAACATTCTCTTTTTCATTTCATATAGGGATTAGAAATTCAATAGCAATGTAAAGTTAAGAAATAGTTAAAATACATCCAAATACATCCTAACTTATTTTTTTTCTGCTATTTACGATGAGAACTCCTATTATAATAACCACCCCCGACAAGATCTGAACAAAGCTAAATTCCTCCCCGTCAAGTACGCCCCAACCCACAGCCACTATAGGTACGAGATATGTTACCGAGGTTGAGAAAACCGGATCTGAGATTTGAATAAGCTTGTTAAAAACTATTAAAGCAGCACCTGTACCCACTACCCCCAGAATACCTATATATACTAAACTCATAGGCACATTTGGCGCAGAAAGGGTTTCTGCCGAAAAGAATCCTGTACTGGCGAGAACAATGAGAGCGGGTATGGCAATAACCATAAAGTTACCCGTAGTAATGGCAAGGGCAGGTAGATTTTGAAGGTGTTTCTTAATGATGTTGGCATTGAATCCGTAGAACAATGACGCCAGAATCACCAACAGGGAATACCAGTAATTTTGATCGGGATTAACCGTGGCGCCACTCCAAATCAAAGCTGTGGTTCCTGCCAGCCCAACCATTACGCCCAGAAACTTCTTTTTCACAAAAGCTGCTTCAAAGAGAATGATCCCAACCAGCATGGAAAGCAACGGAGTTGTGGAATTGAGAATGGAAACAATGGCGCTGTCTATTTCAGTTTCAGCAAAAGAAAACAGATAAGCCGGAAAAAAAGTTCCAAAAAAGCCTGAAATACCAATCCACATCCACTGCTTTCCCTTTATGTGTTTTAGTGATCCAAGCCCGATAAGAGCAAGAAACAGTGCAGCAAAGACTGTTCGCAGGGAACCAACCTGTAAGGCAGTAAGACCCACCAGCCCCTTTTTAATGAGAATAAAAGAGCTGCCCCAAACCAGGGCAAGCAGGCAAAGATAAATCCATTTAAGGCTACTCCTGGGCATATTAAATTTTAAGCTGCCAAAAGTAAGAAACTACAGCAAGAAATTAGTCACTGATATTTGGTTGCCATTTCACAGTTTCCATAAGGTGCCTTATATCTTTCTTCAGGTAAGCTGCGGCGGGTAAGATAGAATCAAAGTTTGGCTGTGCCTCAAAATACACTGAACCTGTAAGGAAATGGCTGGTACTATCGGTGAGGTAGAACTGGGCCTGCGACGCTGCATCTCCCAAAACCTGATAGAACATACCGTAGGTGTTGTGATAATTGTTACTATATACCGACCCCTCGATAGCATCGGCTTTGATAGTGTGCCGCAAAGGTAATTTTTGGGCATCGGTAAGCAGGGAATCGAGATTGTTCTCTACCGACTGATATGTGATGAAGATAGTACCTTTTAAATGCGGATATTCCAGGTTTAACCAACACTCCTTCCCCACCCGTGAAGGCTGCACTACAGCTATAGAATTTTTCTCAAAACCGTAAGGACATCCGTCGTTTGAATAGAAAACATACTCAGCCGCGGGATATTCTAAGGCCAGGTAGGCGTTAGGTTTTGGCTGCACTTCATTGCCACATGAGACCAAACCTGCCAAAAATGTCAAAAAAATTATCCTTTTCATTCTCCGGTGATACTCACTTTAATTTGTTTTATCCGCTTCTTGTCTACGGCTTCAACCGTAAAACTATAACCGTCAAAAAGTATTATATCGTTCTTTCGGGGGAAACTTCCTGAAATTTCAAGCAGGAAGCCGGCAAGTGTTTCGGCCTCACCTTTATTCTCTTCAAATAATTCCGGATTATCTAGTTTTATGACCCTATAAAAATCCTTCAGCGGAGTCTTTCCTTCAAAAACGTAGTTATTTTCATCTAATTTTGAAAAGATAAGATCTTCATCATCAAATTCATCACTTATATCCCCTACAATTTCTTCAATAATATCTTCAAGAGAAATGAGTCCGCTGGTACCGCCATATTCATCTACCACAATGGCCAGGTGATTCTTTTTAATTTTGAAATCATTTAAAAGGTCGTCCAGCTTTTTATTTTCGGGCACAAAATAAGGTTCTCTTAGCAAGGAAGTCCATTCGTAATGCTCCTCTTCAAGAAAAGGCAGAAGATCCTTCACATATAGAATACCGGTAACGTTATCTATGTTCTCCTTATATACAGGAATACGGGAATATCCATTTTCTATGATCTCCGGAATAATCTCACTATAATCCTGAGTTTCGTTAAGTGCAAAAATATCCATTCGCGGCCGCATTACCTGTTTGGTATCGGTATTTCCGAAAGAGACAATTCCACGTAAGATCTTTTGCTCCTCCTTGGTGGTATCATGCTGACTGGTTAGCTCCAGGGCCTGTGATAACTGATCAACGCTAAGCCCATGGCTCTTATTTCCCAGTCTTTGATGTATGCCGATAGTAACCGCCCTCATAGGAATACTTAAGGGGGAGAATAATTTATCGAGCACGTTAAGAGGGTAAGCCATAAAGTGCGAAAAAGCTACTTTATTGCGGCTGGCGTAAACTTTGGGCAAAATTTCTCCAAAAAGCAGGATGAGGAAAGTTACTACCACAACTTCCAGGAGAAACTGAAGATCTACTCCCATAAAGACCGTGTCAATATTTTCAAAGGCTGCATCGGTAAGGTTATCAAACAACAGGATAATAGCAATATTAATCATGTTGTTAGCAACCAGGATGGTGGCCAGCAATTTTTTCGGTTTATCGAGCAGGCTTATAACAATCTGTTCTTTTACGCTCCTCTTAGACTCTTCCACCTCAAAATCGGCCGGGGTAAGCGAGAACATTGCTACCTCGGCACCCGAAATTAGGGCAGAGCAAACCAGCAAAAGCATTGCCGTAACAACACCTAATAGCTGCGGAAGGTTATCAACAAAAAGAGGTATAAAACTGTCAGGATCGGGATCCAAATGTGTAACTTTTAATTAGACTTAGAACGGAAGATCATCCTCGTCCTCCTGTGTAAAACTCTGTGACTGACTGGTTGAAGGTGTATCCTGTCGCGGCTGGTTGTACTGTTGCCCCTGCTGTTGCTGAGACTGCCCATAACCGTCACTTTGATTACCTCCACTGCCAGGCGCTGCAGCATCTTTGGGTGTTAAAAAGGTGAAATCTGTACACTGTATTTCGGTAGAATATCTTTCAATCCCTTTATCGTCCTGCCATTTTCTGGTCTTGATTCTTCCCTCAATATAGACCTTATCGCCTTTTTTAAGGTATTTCTCACAGATCTCGGCAGCTTTATTTCGCACCACAACATTGTGCCATTCGGTATTTTCAACCTTTTGACCTGTAGTTTTATTGGTATAGACCTCATTGGTCGCCAAAGGAAAACGCCCAATAGATCCACCTCCTTCAAAATAGTGCATTTTCACATCGTCTCCCGTGTGGCCAATAAGCATTACTTTATTTAAGGTTCCGGTCATGGTTTGTTGTTTAAGTTACAATTTTAAAAATAGCAAATTACTCTTCAATCACCTTCCAAAAATGTCATTTTTGAGAAGTTCTTTTTTAAAGAGCTTAAAAATCAAAGGTATCAATAAAATTTTCTATTAAAACCGGGACGGGTAATTTATTTACTTCGGCCAGAGAGAGCGCTTCTTTGGGCAGCTCATCACACTTTACTATCCAGAATTTGGTGTAAATATGTTGATGAGAGAGTTTGTGCACCACCGGCAGGTCGTTGTAGAGCACCGGCTCCTTATTTATTACTGAATATTCCGCAGGAACATCGGCCACGAGGTTTTCAAGTTGTGCTTCGGAAGCAGTTTCTACCAGCGGAAATTCGTAAAGTCCTTCCCAAATACCTTTTCCGCGACGTTGGTTCATAATAGTCTTCCCTTCTTCTGAAATATAGACGAGATAATTAAAATGCCTTTTTTTAATCTTTTGCTTCTTTAGCTTTACGGGCAGTTCGCCTATACGATCCTGATTGAAAGCCACACATGTTGTAACAAAAGGGCAGGAACCACAAAGCGGCCTGCGCGGCTTACACTGTTCTGATCCAAATTCTATCAACGCCTGATTGAAATTTGCAGGCTCGTCCTTATTAATAACCTTTTGAGCCAGCTGCCGGAATTCTTTGATCCCCTGGCTAGAATTTGTAGGAGTATCAATACCAAAAATACGGGCCAAAACCCTGTAAACATTACCGTCTACTGCTGCCTGTGGTTCTTCATAACAAATTGAAGCTATTGCAGCCGCGGTATAATCACCCACTCCTTTTAACTTTACCAGTTCTTTATAGGAAGCAGGAAAGCTTCCGCCGAGATCAAAAGCTATATATTTTGCAGTAAAATGTAAATTCCTGGCCCGGGAGTAATAGCCAAGCCCCTGCCAAAGTTTTAGCACTTCTTCTTCCGAAGCATTAGCTAAAGCCAAAACGTTGGGATAAGCTTTTAAGAACTTAAAATAGTAAGGTTTTCCCTGTTCAACCCGGGTTTGCTGAAGAATTATTTCACTAAGCCAGATTTGATAAGGGTCTTTAGTTCTGCGCCATGGCAGATCCCTTTTATTATCTAAATACCAGTTTATCAGCTCCTTATCGAAAGACATCAATCAAATTTCTTAAGTGCAATAATAATTCTTTATTCTCTTACTATTTAATGGGTTAGGATTAAAAAGTTGCGGATTTAATTCATATATTTGCCCCTCGAAAATTTACAAACCCTATTAATAAATTATACGAAAATGACGAAAGCAGATATCGTGGCAAAAATCTCCGAGAAACTAGGAATGGAGAAAGGAGATGTTCAGGCTACTGTGGAAACCTTTATGGAGGAGGTGAAAACTTCACTAGAGGCTGGTGACAACGTTTACCTAAGAGGATTTGGAAGCTTTATCATCAAAACAAGAGCCGAAAAAACCGGAAGAAACATTTCCAAGAATACCACTATAAAGATTCCTGCACATAATATTCCGGCTTTTAAACCTGCCAAAGTATTTGTTGAAGGCGTGAAATCTAACGTTGAGGTAAAGTAATTCCCTGCCCGTAGGCAGAAACAAAATAAATTTAATTAATTAAAAAGTCACACTATGCCAAGTGGTAAAAAGAGAAAAAGACATAAGGTAGCTACGCACAAGCGTAAAAAAAGAGCAAGAGCTAACCGCCACAAGAAAAAGAAGTAGTTTTCATACTACTTTTTTTGTTTAAAACGTTCTTTGAAATCGAAATTCAAATTTAGGTTCTCTGAGCTTGAATTTCCTCAGGATTTTTAAAAACCCTGTGAATTTTATTGTTTAATCCATCCGCCACATGCGGAATAAAATCAATTTAGAGTGAACAAAGAGTTAATTATTAGAACCGGTTCCTCTGCTGTAGATTTTGCCTTATTAAAAGATGGAAAACTAATAGAACTCAACAAGGAAGAAGACGACAGTAATTTTGCGGTGGGAGATATTTTTCTCGCAAAAGTGCGAAAAACTGTCCCCGGCTTAAACGCCGGCTTCGTAAATGTAGGCTATACAAAAGATGCATTCTTGCATTATCATGACCTTGGCCCGCAGGTACTTTCTTTGCTGAAGTTCATAAAACGTGTAAGCACAGGTAAATTAAAGGATTATTCCCTTAAGGATTTTCCTTTAGAAAAAGATATTGATAAGGACGGAAGCATTGCAGATGTCTTAAAATCAAATCAATCGCTACTGGTACAGGTAGTAAAAGAGCCAATATCAACCAAAGGCCCAAGAATAAGTTCTGAACTTTCCCTTCCGGGCCGTTACATCGTACTGGTTCCTTTTTCCAATCGCGTTTCTGTTTCTCAAAAAATAGAAAGCAAAGAAGAAAAGGACCGCCTAAAACGACTTGTAAAAAGTATTAGACCTAAAGGCTTTGGAATTATTGTACGTACCGTAGCAGAAGGCAGAAAAGTAGCAGAACTGGACAACGACCTTCAGAATTTAATGAGTCGTTGGACAGGAATGTGTAAAAAGCTGTATAAAGCACCTCATCCCTCAAAAGTATTGGGAGAATTGAACAGGGCATCTTCTATTCTTAGAGATGTCTTTAATGATTCATTTACCTCTATTTGTGTAGACGATGAAACCTTGTACACCCAAATTAAAGATTATGTGAGCGAAATTGCTCCAAAGAAAGAATCCATTGTAAAATTGTACGACTCAAATATTCCCATCTTCGAAAAATTTGGGATCGAAAGACAAATCAAAACTACTTTTGGCCGCACCGTTTCTATGAACAAAGGGGCATACCTGGTCATTGAGCACACCGAAGCCATGCACGTTATTGACGTGAATAGCGGAAACCGCTCCAACAAATCAAAAAACCAGGAAGACACCGCACTTGAGGTTAACCTTATTAGTGCTACCGAAATAGCCCGACAACTGCGCCTTCGCGACATGGGAGGGATCATTGTAGTTGACTTCATAGACATGAACAAAGCTGAGAACAGGAAAGCTTTGTACGATCATCTTAAAGAGGAGATGAGTGACGACCGCGCAAAACATAAGATTTTGCCCCCCAGTAAGTTTGGACTTGTACAAATTACAAGACAACGGGTTAGACCCGAAATGAACATCAAAACCAGGGAGGAAAACCCCAATAAAAACGGGGAAGAAATTGAAGCTCCCATCGTTTTGGTCAACAGGATCAACCAGGATTTGCAAAAGCTTCTAAAGAAAGACTATAAAAAGATCACTCTAAGTGCACATCCTTTTATAGCAGCCTTTTTAACCAAAGGTTTTCCATCACCCCGCTCCAAATGGTTCTTCGACCATAAAAAGTGGGTTAAAATAGTACCAAGAGATGCTTACACGTATCTTGAATACCACTTTCACGACAATGCCGGGGAAGTGATTCAATAACAAAAAGAAACGCCTTTCATTTATTTGGGAGGCGTTTTTTTTGTTCATAGTATTGAGATATTAAATATGAGAATTGAGATTTTTCTTCCTCTCAATTCTCATATCTCAATACCAAATACTCAATACTAGATACTAAATTTTACCTTTGTTTGAATGAAAGCAGACTCCTCTGGAAAATCATACACCGTAAAAGAAGCCACTCTTAAGCTGATGCAATACTGCGCTTATCGCGACAGGTCACAGAAAGAGGTTGAAGATAAGCTTCTTGAAATGCGGATGATCCCTGCTGCCCGTGAAGAGATCATCATAAAACTGATGCAGGAAGATTTTCTCAATGAAGAGCGTTTTGCCCGCAGTTTTGTACGGGGTAAATTCCGGATAAAAAAATGGGGGCGATATAAGATTCAGCAGGAGCTAAAAGCCAGGGACATCTCTTCTCCCATTATAAAACTGGCCATGACCGAGATTGAGGAAAGTGTTTACAAAACCACACTCTATGAGCTTGCAGAGAAAAAACTCAATCTTCTTTCTGAAGAAGATAAGTTCAAACTAAAGAAAAAGCTGGGTGATTACCTCATCCGGAAAGGTTACGAAAGCTCCCTGGTCTATGAAGTTACAGAAGACCTTATACAGGCATAAGTTTCAAAAATGAGAGCCGGATTTGCCCTTTTTAAAAGGTTTCTGCCCGTTTGTTCGTTCTTTTAACAGCCTGTTCGTTCTTGTAATCTATCCATTTCTGGCCTTTCCACCTGCGCATCGCATTATCAAAATGTCGCATAAAAAACAGGTTATATAGTGCTTTACTCAGGTTTTCAATATTTCTTGGTGCTGCACGCAGGCTCATAGAAAAACCCGGGGTGAGATAAGTCATTTGATGCCAATAGCCTTCGGGCATGTAAAGTGTTTCTCCATGCCTAAGCTCGGTTACCATTCCTTTTGCTTTCCGAAGCGCAGGGAATTGATCAAAATCGGGGTTCATGAAGTCGATATCTTCGCGTGTAATAAGGGCATGAGGCACTTTATAAAGATATTTTGTTTCTGAAGGGGGAAAGAGAATACAGCGTTTCCTTCCATGAAAATGGAAATGCAGAATATTAGCATAGTCTATGTCGTAATGCATAAAGACTTTGGAATTCTCCCCTCCAAAGAACAGCATAGGGATCTGCTTTAGGATGCGTAGCCCTATTTTAGGAAAACTAAAATCCTTTTGAAGCCCAGGAACTTCGCGCAGCAAATGATAAAGAAAAATCCGATAGCTGGTGGGACCTTTTTGGATAAGATCAATGTACTCGCTCATCTTCATATGAAGATGAGGCTCATTAAACTTATATTTTGAAGAAATAGTCTTTTTACCATCAAAAAGAGGCACGGTTTTATCTCCTGCCACCTCCCTGATGTATTCGAGATTCCATTTGGTATAAGCGGGCCAGTCTTCTATTAGCTGCTCTATAACCACCGGCTTTTGCGGTTTTACATACCTCTCTAAAAAGTCTTTTTTGGAGATCTTTTTTTCTCTTGGGATTTCAGCTAATTCAAGTCTCTCTTTCATCTTTCCCTATTTCCTGTTTAATGAAGGGCCTACATTATTCGTCTTCTGCCGGGCAGCAATAATTATCCATTTCAAGGCTCTTCTCACCGCTCCGGTTAAATTTAGTTGCCATGAAATAGTTACCTGATCAAAAATAATCAAAAGCCCCTGTTTAAAAGGTCAAAATTGGGAACTTTCTCTCATTTCTAATAAAAGCTGTCCTTGTAATATTTGAGTTCAACGTTACTGGCCAAACCTAAATTACCGGAACCTCAGCAACCTATTTTTCCCTGTAGTACAAGTTCAGAATAGAATCGAGAGGTTCATTTTGTGAAAGCTTCGTCTTGAGCTTTTCAAGCACATTAGAAGAAATTAATTGTTTCAGTGGCTGCTCAACCTGTTCAAAATTCTCAAAAGCATCCTGGAGCTGCCGGTCCCATTCCTCGTGATACTTCAAAAGATCATCGGGATAAACAGTATCACGACCGGTACCTTCATCTACCGCTTTAAAGGGTTCAGAAATGTTCAGATATCCGTAATCATCGGTCAATTGTTCTCCCGGCTGAATATCCCGAACAGCAACCTCAAAATCGTAAGCCGAAGAAAGGCAATTGGCGTTGAAGCTATGGTTCACGTACTTGGCAAGATCCCAACAAAGCACATATTCCCCTTTATTATTCCGGAAGGAATATTTATCCACCTGCTCCTGTACGTGTGGGTGCATACGTTCTACCTCGCCGCCAGTAAGCACCCGATCTAACGGATCCTGCACCCAGGTAATGGTTCCTTTTGGAATAAATTTTTTAGCCACTACCCCATAGCCAATAATCTCATTAATAAAACGCACTTCTGTATCTGGATGCATCATAAGCAACTGATTTTCTTTCTAAAGTACAAAAATTGGATTGGCAACGTAAAAAATTTTCAGCTTCAGGAATATTTTAAAAACCTCATGTTCTGTAGCTTTCTGCGGAAGGTTTCAACAATACTTCCGAAGAAAAAATGGTGGAAAGAAATTTTAAATCAGCAAATAATAGCTTGTTTTGTTTAAAGCTGAAAAAAAGAAATTATAAGTAATTCAATTAACTATCCAGGTCACTTCAGCTTAAATTCATGTTTACAATTTGTGCAGTGGTAATTTCTTTTCATGTAGAGAGGCAGGGCAATTACCAGAAATGAGAGGCAAAAAAAGAAGAAGGATTTAACACTTTTTACACTGGTAAAGATTTCAACTTTTGAGCTGTTACAATACGGGCAGCTAATTTGCCTGCCCTCATCATCAACAGAGAATTTACTAACAGCTGAAAGCACCCGAAGAGCCTCTTCCCGGTCTTCTTTGCGAACCCTTAGCTTCACCCCGCCAATGGCGTTGCTCACCAGCGGATCTGTGTCTATGGTGTGGTTATCTATCATGAAAGTCTGGATCCCTTCAGCCTCTAACCGACCTTTAAGGATCTGGGCTTCCGCCGAATATTGAAAAACAGCAACGTTTGAAAATTCTTCTCTCATAATACCATTTTTAGAACTTCTGTTAAGCCTGAATAATCCCCTTTTGAATTGAAACTGTGTATTTTTAATGTTAACTTCGACATTAGAAGCTAAGTTAACAATATAAAATGGAGCTACTGGACTTCGGATTAAGAATTGGTGCAGCCCTGCTCGCAGGATTGTTTATTGGAATAGAGCGGGAAATTCACAACAAGAACGCAGGTTTAAAAACCAATGCTTTGGTTTCCCTGGGAGCTGCAGTTTTTGTTCTTACTTCCCTTAGTTTTGCCGGGGATGATTATGTTGATACCACAAGGGTAATTGGGCAGGTGGTGACAGGTATTGGCTTTATTGGTGCCGGGGTAATTTTGCACAAAGGCACAATTGTAAGGGGCCTCACCACAGCTGCAACTGTTTGGTGTAGCGCCGGGGCCGGATGCCTTGCTGCTATTGGAAAGTTTAAAGAACTTTTTCTACTGGTTGCAGTAATTGTATTTGTCAATGTAGTTTTTAACCCGGTAGACCGTTTTATATCAAAGGTCTTTGGTCATGAAGAGGAAGAGAAGATAGATGACTAATGTTTTTCTTTGTCATGATCCATGTTTCGGGGCAGGCTAATGTTTTTACCAGTTTTTCTGTATTTGCCTTCCAGATCATCCATAATGGTCTTTTCCCAGAGTTTATTCCCTTTAATGTAAGAAGCCTTGCCTATAAGATGTGCCCCAACAGGAGCTGTTAAAAGAATAAAAATTATAACTGCCAAAACTCGGGTGGTTGTTGAGAGATCATTAAAGTAGACGGCTGCAGCCAGTAAGATTAATCCTATACCTAAAGTTGCTGCTTTGGTGGTCACTGCCATTCTAAGATAGGTATCGGGCATTCGCAAAATTCCAACACCGGCCAGCAGTACAAAAAGAGTTCCCAGGGTGGCTATAATTCCTATAATTGTATCTACTATCATTTGTCCCTGTCTTTACGTTTTTGAATATAAAAAGAGTACGCCACCGTAGCCAAAAATCCAATAAGGGCCAAGATTAGTGCAATATCTAAAAAAGTGGGTTGATGAGATAGGATGCTGTACACCGCTATAACACCAATTCCCATGGTTACCAGCAGGTCTACTGCCACTACCCTGTCGGAGATTGTGGGCCCTTTAAAGAACCTGAAGAAAACCAGCAAGATCGCAATAGATAGTGCCGGCAGGATTATATAATATAAATAATCGTCTAATGTCATGAAGAGATCTCTAAAATGCGTTTTTCAAATCCGTTCTTGATTTCCCTGATGAATTCTTCCCTGTTTGTGATATACATGGAATAAACGTACAGCACCTTTTTATCTTCAGAAACATCAAGGCTAAGCGTTCCCGGAGTAAGCGTGATCATATTGGCCAATAAGGTGATTTGCGCATCAGACTGTACGTCAAGAGGCACTCCCACAATACCGGGCGTCATATGCAGCTTTGGTGTACCTACTTCCCATGCCACCTGTACATTTGCCTTTACCAGCTGGTAAAGAAAGTAAAAGAAAAAGCCAATAAGTTTTGGCACCAGCTTAAAATACCTGGCACGGCCGCTGCCACGGGTGATGATAAAAAGCACAAAATAACTGAGGATAAATCCGAATAAAATATTGGCAATAGTAAAGCTTCCGGTAAGCGCAACCCAGATAAATGTGAGGAGTAAATTTGCTAAAAACCGGTTTTTCATCTTCTTTTATTTACTTAGTACCGTATTAATATATTCCTGATTGTCCATAAGTTCAAATGCAATCCTTTCAGCCAGATTTTGAATATTCCCTGCCCCAAATCCAAGATAAAGACTTACAATAGAAAGGAGAATAATTGGCGCCAGCATTTGAGTCTTTTTAATATTAGTTAACTTATTAAAGTACGGAAAATTCCGCACTTCAGGCAATTTCTCTCCTGTCTTCCAAAACACTTCTCCCCATAGCTTAATAATTACAACCAGGGTTATAAAGCTGGCAAAAATTATAGCTCCTATCACTATGAAATTCTCTGTGAACCATCCTTCAGAAATTAAAGAAAGCTTGGGCCAGAAACCTGATAAAGGCGGAATCCCCACCAGTGAAAACAGCGGTATTGCAAACAGCAGGCTTAACTTTGGATGATCGGCGTAAAAATCTCCCAGTTTCCTGATGTTGTGGTTTGCCTTGATCTTGTAGATCACCCCACTCATCATAAACAGGTTTGTTTTTACCATAATATCGTGAATAAGGTAAAAAATAGCTCCTGCTATGGCCATTTCGGTCATCATTCCCAGACCGGCTATCATATAACCTATATGGCAAATCACCAGGTAAGAAAATATCTTCCGGATGTTATTCTGAACAATTGCACCTACAGCACCACTAAAGAGCGTAAGAACGGCTACAGCGAGCAGAACGTTCTGCAGGAATGGGTCTACTTCAAAAATGAGCGTAAACACCCTTATCAAAGCGTATACCCCTACTTTGGTAAGTAAGCCCCCAAAAATGGCAGAAACAGCCGATGGCGGGGTGTGATAAGAGGCCGGCAGCCAGAAGTAAAGCGGAAACAGCGCCGATTTAATTCCGAAGCCAACTAAGAACAATAATGCATTTACCTGCACAAGAGTACGATTCTCTACTGCTGCAACCTTTGATGCAAGATCGGCCATGTTAAGGCTTCCTGTGAGTCCGTACAGAACTGCTATGGCAGTAAGAAATACAATTGAAGCCAAAATGTTAAGTGTGAAATATTTTACAGCCCCTTCAAGCTGTGCCTTCTCGCCCCCAATGGTGAGCAAGACAAAAGAGGTGATAATGATAATCTCAAACCACACATAGAGGTTAAAGATATCACCCGTAAGAAAAGCACCGTTTAACCCCAGCAACAGAAAATGAAAAATAGGGAAAAAACCGAATTTTAAACGGGCCGGGATGACAGATCCGGCCGAGAAGCTGGACACTGCAACACCTGCAATAGCAGTAAGCAAGACAAGGGTTGCTGCAAAAGTATCGGCTACAAAGGTTATACCGAATGGCGCCTCCCAGTTTCCTGCCTGTATAGAAAGTGTTCCCCCCTGCCACACCGTAACAAACAACCATATGGCCACTCCCAGGTTTATTAGGCTTCCAAATATGCTTACCACTCTTTGCCACCTAATTCGGCTCCAAAAGAACATGAGCACAATTGCCAGAAGCATTTGTGTTATAAGGGGATAAATAACTAACTGTTCGATCATGAGTATTCGTCTGTTGCGTTCATTTCATCAAGATCATCGGTCTTCACCACTTTATGGGCTCTTTTTACAAGCACAATAGCAAATGACTGCAAACCAAAACTGATGACAATAGCTGTAAGTATAAGTGCCTGCGGAAGCGGATCGGAATAAGCTTCAAGAAAAACTTTTGAATCTCCGGGGATGATAGGTGGTGAGCCTTTGGCTATGCGACCAAGAAGGAAAATAAGCAGGTTTGCTCCATTTCCTAAAAGGATAATGCCAATAATAAGCTTCACTAAACTGCGCCTAAGAATCATATAGATGCCCGAAGCATACAGCGTACCCACCATGATCGCTAAAAGTACTTCCATAGGTTATACAGATTCAGATATAGTGAATATAATAGTTAAGGTCACTCCCAGTACTACCAGGTAAACGCCAATATCAAAAAACAGGGCCGATCCTAAATTTCCCACTATTGGTAAATGATGAGGATACCATAAACCGGTCATAAGGGGTTTTCCTGCAAAGATGATGGGAGAAACACCACTTAAAAAAGATACGGTCAACCCAGTAGGCATTAAAAAACCCGGATGAAATCTTATCAACTGCCGTGTATCTCCAAGTCCGTTTGCAAAAGCATGCAGTACAAAGGCAATAGAAGCAATCAAACCGCCCACAAAGCCTCCACCCGGCAGGTAATGACCTCTAAGCAGTATGAATACCGAGAACACAAGAAGCAACGGCAACATATAATTGGAAGCGGTACGTAGTATAATTGTCTTCATGTTTTAATCTTTTAGTTCCCTGTCATCTCTTCTCAACCTAAGCTTAAGCAGGCTGAATACTCCTATGGCTGCTATGGTAAGCACCGATATTTCCATTAACGTATCAACCCCTCTAAAGTCTACCAGGATAACGTTGACCACATTCTTCCCTTTTGCCATGACATAGGCATTATCTGCATAGAAATTACTCACTTCTTTGTTCACCGGTTCCCCCAGGACTTCAAGAGCGATGAGTGTAATAAGTATACCAAAAGAAACAGAGAGCACCCCGTCTATGGCTTTCATCTTATAATCTGAAATTGAAAGATACTTCGGCAGGCTCGAAAGTACCAAAACAAATAATATTACCGTAAGGGTATCAATAGAGAACTGCGTCATGGCAAGGTCGGGTGCGCTGTATATCACAAACATGAGGCATATAGCATAGCCCACAACCCCCATAGCTACCACGGCTGTTAATCTCGATCTCGCCCCTACCACAAAAAGAATTGCCAGGAACATGATTCCCATGATGATCATTTCATAATAGGTCATTCTTGAGAACGAAGAAAAATCTATAGGTATCCCGTCATGGTCAGAAAAAAGAGAGTATCCTACCAGCACCACCAGGAAAAGTATGATTGTGGAAACGTAATTCCGAAGAAAACCATTTTGGAAGATGCGCGTCCACCAGTTTGAAAAAGTCCTGAAACTATTTCCGAAGTTGTTTACCAGAGTAAGAGGCGCAATAAAGTCAAATCGTGCTACACCTTTTTCTTTGGCTTTAGATGGTTTTACAAGAAAGTACAGGAGAAAACCAACTCCCAGGGTAAGAGCACTTAATCCTAATACTGTGTTGAAACCGTGCCACAACTTGAGATGTAGCTCAGAGTCATCTATTCCCACTGCATTTACTACGGGCTGAACCAGCGGCCCGTCTATGAGGCCGGGAAAAATACCCACAACCAATCCAAGCACAGCAAGGATCACCGGCGGAAGCCACATAAGAAAGCTTGGCAGGTGCACTTTTGAAAAACTTTCAGGAAGTTTACCCGTAAAAGGTTTTATTCCGGCAACAAAGCCTGCATAAAGCACCAGGATATTTGTCGCTATAGCTAAAACAGTAAGCACAATGGCCCAGGAGCCCATATGTAAAGTAGATTCGTAAACCAGGTCTTTTCCTATAAACCCAACAAAAGGCGGCATTCCCGCACTGGACAGTGCAGCCAGAAAACCTGCTATTGCAACAGGGAACATCACTTTACGTAATCCTGCAAGACGAGTGACATCCCGGGTTCCCGTTTCGTGATCAATAATACCTGTTATCAGGAATAAAGTGGCTTTATAGAGTGCATGAACAATGATATAAACAGCCGCAGCCGTCAAAGCATATTCCGTTCCCAACCCAATAAGAAAGACAAGGAGCCCCAGAACCGCAATGGTAGAATAGGCCAAAACTCCTTTAAGATCGGTCCTGAAAAGAGTATGCACGGCAGCATAGAACATAGTAATTCCTCCCACGGTAATAAGCGTGGTATTCCAAATATCCTCTCCTCCCAATACAGGTGTAAATCTCAACAAAAGATAGATCCCTGCCTTGACCATGGTAGCCGAATGCAGGTAAGTAGATACCGGAGTTGGCGCTTTCATTGCTCCCGGAAGCCAAAAATGGAATGGAAACTGCGCCGATTTTGTAAAAGCTGCCCCAAAAATGAGAAGGACAATCCAGAGGTAAGATTCGCTTTGAACAATGCTGTCGCTAAGCCCCACCATCTCACTAATACTGTAAGTTCCTGCCACGCCTCCCAGCAATAGCGCCCCGGCAAGTAAAAGAAACCCTCCAGATCCTGTTATGGCAAGAGCAAGCACAGCCGACTTTCGGGAGGCTTCACTTGTATTATTAAACCCAATAAGAAAAAAGGAACTTATACTTGTCAACTCCCAAAAGATAAACATTGAGAGTAGGTTGTCGCTCAAAACAAGGCCCAGCATGGCACCCATAAACATACCAAGATAGCCGTAAAACCTGTCCAGGTAATCATGCCCCTTTAAGTAGGCCGCGGTATAGGCAAAAACCAGGAAACCAATTCCTGTAATTAAAAGTGAAAACAGCAGGGAAAGCCCATCGAGAGCAAAGTCGAGATTGAGCCCCAAACTTGGCACCCACTCGTAATTGGCCCTTATCACCTCGCCATTGGCTACCTGTGGGATAAAAGAAAGAAAGTACAGGAACAACACCAGCGGAACGAGTGATGAAAGTACAGCAAGTTTACCTTTGAAATATTTTCCGGCAAAGACCAGAAAAATGGAAAAGATAAAACCTAAAAGTATAGCTGAAAGCATAGGGAACGTTCAAATAACTGGAAAGACAAATATAGCAGGAAAAACTGAGGATTTAAACCCATTGACGCTTTTTACGAGTACCGAATTTCAAAAAATTGTGAGATTTATGCACAAAAAATGTCGACGAAGTTGTCTTTTATTTAATTCCGGGAACTAAAACAGCTTCTGCAGCAGAATTTTTCATTCTGAAACTCAGGTACTTTCAAACTACAAAAGATCTGCTGCTCTTCAAGCTACAGATAATTCCTTCAGGAGCAGCAGTCTCCCCAAATTTTTCTATTTTCAGACAAAATTTTTTCTATGCGTATCCTTATCCTTTTTCTCCTTGCAACTTCCGTTTGTTTTGCTCAGAAAAACACCTACCGTATTTCATTTGAAAATGCAGAACACCACGAAGCCAACGTCAAAATTTCATTTCCCGATCTTGAGCAGGATAACCTTACCGTGCGAATGAGCCGCACCTCTCCCGGCCGTTATGCCCTGCACGAATTCGCAAAAAATGTCTACGAGGTAAAGGCAACAAACTCTAAAGGGGAACAACTGGAGATTTTAAGACCCGATCCCTACTCCTGGATTATTACAGGTCACGACGGACTTGTAAATCTTGAATATATTCTCTTCGGAAACCGCGCCGATGGAACTTATACCCAAATTGACCAAACCCACGCGCACCTTAATATTCCCGCCACTTTTATGTATTCAGAATCCCTGAAGCAAAGGCCTGTAGAAGTCATTTTTGACACCCAACAATTTCCTGATTGGAAGATCGCAACCCAGCTGAAGCAAATTGACAGCAACACATATTATGCTCCAGATCTTTATTACTTCATGGATAGCCCTACCGAAATCAGCAATTTTGACAGCAGGGAATTTGAAATTAACGGGCAGGTGATAAAATTCACCCTGCACCACCCGGGAACGCCGCAGGAGTTTAATGAATACTGGGAAAAGACCAAAGAAATAGTAAGACAGCAAAAAGCCATTTTTGGAGAGTTACCAGAATTTGACTTTAAAAAATATACTTTCCTGGCCTGTTATATGCCACAGGTATCTGGCGACGGCATGGAACACAGGAACAGCACCGTCTTAACCAGTACATCAAGCCTGGCCGAAGGCGGTATGGATAGCAATATTGGCACCGTAGCACATGAGTTCTTTCACGCCTGGAATGTGGAAAGGATACGGCCCCAATCTCTTGAACCTTTCGATTTTACTGAAGCCAACATGAGCGGCCTCCTATGGTTTGCCGAAGGATTCACCAGTTATTACACTGGGCTCACCCTTACCCGCGCAGGAATAATCACTCCTGAAGCTTATGCCAAAGGCCTCAACGGCACCTTCAATTACGTTTGGAATTCTCCTGCAAGAGCATATTTTAACCCGGTAGAAATGAGCTATCAGGCGCCGTTTGTAGATGCAGCGGCTTCCATTGATCCCGTAAATCGTGAAAATACTTTTATCTCCTACTATTCCTACGGAAGCATGCTCGGCCTGGCTCTCGATTTACAGCTGCGTCAAAAAGGGCAAAATCTTGATGCTTTTATGCAACTGGTTTGGGAAAAATACGGCGAACCCGAAATTCCGTATGAGCTGGAAGACCTTCAGAATCTGCTTGCCGCATACGCAGGAAGTGATTTTGCTGAAGATTACTTCGGAAAGTACATCTACAACAGCGAAATGCCAAATTATGAACAACTACTTGCTGAAGTTGGACTCCTTCTAAAAAGGGATTCCAAAAATGCCTTTTTTGGAGCCTCAGTTCAAAAGGATGATGAAGGTTTTTACATAAACAGCAATCCGAAGAAAAATGCTCCCGCCTACAAGGCCGGACTCGATATTGGCGACAGGATTTTATCTGTAAACGGCACCACTCCCAAAGCAGATAGCTCCCGGGAAGATGAATTCGGGCAGTATAAACCGGGAGAGCAGCTAAAACTTGAAATTGAACGCTTCGGAAAAAAGATGCTCAAAAATGTCATTTTAGAAGCTGATCCTACTTTTGAAATTTCCATAGATAAAGATGCATCTCCTGAAGCTGTAAAAGCCAGAAAGGCGTGGTTGTCAGCAAAATAAAATTTTAAGCTGTTGACAATTAAATTTTGACCTATAGCTTGGTTCTACAGAAAAGTCTGGGCTAAAGACCTTACACCTCAATTTAATTTTGCCCCGGACTGAAGCCCGGGACAGTTTATTATGAGGAATGTCGCTCCTCTGGAGCTCTTTTATTAGCGGATTGCTCTTCTAGAATAAATATGCCGCCTCTCGGAGGCTCAATTTCCAAACTTCTTCGGATTCGCCGCAGACTAATAAACATAGATATCCTCCGGCTGAAGCCGGAGGATAAAGAAAAATTCCTTAAAAAGGGCTTTAACCAAAGGATGCTCCTAAGCTCCGGAGGAGCGACATATTCATAGAAGAATCATCTTTTAAAAAAGGAACTTCAGAGGAACGGCATACCATTATCCTAAGCTCCGGAGGAGCGGCACACCATCTGCAGCATATGAAAAATTTTCATCTCGGCTTTAGCCCAAAAATGCCTCAAAGCTCCGGAGGAGCGACATATTTTTAGCAAATCAAGGGCTCTTCGAAAATTGAGCTCCAGAGGAGCGGCATACTCTAGCAGAGTTTTTATTTTTTTACAAACAAAAAAACCGTTGTTTTCACAACGGGTTTTTTAAAATATATTTCTTTTCAGCTTAGTCAGCCAGAACGATGACCTTATTATCTTTCATCTCTACCACTCCACCTTCTACAGGAAGAATTAGGATCTTACTGTCAGTTGCATCTCTTTTGAAGCTTTTGGCAAGATCTTCAGAATTTACAGGATGAGAATGGGTAAATACTTTGATCTCCCCTTTTGAAAGCACCGAAACTATGGGGGCGTGGTTGTTCAACATCTGGAACTGCCCTTCAACTCCCGGCACACTCACAGAATCAACTTCTGCACTAAGCAAAACCGCTTCAGGAGTAACTATTTCTAAATACATAATTATCTAAATTACAAATTTCAAATCCCAAATTCCAAGAGCTTGTTCTTTTGGAATTTGGAATTTGTGTATTGGGATTTCTCCGCTTATGCTTCAGCTAACATTTTCTCACCGGCTTCGATAGCCTCTTCGATAGTACCTTTAAGGTTAAAGGCAGCTTCAGGCAGGTGATCAAGCTCTCCATCCATGATCATGTTGAATCCTTTGATGGTGTCTTTAATGTCTACAAGTACTCCTTTAAGACCTGTAAACTGCTCGGCTACGTGGAACGGCTGAGAAAGGAAACGCTGCACCCTTCTTGCGCGTGACACGGCCAGTTTATCTTCTTCAGAAAGTTCTTCCATACCAAGAATGGCGATGATATCCTGAAGTTCTTTATATCTCTGTAGTAACTCTTTTACTCTCTGAGCACAATTATAATGATCGGCACCAAGAATGTCAGCTGTAAGGATACGTGAAGTAGAGTCAAGAGGATCTACCGCAGGGTAGATACCAAGCTCGGCAATCTTACGTGAAAGTACAGTTGTTGCATCAAGGTGGGCAAAGGTCGTAGCCGGTGCCGGGTCTGTCAAGTCATCTGCTGGCACGTAAACCGCCTGTACAGAGGTAATAGATCCATTTTTGGTAGAAGTAATACGCTCCTGCATCGCACCCATCTCGGTTGCAAGTGTAGGCTGGTACCCTACCGCAGATGGCATACGTCCAAGAAGTGCAGACACCTCAGAACCTGCCTGGGTGAATCGGAAGATGTTATCTACGAAGAAAAGTACGTCTTTCCCCTGCCCTTCTCCTGCTCCATCACGGAAGTATTCAGCAATGGTAAGACCCGAAAGAGCCACACGAGCACGTGCCCCTGGAGGTTCGTTCATTTGCCCGAACACGAAGGTAGCTTTAGACTCTAAAAGAGCATTTTTATCTACTTTTTGAAGATCCCATCCGCCTTCTTCCATAGAATGCATAAAGTCTTCTCCATATCTAATAATTCCAGATTCAAGCATCTCTCTCAAAAGGTCATTCCCTTCTCTGGTTCTTTCACCAACCCCGGCGAATACCGAAAGACCACCGTGACCTTTTGCAATGTTGTTGATCAACTCCTGGATAAGTACTGTCTTACCAACCCCTGCACCTCCAAAAAGGCCAATTTTACCTCCTTTTGCGTAAGGCTCAATAAGGTCAATAACCTTGATCCCGGTAAATAAAACTTCAGTAGAAACAGATAGATCTTCAAATTTTGGAGCCTCTCTGTGAATTGGCAAACCTTTCTCTGCGGCTTTAGGTATATTACCAAGACCGTCAATAGCATCACCAATCACGTTGAACAAACGACCAAAAACTTCCTTACCAATTGGCATCTGGATAGGCGCTCCAGTTGCAAGCACCTCAACCCCCCGGCTCAAACCATCGGTAGAATCCATAGAAACTGTTCTTACTGTTTCTTCTCCAATGTGAGATTGAACCTCAAGAACCAATACAGATCCATCTTTCCTGGTAATTTCAAGTGAATCATAGATCCTTGGCAATTCAGCATTCTCTGTGTCAAACTTAACGTCAACAACAGGGCCGATAACCTGTGCAACTTTACCTGTAACTTTAGACATTATCTATTCCTTTAATATTGAGTTTTTATAAATACCTAAAAAAGAACCAGTAGCAACTTTTAAATCTTCATAAAAAGCCGCTGTCTTTTTCAGGCTGCAAAGATAGTTTTTTTGTATAAAAGTCTCTAAGAGAAATAATAACTTTTTCACTAAAGCGCTATCTGGATCTTTCCGAAGTAAAAAACTTCAGCAATAAAATTTTATTCTACTGTAACCGATTTTGCAAGGTTTCTTGGCTGGTCTACGTTCTTACCAAGCATTACTGCGATGTGATAAGAAAGTAACTGCAACGGAATCGTGGTAATGAGCGGTGTAAGCGACTCGATAGTATCGGGTACTTCGATCACGTAATCGGCAAGATCACGCACACTGGTATCTCCTTCAGTAACTATCCCGATTATTTTACCCTGTCTGGATTTTATTTCCTGAATATTGCTTACCACCTTTTCATAATGTCCTTTTCGGGTAGCGATCACCACTACAGGCATCTCTTCATCAATAAGGGCAATAGGGCCGTGTTTCATTTCGGCAGCAGGATAACCTTCAGCATGAATATAGGAGATCTCCTTAAGTTTTAAAGCTCCTTCCAAAGCAACGGGGAAGTTAAACCCACGTCCAAGATACAGGCAGTTGCGCGCATCTTTGTACTTGAAAGCAACTTCTTTTATATGATCATTCCCCTGTAGCGCGATCTCTATTTTTTGAGGAATAGTTTCGAGCTCCTGCAGATGCATATGGAAATCGGTATTCGACATACTTCCTTTTGCCTTAGCAAGCTTTAAAGCGATCAAGGTAAGTACGGTGATTTGTGTAGTAAAAGCCTTTGTTGAAGCCACACCAATTTCGGGACCTGCGTGAGTATAAGCACCCGCGTTGGTCTCTCTTGAAATGGAAGATCCAACCACGTTACAAACCCCAAACACAAAAGCTCCTTTTTCTTTGGCAAGCTTAATAGCCGCCATAGTATCGGCTGTTTCCCCACTTTGGGAAATAGCGATCACAACATCATCTGAATTGATAATGGGATTACGGTATCTAAATTCTGAAGCATATTCTACTTCAACAGGAATGCGCGCCAGATCTTCAAAAATGTACTCGGCTACCAGCCCGGCATGCCACGAGGTACCACAAGCCACAATAATAATTCGGCGTGCATTGAGAAAACGCTCAAGGTTATCATCTATCCCGGCCATGCGAATAATACCTTCTTCTGCATGCAACCTTCCGCGGTAGGTATCTTTTATTGCATTGGGTTGCTCATAGATCTCCTTGAGCATAAAGTGATCAAAATTGTTCTTTTCGATCTGCTCCAGGTTGAGCTGCAACTCCTGAATATAAGGATCGACCAGGGAATCATCATGGATCTTTCTCACCTTTACTCCTTTGTCGCGTCTTACCACAGCCATTTCACCATCTTCAAGGTAAATTGCATTATTGGTAAATTCAATAAACGGAGAGGCATCTGAAGCTATGAAATACTCATCTTTCCCAACGCCAATCGCAAGCGGACTTCCTAAACGAGCCACCACAATTTCATTGGGCTTTTTCTTGTCAAAAACAGCTATGGCATAAGCCCCCACAGTTTGGTTAAGTGCAATTTGCACAGCTTTACCAAGCTTGACCCCTTCTTTGGCAATAACATCTTCAATAAGATTCACCAAAACCTCGGTATCGGTATCAGACTCAAATTTGTATCCGCGCTTGGTCAATTCTTTTTTAAGACTCTCATAATTTTCAATAATCCCGTTATGGATGATCACAAGATCTCCGGAATTTGAAAGATGAGGATGGGAATTGACATCATTAGGTACACCGTGAGTTGCCCACCTGGTGTGACCAATGCCAAGTGTACCCGAAGTACTATCGAGTTCACTCTCCATCTTCGCCTTAAGATCGGCTACCTTTCCCTTTGTCTTACTTACTTTTAAATTTTTGTCATCATACAGTGCTATCCCCGCACTATCATACCCCCTGTACTCCAGTCTTTGAAGTCCTTTCAATACAATTGGATATGCTTCTCTGTGACCAATATATCCTACTATCCCACACATATTCTAATTCTTTGGTTCTGTATAATAAATCTTCAGTTTGAGGCGCTTATCCTCATTCTGTGCATCCGGGCCATAAAGAACAGTAGCCTCTGGTGTTATTAAAGCACCCCCCGGAACTCTATCCACTTCAGGATTAGCCGAAGGCAATACTTTGTATGTCGAAATTAAATTTACATTTTGTGTTATTACCAGCCCCAGCTTAACATTTGTAGAATCCTGATTTAAAAGCTGATCTACATATCGGGTAATCCTGATCTTGTAACTTATTCCTTTCCCATCTTCATCTCTTTCTAATGGTTCGAGATGGCGACGGTTTGAAACTGAAGCCATGCCGTTTGGCTGCCCGTTTGCATCCAAAATATAATCGGCCAATATAGTATTATTCTTTAAATCATAAAGATAGACCCTCTCGGCCTCATCTACATCGCTAATGTAATCTCTATTCACAAAGAAATCGAGATGTGCTTCATTTATGAGCCAGTTATTCTCCCTTAGCGCTTCAAGTTCATCTGAAACCCCATCGTTATTAGCATCGGGGCCAGAGAAAAGGTCTATGACCGCCATAGAACCTTCCCCACCTTTAAGGTAGAGATTCTGGTCGTCATACTGTGACGCTTCCTGCTGAAAAGTATTTACGCGCACTCCGCCAAAGTCTAAACTAAAAGCTCTTCTTCCTTCAATAAGTTCCTCCCTGTCTCCATCATCGTCGGAATCATTCCCATCAACTATTTTTGTCTTGTAGTAAATAGTAATTCCGGCATCTGAATCAAGTAGATTAAGTAGCATCATCGTACCACCGGCGCCTACTTTATCAGCTTTTAAATAAAGCCCCCTAAAGTAGTTCCTGAAGTTATCCTGATTAAGCAAAACTGAACTACCTGCCTTGTCAAGAATCTTCTTCTGGAAGAAATCGTTTTTCAGCTTCAACCTTAAAGCCGGAGCCATAACCACAGTATCTGCAACCCCCATAGCATCAACACTATACTCCAAATAGCCTTTGGAAGAAGGAATAAAATTATCCCTCTCGTAAATTGGCTCCGGATTGATGTTGTTCATGATCTTTGGCTCCAGATTGGAATAATACTTCTGGGTTTGCTCAAAATTTGTGTCGGGATCGTAATTATTCAGAAAGTAACCAGATTCGTAAACTGAGAGCCTGATGGGGGTGCTTCCGTAAACAGAATCGAGAACATATTCCACCTTGTCATTCTTAAGTACTTCATGAGAAAGATAAGGAATAGTAAGCACCACACTGTCAACCACAGGATCGGTCCCAAAAGAAGGATCCAATGAGCTAAGTTCGAGGTTAGACAGCACGCTTGCTTCCTGTGTTCCAAAAACATTATCGGTATAAACCCCAAGAAGGTTAAGAGGCAAACTGTTGGTTTGTACAGGAGGAAGATCGTAAGAATGTGCAGAGATCAATGTTTCGTCATAGACACTGGCATCAAAACCGGGTTCTCCAATTACATCACTCCCAAGAGTTTGAAAATCATCTTCACAAGCTCCAAACAAAACAACAACAGCCAAAACTGTTGTTGTTTTCAACATTATATTCTTTAAATTCATTGATTTTTTTTCTAATTATGATAGCACCTTTGTGGTATAAAATTCCTGATAAGCCTGGGCAAATTCTTCGCGGTTCTTATAACCTAATACCGGCTTGTTAAGTTTACTCAAATATTTCTTTAACTCATCGGGAATATTATCTCCGGCGATAACAACAGCATCAGAATTATCTACGGCTGTTTTCATTATATTCACGTAAGAGGGTTTCTTAAGGTGTTTCACCTGTTCGTTTTCAAGACCATCAAATAATACTTTCTTATACATTTGATTATCTAACGTTCCATCAAAGTCCTGATTGTATACAGAGGTCACAATTTTTGCTTCATTGAACAAAGGCTCGTTGCCATAATAGTTGCGAAGATATAGTGGCAGCAAGGAAGACAACCATCCATTCACATGTATAACATCTGGTGACCAGTTGAGTTTTTTAACAGTTTCAATCACTCCTTTCGCGAAGAAAATGGCTCTTTCATCATTATCGGGAAAAAGGTTCCCCTCTTCATCTGTAAGTGTAGCCTTTCTTTTAAAATAATCTTCGTTGTCTATAAAGTACACCTGCATTCTCTCTTTGGGAATAGATGCTACTTTAATAATTAGTGGCATATCAAGGTCGTTGATAACCAGGTTCATTCCAGAAAGTCTAATGACCTCATGAAGCTGATGCCTTCTCTCATTGATGTTCCCAAACCGGGGCATAAATATGCGAATTTGACCTCCCTGGTTGTTAACCATTCGGGGGGCTTCAAAAGACATAGATGAAATTTCGGTTTCGGGCAAGTAGGGAATAACTTCAGATGATACGTACAATATCCTCTTATCTTTCATAGGATCACTTTAATGCTGTTGTAAAATAAAAACACGCAAAAATACAAAATTTTATGCAGATTGCCAGTATTATATTAAGTTTGCAGGCCCTTAATTTTGGAATAAGATGCAGATTTTAAAGGAGAAGGAAGCTCTCAGGAAGCTGGTTAGAGCCTTAAAAAATGACCGGCACAGTATAGGTTTTGTTCCCACCATGGGAGCATTACACGAGGGTCACCTCTCTCTAATTGAACAGGCCCTTTCTACTTGTGATAAGGTAGTTGTAAGTATTTTTGTCAATCCCACGCAATTTAATAACCCCGAGGATCTTCAAAAATATCCGCGCACACTCGAGAAGGATGTGGAGCTCATAAAACAGTTGAGCGATGATGTAATTGTCTTTTCCCCCACAGCATCCGAAATGTATGGCGACAGCATTTCTTCGGAAGAATTTTCCTTTGACGGGCTGGAATATCAAATGGAAGGAAAGTACAGGAGTGGCCATTTTAACGGGGTAGGAACCATCGTTAAAAGGTTATTTGAAATGGTAGAGCCCGATAAAGCCTTTTTTGGAGAAAAAGACTACCAGCAATTACAAATTATAAAGAAACTGGTAGAAAAACAGGGATTGAATGTTGAAGTGATAGGCTGCCCTATCTACCGGGAAAAGAACGGATTGGCCCGAAGTTCCCGCAATGAAAGGTTAAGCGCCGGAGAACGACAAAAGGCTGCATTCATTTACGAGATTCTGCAAAAAGTGAAGGAGGATTTTGGCACAAAAAGTGCTAAAGAGATTACCACCTGGGTGTCTAACCAGTTCGAATCTCAACCCGACCTGCTTCTGGAATATTTTGAAATAGCCAATGCAGACAACCTGTTGAGTGTACAGGAAGAAGATATGACAAAGAAGTATCGCGCCTTTATTGCCGCCTATTCTGGCGACATCAGGTTAATTGATAATATAGCTTTAAATTAGCAGTATGCAAATCCACGTTGTAAAATCAAAAATTCATCGCGTAAAAGTAACCGGTGCAGATCTTAACTACATTGGCAGTATTACTATTGATGAAGATCTTATGGACGCAGCCAATATCATTGAAGGTGAAAAAGTGCAAATCGTTAACAATAACAACGGTGAAAGACTTGAAACCTATGCAATTCCGGGGCCCCGTAACAGTGGCGAGATCACCCTTAACGGTGCTGCGGCCCGCAAAGTAGCAAAAGGAGATATCCTTATTCTTATCACCTATGCTATTATGGATATTGAAGAAGCTAAAAGTTTTAAGCCCTCTCTCGTATTCCCTAACGAAGAAACCAATCTCCTCAATTAACTCTTGAAGAAAAAAATTTTCAGGTTATCGAAAACTTTTCTTCCCCTGTTACTGGGTATCTTTTTGATATGGTATTCCCTTAGCAGCGCAACTCCCCTGGAGCGGCAGGAACTATGGAACAACATTCTCCTTGCCGACCTAAAATGGGTTTTTTTAAGTGTTTTCTGCGGAATACTATCTCACCTTTCCCGTGCCTATCGCTGGAAGTATCTTCTGGAACCTTTAGGATACAAGCCCCGGCTGGCCAACAGTTTTATGGCTGTAATGGGAGGTTATCTCGCAAATCTGGGTGTACCAAGATCTGGTGAAGTATTGCGTGGGGCAACTATTTCTACCTATGAAAATGTTCCTTTTGATAAAGCTTTTGGAACCATAGTTTCAGAAAGAATAGCCGATTTGGCAATGGTGCTGCTCATCACCACCTTCGGCTTCCTCATTCAAACCGAAAACCTTATCAATTATTTCGAAAACAACAACATCAACCCTTTCCTCTCTATGGGGATACTGCTTGTGCTTATCATTATTGGTGTCTTTTTTCTCAACCTGGTGCGGCGCTCTAATCACCCTTTAATGATCAAAATAAGAGATTTTGCACGGGGATTACTTGAAGGAATGCGCAGTATTGTTAGGATGAAAAAGAAAAAAAAATTCCTTCTTCACACCCTTTTTATCTGGACCATGTACCTGTTGATGTTCTACGTCATCAAATATGCTATTCCAGAAACTAATTCGCTGTCTCTGGCAGGCTTCATGGCTGCCTTTATTGCCGGCTCCTTTGCTATTACCACAACTAATGGAGGAATAGGGGTTTATCCCATAGCAATGGGTGCTGTCCTGCTTCTTTTTGGGATCAATCAACAGGCCGGGGAAGCCTTTGGATGGATCATGTGGGGATCACAAACCCTTATGGTAGTTATTCTCGGCGGACTTTCCTTCTTATTTCTTCCAATTTACAATCAGAAGAAATAAAATTTTATATTGCCTTAGGAAACAAACCTACTGCATATGAAGAAATTATACATTTTAGCCTGCCTGTTTTTAATAGTCCAGTTAAGTTTTTCACAAACCATTTACAAGACCATTAATTCTTCAAAACTTGGAGAACAAAGGGAACTTAAAATTCAGTTACCCCGCAATTACGACCAGAATACCGATAAAATTTACCCGGTGATCATAGTTCTTGACGGAGACTATCTTTTCGAACCTATGGCAGGGAACGTCGATTACTATTCTTACTGGGATGAAATTCCCGAAACCATCGTAGTAGGCGTAAACCAGGTGCGCAGCAGGCATGATGACTGCTCCTATGACCCCAAGAATTTTCTTCCCGAGAAAAAAGGCGCCCAGTTCTTTGAATTTTTGGGTATGGAACTGCTCCCTTTTATTGACAACAACTACCGTACTTCGAGGTTTACGGCAATTGCAGGACACGACATTACTTCAAATTTCATCAACTACTACCTCTTCAAACCAAATCCACTCTTCAAGGCTTACATCAATTTAAGCCCTGATTTGGCTCCCGAAATGAGCAACAGGATCGCACAATCTCTTTCAAAAGCCGAAGCGCCTTGCTGGTACTACCTCGCAACAGGCTCCAATGACGTCCCCGACCTCAAAAAACAGGTGACCGCCTTTGATCAACAACTGGCTGTGATAGAAAATAAGAATCTGCATTACGATTTTGAGAGTTTTGAAGCTGCCAATCATTACACATTAATTGCAAATGCGATACCACGGGCCCTGGAGCACATTTTTCAAACATATAAACCTATAAGCCTTGAAGACTACGATAAGGTGATCGCCCTTGAAGGTTCAGCTTTCGAATATCTCCTTGAAAAATACAGCCTCATTGAAGGAAATTTTGGTATTCAAAAACCCGTAAGAATAAATGATTATCTCGCTATTGGTAAGGCTTTAGAGTACCGTGAGCAGTGGGATGAACTGGAAAAACTCGGTGAACTCGCCCAAAAACAATATCCTAACATGGCGCTGGCCAATTATTACCTCGCCCGATCTTATGAGGCCAATGGGCGACCTAAAAAAGCTATGAAAACTTACCAAAGTGCTTATGGGAAAGAAGAAGTAGCCTTTATTACGGTTGATTTTATGCTGAAAAAAGCCGACCTAATTAAACAAGATTTCGGTTATTAGCAGCTCATTTGAAGCAACTCATCAATGGCTAAATCGAAGACCCTGTATTACTGCCAAAACTGTGGCGCACAACACAGCAAGTGGCAGGGCCAGTGCAATTCCTGTCGCGAGTGGAATACACTGGTTGAAGAAGTAGTACAAAAAACCGAAAAAAAATCCTGGAGTAGTGAAGCTGCCCCGGGGGTTCGAAAAATAGCAAAACCGCTGCGGATTTCTGAAATTGAGGTATCTAAAGAAGAGCGGCTCAAAACCAATAATCAGGAACTGGACAGGGTGCTGGGCGGCGGCATAGTTCCCGGATCTCTTACCCTTTTGGGCGGGGAACCCGGAATAGGAAAAAGTACGCTGCTGCTTCAAATCTCCCTTAATTTATCTTACAAAACCCTGTACGTTTCTGGCGAAGAGAGTCAGCAGCAAATTAAGCTTCGGGCGCAACGTATCAACCCAGATTCCGACAACTGCTTCATTCTTACAGAAACAAAGACCCAAAACATTTTTCAGCAAATAGAAAAGCTGCAGCCCGAAATCGTCATCATTGATTCCATTCAAACCCTTCAAACCGATTACATTGAAAGCGGCCCCGGTAGCATTTCCCAAATTCGCGAATGCACTGCCGAGCTTATAAAATTTGCGAAAGAAACGGCTACACCGGTTATTCTTATTGGCCATATCACCAAAGAAGGAAGCATTGCGGGGCCAAAAGTCCTTGAGCACATGGTTGACACGGTGCTACAGTTTGAAGGCGATCGCAATCACGTTTACAGGATTTTAAGAGCGCATAAAAACCGTTTTGGCTCCACCAATGAACTGGGAATTTATGAAATGCAGGGGAATGGTCTTAGGGAAGTGAGTAATCCTTCTGAAATCCTTATTTCCAAAAATGAAGAAGACCTGAGCGGCACCGCTATTGCTGCCACTCTTGAAGGCATGCGGCCTTTGATGATAGAAGTGCAGGCGCTGGTGAGTTCGGCGGTTTATGGCACTCCGCAACGTTCAGCGACAGGCTACAATGCCAAGCGGCTCAATATGTTGCTGGCGGTTCTCGAGAAAAGGGCAGGTTTCAGGCTGGGTGCTAAAGACGTCTTCCTGAATATTACCGGCGGAATTTCAGTTGATGACCCTGCACTCGATCTAGCTGTAGTTGCCGCAATTCTCTCTTCAAACGAAGATATTGCCGTGCCCAAAGACATCAGTTTTGCAGCCGAAATTGGTCTGGCAGGCGAAGTTAGGCCGGTAACCAGGGTCGAGCAACGCATTCTTGAAGCCGAAAAACTGGGCTTCAGCAGTATCGTGGTTTCTTCCCAAAATAAATTTCCGAAGAATAACTTCGGAATAAAAATTCAAAAAGCTTCAAAAGTGGAAGATGTTGTGAGCTTTCTCTTCGGATAAAAAAGTCTTATCTTTTGCTGAAAAACTTAACTATGCCACCCAAAAATGTCATTTTTGAGAAGCTTTCTTCAGCACATCTTCAGGAGCTAAAAGCGTTAAGCCGAAGCACCTTTACCGATGCCTTTGGAGACCAGAACAATGCTGAAGATCTCCAGGCCTATCTCGATAGTGCTTTTAACGAAGAGCAGCTCAAAACCGAACTACACAACCCGCTTTCAGAGTTTTACTTTGTATAACTGGAGGGCGAAACCGCGGGTTACTTCAAGATCAATTTAGGTGACGCTCAAACCGAATTTAAAGACGAAGACGCTATGGAACTGGAGCGGATTTATATCAGGAAGGAGTTTCAGAATCAAAAAATAGGACAGAAGATCCTGGATAACGTGATAGAAATGGCCATTCAGCGAAAAATGAGGTATTTATGGCTGGGAGTTTGGGAGCATAACCATCGTGGCCTCAATTTCTACCTGAAAAATAAGTTTGAAGTTACCGGAAGTCATCCCTACATGGTGGGGAACGACCGGCAGACAAATAAGATCATGAAGCTTTTCTTCTGAAAACCTAAGGTGTCAAAAATGGCATTTTCACCCCGGCTCTTTAGACTTTTGCATGGCACAGTTTCTGCATTTTAAGGGCGTGAGGAACTTTGTAACACATTTTACAGCGCTACTGGCTTTATTTTCCCTGGTAATCTCCTGTTCAAAAATGAACAAAGCCAGGGATTTATTTACCACACCAACAGCAAGAGAACAGTATGAGCGGGATTTTGACAGTGACCCGGCGGCCTATGGCCAGTGGAAAAAGACTTTCGAAAATGCCCTTTTTGACAGTATAACTGTTACGCCCCCTTATTTTGAAGCAGGCAAGTTTACAGCCCCGAAAAATCAAATCTACACCTACAATATTTCCCTGAATCCAGGAGAGCAGCTGCGCACACAGGTACAAACAGATTCCCTGAACCCACTTGTCTTTATAGATCTATACCGGCAGAAAACAGATTCGGTAGCGAGTTACGAGCACGTGAAATCGGCCGATTTTGGAGACACTGAAATTCAGTTTGAAACAGAACAACCCGGAATATATAAGATCCTGCTTCAGCCTGAAATCAATTCCACTTCAGCATTTTCAATAAAGATATTTACAGAGCCTGTTTATTCCTTTCCGGTAGCCAATAGAGGCAACACCGCAGTACAGAGTATGTGGGGCGCCACGAGAGACGGAGGCCGAAGAAGCCATGAAGGAATTGACATTTTTGCCCCCAGGGGTACGCCTGTGGTTGCAGCCACTTCGGGCAGAGTATCTTCAACCGGGAACAAAGGCCTGGGCGGAAAACAAGTCTGGCTGCGCGATACCAAGCGGGGAAATTCCCTGTATTATGCACATTTGGACAGCATTATTGCCCGTCCCGGAATGCGGGTAAAAGTGGGTGACACCCTGGGTCTAGTAGGTAATACGGCAATGCACGCACCACTCCGCCGCACCTGCATTTCGGCATTTATAAAGGCTATAGAGGCGCACAGGATCCATTACCCTACGTTTTTAAACCCTCGCCTCCCAACGAATTTATTCCGAAGTTTAATAAGACATTCCTGCGGGCAACCGGTACGGCTAACCTGAGAAAAGGGCCTTCAACTAAAGCTGAAATTGGCAGCCGCGCCAACACAAATGACACACTACAGTTTCTTGGGGAAACGACCGACTGGTATCACACCAGGCTTAAAGATGAAAATTTCTTCATCCATAAAAGCCTGGCGTCACCATTGTAAAAAGTTTAATTATTCGAATTCCGGCTCCTGGAGCAGCCTGTTAATTTCATCAAGCTTCGGAGTGAGGATCACCTCAATCCTGCGGTTCTTTGCACGGCCTTCGGCAGTGTCATTTGAAGCTACAGGCGCGTATTCTCCCCTTCCGGCAGCGGTAAGGTTTTCAGCATTGATCCCTGAATTCTCCAGTAAAAGCTCAACTATAGCCGTAGCACGTTTTGTAGAAAGGTCCCAGTTATTGGTAAGCTGGCCACTCCCTTTGTAAGGAACATTATCTGTGTGCCCTTCGATAAGAACAGCGATATCGGGATTTTCAGCCAGTACAGAAGCCAGTTGTTGTACCGCCTTTCTTCCCTCTGCTCCCACGGCCCAGCTACCGGAGTTGAACAGGAGTTTATTTTCCATAGAAACATATACTTTCCCATCTCTCTGCTCTACGGTAAGGCCTTTCCCTTCAAAATTCACAAGCGCCTTGGAAATGGCATTTTTGAGAGCATTCATTTTGGCGTCTTTTGCAGCGATCATACTCTCCAGTTCATCCACACGCTTAGAGCGGGCCGCAAGATCTTTCTGCAGTTTTTCTAACCTGTTCTTTTCCTGAAGCAAAGCTTCTTCTTTAGCATCAAGCTCGGCTAAAAGCTCACGATTTCTTCGGGAGTTTTCTGCGAGGGCCGAAGAGCTGTTTGCTTCAAGAGCATCATAAGAGGCTTTAAGTTTCTCATAGCTTGTTTTGGTACTATTGTACTCCTCCTGTAACCTGTCTCTTTCAGCTTTAGTTTGTTCATATTGTGCCTGTAAAGCTGCAAGATCATTTTCGTTTTGGCGGAACCGGGCTTCCAGATCATCAAATTCCCTGGAAAGTTCACTGTTATCTTCCTGTAATTGCGCATGCCTGTCTTCAAGGTCTTTGTACACTTTTGAAGAAACACAGGAAGAAAGTAAAACCGAGCTGCTCAAAAGAGCGAATAAGAGATTTTTTTTCATAAAATAGGGGTTTGGTTTAATCTAATTCAAGAAGAACGGGACAGTGGTCGCTATGTTGTGCATCGGGTAAAATAACGGCTCGCTTCAACCTGTCTTTTAGCGGTTCGCTCACCATGTTATAGTCAATTCTCCATCCTTTGTTGTTTCCACGGGCACCGGCACGGTAGCTCCACCACGAGTAATGCCCGGGTTCAGAATTAAAGTGCCTGAAGGAATCTACAAACCCACTCTTTATAAAATTGCCTATCCATTCCCTTTCTACCGGTAAAAATCCGGAGGTATTTTTAAGCCGTACAGGATCGTGAATATCTATTTCTTCATGACAAATATTGTAATCTCCACAAATCACGAGATTCGGAATTTCCTGCTTTAATTCATTAATATACTTCTGAAAATCGGCCATATACTGCAGTTTATGGTCGAGGCGAGCAATATTAGTTCCCGATGGCAAATACAGGCTCATTACCGAAACATCATCAAAATCTACCCTCACATTGCGACCTTCAAAATCCATGTAATCTATCCCGGTGCCAAAAACCACATTTTTAGGCTCTTCCTTGCTCAAGATAGCAACACCGCTATAGCCTTTTTTTACAGCCGGATACCAGGAATTGTACTTGTACCCCAAATTCTCAAAAGGTTCATGGTCAAACTGCTCTGGGGTAGCCTTTATTTCCTGCAGGCAAACCACATCGGCGTTAGTTGATTCCAGCCAGTCAATAAACCCTTTTTTAATGGCAGCTCTAATTCCGTTTACGTTGTAGGAAATTATTTTCATTCTTTACATTTTATGCTGTCAAAAATAGCATTTTTAAAGGGCCTTTAGAAAGAATGAAGTCAGACTTTTTTAACTACTGTACAATAATGCGTTTCACTTTACCCTCGTCTCGCGTTCCCATACGCACAAGATAAACTCCCGATGCAGCGTAAGACATATCAAGAGAATAGCTGTAGGCTGTGGCACCTTTTTTCACCATGGCCTCCACCAGTTTTTGCCCCAACATATCGTGCACGGTTACCCACAGCGGGCGTTGGTATGGCGTGGTAAAATTGAGGCTGAACATATCTTCTTCGGAAGAAGTGATCACAAAATCTCCCTGCTGTATTTCAGATTCTTTGATCCCATCTACCAGCACCACCGTATAATCTTCGGTAGTACCATATTGCATCACATTACAGGGGTCATTAAGATTTCCATCGTAACCAGGGCTAACGTCTCCTGCTCTTGCCCTTAGAATATGCTCTCCCAAAGTGGCATTTTCGGGAAGTGAGAATTCAAATACTGTAGGAGCCGAAGAGGAAGTTATGTCACCAGATCTCACCAGTTGCTCTTCAGGCTCAAAAACGGCGTTGTCATTAAAATCTATCCACATAGAAAATTCATTACTGCTATTAGACACCACTCCTACCTGGTGCACTTCCCGGGTGATGTCCAGTCTGGTAGAAATACCCAAAAAGTTGTTGTAACCGTCGTCACAATAGATATTTTCATTGACGATCTCTTCCAAATAAAAGCTGTTAATACCATCTCCAAAGGCACAGGAAGAACCCTGGGGAATACAATCGAGTTGAGCAATGGTCTCCACAGTCGCATCGTTGGCAGTATCACTGTCGTTTTCGAGAAAAGTAGACGCTACTATAGTGTACCTTCCGTTTGCTGAAAAATCATACGGATTATTGAAAGAATATGTGAGCTGAGAATCTACTTCCAGCGTTTCGCTTACGATTTCGGTCACTGGAGTTCCGCCGTTTACCGTATAACCAACTTCAAAACCGGTTTGTGCTTCTCCTCCAAAATTCTCAATTACTACAGTAATATTTTCAGTGGCAAGGTTGGAGCCGGTTTCGGGATGTACAATTTGTGTGACCCCAATATCATTGGGCGGCAGGTTAGTAATTTCAACTTTTAAAGAATCATTTTCGGGGTTCATATCCCCTTCCAGCGCTGTACTTACAAAAAGATCGTATGTTTCTCCGGAAGTGGAAAAGTCTATTTTTTCTGAAAAAGTAAATTCCGCCTGCTCTGTTGAAGGAATGGTACCACTGAAGGTTTCCGTTACCACCTCGTCATCGTTCACCTGGAAAATCACAGGGAAATTCGATTGGGCTTCAGTTCCAAAGTTCCTTATGGTAACAGTGAGGTCTTCGCTAGCGGTAAGGCTTGAAGAAACAGGAGACGTGATTGCAGTTATCCCAACATCTTTTGCAAATTGAGGCGCCAGTTTAAACACGCCCACCCTGTTTAGACGCGAGCCTGGCTGAAAATATTCTGCATTGTACCAAAATGTTTCATTATCAACAGGGTCAATACTGGTATGGGCATAATCTCCATATCTATTACTTTCACTAGCTGAAGTACTTTCCACAAGGGTCACCTCCTGTAGCGTCATTTTGTTGAGCGGATCGTTAAAATATCTTCCTGTAAATTTTAAAGTGGGTAGTATGGGCGATTCGGGACTGTCGTTCACTAAAGTAAATCCCATTCCAATATTTCCATGTTTATCGATATTCATGCTTCCACACCAGCGGTCGCTATCATCGGGCGCATAAGTTCCCTCCTGATATATTTCCCACGCCTGGTTTTCCCCATACTGCCTAAGTTCGTACCACCTTATCCCTGCATGTTCTGCAATGCCGGGATCTACATCTACCACAAAGTTAAAGACTACAGAATTATGAGTGGCAAACCTTCGGAATGAAGTTGGATACATCAGGGCGCCCTGTAAGGCATCAAGTTCGGGTTTATTAAAAGGTTGAGATAAATTGGAAAAGCCTCCCCCGTCAAAAGTGCTTTTAAAAGGAGTGAGGCCTTCCGAAGGTGTTATTTCCTGTGCTTCCCTTATGGTTGAATTTCCTATGTTATTCCAGTCTACATTGACCAGCCAGATTTTAAGATGATCTACATTAATTCCCATCCAGGAATCATCCTGAAAATAAATTACCGGCATATTTCCCGGTGGCGGCGGTTCACTACCGGTTGCATTAAAAGCTGCCGGACTGTAAAAGCCGTTGTTCCTCACGCCCGGAAGTGGAAAGCCCACATGTCTGGCTGCCTCTCCTCTTATCATTTTCTCCCTTTCCAGCACAAATACTACTTCACTAATTGCCGGGTCATCCAAATCCTGATTTGTAGTGACATAATAACCATCACTCCAAACAAAGAATTTTGGATAATCGGGAAAAGTACCTGTAGCAAACCTGTAAGTGTACCATCCGTCATTAACAGGATCCGGGCCTCTCGAAATAGCCACGAGCAGTGCATTGGTGGGATCAACTTTATTCGGGCAACCCTGGGTAGGATTATAAGGGCAGCCGGCAAATTGCGTGATAATGAACCTATCGGCAAATTGATCATAAAGCACAATGGGATCTCCCAGCCTTTCTCCTGAAAATTCCCCTCCCAGGGAAGCTATATCGGTAGGCGGCAAAAGTACATTCCCCTGCTTGTCAAAAACTGAAAAACCTGAATTGTAAGCATTAACGTAGTGGTTTGGCCCGGCGGCTCCGGTAGGATCTGTAGGGGTATGAAAAAGATTGGCGGCATCAAAAGAAAGGATTGCCTGTTTCACTGGGATAGTTCCCTTCTTTTCCTGCAAAGCGGCGTCTGCTCCTTTAGGATATCCTTTTCCCGGCACCACCCTGTTAGCAGTGCGGTTCTTCGGGTTTACTTCCTTCCTTTCACTTATGGCCGGGATTAGTTCTTTGGCAGAAAGAGGCGCAGAAAAAGATGGTTTTGCCACTCCCTGTGAGATTGGGCCTAATAGTTCCTTCTCCTGGGCAGAAACATGGAACCCCAGGAACAGAACGAGAAAAAGAAAAAAATAATTTTTCAGCATAAAGCAAACTTTGACCAATAAATGTAATGATTTAGGATGAGCAGAAACAAAAAAAAGAACAATTCGGAGAGAATTGCTCTTTTTTTTAACTCATATTTAGATAGGAAAAAAGCTACTTTTTCATCCAGTGTTTAAAGTCGGTCTCTTCTGAGATCAATTTGGAGATCTCAGCAATAGGAATCCTTTTTTGCTCCATGCTATCTCTGTACCTCACTGTCACCGTGCGATCTTCAAGAGAATCGTGATCTACGGTAATACACAGCGGTGTACCCGAAGCATCCTGCCGCCTGTACCTGCGCCCAATAGCATCTTTTTCATCATATTGTACATTGAAATCCCACTTCAGGTCTTCAATGATCTCCTGTGCCAGCTCGGGCAAGCCGTCTTTTTTCACCAGTGGCAACACAGCTGCCTTGACGGGGGCAAGTATTGCAGGTAGTTTAAGAACAGTACGTGAACTGCCATCTTTTAGCTCTTCTTCTTTTAGGGAGGCCGAAAGTACAGCCAGGAACATCCTGTCAAGCCCTATTGAAGTTTCTATCACATAAGGCACATAATTTTCCTTAAGTTCAGGATCGTAAAAACGAAGCTTGCGCCCCGAGAATTCTTCATGTGCTTTCAGGTCAAAATCTGTACGGGAATGTATACCTTCAAGTTCCTTGAAACCAAATGGAAAACTAAATTCAATATCTGTTGCGGCGTTGGCGTAATGGGCAAGTTTATCATGATCGTGGAAGCGATAGTTCTCTTCCCCAAGACCCAGTGAAAAATGCCATTTTTGACGCACCTCTTTCCAGTGCTCGTACCATTTAAGCTCTTCTCCCGGCCTTACAAAATACTGCATCTCCATTTGCTCGAATTCCCTCATCCTGAAAATGAACTGCCTTGCGACTATTTCATTTCTAAAGGCTTTTCCTGTTTGTGCAATTCCAAATGGAATTTTCATCCTTCCGGTTTTCTGAACATTAGAAAAGTTTACGAAAATTCCCTGAGCGGTTTCAGGTCTCAGGTAGAGGTTTGATGCCGTTTCAGAAGAAGCTCCCAGTTTGGTGCCAAACATAAGGTTGAATTGCCTAACATCGGTCCAGTTCCTGGATCCGGTTTCAGGATCGGCAATGTCCAGCTCTTCAATTAAAGCTTTTACATCCTTTAGATCTTCATTGGTAAGGGAGCGGCCAAGACGTTCCAGGATTTCCTTTCTTTCAGATAAATACCGCTGTACCCGATCATTCGTGTTAACAAATTGCTCTTCATCAAAAGCTTCCCCAAAGCGTTTGCGCGCTTTTTCGATCTCCTTTTGTGCCTTCTGAAGAATTTTTTCAGCATGATCTTCAACCAGGACATCGGCCCGGTATCGCTTCTTAGAATCTTTATTGTCAATAAGAGGATCATTAAAAGCATCAACGTGGCCTGATGCCTTCCAGGTAGTAGGATGCATGAGAATAGCGGCATCAATGCCTACTATTTCCTGGTGCAGCTGCACCATGCTTTTCCACCAGTATTCCCTGATATTTTTTTTTAGTTCTGCTCCGTTTTGACCGTAGTCATAGACTGCGCTAAGGCCGTCATAAATCTCGGATGATGCAAAGATATACCCATACTCTTTGGCATGGGATATTACATTTTTAAAAAGGTCTTCTTGTTTTGCCATAAAGCAAAAATAAAAAAACCGCCCCGATTCAAGCCAGGGCGGTAGGATTAATTAATTTTTTGTTTTACCTGAGACTAAATCCTGTAGCGCCTATCAAATTAGCACCTTCATAAACCAGCACTTTATAAGCACCTTCAATTAGGCGATCTGGATTTGTATTGGCTAAAAGGCACACATCAAGTTCTTCATTTTCATAGTAGACTTTAGTGGCAGCACTATAGACCATCACGCCGCCGTCATGCTGCACGGCAATTTGATCTCCTACCAGTTCGTTATTGGGATTGTACACCTGCACATAGATATTTTTATCTCCTGCCGCAGCCAGTGTGTTTGGCGTAATGGTGAAACAGGTCCTAATCTTATCTACTCTTCGGGTACGGTCATTCTCTACCAGCCTGCCGCTGTTTCTTTCAATAACACCTTCCCCTCTCAAGTTACTTAACTTCAGTTGAGCAGCCTTATCTATCTTTGAGGCCATAGTCTGAGTTTGAACCTGAAGCGAATCAGAAATTCTTGTTCTCTCCAGCAGCATGTTATTGGTACTGTCAATTTCAGTAATAAGCCGCTGGTTTTGATTGCTCAAACTGTCTACCACTCTAAACAATTGTTCCTTTTCGGCTTTAAGATTGCTCACTTCACGACGGTAGCGTGAGATAAGTGCCAGGTTGGCTTCCATAACCTGTACAGAATCGCGCAGGGCTAATATCCTGTTTCTCGCTGCATTTAACTCAGAATCAAGACCTTCATTTTCAGCGATTGCCTCATCGTATTTCACAATTAAATCGTTAAGCTCTCCTTCTATCACAGCTTTTTCCTGCTGTAACAATTCCCGGTTCTCTTTCTCGTCATTATAAAATTTAATGGTATAAATACCCAGTGCAACCAAAGCGACTGCCAAAACCCCGGTAAGGATCTTTAAGGCATTATTACTCTTCTGGTCTGACATAACAAATGATTTTTAACGGTTTAGTTTTGTAAATTTAGGAGTTTTAATCAGGCTAAGACCAATTTGTTAACAAATGTTTCACGATTTCCTTAACCTTCTTTATCCCAAACTCTGTTATGGATGTGAATCTGGCCTGCGGGCTAATGAGTATATCCTCTGTACGTCCTGCCTTCACAGCTTACCGGTGACCAATCATCACCTGGAAAAAGACAATGTGGTTGAAAAGATTTTCTACGGAAGGATACCTGTTGAAAATGCCACTTCCCTCCTGTTATTTGAAAAGAAAGGTGTGGTGCAAAAGCTTATTCACAACCTGAAGTATCGCGGCCATGAAGAAATTGGCCCCTATTTGGGTGCATGGCTGGGGAATGAACTCAAGGAATTACCGCAATGGCAGCAAACTACCATGGTCATTCCTGTACCACTCCACCGCAAAAAACTTAAAATAAGAGGCTTTAACCAGGTAGAGGGTTTTGGCCGGGAAATTGCCAGATCACTTGAAATCCCTTATCGTGATGACCTGCTACTCAAGATCTCCTCCACAGAAACACAAACCATAAAAAAGAGGATTGCCCGCTGGGGCACAATAGATGAAACCCTGGTTGTACAAAACCCTTCTTCCCTTCAAAATGCCCACGTGCTGCTGGTAGATGACCTGGTTACCACCGGTGCCACTCTTGAGGCCTGTGCTCATAAACTGCTCCAGGTTCCCAATGTGAGAATTAGCATAGCCACCATGGCCGTTACGCATTAGCGGCTTCAGGATTAAAAGAATAAATTGTTTCTTTGTAACAAATTTCGTTTTATGAAACGTGCCGGTGTAAACTTCCTGCTCATCCTTACCATTATTATCGCCTTTGCGGCCTGTGCAAAAAGAGGTACGCCCGATGGCGGCCCGCGTGATATGGAGCCTCCCAGATATGTGAGGGCAAAGCCGGAGAATTTTACCACCAGTTTTAATTCCGATGAAATAAGGATACATTTTAATGAATACATTAAGCTGTCAAACCCGCAGCAACAAATAATTATTTCGCCGCCAATGGATCCGCGGCCCGAGATCACTCCTTTGGGAACGGCCAGCAAATCTATCCGCATAAAAATTAATGACACTTTAGAACCCCGCACTACCTATACTATTAACTTCGGAAGAAGCATTACAGACAACAATGAGTCTAACCCGCTTAGTTTTTTCACCTACGCCTTTTCTACGGGGCCTTATATTGATTCCCTTTCCCTGCGAGGCAGCGTGAAGGATGCAATTCTTCGGGCGCCCGACCCATTTATCTCGGTGATGCTTTATGAAGTAGATTCTACTTATTCAGATTCTGTGATCTACACCCGGGTGCCCCGATATGTTACCAACACCCTTGACAGTGCAACCACTTTTCAGCTAAACAATCTTAAACAGGGCACTTATCAACTGGTGGCTATGCGCGATGTGAACAACAATTACACTTTTGAACCACGTACAGACAAGGTGGCATTTGCAGATGAATACATCACGATTCCCACAGATGAAGAATTCGACCTTACGCTGTTTTCCGAAATACTTGAAGGAAAATTTGAAAGGCCCCAGGTAAAGGCTCAACAGCACCTTATTTTTGGATATACAGGATTAGTAGTGGCCGACAGTATTTCAATTACACCATTTGATGTACCTACCAATTTTGAAGACAGGATCACTAAAGATCCTGTGACCGATACGCTGCATTACTGGTACAAACCTTTTGCAGAACGCGACACGTTAAAATTCCTTGTGGAAACCCCACGGGTGAGCGACACAGTTATTGCCCGGCTGCGAAAGGCAAAACGGGACACCTTGCTTTTTAGTGTAGAACCCCAGTCGACGCTCGGTTTTCAGGAGGATCTAAAAATAATTCCTACAGTTCCCCTCGATGAGGTAAATGACTCCCTTATAAACCTTACCAGGAGCGACAGTATCGCGGTGCCCTTCACAGGAACTTATGACAGGTGGAATAATGTCTACAGACTTTCTTTTGAAAAATCAGAAAAACAAAAATACCAACTCACGGCACTGCCGGGTGCTTTTACAGATTTCTTCGGAAGGCAGAGCGACACCATCACGGCACAGGCCTCAACGCCTGCCCTGGCCGATCGTGGAAATGTGATTGTTAACCTTACAGGAGTTGAATCTTTTCCGGTTATTGTGCAGGTCACGACAGAAAAAGGGGAAGTCATCGCCGAAAAGTATTCTACCGGCAATAATGTAATCAACTTCAACAACCTTAAACCCGGGAATTACCTGTTAAGGCTCATCTACGATCGCAATGAAAATAATATTTGGGATACAGGAAGTTTCTTAAAAAGGAAGCAGCCCGAAACTGTAGTGTATTACCCAGAGCCTATAAACGTGAGGGCGAACTGGGATGACAACTATACCTTTGATGCCAGCCCTGCAGCAATTATTCCTCCTCCAGATCTATAATAGTAAACCGGTCGCGGTCCTGTAAGAACTTCAGCTGGGAACGGGTGTCTTTTAAATCCTGCTTATTGAGCTTTACGAGCTCGGTAAATTCAGTTTCCTGCAGGTTTGAAGAGATCTGTTTTCCGAGGCAATCATAAACAGCCGAGTGCCCCACGTAATTGAGGTCGCTCCCATCCCGGCCTACGCGGTTAAGGCCAATGCAGTAGCTCATATTTTCAATGGCCCGGGCTTTTAAAAGAGCATCCCATGCTACAACCCGGGCTGCAGGCCAGTTAGCCACGTAAATAAGCAAGTCATAACCTTCGGTATTGCGGGCCCACACGGGAAAGCGAAGGTCGTAGCACACCAGCGGACAAATCTTCCAACCCTTGTATTCAACAATAAGCCTTTCACGCCCAGACGCATAGGTTTCGTCCTCTTTGGCCAGGGTGAAGGTATGCCGCTTATCATATTTTTGAGAAGAACCATCAGGATAAACAAAATACAGGCGGTTGTAGAAATTGCCTCCGTCAGAAATGATGAGGCTACCGGTAACAGCTGCATCTTTTTCTGAAGCCATTTTTTGCATCCACTTAAAGGTAGGGCCTTCGTGAGGTTCAGCAAGGTTTTCGGCATTCATAGAGAAGCCGGTAGAGAACATTTCGGGCAGGATAATAAGATCGGTTTCCTGCGGAAGCTCTTTTATTTTCCTTTCAAAAAGGGCTTTATTGTCTTCTATTTTCTCCCATTCCAGGTTCGCCTGAAGGAGTGCGGTGTTTAAAATTTCTGCCATATGTAAAGGTATAAAAAATGCATTTTCCCCTGCTAAATGCATGTTAAATGGTTGCATTGACGGGCGAAGTTGAATAGTTTTAAATTGAAAAAATTAAAGCTATGAGTTTACAATCATTTTTTGAAAAAGATTCATTTCCATCGAACACCTCCCGCGGAATCCTTGCCGGTTTCGTGGCCGGACTTGTAGGAACTGCTGTAAAAGCAGGCGTAGAACGCTTCCTGGAGGTACGAAAGATCGACCAGCGATCGGCCCAGATCAAGGTGATGGATAAGTTCTCAACAAAACTGATAGGTTCTCCTATAAAGCTCGAAAATGAAGGTATTGTAGAACAACTGGTCAACCTGCCCCTGGGAGCCACTGTAGGTGCCATTTATGGCTACGGAAAAAGGGACAAAGACCAGATGAACATGCTTGACGGTGCAATTTTAGGGGCTACCACCTGGGCGTCAACCCACGAAACAAGTCTGCCGCTCATGGGCCTTGACGAGAGCCCCGAAAAAGTGCCATTTAAGACACAGGCACATGAGCTAATTGCCCATGTTGTTTTTGGGGTAACTACCGAAATTGTGCGGTCTTATATCAATGACAGCCTTAGAAAACACCAGGAAGAATAATCCCTATTTGACCTTTTTAAGGATTTCTGCTGCCTTTTCCAGAGTGTCATCGGTCTTGGCAAAGCAGAACCTCAACTGCCGGTGATCTTCTTTCCCTTTATTAAAAACTGAAACCGGGATACTTGCCACACCAAACTCCTTAATGAGCCTGCGGGAGAAATCCACGTCGTGCTCATTTGTTATTTCTGAATAATCCAGAAGCTGAAAGTAAGTCCCTTTTGAAGGAACAGCTTTAAAAGCCGTGTCTTTAATGAGGTGCAGGAATTTATCCCTTTTCTCCTGATAAAAATCCCTGAGCCCGAGGTAATGTTGAGGTGTTTTGAGGTACTCGGCGAATGCTCTCTGGGTGGGATGATGTACGCAGAAGACATTTACTTCCATTACCTTCCATATTTCGGCCATAAGTTCTTCAGGGGCTACGCAATAACCCATCTTCCAGCCGGTGTTGTGAAAAGTCTTTCCAAAAGAGGCACACACAATTGCCCTTTTTGAGAGGTTAGGAAAAGCCGAAGCGCTGTAATGTTTAGCTTCATCAAATATGATATGCTCATAGACCTCATCGCTCAAAAGAATGATATCTGTACCCTCTAAAAGAGCTTCCAGCTGTTGCATTTCTTCTTTGCTGAAAACATTTCCGCTGGGATTGTGTGGCGTGTTGATAATGAGCATCCGGGTCTTTGGACTGATCTTCTGTTTGATCTCTTCAACATTGAGCTTATACCCTTTTCCTTCGAGCTGTACCAGCACCGGAATACCACCATTCAGCTTAATAGCGGGTTCGTAAGAATCATAAGCCGGTTTAAGCACTATAACTTCATCGCCGTGGTTTACGAAGGCTGTAATCGCAAGGAATAAAGCCTGGGTAGCACCATTTGTAACAGTGATCTCTGTATTTTTATCATATTTTTTGCCGTGCAGGCTCTCAATCTTATCGGCAATCTGTTCCCGGAGTGGCGTAATTCCTGCAAGCGGCGCATATTGGTTATACCCATCGAGCATAGCATTATAAACAAGCTCTTTGAGCTGCCTGTCGGTTTCAAAATTGGGGTAACCCTGCGAGAGGTTGACAGCATCATGTTCAAATGCCATTTTTGACATCACAGAAAAAATACTGGTTTCGTGCTTCGGAAGTTTGGAAGATATATTGCTGACTCCTGCCATTAGTTTTTTCAATAAGTTCCAAAAAAAATCCCGAACTGCAAAGTCCGGGATCTTCAGAAATATAAGGTGTCAAAAATGTTATTTTACGCTGGCTCTCAAATACTCCCTGTTCATACGGGCAATGTTCTCAAGAGAGATTCCTTTAGGGCATTCTATTTCACAAGCCCCGGTGTTGGTACAGTTACCAAAACCTTCTTTGTCCATTTGCTCTACCATGGCAAGCACACGACGGTCGGCCTCTACTTCTCCCTGAGGCAATAAAGCCATTTGGCTTACCTTGGCCGAAGTGAATAACATGGCACTCGCATTTTTACATGCTGCCACACAGGCCCCGCAACCAATACAGGTTGCCGCATAAAATGCTGCATCTGCTTTATCTTTTGCAATTGGAATAGAGTTCGCATCCTGGGTATTTCCTGAAGTATTTACAGAGACATATCCTCCTGCCTGCTGAATTCTTTCAAAAGAAGAACGGTCTACAACCAAATCTTTGATCACAGGAAAGGCCTTTGCACGGAATGGTTCAATAGTGATGGTATCTCCATCTTTGAACATTCTCATGTGCAACTGGCAGGTAGTAACACCCCTATCTGGGCCATGAGGCTCTCCATTGATTTGCAAGCTACAGGTTCCGCAGATCCCTTCACGGCAATCGTGATCAAAAACCACCGGCTCTTCTCCTTTGTCAATCAACTCCTGGTTTAGAACATCGAGCATCTCCAGAAAAGACATATCGGGTTCAACCCCTTCCAATTGGTAGGTTTGGATTGCCCCTTTTGAAGTGGCATCTTTTTGACGCCATATTTTTAGTGTAAGATTCATATTTTTAATTTGAAGATTTGAAGATTTGATGATGAGTTAATTTTCAAATTCCCTCATTTTCAAATTTTCAAATTATTTATAGCTTCTCGTTTTAACTTCAATATTTTCGTAGACCAGGTCTTCTTTATGTAAAACTGCATCTGCAGGCTCTCCCGTGTATTCCCAGGCGGCTACATACATAAAGTTCTCATCGTCACGAAGGGCTTCCCCTTCTTCGGTCTGGAATTCTTCCCTAAAGTGACCTCCGCAAGATTCTTCCCTGTGAAGTGCATCTTTGGCAAAAAGCTCTCCCAGCTCAAGGAAATCGGCTACCCTTCCGGCTTTTTCGAGCTCGGGGTTCATACCGTCAACGATTCCCGGAACACGTACATCTTTCCAGAATTCTTCTCTCAAAGCTTTAATTTCTGAAATAGCCTCTTTCAATCCTGTTGCATTTCTAGACATACCAACTTTATCCCACATGACCTTTCCAAGACGCTTGTGGAAATAGTCAACAGACTTTGTTCCTTTCGTATTCACGAAACGCTCAAGTTGCTCACGGATCTTTCTCTCGGCTTCATCAAACTCGGGAGAATCGGTTGGGATTCTTCCGGTTCTAATGTCGTTGGCGAGATAATCCCCCATGGTGTATGGAAGCACAAAATACCCATCGGCAAGTCCCTGCATCAAAGCCGAAGCTCCAAGACGGTTAGCACCGTGATCGGAGAAGTTGGCTTCCCCAGCAGCATAAAGTCCGGGAACTGTAGTTTGTAAGTTATAATCTACCCAAAGACCACCCATGGTATAGTGAACGGCAGGATAGATCTTCATTGGGGTTTCGTACGGATTCTCGTCTACGATCTTCTCGTACATTTGGAAAAGGTTTCCATATTTAGCTTCAACCACAGCTTTTCCAAGCTCCCGTATCTGCTCTTCGGAAGCATTCTCTATTTTTTGTGTAGAAACCGCCTCTCTTCCGTAGCGCATAAAAGCAGCACTAAAGTCAAGGTAAACAGCTTCTCCTGTTTTATTTACTCCAAACCCGGCATCACAACGCTCTTTTGCAGCTCTGGAAGCCACATCACGAGGTACCAGGTTACCAAACGCAGGGTAACGTCTTTCCAGGTAGTAATCGCGATCTTCTTCGGCCAGTTGGGTGGGCTTCAGCCTTCCTTCCCTAATGGCCTTTGCATCTTCCAGTTTCTTCGGAACCCATATCCTACCATCATTCCGAAGGGATTCAGACATTAGGGTTAATTTAGACTGATGATCTCCGGAAACCGGAATACAGGTTGGGTGGATTTGCGTGAAACAAGGGTTGGCAAAGAAAGCTCCTTTTTTGTGCACTTTCCAGGCGGCAGTAACGTTACTTCCCATCGCATTGGTAGAGAGATAAAACACGTTACCATATCCTCCTGAAGCAATTACCACAGCATGTGCACTGTGTCTTTCAATTTCGCCGGTCACCAGGTCACGGGCAATGATACCACGGGCTTTTCCATCTACAAGCACCACATCAAGCATTTCATGACGGGTGTAAGATTTAATTTTTCCGCGGTTAATTTGACGGTTCATGGCCGAATAACACCCTAAAAGTAACTGCTGCCCAGTTTGACCTTTTGCGTAAAAGGTACGGGAAACCAGTACCCCACCAAAAGAGCGGTTATCGAGCAATCCACCGTATTCACGTGCAAAGGGAACCCCCTGAGCTACACACTGGTCGATAATGTTACCGGAAACTTCAGCCAAACGATAAACGTTCGATTCCCGGGCACGGTAATCTCCTCCTTTAACAGTATCGTAGAAAAGACGGTAATCTGAATCCCCATCTCCCTGATAGTTCTTTGCTGCGTTAATTCCTCCCTGTGCGGCAATAGAGTGCGCACGGCGTGGAGAATCCTGATAGCAAAATGTCTTTACGTTATATCCCAGCTCTGCTAAAGTAGCGGCTGCGCTACCCCCGGCAAGACCTGTACCAACTACAATGATGTCAATATTCCGTTTGTTGGCGGGATTGACAAGATTGATTTTATTTTTATGATTGACCCACTTATCGGCCAACGGCCCCTGTGGTACTTTAGAATCTAATACTCCCATAGCTTATATTTTTTCGAGTACAAAATAGATGTAAAACGGAATGATAGCGAACAACAGTGGCACTATAATAGAAAAGGCCACTCCGGTCTTCCGCACAAAATTGTTGTACTTGGGGTGATTTACTCCCAAAGACTGGAATCCGCTGCCAAACCCGTGATAAAGGTGGAAACCAATAGCAATCATGGAAATAAGGTAAATAATAGCCCAGATAAGGCCCATTTCAGCATCCTGAAAGGTCCTGATCGTAAGCGTGTAAAGGTCTTTCACAGTCTCCCCATTGGCAGTTTGATAAACAGTGTCATCCAAACCTCCAAATTTCATTTCTCCCCAAAAGTTGATTAAGTGGATCACGATGAACGCAAGGATCACTGTTCCAAGAACTCCCATGTTTCTTGAAGACCATTTTGAGTTTGTAGCCGGTTTAAAGCTCGCGTAACCCTGAGGGCGTGCTTTGCGGTTATTTACTGTAAGAACGATCCCATCAATGACGTGAAAAAGTATACTCGCAAAAGTTACTATAGACAGCACCCTAACAATAGGATTGGTGGTCATAAAAAGCGCGTATTCATTGAATTGATCTCTCGCACCCTCTCCCGTAGCCAACAGCTGCAGGTTTCCCGCAAGGTGGCCCACCAGGAATAAACATAGAAACAGGCCTGTGAAAGCCATCCAGTACTTTTTAGCAAGCGATGACTTTAATAGCGCAGATTTTGCCATAAAATTTGTGATTATTTTTAATAAAGTAAAAGCAAAAATACGCTCTTTCACTTCATTAGCAAACATTCACCTCCAATTACGCTTTATTTAGAACAAATATAAAGAAGCTGCAAAAGGCTGTTCTTTAAAGGAATGAATACCTAAAACCCTACTACAGCGACAGGAGCTCAAACGTTTTTTTAACACTATAAGCAATTTGGCCCTAAAATGAATTGATCAAATCAACGAGTCGGCCGTGTTTTCGACCGCTGCTCGGTTTAAATTTTTTAAATTTGTTGCACACACTAAATAATACCCATGAAATATCACCAAATAGACCGCAAACTATTCATAAAAAACAGGAAGAATTTTGCTGAAAAGATGCAGCCTAAAAGCCTTGCTGTTTTAAACTCCAACGACATTTACCCAATTGGGGCAGACAGCACCATGCCCTTCCAGCAGGCCAGAGACCTTTTCTACCTTAGCGGGGTAGACCAGGACAAAAGCATACTTGTGATTTTTCCCGATGCGCCTTCAGAAAAGCACAGGGAAATGCTCTTCCTCACCGAAACCAATGATCACATTGCAGTGTGGGAAGGTGAGAAGCTTACCAAAGAAAAGGCTTTTGAAGTATCAGGTATCAAAAATGTCTTTTGGCTCAAAGATTTTGAAAAAGTGTTTTTTGAAGTAATGACCCAATGTGACACTGTGTATTTCAATACCAACGAACATTACCGGGCAAATGTGGAGACAGAAACCCGCGAAGCCAGGTTTATAAAATGGTGTAAACAGCAATTTCCTGCTCACCAGGTGGCAAAAAGTAACCCAATCCTGCAACGGCTGCGTTCGGTTAAAGATCCTATTGAGCTTGAACTGATGCAAACGGCCTGTGATATTACTGAAAAAGCCTTCCGCAGGGTGCTTAATTTCGTAAAACCGGGGGTTTGGGAATATGAGATTGAAGCCGAATACTGGCACGAGATGATTCGCAACCGCTCTAAAGGTTTCGCATACACCCCAATTATTGCCAGCGGAAATAACGCCAATGTGCTCCACTACATCGAGAACAACCAGCAGTGTAAAGAAGGGGAATTAATTCTTCTGGACACAGGTGCCGAATACGCGAATTATGCAAGCGACCTTACCAGGACCATTCCTGCATCAGGAAGATATACCAAAAGGCAAAAAGAAGTTTACAACGCCGTAAACCGCGTGAAGAACGATGCCACTAAAATGCTTGTTCCCGGCACCGATTGGGCCGAATACCACAAGGAAGTTGGCAAGCTCATGACATCAGAATTACTGGGCCTCGGGTTACTCGACAAAGCCGATGTTCAAAATGAAGATCCTGAATGGCCGGCATACAAGAAATACTTCATGCACGGTACTTCTCATAATATCGGACTTGACACGCATGACTACGGATTACTTTACGAGCCCATGCAGGCAAACATGGTCTTTACCGTAGAACCCGGAATTTATATCCCAGATGAAGGCTTCGGAATTCGTCTTGAAGACGATGTGGTGATCCAGGAAAAAGGAGAACCTTTCAACCTTATGCGCAACATCCCGATAGAAGCCGATGAGATTGAAGAGATCATGAACTCTTAAAATCCCACGTTGCAAATTATGATTCAAAGCCACGAATGCACAGATAACCAGTGAATTCGTGGCTTTTTAAATATATAAATTAAACGCCAATAGCTATAAACTTCAATAAGATGAAGATAAAATTTCAGGAAACGGAGATCCATTATTCAATAGTGGGAGAAGGTGAAACAACTGTACTGCTGCACGGATTTTTAGAATCTTCGGAAATCTGGGAAGACTTCCTGCCCGGGTTCTCGAAATACGGCAGAATTATTTGCATTGACCTGCCGGGGCATGGAAAATCGGGCGTTATTTCTGAAGTTCACAGCATGGAATTGATGGCTGAAGCTGTCTATGCCGTACTGCAAGCCACAGGTGTCAAAAAGGGCAATATTATAGGTCATTCTATGGGCGGTTATGTGGCCCTGGCATTCCTGGAGCAACATCCTGAAATGGTTCAGGATCTTATGCTACTCAATTCAACCCCGCAGGCCGATAGCGAAGAGAAAAAAGAGATCAGGGACCGCTCTGTTGAACTGGTACAGCGAAATAAAAAGGCATACATCACAATGGCTATCAACAACCTGTTATCACCCCGCAATACAGCATCATTTTCCGAAGAGATTGACGAACTCAAAGATAAAGCTATGGGTTTTCCAACAGAAGGGATCACTGCAGCTCTAAAAGGCATGAAAATACGTTCAGAAAAAATTGAAGTTCTTAAAAATTACAGCGGACAAAAAATAATCGTAGCCGGCAGCGAAGATCCCCTGGTTAACATTTCTGAATTAAGAAATCTTGCCGAAGGCTGTGGCTGCAAATTTTTCCAGTTTTCGGGAGGCCATCTTTCTTACATCGAGAATAGAGAACAATTCAGGAAATTGTGCATTTCATCGAAAAATTGAGGTATTTAACTGATTTTTAGGAAAGTTTTATTACATTCCTACTTTGAAATTACCCTGAAAAACCCTATAAATGGAAAATAAAATCCCTCGTTTGTTTTCTCCCAATGCCTGGATATGCGCAGTTTTTAGCCATAACTTTACGGTTTCACAAAGGATAACCGACCATATCAAGGAGTACAAATGCACCCGTTGCGGACAGGAAATGACCGATACCGCCCACGGCTTTATCGCTAAACTCACTCCTAAGTTCCGGGAAACCAATTCTTACATCGCAAAGATCCACAAGCGCAGGTGTTCGAGAAAAATTTTTACTGAAAAAGACCTTTCAAGAGCTTCTTAATCCTTATTATCCATGGCATTCCAGCCCCGGGCAATCAACTCGATCTTCTGATTGGCACGGGTAACCAGATGCATACCTTCACTTTGTTGGGTCATATGCCCAATCACCGTAAAATTAGGGTTCCCTTTGATTTTGTCATAGTCTTTTTGATCTATAGTAAACAGCAGCTCATAATCTTCTCCCCCACTTAAAGCAATAGTGGTACTGTCTAGCTGAAATTCTTCACACACAGAAATCACCGCCGGATCTAACGGAATTTTCTCTTCAAATAAATTAACTCCTGTTCCGGAGTTTTTACACAAATGAATGGTTTCAGAAGAAAGACCATCGCTAATATCTATCATTGAAGTCGGCTGAAGGTCAAGCGCTTTAAACAAAGGCGGGATGTCCTGACGGGCTTCAGGTTTAAGCTGGCGTTCAATGAGGTAAGTATAAGGATCAAGATCGGGCTGTGAATTAGGGTTCACTTTAAAGACCTGCTTTTCCCTTTCGAGTACCTGCAAGCCCATATATGCGGCACCAAGATCTCCTGTAACCACCAAAAGATCATTTTCTTTGGCTCCACTCCTGTACACCACCTCTTCTTCCTTTGCAGCACCCAGCGCGGTAACGCTAATCACCATCCCCGAATTTGAAGAAGTAGTATCCCCTCCCACCACGTCTACTTTGTAGAGTTTTGCCGCGAGCTCAATGCCCGAATAAAGTTCTTCAAGAGCTTCTACAGGAAAACGATTAGAAACAGCAATAGAAATGGTTATTTGACGGGCCTTTGCGTTCATCGCATACAAGTCGGACAAATTGACCATTACCGCCTTGTAGCCTAAATGCTTCAGCGGCATGTAAGCCAGGTCAAAATGCACACCTTCCACAAGAAAATCGGTAGTAACCACTACTTTCTCATCTTTAAAATCGAGCACTGCCGCATCATCCCCAATGCCTTTAATAGTGTTTTCGGGGGTGACCCCAAAGTTTCGGGTTAGGTGATCAATAAGTCCAAATTCACCATATTCTGAAAGGCTTGTTCTGCTTTCGTTACTGTTTTCAAACATAATCCTGTTACATGAGTTTTGGCAAAATTAAGGCTTAAATGTTCATTTAAAGAAAGATGTCTTCAAAAAGCCATTTTTGGCAGGTGAAGAATTAAAAATTTTTTTCTTCAATTCTGAAAATGAAAAAGTTACACAAATAACCCGAAGAAATTAGAGAAGTTTGGCAAATAGCCGATGCCAATGCCCGAATTCTTTTTTCTGATAGCATTTGCCATGGTAAAACCTATTGTTTGTATTATATTTGCATTTAATTTAGAATTAATCTTTATAGCGATGATAAAGGTAAGTGAAAACGCCAAAAAGAGAATAACCGCCCTTATGCAGGAAGATGGTTTTGATGCCATGCAGGATTTTGTTCGGGTGGGCGTGAAGAGCGGTGGATGTTCGGGCCTGTCCTATGATCTTAAATTCGATCATTCAAAGGCAGAAGGTGACAAGCTTTTTGAAGACAACGATATTAAAATTGTTGTCGATAAAAAGAGCGTGTTGTACCTGGCAGGAACTATCCTTGAATATTCGGGCGGCCTCAACGGTAAAGGATTCGTATTCAACAATCCCAATGCCCAGCGCACTTGCGGATGTGGAGAATCATTCTCGCTGTAGGTTCATAGTTCAAGGTTTAAAGTTTAAGGTTGATGGGCACAGTAAAGAATTTTGAAGATCTGGAGATTTGGAAAAGTGCACGCGGTATATGCAATGACATCTTTAAGATTAGATAAAATTCCGACCTGAAATCTGATTATAAACTTTACGACCAAATGAACGGCCCTTCAGGATCTGTTATGGATAATATTGCTGAAGGATTTGAAAGGAATGGTAATAGGGAATTTATTCAATTTCTGGCCATAGCGAAAGCTTCTTGTGGAGAAACACGATCTCAATTACATCGTGCTCTTGACAGAAATTACCTTCCCAAAGAGGAATTCGACCTCCTCTACACTAAATTGATTTTATTGAGCAAGCAGATAAGCTCTTTTATTAACTATCTGCAAAAAAGCGAATTAAAAGGAACAAAGTTCAAAGGGTAGAACCTTGAACTTCAAACCTTAAACCAGGAACTCAGAAAGATGGCATATACAGAAGATGATTTAAAAAAGGAGCTCGACAATAAAGAGTATAAGTACGGATTCTACACCGACATTGAATCTGAAACTTTTCCTGTGGGACTCAATGAAGACATTGTGCGGGCAATCTCCCTCAAAAAAAATGAGCCGGAATGGATGACCAACTGGCGCCTTGAAGCTTTTAGGGCCTGGCAGGAAATGATCGAGCCAGAATGGGCTAATGTGCATTATAAAAAACCCAACTTTCAGGACATTTCTTATTATTCTGCGCCTTCAAAAAAGCCAAAATATGACAGTCTTGATGAAGTTGACCCCGAATTGCTGGATACCTTTAAAAGGCTTGGAATCTCTCTTGATGAGCAGAAAAAACTTGCAGGGGTAGCAGTAGATGTGGTAATGGATTCTGTTTCTGTAACCACAACCTTCAAAAAAACACTGGCCGAAAAAGGGATCATATTTTGTTCTATAAGTGAAGCCATTCAGGAGCATCCCGAATTAGTGAAAAAATACCTTGGTACTGTAGTGCCTCAAAAAGACAATTTCTATGCTGCATTGAATTCCGCAGTATTTAGTGATGGTTCTTTCTGTTATATTCCAAAAGGAGTGCGGTGCCCTATGGAATTGTCTACCTACTTCAGAATAAACCAGGCCGGAACAGGGCAGTTTGAAAGAACTCTTGTGGTTGCCGATGAAGGTAGTTATGTGAGTTACCTGGAAGGTTGTACTGCGCCATCAAGGGATGAGAATCAATTGCACGCTGCAGTTGTGGAGCTTATCGCTTTAGATGATGCCGAAATCAAGTACTCAACCGTGCAGAACTGGTATCCAGGGGATAAAGAAGGAAAAGGTGGAGTTTATAACTTCGTGACCAAACGCGGAATTTGTGAAAAGAACGCCAAGATAAGCTGGACGCAAGTAGAAACCGGATCGGCTGTGACATGGAAATACCCAAGTTGTATACTGAAGGGAGATAATTCGGTAGGAGAATTCTACTCTATCGCGGTTACCAATGATTTTCAGCAGGCCGATACAGGAACTAAAATGATCCATATTGGAAAGAATACCAGGAGTACAATTATTTCTAAAGGGATCTCGGCCGGAAGAAGCCAGAACAGCTACCGCGGACTCGTGCAGATAAACAGTAAGGCTGAAAATGCCCGAAACTTCTCTCAGTGTGACTCTTTGCTAATGGGGAATAAATGTGGAGCCCACACCTTTCCATATATTGAAGCGAAGAACAAGACAGCAAAAGTTGAACACGAGGCTACCACCAGTAAAATAGGGGAAGACCAGATTTTCTACTGTAACCAGAGAGGAATTGATACCGAAAAAGCGATAGCCCTTATTGTAAACGGATTTAGCAAAGAAGTACTAAACAAACTTCCAATGGAATTTGCGGTTGAAGCTCAAAAATTACTGGAGATCTCCCTGGAAGGATCTGTAGGATAATAACTATGAAAAAAATATATTTTGCATTACTGGCAGGGCTGTTCATGCTCAATAGCTGCGGGGAAGATTCTGAACCCACAGAGGTTGAGCCACAGGTTGTAGTAGCAAAAGACAGCATACCCACCATAAAAGGAGAATTTATCTTTCTTGCAGATGCTGCAGTGCTTAAGGGTAAAGATTTCATTTATGGAGTACAAATAGATTCATTGAGTCGCGAACTGGCCGACAGTGTTGCGAACTTCAAACAAGATGATTTTGACATGGTGCCGGTTACAGTTAAAGCCCGCATCATTAAAAATCCACGACGCGAAGGTTGGGAAGAACTGGTAGAGATAAAAGAGATCCTTGAAATCTCGAGTAAAGAGACCGATACTTCAGCTGCGCCAAGAATTAAAAAAGACATCGAAAAACCCTGAGGATTCAGGAAATATTGAAATTATGCTTAAAATAAAGAATTTACACGCCAAAGTAGAAGGCCTTAAAATATTAAAAGGCATAGACCTCACTATAAATGCAGGAGAGATCCATGCTATTATGGGGCCCAACGGTTCAGGAAAAAGTACGCTTTCTTCGGTGATTGCCGGAAAAGAAGAGTATGAAGTAACCCGCGGAGAGATCAATTTTGAAGGAGAAGAGCTCACAGAGTTTGATGCTGAAGAAAGGGCGCATAAAGGCGTATTTCTATCTTTCCAGTATCCGGTAGAAATTCCCGGGGTTACCGTGACCAATTTTATGCGAACAGTGATCAATGCAAACAGGCAGGCGAAAGGTCTTAAAGACATGCCAGCTAATGAAATGCTGAAGATGATCCGCGATAAGTCTGAGCTGCTAGAAATAGACCGTAAATTCCTTTCCCGTTCCCTTAACGAAGGCTTTTCGGGAGGAGAAAAGAAGCGGAACGAAATTTTCCAGATGGCTATGCTCGAACCAAAACTGGCTATTCTCGATGAAACAGATTCAGGATTGGATATTGATGCCCTGCGTATCGTGGCTAACGGTGTTAACAAGCTGAGAAGACCAGATAATGCTACACTTGTGATCACTCACTACCAGAGGTTGCTCGATTATATCATCCCTGATTATGTACACGTGATGCTCGACGGAAAGATTGTAAAATCTGGAGGAAAAGAACTCGCTTACGAGCTGGAAGAAAAAGGATACGACTGGATCAAGGAAGAAGTAGGAGCGTAAGGCGCCAGAAGGCCCTTTAATTTTCCCCTTTTTGGGGAGTAAGAAAAAAGAACAATGGAGCTAAAAGATAAATTATTATCCTCATTTCTGGCTTTTGAAGAGAACGTGAACATGAATAGTGATATTCACGACATAAGAAGCCGGGCCATTAAGGATTTTGAAGAGATGGGCTTCCCCACAAAAAAACAGGAAGCCTGGAAATACACTTCCCTGAACAAGGTTTTGAAGCACGATTACACCGTATTTCCAAAAAAACATGACACCATTGATTACCGCGATGTTGAGCAGTATTTCATAGATGACATTGACACTTATAAGATCGTGTTCATCGATGGGATCTATTCTTCACACCTTTCGGCTACAACACACGAAAAGATCGATGCCTGTTTGATGTCTTCGGCATTGAACAATTCCAAATACAAGCCAATTATTGATAACTACTTCAATACGGTGGCCCCAAAAGAAAGCCTTACCTCTTTAAACACTGCTTTTTCGAGAGAAGGTGCTTTCATCAATATTCCGAAGAATACCATGGCCGATAAGCCCATACAGGTGCTAAATTTCTCTACCGGAAATGAATCGGCATTGCTGGTGCAGCCAAGAAACCTTATTGTTGTTGGGGAGAATTCGCATGTGCAAATTATTGAAAGGCATCAAAGCCTTACAGATCAACCTGTATTAACCAACTCGGTTACCGAGATCTTTGCCGATAAAAGAGCGATTGTTGACTATTACAAAATTCAGAACGACAATCACAATGCTTCTTTAATTGACAATACTTTTATTGAACAGCACAGGGAAAGCCAATGTTCTGTACATACTTTTTCTTTTGGCGGAAACCTTACCCGAAACAACCTTAATTACTACCAAAAAGGAGAGCGCATAGACTCTACTTTAAAAGGGATTACGGTAATTGGCGGCAAGCAACACGTAGACCATAACACCTTAGTACATCACACAGAACCAAACTGTGAGAGCCACCAGGATTACAAAGGCGTATTTGCAGGGTCTTCTACAGGAGTCTTCAACGGAAAGATCGTGGTTAACAAAGAGGCTCAGAAAACGAATGCTTTTCAGTCGAATAATAACATATTACTGGACGATAAAGCGACAATTAACTCAAAGCCACAGCTGGAGATATTTGCCGATGACGTAAAATGTAGCCACGGCTGTACTATTGGTCAGTTAGACGATGAAGCTTTATTTTACCTGCGCTCACGCGGAATTCCGCTAAAAGAAGCAAGAGCACTTTTAATGTACGCCTTTGCCAATAATGTACTTGAAAGTGTAAAAATTCCGGAGCTTAAAGCCAGGATCACCAATATCATTGCCCTTAAACTTGGGGTGAATGTGGGCTACAGCCTGTAACCCAAAACAAAAAACTTACTCATGAAAGTTGCCTCTACTAAAACCCACTTTGATGTGGAAACCATAAGAAAAGATTTTCCCATCCTCTCCCGGGAGGTGAATGGAAAACCGCTGGTTTATTTTGACAATGCGGCAACTTCCCAAACCCCGCAGCAGGTAATTGATGCTATTGTTGACTATTACACGCGATACAATGCGAACATTCACCGCGGAGTTCACACCCTGTCTCAGGAAGCCACTGATGCTTATGAGCAGGCACGGATAAAAATTCAGGAGCATTTTAATGCAGCTAAGGCCCACGAAATAATTCTTACATCGGGTACTACCCACGCCATAAACCTTGTGGCAAGTGGTTTTGCTTCCCTTCTGAAGAAGAACGATGAGGTCATCGTTTCAGCTTTAGAACATCACAGCAATATTGTACCCTGGCAAATGTTATGTGAGAAAACCGGTGCAAAGCTGAAGGTAATCCCTATGAATAATGAAGGGATGCTTAAAATGGAGGAATACGAAAAACTGCTTTCTGAAAAAACGAAGCTGGTATTTGTCAATCATGTTTCTAATGCTTTGGGAACTGTGAACCCGGTTGAAGAGATCATCCAGAAGGCTCATGCTGTAGGTGCAGCAGTTCTTTTAGATGGCGCACAGGCGGCACCTCACATCAAAGCAGATGTACAAAAGCTGGATGTGGATTTTTACGCAGTTTCTGCTCATAAAATGTGCGGCCCCACGGGAGTAGGTATGCTCTACGGAAAAGAGGAATGGCTTAAAAAACTTCCACCTTACCAGGGAGGAGGCGAAATGATTGCCACGGTGACCTTTGAAAAAACCACCTATGCCGATTTGCCACACAAATTTGAAGCCGGAACGCCCGATATTTGCGGCGGTATAGCCTTTGGAGCGGCTCTTGACTATATGAACAATATAGGTTTTGAAAAGATTGCTGCCTATGAACATGAACTACTGGAATATGCCACCCAAAAGCTGCTGGAAATAGATGATTTGAAGATTTACGGAACTTCTTCAGACAAAACAGCGGTCATCTCTTTTAACATTGGAGAAATTCACCCTTACGACATTGGCACCATTATAGACAAATTGGGAATTGCCGTAAGAACAGGGCATCATTGCGCTCAACCGGTGATGGATTTCTTCAAAATACCCGGTACAGTAAGAGCTTCATTCTCTTTTTATAACACTAAAGAAGAAATAGATACATTTGTTGAAGCAGTAAAAAAAGCAAAACAAATGCTGTCTTAAATTAAGGTAAATGAGGAAAATACTGCTTTTAATACTTTCTGTAATTTCCCTTTCATGTGCTAATACCATAGACACTGTTACAGAAGAAATTCTGGATGGCAATTACCGGGTGATCTCAATTCAGGGACACGAATCTCTGCCCCGCGATATTGTTTTCAATTTTAATCCTATGGCAAGTAAACTTTCGGGAAATACGGGTTGTAATGATTTTTCAGCGCATTACAATCAACAGGGGAGCAATCTGGAATTTTCCACCCCTATGAATACAAGGAAGTACTGCAAGGGGAAAATGGAGGTAGAAAGACAAATTTTGTCTTCCTTCGAGAAGGTCTCAAAACTGGATCATACTGGCAATGAATTTGTTATTTATTCCAACAATGATGTACCTTTAATGACTTTAATTAAAATAGAACAGTAGTGAGCAACATAAAAGAAATACAGGACGAGATTGTAGATGAATTCGAGATGTTTGATGACTGGATGCAACGCTACGAACACATGATAGAGCTTGGAAAGTCTCTGCCGCTCATCGAAGAAAAGTACAAGACAGAAGACAACCTTATTAAGGGCTGCCAGAGTAAAGTATGGGTTCATGCCGAACTGGAAGGAGATAGGCTTGTTTTTACAGCCGATAGTGATGCTATTATTACCAAAGGCATTATTGCCATTCTTATTCGCGCCTATTCTAATCAGCATCCCAAAGATATTATAGAAGCTGATACTGCTTTTATCGATGAGATTGGCTTAAAAGAACATTTGTCCCCTACCCGGGCCAATGGTCTTGTAAGCATGATAAAGCAGTTAAAAATGTATGCAGTAGCATATCAAACCCAATTAAATTAAGATGGAACACGCACAAAATTCCGAAGTTTTAGGAGAAAAGATCGTAAGGGTTTTGAAAACCATTTACGATCCCGAAATTCCGGTAGATATATATGAACTGGGGTTGATCTATGACGTAATGGTCAATGAAGACAACGAGATCAAGATCCTTATGACCCTTACCACTCCCAACTGCCCTGTAGCCGAATCTCTTCCTATGGAAGTAGAAGAAAAAGTGAAATCTATGGACGAGGTAAAAGACTGTGAAGTAGAGATCACTTTTGACCCGCCATGGAACCAGGATCTCATGAGCGAGGAAGCAAAGCTTGAACTGGGAATGCTTTAATAAACAGAACTATTTAAATTTTTATGGCTGAAGAAATTATAAACCGCGTAGCAAACAGCAAACTTGTAACTGTTGACCTGGAGGAGCTTTATCCTGAAGGCGAGCGGGTAATCTTCGACATAAAAGACTGGCTTCTGGAAGGCTTTGTGCTTAGGGAAAAAGATTTTAGAGCTACTGCAATAGCACACAACTGGTCGCAGTACAGCAATAAGTACGTGGCCCTTACCTGCTCCAGTGATGCCATTATTCCGGGCTGGGCTTATATGCTGCTCAGCACCTACCTTGCCCCCTATGCCAAAAAAGTGGTTACGGGAGACCTGTCAATGCTCGAAACAGTACTTTATACCGAAATCCTGCAAAACCTTGATGTTTCTAAATATGAGGGTCTGCCGGTAATTATAAAAGGCTGCTCGCGCCGCCCTGTCCCTCAAAATGCATATCTGCAACTTATTAATAAACTTCAGCCGGTAGCAAAGAGCATCATGTATGGCGAAGCCTGTTCATCTGTACCGCTGTTTAAAAAGTAGTACATGAAGAAATTTTTACTTTATACTTTTATTTTATTCGGATTTGCGGCAAACGCCCAGGACGAAAATAGCGACGAAAATGACACTCCGCCTGATGGTTGGTCTTCCGAAGGAAAATTCCAGCTGCTCTTTAACCAGTCGGCTTTTAATGCGGAATGGACCGGCGGCGGAACTTCAAGTATGGCCGGAAACCTGGTGCTTGATTACAGCCTGAATTATAGAAAAGGGAATTTGACATGGGACAATAAATTCCTTGCCAATTACGGTCTCACAAAACTGAAGGATGACGAGTTTACCCGTAAAACCAGCGACCGCCTCGAGATCAACAGTATTTTGGGGAAACAAATGGAAAACTCCAACTGGTATTACTCCTTTTTCACCAATTTTAGAACGCAGTTCAGCAAAGGTTATGTGTATTCCCAGGATCAGGAAACCGGACTGCCTGTCCGCCGTGAAACCACGCATTTCATTTCTCCCGCCTACCTTCAGTTTGGGCCGGGTATGATGTGGAAAAAAAGTGAGGATTTCTGGTTTAATCTGGCACCTGCCACAGCAAGGTTTATCTTTGTAGACCCAGATTTTACTTCAACTCCCGGATATGTTGACGGCTCCTATTACGGGGTTGATACCAACAAAAGTAGCCGCTTTGAACTGGGGGCTTCGGTAAGTTCATATTTCAAATATGAGGTGATGACCAATGTTACCATGGAGCATAATCTTAGCCTGTACTCCAATTATCTCGACCAGCCCGAAAATATTGATATTGATTACCTGCTCAACCTCGACATGGGAATCAACAAATATCTTTCGGCTAACTTGATCTTTCAGGCAATTTACGATGATAATATTGTAGGTGCATTTCAGGTAAGGGAAGTTTTTGGAGCGGGATTCACCTATACCTTCTAAAAAAGGCATTTTCAGAAGAAACTTTTCAGCTTTAAATTTAGCTAATGTTTAAGAGCTCTCGCAGTTCGCGGCTTCGGCTTGTAAAAATCATTTGTGTAACTTTGTTTCCATAGCTCAGCTTGTATGTTAGAAAAAAACGATTTAGAATACGAAAAAGTTGTGCTCATTGGGATCGTCACCCGCGAGCAGAACGAAGAAAAACTCGAAGAATACCTTGACGAACTTGCATTCCTGACTTACACTGCGGGAGGCGAGGTCAAAAAGCGTTTTACGCAGAAAATGGACATGCCCAACCCAAAAACCTTTATAGGTACGGGGAAGATGGAAGAAGTGCGTCTCTTTGTTTCCGAAAATGAGATAGGAACTGCCATTTTTGACGATGAACTCTCTCCTGCGCAGCAAAAGAATATCGAAAAGATACTTAACTGCAAGGTGCTGGACAGAACGAACCTTATTCTTGACATTTTTGCCCAGAGAGCCACAACAAGCTACGCCCGCACACAGGTAGAGCTTGCGCAGTACCAATATCTTCTTCCAAGACTTGCCGGGATGTGGACTCACCTGGAACGCCAGCGTGGGGGTATTGGAATGAGAGGTCCCGGGGAAACCGAGATTGAAACTGACCGCCGAATTGTACGTGACAAGATCGCCCTTCTCAAGAAAAAGCTGGAGACGATTGACAAACAAATGGAAGTGCAGCGTGGAAATCGTGGCCAACTAGTGAGAGTGGCTTTGGTAGGTTACACCAACGTTGGAAAATCTACATTGATGAATGTGATTAGCAAGAGTAAGGTCTTTGCTGAAAACAAGCTTTTTGCCACCCTTGATACTACGGTTCGAAAAGTGGTAATTCGTAATCTGCCTTTTTTACTGACAGATACTGTTGGGTTCATTAGAAAATTACCGACACAGTTGGTAGAATCGTTCAAATCTACGCTTGATGAGGTGCGTGAAGCCGATCTTTTGCTGCATGTGGTAGATATTTCCCATCCGCAGTTCGAGGATCATATTGCTTCGGTTAACCAGATTATGGCCGAGATCAAAAGTGGTGAAAAACCGACTTTGATGGTCTTTAATAAGATTGATGCTTATGAAGCCGAAAAGATCGAGGAAGATGACCTAATGACCGAAAAAACAAGCTCCCACTACACTTTGGCAGAATGGGAAAACACCTGGATGAACCGTCTTGGTGATAATGTGCTGTTCATTTCGGCCCTCAACAAGGAGAACATGGAAGAGTTCAGGAAAAAGGTTTATGAGGCAGTTAGAGAGATTCACATCACCCGTTTTCCTTATAACAATTTCCTTTATCCTGAATACGATACCTATACAGACGAAGAGGAATAATTTCTGAAAAATTCAGTATTTTAGAGAAGCTAATTCTCTGAACATGAAAAATTTACTATTCCTGCCCATGCTGATGTTTCTCAGTATGGCAACTGCCCAAAACCTGGAGGGTTCATGGCTTCTTGTAGAAGTAGATCATCAGCCTGTTAATGACCTGGAGACGGTAAGGATCTATATGGACAATTATTTTGCACAGGGCACCAAAGAAGCCGGTACAGATAAATTCATTAGCGCCGCGGGCGGGGAATATACCTTAGACGAACTCTACACCGAAACTTACGATTTCAATACTGAAGATATCACGACTTTAGGAGAAACCCGACAGTATGAACCGGTTGAAATTCAGAAGAACCTGCTCAACCTTACGGCCGAAGATGGCACTACCTACACCTGGAGAAAAATATCAGACGACACCAACGATCTCTCCGGAAACTGGGTGATCACAGGCCGGCAACGCGACGGAGAACTTAACCGCAGTACGCCCGGCGCCAGGAGAACCATAAAGATCCTTGGCGGCGACCGCTTTCAATGGGTGGCATTTAATTCCGAAACGGGAGATTTCCCCGGCACAGGAGGCGGTACGTACACAGCTGAAGACGGTAAGTACACAGAGAATATTGAATTTTTCTCGAGAGATGACAGCCGTGTTGGCGCCAGGCTTGATTTTGATTACAAAGTGAAAGACGGGGAATGGCATCACAGCGGTAAAAGCTCTAAAGGCGACCCTATCTATGAGATCTGGTCTCCTTATGCCGAAGCTTATAAAGAGTAGTTTTTTATAATTTATAAGACCTCACAGGTTTTGAAAACCTGTGAGGTCTGCTCCCATATTACCTCTCAAAAATGCCATTTTTGAGAGGTAATATTTTTTCTGTTATCTTTTCCCAATGAAATACCTACTCCTTCTTATTCTCTTAATCCCTTTTAGCGGAATAGCTCAGGATATTTCGGGAAGCTGGTACTGGCAAACTGAAAATTACGGACCCCCGGATGGAAATCATTTTAAAAGCAGAAGGATCTGGATTCACCGGTCATCATTGTGCAGTATTTGAAAATAGCGACAAGATTGATTGCGTTGACCAAAACGATACTGTATCTATTAAAATTAAAAGGACTGCTGAAAATAAGTTTGAAGGAACAATTAGAAGTGGCTATAGTGGTAAAAAAGAGAAAGTAAAGCTACTTTTCGATCCTAAGAAAAAGACACTGCTTTTCGAAATTCGGGAGGCTCCCGGTAGTATTTATTACCTGCCAAAAAGGGCATTTTTTAAGTCCACTTTGGGCCGGGAATCGAAATCCGAAAGAATTATTTCACAATCTGAAACCACTGATATATATAGTAAGGAACACCAAAATGAGCCTTCTCTTCAGAATTTAAAATCCTCTGAAAAAGTAAAGGATACTTTATTTTTTAATTTAAATGAAAGTAACTTTCAAAAAGGAAAATACAATGAGAACTTGCTTTATATTAAAGATGCTTTAAATGATGAAGGATCTTCAGAAACATTTCTGTTTAAAATAATGGAAAGAAGAAGTGACATTGCAGCCCCGGAAAAAATTGGAAGTGTTCACCAGTATATTACAGGTTCCGAATTTTTTAAGGAGGAAAAAAAAGTAAATAAGCTACAAGATTACAGACTTGCTTCTCATCTTCAAAAATTCATAATATATCTGGTGGATTATAATTATGAACCTCCAATTTATATTCGAGTTTATCCATTGACCGAGATAGAATAATACTGACCCAAAGCAGAGAGTACCTCTCAAAAATGACATTTTTGAGAGGTATTATTTTTCTTGCATTAAATTTCCCCCTTCGGGGGCTAGGGGGCTTCAACCTCCGCCTTCACGTCCAGCGGCTGCAGTACCTTTAAAGCTCGATCCACCGAAGTCACTTTCTCAAAGGTGAGCAACAACCTCAACCCGCTACGGGTTTTCTTTTCTTTCATGGTACAGCTCTGCGGATGCGTTTGCACGTATTGCAGCACTCTTGTAAAAGCTTTACTTTGATAGAAACGCGACTGCTGGTCGGCAATGAAATAGCCTATCAGCCTGCCCTGCTTCATTATTATTTTCTCGACTCCTATTTTTGAAGCGATCCATTTGATGCGGACGCTGTTCAGGAGATCTTCGGCCTGAGTTGGCAGTTCCCCAAACCGGTCTACCAGCTCGGCTTCAAATTTCTGAAGCTCTTCTTCCGTCTTGAGGTTGTTGAGCTGGGTGTAAAGATTAAGCCTTTCAGAAATGTTGTTGATATAATCATCGGGGAACAGCAATTCAAAATCGGTATCGATCTGCGTGTCTTTCACGTATTCCTTATCCTCTTTCTCCTGCTCCTGGTAAAGATCCCTGAACTCATTTTCCTTCAGCTCTTCTATGGCTTCGTTGAGGATCTTCTGATAAGTATCAAATCCAATTTCGTTGATAAATCCGCTTTGTTCCCCTCCTAAAAGGTCACCTGCACCACGAATTTCCAGATCCTTCATCGCAATATTGAATCCGCTGCCCAGCTCACTGAACTGTTCCAAAGCTGTAATTCGTTTCCTCGCATCATCGGTCATGGCCGAATACGGCGGTGTAATGAAATAGCAGAATGCTTTTTTGTTGCTTCGGCCTACCCTTCCGCGCATCTGGTGCAGATCGGAGAGTCCGAAGTTATTGGCGTTGTTGATAAAAATGGTGTTGGCATTCGGTACATCGAGTCCGCTTTCCACAATGGTCGTGGAAACGAGCACGTCAAATTCGCCATTCATGAACTTCAGCATAAGTTGCTCCAGCTTCTTCCCTTCCATTTGTCCATGTCCTATTCCTATCTTCGCATCGGGCACCAGCCTTTGGATCATCCCGGCCACTTCCTTGATGTTCTCTAAACGATTGTGAATAAAGAATACCTGCCCACCTCGTTGTATCTCATAAGAAACCGCATCGCGAATATTCTCTTCAGAAAATCTTATCACATGCGACTCAATAGGATACCTGTTTGGCGGCGGAGTGGTAATTGTAGAAAGATCCCTCGCAGCCATTAAACTAAACTGTAACGTTCGCGGAATTGGCGTTGCCGTAAGAGTGAGCGTGTCTACATTTTCCTTGATGGTTTTCAGTTTATCTTTTACCGCCACCCCAAACTTCTGTTCTTCATCTACAATAAGCAGCCCGAGATCTTTAAACTTCACTGCTTTATTCACCAGTTGATGGGTCCCAATTACGATATCAACTTTCCCGTTCTCCAGTTCTTCAAGCGTAGTTCTTCTCTCTTTGGCTGTTCTAAAGCGGTTAAGGTAATCTACGGTGACAGGAAAATCCTTCAGGCGTTCTGTAAAAGTTTTGTAATGCTGAAAAGCCAGAATGGTAGTAGGCACCAGCACTGCCACCTGTTTCCCGTTATCAACTGCCTTGAATGCGGCTCTTATCGCAACTTCAGTTTTTCCGAAGCCAACATCCCCGCACACCAGGCGATCCATAGGCCGTTCGTTCTCCATATCGGCTTTGACATCGGCAGTGGCTGTACTTTGATCGGGGGTGTCTTCGTAAAGGAATGACGCCTCCAACTCATGCTGCAAATAAGAATCAGGACCATAGGCGAAGCCTTTTTGCAGCCTGCGCTTGGCATACAGCTCAATTAAGTTAAAAGCAATATTCTTGACCCGGGCTTTGGTCTTTTGCTTCAAATTTTTCCAGGCGTTGCTGCCCAGTTTATATATCTTCGGAGGTTTGCCGTCCTTGCCGTTGTATTTTGAGATCTTGTGCAGCGAGTGAATACTTAGGTACAGCACGTCGCGTTCGCCGTAGATCAGCTTGATCGCCTCCTGTTTCTTACCTTCCACGTCGATTTTTTGGAGTCCGCCGAATTTCCCAATTCCGTGATCAATATGCGTCACATAATCGCCGACTTCAAGATTGGTAAGCTCCTTTAAAGTGATCGCCTGTTTCTTGGCGTATCCATTTTTCAGGTGGAACTTGTGATAGCGCTCAAAGATCTGGTGATCTGTGTAGCACACCATTTTTTGATCTTCAGCAACAAAACCCTGGTACATTGAAAGTACCACAGTTTTATATTTCACCTCCTGGTCAACATCATCAAAAATATCATGAAACCGCTTCGCCTGCTGTTCACTTACGCAAAAAATATAATTGGTAAAACCGTCTTCGCTGTTCTCCCTAAAATTCTGAATAAGCAGTTCAAAATTCTTGTTGAACGATGGCTGGGGTTTGGTGTTGAAGGTAATTGTTTTAGCAATATCCTCTGGTTGATGGGAATTGGTCACTACCAGCGAATACTCCTGCATCTGCTCCTTCAAAAGTGCCGAATTACAGAACAATTCTTCCGGCTCATTATGTTTAATTTCTTCGGAAAGATTTTTAAAAGCTTCTTCGGCTTTGCTGAAGAGCTTATCTATCTGGGAAAACAACAATTCCGGTTCCTGGCTGAAGATTACCGTTTGATCTGAAATGTACTTCAAAAAACTCTCCCGCACCTCCTGAAGCCTTTTGTGCTCCACATTCGGGATCACCGTGATCTTCTTCACCTGATCTGTAGACAACTGCGTCTCTACATCAAAGGTCCTGATGCTCTCTACCTCATCGCCAAAGAATTCTATCCTGTAAGGCTCGTCATTACTGAAAGAAAACACATCCAATATCCCCCCACGCACCGAAAACTCACCAGGCTCTGTAACAAAATCCACTCTTTTGAACTTGTACTCGAACATCACTTCGTTCACAAAGTCGATAGACAATTCGTCGCCAACCTTGATCTTGAGTGTGTTCTTTTCCAGCTCCTTTCGGGTGACTACCTTCTCAAAAAGGGCATCTGGATAGCTAATTATCAGCGCAGGTTTTTTCCGGGAATTGATCCTGTTAAGCACCTCTGCCCGAAGCAGCACGTTGGCATTATCGGTTTCTTCCAGCTGGTAAGGCCTGCGGTAACTTCCGGGGTAAAAAAGCACATTTTTGTCACCCAGCAGCTGCTCGAGGTCATTCAGGTAATAGGCAGCTTCTTCCTTGTCATTGAAAATGAGCAAAAAAGGCTTATCAGCTTCTTCAAAAGCATTGGCAATAACAAAAGAAAGTGCAGAGCCTACGAGGCCTTTTAACTGCACCTGAGTTCGCGGCAGGGCAAGCGCTTTCCCCAGTTCAAGCTGTTGAGCCGACTGTGCAAAGCTTTGGGCAATAGAATTTTTACTCAAAAAATTTATTTTTTGCAAAGATAAAGCTTAATGCGCAAAGGCTAAAGAAGGTGAAGTTTAAACAGAAGTTAAAAAATAGAAGTAAGACCGCTGTGCTGTTAGATTCCAGAGCTTAGACTAAAAGAGAAACTAATAATGACTCTTTTCATTTCCCGCAGATTTCGCAGATCTAAGCAGAACTCTTCATAATTTTTTCTTTGAAAAACTTTACAACTTCCGTTTTCCTAAATCTCGCGCGGAGTGGTGAACTGTTAAAATATCCACAGGTTCCTGATCTACTATTCGATAAATAATCCGGTAATTTCCTTCAATTAACTCACGGATATCTTCTCTGTTGATTTCCTCAACAATTTTCCCAGAATAGATATGCGAAGTTAAAATTTTTGTTCTGAGTCTGATTCTAATTATTTGAAGTCGTGCATATTTCAGCGAATCTCTTGCGATATACTTTGCAATACTCTGCAGATCCTCCCTTGCCTGAACAGTCCAATTTATTTGAACCATTTTTCCATCTCCTTTTCCAACTCGGCATCTGGAATCACCTCACCCTGCTCCGACTGGAGAATTCCCTTTTCAACTTTTTCCATGAAGATCAACCTCTCCACAAGATCATCTATAGAAAATTCATTAGGAAGATTCTCAATCTGCGCTTTTACTTTTTCCTTGTTCAGCATTTTCAGGTAATTTATTACAAGATAAGAAATATCCTGTTGTATTCTCTTTTTTGCTTTATTTCTCCTGAAGCTATCAGGCTGGGCGCCAAAGAAGCCTTTGAAATTTTAATTGGATTGAAAAGCCAATTTCTCCCTTTAGGGTTGGGGAAAAAATTGGCTTTTCTCTTTTTTGCTTTACCCCTCCCGAAGCTATCGGAACTAAAGGGTGGCAAAAAAGCATCTTCTCAGCCTACCACAATTAGTTAATTGCAAAGCCGGTTTCCTCCCTTTAGGGCGGGGAAAAGAAATCGGCTTACATTATATTCTACTAATCCTTATTCCTTAAACCTTAATCATTCAAACAGATCACTTCCTCCTTTGTCACCACATACACCTCATCATCTCCCTGCGGAATAAGGATGTGCTTACCGGTGAATTCGCCGAAGGCGGGAAGGATCAATTGATCTTTAGATTTAAAGAAGCAGGACAGTTTAAGCTGCTGCCTGCCGCGACCTCTTATTTTAACCCCTGGGTGAATGTGTCCCGAAAAGTTAAAGAACCCGTGTCTTTCTTCGGGATGATGGGTGAAGAGGAAGTTTTTCAGCACAATTTCAGGGGTGACAAAAACTCCCAGGGCCTCATACTTAAGTGGTGAAATGATATCGTGGTTTCCTTCCACCAGAATAACTTCAGCAGAAATATTTTCGAGCCAGTGCTCAAATAACAGCCATTCCTTATTCAGGGAGCTGTGAAAAAGATCTCCCAAAAATGCTATTTTTGAGGGTTCAAAAAAAGCAATTACTTCATTCATTTTTTGAAAATTCCCTACAATTGCATTTTGGGGTACTGCACTACCAAACTTCCGGAAATGCGACACCTTTCCCAGGTGCACATCGCTTATCACCAACAGGTCTTCCTCCTCCCAGAACATGGCTCCGGACGGATGTAAAGTGAAATTCTGATTATAAAGACTAAGTGTTTTTGTCATTTTTGAAGCTACAGGTCGCCCCATTGCGCCATCATTTTTTTAATTCTGTCCTCCAGTTTTTCTGAAGATAATTTTTCCCGCATCCTGTCGGTGATGATCGGGAAGGAGAAAGGTGTGGGTTTTTCGCATTGTTTCCAAACCAATTTCTGTTCCGAAATTCGTTCCATAGCCAATCTTAATCTTCCTTCCTCCAACTGATGTTCGAATGTCTCCCTAAACGCCTGCTGAAACAATAAATTGTCCGGCTCATAATCCCTAAAAACACTGAACAACAATTGCGAATTGGATTGTAAATGCTTTGTTTTGATCATCTTATTCGGAAAGCCGGTAAAAACCATTCCGGCGATGACTGCAATATCACGGAATTTCCTCCGGGCCATTTCGGTTGAATTCAAACTCTTCTGAAGATCATCCATGAGGTATTCTGGAGAAAAGAGGTTGTTATCAAAAACCTGCTGCATGTCGATTTGCTGGTCAGACAACAGCTCAAAGCCGTAGTCATTGAAGGCCAGAGAAAAAGTAATGGGCGACAGCAGACTTATCCTGTAGGCGAGCAGACTGGCCATGGCTTCGTGAACAAACCTGCCTTCAAAAGGGTAAAAAATAGCGTGATAGCCTTCCCGGGTCTTAAAGGTTTCAATGAGGAACTCGTCCTTTTTGGGAATAATGGATTCCTTTTTTTGCCTTTTGAAGATGTTGGTGAGGGCCTGAAGTTCGAGAGAGCTCTCGACGGAGCCTGTGCCGAGCGCAGCCGAAGTGCTCGGGGTGACATCAGAATCGGCTTCTAATTCTGAAGCAACAAACATTTCCTCGCGCAGCAGTTCACTCATCTGTGCCGAAAAGCTCATGCGACCACCTGCCCAACTGGGGAAGCGGGAATTCTTTACTTTCGACTTCTTCACAATCACCTGCATGTTTTTGATCTGGTACAATTCCAGGTTCTTTCCGGCAAAAGTAAAGACATCCCCTGGATTCAGCTTGGAAATAAACCATTCCTCAATGGTACCAATGTAGCCGCCGCCAAGATACTTCACCGCCAGCACCGCATCGCTCACGATCGTTCCAATCTGCAGGCGATGCCGCATAGCAATTGCTCTATTGTTCACCTTGAACAGTCCATCCTCCTCGATCTCCACCTTTTTGTATTCGTCATAAGCCTGCAGCGTCTGACTCCCCTGAGTGATGAAGTTGAGCAGCCATTCCCACTGTTCTTCGGAAAGTGCCTGATAGCAGAATGTTGATTTGACTTCGGGCCATATATCCTTCGGAAAAAATCCGTCAGACACTGCCAAAGTGGTTAAATACTGAACTAAAACGTCGAATGAATTCAAATAAGGGATCCGATCTTCAACTACCGTATTCTTCACCGCCTTTTGCAAAGCTGAAGCTTCAATAAGTTCCATTGCGTGCGTGGGCAAAAAGTAGATGACACTCTCCTTCCCCGGCTGGTGTCCGCTTCGTCCCGCCCGCTGAAGAAATCTTGCCACTCCCTTTGGCCCTCCGATCTGGATAATGGTCTCCACCGGGGCGAAATCCACTCCGAGGTCAAGACTTGAAGTCGCTACCACCGCCTTTAGCCGCTCATCACGAATCGCCTGCTCCACCCAAAGCCGGGTTTCTTTGTTGATGCTCCCATGGTGCATGGCCAGCTCCCCGGCAAATTCAGGATACTTCTGAAGTATCCGCTGAAACCAAATCTCACATTGGGAGCGGGTATTGGTAAAGAGGAGCGTAGTTCTCGATTTCCGGATAATAGGCACCACCTCATCAATTAGATGTAATCCGAGATGCCCCCGCCAGGGAAAGGTCTCCATCTTCTCCGGAATGATAGATCTTACAGTGATCTTCTTCTTAATATCTGCCCGTATCAGCACAGAATTCTCAAAAGCTTCTGATTCCGGGCCTAATAATACTTCGCGTGCCTCCTGCAGGTTTCCGATGGTAGCCGAAATCCCCCAGATCTTCATTTTTGGTGACACAGTTTTTAACCTGGAAAGCGCCAGTTCTATTTGCACTCCGCGTTTTGTACCTAATAGCTCGTGCCATTCATCAATGACAATCGCATTTAGATCTTTGAATGTTTTTTCATAGCCCTTTGAGGATAACAACAGCTGCAGACTTTCGGGCGTGGTGATAAGGAGATCGGGCATTTGTTTCTTTTGGGCGGCACGTAATTTTTGAGATGTATCTCCTGTACGTATCCCCACTGTAAGCTGACTTCCCAGATCCTGAGCAAACCGATTTGCCGCCTGCTCTATCTCCACCGATAGCGCTCGCAGCGGAGTAATCCAGATAGCTTTGAGTCCGGGTTTGTGTTTGGTTTTGTAATCTGGATTTTGCCTTATGTAGTCCAACACAATCGGAATCCACAGCGCATAGGTTTTTCCACTTCCGGTGGGGGCATTTAATAGCCCATGCTTCCCATCCAAAAAGGCATTCCAGGATTCCTTTTGAAAGGCAAAGGATTTCCAGGACTGGAATTTGAACCAGTCGTTGGCAAGTTTTATGAGTTCTCTCTTATTCATGATTTTTGCTCCGGTTGGAGCTTTGCGTCTCTGTTGTTTTGTGGTGTTATTGGTGTTTGGGGTTCAAAGAGTGATTTGTGTTCCCATGGGACCCTTCCGTCTCCGCCTTGCGGCGGATCCACCTTCCCTTAGTAAGGGAAGGAGCTGTTTGTGCTACTATTTTTGATTCTACTACACTTCAAAATTTTCTAACCCCAATTTCTCACGCAGAACAGCAAAGCTGTTCCTAAAGGCTCCCCTCCTTTTTTTAAGGAGGGGTGGATCCGCGAGAGCGGAGACGGGGTGGTCCGCTACCGAAATGCCTCTTTATTTCCTCCAACACCCAATCCAAATTATCAAATACTGTTTTATTCTCAAATCTTATCACTTTCATATTTAATTCCTCCAGCTTTTTAGTTCTTAAAGCGTCTTTTTCCTAAACCGTGGGATTCATGTGGTACTGCCCGTCGAGTTCTATCACCAATCTTTCTTCTGCGCAGTAGAAATCCACGATGAAATTTAGGATGCTGTGCTGCCGCCTGAACTTCCTTCCCTCCAGCTTCTTTTGTTGCAGATGCGTCCACAGGTAAGCCTCGGCTGTGGTTCCGTGGTGGCGGAGCTTTTTTCGGTAGGGCTCGAGGGGTTTACGGTTGTGGATTTTCTTTTTCATAATAAGCCTTGTTGTAATTAGAAGCTCCCGTTTCCAGCACGGACCCTTCCGTATCCGGCTATTCGCCGGATCCACCTTCCCTTAACAAGGGAAGGAGCTGTTTGTGCTACTATTTAAAATTCTACTTCAAATTATATTCTTTTTAAACCCAGTAATTTATAGCTTCTGCAAGCAGAAGCGCAAAACCACCCCTCCTTTTTTCAAGGAGGGGTGGATCCGCAGTAGCGGAGACGGGGTGGTCCGTCGCAGCACAATCTCACTTGGGGATCAACTGCTTCAGTTCTTCTATTGTATTTGCTTCTTCTATTTTTTTGTCCTGTCTCCATCTTAAAATTCTCGGGAATCTTGTTGCTACCCCGCTTTTATGGCGGCTGGATTCTGCGATTCCCTCGAAAGCTATTTCAAAAACGAGCTGAGGTGTAACCGAGCGAACGGGTCCAAAACGTTCGAGCGTGTTCTTCTTTATCCAGGCATCCACCTGCCGAAATTCGGCATCTGTGAGTCCGGAGTAGGCTTTTGCGAAGGTCACCAGCTCATCATCCTGCCACAAGGCGAAAGTGTAATCGGTAAAGAGATTCGAACGGCGGCCGTGACCGCGCATGGCATAGGTGAGCACGGCATCAACGGTTAAAGGTGCTACCTTCCATTTCCACCAGTCACCTTTTTTCCTTCCGACGAGGTAGGGCGAATCCCAACGCTTCAACATTAAGCCTTCGCTTTTTACCTCCCGGGCCCGCTCCCGCTCAGTGGTTGCTTCTTCCCATTTCTTAAAGGATATGGTTTCGGAAAGATGAAAAGGCAGTGCTTCAGTTTGCACAGTGGAATAAAGTTTCTCGAGGATCTGCCTGCGTTCCAAAAATGGCAAATCCCGGATGTCTTTTCCCTCCCACTCCAGCAGGTCGTATGCCTTCAGGATCACCGGAGTCTTTTTCAGCAGCGCCTTTGAAACTGTTTTTCGGCCGATGCGGGTTTGCAGATCATTAAAAGTGCCGATATTTCCTTCCGGAAACGGCAGGATCTCCCCGTCTATTACTGTTCCGTCAGGGATGACTTCCAAAAAGGCAGAAAACTCAGGGTATTTATCGGTTACCAGCTCCTCTCCCCGGCTCCACACAAAGATCTCCCGGTTTCGAATCACCACCTGCGACCTTATTCCGTCCCATTTATGTTCAGCTGACCAATCGGCGGGAACACCAAGATCTTCGGGAGCTCCTTCAATAGCGTAAGCGAGATAAAAGGGATATGGCTTGGAAAGAAAATCTTCTTCATTCTCCTCTAAAATGAGCTTTTGAAAAGTAATTTTTTGAGGATCCCAATCGCCCATCAGCTTATATGCCAGCACATCTTCATCTATTTCTGTAGCTTTTGAGAGGGCACGAGTCATGAGCTTCTGACTCACGCCAATCCGGAAACTTCCGGTAATGAGCTTTGTGAAAACGAAACGCTCGTAATAATTCAATGCCGCCCAGTTCTCGTGCAGGTATGCTTTCTTATCTGATTCAGTGGCTGCTTTAAGGTCGATTATTTCCTGAAGGTATTGTGTCAGGCTTTTTTCGCTGGATTCTTCTGCCGGCGGAATTACAAGCGCTATAGTTTCAGCTAAATCTCCCACGATGTGGTAGGATTCTTCAAAGAGCCACAGCGGAATATTAGCCAGCTCGGCAGCAAATGTTCGCAGCAAAGTAGTATTGACTGGTCGTGGCGGACGGCGGTGCGAGAGAATAGCGATTGCCCACACCTTATCTTTATTCGGCACCCGCTGAAAATAGCGCGTTAAGGCCGCCACCTTCACCGTGGTTTTGTTGGTGCTGTCAAGTTCCCTTATTAGTGCTGCGAATTCTTCCATGACCCCTCCCTGGCCCTCCCTTAACAGGGGAGGGAATTTTAGTGTTCTTAAGTTATTTTTATTTCATCTAATTTCTGATTACTGACCACCGATTCCTGATCACTTTCTATTGAGAGACCTCACAGTTTTTGGAAACCTGTGAGGTCCGGCTTAATTTTCATCATTTTCTTCTGATTTTGAATTCATCTCTGCCAATTCTCCTTCATACTGGGTTTCGGCGGTGCGGGCGTCGTAGCCCTGTTCATTTAAAAATCGGCTAAAGATCTCGGAATAGCCGTGGGTGCAGATCACCCGCTCGCAACCTGTAGCTTTAATTGAAGCCAATAATCCCTGCCAATCACAATGGTCAGAAAGTACGAACCCGCGGTCGACGGCCCGGCGACGGCGTGCACCTCTAAAGGCCATCCAGCCACTGGCCATTCCGGTTTCAAAGGGCACCATCTTTCTTATCCAGGTACTACCGTGGGCGCTGGGCGGCGCCAGTACCATTCTGCCTTTAATTTCTTCTTTCTTTGTTTCCCTGGTGATCCTGATGGTTTCAGGAAGATCAGCGAAGGGTCGCACTACGTCGGTCATATTTTCAATGGCGCCGTGGGTAAATATCTTGCCGATGGAAGGATCCAAAAACTTCAGCAATCGCTGTGCTTTTCCGAGGGAATAACCGAACAGCACCGAAGTTTTGCCTTCACTTTGATTTTGTTGCCACCAGGTATTAATATCATTCATCACCTGCTCCTGCGGCAACCACTTAAAAGCTGGTAAACCAAAGGTACATTCGGTGATAAAAGCATCGCACTTCACCGGCTCATATGGAACTGCGAGACCATCGTCTTCGGTTTTGTAATCGCCGCTAAACACCCACACTTCCCCCTTGTGCTCTACCCTCACTTGCGACGAGCCAATGATATGACCGGCCGGGAAAAGTGAAAATTTCACGTTGTTAATGACGAATGTCTCCCCGTATTCCTTTCCGGAAACCTCTATTTCTCCAAGCCGGTGTTTTATAATGGGAACATTGGTGTGGTGAGTGATATACTGCTTATGCCCCCACCGGGAATGATCGGCATGGCCGTGGGTGATGATCGCCTTGTCTACCGGCTTCCACGGATCGAGATATACCCCTGCAGGTTCGCAGTAGATCCCTTTTTTATCAAAACAAAGCAGCGGTTTTTTCTGATTTTTAAGCGGCATGAATTCAAGTTAGGATTTTTTGTGCAGGGCAGCAGTGGCATTAGGAAAAAATTAGAACTGAAAATGCCATTTTTGAAGGGTTAGCAATTGCGGCGGATAGCTCCCGAAGCCTGCAAAGGCGAGGGACTATGAGCGGAAAGCCTGCCGGCAGGCAGGCGTGGCCCCCGCCCTTTTAGGCGGGGAAACCCCTAATGATAAGAATAAGAGTAAATTGCTATATTTGAGTAAAATATTGTGCTATGTCATTTTCAGATCTTTTTGGAACCGGGGAACACCTCAGGAATCTTGGGCATTTTGCCGCTATTGTCAACCTTGCTGCCGCCGACGGGCCAATTAATGCCAAAGAAGAGGCGCAGTTAAAGCGTTTTGCGACCAAACTGGATATTGCGGAAGAGGAATACATGAAGGTGCTGCAAAACCCAAACGCTTTTCCCATTCACCCCAACAACTCGGTTGAAGGGCGGCTGGAGCGACTTTATGACCTGTTTAAAATCATATATTCTGACCATGATATTGAAGAGCAGGAAGTGGGCCTTCTGAAAAAATATGCCATAGGTATTGGTTTCTCGCAAAAAGCGGCTCAAGACATCATTAAACGCTCTATGGAGATCTTTAGCGGGATGAGCTTTGACGACTACCGCTACCTGCTTAACAGGGAGAAATAATTTAAAGGCAAGACTTTTGGTTCTGGAAAAGCCCTCTTAAAAATGGCATTTTTGAGGCTGCTGTTATTCGGGATTTTTGGCCATGAATTCTTCCACTTTTTCAACCATTTCTTTGTTTCCGCAGAAGAAAGGAACCCTTTGGTGTAACTCTGTAGGTTCCACATCCATAACCCGGCTAAAGCCGTTGCTGGCTTTACCACCGGCCTGTTCAGCGATAAAAGCCATAGGGTTGCACTCATAAAGCAACCTCAGTTTTCCCTGAGGCGCATGGGAAGTAGTGGGATAAAAGTAAATTCCGCCTTTGATCATATTGCGATGAAAATCGGACACCAGCGAACCTATATACCTAGACGTGTAAGGCCTGTCCTCCTTTTCTTCCTGGCAATATTTGATGTAGTTCTTCACCCCTTTTGGAAAATGTACGTAATTCCCCTCATTCACCGAATAGATACTGGCTTTTTCGGGAAATTTCATATCGGGATGAGAAAGATACCACGAGCCAAGGGCCGGGTTGAGGGTAAAGCCATTCACTCCGTGGCCTGTGGTATACACGAGCATGGTAGAAGTTCCATAAACGATATAACCCGCAGCCACCTGTTTATTGCCCGGCTGTAAGAAATCTTCCATCTGCACGGGCGTCCCAATTGGGCTAATGCGCCGGTAAATGGAAAATATTGTTCCTACGGAAACATTCACATCAATATTCGAACTGCCATCTAATGGATCCATCAACACTACATATTTGTTCTTATGATCGTTGTTCTGGCCTGAAATGGTGATGAAATCTTCAGATTCTTCGGAAGCAATTCCGCAGACAATTTCCCGGTTAGTAAGGGTTTGGATGAATTTCTCGTTGGCATAAACATCCAGTTTTTGCTGATCTTCCCCCTGCACGTTGGTCTCTCCTGCTGCCCCGGTAATATCTACCAGTCCGGCTTTATTCACCTCGTGATTCACCACTTTTGCGGCTAGCCTGATGGAGTTAATCAATCTTGAAAGTTCTCCCGAAGAAAAGGGAAATTCCGCCTGATTTTCAATTATGAATTCGCCTAACGTCTGATTTTTCTTGACCATTGAAGTAGAAAATGTGCTTTATCAAACAAAACTAAAGTAAATAATTTTAAGTCACTACAACGTTTTCGTAATTTAATCTTAAAATCAAATCTCTACTTTTGCAATCAAACTGCAACTATGAACACCATTATTCGAGACGCAAGAAAAGAAGATATGCCGGCAGTGCTGGAGTTGATCAAGGAACTTGCAGCCTTTGAAAAAGAACCCGATGCGGTAATCACCACAGTAGAAACTCTTGAAAACGAAGGTTTTGGAGAGCATCCGCTCTTTCATGTTTTTGTAGCCGAAGTAGATGGCACAATTGAAGGAATGGCTTTGGTGTACTACCGTTTCTCTACCTGGAAAGGCCGTACCCTGCATCTCGAAGACCTTGTTGTTCGTGAAGAAAAACGCGGTACAGGCCTGGGAAATGCCTTGTACAAAAAGGTGATCGAGTATGCAAAAGCCCAGGGCCTAAAGCGGGTTGAATGGGTGGTGTTGGACTGGAACCAGCATGCGATAGATTTTTATGCCCGCAGCGGCGCCAATATATTTAAGGACTGGTATACCGTGCAGATGGATGAAAACGGAATCACAAAATACATAGAGACTAACGCATGAAAGTTTTCAAATTTGGGGGTGCATCTGTAAAGGATGCCGGCGGAGTAAAAAATGTGCTGCAGGTATTAGAAACCGAAGGAACCGCGGAAAAACTCGTGGTAATTTCGGCCATGGGAAAGATGACCAATGCGCTTGAAGTGGTTGTAAATGATTACCTTCAAAAAGGGGATTTTAATGATGCGCTTCAGCCTGTAAAGGAATTCCACCGGGAAATTATGCTGGGACTGTTTGAGAACAGGGAACATCCTGCTTTTGTTGCAGTTCGACAATTATTTGAGGCGCTCGAGAACTTTCTCCGTCACAACCGCTCTACCAACTACGATTTTGTGTATGACCAGGTGGTGATCTACGGGGAGTTGCTTTCTACCACCATTGTGAGCTCATATCTATCTTCCTGCGGAATAAAGAACGACCTGCTCGATGCCAGGAACTGTATACGTACAGACAATACTTACCGCGATGCACAGGTGCAGTGGGAAGAAACCCAGGCACAAATCACTTCGCTGGTGCGCCGGGAAAACCTTTCGATCACCCAGGGTTTTATTGGGGCCGATCCCAATAATTTCTCAACAACACTGGGGCGCGAAGGCAGTGATTACACAGCCGGAATTTTCGCCTACTGCCTTAATGCCGAAAGTGTGACCATCTGGAAAGATGTGCCGGGCGTGCTCAATGCCGATCCGCGGGTGTTTGAGAATGCGCAGCTGCTGGAACACATCTCTTATGAAGAAGCTATTGAACTGGCATTTTACGGGGCTTCGGTGATCCATCCAAAAACACTTCAGCCATTGCAGCGCAAGGAAATTCCGCTCTACGTGAAGTCATTTCTGAATCCCTTAAACGCCGGAACCGCAGTAAAGAAAGGCCAGCCAATCCTTCCGAAGATACCCTGTTTTATCGTCAAAAAGAATCAGGTGCTTATCTCTTTATCTTCTCTCGATTTTTCATTTATCCTGGAAAAAAATATCAGTGAGATCTTCAGCCTTTTCCATAAATATCAGATCAAAGTTGACCTTATTCAGAATTCTGCCATCAGCTTTTCGGTTTGTATTGACAATAAATTTAATAACTTAGAAAAGTTGTTAAGCCATTTAAAGGCAACCTTTAGGGTGAATTATAACACGGGTGTCTCGCTTTATACCATCCGGCATTTTGATGAGAAAGCAGTGGCCGGGCTGGAAAAAGACAAAAAAGTGCTTCTTAAGCAAATTACCCGGGAAACGGTTCAGCTTGTAGCCATACCATAGTTTTTTAACTTTTAATAAAAATTAAATGGGAATTGTAAGTGCAAAAGAAGTTGCCAAAGTGATGAATTTAGATAAATTCGGATTTTTGGGAACTTCTATGGGATGGATAGTTCTTAAAACCACCAAGCTCTCGGTGATCAATAAAGAATACGACAAGCGGAAAGATATGACCGCACCGCAATTTATTGATTCCCTTCTGAAGGCATTCGAGATCAACTTTGAGATTCCCGAAGAAGACCTGAAGCGTATTCCAAAATCGGGTCCTTTTATTACCATTTCCAATCATCCCCTGGGAGGTATAGACGGAATGATACTTCTGAAGCTATTGCTTTCAAAGCGGGAGGATTTTAAAGTGATCGCTAATTTCCTGTTGCAGCGCATTGATCCTTTACAGCCTTACATCATGCCCGTAAATCCTTTTGAAGAACACAAGGAGGCACAGAGCAGCACCAAAGGCATTAAAGAAGCTATTTTGCACCTGCGGGACGGGAAGCCACTGGGAATCTTCCCTGCGGGCGAGGTTTCTACCTATCGAGACCACAGGATGATTGTAGACCGGCCGTGGGATCCTGCTGCCATGAAGCTTATACAAAAAGCCAAAGTCCCGGTGATCCCCATTTACTTTCATGCGAAGAACAGCACTTTCTTTTACAGGCTTGCATCAATAAGTGATATTCTTAGAACCGCCAAGCTGCCCAGCGAGATGCTATCTCAAAAGAAGCGAAAAATAAAGGTGAGGATTGGTAATGCCATTCAGCCGCAGGATATACAGGAGATCTCAAGCGTTGAATCCCTTACTGCCTTTTTACGCCGAAAGACTTACATGCTGGCGAATGCCTTCGAAAAAAAGCCATTTTTGAAAGGTATTCCCAAGAATTTTAAAATTCAGAAGCCTCCAAAAAAAATTGTGGAAGAGACCCAACTGGATTTGATGATGGCTGAAGTGGAGACCTGCCGGAAACTCGACAAGCGTTTGCTGGAAAGCAAGAATTATGAGGTTTTTCTGGCGAAAAAGGAGATCATCCCAAACATCCTGAAGGAAATAGGCCGGTTGCGGGAAATCACCTTTAGAGCTATTGGGGAAGGCACAAACATGTCTACAGATCTTGACAAGTTTGACGATTACTACTACCACATGTTCTTATGGGATCACGAGGCTAACAAGATTGCAGGTGCCTACCGCATGGGAATGGGGGCCGAGATCTATGAAGAACACGGAATTTCGGGGTTTTACCTGCAGGACCTTTTTAGGTTTGAACCCGAACTGCATAAAATGATGAGCGAATCTATTGAAATGGGTCGGGCGTTCATTACTGCGGAATATCAACAGCGGCCCATGCCGTTATTCCTTTTATGGAAAGGTATTGTACACTGCACTCTGCGATTTCCGAAGCATAAGTACCTGATTGGCGGCGTAAGCATAAGCAATAAGTTCTCGAATTTCTCAAAATCGCTGGTGATCGAATTCATGAGGTCGCATTATTATGATCCTTATGTAGCGCAGTATATTAGGTCGAAGAAGGAATTTAGGGTGAAATTAAAAGATGCGGACAAAGATTTTGTCTTTGACGAAACCCAGGCCGACCTTAACAAGTTTGACAAGATCATAGACGAAGTAGAGCCGGGAAGCCTGAGACTTCCGGTACTTATCAAAAAGTACATCAAGCAAAATGCAAAAGTTGTGGCTTTTAATGTAGACCCGTTGTTTAATGACGCAGTTGACGGACTCATGTATATACGCATAGCCGACCTGCCGGAAAGTACCGTGCGGCCGGTGATGGAAGAATTTCAACAGGAGCTGGAGCGCAAGGTTACCGAAATGCGAAAAAAGGAACAGCAGCATAACAAGGAATAGCCTTAATGCCCGAAGCCGGTTGGAATTGGCTTTTTTGATGCTTATCTTGCTGTTTGAGAAACAAAAAACGAAAAATGGAAAAGATTTTAATAGTTGGAGCTACCGGAAGTACCGGAAAAAGGATCATCGAAATTCTGAATAACAGTCAGAGTTTTGAACCCGTAGCCATGATAAGAAAGGAAGAGCAAAAGAGCATTTTTGAAGATATGGAGGTGCAGTGGGTACATGGCGACCTGGAGCAGGACGACCTCGACCCGGTGATGAAAGGCATTGACAAGGTGATTTTCGCCGCAGGTTCTGGCGGGGACACAGGCCCTGAGAAGACCACAGAAGTGGATGAAGAAGGAGCGATAAAGATCATTGATGCCGCGAAAAACGGTAAAGTAAAAAAATTCATCATGCTTAGCTCCATGGGTGCCGATGAACCTTCAAAACACCCAAAACTGGAACACTACCTAAATGCGAAAGCAACAGCAGACAAACACCTACGCGACAGCGGACTCAATTACACCATCTTAAGACCGGGCGCACTTACAGATGACCTGGGGACAGGAAAAGTTGAACTGGCCCAGAAGCTTGACGGCCAGGGTGAAATACCACGGGATGATGTGGCTTTTCTGCTCATCATGTCCCTTGCAGATCCTCTTGTGAAAAATATGACCTTTGAAGCAATTGAAGGAAAAGAGCCAATAAAATCGGCGATGATAGAATTAAGTCAGGGAAATTAGAAGTACGATTTTAGAAGTACGAAGGTAGAAGTAGGGTTGAAAGGCAACTTTATTAAATAGATTCCTGGCGATTTCAATGAAACATTATGAAACCTACAAGAAAAGATATTTCTACCGGCACGAGGGTGAGCATTGTTCAGAAACACGACCAGAGGACCGGAAGGCTAACTGAAGGTGTAGTGCAGGACATTCTCACCAAATCCCCCATGCATCCCCACGGAATTAAAGTGCGGCTGGAAACAGGCGAAGTGGGCAGGGTACAGAAAATTGAGGATTCACTGGCGTGAAGCTTTCAATGAACAATGATCAATTAGCAATTATCAGTCTCAATTCGTAATCCCGATAACATGGTAATCTCTTCTGTTCTTTTTCCATTGATGAAAAAGAACCAAAAAATCTAGGCTTACGAAAATGTTGCTAAAATTTTAATTCGGAGCCTAAATTTTAGGAACTCGCCACGAGCTCATTAGAAAAATTTCATAATTCGCTAAGGCTCAAACAGCCTAAAATTTTACGGCTCGCTCATTTCAATTTTTACGCAAAATTTTCGATAGGCCGCTGGTTCATCTTGGTTAATCTCGTTGAACTACTGCAGAATTCTTCTCGTAATGTCGCTTTTTTGTAAGTGTAGTGCTGGCCCGGCGTTAAAAATTTTTGAAGCCTTGGAGAAAATTTAGCCGGGGGAGCACGGTTCTAATTTTGCTCCCGCAAAATTAGAACCACCTATCAAAAAAGTCTCCTTTTTTTGGTTCGTTTTTATTGCATCCGACGACTGTAGGGAGAGGAATGCACAGCAAAAAAAGAACAAATGAGGAAGAAAAAGGATTTTAAATGTCCGTAGGGTAAGTGTTTTTTAGCAATAGGAACTAAACCAAAATTAATCCTGGTAAGATTTTATACGCTGAGAATTGATAATGATTACCGTCATGAGCACAAAGATCCCGCCCATCAAATATTCAAAACTTACTCCGGCATCCATTAAAAGACCCACCACCAGTGGTCCCAGGGCGGTACTAATTACAGAAAACATAGTGAAGACACTTCGTATCACTCCCATCTTTTCGGTGCCGTAGAGTTCGGCTATTAGGGCAGTTTTTACTGTTCCTGCCACTCCCATACTTACTCCGGCGGTGATGAGAAAGATTAAAGCTCCAATGATGCTATCCATAACGACAAAAGGCAGCAAACCCAGATTGATGGGGATAAGGTAATACTGGAATAATTTTCTTGCCGTGAACTTATCCACCCACACTCCTCCAAAAAGGGAAAAAAGGAAACGGGTTATGGCGTAGACGGTAAAGAAGGTGGCATACAGCTGTACCGACCAGCCTTTGTTCTCCACAAATACGTATTGATAGAAGAAGATCGCGGTAGCGCCAAAACTCAGAATAAAGCTGGCGGGCATCATTACCCCGAATTTCCGGTCAAAAACGACCGTTTTATAATCCTTTAGCAAAGAAAATGGCGACGGACTACCCTTGGTGGACAATTTTTCATCAAAGTACCCAAGCCGGGTAAACTTAAGTCGAATGAGATAAAGCAGCAGTACGCCACCACTTGCAATGGCCGCCACCCTCCAGTCGAACCAGCTGATGAGGAAAGCGATGATCAATGGGAAAATCGCTTCTCCCACAGAAAAACCAAGGGAGGAAAAGCTCAGGGCCTTTCCGCGGTCATTCACGTACTGCTTGGACATGATGGTCATGCTGATGTGCGTAAGCAGTCCCTGCCCTGCAAGGCGAAGTCCGGTAACGGCTACGATAAGCAGGATAATACTCTCAGAAACTCCCAGCAGAATACTGGAGAGTGCGAGGCCGGCAACCGTGAAGGCGGTAACCTTTTTAACAGGTTTGTGATCCACGGTATGACCTACCGAGAGCATGATGAATGATGCCGCAATGGTACAGCCGGCATAGATCGCTCCAAAAGCACCTTCCGAGATTTGAAAAGACCTGATGATCTCGGGCACATACAGGGAGATGAGAAATGTTTGCCCAAAGCCCGATAGCAGCGTGAGCAGCCAGCCAAAACTTACCGGCCTGAGGTTGCCTTTTAAAAAATAGATATAATCCTTCAAAAAAATGCCTTTTTTCAGCCTGCAAAGGTAGGGCCTTATCCTGGCAATTGATCTTTAAAATGATCTATGATCTTATGTGCTATAGTATCTGCCAGCTTTTTATGAGATTCTACCGTCCATCCGGCAACATGCGGACTAAGCAGCACATTTGGCATCACCAGTAATTCCTGCAGGGCTTTTGGCATTTCTGTAGCTTCAGAGAAAAGGCTTTCAAAAGAGCCTTTTTCATACTCCAGTACATCGAGACCTGCACCCAGGATCTTTTTGTTATGGAGAGCTGCAACGAGATCTTCGGTCACGACACTTTTTCCGCGGGCGGTGTTGAGCAGCCAGAATGGCTTTGCAAAAGCTTCAATAAAGGCAGTATCGATCATTCTGTTAGTTTCGGGAGTCCAAGGTGTGTGCAGACTCACCACGTCACATTCCCGGCGGAATTCCTCTATGCCCACCTGCTGTACATATTCATCTCCTACCCCCTCTAAAATGTCAAAACAGAGCACCTTTACATCAAAACCCTGAAGTTTTTTCGCAAAAGACTTACCCATATTTCCATAACCAATGATCCCAACAGTTTTTCCTTCCAATTCCACTCCGCGGTTGGCTTCGCGATACCACAAGCCTTCACGTACCTGCCTGTCGGCCTGATTGAGTTTATTAAAAAGGGAAAGTAACATTCCAAGTGCATGTTCACCCACGGCATTTCTATTTCCTTCGGGGGCAGAAAAAAGTTTCACGCCTTTCTTTTCTGCATATGCTACATCTATACTTTCCAGCCCCGCGCCAACGCGGGCTATGAATTTGAGATTAGGAGCCGCATCGAGAAAGGCTTTGTCAATTTTGAACCGGCTTCTAATCACGATGCCATCATAGCGATGTTGATTCTCAAGAATCTCCTGCTCACTTTGGTTATAGGCTTCAATATTGTGATGTCCTGCTGCTTCGAGTTGTTGTAAAAGAACAGGGTGATTAGAATCTGCGTGAAGAATGGTCATTAAGATCAGATTTTAGGATAGTCAGATTGGGTGAGGCTGTCTTGTACATTGCCGGTGTGCTTTGTTGTTAGCTTTTCGAACAGCATGATATGAACTTCCTCCCCGTTTTTTGTCATGGGGCAGTGTTTCACTCCTTTGGGAACAATGATGATCTCCCCTTCCTTAACGGTTTCAGTGTGATCTTCAAACTGAAGATATAAAGTACCTTTTATAATTTGGAAGAGTTCATCTTCGTCATCATGCTGGTGCCACACAAACTCGTCTTTGACCTTTGCCACCAGCACCTGCATGTCATTTACAACACCTATTTGCCGCGGATGCCAGTGATTACTGAAGCTCTTTAGTTTTTCTTTTGGATCAATGGGTATCATAAAAAGGCATTTTTGACAGGTATTTTTAAGAGGAACTAAAATAATAAATTGAAGCTGGGGCAGCCCCCATAATTAAAAATTACAAGCACCAAATTCCAACTTGTATAAATTAAAATCCTAAGATCATCTTGGCAATGGTAAAATAGATAAGTATCCCAAAAATGTCATTACTGGTAGTGATGAAAGGCCCTGTGGCCATTGCGGGATCTATACCGAATTTGTCCAGGATAATGGGCACAAAAGTCCCTATGAGGGAAGCAATTACGATTACCGAGATCAAAGAAATGCCCACGGTAAGCCCAAACAAGAAATCGAAACCCAGTAGAAAGATGCCCCCAACGATAAGTAGAAGTGCAAGGGCGGTACCGTTTAAAAGGCTTAAAAGAATTTCTTTGATAAGGCGGTTTAACAGCGAGCCACTAAGGCTTTGATTTGCCAAACCCTGTAACACAATGGCCGACGACTGTACGCCCACATTACCTGCCATTGCCGCTATTAGCGGCACAAAAAAGAACAGGGCAGCATGCTCTTGCATTGCGGCATCGAAAGTGCCCAAAACGGTTACAGAAACAAAGCCGCCAAAAAGTGCGAGGATGAGCCAGGGCAATCTCGCCCGGGTGAGGCGCAGGATGGAATCATCGGCCTCAACATCTTCAGAAATACCGGCTGCCAGCTGGTAATCCCTTTCGGCTTCGTCTCTTATAAAATCTACAATATCATCAATAGTTACCCGCCCCACGAGCCGGCCCATCTCATCAACAACGGGTATGGCCTCGAGGTCATACTTCTGCATGATTCGGGCTACTTCCTCACCTTTGGTATGAACTGTAACGTAATCTACTTTATCTATATAAACGTCGCTGATATTTGCCCTGCTGGAAGCCGTAAGAAGATCTTTTAGAGACAATCTCCCCTTTAGTTTCCCCTTATCATCCACTACATAAATGGAATGCACACGGGTCACGTTCTCGCCCTGGGCCTTCATTTCGGCGAGAGAGCCGGTTACACTCCAGTTCTCATTTACCTTAACAAGCTCCTTAGCCATAAGACCCCCGGCAGAATTCTCGTCATAACGCAACAGCTCTACAATATGCTCGGCGTGTTCTTCATCGGAGATCTCCTGGATTACTTCCTGCTTTCGTTCTTCCGAAAGTTCAGACATAATGTCGGCAGCATCATCGGTGTCCATATTCTCGAGCTCCTCGGCGATTTCTTTGGCCGAAAGATTATCGAGAATGCGTTCCCTCAGGTCTTCTTCAAGCTCCATAAGAGCTTCGGAAGTTTTGGTACTGTCAAGCAGCTTTATGATATAGGTAGCCTCATCGAGTTCCAGTTCGTGGATAATCTCGGCAATATCGGCAGGGTGAACCTCTTCAAGCAGCTGCAGGAGCTCGGTGTCCCGATGCTCTTCAATGAGAAGCTGAATTTGCTCAATATATTCTTCGGTTACCTCAAATTGCATAAGGCTGGATCTTTTGTGTAAGTTCTATAAACCTGGCTGTACTTAGCTGTTCGGGACGTAGCCCAAAGATAGCATCTTCTTTAATATTTTCGGGCAGGTCAAAGATCTTAAGACTGTTTCTTAGCGTCTTTCTTCGCTGCTGAAAAGCTGTCTTTACCACTCTAAAAAACAATTTCTCGTCTACGGGCAGGGAAAAATCTTCTTTCCGGATAAACTTCAGCACGCCGCTGTCTACTTTTGGCGGCGGATTAAACACTGATGGTGGCACGGTAAAGAGGTACTCGGCTTCATAAAAAGCCTGGACCAGCACAGACAGTATTCCGTAGGTCTTGTTACCTTCCTTTTCGCAAATACGCTGTGCTACTTCTTTTTGGAACATCCCCGAAAATTCGGGAATAAAATCCCGTAGTTCGAGCATCTTAAAAACGATTTGGGTAGAGATGTTGTACGGGAAATTACCTATTATGGCAAACTGCTCCTGCTTAAAGATCTCACCAATATCGTACCTCAAAAAGTCCTTTTCATGCACCTTACCTTCAAGAGCAGGATAGTGTTCATTTAAATACGCAACACTCTCGGTGTCTATCTCTATTACGTGAAGGTCTGTGTCTTTTTTCAGGAGATATTTTGTGAGCACTCCCATCCCCGGGCCTATCTCCAGCACATGGGGATAACCTTTATAACTAAGGGTATCTGCAATTCTTTCGGCCACACTTTCATCGGTCAAAAAATGCTGCCCCAGGTGCTTTTTAGCCTTTACATCGCCTTCCTGATGGCCGGGCAAAGAGGTATTGTGGCGGTTTCCACCTTTCTTACTGTAATTCTTTTTCATGGATACTGTGGTTTCTACTGCTCGCTTATTACCTCGAGCTCGGTCCTGAAGACGACAAATTTCCCTTCAAAAATTGCAGATTTTCTTCTCAACCTTTCGGCATCTTCTTCATAATAACGCTGTAGCATTTTTCGGGTTTGAGCGGTAAACTGAACTGAATAAGTGATGCCTCCCATTTCTTCGTTCACCAACACCCTGGTCATAAGCGCTTTTGTGAATTTACCGGTGTTGAGCATTTCGGGGATGTGTTCCTCTTTCATCCATTTTACCCACTGCTGGTGAACATCTTCCTGAACATTTATTGTGACATTGTAGATATACATATACTGTAGCTTCTTTAGAAAAAAGGGAGGATTGCAGCCTTAATAAAAGGCTTATTCAATCTCATCTCCCCGAAGTTGCCTGAATTTTTTTCGGGCATCTACAAAGTAAATACTATCGGCGTAATTAAAGATAATTTTTTCATAAAACTCCTGCGCCTTTTCGGGCTGGTCCAGCTTTTGGGCGTAAAGTTCGGCCAGGTAGTAATGGGCGTTATCTCCCAAAACCCCATTCTGGTAATGCGATATAAGTTTAAGGTAATTTTCTTCGGCTTTTTGGTACTGCGCCGTTTGTTCATACAGCTTTGCCTGCTTTAAAAGGGCATCATCTTCTATATCCTCCCCTTTATGGCCGGTTAAAACAGTGTCTAGCAATTGTATGGCCTTTTCTTCCCGTTGCTGAAAAGCCAGTAAATCGGCCCGGGCATATTTTTTGAGTGCAGCCTGTGTGGAATCTTCCAGGGAGTTTTCACTAATTAAAAGGCTAAGTTCCATAGCGTCATTAGCAATCAATTGCGAGGTAGCCGATTTTAGAACATCCAGCTGAATGGTAGCCCATTCAAAATCTCCTTTATAGTAGCTGGTTTTTGCCACTTTAAACCTTGCCATTTGTGCAATGACATCATTTTCTACCATGTTTTGCACCTGCGAGTAATAGATCAAAGCCTGATTGAACTTCTCATCGAGCACGAGAATATCGGCCAGGGCCATTTTTAAGGCGGCTTCTTCAAACTTCTTCAGGTCACTATCTAGAAAATCCCGGAGTACCTTTTCTGCTTTTGCGACCTCAGCCTGTTTAAATGCAAGAAAATTAGCGTAATCTATGAACAGCGATAACATTGCCGGTCCACTCCCATAGGTGTCAAAAAGGGCATTATAAGCCTCATCTATTTCGGAGTAATTGTTCTTCGGAAGTATTTCCTGAAGAATGTTTAACCGCAGTTGGTACGCCTGAAGTTTTAAGTCCTGGTTTGGGGCTTCAGCAATAATAAAATCGAGTACTTCAAGAGCTGTTTCGAGTTGCCCTTCTTCCCTCGCCATCACCGTAAGCCTTAAGATAGCCCCCAAACCTTCATTTGACCTGCGATAGATGGCTTTCTCCTGCTGAAAAGCCTTCTGATACTCTTTTTGCTGAATGAACAACCAGCTCAACATGTTGTTGAAAAGAATATTTTGGTCTTCCTGAAGTTTTTTCAGCAGTAATTTCCTGAAGGTGATGTTAGCAACATTAGCGGGATCATCGGTAATGAACTCCCCGTAAATACGGCTCACGCCCGGCAGCAAATCGGGGTTGTTACCCAGTACATCAATATAATTGCTAAACATCTTTTCAATCTCACCCTGTTCGCCGTAAAGCCGTGCGAGCTGGATGTTGTATTCGGCATTGGGATTCATTTTCATGCCCAGCTCATAAGCTGTGACGGCTTTATCGAGTTTGCTGTACTTTTCAAAAGCCCGGGCAATAGGAAAAGCATAGTTAGGTCTCGACTCAATAGCTCTTAAAGCTTCTTCATAGAATTTAAGGGCTTGAGATGATTTTCCCTGCAATTCAAGATTGTGGCCCAGCTCCACAAGGTAATGAGGCGCATTGGCCGTGTTGTTCACCTTTTCTTTCAGCAGTCTTTCTGCTTCTGAATATTTTTCAAGTTGCTGATATGTGGCAATGAGTCCGTAGAAAAAGGAGGCATTTTGCGGCTCCAAATCGAGGAGTTTCTCATAGATATTCTCTGCTTTTTCAAATTCGCCCCTGTCAAAATAATTGCGCGCCAACTGCTCAGATTGTGCAAAACCTGAAAAATGGGAGCAAAGAAGGATGAGAAGAAAATAAAGGAAACGCATCCGCAACTGTTTTGAGTAAAGATAAGAAAATGCCTTTTTTAGCACCTGAAAGTGAGGGATTTATTCTATTAAAAGCAAAGACCTCACAGGTTTCAAAAACCTGTGAGGTCTCATAATATTACGAACACTCCTTTTAATCAATCATGTCAAAACCGGTATAAGGCACCAATACGTCGGGCACTTTTATACCTGCAGGGGTCTGATAGTTTTCAAGAATTCCCGCCAATACACGAGGTAAGGCAAGGGCACTACCGTTAAGGGTGTGCGCCAGTTGCTTGGAACCATCGGCCGATTTATACCTCAACTTTAACCGGTTGGCCTGGAAAGTCTCAAAATTTGAACAGGAGCTTATCTCCAGCCAGCGATCCTGTGCGGTTGAAAATACTTCAAAGTCGTAAGTCAGCACCGATGTAAACCCAAGATCACCACCACATAACCTAAGAATGCGGTAAGGCAACTTTAGATCCCTGAGGATATCCTTGATCTGCTCTACCATTTGATCTAATGCAGCAAAAGAATTCTCAGGTTTTTCGATCCTTACAATCTCCACTTTATCGAACTGGTGCAGGCGGTTAAGACCGCGCACGTGTGCCCCGTAAGAACCTGCTTCCCTTCTAAAGCACGGCGTATAACCGGTACAGGCAATGGGAAGATCGTTTTCTGAAAGCATGTTATCCCTAAACATATTCGTAATAGGAACTTCGGCCGTTGGAATAAGGTATAGATTATCTTCGGTGACATGGTACATTTGCCCTTCTTTATCGGGCAACTGACCTGTGCCATACCCCGAAGCTTCATTTACCATAAGCGGCATTTGGTACTCGGTATATCCTGCCGCCACGTTTTTGTCTAAAAAGTACGCGATCAATGCCCGTTGCAGGCGTGCACCTTTTCCTTTGTAAACAGGAAATCCGGCGCCGGTAATTTTGTTACCAAGTTCAAAATCTATGATGTCATATTTTTTTGCCAGTTCCCAGTGCGGCAAAGCATCTGAATCAAGCTGCGGCACTTCTCCTTCTTTAAAGACCTCAACATTATCTTCTTCGGAAGCACCATCCGGCACGAGTTCATTCGGGATATTGGGAATATTATACAGCTGTTTGTTGAGGGCCATGGTGGTAGCCGCCAGCTTTTCAGAAAGCTCTTTAGTAGTCTCCTTCAAATCTGAAGTTTGTTGCTTCAGCTGGTTTGCCTTCAGATGTTCACCGGTCTTGAAAAGCATTCCTATTTCCTTTGAAAGCCTGTTCGATTCGGCTAACTTCTCATCCAGCTCTGCCTGGGTTGAACGGCGGGTCTCGTCCAGTTCAAGCACTTCAGCAAAAACTTCTTCAGCATCAAAATTTCTCTTTTTCAAGGCTTTTACATATGCCTCCTTGTTGGCCCTGATATTGGCTACCTGTAACATAGATCTAATATTTGGATTTGCGCAAGTGTATTTCTTCCGCCATAAAAGCAAAAGTAACAAAAGCCCTGTAAACAATTGATCTTCCCGCCAGAGAGATGACAAAAATGTTCGCTGTCTCCACAGAAGTTAATGGAGCCCCTGCCAGGACTGAAAAAAATTGTAATTCTGTTTAAATCATCCCCTGTTCTTTTACAGCCCAACCTATTAATTTTAGTATCTTTTAGTCCCCGGGAATCGCCTGTAGATCAAATTGAAATCATCTTAATATACACCTGAAAATATGGACTTTAAGCAATACCAGAGTTATTTTGAAACTATAAAAAATACTCCTTTAGAGCAGCAGAATGCGCCTTACGATAATCCCGATTATCTCAATTACACTAAACTGAACTGGTCTCGTATGAACCGGTGGTTAAAAACGGGAGAAATAACAGAAGAGTTGAGAAATGCACTCCAGCAAATTTATGAGCCCCAGCAGTGGATTGTTATCACGGAACCCTGGTGTGGAGACGCGGCACACATCACCCCGTTTCTTGAACTTGCGGGCCGTGAAAATCCTCTTGTAAGCGTCTCGTACGAACTAAGGGACAGCGCGCCTCACAGGATTGAAAATTACCGCACCAACGGCACGCTCTCTATACCAAAGCTTATCATTAAAGATGAGCATGACGAAGATCTTAACGTTTGGGGCCCACGGCCCCTGGAATGCGTAAAATTGTTTGAAAGGTTAAAAGCTGAGAACGCCGAAGCAGATAAAATAAAGGAGGAAATTCAGCAATGGTACAACTCGAACAAAGGCCTGGAAATTCAGAAAGAACTAGCTGCCTTGATCAGAGAGGCTGTATCAGCTTAATATTAATTAAAGCTGAAATATTACCGGGGCCACTGCATTCGCATTGTGAGCTCCGGTTATTTTCGTGACAGATCAAATTTTATTTTGATCAACACCGCAGGAAAGCACCTTATTCTTTATCATCAACAAATGGCAATATCCAGTCATGATGCTCAAAGTGCTTCCATTCTTCGGCTGCGAGATCAACTTTAGGATCTATAAAGGGCTTGTAACGCCTCCTGTTTACACTTACCCTGCTGTCTACATACACCTCCACCTCTTTTCCTTCTAGTTCATATTCTTTTTCGAGGCGTTGGGCAAATTGCCAAATCATATCGGGTTTTGAGCCTAATGCACGCTGTTGTTTTGCTGAAAGATAATCTTCAGTTTTAATATAGATGGTATCCTGAGGCTTTGATTTATCTACCACTTTATAGCGGATCTGACCGGATTTTGACCTCAACATCATACGCCAGCTAAGACGATGGCCTTCTTCGGTCCATAGCACATCATCTTTGAAGAACCAGTGCCTAACTGGCAACACTGCCTGCACCAGCAGCCAAATCGCCATAAAACCTACGATCAAATCCCGGTTTTTGGGAACTTCTACTTCAGCTGCGGAATAATGTGGCTTTTTCCACAAAAAATACCTGTTGATATTTTCCGTAGAAAAAAAGAAGATAGTGAAAGCAAGAGCCAGATAAGGAAAAATCCCAATGTGGAAAATAAAGCTGTTGAAGAGATGGAAAAATACGGCAGCCAAAAATGCGAAAATCCGGGTGCGTTTCCAGAGCAGTAAAGGAATGATCAACAGGTCAAAAAAGAATCCGAACCAGGCGATGGTATGGTGTACCCAGGGCTGCTGAAGAAAATCTCCTACCAACCAGTAGTCTTTTCGGGCATCCATTAATATTCCCGGAAGCGTGGCATCAAACCAGTCGGGGTATATTTTGGCCACGGCGGCATAGGTATAAACGATAAACATTTGCACCACAAGCAAGACCCAAACCCAGCGTGGCATACTCAGCTTCTTTAACCCCGGGTTCTTCCAGGCATCAACCGAGGCGTACCTGTGCGCCGGGAGAAGGATCATGAGAAAGCACAGCAACATTAAAAGGTAGTAGTGATTGTTATAGGAAGATTTCTGCATCAGGTAAACAGCGGCCCACATTATCGTGTACATAAAAATGCTAAACCGATATTTAAAACCCAGCATCACGAAGATGCCAAACAAGCCCATAACAGCGTAGTACCAGAGCATGCCATTACCCGGCAAAGGCTGCAGAAATTCGAAACCTATAAAATTAAAAGTGAAAGCGGGTTCAATAAACACCCTTTTTACCCAACCAGTAAAGATTGCACCAAAAGCCTCTATAGTAAGCAATACCCCAAAGAGTATCCTAAAAACAATAAGTGCAGAATTATCTATGCGGGTAAAAAGCCATTTATTGAGCATAATTATCACGTATAAATTGATAGCTTATAGCTTCGTCCTGTTTCATGGCCCGTTTTAATGCCTCTACCGACTCAAATTTCTTTTCATCCCTAATGCGCATAAGCATTTCTATAGAAAGCTGTTGCCCATACAGGTCTTTATCAAAGTTGAAAAAGTTAGTTTCAATGGTTTTTTCGGTACCGCCTACAGTAGGATTGGTGCCAATGCTCATCATCCCGTACACCATTTCTCCATCAATCACAGATCTTACTACATAAACCCCATTTTTAGGGATAAGCTTGTAGTCTTCTTTAACTTCAAGATTGGCAGTAGGAAAAGAAAATTCTTTTCCAAGGCCTTTCCCTCTCACCACAGTTCCTGCTAGGGAAAATGGATAACTTAGGTAACGATTGGCCTTCTCTACCCTACCTTCCCGTAATGCATTCCTTATTTTAGTAGAACTTACAGCTACATCTTCAACATCCTGCTTTGATATTTCTTCTACCTCAAAGTCATATTCTTCCCCAAAGGCTCTCAGGTCATTAATATCTGCTGTCCTGTTGCGTCCAAACCTGTGGTCATACCCAATAATCACCTTTTTGGCTTTGAGTTTATTTACGAGCACGTCTCTCACAAATTCCCGGGCCGAAAGTCTGGAAAACTGCTGCGTGAACGGATGGACAATAAGATGGTCGATCCCGCTTTGCTCCAGGATATTCTTACGCTCTTCAATAGTATTGATAAGCTTTATATCGGCATCTTTTTGAAGTACCATCCTGGGATGCGGAAAAAAAGTGAGGATAGCCGATTCAAGATTGCCGGCCTTTGCTGTATTTACCAGCCTTTGAATAATTTTTTGATGCCCAATATGCACCCCGTCAAAAGTACCTATAGTGACTACCGTATGATGGTTGCTGTTGAAAGCATGTGCTCCTTTGTGTTCTTTCAAGACTACTGCTATTTCCCGTTAAAGGTATTCATTGTATTATTTATGCCCGCCGTACCGAAGGATCTTATCACTTCAGCTGATTTTTCAAGTCTCTCGGGCAACTTTTTATTTTCTTCTTCATCCCATTCCCCCAGCACGTAATCTACCTGCCTGCCATGAGAAAATGCATCGCTTATTCCGAAGCGAAAGCGATTGTAATTTGTTGTTCCCAATTGGGCCTGGATATCTTTCAAACCATTGTGGCCGCCATCGCTGCCCTTGGTCTTTACCCTTATAGTGCCAAAAGTAAGGTTGAGATCATCTGTAATTACCATTAAGTGCTCTAAGGGCACCTTTTCTTTCTGCAACCAGTAATTTACAGCTTTCCCGCTAAGGTTCATAAAGGTTGAAGGCTTAAGCAGTATAAAGGTGCGGCCCTTAAATTTATAGGTAGCCACATCCCCCAGTTTCTGGGATTCAAAAGTAAGTCCTTCTTTTTCTGCCAAAAAATCGAGTATCTTAAACCCAATGTTATGGCGGGTATTGTGGTACTTGGGGCCAATATTTCCCAGACCCACAATGAGAAATTTTTTCATAGGAGAAATTTCTTCTTTAGGTGTTTTAGCTAACAATCTTCCAAAAAAAGATAGCATGCGTGACTTTTTGGTAAAAATAAAAAAAGCATCCCGAACTGGGATGCTTTATATTTTGATAAGAAAACCTGAAGCTTATTCAGTTTCGTTAACTTCGGTTGCAGGCACTTCATCTGCTGCAGTTTCTTCTTCTTCATCATCGGTATCTGCGATGACATTTCGAGAAGTTCTAACCTGGCAAACTACTGTGTTATCTGGGTGCATGATTTTGAACTCATCACTTTGTAAAGCAGTAACATACAATTTGTTACCAATTTTAAGTGAAGTAATATCGGCTTCGATAAAATCTGGAAGATTTCCTGGAAGACCTTTTACTCTCATGCGGCGAAGGTTAAATCTCAATACCCCACCATTTTTCACACCACGGGCAACACCTGTAGTATGTACAGGAATTTCCATAGTAATTTCTTTGTCTTCAAAGATCTGGTAGAAATCGATATGCAAAATTGCATCGGTTACAGGGTGAAACTGGATATCCTGCAATACAGCATTAAATACCTCACCTCCCTTTAGCTTAATCTCTACAGTGTGAACATCTGGGGTGTAAACCAGGTCTTTAAAGGCAATCTCTTCTGCTGAAAAATGTAATGGCTCGTCTCCCCCGTATAATACGCAAGGAACCTGTCCAGCATTACGTAAGGCTTTTGTAGCTTTCTTGCCTACGCTTTCTCTTTTAGATCCGTTGATCGTAATTGATTTCATTGTTAAAAATTTTAGGCTGCAAAAGTAAATCTTTTTTTTCAGCTAATAAAAGCTTAGGCCCTAATTATTTATAGCGAAAGATTCCTGGCAGCAAAAGTTGAATATTAAGAGTCAGGAATTTAAAATCTTAGAAAAGCTGCTCGTACTTCTACCTTCTAAAATCTAACTTCCGTTTACATAATGAATTTTGAACTAATAGACCTGTTGTTGTGTACACGATTCATTACATCTGCAAACAAATCGGCACAGGTAACCACGCGAATCTTATCGCTTTTTTTCTTTAGCGGGATTGAATCAGTAACAATGAGTTCCATCAGTTTCGAATTCTCAATGCGTTCATAGGCTTCTCCAGAAAGTACAGGATGTGTACAAATAGCTCTTACACTAAGCGCCCCTCTTTCCATCATTAAATCGGCTGCTTTGCTCAATGTGCCTGCGGTATCTACCATATCATCTACGAGTACCACATTACGCCCTTCAACATTCCCAATCAATTCCATGTGAGAAATAACATTGGCCTTTACCCTTTGTTTGTAACAAATCACTACATCGCTCTCCATGGTTTTGGAATAGGCATAAGCTCTCTTGGAGCCTCCCATATCGGGTGAGGCAATAGTAAGGTTGTCAAGGTTAAGGCTACGCAGGTAAGGCAAAAACACGGTAGATGCAAACAGATGATCTACAGGTTTTTCAAAGAATCCCTGAATTTGATCGGCATGAAGATCCATGGTGATAATTCGGGTAGCTCCGGCAGTTTCGAGCATTTTGGCAATAAGTTTTGCCGCAATAGGCACCCGCGGCTTATCTTTTCTATCCTGCCTGGCCCAGCCGTAATAAGGGATAACTGCTGTAATATGCCTTGCAGATGCTCTTTTGGCAGCATCTAGCATAAGTAAAAGCTCCATAAGGTGATCAGACCCCGGGTGGGTAGACCCGATAATAAAAACTCTCGATCCTCTTACAGATTCTTCAAAAGAAGGTTGAAATTCGCCATCACTGTAAGTGGAAGTGATAACATTCCCCAATTTAGAGCCATAGGATTCGGCTATTTTTTCAGCCAAATCACGGCTTTGATTACAGGAAAAGATTTTTACTGCGGTAGAAACTTCAGGCATGTTGTGTTGTTTGTTGTTGCCTTGCAAATTTAGAAATTAATTCGTGGGTGAGAACCAGCAAATTTACTTTTTGAGAAATATTGAAGAAGGTTTTAGAGAGGGAAAGGTTGAAAAAAAACTTCCCTTCAAAAATGGCATTTTTGAAGGGAAGTTTTTGAGCAGAAATCTATTAAGCCCGATTAGAATCTATAATTGAAACCGGAATACAAACCTAAAAAGTAAGGTTTTTGCCCGCCACTGTCTTTAAACGTGTTCATTTGAAATTTAACTACAGGCTCTACGCTCAGTTGCAGCTGCTTAGACAGGTTATAACCCAATCCCAGGCCTAAATTTGTGGTATAGCTAAGTTTATTCATTCGGTTTGCCCCTCCAAGATCGGCCTCTTCGCCCGGAAGTGCCAGTAAAAGGTCATTTTCTTCAAGAAAAAGCACACTTGCGCCGCCTATAATTCCCAGTGAAAACTGGTCATCAAGCACTAAATACTCAAGCTCAAGAGGAACCTCCAAAAAGCCCATTTTTTGATGCAGCGTGCCGTATGAAGGTGAAGCAAGTGTAGCAGCATTCATCATTTTCGTGCCATAAGATGAAATTTTGGCAACCTCATTGAAAGAAACCTGCCGGGTATTGTACTCAAGGCTCACCTTGTTAATCCCGCCCCTAATGTTGATATTTTCAGAAACCGCGTAAGCCACACTCACCCCGTAAGAAAAGGTCACTTCCCCCGAAGCTTCTTTTTCTGAAAAGCCTTTGTTCACAACGTTCCCGTTTCCGAAGTTATTAAAATACACAGGCGCCACCCTTGTACTCAGTTTAAATTTCTGCTGAAAATTGTCATTTTGGGAAGGTATTTCAGGCTCTTCCTCTTTAGACAGGCTCAACGCCGCAGCAAGTTCTTTTGAAGCGCCCGAACCCGGGATTTCTTCGGAAGTTTTCTCCTCAAGAACTTCTTTATTTTCTAAAACTTCAGCTACACCGGCCTCATCTGTAACCTGCAACCCTATACTGACAATTGCGTGGTTCCCTGAAGTATTTTTGTGTGATTCAGCCTTAACTTCAGGTTTTACTTCAGCAGCAATTTGTTGTTTCTGCTGAAGCTCATGCTGTAAGATCAAGGCCTGTAAAAGGATTTGAGATTCCTTCATCACCTCCTGAAATTTTACTGAAGCATCTTCAGACTCAAAATTTAATTCCCCGGACTCAAAAACAACCTGCACGCCTTTTTCTTTTTCAGTAAAAAAGGAACTTTTTGAATAAAGCGTAAAAAGGAGTGCTACCGCGGCTGCCACTCCGCCAAGCTGTACCCAAATAGGAAGCAGCCTTTTTTTTGCCTTTTTTGGCGGGAGCTGTGATAGAATATTTCCCCAGGAATCTTGGGGCGGAGGCATTTTTGCCCCCTCAAAGCGACGCCGGTAAATTTTGTCGATGTCCTTTTCCATTTTCATATTGATTTAAGGAAATTCATCCGGTTGTGGCGCTTAATACGCTCTCTCAATTTGTAGCGGGCACGCGCGAGGTTGGATTTTGAAGTCCCTTCAGAAATCCCCAACATTTTAGCGATCTCCTTGTGAGAATATTCTTCCATTACATAAAGGTTAAAGACGAGCCGGTATGCTTCGGGCAGTTCCTGGATTATTTTGATCAGGAAATCCAGTGACAGGTTTTGGTCATCAAGATCTTCTTCAACTTCTTCAAAAATTTCGCCTGTAATACTAAGGTGAAACCCGTTCTTTTTGCTCTTTTTGATGGCGGTGTTAATGACCAGTCGCGTCATCCAGCCTTCAAAACTGCCTCTTCCGCTAAACTGGTCAATTTTTTGAAAAATTTTCACAAAGCAATCCTGCAGCAGGTCTTTTGCCTGCTCGTAATTCCCGGAATATTTAAGGCAAAGCACGAAGAGCTGTTCCGAGTATGTACGGTAAAGCTCCTCCTGCGCCTTTCTATCCTGTTGTTTACAAAGCCGAACTAGTTCCTTTAGACCCACAGGAGATTTATGTTGGTTCTTTAATGCTCAAATTTATTCCTCGGGAGTGGTAGGCTCTTCTTCGCCAACAGGCACAACTACCTCATTATATACGCTTTTACCGTCTACATCAACCCCTGTCCAAAGATAAAAAGTATAAGGTTCATCACCTTCAATTCTCATGGAAAAGGAACCTTCTACCTCAAGATCATCATCTTCGAGGTTACAGGTAGTTTGATTTGCAGGGCGCGAGGCTACACCTGCCACGTAAATTTTCCTTCTTTCAACTTCTCCGCTCCCTTCTCTCATTGCCTGAACACCAATTCCTGTATGGCAGGCATCCGGAAGTAGATAGGTTATCTTGAAATCATAGAGTTTGCCTTCTTCAAAAGACTCGGGAAGCGTGGTGTCAACTACTTCAGCAATAACCTGTACAGTTCCGGGACCGTCGTCATCAATTTCACAAGCGGTTAACGATAAAGCTGCAATGAATAAGAAAAGAAATTTTTTCATGTTTTGTGTTTTTAATTGTTATTTACCCTTATGACCTTCAATTTCTAAAAGGTTGCGTATTATTTTCAAAAAAATTCCTGGTCACAATTTTAAGAGCATATTTTCGCGGTTGTTCCCTCGCATTCTTTCTGAAAAACCAAAAAACCTGCTCCCAAAATGGCATTTTAGAGTACCTGACTGTTCAATTTTCACCAATACAGTTTTTTGCCTGCAACTTTTTTACCAGAAATCTATTTGCTTAAACCAAAAATTATTACTTTTGCCTCCCGTTTGCCTTGGTGGCGGAATTGGTAGACCTGCCGGCAGGCAGGCGCGCTGGAAAAGTTCTTTAAATGTTTTATGTTTATGCTCTCTCTAGTCTTAAAGAGAATTATATTTATGTAGGTTTGACTTCAGATTTAAACAGAAGATTTGAACAACATAATTCTGGAAAAGAAAGGACAACGAGAAAATTTAGACCATTTAAGCTAATTTTTTCCGAAATTTGCAGTTCTCGAACAGAGGCCAGAATTCGGGAAAAGTACTGGAAATCTGGCATAGGAAAAGAAAAGCTAAGGAAGCTTAGAAGTAATATAAATTAGAATGAAGCCTTGGTGGCGGAATTGGTAGACGCGCTGGATTCAAAATCCAAACTTAAAAGAGCGTAAAATGTTAGGCCGAAGTGGTGGAATTGGTAGACACGATGGATTCAAAATCCATTGCTGATAAGGCGTGCGGGTTCGATTCCCGCCTTCGGTACGAAAAAGAGCTGAGATGAAAATCTCGGCTTTTTTTATGCTCAGGTACAACATAGGTACAACATTTAAGTATATTTAATGAACTCATTAAAAATGATTTCATTTGGTATCATTAAGCTAAAATGAAAATCAACTTTTACGGGCTTATATTCAGAGTTTGAGATGATTGAACTTTTTTAAGTAAACATTTAATCCGATGGTCAAGATTGATAGACAGATTAACACTTTAATCCAAAAGTGTATAAACACAAAAAAAATAGAATTTCCTAAAGTGGAAACAGCTAATTGTGGCCTACTGTTGAAAAAAGAAATCGTCCTACAAATGGAATCAAATCCTGAATTTATTAAGCTCAACCCAAATTCTATTGAATTTAACGAAGCCCTACTTAAAGAAGCTGAAGTTAAACTTGAAAGAGAAATGCCTAAGAATATTGTGGGAGCTTTTGGTTTTGTAGAAGATTTTCAGGAAAAATTAAAAGAGGAAAATGGAATTGCCAAAAATGTAATCAATGGTTACGGCAGTTTGATTAAGGGATTACAAGGTTATATTTTACATAGACTGCATTCAGATGGATTTGATGTCAAAGGATATTTTTTAGACAAATTGAAGCCTAAAGGAGAAAGAGAGAAGGAACTCTTCTTATTTGAACAGCACCTTTATAGATTCCTTCCATATTCAAAATATTCAGCAAAAGATATTTGGGAGATATGTCAGCGAACACTTGCTTTTGACGACCGATATTACGTGGATGAATTTGCCCGTAAGCTACCGTTCAACAATTTTGATTTAGCAAAAAATATTTATTCTATTGCCATCAGGTCAGAACAACCCAATGATACATTTTTCATAGCTAGCCTTTTAATAGGACTTCACAATAATGGATTTGAAGGGGTATTTGAAAAGGCATTTGAGCTACAAAACAAGCATCCGCAACAGGGCTATCACGTTTTAAATTCGTTACAAAACCTTTCAGACGAGCAAAATAATTCGATATTCGAATTAGTCCATAATGATTATTTACCAGAATCTATTGGTAGTAAAACTCAAGTTATTTGCGGTTTAATCGACAATCCAAAAGTAAGTGAAGAACTGCGGAAGGGTTGTTTTAATTTAATTACCACCTATCTTCAAAAAGAAAATAAGGAACTTGTTAAAATTGCCTTTCACAGAATAATCTATAATCTTAAGTCTTTTGAGGCTGAGAAATACAAATTGCTCCACATTTATTTTGAAAATACGCAGGATATTTCCGTTATAGAAAGCTTTTTCTATAACTATGAGCATCCCGAGCATTTATTTCACCTAATGAAAATGTTTTACCTAGCTGGATGGCAAAGAGGTTCCATCAACCGATTTGAAAGTTCCATTTTCCATTTTTGGAGTAATAATATACAAGAAACAGAAAAACATATCCTTGAACTTTTTAAGCCTGAGGACAAGTTTGGTTTGCTTCCGGTAGAAATTATAATGACTGGAAGTTTTGGGGCACTTCCAATAGATTTGCTGAAATTGGACACAAAACAGGAGCAGGCAAAGGCGATTGAAGCTATTACCTTGTTTCCACATACTTTTGACAAATTACTTCCAATAGTTCTTCCATTAAGACGTTCGCCTTATCCGGAAGTTGTAAAGTTTCTTCAGATAAAACTCTCTGAACTGATATATGATGCCTACCATAGGTCTTTACTGGACGACATAGAAAACCTATTAGATGAATCTAAAGAAGATAAAGCATTTGTACGACCGTTAAGGGAAGCCTATAAAAATTATGAATCTATTGTATCAAAAAAGAAATCTATAAATGACCTAAACCCCTATGAAAATGAACGGGATTTAATGGATTTGTATTATAGTCTAGAACACGAGAATAGAGCCAAAATGATGCAAGATATTAATGAGAATCCCAATGGTATTCTTGCGGCTGTGGGGAGGAGTACAATAATAGTTAGGGGCAACAGTTGGAAGCAAGAACTTGAAGATAAAGTGATGCCATTAGGGAAAGTAGAATCCAGTTTTATACTTGACGCCAGATTGTTCAAAAATCCCGACCTGCAAGAGTATATTTTAAATACCTACGATAAGAGATGAATATTAAGCAACTAGTGGTTAAGGACTATCTGGAATCTTTAACAGAGAAAGACGAGCTAAATCGTATTTTCCCTCTTTTATTGGAAAGTATGGGATTTGAGATTTTGTCTAAACCGACCGAATATTTGGGTTTGCAAGAATATGGCAAAGACATTGTGGCTGTTGGGATTGACGAAGATAAAGTTAAAAAGCGATTCTATTTTGAACTAAAGGGTGGAGCGGACAGAAATATCACTACGAGGAACTTTTACGGTAAAGATGGAATACAGGAATCAATTACCGAAGCAACTTATACGCCATTTGTATCGGCGTACCCAAAATTCCAAGAACTACCCTTAAAAGTTGTAATTGTGCACAATGGGGTTATTGAAGGCGGCCTGCAAAAAACCTTCGAAAACTTTTTGGTCAAAATAAGTAAACCTGTAGATAACACGGTTTTTGAACGTTGGGATATTGCACGTTTAACCGCTATGTTCTCTGAAAACCTTTTCGGGGCATACCTACTTACTGATTCTTCCACCACAAAACTTTTCAATAGAGTTTTGGTTAATTTGGATACATCCGATGGGGTTTCACGAGACTTTATAAAACTTATCGATTCATTATTTGAAAAGATTGAATGGAAAGGCTATAAAACTAAAATTCCAAGAAAATGGCAATTACTTTTTGAATCCTTAAAACTAATTTCATTCATAATTTACACGGAGTCTAAAGAATATAACAACCTTGACATTGCAAAACGCTACCTTACTCATTTGGTATTACGATATTGGTACTGGGTTTTGAAGAATAACCTGGAAAATAATAAAAAGGTGCTCAAGCACTTTAATCAGGTAATGCTGTTTTTCTATGAAGTATTGCAACAGTATTTTGATAGGACTCTTTCCATAGTACAAACAAAAGATGGACTTTACGCAGAAAATGGTGGTATGTCTGAACAGGTGGGTTATACCCAAAGAACTTTCGACTACTTGGCTTATTTGTTGATTCTAATAAATATGGAGAAAGCTTGTTTCCCAGACTACGACTTACTAGATGCTAGAACTGGAGTTTACAATGTTGTTCAGCACAACTCGGTTTCTAAGCGACCTTTGCTGGATATTCACTCATTGGTCATCGTCAATACCATAGAACTTTTTATACAGACAGATGATGTTGATGCAGCGAAAGCATATCTTAAAAGTATACTTGCTACAATAAAATATAGAAAGGATAAATCTGGAATGCTACCGGATGCCAACAATAGTATTCAAAATGTTATTAAATATACGGTTACAGGAACTAAACCAGTTTATTATTCGGATTCCACCTCGCCTTTGTTGGCAGTTTTATTAGAGTATATTGCTCTTTTTGGTTTGGAGGAAGAATATAACCAATTGAGAATTTTCGTCAAAAAACACGATATCACTTTGGGACTTTTTATTCCTCATCACAGCAAAAATTCAGTGTCTGAAAACCTCATTGAGGATAAAGAAAACGACCTCGAAGAACAGTTATTTTCGAAACCTCTGCGAGATGGATATCAAGTGGATACAAGACTTACAAAAAATTTAATAGACGAATTGCCTTTTGAAGAGTTTAAGGAAAAGATAAAGAAAAGAAAAGATGAATTTATCTATGAATATCGTACTGATAAAGCAGGATATGCTTTTCTGAAAGATTTGGCACATTTCTATTTTCATACACCTTATTTTCCTGACAAATGGAGAAATGTTACAGATGGTTTGTTAAAATCCCAAGGATAAATTTCGGTAGACATATTTGATTTATGGCGTAATTCTAATTGAAGTGAATTAATCGAGTCATTATCCATTTAGCACATTCCCCTGCATTTCGCGAAAAGCTACATTCCGGGAAAAGCGCTTCATTACAAAGGTCTTGAACCCAACTCCAAAGCTTCCGATTTCCATTCCACTTGTCCGCCCTTTCCCGAGAAAAATCGGGAAGCGGTCAAACTCCATTCCCATCTACATCTTTGAAGTCAAGTCCGCTTTAAATCCTACAGAAAGATAATTCTGTTTAATACTGGCTATTTCGGAGTGACCGTGCCACCTATTTCGGTTCAAACAGTGCCACTTTGAAAGATCATGCAATTATATAAAA
>NZ_JAPJDA010000018.1 GCF_026241755.1 Salinimicrobium profundisediminis
GATTTTACCCTTGATTATTCCTGGAACAAATTCTCTACCATGATAGGCATGGCGGCACATTGGGCTCAAAAAAGGGGAAAAAAGACCCTGCTTGGAGGGATGAGTCCCATTGATCCTAACTGGATGCAGATGATGATTGAGCAGAAAGTGCTTGATCATATAGATGCAGTGGGAATTCATGGTTTCCCTCATGTTTTTGACCAACAGTGGAAAGGCTGGGATGTCAATATCAAGTGCATAAAAGAAGTGATGGAGAAATTTGGGTACAGTAAAGAGATCTGGATCTCTGAAGCCGGTTTCTCCACCTGGCAAAATGATGAAGTCAAGCAATACCAGGAATTTAAAAATGTTCTCAATGCCGATGCCGACAGGATCTACTGGTATTCTTTAAAAGATCTCGATCCCGTAAATTCCACCGTTGGTGGTTTCCACCTTGATGAGAGGGAATACCACTTCGGATTAAAAAAGACTGACGAAACCAAAAAGCTGCTGTACAAACTCCTCGAGAAAAATGGTCTTGAACAGGTAAAACATCAGGATTATATTCAGAAACAGTACAGGGTAAAAACCGATGAGAAATATACCCTGATAACCGGAGGTGCCGGTTTTATTGGCACTAATCTCGCTTCAAGATTCCTTTCTGAAGGGAAAAAGGTGATGATCTATGACAGCCTATTTAGAGATGGGGTTGAAGAGAACCTTCAATGGCTTCAGAAGGAATATGGAGATAAGCTCATTATTCAAATCTCAGACATCAATGAAACGCGAATACTTCAGGAATGCGTGAACCATGCTTCCGAAGTTTTCCATCTCTGCGCACAGGTTGCTGTGACATCATCGGTCACCAATCCTATTCACGATTTTAACGTAAACCTCAACGGCACCTTCCATCTTCTGGAAGCCATAAGAAAGAGTGAACATCAGCCGTCATTGATCTTTACTTCTACCAACAAGGTTTATGGAAATCTTCAGGATGTAAAAATGGTTGAAAATGAAACCAGGTTCTATCCTGCCGATTCAAAAATTAAAGAATATGGGATCAACGAAAAGATCCCGCTGGACTTCCATAGCCCTTATGGCTGCTCAAAAGGAGCTGCAGATCAGTATATTCTTGATTATTCGAGAACCTACGGTTTAAAAACGGCTGTATTCAGAATGAGTTGCATCTACGGCCCACACCAGTTTGGTACCGAAGACCAGGGCTGGGTAGCACATTTTTTAATTAGTGCACTTGAAGACAAGCCCATAACCATCTACGGAAACGGAAAACAGGTGCGGGACATTCTCTTTGTAGAAGACCTGATTGATGCCTTTATGCTGGCCCACAAGAACATTGATAAACTGGCGGGGCAGGTATTTAATATCGGCGGCGGACCTCAAAATACAGTTAGTCTCCTGGAGATCCTTAACACCATAAGGGAAAAAGCCGGAAAAGAAATGAACGTGAGTTTTGAAGACTGGCGTACGGGAGATCAATTCTACTATGTGTCCAACACCAGCAAATTCAAAGAAGCCACCGGCTGGCAGCCCAAGTATTCTGTAGATAAAGGGGTTGAACACCTCCTGAAATGGCTTTGTGAAAACCGAAATATTGAGTTACCAGCAAATTTAAATCCTACAAAAGAAATCGCCATATGAGTTCACCGCAGGCTGTACAGGAAAAAGCACCTGTAGAAGAAAACACTGCAACTGCAAAAGCCGCAGTTTTACAAGCCCCTCAAAAAGTTGATGTTGAACAAATAAAAGTAGCCGAACCCGGCCAGGGAGAAGTACGAATAAAGCTGGAAGGCAGCGGCGTATGCGCTTCAAACATTCCGGTGTGGGAAGGCCGCGACTGGTTCAATTATCCTGTAACTCCGGGAGAACCGGGCCACGAAGGCTGGGGGGTGATAGATGCCGTGGGAGAAGGAGTGACAAAATTTAAAAAGGGCGACAGGGTAACTGCCCTCACCTATAATGCCTATGCCACGCACGATATAGCAAAAGAAGAAAGCACAGTAAAACTCCCTGCTTCTTTAGAGGGGAAACCTTTCCCCGGTGAACCCCTTGGCTGCGCCATGAACATCTTTGAACGCAGCGATATCCAAAAAGGCCAAAAAGTTGCTGTTGTTGGGAGCGGATTTTTAGGACTGCTTCTCACTCAACTGGCAAAATCGGCCGGCGCCGAAGTAATTGCTGTATCCAGAAGGGAATTCTCCCTAAAGGCCGCCCAAAAAGCAGGGGCCGATCATTTGATAGAAATGGATGATCACTACAAGATCATTGAAAAAGTAAAGGAATTAACCGAAGAAAACTTTTGTGAGCGGGTGATAGAATGTACAGGAAAGGAATGGCCGCTTAACCTCTCCATAGAACTTACAGGCGAAAGAGGAAAACTTATTGTTGCCGGCTTTCATCAGGATGGGATGCGCAGCATAAACGTGCAAATGCTCAACTGGCGCGGCATAGATATGATAAGTGCCCACGAGAGGGATCCGCAGCAATACATAAAAGGGATCAAAAATGCCATAAAAGCCGTGGAAGACGGTAAAATGGATCCTTTCCCCCTGTTTACCCACAAATTCTCTCTTGAAGAAATGGAAAAAGCCTATGAACATTTAACCCAAAGGCCAGACGGATTTATAAAAGCTTTAATTGTCAACTAAGAATGATCGCAACTCAACCCACCAAAAAAGAATTATCATTAGGTTTCCTTGGCGTAGGCTGGATAGGCCGCAACCGGATGGAAGCTATTCTCAATAACACCGGCGCAAAAGCAGCTGCGATCACCGAACCAGATTCTGAAAATTGCGATGCTGCAAAAAAGAGTGCCAAAAATGCCATTTTAAAGACCTCTTCTGAAGCACTTTTTGCTGAAAAGGATCTCGATGGAATTGTTATTGCCACCCCAAGTGCTATGCATGCTCAACAAAGTATGGAAGCATTAAAAGCCGGAAAGGCTGTCTTTTGCCAAAAGCCGCTGGGCCGTACCGCCGAAGAAGTAGAACAGGTGGTCGCAGCCTCTCGCGAGGCAAATAAGCTGCTTTCTGTAGATCTTTCCTACCGTTACACCAAAGCTTTTAAAGCGGTTTACGATACCATCCAAAAAGGGGAAATAGGAGACATCTTTGCCGTAGACCTCACCTTTCACAATGCCTACGGGCCAGATAAGGAATGGTTCTACGACATTAAAAGATCGGGCGGAGGTTGCGTGATGGATCTTGGTATCCACCTGATAGATCTCGCCCTGTGGAGCCTTGATTTCCCTGAGATCAAAGACGTGCAGAGCCGCTTGTACCACAAAGGACAAAAACTCACTTCTTTTGAAGAACATGTAGAAGATTTTGCAAGTGTTGCAATGACTTCAGAAAAAGATCAGGCAATAAACCTCGAGTGTTCCTGGCATGTTTCTGCCGGAAAGGATGCGATCATAGAAGCCACTTTTTACGGTACAAAAGGAGGTGCTTCCTTCAAAAATATCAACGGCTCTTTCTATGATTTTAAAGCCGAAAAATATCACGGTACCCAAACCGAAACTCTTGTAACACCACCCGATGAGTGGAGTGGCCGCGCCGGAGTGGTATGGGTAGAAAACCTTCTTGAAAATGACACTTTTGACGAGAAAACTGCCACTCAATTTATAAAAACAGCCCAGGTAATAGACCGAATTTATGGAAGATAAGCAAATGAAGATTCTAATGACTACCGATACGGTAGGCGGCGTATGGGTGTATTCCCTGGAGCTATGCCGGGCCCTTGCGCAGTATGATGTGCAGGTACACCTGGTGGCCATGGGCGCCTGGCCATCACCGGCACAACAGGTGGAAGCCGGGGAGATCTCCAACGTCACTTTTTACAAGAGCGACTTTAAGCTCGAATGGATGGAAGATCCCTGGGAAGACGTAGAGCGGTCGCGAAAATGGATCAACTGTATTTATCAAACCATACAACCCGATATTGTTCACCTCAACAACTACGCACAGGTAGAAAAAGAATGGACTGCGCCGGTAGTAACGGTTTTCCACTCCTGTGTGCAAACCTGGTGGCAGGCAGTAAAGGGCATTAAAGCACCTCATGAATGGGATCATTACACGCAAACTGTAAAAGAATCGCTTGAAGATTCGAACATGGTAGTTGCTCCTACAAAAGCCATTCTTCAAAAGGCGAAGGAGATCCATCAGTTCAGTTCAAAATCTAAAGTTATAAGTAACGGAAGAGTTGTTCCTTCGGAAGTAAAAGCGCCAAAAGAAAAATTCATTTTATGCATGGGCAGGATGTGGGATGAAGCTAAAAATCTGCCTTTGCTTTCGAACATTGCCGAAAGATTGCCATGGCCGGTATATGTTGCCGGTGCAGCAATCCACCCTGATACAGGGAAAAAATGCAAGCTCGAAAATGTAAAATTCCTCGGAAAATTAACCCCCGAAGAAGTGCAGCACTGGATGCAGCGCGCCAGCATCTTTGTGAGCCCTACCCGCTATGAACCCTTTGGCCTTGCTATTCTTGAGGCTGCGGGCAATGGATGTGCACTGGTGTTGAGCAACCTCGATACGCTTCAGGAGTTATGGGATGGTAGTGCCTTGTTCTTTGACCCCGAAAACGAAGAAGAAGCCGAAAAAACCATTGTTCGGCTACTTGAAAGTCCTGAGTTTTTAGAGCAACTTTCAGCAAAAGCAAGAGAACGGGCAAAACAGTATTCCGCAGAAAAAATGGGGGCCGCCTATAACGACCTCTATCGCGAAATACTTGAAAAAGAATACAAATTAATAAGTCTATGAAAATAGTGATGTTTTACCATTCCCTCTATTCCGACTGGAATCACGGGAATGCGCATTTTTTACGCGGAATTGTCAAGGAACTACAAAAACGAGGGCACGACGTAGATGTCTATGAACCCGAAGGTGGCTGGAGCCTGCAAAACCTGCTGAAGGATCATGGGGCCGAGCAGCTTGATGAGTTCAGGCAGTATTATCCGTCGCTAAACCCGCAGTTCTACAATCCCGAGAAAAAACTGAACTATCAAAACATATTGAGCAACGCCGACCTTGTGATCGTTCACGAGTGGAATGAGCCCAGCCTTATTGCTGAAATAGGCCGAAAAAAGGAAAAATTCAATTTCAAATTGCTATTTCACGATACCCATCACCGGGCAGTTTCAGCTGAAGAGGAAATGAAGAAATTCGATTTTTCACACTTTGACGGGGCTCTCGTCTTTGGAGATGTGATTAAGAAGATCTACGAAGAAAAGAATTGGGTAGACAAAGTATGGACCTGGCATGAAGCAGCCGACGCCGATTTCTTTAGCCCCAACCGCGATGAAGAAAAAGAAGGCGACCTGGTGTGGATTGGCAACTGGGGCGACGGTGAACGTACCGAAGAACTCATGGAATTCCTTATAAAACCCATTAAAGAGTTAAAGCTGAAAGCAAAGGTCTACGGCGTTCGCTATCCTGAAAAAGCTCAAAAAGCCCTGGCCGATGCCGGGATTGAATATGGGGGTTACCTGCCAAACTACAAGGTGCCCGAGGTTTTTGCCAAATACAAGGTGACGGTACATGTGCCGCGACGGCCTTATGTTGAAATGTTGCCGGGAATACCTACAATCAGGCCGTTTGAAGCGTTATCCTGCGGAATTCCGCTTATTTGTTCTCCCTGGAATGATGCCGAAGATCTCTTCACACCCGGCGAAGATTATTTGATCGCAAAAGACGGAAATGATATGGGCTACAAACTTGCCGAGGTACTTAAGAGTCCGCACCTGGCGAAAAGCCTCTCCGACAATGGAAGAAAAACCATCCTCGAGAATCATACCTGCGCCCATAAAGTAAATACTTTAGAAGGTATTTTACAGGAAATTGGTATGCCCAAAGACAATATCTTTCCCATTCACCACAAAACCATGGAAGCATGAAAAGAGACCTGAAAATTGCCTTTTTTGGCTCCAGTATCGTATCGGCTTATTGGAACGGTGCCGCAACTTACTACCGGGGCATTGTTAAGGCGCTACATAAAATGGGGCACGAAGTGACATTTTACGAACCCGATATTTACGAACGCCAGAAGCACCGGGATATAGAAGATCCCGAATGGTGTAAAGTGGTGGTTTATCCTGAAGATAAAGTGAGCCTGCAGGCGTTGCTAAGGGAAGCTTCGGAAGCCGACGTCATCATAAAAGCCAGCGGCGTTGGCGCATTTGATGATTTTCTTGAAGATGCCGTAGTACAGCTGAAGAAAGATGACAACCTTATCATTTTTTGGGATGTTGACGCCCCTGCCACGTTAGACAGGATAGAATCTGACCCTTCAGATCCTTTCAATGCCCTTGTTCCCAGGTACGACTTTGTGCTCACCTATGGTGGCGGGCAGCCGGTAATAGACGCTTACGAGCGCAACGGCGCAAAAAGATGTATTCCTATCTACAACGCTCTGGATACCGACACCCATTTTCCTGTGGAACCACAAAAAGAATTTGATGGTACTTTGGCCTTTTTGGGCAACCGTCTTCCCGACCGTGAAAAGCGGGTAGAAGAATTCTTTATCAAACCGGCGCAAAATCTTTCCGAAGAAAAATTCCTGCTTGGCGGCAGCGGCTGGGGCGATAAATCCATGCCCAAAAACATAAAATATCTGGGGCATGTTTATACTAAAGATCACAACGCCTTTAACTGTACCCCAAAAGCAGTTTTAAACATAAGCCGTGACAGTATGGCCAAATACGGCTTCTCTCCTGCCACCCGTGTCTTTGAAGCTGCCGGTGCCGGTGCCTGTTTAATAACAGATTACTGGAAAGGGATTGAGACCTTCTTTGAACCTGGGAAAGAGATCCTGGTGGCCAACAGCGGGGAAGAGGTAGAAATGATCCTTGCGGGCCTTACTTCAGAAAAAGCCAAACAAATAGGCGATGCAGCATATAAAAAGGTACTCTCTGCCCACACCTACGAGCATAGGGCCGAACTGCTGGAATCGGTTATTTCTGAAAAATTAAAAGCCGAAACCAAACCCGTTGAATAAAAACACCAGCTAATGAAATTTGTTATTATAGGACTTTCGGTCACTTCATCATGGGGAAACGGGCACGCCACCACCTATCGTGCGCTTCTCAAAGAGCTAAAGGCGCTGGGGCATGACATACTGTTCCTCGAGAAAGATGTGCCCTGGTATTCGCCCCACCGCGATATGCCTGCACCCGATTTTTGTAAGGTAGGCCTCTATAAAACCAATGAAGAGCTAAAAACCGACTATAAAAAAGAAGTTGCCGAAGCCGATGTAGTCATAGTAGGTTCTTATGTGCAGCAAGGGGTAGAAGTGGGCAACTGGGCCATAGAAACTGCCAACGGCGTTACAGCTTTTTACGATATTGATACACCCGTAACTTTGGCCAAACTTGAAAGAAAAGACTACGAATATCTCGACCCCAATATCATCCCAAAATATGATCTTTATTTGTCATTTTCGGGAGGTCCAATTTTGAAGCACCTCGAAGATCACTATGGTTCTCCTATGGCTAGAGCTTTATATTGTTCGGTAGACCCCGATCTTTATTACCCCGAAGATCAACCAAAAGACTTTAAGCTGGGATACCTTGGAACTTACAGCGATGACCGGCAACCTACAGTAGAAGAATTGCTCAACAAACCTGCCGCTAACTTTTTTTCGGAAAAATTTGTGGTTGCAGGGCCGCAATATCCCGAAGATTATGCCTGGTCTAAGAATGTAGAGCGCATTGACCACCTCCCTCCTGCTGAACACCGTAAGTTCTACAACTCGCAGGAATTTACCCTGAATGTCACCCGGCAGGATATGATAAAAGCAGGTTATTCCCCCAGCGTGCGGCTGTTTGAAGCTGCAGCATGTGGTGTGCCGATAATTTCAGATTACTGGGATGGCATCCACAGCATTTTTGATCAGGGCACCGAGATCCTCATTGCCCGAAGCAGCGACGAAGTAGAGGAATATTTCAGAAATACTTTGGAATCACAGAGAAAGGAGATTGGCGAAAACGCCAGGCAAAAAGTACTGAAATCTCACACTGCACGGGCGAGAGCAAAAGAATTGATAAATTATGTGAAGGAGGTACACCAGCCTTCAGAAAAAGTTTAAATATGTCTACGCAAACTGAAGTAAAAGAACTCGAACCCTGGTTCCATAATATCCATTTACCCGATGGTACTCAAACGGCTCCCAATCATTTTCTGGGAGATTTTCCCGGTTTTAAATGGGAAAAGATCAAAGAGAGTATTCCGCAGGATCTTGAAGGCTGGAAAGTACTTGACATTGGCTGCAATGCCGGGTTTTACTCGCTGGAACTGGCAAAACGCGGGGCCGATGTGCTGGCCATAGATCTTGATGAACATTACCTGAAGCAGGCAAAATGGGCAGCAAAAAAATTTGGCCTTGACGATAAGATCAGGTTTAAACAAATGCAGGTGTATGACCTTGCCCATTCCGAAGAAAAGTTTGACCTCATCTGGTTTATGGGCGTTTTTTACCATTTGCGCTACCCTATGCTGGCCCTTGACATTTTATCTCAAAAAGTGAAAAAAAAGATGGTCTTCCAAACGCTTTCCCTGCCCGGGCAGGAAGAAATGGAAGTACCCGAAGATGTGGAATTTCACAAACGGGAGATCATGAAAGAAGATGCCTGGCCAAAAATGGCATTTATAGAGCATAAACTTGCAGGAGATCCTACCAACTGGTGGGCTCCAAACCACCAAGGCATTATTTCGATGCTGCAAAGCTGCGGACTCAAAGTAACCGCCATGCCCGAAGATGAAACCTACGTGGCTAAAAAAGATGCCTCGCTGCACTCCAGCCTTGACACCTGGAATTATTCTGAATATCTCTCGGCAGTGGGTAAAGACTGGAAAGAAGAGGTAGATAAAAAAACCAAGAAGTAGTAAAGCCGTAATATATTGCGGCTCCGAAGCAAAAAGAAACTATGAATTTTAAAAAAGAAGACCTGTGAGGTTTTAAAAACCTCACAGGTCTCTGTGTTTTAGCGTTTAGGTTCGATAACAAAATTTTCGGGCGGAGTTGCTCCCAGCAGGTGCTCCACAAAATAATCCCAGCGGCGACGCATCATGTAGTAAGAATCTTCTCCAAACCCATGGCGGGCATTGGGAAAAATAATAAGATCAAAATCCTTATTTGCATCTATAAGCGCGTCAACAACCAGGTAAGAATTATAAGGCGGCACATTGTCATCTAATCCGCCGTGGGCCAGCAGGAGCTTTCCCTGCAGGTTTTCGGCGTAGTTCTGGTTGGCCTGCGCATCGTAATTATCTTTGCTATCGGGACCTTTGGTCATCAACCCGATATACCTCTCTCCCCAATCATCTTCGTAATTGCGGTTATCGTGGTTACCAGACTCAGCAATCCCTACCGAATAAAATTCGGGATGGCGAAACATAGCTGCAGCGGCGGCAAAACCACCTCCCGAATGCCCCCAGATCCCAACTTTTTCAGCATCTATGTAAGGATATTTTTTGGCAAGTTGTCTTATTCCGGCTTTTTGATCTTCTAAGGTGTTTCCTGAAATATCTCCGTAGCAGGCATCGTGAAAAGCTTTGGAACGACCTGGATTACACGAACCGTCAATGAGTATCACCACAAACCCCAGTTCGGCCAGTGCCTGATGATCGCTGCGTGCAGCCGAGAAATTTCGACTTCCCACACTACCTCCCTGCGGCCCCGGGTAAACATAATTCACCACCGGATACTTTTTGTTTTCATCAAGATGAGTGGGCGTGAACATGAGGCCGTAAAGATCCCACTGCCCATCTGCCGACTTTACCGTAACGGGCTGTGGCGCTTTCCAACCTATTGCCTTTAATCGGGAAATATCTGACTCCTCTAAAATGGCAATTTTCTTTCCCTTTTTATTCCGAAGCACCGCAACAGGTGGCGTGGTTGGCGTGGAATAACTATCAACAAAATATTCGTGATCTGGAGAAAAATAAATGTTGTGGTTGGCATTTTCGGGGGTTAGGAGTTTAAGGTTTTTTCCGCTGAAATCTACACGGTACAAATGTGAAAAATATGGATCACGCCCTGCTTCCTTACCATTGGCCTCGAAGTAAAGCACACGGTTTTTCTCGTCTACATGAAGCAGCCGGGTCACTACAAAATCTCCTTTGGTAATTTGCTGCTTCAGTTTACCGGTGTTGAGGTCGTACAAATACAGGTGCCCCCAGTTATCCCTTTCAGAATACCAGATGATCTCGTTGCTCTTTGGCAAATATTTCCAGTTGATGCTGCCCTGCCCCGATTCATACTGAGTTTCTATAGTTTCAGTAAAAATTTCTTTTACCTCACCGGTAGCAGCATCGGCTAATTGCAGTTTGGCTTCTTTATGGTCGCGAGAAGTAGAAACAAATGCGAGTTTCGTGGCATCTTCATTCCAATAATTATCGTCAAAGGCACCGCTGCAGGAAATATCATCACATAATGTTCCGCGGCGAGGATCGGGCTCTGTTTGCAGTTCAATCACCTTGGGGTTATCTACCTCCACAATCACACGATGTATCTTGATCACCTCTTCATCTTCGGGCAGCGGGTATTTCCACTTTTGCAGGTTTGGAGCACCAACCTTTGTCTCCACCAGGTACATATCGCTAATGTGTCTTTGATCCTGCCTGTAGGTAGCAAGCTTTTTAGAATCGGGCGACCAGAGCACAATAGGCCTGTCACTCTTTCTCCACCCGGCATTATCTGTAGCGTAACCAAAGTTTTCTATCCCGTCTTTGGTGAGTTGTTTTTCTTCCCCGGTTTCGAGATTGCGCAGCCACAGGTTCCAGTCTTTGATGTAAACCACCTTCTTGGCATCTGGCGACAGGATCTCATCTCGTGAAACTTCGGGCGTTGTTGTCTTTTCCTCTTTCTTCGGAAGCAACTCGGCCAAAGAAGAAGCTGTATTTTTTTTTCCTGAAGAAGGATCTACCAGTACATATTGGGTTCCTTCCGAAGTATTTATCCTATACCAGAAACGGCCATCTTCAAGCCAGGTTGGCCTTACATTACTCCGGTAAACCAGATCATTTGTATTAAAACGAAGGAATTTTGTGGCCTGCGCGTAATCTTCGACCGTAATTTGTTTGACAGGCTGTTGGGCAAAAGTGCTTAAAAACGTCAGCAAAAACAGGCTGCTCAAAAATGGGATTTTCTTCATGATTTTACTTTAGAAAACTTCAGGGACAAGATACACAAAGTAGTTTTTGTAAAAAATACACACGTTTACCTGTCAAAAAATGCAGAATTAATTCTCTTTTGGGAAGTTTCCGTCTCAGCTTTCTTATTTTTGAAGAAATACTACCACAACATGCTTTGTATAAAACACCATTCTACAGACCCTTACTTCAATATAGCTACAGATGAGTATATTTTTAAACACATCAAAGAAGACTGTTTTATGCTGTGGCGCAATGACAATGCGATCATTGTGGGCAAACACCAGAACACCCAGGCAGAGATCAACCACGACTATGTAAAGGAAAGAGGGATAAAGGTGGTAAGGCGGCTCTCTGGTGGCGGTGCAGTGTATCACGACCTGGGCAACCTTAACTTCTCGTTTACCCGCACGGGCGAGAATTATGAAATGATAGATTTTGAACGTTACACGCGGCCAATCATTGCGGTGCTGAAGGAACTGGGAGTGAACGCAAAATTTGAAGGCCGTAATGACCTCACCATTGAAGGGAAGAAATTTTCGGGCAACGCCGAGCACGTTTTTAAGAACAAGGTGCTGCATCACGGCACGCTGCTCTTTTCTTCAGAAATGACAGATGTGAGCGGGGCGCTTAAGATCAACCCTTTAAAATACAAGGATAGAGGCGTAAAATCGGTTCCCAACCGCGTGACCAATATCAGCGATCACCTTCCCGAAAAAATTAGTCTTGATGAGTTTACCAATAAGATTATGGATTACATTATCCACAATTTTGAAGATGCGCGACTTTACGAATTCACCGATGAAGATTTGGCTGCAATCCAGAAGATAAGGGATGAAAAATACAGCACCTGGGAATGGAATTTTGGCTACTCGCCCGACTATAATTTTAAGCAGGGCGCCCGCACTCCCGGCGGCACTGTAGAGATGAATATGAACGTGACCAATGGGATCATTCAAAAGGTGAAGATTACCGGCGATTTTTTCCATATTCGCGATATAGGCCCCATAGAAGAAGCCCTTGAGAATACCCGGCACGAAGAAAAGATGATTCGGCAAAAATTATCTCAGTTTGACCTGGGAGAATATTTCAACAAGATTAGCGAAGATGACCTTGTGGCAATCATGTTTTAAAGATTACTAACCAAAAAAACCTGAATGGAATTACTTATTTTATATGCGGTCCTTGCCATTTTCTTTTCTTTCATGTGCTCTATCCTGGAGGCAGCTTTTTTGAGCTTTACACCCTCATTTCTCAAGATAAAACTGAGAGAGGGCAAAGGTTACGCCCGCACGCTCACCAAATTTAAACAAGACGTTGACAAGCCTTTAATCGCCATTCTCACCATTAACACCATCGCACACACCGTGGGTGCAATTCTTGTGGGGGTGCAGGCAGAGAAAGTATATGGCGACGGCGGTAACGCAGTGGGAATAGTTTCGGCTATAATGACCCTTGCGATTTTAATTGTTTCTGAAATAATCCCGAAAACCATTGGCGCCACCTACTGGAAAAATCTTGGGAATTTTACTGCGAAATCCCTTACGGCTTTTATTATCCCGTTAAAATACAGCGGTGTGCTGTGGCTCATGATGCTCACTACAAAACTCATTGGGAAATCGGCACACGTGTCTTCCATGAGCCGGGAAGAATTCATTGCAATTACCGATGTAGCCGAAGAAGAAGGGGTTTTTGAAGAGCAGGAAACCACCGTGATCAAGAACATGCTCCTGTTCAAAAAAGTGAAGGCCAAAGATGTGATGACCCCTTTCTCTGTTGCCGTGACCGAAGATGAAAACAGAAGTATAGAAGATTTTCACAGGGAGCATCGAAATTTGAAGTTTTCGCGTATTCCGTTGTATGACAAGAGGCAGAATAACATTACAGGATTTGTCTTAAAAGATGATATCCTTGAAGAAATGGTAGATCAAAAAGGGCCCGAGCCTCTTAGCACTTTAAAGAGGAACATCCCCATGACTTCTGAAGATACGCCAATTCCGCAGTTATTCAATCGTTTTATACAGGAGAGAACACATCTCGCCATGGTGGTAGATCACTATGGTAACACTATTGGTCTTGTTACTATGGAAGACATTATTGAAACCCTCATGGGGCTGGAGATTATGGACGAGAGCGACAACGTACAGGATATGCAGGTACTGGCCCGTGAAAACTGGGAAAAAAGAGCCCGTAAACTGGGACTTTTAAAGCAGGATCAGTCTAATATCAACGAAAAGAGCAATGAATAAAGCTTCGGTAAAAACGCCGCTCGGAAATGCAATTTTTGAAGGGGATGCCAATGGGATCTCAAAGCTTTATCTCACCGAAGAAATATCCGAAACAACTTCAGTTTCTACGCCATTTCTTCAGGAGGCGAAAGAGCAGCTTCAGCAGTATTTTTCGGGGGAGCTGCAGCAATTTGATCTTAAGCTTAATCCGCAGGGTACAGATTTTCAGAAGAGGGTGTGGCAGGCCCTGCAAAACATCCCGTATGGCAAGACTGCTTCTTACATGGAGCTGGCGAAGAAACTTGGCGACCCATTGGCGATAAGAGCCGTGGCAGCAGCAAATGGAAAGAACCCGCTGTGGATCCTGGTTCCCTGCCATAGAGTAATTGGCAGTGACGGATCCCTGACAGGATATGCCGGCGGACTGTGGCGAAAAAAGTGGTTGCTGGATCACGAACAGCCGTCTAAACAACAAAGCCTTGCGCTATGAGAGGTGTCAAAAAAGGCATTTTTGGAACCCTTCTTTTCCTGGCGCTTGTCGTTGGCCTTATCTACCTGTTCAATTTTGATTATATCTTCAAAGGCATTCAGTCTACTTATTTGCAGGGGCATCTTACCGCCCACATTGATGATCATAAATTCTTTGACAACCGCAAAATAGAAGCCGGAACGCCCCAACCGTGGCCACAGCACAAGAATTACAACCAATTTGATCTTTCAAAAGAACTTCAGGAGAAGAATAAAACCGCCGAAACCATTGCTTTTTTGATCATCAAAAATGACAGCATCCTGTACGAAAGCTATTCTAAAGAATACGGGCCGCTCTCGCACACCAACTCTTTTTCGGTCGCAAAAAGCCTCGTGGCAGCAATGCTTGGAAAAGCCATTTTTGAAGGTCATATCAAGAACCTCGATCAACCGGTAGCCGACTTTTTTCCGCAGTTTGATGAAAGGCTCAAGTTGCGCCATCTTGTGTCAATGTCTTCAGGTTTAAACTGGGATGAAGATTATTACAATCCTTTTTCCATGACCATTAGAGCCTATCTTGATGACAATATCAGGCAAATCGTCATGGATCTGGAAGTGGTAGAAGAACCCGGAAAGGACTTTAAATACCTGAGCGGCAACACGCTGCTGCTTGCTATGGTTTTGGAAAAAGCAACGGGAAAAAATGTTTCTGAATACCTGAGTGAAAGCTACTGGAAACCCATGGGCATGGAGACTTACGCACTTTGGCAGCTGGACAGCGAAGAAAGCGGCATGGAAAAAGCCTATTGCTGTATCGCTTCAAATGCTCGCGATTTTGCCCGCTTCGGAAAGCTTTACAATGACTTCGGAAAATGGAACGGAAAACCACTGCTGGATTCGGTTTATGTGGCAGAATCAATTCGGCCGCAGCTGAAGGATTATCCACATTACGGGCTGGGCATCTGGCTTGAGGAATTTAAAGGGCAGCAAGTGTTTTACTTCCGCGGAATACTGGGACAGTATGTGATCGTACTTCCGAAGAAAAATATCATCATAGTAAGATTGGGGCACGAAGGCGGAGAAGTTCCTGAAGATAAAGAACATCCCAATGATTTTTATTTTTATCTTGAGGAGGTGTTAAACACCCTTGAAGCTCATGATCAAGAAAATAGCGCTGCGCAACCTGCTGTTCCTGGACATTGAAACAGTTCCCGAAAATGCCACTTTTGCCGAACTTTCTGAAGAAAAACAGAAGTTATGGGAAGCAAAATCTCAATACCAGCGCAAAGAAGAATTTTCTCCCGAAGAGTTTTACGACCGGGCCGGAATCTGGGCCGAATTTGGAAAGATTGTTTGTATTTCGGTAGGGTATTTCGCTTTTCAGGGAGAGAAAAGAACTTTTAGGACAACAACCTTCTGCGGAGAGGAAAAAGAGCTACTAACAGCCTTTAAAGGCCTTATTGAAAGGCATTTTGGCCGACCCCAACACCTGCTCTGCGCCCATAACGGGAAAGAATTCGATTTCCCTTACATTGCCCGGAGAATGCTTATTCACAATATTGAACTGCCCAACAAACTTAACCTCTTTGGAAAAAAGCCGTGGGAAGTGCCACATTTAGACACCCTCGAATTGTGGAAATTTGGAGATCACAAACACTACACCTCGCTAAAACTTCTTTGTAATGTACTGGGAATACCTTCTCCCAAAGAAGATATTGACGGCAGCCAGGTATGCAAGGTGTTTTATGAAGAAGGTGACCTAAGCAGGATAGTTTCGTACTGCGAGAGAGATGTGGTGGCCATTGCGCAGGTAATACTTAGGCTAAGGCAGGAGCCGCTTCTTGAAAGTGACGAAATTATGCATGTGGAGATTCCTTAAGGAACTGTTATTTATCCTACTGCCTGTCAAAGTTTTAGTATATTTAAAATAGAGAGTCTCAAAAATGCCATTTTTGAGACTCCTTACGGAATGTTTAACCTAACGAACCTGTTATGTATTTATACGTAGAACAATGGAATGTAACCAAGGACTGGATGGATCTTTCTAAAGAAGACCGTCGGGCCTACATGAATAAAGTTAAAGATGCCATTGATAAAATGAGTGGTGCCGGGGTAGAGAACGTCGGTTGGGCCATGAATGATGAGCATACCCCTTACCGAAGTGACTATCGCTATTTTGCAATTTGGAAACTGCCAAACCTTGAAGCCGTGGAACAGTTTGAAGACGGAATTGAAGAAGCCCACTGGCATAAATATTTTAGCCAGGTTAACACCCGCGGAAAGCTGCTCCCTTTAAATGAAGCTATGGATTTTCTTGTGAATCTTGAAAAACATTCGACTTCTATTTTGGATTAAATTCAAGTGACCTGCAAGGTCTTTTTTAGACCTTGTAGGTCTGAATGAAGTATACTTTACCAGAAAAAACAGACCTGTAAGGTTTTGAAAACCCTGCAGGTCTTTTTCTTTTATAGTTTCATCTCCGGAATTTCTCCTTCGACTATTAAAGTCCCTTCGGTTGCCTTCTGAATTTCTTCTACACTCACTCCCGGTGCTCTTTCAAGCAGCTTAAATCCTTTCCCGGTCACCTCGATCACTGCAAGGTTAGTTACAATTTTGGTAACACAGCCTACTCCTGTGAGTGGCAGGGAACATTTTTTCAGCAGCTTTGATTCCCCTGCGCGATTGGTATGCATCATGGCCACAATGATATTTTCGGCACTGGCAACAAGATCCATGGCACCGCCCATTCCTTTCACCATTTTCCCCGGAATCTTCCAGTTGGCAATGTCGCCGTTCTCGGCCACTTCCATGGCTCCCAGGATAGTGAGATCTACATGCTGACCGCGTATCATCCCAAAGCTCATAGCCGAGTCAAAATAACTGGCGCCGGGTAAGGCAGTGATAGTTTGTTTACCGGCGTTGATAAGATCGGGGTCTTCTTCGCCTTCAAAAGGAAAAGGTCCCATGCCCAGAATTCCGTTTTCACTTTGAAACTCCACCTCTATATCATCACGCACAAAATTGGCTACCAAAGTAGGAATCCCAATTCCGAGATTGACGTAGTAGCCGTCTTTTACTTCCTGTGCTATTCTTTTTGCAATTCCGTTTTTATCTAACATTTGTATAATTTGAAGATTTGTGGATTTGAAGATTTGAAGATTACTTTTTCTTACTTGTAGAAATGATTTTGGTAATGATCCTAATGATAGATTTTAGTTCTTTAGGCAATTCTGGATTAGGATCTGGATAATGAGGCGAGGCCTTACATAATCTTAGCCAATAGTCTGTCTCATCCGATTCCTTGGCTGCAATTTTAAATTTATGAATAAAATCAGCATTACTCTCGGCATTCTGAGCCTCCCAAACGTTTGCACCAATAGAAGTTCCGCTCCTGAAGAGCTGTGAAGCCATTTCGTACTTATGGAGAGATCGCAATTTTTCTGAATAATCAATAGCTTCTAAAGCAAAATTGAAGGTTTTGTCAACAATCAAATTCTCTTTGTCATCTCTCATAAGTGCTAGTTTTAAAATTTCATTTTCAAATCATCTCATCTTCAAATTTTCAAATTTTCAAATCACAGTATTATTTTTTTCTTACAGTTCGCTGTTCAATTCGCTTCTCATAATCTTTTCCCTGGAAGATCCTTTGTACAAATATTCCGGGAATGTGGATTTGGTTGGGGTCGAGTTCTCCGGGTTCTACCAGCTCTTCAACTTCGACCACCGTCACTGCTGCGGCACCACACATCACAGGGTTGAAATTACGGGCTGTACCTTTAAAAATGAGGTTTCCGGCCCTGTCTCCCTTCCATGCTTTTACGAAAGCAAAATCGGCTTTATAAGCTTCTTCCATGACGTACATCTTGCCGTTAAATTCCCGTGTCTCCTTACCCATGGCAACTTCGGTACCGTAACCGGCAGGAGTGTAGATGGCAGGAAAGCCCTGCTGTGCTGCCTGGCATTTGGCTGCCAGCGTTCCCTGCGGCGTAAGCTCAACTTCAAGCTCACCACTTAACATTTGCCGCTCAAATTCGGCGTTCTCCCCCACGTAGGAAGAGATCATTTTATCGATCTGTTTCTTCTGAAGCAGCAGGCCAAGACCAAAATCGTCTACCCCGGCATTATTGGAAATACAGGTGAGCTTCTTCAGGTTGAGACGAACAAGTTCAGAAATGGCATTTTCGGGAATTCCACTTAATCCGAATCCTCCCAGCATAAAAGTCATTCCATCATGAACCCCCTCAAGTGCTTCAGTAACATTCTGTACAGTTTTATTGATCATTGTTGATGGTTTTATTCCGAAAAATACAAAAAAATAAGGGCCCTTCGTAATATGAAGGGCCCTCTACTAAATTTTTCGTAATAAATACGCTATATATTAAAAATCCAATTCATCGGGGAGTCGATCTTCTTCGTCACTTTCATCAACACCATAAGTGCTGCAATCGGTTCTAATGGTAACAACTTCGGGTTTCGGGAAAGGACCTTTTGCCACATTCAACTCTTTATCACTATAAACCTTCTTCATGTAAGTCCCCCATATTGGCAGTGCCATGGCGGCACCCTGCCCATACCTGATAGATGGAAAATGCACCGACCTGTCTTCAGCTCCCACCCATACACCGGTGGCGAGGTTTGGTACCATCCCAATAAACCAGCCGTCACTTTGATTTTGAGTGGTTCCGGTTTTTCCTGCAATAGGAATTTCTTCCCTGTTGAAGTTGTAGGGATATCCTGTGACCACACTTTTGTAATACGGATCGTTAACTGCCCAGTCACCTCTCAACCTTGTTCCCGAACCATATTGGGTAACGCCTTCAAGCAGGTTCACAGTAACATAAGCGGTTTCTTTGCTAATTACATCACGGGTTTCGGGCACATGCTGATAAAGAATGGTTCCGTTTTTATCTTCAATTCGTGTCACGATCACCGGCTTCACATAAACGCCTTCATTGACAAAGGTACTATAGGCCGAAACCATCTCGAACACACTAAGATCGGCTGTTCCCAGGGCAATGGAAGGAACTTCAGGAATATTTTCAGTATCAATCCCCAGTTTTTCAACCAAATCAATCACCGGCTTGGGTCCTGTACGGTCAATCAATCTTGCCGTTACCGTATTAATTGATTCTGCCAGGCCTTTTTTGAGGCTTACCATACCAATATAATCATCGGCTTTACCACCACTGTTTCTTGGGGTCCAGTCATTTTGATTGCCGTGTTTGCCTGCTTCAATAGTGTGAAGGCTCTTTGGCAGCGTATCACAGGGCGAAAGGTGCAGCTGGTCTATTGCGGTAGCATAAACAAAAGGCTTAAAGGTAGATCCTACCTGTCTCTTTCCCTGTTTTACGTGATCGTACTTGAAATGCTTAAAATTTGTTCCACCCACCCAGGCTTTAACTTCCCCGGTTTGAGGTGTCATAGACATCATCCCTGCCTGGAAGAAAGACTTGTAGTAAAAAATGGAATCGCGCGGGGTCATAGTGGTATCTATATTCCCCTTCCATGAAAATACTTCCATTTGAGTAGGAGTGTCAAAAGATTTGATGATCTCTTCTTTTGACAGGCCCTGGTCTCTTAATATTCTCCAGCGTTCACTACGCCGCATAGCATCAGAAATAACTTTTTCGATCTCTTCTTTAGAGATATCCCTAAAAGGTGCCGTTTTGTTGTTCCTGTTCTGCCTGTCGAATTCTTTTTGCAGATTTGCAATATGCATTTGCACTGCTTCTTCGGCATACTCCTGCATACGGCTGTCAATACTGGTGTAGATCTTCAATCCGTCGCGGTAGATATTATACTTACCGCCATCGGGTTTTGGGTTCTCTTCGATCCATTCTTTCATAAAACCCTGAAGGTATACTCTAAAATAAGTAGCTACTCCCTCATCATGACCCTGTGGTGAAAACTTAATCTTTAACGGGAGTTGTTGTAAAGAATCTTCTTCAGCTTCTGTGATATAATCATTTGCCTCCATTTGGCTAAGTACCACATTACGACGCTCTAAAGAGTTCTCTTTAAATTGCTCTTTTTGAGGGTTATACAATATGGGGTTTTTAAGCATTGCTACCAGCACTGCAGATTCTTCTACATTAAGGTCTTTAGGCTCTTTATCAAAGTAGATCTTAGCCGCCGATCGCACCCCAACTGCCTGGTAGAGGAAGTCGTATTTATTGAGATACATGGTGATGATCTCTTCTTTAGTGTACTGTCGTTCTAACCGCGTTGCAATGATCCATTCTTTAAACTTCTGAAGTACCCTTGCAGCCGGATTTCTGGAAGCATTTTCGGTAAACAAAAGTTTGGCTAATTGCTGGGTGATAGTACTGGCCCCTCCTCTTTTCCCAAGGAAAACAGCAGCACGCACCGTACCGCGGGCATCTATGCCCGAATGTTCATAAAACCGTTCATCTTCCGTTGCAATAAGGGCTTCTACCAGATGTTGAGGCAGGTCTTCATATTTTATGGGAGTACGGTTCTCGTTGTAGTATTTACCCAATGTTTCCCCGTCTGAAGAAAAGATCTCGGTAGCGAGGTTTGTCTCGGGGTTTTCAAGTTCTTCAAAAGTGGGCATAGATCCAAATACTCCCCAGCTTGCCAGCAGAAAAAGGAGTACTACCAAAGAAATTCCCAATGCGAAAATTGACCAAAACCAGGTTTTATAGCGGCCGTAATTTCTTCTTTTAGCCGCTTCCTGATTTGCTTTCCCAGATGTTTTTGCCATCTATTATTGTTGTTTATTGTCTTCTATTCTAAAACCAACCTCTGTTATTCCTTCTAGGCTTTTAATTCCTTCTATGCTGTCACGCCTGCGCATGGCCTGCTGTACAGTCACCAGGTATTCACCAGATTCGGTAAACCTGAAGTTCTCCTTATACCAAAGCTTGCTTTCCTTTACATCACCAAAGCCCGTGCCAAGCCATTCTCCAGACGGCGCAGCCATCTCATATTGAAGGGTATCGCTTATCACCTTTCCATTTGGGAAGTTTAACTCGGTAATTAAGTAGATATTGTTGAAATTGTATTTTGAATTATTCCTGAGGTTGATAAAAAGATTATAATCCTTAAGCGTATCGGGGGCTTCAAAGCGTATCTCTACGAGAGAATCTCTTTGCCATTCCCCGTTGGGTATGGATTCATACCTGTCAAAAACCCGTTTTTTATCACAGGATGTAAAAATTAAAAGTCCCAAAAAGAGCAAAAAAACTGATCTTTTAATCATCTTTCTTCGGTTTTCTCTTTTTGCGTTTGCTCTTGCGCTTTTTCTTCCCTGTTCCTTTAGAATCAAAACGTGTAAGGCTATCCTGCCCCACCACATTGTGATAGTCGGGTTTCTCTTCCTGCTGCAGTTCTACAGCATATTCTTCAAGACTACTAACAGATTCCTTTTTAGAATTTGCCGCAATGATCTTGTTTGCCTGTTCTACCGTAAGCGTATGCCAGTTGCTCCAGTCACCCTCATAAGCATACCACAGGAAACCTTTAAAAATATCAATTTTTTGACATACTGCAGTCCCTTTTTTGGTGTACAGTTTTATTTCAGACTTCGGAAAATCCTTTAATGCATCAAGATAAGTATCAAGCTCATAATTAAGACAGCACTTCAGTTTTCCACATTGTCCTGCCAGTTTCTGCGGATTAAGTGAAAGTTGTTGATATCTCGCTGCAGAAGTATTTACACTTCGGAAGTCGGTAAGCCAGGTAGAGCAGCACAATTCCCTTCCGCAGGAACCAATTCCGCCTAAACGTGAGGCTTCCTGCCTGAAGCCTATCTGCCTCATCTCAATCCTGGTGTTGAATTCGCGTGCAAATTCTTTAATAAGTTGTCTAAAATCAACCCTTTCTTCAGCAGTATAATAAAAGGTAGCTTTTGAAGCGTCACCCTGAAACTCGATATCGCTTATCTTCATTTGAAGGTTCAACCGAATGGCGATCTCACGGGCACGTACTTTCATTTTGTCTTCCCGCTCCCTGGCTTCCTGCCAAATATCAATATCCCGCTGTGTAGCCTTGCGATAAACCTTTAGCACCTCACTGCTGTCTTGCCGCACCTTTTTCTTCTTCATTTGCACGCGCACAAGCTCGCCCACGAGAGCGACCACCCCTACATCATGGCCGGGAGCAGCCTCGGTGGCTACAACATCGCCAATGCTAAGGCTCAAATTATCTGAATTTTTAAAAAAGTGTTTCCGTCCGTTCTTAAAACGCACTTCCACTATATTGAAAGGCTCCATTCCCTGGGGAAGGGCCATATTCGATAACCAGTCGAACACCGAGAGCTTATTACAGCTATCGGTCCCGCAGGTACCGTTGTTCTTACATCCTTTAGGCTGACCGTCTTTGCCGGTCGAGCAACTGTTACATCCCATAATCTATATATTGAAATCCTGGAGACAGGAAATTATCCCCTTTCCGGATTGAATCTTATTAAAAACTATTGAGGTAAATATACCATTATTTATGGAACGCACTCTTGAGAAACTAATTGTCAATTCTTGTACTTAAGTACTTCAGAACGGCCTTTTTTAAAGATCTTATTACTGTTACCCTTGCCTTTTCTCAATGCCTTCTGCTCTTCATAGGGCAATGCCGCAATGTCCTGGCAGTCTGTAGAACAGCAGCTACTCATTTTCTCTGCACATTCTTCACACTGAATAAACAGGAGGTGACAGGCTTCATTGGCACAGTTCACGTGTGTATCACAGGGTTTCCCGCATTGATGGCAGTTAGAAACCACGTCTTCACTAATACGCTCCCCTCTTCTATGGTCAAAAACAAAGTTCTTGCCCAGGAACTTATTCTCCAGTTTCAGGTTTTGTACCTGCCGGGCGTATTCTATAATTCCGCCTTCCAATTGGTACACCTTTTTAAAACCTTTGTGCTTGTAATAGGCACTGGCTTTTTCACAGCGAATACCACCTGTACAGTACATCACAAGGTTTTTATCTTCTTTGTGATCCTTGATATCTTTTTCAATGATATCAAGACTATCCCTAAAAGTATCCACATCGGGCGTCATAGCCCCTTTAAAATGACCAATTTCACTCTCGTAATGGTTACGCATGTCTACAAGAATGGTGTTGGGGTCATCGAGCAGCTCATTAAAAGCTTTGGCGTCTACGTGAACTCCTTTGTTTGTTACATCAAAAGTGGCGTCATTAAGACCGTCGGCAAGGATCTTGTCGCGAACTTTCACCTTCAGCTTCAGGAATGATTTAATATCGTGTTCTATGGCTATGTTAAGACGAACGTTCTCAAGGAAATAAATTCCGTCGAGAAATTCTTTGAAATTTCCGAAGTTCTTCGCGGGAACAGAGAGTTGGGCATTAATACCCTCATGGGCCACATAGATTCTTCCCAGGACTTCCATTTGATCCCAGGCGATAAAGAGATGGTTCCGGAAAAGCTCCGGATTTCCAATTTTGGCATATTGATAGAAAGAGAGCGTAAGCCGGTCTTCGCCAGCCTCCTCAAGTAGTGCTTCCCTTTCTTTAGCGCTTAATTTATTGTACAGTTGCATGCTATACTAACGATTTAAGGTTAAAGAATTTTGCGCAAAGATAAGGGTTTAAATGAAAAAATGCCCGGATGTGATATCGGGGCATTTTTTTCGAACGGCTAATTCGTTATTAATACTTTTAATTCTTCAACTAAAAATAAGAATAACGTTAGCCACCGTCCACCCGGCAGCTGCAGCTAAGACTAACTACCGCCAGGCTACCGGAAATATTTAAAATAATATTCCGTTTTAAAAATTTCATATGTTAATAGTTGGTTTATTTAATAGATGCACAAAAGCAGAAAAGGTTGCGTATTAAATTTAGCACATATAAAAACTTATAGTATTTTAGCAGCAATATCATATAAAAGAAGCCGAATTAAATGAGCAACGAGAAAGAAAGAGAAGCTAAATTAAAAGCCCTCAAACTCACCCTTGACAAGATGGATAAAACCTATGGTAAGGGTACAGTAATGAAGATGAGTGACCAGAGCGTCGTAGATGTAGATGTGATACGCAGTGGGTCTTTAGGGCTTGACCTTGCCCTTGGAGTTGGAGGATATCCCCGCGGAAGAGTTATAGAAATTTACGGGCCTGAGTCTTCAGGAAAAACAACCCTTACTTTACACGCCATAGCTGAGGCACAAAAGGCAGGAGGTATTGCTGCATTTATTGATGCTGAACATGCTTTTGATCGTTTTTATGCTGAAAAACTGGGAATCGATCTTGATAACCTGATCATTTCGCAGCCCGACAACGGGGAGCAGGCTCTTGAAATTACCGATAACCTGATTCGCTCGGGAGCTATAGACATTATTGTAATTGATTCTGTTGCTGCTTTAACACCTAAGAGCGAGATTGAAGGGGAAATGGGAGATTCAAAAATGGGATTACACGCCCGTCTTATGTCCCAGGCGCTAAGAAAGCTCACTGCTTCTATTAGCAAGACCCATTGTACCGTGATCTTCATCAACCAGCTAAGGGAGAAGATTGGGGTAATGTTTGGAAACCCAGAGACCACTACCGGTGGTAACGCGCTGAAGTTCTACGCCTCAATTCGTCTTGACATTCGCAGATCTACCCAAATCAAGGATAGCAACAGCGAAGTGCAGGGGAACAAAACCAGGGTTAAAGTTGTAAAGAACAAAGTAGCTCCGCCTTTTAAAACTGCCGAGTTTGACATCATGTATGGCGAAGGAGTTTCTAAAATTGGTGAGATTATTGACATAGGTGTAGATTACGAGATCATTAAAAAGAGTGGTTCGTGGTTTAGCTATGAAGACACTAAACTGGGCCAGGGCCGGGATGCAGTGAAAACCCTGCTAAAGGATAATCCAGATCTAATGGAAGAGCTGGAAACCAGAATAAAAGAAGCCATGACAGTGGCAAAAGCATAAAAAACTCTTAAAATCCCGAATTTTTTCGGGATTTTCTCTTTTTAGGCGCAACCATTTGGCAATTTGTGCATCTCTTAAACAGAGACCCCAACCAGCCAATGCCGTTATGAAGAATCATTCCCAGATCTATGACTGCGACACCTACTGTGAAAACGGCATACTAAAGAGGGAAATTTTAAAGGCTAATTCCTCCGGAAGACCGGGAACCTCTCACGATTCCCGATCTTCCTTTTTTACAAAACCATTCCCCCCTGTTTATTTTACAAGACTAAAAAATATTGAGACGGTAATGCACTTTGTTGCAGAACCGGCTGAAATTCCTATATTTAGGTCTCCTGAAGCTCCACAAAGAGCCCCGGAGAACTACCGGTGGGCAACTATGCCGGCGGAATTTTTCAACAGCACTTAATATTGAAATATTGGGCATTAAGCAACTCATACAAAAATGCAAAAAGCAGGACATAAAGGCGCAAGAGCAGCTTTATAAGATGTTTGCGCATAAATTGTTCCCGGTTTGCCTTAAGTACTCATCAACCTATCAACAGGCAGAAGACAACCTGCAGGACGCATTTTTGATGATCTTTAAGAGCATGCCCCAGTATAAAAATAAAGGTTCTTTTGAAGGATGGATGAAGAGGATCGTGATCAACACCGCCCTTCAAAAATATAGAAAACAAACAGTCTTTGAGATCATTAGAGATGATTTTCACAAAGATCCAGAAATTGAAGTAGAAGAGGATGAAGTTTCCGTTGATTACTTACTGGAGATCATACAACAGTTGCCAGACCGTTACCGGCAGGTCTTCAATCTCTATGTACTCGATGGTTTCTCCCATAAAGAAATTGCTGAAATGCTAAATATTTCTACCGGAACCTCAAAATCGAATCTTGCAAGGGCCAGAGTGATCCTGAAAGAGAAAATAGAAAGCAGTCTATATAAAACAGCCGCCCGATCTGTATAATGAAAGAAAAGAAGTACATAGACCGGCTCTATCAGGAGAAGTTTCGCGATTTTGAAGCGGCGCCCAGCGATGCCGTATGGAAAAATATTGAAGCTAAACTTCAGGAAAAGCAAAAACGCCGGCGCGTAATACCGCTTTGGTATCGCTATGCAGGTGTGGCCGCCATAATGGCCTTCTTTTTTATGATTGGAGACTGGATATTGCCTGTAAAAAATTCTACATCGGTAGCGGGTGAAGAGACAGAAGCACCTGCAATGAATAGGGCACTTTCACCAATAATTCCGGTGATACCTATTGCTTCGGAAGAAAGCACGGCTGCTATAGCGAGTCCTTCTGAAGTATTTACCCGCAATTCTAAACCTGTTGCTAACAAGAAAGCTTCAGAAGAAAATATGAGAACCGCTGAAGAAACAGCTTCAGAAATAAGTTCCAAAAATGCCATTTTTGACACCCCTCTGGCTGTTGCCTCTATACCACTTCAGCAGGAAAAAACAGCTTCCGAAGATTCGAAACCTGAAGATTTAAGGCCTTCAATCTTTGATGCCGTGAAAACTCCTGAAGAAACAGCAGTAGCCAACACCCGGGAAAAGAGCCACTTTGAAGTCTCTACCCATGCCAGCCCCATTTATTATGGCAAAATGGGGACCGCGAACCCTCTTGAGGTTGGTTATAACGATAGCAGGCAGGCAGAAATCACTTATTCTTATGGGGTGAGGCTGGCAATGGAGCTTAGCGACAGGGTAAAGGTAAGATCGGGCGTTAGCCGTGTAGATCTTGGTTACAGCGCTAATGGCACCGGATACCAGTCGGCCACCGGGATCTATTCTGTAAGAAATACTTCCCTGGTAAAAGTCAAAGATTCGGATATGAAGATGGTTTCCGGCAGTTTTACGAATAACCGAACCAGCAGCACCAACCGCACCCAGGCCGGGATATTCACCCAGGGTAATCTAAGCCAGAAAATAGGATATATTGAAGTTCCCATAGAAGTTGAGATCAACCTGTGGCAGAACAAGTTTGAAGTGAATCTTATTGGGGGTGGAAGTACGCTAATCCTGGAAGATAATGAAGTTACCCTTAGCACAGGCAACACTACGGCAACCGGAAAAGCCAATAACTTAAATGAAGTAAGCTTTAGTGCCAATATTGGTCTGGGGCTTGATTACAATCTTTCGGAAAGATTCAAGCTCAACCTGGAACCAATGCTGAAGTATCAGCTAAAAACTTTTGACCAGCCCAATGGAGATGTACAGCCTTATTTCATGGGCGTGTACACAGGTTTTAGCTATAAATTTTAAGAAAGTTTACCAGATTTTAATTCCTGCAGGATCACCTCCCTCGTCTGTTCCCGAACCTCCTTTTTATTTTGCTGCTCAAGACCTTTTGTGGGTATAAATTCTTTGATCTTTACGCGCATTTTACCCGGGCCACCCTTAGTGAAAATGTAAGGAAAACGTTTTTTATTGTCGTAAAATACAATAGGAACTATGGGAATCTGGTGGTCTATAGCCAGGCGGAAAGCCCCATCTTTAAAGTTGTCGAGAAGAACACTGGCATCATCGGGCACACCACCCTCAGGAAAGATACAAATACTTGTGCCGTTATTCAATCGGCGTTGTGCGCTGTCAAAAACCTCCTTTCGGCTTCTTTGATTCTGGCGGTCAACAAGAATACAGGTGCGTTTATAGAAGTATCCAAAAAGGGGGATTTTCACCAGCTCTTTTTTTCCGACGAAAACGAACGGATTCTTAACCGCCACCAGCATGAGCATAATATCGGTCATTGAAGTATGGTTGGCCACCAGCATATAACTTTCTCCTTTCACAAGTTTTCGTTCCCGCTTTATTTTGGGGAAGAAACCCATTCCGTATAAAATAAAGTAAGCCCACCAGCGCGCAATCATAAAGAACTGCGGATAAAATCTCGTCCTGGAGGTAAACAACAGTAAAAACGGAAAAAAAACAATGATGGGAATGGCCATAAGGATATAGAACCATATTCTCCACAAGACAACCAGGAAAGACCTAAGTATATGCATAACGGCCAAAAGTAATGAATTGAATTGAACGTCTTCCCTAAAAACGATACCTTTGTAGAAAAATAAAGAAAGCCGATGTCTAGAATTCTCACCGGAGTACAGAGTACCGGTACTCCTCACCTGGGGAACATCTTAGGAGCTATTATTCCCGCCGTGGAAATGGCCAACGACCCAAAGAATGATTCATTTTTATTTATAGCAAACCTGCATACTTTAACCCAAATTAAAGATCCAAAGGTGTTAAGGGAAAATACCCTCTCTACCGCAGCTACCTGGCTGGCTTTTGGTCTTGATGTTGATAAAACGGTTTTTTACAGGCAGAGCGATATCCCACAGGTAACAGAACTTACCTGGTACCTCAACTGCTTTTTCCCATACCAACGCCTTACCCTGGCCCACTCTTTTAAAGATAAAGCCGACAGACTGGAGGATGTTAATGCCGGTTTATTCGATTATCCTATTTTAATGGCTGCGGATATTCTTTTGTATGATGCTGAAATTGTTCCGGTAGGGAAAGATCAACTACAACACCTGGAAATGACCAGGGATGTGGCTTCGAGGTTTCATGCAAAAATGGGAGACACTTTTGTAATGCCCGATGCGCGCGTTTCTGAAGAAACCATGTACGTACCCGGTACCGATGGGGAAAAGATGAGCAAATCTAAAGGCAATATTATCAACCTGTTTTTACCCGATAAGCAGCTGCGGAAGCAAATCATGGCGATACAAACCGATAGTACTCCCCTTGAAGAACCCAAAGACACCGAATCTGACAATGTTTTCAACATCTACAAACTGGTAGCATCTAAAGAAGAAACTGCTGAGATGAAGAAGAAATATGAAGCAGGAGGTTTTGGATACGGGCATGCTAAACAGGCACTTTACGACCTGTTGATCACCCGGTTTGAAAAGGAACGTGCCCAGTACAATTTCTACATGCAGAACCCCGACAAAGTGGAAGAAGCTCTTGCTGTAGGTGCAGAAAAAGCCCGAAAGGTAGCCGATGATGTATTAATGCGGGTAAGAAAAAAATTGGGTTACTAAACCGCCTCAAAAAGTTTACCGGGCAAAGGCTTTACCACGCCTTTGAGTTCCATATTGAGCAAAAGTGTAGCTGCTCTAAAAGTTGGGATACTGCAGTTGAGCGCGATAAGATCAAGCTGTTCTTTTCCCCTGTCTTTTAAGTAGCCGTAGAGAGCCTGCTCATCTTCTTCCAGCTCTACAAAAAGCTGTTTTTGAACCGCTTTTACCGGGGTTTGAGGGTGCCAGTTAAGCATATAAATGAGATCGGCCGCACTGGTCATGACATGGGCCTGCTGAGATTTGATAAGCATATTACAGCCTTTGCTTTGAAGATCGGTAGGCCTGCCGGGAACTGCAAAAACTTCCCGGCTATAAGAATTTGCAATATCGGCAGTGACCAGAGATCCGCCTTTTTCGGCGCTTTCAATGACCACTGTAGCCTCGCTCATTCCGGCGATAATGCGGTTTCTCTTCAAGAAATTATTCCGGTCAAAGGTATCTGTACTCCAGAAATCGGTTAGAAAACCACCGTTGTTCTCTACCCCGGCCACATACTTTTGATGAACCGCAGGGTACATATGATTTAGCCCGTGGGCAAGACAGCCAACGGTTTGTAGATTGTGTTTAATGGCTGCCCGTTGTGCCGCAATGTCTATCCCGTAAGCAAATCCCGAAACGATCACCGGGTTAAGGGGTGCGAGCTCTTCTATGAACCTTTCACAAAAAGAGATTCCGTGGGTAGTTGCCTTACGCGTGCCAACTATACTAAGAATCTTCCTGTTGTCAAGTTGAATATTTCCTCTTTCAAAAAGTAGGATAGGCCCGTCAAGGCAGTGTTTTAATCTTTCGGGGTAATCGCTGTTCTCGTAGTAAAGTGTTTTAACTTTGTTGCGTAAAATAAATTCCAGCTCTTTTTCGGCAGCTTTGAGATTTTCAGATGAAAAAAGGTAGCTGAGCTTGGTATTTCCTATCCCGTCAATTTTGAGTAAAGCGGACTTTTTTTCCTTAAAAACAGCCTCGGCAGATCCAGTGTGGCGGATGAGTTTTTTAGCTGAAACATCCCCCAGATTTGGAACGTGCTGCAAAGCCAAAACATACTGTAAATCAGAATCTTTCATAGCCAAATTAAAGCCGGAAAAGTAGCAGAAAAATTTGTTAATAAAATATAGAAAGCCTGTTTTTTCAGAAAATAAAAATCTTTACATTTGTTTCAATGGCAATAGCAAATTACATCCACGATCTTCTATACCGATATGAATGTGTAATTCTTCCGGGGTTTGGTGCTTTTATTACGCAACAACATTCCGCAGGCATTCATCCTTCTAGTGGGGAATTTTTTCCTCCAAGAAAAACAGTTTCTTTTAATCGCCAGCTCATTAAGAATGATGGCCTGTTGGCTAATTATATTATGGAAGCTGAAAAGGTATCGTACAATAATGCCCTTGAACAGATAGAGCAATTTGTACAGGATTTAGAGCTGGTTCTTGAAAAAAACAAGACGGTGAATTTTCAGAATGTGGGTTCTTTTTCTTTAACTGAAGGAGAGAAACTACAATTTGAACCTGCTGCCCAGATGAACTTCATGAAAGAAGCATTTGGCCTTGATTCCTTTAAGAGGAATGCTGTGTCCCGCGAAGTTTACAAACAACAGGCACAGGAAATTGAAGAAAAAGTACCTGTTGCATTTACACCTGAAAGAAGGGCTAACCGCTGGTTAAAATATGCCGCTGTAGGTCTTGTTGCTATTGGACTTAGTGGAGCTGCCGGCCTTAATATTTACAGCGATCAGGTAAATGAGCACAATATTGCCGAACAACAAAAAGCCGCTTCTCAGCTGGAAAACAAAATTCAGCAGGCCACTTTTGTAATTGACAATCCGCTTCCTGCTGTTACTTTAAAAGTCTCGAAACAAACCGGAAACTATCATATAGTAACCGGAGCCTTTAGAGAAGCCGAAAATGCTGCCAAAGCTGTTGAGGAACTTAAAGCCCAGGGATTCAAAGCCCGCCAAATTGGTGAAAATAGATTTGGCCTGCACCAGGTGATCTCCAGTAGTCATGAAACCCGCAGGGAAGCTACTAATGAGCTTTACAGGGTGAAAAAGAACAATCCTGGCGCGTGGTTACTCGTTGAAGAGCTGTAAGTTCAGTTCGCAGTTCTCAGTTTTTAGTAGGCAGTTAATACTGGTTATGACTGATATCTACTATATCTTGAGTTATAAGCACCAAATTCCAGGCACCAACTTTAATTTCCAGTGATTATGTTTATCGCTGATCGTTCATTCCTGCGTGACCAGCTATCCCCTTTTTCCCTGTGAATCATAGATTCTCACCCATTTTTTTGCAACCCAAAACCCGCAGAACATAATAGATGTTCAATTAATCCAATATAAGATTTAGACCCAAAAAATACTGGTGATTGTACGGGTAGTTCAGCCGGACATTGAGGTGGATACCGAAAACTGAGCCACTAATCCTGACAATTCAGATAGTTCAGCTAAAACTAAGCGAAGGTACTTAAACTGAGCACCGAGCACTGAACACCAGACTGCCTGCTAATCACTGCCTACTGCCACTTTTTTAATACCTCCTTAACGGCATTTAGAATAAAGCATGTTAACTTTGCCGAAAATTTTAAAAATGCAAGCCAGAACTCCAGAAGATTCTAAAACCACTCTTACAGACCTCGTTTTACCAAGCGAAACCAACCCCTTAAACAACCTTTTTGGAGGGGAATTGCTTGCGCGGATGGATCGTGCAGCCAGCATCGCCGCAAGACGCCATAGCCGCAGAATTGTGGTTACTGCCTCTGTGAACCATGTAGCTTTTAATAAGGCCGTTCCTCTGGGAAGTGTGGTAACTGTAGAAGCAAAAGTTTCAAGAGCTTTTAAATCTTCAATGGAGATCTATATGGACGTTTGGGTGGAAGATCGCGAGAGCGGAGAACGCAGTAAAGCGAATGAAGCCATCTACACTTTTGTAGCTGTAGATGAGACCGGAACCCCGGTAGCCATTCCACCTTTAGAGCCTGAAACCGAACTGGAAAAGAAACGCTATGAGGCTGCCTTACGCCGCAAACAATTAAGCCTTGTGCTAGCCGGAAAAATGAAACCATCTGAAGCAACAGAACTTAAAGCATTATTCGTGAATTCTTAGAAGATGGCTCGGATGTAAAATCCGTGCTGAAAACAGGCAACTATTCTATATTCAGGCTTCAGCTCATAAAATATGTCGCTCCGGAGGAGCTCCATTCCATAGAAATAAACAGTCCTGACTCTAGATTCTAGATTATTGATTTCGGTGTCCGAAATCTACATCTGGTAGATCCACTCTTCGGGGTTAAGCTTTTGGTTGTTCTTGTACATTACAAAATATAGCGTAGTTCTGCCGTCGGTCTTGTTAATTGCGATACTTCCAATGTCCTGGCCAAGTGCCACCTGCTGACCCTTGCGTACATCAACAGAATCAAGGTGGTTGTAAATAGTGATATAATCTCCGTGCCTTACCATTACCATGAGGCTGGATCCTTTAACCGCAATAATTTCACTTACCGTGCCGCCAAAAACAGCCCTGGCCTTTGAGTTAGGATCTGTCGCTATTCTCACACCATTACTGTTCATGGTAGCAGTCTTTACTATAGGGTGAGGTTGTGTTCCAAAGCGGAGCACCACAGTACCTGTTCTTACCGGCCATGGAAGTTTCCCTTTGTTCTTTTCAAAATCGGCAGCAAGAGCTTTGGCCTCGGGCGTAAGTTTAAAGACACTTCTCGAAGTAGAACCTTCTGCCTTGTTGTTTGCTGCAATAGCTTCTTCGATAATTCTCTCTATCTCCCGGTCTATAGCATTTATTTCCTGCTGTTTCTTTTTGAGCTGAGAAGCAAACTGACCTTCTTTTTTACGAACTTCAGCAATTAGAGACTGCTGTTCTTTTCTACTTTCTTCCAGCAATGCACGGGTCTTTCGGTTTTCAACAATTAACCTGTCCTTTGTCTTCTTTTGTTCTGCCAGGCTTTGGTTGAGCTTTTGAAGTTCTTCGGTGCGCAGCTGGATCTCCTCTCCCTGCTGATGCCGGTAATTGGCATATTGCTTCATGTACTGAAGTCTTTTGTAGGCTTGCAGGAAGTTTTCCGAAGAAAGCAGAAACATAATTCTGCTTTGTTGCGACTTACTCTTATAAGATTTCCGGATCATTTTACTGTAATCCTGCTTAAGCTGCTCGAGTTCCTTACGAAGGGTGCCAATCCGGTTTTGGTTGGTATTGATCTCTCGTGTAAGTAAATTCGCCTGTTGATTCGTAACCCGAATCAACTTTTCGGTACTGCGAATTTGCTGATCGAGGTCTTCTACCTCGGTAAGTATAGATTTTTCTTTCTTTAGGTTTGAAGTCCGTAAAGAATTGATCCTTTTGATCTCCTGCTGCAAATCCAGCCTTCGTTGCTCCAGCTCTTCCCGCTTGTTTTCCTGAGAAAAGCCGTGAAGGCTTGACAATAAAAATCCTGCAAAAAAGACATGCCGTAATAGAACCTTTATCTTCATTCTATGCTAATTTCTTCGTAGCCCGAAGGTATTGAAAAAGGAAAAGAAACAGGAACATTGAACTCAATGTTTCTAAAGGTCATATCAATACGGGTATTTTGGGTGCCTTCTGTAGCTATGATCTTGATTTGCAACGGGAAAAGCTGCCGGCCAATCTTCTGATATTCCGGGTAAGTGACTGTTACGCTCCTGTTGCCCTGCTCCTGCCCCAGTTGTTGTGCCAGGGCCTTAAAGTTTCCGGCGTCAAGAAGGAACATTCGCTTCAGGAAATTTTCCTGTTCAGGTTGCAGCTGGTAGCCTCTTGAAGATTCCGTCAATTTATACCTTTCTTCCCTAAGGTCATAAATGGTTTGACCCAATAAAAGATTCTGAACCTTTTCATAATCCAGCGGAGTTCCCAGCAGGTCACTTAATAGGCTGAAATCACCATCAAAATATGTCTTTGTGATTTTCTCATAGAACTGCACCGAATTTGGGGTGATCAAGACCTTAGCCAGCGGAATGCCCAGCAACTGCCCGCTCATCCAGATGGTATCATTCTTTTTCATCCTGAAATTCACTGTAACGCTCTGGCTTCGCTCTTCTGTCTGGTAATCGAGACTAAGCCTGCCCTGTAAGGTATTGAAGTCAACTTCTCTGTTGTAGTGCTGGTCAACAACAGCAGCAACAGCAGCATCTTCGGGGGCTACAGTCCCCATTTTTGCTTTACGGGCGCCGCCGCAGGATGAGAATAGGATTAAGGAAATAAGAACTACGGGAATTAATTGTTTACAGGTCATTCAGTATTAATTTTCTAATTTTTCAGCTTTTTTTAGAGCTTCTGCAGCTTTTTCAGCTTTGTTAAGGCCTTTATATGTTATAGCGAGTTGACGGTGAAATTCCCATTCAGTTTCGGCATCATCAATGAGGTAATCCAGGCCTGTAAGAAGTATTTCTTCTGCTTTTTGATATTCCTTCAAGCCGTTAAGAGCATTTCCCTGCATGAGAAACAACCACGCCTGGGTGGGAAAAATTTCAAGACCTTTTTCAGTGAGTAATTTCACCTCTTCAAAATGCCCTTTTTCAGCCTCCAGTTTTATGACATTTCGATACAAATTAAAATCATCCATGTCATTTTCAAGCGCAGTTTTAAAATAATTTAATGCCAGCTCCTTCTTCCCTTTTTCAATGAAGAAAGTGCCAAGCTGTTTATAGACCTTCAGGTTATTTTCTTTTTCTGAAAAAGTCTCTACCAGTTGTATCAAATCTTCTTCCAAAGAAGGATTTTCGGTTACATAAATTAGAAAATCATTGAGCGCCTGGTACTTTGTGACTTCATCTATCTGGTCACTGTTAAGCAGAATTTCCATTGAGTTGACGGCCTTTTCAGCTTTATTATCGGCAATATAGAATTTGTAAAGGGCCAGGTGCACGAGCTGGGAACCGGGATTTATTTCCAACAGTTCCCTTGCAGTTGCAAAAGCTTCTTCTTCCTGCCCGTTTTCGCTGTAAACAAAGATAAGGTTGAGATAATCCTGTTCGTTTTTAGGGTTCTCTTCAATGTTTTCCTCTAAATCGCTTATCTGTGCCTCCACGTTGTTGGTACGGGCATAAACCTGCCGCCTCAAACTTTCCCGGTAGGTGCTGGAACCTTTTACCTGGTCGAGCGAATCGAGAAGCCCAAGGGCCGCATCGTATTTTTCAGTCTGAATGTACAGGTTCACCAGGTCTTCTGAAAAAGCAGTATTCAACCGGGCCAGATCTCTTACCACCGGCAGTGCCTTTTTGAATTCCCTGCCCTCGAAGTAAGTGGTGTAAAGCTCCTCGAGCATTCCCTCATTCCCGGGCACTGCTTTTCGACCTTTTTCCAGATACACTGCAGCCTGGGAATATTGGCCAAGGGCATTATAGTTTTTACCCAGCTCAAGATACACTACAGGTTCATCGGGCTTTAACGCCAGACTTTGCACCAGCTCATCTATCGCCTTTTCATGGTTTTCTATTGCCTTTTGCTTTAGCGCCTCAAAAAAATGCTCCTGAAAGGCATCTGTTACATTTCCCAGGTCATCCTGGGCCATTTCTACCACCGGTTTCTCCTGTGCATAGGAGATACTACCCAGCTGTAGCAGGGTCAAAAATGGTATTATGTAAAGCCTTTTTTTCATGCATTTTTTAATGCTGCAAAGCGCTACTCCAGCACAGAGTAATCACCGATACTAATTTCGGTAAATTCACCATTGAACCTGGCAAAATTACCTATCATAGCGTTATTGAGATCTGCATTTTCTACTTCAGCAAAGGTTTGGATCAAACTGTTTTTAATGGTCGAGTTGCTTATTTTAGTTCCGTTTCCAATAGAAACATTGGGTCCTATTTTGGCATTTTTGAGCACCACGTTCTCACCAATGAAGCAGGGTTCAATAATTTCTGAATTTTCTATTTCTACGTTTGAAGCTACCAGCTTTTCACCATCTTCCTGAAGGAATTTAAGCATTCTGGTGTTGGTCTCTACAGTCACCTGCTTGTTACCACAATCCATCCATTCATCAACCTTCCCCGGAACGAATCTCGCGCCTTTCTGCTTCATCGCCTCTATCCCGTCATTGATCTGGTACTCCCCGCCGCGAATAATGTTATTATCAAGCACTCCCTGCAGTTCATCCTTAAGAATCGCTACATCCTTGAAGTAATAAATTCCAATTACAGCAAGGTCTGACACATATTCTGAAGGTTTTTCAACAAGATCAGTAATCTCCCGCTTCTCGTTTAACTGCACTACGCCGTATGCTGAAGGATTTTCTACCTGTTTTACCCATATCACCGCATCGGCTTCTTTATCTAACGTAAAATCGGCTTTAAAAAGTGTATCGGCATAAGCAATCACTGCGGGGCCTTCTAAAGAATCTTTGGCACACATAATAGCATGACCGGTGCCAAGAGGTTTATCCTGATAATAAATGGTGCCCTTTGCGCCCAGGGTCTCTGCAATTTTCTTTAGGTCGGTTTCTACTTTTTCACCAAAATCTTCTCCAATGATAAAGGCAATTTCATCGATCTTTTCATCGAGAACTTTTGCGATATCTTCAACCAGCCTGTGAACAATGGGTTTCCCGGCAATGGGAATTAAAGGTTTTGGAACTGTTAAGGTATGTGGACGAAGCCGCGACCCGCGACCCGCCATGGGAACTATGATTTTCATTTTTTTAGTATTGAGTATTTAGTAGTGAGTAGTGAGATCTTAGGTTAAGATTCTTACTTACTAATGAATTTGTTCTTGATTTATTGTTTGTTGTTCCTTACACGGCTTTTAAGATCCTGATCACTGTTAATTATTTACTGATCAAAACTGCCTACTGAACATTGAGCACTACGTACTAGACCCCCGTGCTTCCGAAGCCGCCGCTGCCGCGTGAAGTTTCTTCGAGGGTGTCAACTTCTTTCCAGGTGATGTGTTCGTGACGGGAAATCACCATCTGTGCAATGCGCTCCCCATCGTTTATCGTGAATTCTTCATTAGAAAGGTTCACCAGGATCACCCCAATTTCTCCCCGATAATCGGCGTCAATTGTGCCGGGAGAATTTAGTACCGTAATGCCTTTTTTGGCAGCCAACCCGCTGCGTGGGCGCACCTGGGCTTCGTGGCCTACTGGAAGTTCAATGAAAAGCCCTGTTTTGACAATAGCCCGGGCTAGGGGTGCCAGGGTAACAGGTTCAGAAATATTGGCTCGCAGGTCCATCCCTGCAGATGATCCGGTTTCATAGGCCGGTAATTCGTGCTTTGATTTGTTAATTATCTTTACGTTCATGCTTTGTTAGTTTTCTTCGGAAGCAGTTCAAATTATGACTTCTTCAAAAGCTGTTTTAACTGATCCTTTTCAGCGTAATAAATAAGGGCAAAAAAGATAAGGATTAATATACTTCCGAAGTAATAATTATTTCTAAAAAGGTAGAAATAGATCCCCGAAAACGTGAGGGAAATGAGCAGGTAGCCGCCAATTCGCTTCAGGTCATAAGGAATGGGATAGTATTTTCTTCCGAAGTAAAAAGAGAGCAACATCATGCTGCCATAGGCCACCATAGTTGCAACGGCCGACCCAACATAGCTGTAATAAGGAATAAGCCAGAAGTTAAGGATCAACGTAACTGCGGCTCCAAAAAGGGAGATATAGCCGGCAAATTTTGTGCGGTCGCTCACCTTATACCAAACCGAAAGATTGTGGTAAATACCCAGGAAAAAGTTTGCGGCCAGGATCATTGGTACCACCACCATGGCGTCCCAGTATGAGGAATCTCTAATGAGCAGCAATTTTAAAAGGTCAGAAAATATAGTAACCAGCACCAGGATAAGGGCTCCAAAAATGACAAAATATTTGGTGATTGTGGCGTAGGTTTGAGGCGCATTCTTTTCTTTGGCATGACTGAAGAAGAAAGGTTCAATCCCCAACCTGAAAGCCGTGGCAAAAAGCGTCATAAACAGGGCAAGCCGGTAACAGGCAGCATAGGCACCAACTTCAGACTTTGCAATATCCTGAGGCAACAGCCAGCCGAGCAGGATCTTATCAAACACTTCATTAATGACAAAACCTATCCCCGCAATTAAAATTGGGGTGCCGTAGGTGAGCATTTTTTTCCAAAGACCGCTGTTAAAAGTATATGGCAGTTTAAAATAAAATGGCAACATGACCAGGAGCGTTAGCCCACTGGCAACAAGGTTGGCAATGAAAATATAGGCAATTTCGAAATTGGGAATGTACAGGGTCTCAAAAATGGAATTTTTGGATGCTAATTCTGGCAGATAGACAATGAAAAAGATATTGAGCCCGAGGTTAACAGCAACATTTCCAATCTTGATTGCAGCAAAAACACCTGGCCTTTCGGTAGCCCTAAGCCAGGCAAAAGGTATGGTCGCCAGAGCATCGAGTGCCAAAATCAGGATCACGTAGAGCACGTAATGAGAGGCAATGGCCGTAGCAAAGGAAATTTCTTCCATAAAGAGGAAACCCAGCAGTAGAAATATGCAGGTAGAACCTATTAATGAAAGTGCAGAGGTGGCTGTGACCTCTTTACGGAATTCTTCCTGATGAAAAAACCTGAAAAATGAGGTTTCCATCCCATAAGCGAGCAGCACGTTAAAGACTGCCATCCAGGAAAAGACGATAGCTACTTCTCCAAAACCTTGGGTAGGAAGGTAAGCAGAATACAGCGGCAACAACAGGAATGATAGCATCCTGGGTACCACTGTAGCAACACCATAAACGACGGTTTGTTTAAATAGCTTCTGAAAGAGCGCCAATAGTTTTTGCTTGAGAATTCCTCACAAATGTACTATTAATGCTGAATGTTTTTAGGGTTTTTTAGGCGCACTTGTTCGCTGTCTTTTTTCTGAATATTTTTTATCCTGAAGAATTTTTCCTTACCGTTCCTGCTATAGTGCACTACTGCCTCACCTTCGGCAAGTTCGAAAGGTATTTTCTCAATCATTTTTGGTACTTCGTTACCAAACTCCTTTTTTGGATCTTTATGCATAACAAAATCCTTTGTTGCACCGGGAGTTTCAAATCGCGCCACGTAAAGGTCGGGGTTGGAAGGCTCAATTTCAAGTACACCTTTTCTTCCGCGGAAGTAAACGGTATCCATCTTAATCTCTGAATTTGCCGCCACCGGAATGAACAGATTAAAACCTGAACCTGCGCCCCTCACGCCACCTGTCCAGGTAGTGTAAAAAGCTTCTCCCACAGCTTTGGGCGGCTCCTCCTGCAATTGCTTGCCATTGGCACAATTACTAAAGCTCATAAGGATTAAAAGGGCCGAAAAAGAGAAAAAAAATGGTTTCATCGCTTAAAGGAATTATAGGTTCAGGAGGTAGTACTCCAATTTTGATACCAATTATTTTTTAGACTTAAAATCGCTGCGAACAAAGAGTCGGGAGTCAAGACAGGTTCTTAAAGTTTAAATTAGGGCCTTTTTTTAATTTTCAATAAAACCCTTAAAAAAGAAAACTCCGTATCGGATGATACGGAGTTTCAAAAAGCTGAAATTTTCAGCAATAATTTTATTTATTCAAAGATTCAGGATTGGCTAATTTGACTCCGCTATCGCTACGTCCAATTGTCGCCGGCTGAATCTTTATTTATTTAAAGATTCAGGATTGGCTAATTTGACTTCGCTATCGCTACGTCCAATTGTCGCCAGCTGAATCTTTATTTATTCAAAGCTTCAGCTCCACCAACAATTTCAAGAATTTCGTTGGTGATAGAAGCCTGTCTTGCTTTGTTGTAAGATAACTTCAGGGAATCTCTAAGTTCCTGTGCATTATCTGTTGCCTTGTGCATTGCAGTCATACGAGCCCCGTGTTCTGAAGCAAAAGAGTCACGCAGGGCTTTATAGACCTGCATTTTAAGAGATTTTGGAATAAGCTCCATCACGATCTCCTCTTTTGAAGGTTCAAAAATGTAATCTAAGGTCACATTTTCATCTTTTTCAACAGGAACAATAGGCAAAAACTGCTCTACCTGCACTTCTTGAGTAGCGGCATTCTTAAACTGGTTGTACACCAAAACGATTCGGTCGAACCTGCCTTCTACAAAAAGGGTCATTAATTCTTTGGCAAGAGCTTCAGCATTCTCAAAACTAAGGTCGTCATAAATAGCGGTCTCGGTTTTGTAGATGTTGAAAGTTTTCTTCAGAATATCATTTGCCTTTTTTCCTACGCTGTAGAATTCTACGCTTTTATCGCTGTAATCGCGGTTTGCAACGTATTTTGATGCTTTTACGATATTGGAATTAAAAGCACCTGCCAATCCACGATTCGAGGAAATTGCTACCATAAGCACCTTGTTCACCTCACGTTGCTCGGCGTATTTGCTCGATTGGTCACTGTCTAGTGTCGCGCTGAGAGACTGAAGTAGTTCAGAAAGTTTTTCTGAATAAGGACGCATAGCGGTAATGGCATCCTGCGCCTTGCTCAACTTTGCAGCCGATACCATTTTCATGGCACTGGTGATCTGCATGGTTGAAGACACCGAAGTAATCCTGCTTCTTAATTCTTTTAAATTGGCCATTCTTTTTAGTTATGAGTTAAGAGTTGAGAGTTATGAGTTTTTTATTATTGAAACTATAATTCTTATCAACTCTTCACACTTAGCAATTAAAATTTTGCAATCAATATCCGAAGTTGCCTCTATTAGCTCTAACCAATATTTGGTTTCGTCGGCCTCTTTTAAAGCAATACCGAATTTGTTTTTAAAATCTTTTGTACTTACTCCCCTTTGTGCTTCTCTAACATTGGCTCCAATACTAGTTCCACTTTTTAAAAGCTGGGAAGCCAGCTCAAATTCATTTCGTTTTTTCAAGGACCGGGTAAAGAGAACGATATCACAAGCAAACTGGAAACTTTTAATCCGAACCGGGCTATTTTCCAATTTGCTCATAACTCAAAACTTTTAACTCTGCACTTGCATACTACTTTTTATATTTAGCTGAAATCTCCTTAGCTACGTTTGTAAGCGTGTCGGTGAGTTCATCTGTATACTTACCTGCTTTTAGTTGATCAAGTACATCTCTGTGCTTGGCATCAAGATATTCCAGGTAATCTTTTTCAAATTCTCTTACTTTCTCTACAGGAACGTTTCTCAACAGGTTCTTGGAACCGGCAAAGATAATCGCGATTTGGTTCTCTACAGGATAAGGGTTGTTCTCAGCCTGCTTAAGGATCTCCACGTTACGCTTACCTTTTTCGATCACATTCAATGTTGCAGGATCAAGGTCTGACCCGAACTTGGCAAATGCTTCCAATTCACGGAACTGTGCCTGGTCAAGTTTAAGTGTACCGGCAACTTTCTTCATCGACTTGATCTGCGCGGCACCACCCACACGTGATACAGAGATACCCACGTTAATTGCAGGACGCACCCCAGAGTTAAAAAGATCGGATGTTAAGAAGATCTGCCCATCGGTAATTGAGATCACGTTGGTTGGGATATACGCCGAAACGTCACCCGCCTGTGTCTCAATAAGAGGAAGTGCGGTAAGCGATCCTCCACCTTTTACTTTGTCTTTCAAAACATCAGGAAGATCGTTCATGTTCTTCGCGATACTATCATCAGCAATCACTTTTGCAGCACGCTCAAGCAATCTTGAGTGAAGGAAGAAAACGTCTCCAGGATATGCCTCACGCCCCGGTGGACGTCTTAGAAGCAAAGATACCTCACGGTAAGCAACAGCCTGCTTTGAAAGATCATCATAAACGATCAATGCAGGACGACCTGTATCTCTAAAATACTCACCAATCGCAGCACCTGCAAATGGAGCATAAACCTGCATAGGAGCAGGATCGGATGCGTTTGCAGCTACGATAGTGGTATAGGCAAGAGCTCCTTTATCTTCAAGGGTCTTGGCGATACCTGCCACAGTAGAGGCTTTTTGCCCTACAGCAACATATATACAATAAACAGGTTCCCCTGCATCGTAGAATTCTTTTTGATTTAGAATAGTATCGATAACCACTGTTGTCTTACCAGTTTGACGGTCACCAATTACAAGCTCCCGCTGTCCACGACCAATTGGTACCATGGCATCGATAGACTTAATTCCTGTTTGAAGCGGCTCGGTTACCGGCTGACGGTAAATTACCCCCGGTGCCTTACGCTCTAATGGCATTTGGAATGTCTCACCCTGTATTGGTCCTTTTCCATCGATAGGCTGCCCAAGCGTGTCTACAACCCGTCCAACAATTCCTTCTCCCACATTGATAGAAGCAATACGCTGAGTTCTCTTAACGGTTGCTCCTTCTTTTACCTGTTTGTATGGACCTAATAGTACTACCCCAACATTGTCTTCTTCAAGGTTAAGTACAATTCCTTCCAATCCGCCTTCAAATTCAACTAACTCCCCGTATTGTGCATTGGAAAGTCCATAGACGTTAGCGATACCATCCCCAATATTGAGAACTGTACCAACTTCGTCAAGGGAAGCCTTAGCCTCAAACCCGGAAAGCTGTTTCTTTAATATTGCTGATACTTCAGCCGGATTAATTTCTGCCATAATTATTTAGAATAAAATGCTACGCCCAGGCGCAGCGGTTTTAATTAAATTTTTGCTACGTATGTATTGTTCTGTAATTCTCTTTTGAGACCTGTAAGCTGCGACTTCACACTTCCGTTATATTGGATGTCACCCACTCTTAAGATAAACCCGCCAATGATGCTCTCATCAACAATGTTCTCAATCTTAGCCTCATTTCCTGTTAGTTCCTTTACTTTTTGCTGAATCTTTGCCTCAAGTGCAGGAGTAAGCGGAATAGCCGTTGTAACCTTCGCTACATGTACTCCGTTCATCTCGTCATAAAGACGCTCATAACTTGATGCAACCAAAGGAAGGATGTTCAAACGATTGTTCTCAATTAGGATCTCAAATAATCCTGAAGTAACGCCATTCACAGATTTAAAGATCTCTAAAAGGGCATTTTTCTTCATGGTATTTTTCACCACAGGGCTCTTCAAAAAAGCCTGGAGCTCTTCACTATCCTGTATAGTCTTACTAATAAGAACCATATCGGCGTTTACCTCTCCAGTAACATTTTTGTCTTGCGCCAGGCTCAAAAGGGCTTTGGCATATCTCGCTGCTGCTCTACTTCCCTGCATCTTCTTAGTTTAAGGTAACATCATCAAGCATGTCTTCTACCAGCTTTTCTTGTTTGCCTTTGGAAGAAAGCTCTTCTCTTACCATTTTCTCGGCAATTTGAACAGATAGGGTAGCCACCTGATTCTTGATATCGGCCAGCGCTGAATTCTTCTCATTCTGAATAGTCGCTTTTGCCTGCTGGATCATTTTCTCACCTTCTTTCTGGGCATCTTCTTTAGCTTCAGAAATCATTTTTTCTTTGATCTCTCTTGCCTCTTTGATCATAGCATCACGCTCCATACGGGCTTCCTGCAATAACTTCTCGTTATCGGCCTGAAGGTTTTGCATTTCCTTACGCGCATTTTCAGCCGAATCTAGGGCATCCTGTATTCCCTGCTCCCTTTCATTCAGAGCATCTAATATAGGTTTCCATGCAAATTTTGCTAATAAGGCAACCAGCACAACTAAGATAATGATCTGCCAGAAAAACAATCCAAAAGAAAAATCGTTGACTAACTTTTCCATATTCTATCTTATTTCTTCTATTGTTTAATTTTTAAATAATTCAAGCCTTGCAGCCAACCGCTGCAAAGCCTGAAGTTCTTTCTGATTGATTATACTGCAAAAAGAGCAGCAAAAGCAACACCTTCCAAAAGTGCAGCGATGATAATCATTGCAGTTTGGATTTTACCGGCAGCTTCTGGCTGACGTGCAATTCCTTCCATTGCAGCGCTACCAATCTTACCAAGACCAAAACCAGCTCCAATAATAATTAAACCAGCTCCAATCAAATCTAAATTTAAGGCTTCCATACTTACTTATTAAAAATTAAACTTACTCTTAAATGTGTTTATATTATACTACGGGAATATCTTCATTGTCGGCAGGGTGATGATCATCATGCTCTTCAACCGCCATCCCTATGTAAAGGGCGCTAAGCAGGGTGAAGATATATGCCTGTAAAAAAGCTACCAGTAATTCAATTATAGAAATGAAAATAGTGAACCCAAAGAAAGCAGGTCCTGCGATCCAATTCTGGAATACCACGATCAATCCAAGAAGGGTCATAATAATCACGTGCCCTGCAGTCATGTTCGCAAAAAGTCGGATCATTAGGGCAAATGGCTTTGTGAACATCCCCAGCACTTCGATTGGTGCAAGGATGATCTTCATAGGCCACGGCACTCCCGGCATCCAGAAAATGTGTTTCCAGTAATCCTTATTTCCGCTGAACTGAACAATGAAAAATGTGATCAACGCCAAAGCCATGGTCACCGCGATATTCCCGGTCACGTTCACACCAAGTGGCGTCATTCCCAAAAGGTTAAGGATCCAGATAAAAAAGAAAACTGTTAATAAAAATCCGGTATATTTTCTATAGTTCTTCCCGATGTTGGGTTTCGCTATCTCATCACGCACATACAATACAAGAGGCTCAAGCACTCTTCCTGACCCTTTTGGAATCTTACGGCTCTTATACTGTCGTGCCAAACCTCCAAATACAAGAAGCATTAGAATACTCACAACCAACATATAAAGTACATTCTTGGTTATAGAGAAATCAAGCGGACGTTCATTTGAAGGAAATCCATTCTCACCATAGGTGATAGTACCCTCGGCATCAGTTTTATAGATCTTAGAATGATAAAGACGGTAATGTTGACCATCAATTACAGCAAGGTCTTCTCCATGATGGAATTTTCCTGAAGAAAAAACCTTCAACCCATCATCCCAAAGGATCACAGGAAGCGAAAAACCATAATGTGCGCCGGTTTCCCCGTCAGAAAAGAAATTTACATAATGAGAATCTGCAAGGTGATGATCAATATAATCCTTAATTTCCTCTTCGGTATTGACCTTTGCATCGCCCCCTTCCTGAGGCTCTTTTGCAGTAAATGCCTGTGAACTAATACTCACAAACATTAAAAGACAGGCTAATAAAAACTTCGCAACGTTTTCCTTTTGCATTTTCGGGTGAATTACAGTCCTTTAATTTGGCTGCAAATGTACATAATTATATAAAAAAACACAGCCTATGTTTCGTAATTGTTTTTTTGCCCTGTACTCGCCCTAATTATCTGTCTTTCGAGAAGTTAGTTCGGTTGAGGATTTTCGCGATATAGATAATTTCCACCACCACAGAAAGCGCATAAGGAACAAAAAAATGTAAAAAGACAGATTTGTCCAGGTCAAATCCTGAAGTCTTGATGAGGAAATAAAAGATTCCCAGCTTCACCATACCACTAATAAGAAATATAAATCCGAGTTGCTCTTTGAGGTGTGAGCTGGCTAAAATAATGGTAGAGGTAAAAAGCAGTGTGATGCCCACACAAAACTTATAAGCGAAATTTACAAGCTCCAGAGTTTGCCGCGAGAAATAGGAAGTGACAACAAAATAATGGATCCCATAGCTCAATCCCGCAACAAGAAAAAGAAGGAGGACAAACCTGAAAAGATCTTTAAAAATAAGAGGATTCAATTGTTGTAACGTTTAAGCTGTTTTAAAACGACGTAAACTGAAGCTACCAGGCCAAAAAGTACAAAGCCTATAGTAAACCAGTTCTTTTCCATGGGGTATCTTTCATCCAGCTTTTTCCCTATCCATGCACACAAAAAAATTGTGGCACCCATTTGAAAGGCAATCCCGGTAAATACCGCCCAGTTTTTAAGCTGACTGTTCTTGTTCTTTTCTTTCTCCTCTTTCATTGTGAATCGCTTTCACGCCGCCACGCATGGTACAGGTGGCATTAAATGTTGCGCCCGGCTCTACGGCCAGCCTCGCAACTACGGCTTCCCCATCTATAACAGCAGTACTTCTTAAGCTTAAGGTGCCCGTAATTTTCAGTTTTCCGTTGAATTTACCTTCAATATCGGCATTTTCGCAACTCAACTCTCCTGTTACAAAACCATCTTTGCCAATAACTACTTTTCCGGGGGTTTTGACCGTTCCTTCCACATGCCCATCAATTCGAAAACAGCCTTTAGCTTCAATGTTTCCGGTAATTTTTGTGCCCTGGGAAATCTTGTTTTGTTCCTTGCTGTTTTCTTTTACCTGCTTTGCTTTTTCCTGCTTAAACATTAGGGTGAGGGGGAATTTAAAGTCTCTAAATAATTTTCTATGTTCTTATGGATCTGCACGATCCGGTAATTTGGGGTCGAAATATAGAAAGATTTTTCGTCAATAGCATACTTATCTTCCTCTTCAAGCCGTTGCGCAAATAAATTAGCTGCTGCTGCCGAAGAGAATCCATGTACTACTATAAAATCCTGATTGGAATTGTAAACGTCCCGTGAAACCTCTCCTGAATATCCAAATTCCTGAAGGGCATTTACAAGAGACTGCTGCAGGCTGTCAACATCCTTTTTTTCTTCCCTATTAACCGGAAATATTAACTTGAAGGAATTGCCGGAATTTTGAGGCACAAATTCAGCTGTCGCCATGGTAGGTAAAGCCCTGTCAATAATGTCCTGTGCTTTTTTACCCTCAACAGTTTGCGGATAATTAAGAGCCACATAGTTGAGACTTTCTTTGTAAGCCTCAAATCCATAAAGCCTGCCTTCGGCCATCGCTTTTAGAAGCTCCAGTTTTGGAACAATTTCGTCTCCTGCAAACTGTTCAATTAAACGGTTACTTTTTACAATGACAGAGTCATATTTTTGATATTCATACCCAGCATACAGTTCTTCATAAATTGCTGTGGGGTTATTTTCATCCTGTAAAAGGCTTTCAGGGTTTGAAAGTATTGCCGCATACCGTGAATCGGGATAAGCCATCAGAATTTCAGTCTTAAGAGATTGTGCTTTTCCGGGCATTCCCAAATCTGAGTAAATTTTGTAGAGATTGTATTTTGCAGGCAACACCAATCTTTCCTCGGGCTGATTTGCCAATACAAATTCCAGTCTATCGGCCGCCAACTCATTTTCACTGAATTTTTCCCTATAGATCAATCCGAGTTGATAACTGGCAAAATTGAGATCCTTTTTAAGACTGTCTAATACCGCCACATCCTGTGGAATCTTACTTATATAAGTCTGCGGATCAAATTTTGGATCATTATCAATAAGATCGTTCACACCTTCAGTCGCAAGGTCTTCTCCCCCTCCGCTTATTCTGCGGGTACGCCAGTTATCGGCAAGTTCCCTGTCACCCCACAACCTGAAAAACTCCTGTTTTCCGAAGGCAACCACAGTAGGATTATAGAAGTAAAAAGAAGATCCCGGATTTGGCACACCGGGCATCGAAGGGCGTTTAGTCTCAAAAAATTCCTGAGCAGCCTGTTGTTGTTCAGGTTGTTCTATCGCATCAACAGCCGCTTCTCGCAATTGTGTGGTGTACCGGGTAAAGTAATCGAGTTGTTGGTCTTTGGTTAGAGAGGCCAAATGTAAAATACTATCGGCGTTCTGAGCCATTTTCTCATAATAGATCACATCGTCAAGATTGTCTCTCTTTCTCTTTATGAGGCGGTATTCCCTGCTATTATCGGGCAGCATTGTGAGCGTACTGTCGTAGTAGGCGCCGGCAACCTCAAATTGGGCGGCATCAAAATTAATATTCCCCAGCGTTTGATAGTCTAAAGACTGCAGGTAGGTATTGCCTGAGGGAGTACGAAGGGAGCGATTGTAATAATCTATAGCCAATGCCACGGAATCCTGCTGATAATGAAATTCGGCCAGCTGGAAATAGATCTTATCAAGATACGGCCTGTTTTCGCGATTTCTTGCCATGGAATTGAGCTCCTCCAGTATCACAGCCTTATCCTGGGCTGTGGCATTGCTGTATTCAATTTGCCTGATCATGGCATTGATCAGGTAAATGCGCGGTATTTTCCTGTTCAGGTCCACTACTCTATCAAAAGCGTAAGAAGCCCTGTCGCTTTTGCCCAGCACATCATATAACTGGCCTGTAATATACCAGTAGCGACCTTCTTTATCTTTAAAATCAGTTATTTCGGCAGCACGTTCAAGATGAGCTACAGCACTGTCGGGAGCATTGATGTTGATATATGCCTGGGCCAGCATTGCCGAAGCTTCGGCACGGTTAGCTTCCTCAAGGTTTTCAGTGTCGAGTATCTTCTTAAGGTTCTTTATGGCAAGTTCATCAAACTCCAGCCGCATATGGGTCTTTTCTCTCCAAATGCGCGCTTCATTGATGGTATTGCTAAGAGGATATTTATGAAGAATGTAATTGAATGCTTCCAGCGCAGGCACAAAGCGCTGATCATAGTACCGGGCTTTTCCCAATAACAGATACGCCTCATCTATCTGCGGATTATTCTCAGATCCTTCAATCAACATGGAGTGCCGTTGAATTGCCTTCACCGCTTTTTCTTCAGCTACGAGAAAGTTAGGGTTTGAGGTTTCTCCGGGAGCCATAACCTCATCACGAATTTCCATTCGTTCTACCGGAAGAATCTGCCAGTAGTTGTCCCTATAGCTCTCATTAAGTGCCTCAATACCAAGATCAAGAGCGAGATTCCCGTTATAAAGCGTATTGTATTCGGCTGTTACGGCATGCCAGTTACGGTTCAGGAAAGTGTTCTTCTTTCTCGAGCAACCTGTTAAGGCAACCAACAGGAAAAAAATGGCAGTAACCTTTATAGATAATTTCAAATCAAGTGATCGTTCTTATTAGCAATAACTTATAACTGCTGTAATTATTATTGTGGCGGGTAAAAATAGCGAAAAAAAACCGGGATGTTATGCCATTAAATCAAAGATACAGACTTCTAAATCTTCGGCATTAAATAAATATCTTTAAAGACAGCGGGCATTTATTTCCTGTTCCTTAAAAGTAAACTTTGCAGGTAATAAATTCCCGAACGGCTTTGATAATAATTTACAATCCCTGCAAAAATAAGAAGCTGCGCAGCCACAGAAAACACAGAACCTTCAAACCCAAATTCGCCGCCATTGAACAAATTAGCTGAAGTGTAATTAATCTCAATTAAGGAGTATACATCCAGGCCACTTACATTGAACCCAAAATGCGTTTGGAAAAGGTTCCATCCAAAGTGCAACCCAATAGGGAACCACAAATTCCTGGTGTACAGGTAAGAAACTCCAAGGATCATCCCTGCAAAAAAAAGGTCAATGAAACTAAAAAGGCTCATATTTGGGTTGGCCCCATGCATCAAAGAAAAAATAACGGAAGAAATAATGATCGCTATATATTTATTGGTTGAAAGCATCAAATTCTTAAGCACATATCCTCTCACTAAAGTTTCTTCTACAACTGCAATGACGAGAAAGAACAATATTGATATCAACAATTCATAAATATCAAAATTCACTCCGGAATAACTTATTTCTCCTATTCCCATCAGTATAAGAAACCCCGAGAACATGGTAATAAATCCCACCAATGTTCCCGTCACAAAATCGGCTAGCCGGCCTTTTGTCTGAAAACCTAACTGCACGAATTTCTCCTTATCAATGTATTTCATAAAAATCCAGAGCACCAGGAAAGTGCCTAAAAGATCAAAAAAGGAGGAAATCAAGTGTTCTTTAGAACTAATACTCGACAGAGGATCATCAATAGAATTTCCGGCTACTGCCAAACCTATAAATTGAAAAACTCCTACTATCAACAGGTAAGGAAACAAGAACAGAAGAATTCTTGCCCAGCCTGCAATTTTAAATTCTCTACTCATGAAATACTGCTAAACCACCAGGAAAAATTATTGGTAGCGCACGTTAAACTTCAGATTTAAAAGAATTTTCCTGCTGCTCCTCATCTACCTGCACCGCTGCCCCGGCAAAATATTGCTCCAGCTCTTTGAGAGTTGCTTCCGAAGTTTTAATATCATTCACAACGTGCCCTTTGTCGAGAACAACAATGCGTTCGCACACCTCGGTCACATGAATAAGGTCATGGCTGGAGATCAAAACCGTCATCTCAGAACCTGCCGTTAATTTCTTGATAAGCGCCTTAAGGCGTATCTGTGTACTTGGATCGAGGTTTGCAAAAGGCTCATCGAGAATAACCACTTCAGGATCACCTATAAGAGCTGCAACTATTCCTACCTTCTTTTGATTTCCCTTTGACAGGTCTCGCAGGTATTTCTTTCTCCCCAGGATCTCTCCATTGAAGAATTCGTCAAAATTCTGCAGAAAAGCAGCAACGTCGGCCTTATTGCGATTGCGAAGTTCTCCTACAAAATAGAAATATTCTTCGGGGGTGAGGTAGCCAATAAGAAAGCTCTCATCAATAAAAGAAGAGGTAAAAGGTTTCCAGGCCTCGCTTTGGCTTACCGTAATTTCATTATTAAAAATGCTCCCGGTTGTTGGCTGAATAAGGTCAAGCAAAAGGCTGAAAAATGTGGTTTTTCCGGCTCCGTTATTTCCCACCAGGCCAAAGCTTTGTCCTTTTGGGATCTCCAGATGTTCAACATCAAGTACCTTTGTACCGCCGTAAACTTTTGTAAGATTTGTAGCTGTTATCATCTTATTCTCCTGTTTGTTTAAAGCCATTGATCATGGCGTATTTATTTTTTCTGTAAGCCTCGGTTATTTGTTCCATTATGGCTTTTTTAAATATTATGCCCAGCAATCCTAAAGCTGCCAAAACTATGGTGGCAACTTCAAAGGAAACAAATTTATTCAGCACCCAAAATATGAGTATGGGCATAATAAGTAAGGGCAGGCCTACCAGCCATTGTGCCGCTCCTGTTCCCTGGTAGTTCATAAAAGGGCTTTTTTCAAGGTCTATTCTTTTCCTGTTAAAAGATCCGGCAAATAAGAGTACCGGCACATTGATCCCAATATTGTAAATGGCGCATACAATATTGATTACCAGTATTTTATATCCAAAAAACACATAAGGAGTGGTTAAAATAGTCAAAATCACAATGCTGAAGATGATAAGTGCTGCCTTGGCATTGAGGTACTGCTTAAGCGGAATATTTTGCGCCATCATCATAGAATAATACGAAGAATCCCAGGCAGGAATGAACTGCCCGAAGTTGATCATAAAGATGCCGGTCATAAAGATGCCGACAAAAACGAACACCGAAGGCAAATCCTGATAGGTGTCCTGCGGATAAAAGATCATGCCGTAGCCCATGATGAGCAGCGAAATAAATATGAGGGTTTTGGGCCTCTTATTGCGCCAGATTAGCTTAAGGTCAAGCTGAAGGAAAGGTGCTATACCTCCAAAGCGGCGAAGCCATGCAAAATCCTGTGACTTTGCCTCGGTTACTTTAGCCTTGAGCGATTCATCAAGGTAGAACCTGCTTTTAAGAACCTTCTGGTTCCATTTAAAAAGAGCAAAGGCAAGCAGGAGTGGCAGGAGTGCCAAAAATGGCATTTCGAGCACATAGTTTAGTCCGCTCGCAAAAACTTCAGTGATACTAAAAATATCAAATCTCTCAAGGCCATAAAGTGCAAGAGCGATAATAAGATAAGGAAGCAGCGCCTTGAGGTCATCTGCAAACTTCTTTTTCAGAAGAAAATTGAGATAATTTATGCACAAGATAAGCCCAATTACAGCCACCGCCCAGGCCGTTATGGAAAGAACCGAATATTCAGTCTTATATCCTGTAAAGACCGCAAACGGAACAAACAACAATAGCGGCAAAAAGTTGAAAAAAGAAAACAGGGAGCGGAATAACACGTAATTTACCACCTTAGACTTGAGAATGGGTAAGGACAGTAATGGTTTTATGGTCATTACCGGAAGCGTTTGCAGCATAAAGCGCATTAGCAGTTCCAGTGCGAGATAGACCAGTAGAAACCTATTAACTATTTGCAGTGGCTCCTGTTCCGGGAAAGCTTCCTTGAGCAAAGGGTACAGGCCAATCCCCAGCGTGAGGAACACCAGTGAGAAATAAATCGCGATAAAGGCCATGAATATCTTGAGCCCCATACTCCTGCCAAAGCTGGCCGAGCGGTAAAAAGCCTTCCATTGAAGAGAAATAAACCTTTGATACATTGTATTACTTTACCTTACAAGTAATGAAATTTACGATTTTGTTACAGAAATAAATTCTCATACTTTGTATTTTTGTCGGCAAATACCCAAAAAATGAGCAAATTCTTTCCGTTAAAGATTAAAAATATAATCAGGGAAACAGCAGAGGCAGTGAGTCTCGAATTTGAAATACCACAGGAATTAAAAACCGAATTTTCCTTTAAAGCAGGACAATACGTTACACTTAAAACCACTATAGAAGGAAAAGAAGTTCGTAGAGCCTATTCCCTTTGTACTCCGCCTACAGATGATACCTTCAAGGTTACTGTAAAAGAAGTGAAAAGCGGAACTTTCTCGGTACTGGCCAATAACAAATTAAAAGCCGGAGATGTACTGGAAGTGCATCCTCCCGAAGGTAAATTTATCTTTGAACCGGTACAGGATGGCCACCCTCACACCTATGCAGCTTTTGCAGCCGGGAGCGGGATAACTCCTGTATTGTCTATTCTAAAAACAGTACTACAGCAAGAGAAACACAGCCGTTTTGTACTTGTGTACGGTAACCGCACTCCAGACGAAACCATCTTTTTTAAAGAACTACTGCAGCTACAGGCAGCGCACCCCGACAGGCTTTTTATCGAGTTTGTTTACAGCAGGTGTAACGAAGAAAACTGCCACTACGGAAGGATTGATGAAGGCACGGTGAATTACGTGCTGAAAAACAGGTTTAACGATACCAATTTTACCCGCTTCTATCTTTGTGGGCCTGAAGAAATGATCAATAAAGTTTCTGAAGTCCTCCTGAAGAACAACATCACAAAAGAGCAGGTTCTTTTTGAACTCTTTAATACTGAAGTTGAAGGAGAAATTAAGTCTAATCTTGAGGGGGAAACCCAGCTCACCATAAAAGTTGATGAAGAGGAGGTAACCCTGAGTATGCCCAAGAATAAGACTGTTTTACAAATGGCGCTAGACAATGATATCGATGTGCCCTACTCCTGCCAGGGCGGAATTTGCAGCAGCTGCGTTGCCCGAATTGTAGAAGGAACCGCCGAAATGGAAAAAAATTCCATTTTAGTAGATAGCGAGATCGAAGAAGGCCTTGTGCTAACCTGCCAGGCACATCCCACTTCAAGCACGTTGAAAGTGGATTATGATGATGTCTAGAGAGATTAAAGAGACACTATCCACCTACATTTGCGCCACTATATTGAGATCACAGCACATTAAGTTAAAGATCTGTCCAGGTGAACATACCCGCCATCCACGAATAAAAACTGTCCTGTGGTATGAGCAGATTTCTCAGACAAAATAAAGGCGGCCAGATCGGCAATCTCCTCAACGCTAGTCATACGTTTGCCTAAAGGGATTTTTGATGTAATACTTTTCAACTTACTCCCGGGATCATCAAAAGAACTCAGCCAGTTTTTATACAAAGGGGTGAAAGCTTCTGCCGGTAAAATAGCATTCACCCTTATTTTAAAGGGCAAAAGCTCGGCAGCCCACTCTCTTGTAAGCGCTAATTGTGCACCTTTAGCAGCGGCATAACCCGAGGTGTTACCCTGGCCTGTGAGAGCTACCTTTGAACTAATGTTAATAATGTTACCCTTAGATTCTTTTAGATGAGGCAGGCAATAATGTGCCATTTCATAATAGTGATTCAAATTATTGAATACTGATTTAGAAAAGCTCTCTGGATTACCATTTTCAAGACCTACACCATCATTTGCGCCAGCGTTATTCACCAGTGCATCTATTTTTCCATATTTCTCTTTTACAGCTAGTACCAGTTCTTTGCAAGTACCATCAATATTGAGATCTCCCTGCAAGAAGTATGCTTTTTGACCTATATTTATTAATTCAGACTCCAGCAACTTTCCAGATTTCGCATTTCTTCCTATAAATACAGGAATTGCTCCTTCCTGTGCCACACACCTGGAAATTGCTCCTCCAATTCCCTGCATCCCACCGGTTATCAATATAACTTTATTTGTAAGGCCTAAGTCCATATTTATTTCTGGTTTACTGTTATTACACTTAGCTCTCCAATAGAAATAGCACCACTATTATCTGTGCTTCTTACACCTTTAAGTTTAATGTACCTTGCTTCAACAGGCTCAAAACCTACCTTTTGCTCAATAGGGTTGTTACGAATGTTGCCAAATTCACCTGAAGCTGCTTGGTCCCAGTTTTGATTGTCTTTACTCACTTTAAAAATATAATCTGAAATAGTTCCAAATGACCATCTATCCTGCGAAGGGTGATAAGTAAAACCCTTCAGAAGGTAATCCCTGCCCAAATCAATCACCACTTCCTGTGGTAACTCCTCATTTTTTGTTGATGCCCACCAGGTACTCTTATCTTCATCAATAATTTTGAAAACTTCTTTGGTGTCACCAGAAGTCGCGCTTATAACTTTCCAGTTGGTCTTCGGAATATCAAAATTTACAGTTCTTAATTCACTGTACCTTCCGCTTAGAGGATCATAGGCCACTGCTTTTACAGTAACCGGCTCTTCTCCGTCAATACCTCCTTTGTACCTGTAAGAATCCTGGTTTGGTTCAGTCCCGTCTAGAGTATAATAGATATGCACGTTTTCATCGGGAACCTGCAGGGTAATCACTCCGTTTTTTGACCTGGAAACTTCAGGAGCTACCAACAATGCGGGAGCATTATACACTTCAATATTCGATATTAAAGGACTGGCTTTGGAATCCAGAATATTTAGTCTTAGAGCAGATGCTTTGATTAGGTCAAACCTCAAAATTCTTTTATAGCCTATGGTTGTTTGGCGATCTATTTCATGCCATTCCCCATTAACAAGGCCTTCTATAGTGAAAGATTTTACCCTCTGTCCAAGAGGAATATACTCCTGTACCAGGAATCTATTAAAAACAACATCTTTACCAAAATCTAACGTAAGAGAACTTTTAATTTCGTTTTTACCAGGAGACCAATAGGTTTCCTTATTACCGTCTACGGTGTTTTTTGCAGAAAATTTTGAATCATTATTTCTTAATTTACTTGCACTCACTTCTATATTCTGAGCCAGATTATTTTTAAAATCCTCATCCAGTTTTTCTCTCAGCTTCATTAACTGCTTTATATCATTCCCATGAATAAGCCCTCTCCTGTCTACCGGAATGTTTAACAGCAGGGAAGCATTTCTTCCAACAGACTCGTAATAGATATCGAGCAAATGCGGGAGAGATTTTACCAGGTGATCTTCCTGCGGGTGATAATACCAGCCCGGCCTTATTGAAACATCGGCCTCTCCGGGCACCCAGTGAGTTCCATCGGCATGCCCGTACTGCAATTCTTTATGTTTGCCCGATCCTGCATATACTTCGGCTTTACGAATTAGAGACCAATTTGTTTTACCCGCTACACCTTCTTCATTCCCTATCCATCTAATATCGGGACCATTATCTCCAAAAATTACAGCATCCGGCTGATGCTTTCTAATTATTGAATATACCTTATCCCACTGATAGTAACTTCTGTGATCTATTTTCCGATTCTCATTGGCACCTCCGTAATAACCCGTACCACCGTTAGCACCATCAAACCAAACTTCGAAAAGAGGACCATAATTGGTCATTAGTTCTTCCAATTGTCTATGAAAAACCTTCACATATTCTTCCCTGCCATATTCGGCATGGTTTCTATCCCAGGGGGAAAGATAAACACCAAACCCAAGATCAAATTCTTCACAAGCTTTTGCAAGTTCTTTTACGAGATCTCCCTCACCATTTTTCCATGGAGAATTTTTCACAGAATGTTCTGTCGTTTCTGAAGGCCAGAGACAAAACCCGTCATGATGTTTTGCAGTAATTATTATTCCCTTCATACCAGCCTCCTTTGCCACTTTTACCCACTGCCGCACATCTAATTCTGTGGGATTAAATTGTTCAGGTGATTCCCCTCCTTCTCCCCATTCGCGGTTTGTAAAGGTGTTCATATTGAAATGAATAAAAGCATAATATTCCATTTCCTGCCAGTTTAACTGACGTTGGGAAGGAAGGGGCCCCACAGGGTCGGCGATCTCCTGTGCCTGTAAAAGATTAAAAAACAAAAAGAAATAACCTATAAGACTCATGCGATGTAGTATATTCATGTTTAAATAAGTTTTACAACCTTCTTTTCTTTTGAAGAATGCTATTTTTTTATTTGAAGTTTAGCGTTAAGCCGCACTTTCTTTCCTGCAGGTAAGTCAACTTCAACCTCTCTTTCCGCATATACAATCTTCTGAAGACTGTTTTTATTCGCCTTTAGAATTAACTCCTTTAACTTCCCGTTTTCCCATATAATATCAACCTCAATATTTCCCCTTGCCTTTAATCCTGAAATACTCCCCTCTTTCCAGGCTTCGGGAAGCGCAGGAAGTATCCTCAAAAATCCTTCGTGTGACTGAAGCAGCATTTCGGCAATTCCTGCTGTAAACCCAAAATTCCCGTCTATTTGAAAAGGAGGGTGCAAATCGAATAGATTCTTTGCCAGGGATATCTGCATGAATTTATTTACATTACTTTTTGCTGATTCTCCATCTAGTAAGCGTGCATCAAAGTTAATCATCCACGCCCGACTCCAGCCGGTACCGGCACCACCATGTTTCAATCTAAAATCAATAGAATTTCTTGCTGCAGCAAAAGCTTTTCGAGTTGCGGGGGTAATATCATCGCCTGGGTGAAGTGCATATAGGTGAGAAAGATGTCTATGCCCCTTTTCTGTTTCTTCATAGGCTTCATTCCACTCTAGCAGTCGATTATCTGGCCCCACCACAATTCCGGGAAAAAGTGACTTATTTTTCTCCCGAACCTCTGCGATAAAATCATCTTCAATATTTAATATCTCTGCGGCTGCCAATACATTGTCAAATACCTCACCTATAATTTGATGGCCCATAGCACTACCAAATGAAACTGCCGCTCTTTTCCCTTCTTCATTTATATAAGAGTTTTCGGGTGAGGTTTCTGGAAATGAAACCCACTTCTTAGATTTTTTATCCCATACCAGCCAGTCCAGATAAAATTCTGCAAAAGACTTAATGGCAGGATATGCCCGCTCCTCCAAAAATTCCCTGTCGTGGGTAAAGTTATAATGTTCCCAGTAATGTTGAGCCAACCAGCCCCCGCCATGAATCCAGCTGCCCCAGTAAGGTTGTTCTGCCCGCATGTAAGCCGAAGCCCAAAGATCTGTCGCCTGATGCGCCACAGCCCCTCTCTCTATGCCATACTGTTCCCTGGCGGTAATTCGGCCTCTCTCAATAAGCCTATCGGTAAAATCGAATAATGGCTGATGAAACTCACTTAAATTAGTCACCTCAGCAGGCCAGTAATTCATTTGTAGATTAACATTAAGGTGGTAATCGGCATTCCACGGTGCCGCAAGATGGTCATTCCACAAACCCTGGAGGTTTGCAGGATTGGTACCGGGTCTTGAGGATGAAATAAGAAGATATCTTCCAAATTGAAAAAGATCTGATACCAGATCCAAATCTTCTTCCCCTTTGGCTAAGTTTTGCAGCCGACGATCTGTTGGTAATTTGCTGCTTTTATTCTTACCCAGTTGAAATTGAACCCTGTTGAAATACTTTTGATGATCCTGCACATGTCTTTCGTAAAGTTTCTCATATCCTACTCCCGATAAACGATCTAAAACTTCCCTGTTTCTATTTTGAAAATCTTTAGTATAAAATGAAGTATTTGCCACAAGTTTAATTGTGGCTTTTTTCACCCCCTGTAATATAAGGGTTCCATCTTTTGGTATCACTGTGCCCCCTTCATGATCTGTTTTCAATACAGTTTCAAATTGGACCCCATAATCTAAGGGTGCTGGTTGGGAATGTACCCTCCCACCGTATTGTGTCACCACTCCATTCATTGCAATCTCAGATGAATGAGGATTGCTTATTTGCACTGTGGAATGCCCCTCATCTTCCGGGCGATCTAACCGCAAAGTCAAATTCATCCCCTTTTCTGAATTGGTACCTAATTCAATTACAAGTAAATCATCTGGTGCGCTGGTAAATACCTTTTGATAATATGCTGAGCCCTCTGAAGTGTAACTGATCACCACCTCAGCCGTATTTAGATTTAAAAGACGCTTATAATTTTCTACAGACCCACGCTCGTGAAAATTGATGTACAGATCCCCTAAAGTTTGGTGAGATCGAACTATACCCTTATATGAAAACCGTTCTACAATCTCTTTATCTGCCTTTTCAATCTGGCCCTCTTCAATGAGCTCTCGAATATATTTGAGATCTTCAGGATTGCCTTTAGCATTCCCCCAGTCAGGCCCTCCCGGCCACATAGAATCTTCATTTAACTGAATCCTTTCATTTTTTGGATCTCCAAAGACCATGGCTCCTATTCTACCATTTCCTACAGGTAATGCCTCCAACCACTCGCTTGCGGGGGCATCATACCACAGTATATGCTCGGGAATTGAATCTGTTACGTTCTGAGCGTTTGCTTCTTTTATAGATAACCAGAAGCTTAGAATTGCCAAAACAGAAAAAATAAACTTTTTCGTCATAAATGATAGAATTTTTCTGCATTTATACCCATCAGCTTTTCAAGAAAAATATCTCCCCGCTCCCTGCAATAGTCCTTAATAATTCCCACAGTATCACTATAGCTTCCTGCAGCGAGACATACCGGCTAATCGGATCCATACATCAGTCTGTTCTCACCAAAAGCTTTGCTTACTACTTCAAAAAAAGAGCTGAAATCGTTCTTTGTACACTTAAAATTCCCTGTCTCGGTTAAAAATCCTGAGATTTTACAATAGACATTCTTATGACTACTTAATACTCTGATATTCTCTACCCATTCATTCGAGAGACCTTTAGCTATTTGAGGTTTACCCATATGATCCAATACAAAAAGCTGGCGCAGGAAATTCCTTTACAAGCTGGATAACTTCCGGCAATTGATGTTACAGTACAAGTAGATCGAAAGTACTCCAGGTTTTTCTTTTCCTGCTTCACCAAATCTTATTAGTTTATTTAAAATATTTTAGTAATTATCTATTTTGAATGTCCATGCATCATGGGAGGGTAATTCATTATATTTAATTCCACTGGTGTTAATAAACATTTTACTGTTTTTGTAGCTCCAGTCAAGTTCTCTTTCAAGACCGAGCATTTTCACTGTAGCTCCTGGTTTTGGCTTTGGAATATTTAGTTGTAAAGAATCCTCGGGCCATTCAAAACTAATTGCATACAGGGAGTTGTTCTTTTTAGTGTAAGCAATGTGTGTTTTTAATGAAGTGTATTGTCCCTGTAACCCTGGCTGAATCTTTTCCTGATCTAAGTAGAAAGCATCACCAGGAATAATTTCTTTCTCACCTCCTTTACTGCTCCAGGATAGTGTAACCTTTGCATTCTGCTTCTTTTCTCTGTAATTCAATACCAGTTTATAAGGTTTCCCGGCCTTTAAATCAACTACTGCATTTTCTGAGTAGCTGGTATTTGCATTCATTACTTCAGCCTCTTTATCTGGAGCTGTGTAATTGTTATTTATAATTGTTCTTTCATCAAGCTCCAGAATTGCTTCATCATCTGCATCTAATTCAATGTTATATTTGCCATTTTTGGGAGCAACAAGATAGCCTTCCCACCTCACGGAAAAATCATCTTCTCTAATTCCTTTTAATGGAGAGTTACGTACCCAATTAAAATTGATCACCTCATCTACCCTGGAAATTTGCACCTCTTTCTCTTCTTCAGTAATATCAAATGCTTCTGCTCCATAAATTGCCTCGCCGTTTATTTCGAGCCAGTTTCCTAGTTGTACAAGTCGCTCCTGCTGTATTAATGGAATTTGACCATCGGCTCCAGGACCAACATTCAAGATCATTCCTCCTCCATTAGCTACAGCCTGAACAAATTTCTCAACAAGTTCCTTAGAGGTTCCATATGCCTCCAGGTCTTCATTTCGGTTGAGTCCAAAAGAACGTCCTATACCCCTAACTTCAGCCCATGGCCTGGAGGTTTCTTTGATTCCTGCACTGTACTCAGGGGTAAGAAAACCCACATCGAGTCCGCTTCCCCACCGGTTGTTTACAATTGCCTCATCTCCAACAAGATTATAATACCAGTTAATAAGCTCTGCAGAGTACCATTGTTTGGCTGAATTATACCATTCTCCATCCGCAAAAATTAACGAAGGTTTATACGTGCTTACAAGCTCCTTGAATTGAGGTATCATGTAAGTTTCCACATAAGTGTTTATGCTGTCGTGAGGATCACTGTACCACCTATGCAGTGGGTGATTCCATTCTGGTAAAGAATAATATAACCCCATTTTAAGTCCCGAATCTCTAACTGCTTCTGTAACTTCTCCAACTATGTCTCTTTTGGGACCTGTATCTACACTATTCCAGTTACGGTTATACTTACTTGGCCAAAGGGCGTACCCATCATGATGTTTAGAGACTAAAACAACATATTTAGCTCCCGCTCTTTTAAATAAATCTGCCCATTCTTCAGGATCAAATAGCTCGGCCTTAAATTCATTGGTAAGATCATTATAGGTAAAGTCGCTTCCATAGGTCTTTTTTAAAAAATTAGTACGTAAGCTGTCGTTCATTTGTAAACCACGCAGGTACCATTCAGAATAACTTTCCTTTCCTCCATAAGCCGGAACCGAATATAATCCCCAGTGAATAAAAATGCCTAGTTTGGCATCCTGAAACCAGTTGGGGAAACTTCTCTCTTCAATTGCCCTTTTTGCCTCTTCATGTGTTGTTTGAGCTATAACTGAGCTAAAAAATAATAAGCTTAAAAAAGTAAATATTCTTTTCATTTATCCATTAAATTTAATAAATCCTCCATTTATAGGGAAATTTGTACCGGTGATAAGAGAAGCTTCATCAGAACATAATTAAACTGTTAAGCCGGCTACCCATCGGGATTTCCCATTCTTCCCAGAGGTTAAGTTTTAGAAAGTTTATATTTTGAAAAGCAACAGCTACATTGTCATTAGGAGATATAATTACAGCTTTTTCCAAAAAAGATTATAATAAGTTAAAAATATCATTTCAAAGATAAGCTCCATAAAAACGAAATATGTGAACAATATTTACAATGTGTTGAACAATATTTGCACATCCTTCTTTTTTTAATTTCATTTATATAAAAAATTGGCGAGAGCCGTGATTTTAATCAATGAAACTTCAATTTTTATATAAATATCTTACCCGAAATATTAAATTTTCTGTTCATGAGGCCAGGGAATTCCTCAAACTATGGCATTACCACCCTGAGCTGGAACTGGTGTATATTGTTGAAGGAGAAGGCACATTGTATGCTGGCGATTTTATAGGGGATTACAAAAAAGATGATATTTTTATTCTGGGACAAAATGTACCTCATATGTTCTATAGTAAATATTCAAATGAAAATACTAAAATTTCAAAAGCTTATGTTTTTCATATTAATGAATCCTTTTTAAGCAGAAATAGTAAAGACTTGCCTGAATTTTCTTTTTTAAAACAAATTGTTACAATAAGCAAAAGGGGTGTTCTATTCCGACAGCCGGAAAATATTCACATTCGGCAAATATTGGACAACATTGACAGTGAATCTCATTCCGAGAATGCTCTTAATGTTCTTAACATTTTACTGAAATTATCCAGGTATAAAACCTATACGAGCCTCGGAAGTTTAACCTGGTTGAATTATTATAAAATTTCAGAAAAAAGAGTGAATGATGCAGTTGAATATATCATGCTGCATTTTAAAGAAGATATTACCCTAGGCAAGGTAGCAGAAAGATCTGGTATGAATAAATCTGCTTTTTGTAGATATTTTAAAAAGAGTACCGGCAAACCGTTTATTACCTTCTTGAATGAGTTTCGAATAAATTACTCCTGTAAATTATTACTTGAGACATCTCCCGTAAAAACAATTTCTGAAGTTTCGTACCTGTCAGGATTTAACAGCCTTTCTTATTTTAATAGAACCTTTAAAAAAATCAACAAGGTCTCCCCTAGCCAGTATCAAGCTATGAAGAGCAACGCCTTATATCAGGAATAAATAAGAGAAAAAGCATATAAATAATGAATTCTCAAGAATAAATGGAAGTTACTTCTTCAGAAATCTTCTTATCATTTCTCTCACCCTCCCATGAGCAGATCCAAAGACCTAAATCATCTTACGGGCTACATCAATATTCTTCATTATAAGTCCTCTCCTTTCAATCAGTTTCTCTTCACCCTCGAATTAACCGATGAGCTTCTGGAGGAGATCAACAGAGGTTAGTTTTCGCTTTCAAATTTCTCTACTGTCTCTTCGTAGTTCTCTTCCTGTTCTTCTTCTTCCTTCTTGATCTTTTTACCTAAATAAACCAATTGGTATCCGCTGTTAATTTCCACTTCTGAACTGTGGGATGGGATAATCCTTAATTCGCCGGTATCGGTCTTTACAAAAAGCGGAATAATGTCGGGATCGGTTTTAGAAATTTCCAGTAAACCTTCATAATGCGCCCTGCTGTTGAGTACTACCTCATGAATGGTGGGATAGCTTCTGGCCACTTCAGTTAATTTAATATAATCATCGGTGTGAGAAAATAATCCTTCGGAAGGATTTGTCTCCGGATCATTCATTTCATCCGAAGAAATAAGCCTGAAAGAGCCCTTTTCCCCATACTGGTTGGTAAACTTGTTTATCGCAGTTTTATTGATATCACTGTTCCCGGTCATAGCCATGAGGTAACCAACATCATTGAGCTCAACATTGTTGAAAAGATCGTCTTCATAAACACTACCTGCAATAGCATCAAGGCCCAGATCCTTCGCCTTCATTACGTTATCACCATTGTTATCCATCAGCACCACATGCCTATTATTGTCTTGCAGGTATTTACCAATAAGCCTTGAAACAGAAGATGCGCCAATAATGAGAATTCCCTCTGCGTCTTTTACAAAAACACCTACCAGTTTAGCAAAGATGCGCGCCGTGGTGGCATTGAGCAGTACAGAGAGTAATACTACCATAAAGACCAGCGGAGTGATATATTCGGCTCCCGGAACTCCTTCCCTGGCCAGTTTAAGCCCAAAAAGGGAAGCAATACCGGCCGCAACAATACCACGGGGGCCAACCCAGCTGATAAAGGCAATCTCATTGGCTTTAAGATTAGAACCCAGGGAACTAAGAATAACCCCAATAGGCCGTACAATGAACACGACTGCCCCAAACAACATAGCCGCTTTCCAGTTGTAAATAAGTAACAGGTCAGAGATTTCGATATTTGCTGCAAGGAGAATGAATAGGATCGAAATGAGCAGTACGCTCAGAGACTCTTTAAAATAAAGCAGTTCCTTGATGTTTGGCAGGTTTTTGTTACCCATAACCATTCCCATAACCACTACTGCTAAAAGTCCGCTTTCATGGGCAAATGTATCGGCAAGTACAAATACCCCAAGTACCGTGGCCAGGGTGAAAACATTAAGCAGGTAGTGAGGTATTACGTTCCGCTTTATAAGCAGGGCCAGGATATGAGCAAAGGTGAAACCAAAGGTGAAACCAAATAGAATGATCTTCCCGAATTCTGTAAGCGCTGTAATAGTAAAATCCTGCCCACCTTCAACGCGAATAAATTCATACATCAAAACGGCAATCAGTGCGCCAATAGGATCTATCAAAATTCCTTCCCATTTCAGGATGGAGGAAACATGAGTTTTAAGAGGAATATTCCGAAGAATAGGTGCAATAACCGTAGGTCCTGTAACTATAATAAGCGACGAAAACAGGAAAGATATTTGCCACGAGAACCCGTATATAAAATGTGCTGCAAGCCCGGCGCCAAAAAAGGTAACTACAACCCCCACACTTATCAGCTTCACGATAACGGGACCAATATTTCCCACCTCGCCACGCCTTAAGGTAAGTCCTCCTTCAAAAAGAATGACCGCAATAGCCAGAGAAACGAAATAAAATAAGCTCTCTCCGGGAAATACGCCTTCTTCCCCATTCCAAATAGGCTCGAGCCACTTTGTTCCGTCATGGGAAATTAGTGTGGAAAAAGGGCCTACAAAAAGGCCTATAAGTATAAGCGGAAGAATTGCCGGTGTCTTTGTTTTCCAGGCAACCCACTGCGCCAGTATTCCCAGGATAACTAAGCCTGCTAGTTCTAACATGTGTTATTTACTTTTGTATAGAAATTAGCCATAAAGTTAACTTTTTATGCGTTAACTGCAGAATCTCTGTGATTCAGTACGTTTTGTTTCTTCGGAAGAAGCTAAGGAAAAATAATAATACGGCTCTTGTCAAAGAAATATTTTTCCAGTTTGGCAGGAATACCGCTTAGTACATTCTGAAAGGATTTTGACCCTTTTCTGGCCGAAACCAGCACCACAATATCCTCTTCCTGCATGTCCCTGCCCAAAATGAGAAAATCGTTCCACTCCTTGAAGATCTTATAGGTCACAGGAGAATCGCTCTTCATTTTTTTAAACTGCTCTGAAATTGCCATTTTTGACACCTCGTTGCAATAGATCACCACCGGGACACTAAGCTCTTTAGAGAGCACTTCTATCTTGCTTACCCATAAAGAGAAACCTTCTTCCTCTTCGGCAAGTGCCGGTACAACTAAAAACAACCGCTTATGGGTGGCAAGTGGCCTGCTAAAGTGAGTAATAAAGGAAGTTTTATTGTTGGCAGCAATAATGCGCTCCATCTTTTTGCCAATAAGTTTATCGATAAGCCCTTTTTCTGAAGGCCATCCAAAAATGACAAGATCGGCAATGATTTCCCTTGCCTTTCTGGCAATTCCATGCGCAACATTGTGATCTATGGTAGCATGTATGGTAACTTCAGCTTCGGCGGCAGATGCCTGTGAAACAAAATCTTCAAGTTTATTGGTAGCACGGGCAATATTAATTTCTGCTTCGGCATTATTGGGCACTACCGAAAGTATAGAAATGGGATTGGGAGACGCCTTATCCTTGATCAGGATTGCGAACTCAAGCAACTTGTCAAAATTCAGAATATTGGCAATAGGCAGTAAGATGGTTTCATTTTTAAAAGCTTCGGCGTTTTTTACCTCTTTTGAGAGATCTTTATCAGATTCAGCTTTCAGTTTACCTGCCGCCCTTTGTGTGGCAAGAGTGGCAACTATAGAGGTGGCCAGGATGAGGATAATTGTACCGTTTAAAATATTTTCATCTATGATCCCTGCGTTGAAACCCACAATGATCACGGCAAGGGTCGCCGCAGCATGCCCGCTGCTCAACCCAAAAATGACCTTTCTCTGAGCCGCCGAATATTTGAAGGTGATTTGAGTGAGGAAGGAGGCAAGCCACTTTCCTAAAACAGCTACTACCGTTAGGGTCCCTGCCACCAATAGCGCCATAGGCCCACTAAAGATTACACTAATATCTACCAGCATCCCTACACTTATCAGGAAAAAAGGGATGAACAGGGAATTCCCGATGAATTCTACCCTGTTCATAAGTGCCGAAGAATGGGGGATTAGCCTGTTTAGGGCCAAACCTGCAAGAAAGGCTCCTATAATGGGTTCCACTCCCGCCAGTTCGGCTAGAAACGCCGATATAAACACGACAGTAAGCACAAATATGTAGTGGGAATGCTTTTCATTTTCCATGCTTGTAAAGAACCATTTGGCTATTCGGGGTACAAGAAAGAACATAATGACCGAAAAAATTGCGAGGGAGATCCCCAGCCGTTGCCAAAATGCAGCATTGAGGGTGCCTTCATGGTTTCCCATAATTATTGCAAGTACAATAAGTACCGCAGTATCTGTAAGTATAGTTCCACCTACAGTGATCGCCACAGCTTCGTTCTTTGATACCTTCAGTTTACTCACTATGGGATATGTGAGCAGGGTGTGGGTAGCAAACATACTGGCCGTTAAAAAACTGGCGTTGAAATCGTAATTCAGAAGAAAATAACAAACAGGGAAGCCTATTCCCAGGGGAATGCTAAACGTGAAAAATCCGAAGAGAAAACTTTTATTCCGGTTTGCTTTAAACTGGTTCATGTCGAGTTCAAGACCCGCAATAAACATGATGTAAAGCAAGCCTATGGTAGAAAATAGATCTATAGCAGCACTTTGTTCCAGGATTCCTACACCATAGGGGCCAATAACAATCCCTGAAACAATAAGGATGATGATCCCGGGAATATTCAGGCGCCGTAATACAATGGGAGAAATGAGGATTATAAGCAGGATAAGCGAAAAAACCAGCACCGGATTGGATAGCGGCAATTCAAATTCATGTTTCAGCAACTCGAGGAATTCTTTCATATATTTCCAGTAAAGGATTTAAATGTAGTAGATATTGTCACTCTTAAAATAAAATTCCTGCAAAAAATGCTATTTTTAAGTGATTTTTGACAGAATCGATCAGCTTCATTGTTTTGAAGTTTCCTTTTTATTGAGTTAAACCCACACTAAAATATCGGCTTATGGAAGAATTCAATATTTTCAATCTACTTATAATCCTCGCCGGAGCATGGGTGGGTGGTGCCGCTGCAAAAAAACTGGGCTATCCTGCCATTTTAGGAGAACTGGTGATAGGTATTATTTTAGGTCCGGCAGTTTTAGGAATGCTCGAAACCTCCGAAATGATAAGCATTCTGGCCGAAGTTGGGATTATCCTGCTCATGGTATACATTGGTATGGAGATCAACTTTAGGGATCTCGGGAAAGCTTCCTGGCCGGGGCTCCTGGCAGCTATTGGAGGCTTTGTTGTGCCCTTTGGCCTGGGCTATTACACCATCATCCTCTTTGACGGAACTCAAATGGCTGCCCTTTTCGTAGCCATTGCTGTAGGTGTGACCTCGCTGGCTACAAAAAGTCGTATCCTGGTAGACCTGAAGCTACTCAACACCCGTATTGCATATGTTTTGATGGCTGGAGCCTTGATCTCAGATACGCTCGCCCTCATCATTTTTGCAGGACTAATGAGTTTTGTAGATGTAGGGAATATTGATACTCTTGGCCTCACATGGGTAGCAGGTAAGGCTATTTTGTTCTTCATATTTACTGCTGTGGGAGGAATCTATCTTCTGCCTCTTTTGGGAAAAACCCTTAGCCGTGCTAAGATTAAAGACCGTACCCTGCATTTTACCCTTATTTTAATCATCGTATTTGGTTTTGCCGAACTTGCCGAACTTGCAGGACTTCACAGCATTCTTGGAGCGTTTATGGCCGGGCTTTTCATAAGGGACGGAGTTTTTAACAGGCAGATTTCCAAAGAGATCAATGACATCTTTCACGATGTATCTATCGGGTTTTTAGCACCTATATTTTTTGTTTCCGCAGGATTTAACGTTACGCTAGACATTTTTCAAACCGATCTTTGGATGCTTATCGCAGTAACTTTAGTAGCCATGATTGGGAAAATTGGAGGAACTGCTTTGTTCTACCTGCCCAGTGGCTACGGCTGGCGCGAAGGTCTTACTGTAGGAACGGGAATGAACGGTAGGGGCGCAGTAGAAATTATTATTGCAGGTATTGGACTTGAAATGGGTATCATTTCTGCTGAAATCTTCTCCATCCTCGTCTTTATGGCTATTTTCACCACCCTTACAGTTCCGGTCTTCCTTACCTGGACCACAAAATGGCTCAAAAATCGGGGGGAACTTATCCATCAGGAATCCAGGAAAGGCTTTCTTATCCTGGGCGCAAATCCGTTGGGAATACATCTGGCTAAGCACCTCGCAAAAGAAAACGACGTTACTCTTGTAGATTCTAACCGCGACATGGTAGAGCTGGCAAAAAATGAAGGTTTAAATGCCATTTTTGGAAACATTCTGAAAGAAGAGACTATGGAACAGGCACATGCCATAGACAAAGGCACTTTTATTGCGCTCACCGCCAACAGTGAGATCAATCTGCTGGCAGCACAACTGGCCAACGATTCCTTCTATATTCCGAAGAAAATTGTGCTCATGGATCCCAAAGAATCTGGTGCGGGCGTAGATCTTCTTGACAGGATAGACGCTTCGTCAATGTTTGCCGCAAAGACAAAACTTGATCCGTGGACATATAAATTGAGTAGCAACAGTGCAGCAGAGCATGAAATTCTTATAGAAGAGGAAATGTCTACCCGGCAATGGATTAAAGAACAAAAAAAGCAGCAAAAAGATTTTCTGCCTATTTTAATTATTAATCCCGAAGGCCAGAAGCGACCTTTCCACTTCCACGACACCATAAGTCCCGGTGAAAAAATAATATATTTACAGTGAATTTATTCAGGAACCCTAAAATCACCTAAAAATTCATGAAAATATATCCTATTGAAGCCGGTAATTTTAAGCTGGATGGAGGTGCCATGTTTGGTGTGGTACCAAAATCTATCTGGAATAAAACCAATCCGGCAGATTCAAATAACATGATCGATATTGCCGCCACCTGTCTGCTCATTGAAGATGGTGACCGGCTTACACTTATCGATACCGGGATGGGAGATAAGCAAAATGAGAAATTCTTTGGCTACTACTATCTCTGGGGAGATGACAGCATTGATAAATCCCTGAAGAAACACGGGTTTACAAGAGATGATGTCACCGATGTTTTTATGACGCACCTGCACTTTGATCATTGCGGCGGAAGCATACAATGGAATAAAGACCGTAGCGGTTATGAACCGGCATTCAAAAATGCCACTTTCTGGTCCAATAAAGAACACTGGCAGTGGGCAACCCAGCCTAACGCCCGGGAGAAAGCTTCTTTTCTGAAGGAGAACATACTTCCCATGGAAGAAAGTGGCCAGTTGAAATTCATTGAAAGACAGGGAGGAGCATATCAGGAAAATTCTGAACTCGATTTTGGAATTCTTTTTGTAGATGGTCATACCGATAAGCAGATGATCCCCCACATCAAGTACCAGGGAAAAACGCTGGTATTTACGGCCGATCTTTTGCCAACCGCGGGTCACATTCCATTGCCTTTTGTTATGGGATATGATACCAGGCCTTTACTTACGCTTCCTGAAAAGAAGACATTCCTGGAAACGGCTGCCAAAGAAGATTTTTATCTTTTTCTGGAACACGATGCCCATAACAAGGTGATAAAAGTAAAGCAAACCGAAAAAGGAGTACGATTAGACGAAGTATATACATTTAACGAAATATTTAATTAGAAAATTATGAAGATCCCAATTTACAGGCCTTTTTTGGCAGCCGGAATGGCCGCTATTCTGGCAGCATGTGGCAGCTCGGCTCCCGCAATTGTTTCTACGCCTATTGAAAATATTGATGAAACGCCGCTAAAGGTTTCTGAACTTACAGACGTTGAACTAAAAGGCTGGGGTGGAGCCGATCTTGTTTCAGATACCATTCCGGGTATGAGCGTGCAAAAAGCTTACAGCGAGATCATCAAGAACAACAAAGGCAAAAAAGTCATTGTAGCCGTTATTGACAGTGGTGTTGATATAGAACACGAAGATCTTGACGGGGTGATTTGGACCAATGAAGACGAAAAACCCAACAACAATCGCGATGACGATAACAACGGTTATGTTGACGACATTCACGGGTGGAACTTTCTTGGTGATGCAGTAGAAGAAAATCTTGAATATACCAGGATCTACAAAAAGCTGAAATCTAAGTACAGCAGCATACCTGCAGGTGCTGTAAAGCCCGAAAATCAGGAAGAATTTGAGCTTTATCAGCGTGCAAAAGCCGAGTATGACAAAGAATACAACGAGACGCTTGGCATGAAGAACCAGTACGAAGGTATTGTGCAACAGCTAAAGGTATCTCATGAGGCGGTATCTGCTAAAATCGGCAAAGAAGATTACACTTTGGAAGAGTTGAGAAATATGGAAGCAACTTCCGAAGAAATGCAGCAGTACAAAGGCTTCTTGAGCCAGGTAATGAGCAATGTTAAAGGTACTATCCCAGATGCAATTTCACAACTGCAGGAGGCTATAGACTACTTTGACGGCAGGCTTTCTTCTCACTTCAATCTAGACCTTGATGCCCGTGCCGCGGTAGGTGACGATGTTGATGATATCACAGATACCGACTACGGAAATGCAAATGTAATGGGCCCAACACCAGATAAAGAAGACCTTAAACACGGTACCCACGTGGCAGGTATTATTGCTGCTGAAAGAGACAATAAAATTGGTCTTAACGGGGTTGCCAACAATGTAGAGATCATGGTACTTAGAGCCGTGCCTGATGGAGATGAGTATGACAAAGATATTGCTCTTGCCATTCGCTATGCTGTAGATAATGGTGCCAGCATCATCAACACCAGCTTCGGAAAATATTTCTCTACCCACCCACAATGGGTAAGAGATGCTATAAAGTACGCCGATGATAACGATGTACTTATTGTGAACGCCGCCGGAAATGAAGGATTAAACCTTGACGAAAATGCGGTTTATCCAAATGATCAGGATCCTGAAAATCCAAGTGAGATTTCAGATAACTTCCTTACTGTAGGAGCTCTTAATTATGAATATGGATCTGGCCTTATTGCAGGTTTCTCTAACTATGGTAAGACCAATGTTGATGTATTTGCACCAGGAACAAAGATCTGGTCTACTACGCCAAATAACGAGTATGAGTACCTACAGGGAACTTCTATGGCAGCACCTGCAGTAGCCGGCGTTGCAGCTGTGATACGTTCTTTTTATCCAAAATTGACCGATGATCAGGTTAAAAGAGTGATCATGGAAAGTGGCCTTACCAGCAATGCCACTGTAATTATTGGCGGAGACCCGTCAAATACAATGAAATTTAATCAATTATCAACTTCAGGAAAAATGGTTAACCTTTATAACGCCCTAATCCTGGCAGATAAATTATCAAAATAAGCACGAATGAAGAAAGGAATATTGACACTGGCATTTTTATCATGCCTGGCAGTAACTGCCCAGAATAGTACCTCTTACTGGCAACAGGAAGCCAACTACAAGATGGATGTTGACATGAATGTTGACAACTTCCAGTACACCGGGGAGCAGGATCTCGAATATACCAACAACTCTCCCGATACGCTAAAAAGGGTATTTTATCACCTGTTTTATAACGCTTTTCAACCCGGAAGTGAAATGGATATCCGTTCGCGAACCATCGCAGATCCAGATCCTCGTGTAGGAGCAAGAATTGCGAATTTAACTCCTGCACAACAGGGTTACCTGCGTGTAAATACCCTTACCATGAATGGGAAATCTCTTCAGTTTGAAGAGGTGGGAACGGTTTTGGAAGTAGAACTTGCCGAACCAATATTACCCGGAGAAACCGTGATTTTTTCACTAAAATTTGCAGGACAGGTTCCCGAACAAATCCGTCGTGCAGGAAGAAACAGCAGCGAAGGTGTGGCTCTTTCTATGGTGCAGTGGTTCCCAAAAATGGCCGAATACGACTTTGAAGGATGGCATGCCGATCCTTACATTGGCCGTGAATGGCATGGGGTATGGGGAGACTATGATGTAAAGATCAATATTGATAAAGACTACATTCTTGGTGCTTCAGGAATCCTTCAAAATGCCAATGAAATTGGGTATGGCTATCAGGACGAAGGTGTAAAAGTAAAGAGAAAAAAAGCTGATAAACTTACCTGGCATTTCGTTGCTGAAGATGTGCTCGATTTTGCCTGGGCTGCCGATCCTGAATATATTCATGACAAAAGAACGGCTGCCGATGGTACCGTGCTGCACTTCCTTTATAAAAACAAGCCCGAAATTAAGGAGAACTGGAAGAACCTGCAGTCAAAAACCGAGGAACTCCTTTTGTACTTTAATGAGCACATAGGGCCTTACCCGTGGCCACAGTATTCTGTGATCCAGGGAGGAGATGGCGGAATGGAATATGCCATGCTCACCCTTATTACCGGCGAAAGGAATTTTGGAAGCCTTGTAGGCGTGACCGCTCACGAACTTGCCCACGCCTGGTTCCAGCACCTGCTGGCTACCAACGAGAGCAAGCACGAATGGATGGATGAAGGCTTCACAAGCTACATTTCTGATCTTGCCATGAACGAAGTAATGGACCAGAATCAGGAAAATCCTTTTGAAGGCTCTTACAGAAGCTATACCCGTTTGGCAACTTCGGGCGCAGAGCAGCCACAAACCACCCATGCCGACAGATATACGTACAATGCAGCTTATGGTGCAACGGCCTATTCAAAAGGCTCAGTTTTTCTTTCGCAGTTAGGTTATGTTATTGGTAAAGAAAACCTTCAGAAGACCTTAAAAAGGTATTACGATGAGTGGAAATTCAAACATCCAACACCCAATGATTTTATTAGGGTTGCCGAGAAGGTTTCGGGTGCAGAGCTAGATTGGTATTTAACCGATTGGACGCGCACTACAAACGTTATTGACTACGCCATTCAGGCGGTAGAAGAGGAAGGCGATCAAACCAGGGTTGTGCTCATTAGAAATGGTGAAATGCCTATGCCTGTTGAGCTGCAAGTGAACTATAACGACGGTACTTCCGAAGAGATCTATATTCCGTTGCAAATGATGCGCTGGGAAAAACCAGGATTTGATGAAAATCAGACACAAGAAGACTGGGCGTGGGCTTATCCTACCTATTCTTTTATGCTGAATAAGCCAAAATCTGAAGTTTCTTCTATTGAGATTGACAGCAGCCAGATGATGGCCGATGTGAATAGGAAAAATAATGTTTACCCGAAACCACAACAATAAGAGGTTCCAAAAATGCCATTTTTGACAGGTATTTTTACCACTGAAGAGAATGACATTCAGAATTAAATACACCTGAAATATATTCGGGTTAAAGAAAAAGAGGCTTTAAACGGCCTCTTTTTTTATTTCATAGGTTTAGACCCTGAGATTCTTTGTTAAATACTTTTTTATATAAAGGTTATTGTCCGGGGAAAGAGTAAAGATAGCTTCATTGCAAGAACCAGGAACTAGGAGCCAGGACTTTACCCAACCAACTAATAAATAACAATATTCTGTTTCAATAAAGTTCCTAAATATTCAGAAACTAAAAACCATCCTTTTATACCTTTAAATAAACTGAATTATTGGTGAATTCTTGGCTTTAGCTCCTGTTTGATATATTTAATCGGACAACATTGATTTATAAATGATAATTTTACCTCATGGATGAAAGCTTCGGAAAGAAGGAAAAATTAAAGAGCAAAGTTCTTATTGATAAACTTTTTGCTGAAGGCCAAACGGTCAAAAAATATCCCTTGCTTTTGGTGTACACCCGGCTTCAAAACCCTTCAGAAAAGGTAAATAAGGTAGGGGTTTCAGTTTCTAAGAGAAACTTTAAACGCGCGGTTGACAGAATCAAAATTAAGCGGCTCATGCGGGAGGTTTTTAGAAAAAATAAGTATCTTGTTACCAGTAATTTAGCCCATAATTATGCGGTAATGTTGATCTATACCGGGCGTGAAGTATGGAGTTATGCCGATTTATCGCGCAACGGCGAAGAACTTCTGAAAAGATTTGTGGCGCAGGAAAAAATGAAGGAACATGAAAAAGACCCTCTCTAAAATAGCATTTTTTGCAGCCCTTCCGGTGCTGCTATTTACTACAGTAAGTTATAAGTCAGATTTCTTTGAGATCGCCAAACAGTTGGAGATTTTCACCACGTTGTTCAAAGAACTCAACATGAACTATGTGGATGAGACCAATCCTGCAGAATTGATGGATACCGCCATAAACGCGATGCTTGAAGATCTTGATCCTTATACCCATTACTGGAATGAACAGGAAGTGCAGGCGGCCAGGATAGACAATGCGGGAGAATACACCGGCATAGGTGCCACAGTAGGCATAAAGGCCGATAAAATTGTCATTTTAGAGCCTTATAAAGATTACCCTGCCGATAAAGCCGGTTTAAAAGCCGGAGATGAAATTATAAAGATTGGGAATATTTCTGTTGAAAATTTTAGCGAAGATGCGGGAGAATTGCTCAAAGGTGCACCAAATTCTAAGGTAGAACTCACTTTTATTCGCCAGGGAGAAACCAAAACTACCACCCTTACCCGTGGTGCTGTTGAGATCAAAGCCGTACCCTTTTATGAGCTACTGGAAGATAAGACCGGGTACATTGTGCTTTCTCAGTTTAACCGCAACGCTTCGGCCGAAACGGTGAACGCTTTAAAAGAACTAAAAGAGCAGGGGGCAGAAAAGATCATTCTTGACCTGCGTGGAAATCCCGGCGGATTACTTTCTGAAGCTATTAACGTGACCAACATTTTTGTGCCACAGGGAGAGTTGATCACCAGTACAAAATCGGCAGTTGAAAAGTATAATCAGACGTTTTCAACAACCAAAAAAGCTATAGATCCGGAAATTCCCCTGGCGGTATTGATTAACGGCCGCAGTGCCTCTGCCAGCGAGATCGTTGCAGGTGCATTGCAGGATTTAGACCGCGCGGTGGTCATTGGAGCCCGCAGCTTTGGTAAAGGCCTTGTACAGCGGCCCAAAGACCTCACTTACGGCACTCAACTAAAGGTTACTATCTCAAGATATTACACGCCCAGCGGCCGTTGCATACAGGCACTCGATTATCGTCACCGCGATGAAGAAGGGAATGCAGTGCGTTATTCGGAAAAAGATTACAACGAATTCAAAACCCGGAATGGAAGAAAAGTCTATGACGGCGGCGGTATATCACCCGATATTAAACTGGAAACTTCGGAATTTAGTGATGTTACAAATGCATTACTGTTCGAAAATGCCATTTTTGATTACGCAACAAACTACTATTACACTCATAATTTGAATTCTCCTGAAGACTTCAGCTTTACAGAAAAAGATTTTTCAGATTTTAAAGCGTATCTAAATACCGTGGGATTTGAATACCAGACGGCTACAGAAGAAGAACTGCAGGATGTTATTGATGCTGCCAAAAAAGAAGGTTATCAACAAGATCTTTCAGCAGCGTTGAAAAGTATAGAAGAGGCAATTTCAACTTCAAAGGAACAGGCTCTAAACAACAAAAAAGCTGAGATCATGAGCCTTATTTCAGAAGAGATCATCAAGCGGTATTTCTACAAAGAAGGGCTTTATGAATACTATGTAAAGAAAAATCCTGAAATCCTGAAGGCAAAGGAAATTCTTCAGGATAAAGCTCAATATCAGAACATTCTAAAAGGTTAATTCTTTATCATGCCTATGTGAGGGATGCCATCTTCAAGATATCCTTCCCCTGTTTGTTGAAACCCGTGACTTTCGTAGAATTTGGTCAGGTAAGTTTGAGCAGATAATTTAATTTTTTTGGTGCTGTATTGCGCTTCAATAGCTTTTATAGAAGCTGTGAGGATTTGGTGAGCATAGTTTTTTCCACGATGAGTTTCTTTGACCAGCACACGGCCTATTGCAGCCTCTTTAAAGTAAATACCTGGAGCAAAGAGTCGGGTGTAGGCTACGAGATCTTTTCCGTCAAAGCCCAGCACATGCAGGGCTTTTTGATCTTTTCCATCAATATCCTGGTAAACACAATTTTGTTCCACCACAAAAACTTCAGACCTAAGTTGCAGGATTTGATACAACTCATGCGTAGTCAGGTCTTCAAAAGTGGCAATTTTTAACTCCATTATTTACAGGCAATCTTTTCTACACGACGGCTGTGACGGCCACCTTCAAATTCGGTATCAAGAAACACCTGCACCATCTCAACAGCCTGTTCTTTTGAAGTATATCGCGCAGGGATACTAAGTATATTTGCGTTGTTGTGTTCTCTTGCCAGGGCAGCGATCTCTTTGATCCAGCAAAGCGCCGAACGAACCGACTGATGCTTGTTTGCAGTCATATTGGCCCCATTACCGCTCCCACAGATGATGATCCCAAAATCAACTGTTTTATTCTCCACATCCTGGGCTACTGGATGAACAAAATCGGGATAATCTACACTTTCTTCAGAATCGGTACCGTGATTGATCACTTCAATATTTCTTGATTTCAGGTAATCAACAACAGCGGTTTTATATGTAGTACCGGCGTGGTCATTTCCAATAGATATTTTCATAAGAGGCAGGTTTGATGAGCCACAAAGGTAAAAATTTGAGTTATCAACTTCTATTTTAGCGTTTGTTAATTAAATGTTACAAGATCTTTAAAACTAAGCCTTTATAAAAGTTCATAATTTGTTTATAAATGGAGACGAAAAAATCAAAACGAAATTTGGATTGTTCAGCTAAAAATCGAATATGAAAGAATTACCGAGACATGGAAATTTTAAACTCACTTTTTCCCGGGAAGTTTTCAGCAGTCAAAATTCACTTCTGAACATTAGATTAAGGGAAAGTTATTAAATGATTAAATTCACATTTCATTATGAACAGTTGTTAAGAAAAAGTAAAATTTCAGTAGTAATCAGGGGCTTACCTGTAGCTGCTGCTGTTCATAACTTGTTACCTCACTACTGCTGACCACAAATCCAAAAAACTTCAGAAAAAGTTATTGTACATATCAACAGACTATAATACTCCATCATTTTAATTTTTTTAAAAAAGAAGAAAATATAAATACTATTATAACTGTTGACAACTAAACGATCTTTAAAGGAGCAGGATCCTGAATTGAACCTGTCTATGATCTCCCGGGCGCGATCTACGTCTAGTGGGTGGATTTTGAGGTGAATTCCGCCCAGGGCGGTAGAGTATAAAGGGAAGACGTCAAGCATAGTCTCGTTTTGAAAGAAATGTTCAATACCTTCCTGCTGGAGTAGCAACTTGAGAATTGCGTATTCATGGCGATAGGTAAAGATCGCAAGAGTGATGAAATTGGTCATAGCAAAGTCATTGCTATTAAGATATTACTTTCTAGTGGAAAGTGGAAGAAATTTTTCCAGGAAAAGAACCTGGAACCGGCGTATTTAATGTGCGGTTTATGGAGGCGACAAAAGTGAGAACACCAATCACAAAAATCAGGATAAAAACTACAGTTATTTTGGTTGATTTATTCATTGAGTGATATGCTGAACATAAATATTCGACACCAACAAAATTAATATAATTTTAAGATATCTGAGTTTTAAATGTTAATTTTTTCTTATCAATAGATTATCTTATTGTGAATGATTCCTTCTTGTGAATTGAAATTACTATAAATTCAAGGGAGATATAAATTATAAGGCTTAATTTTATAGCTTAAATTTTGAAATGAGTAAAAAGAAATACAAAAATAATAAAAGTACCAGCCTCGAAAGTGCAACCCAAAGAATTCTGGGGATAATGCGAAAGGAATCGGGGAAGGATTTTAACTATAAACAAATAGCAGCAAAACTGGGTGTAGATGATGCTTCCAGCAGGAATAAGATCATTCGATCTTTATCTCAATTGGCTGCAAAGAAAAAAATTGAAGAGGTAGACAGAGGCCGTTATCGCATTAACAGCGATGTTGACCGCTACCGTGGCATACTTGACATGACTGCTAAAGGCAGTGGTTATGTGGTGGTAGAGGAGCTGAATGAAGATGTTTTTATCCCTTCCAATAATATCAATAAAGCTTTTGACGGTGACGAAGTTGAGATCTATGTCTACAAACGTCGCCGCAACAAAAAATCTGAAGGAGAGATCACCGCGATCCTTAACCGGAAGAAAACAAGATTTGTAGGAGTTTTACAGCTGCAGGAGAACTTCGGATTTGTGGCCATTCAGGATGGTAAAATGTACACTGATATTTTTGTTCAGAAGAACAAAATTGGTGAAGCAAAGAACGGGGATAAGGTAGTGGTTGAAATGGATGAATGGCCCGAAAAAGCCGATTCTCCTTTTGGTCATGTAGTGCAGGTTCTTGGAAAACCGGGAGAGCATCATACCGAAATTCATTCGATACTTGCACAATACGGGCTTCCGCATGAATTTCCGCAAGAAGTGGAAGATTTTGCCCAGGGGATAGATACCAGCATTCAGGAAGACGAGATAAAGAAAAGAAGGGATATGCGTGAAGTTCTTACTTTCACTATTGACCCTAAAGATGCAAAAGATTTTGATGATGCTTTAAGCTTTCAGCAATTAGAGAATGGCAACTACGAGATAGGAATCCATATTGCCGATGTCTCTCACTACGTGCAGCCGGGAACCATACTCGATGAAGAAGCTTTTAACCGGGCAACTTCGGTGTATCTGGTTGACAGGGTAGTACCCATGTTACCTGAAATCTTATCCAACAACGCCTGTTCGCTGCGACCAAATGAGGAAAAATATACATTTTCGGCTGTTTTTGAATTGACCGATAAAGGCGTGGTCAAAGACCAGTGGTTTGGCAGAACGGTAACTTATTCAGATGCGCGATTTGCCTATGAAGAGGCGCAGTACATCATTGAAACTACCGGGGGTGATATTCCTGCGGAAATTTCCATTACCGGTGAAAGTTATAGGACCGATGATGCTATAGTTTCGGCCGTTCTTAAAATGAACCAGATCGCCGAAGTGATGCGCAAAAAGAGATTGGGAGATGGAGCAATTTCTTTCGATAAAGTAGAGGTGAAATTTGAACTCGATGACAAAAATGAACCTGTTGGCGTGTTCTTTAAAACTTCTAAAGAAGCCAATAAACTCATTGAGGAATTCATGTTGCTGGCCAATAAAAAAGTGGCTGAATTTATTGGAAAACAGAAACCTAAAAAGACCTTTGTCTATCGTTGTCATGATGAACCCGATGATGATAAACTTGCTGCCCTGCAATCGCTGGTGAGCAAATTTGGCCACAAGCTCAACCTTAAAGATCAAAAACAAATATCGCAGTCCCTCAATAATCTGCTGCAAGATGTACAGGGAACCAAAGAGCAAAACCTTGTAGACACCCTTACTATTAGGACCATGAGTAAGGCCTATTACAGTACCGAAAATATTGGGCACTACGGGCTTGCCTTTAGTCATTATTCCCATTTTACTTCGCCAATTAGGAGGTATCCAGATGTTATGGCCCACAGGTTGCTCCAACACTATCTTGACGATGGTAAGTCGGCACCCGAAGAAGAATACGAATCTAAATGCCAACACAGCAGTAACATGGAAGGTCTGGCAACCAGTGCAGAGCGCGATTCCATCAAGTATATGCAAATAAAATTCATGCAAGATCACAATGACGAGGAGTTCCTGGGCGTTATTTCAGGAGTTACCGAGTGGGGGATCTACGTTGAAATCATGTCTAATAAATGTGAGGGCATGGTGAGACTGCGTGATATCAGGGAAGATCATTTTGATTTTGATCAGGAGCAATACGCTATTATTGGCCGAAATACAAAGAAGGTTTACCAGCTGGGTGACGAAGTATATGTTACAGTTAAAAATGCCGATCTTGTAAAAAGGCATTTAGACTTTAATTTAATTGGAACCAAAGATGAAGTTGAAAAGCAAGACTAAAACAGGAATATTACTGCCATTTTTCATGATTTTCTTTAGCATGTCTCTCCTTGCGCAGGATGTAAAGGAGAAGCTGGGGAATTTTGCTGAAGTAAAAACATTCAATGCCGTAGAAGTAGAGATCATTCCTGCTGCCAAAAATGAAATTGTCATTACCGGTCACAGCAAGAATGATGTGAAGTTTGAGATCGTTGAAGACAGGTTGGAAATCCGCCTTTCTTTAGACAATATCTGGTCTAAGAACAATACCAAAATTACGCTTTACACCAAAGATTTAAGCACTGTAGATGCCAATGAAGGTTCCCTGGTAAGGGTTTCGGGAGAAATAAAAGGGCGGGAGCTCACCTTCCGAAGCCAGGAAGCAGCCGATATTCAGGCTGCACAGGTAAACGCTCAAAAAGTCAATGTAAAATCTATTTCCGGAGGAATAGTTACCCTTGATGGCAAGGCAAAAGAACAGGTTGTGGAGGTCAATACCGGGGGGCATTACTACGGAAGGGATCTGCGTACCCAAAACACCGAAGTTAAAGCCGGTACTGCCGGTAGAGCCGAAGTTCATGCATCAGATTATGTGAAGGCTACAGCCAAACTTGGCGGCACTGTAGAGATATTTGGAAACCCTGCTGAAGTAGACAAAAAAACCAGCCTGGGCGGAAAAATTTTATAAGTGAAGTAAAGTTCTATCTTTGTGAAACTAAAAGATTTGAATGTTTCAGGATATATTGGCTGCAATACCTTTAGGCTTTTTTCTTGCTTTTTTACTGGGACCGGTATTTTTCGTACTCCTGGAAACTGCAGCTATTAAAGGCTTTAGAGCGGCAATTTCCTTCGATTTGGGAGTGATTTGTGCCGATATTATCTTTCTGTTAATCGCTTATTTAAGTACCACAAAACTATTGAACCGGATTAAAGATGATCCGGCTCTTTTTATTTTTGGGGGTGGCATTCTAGTCACTTATGGCATAATTCAGTTTGTTCAAAACCGCAGGGTGCTTGAGCACGAAGAAGTCCCCGAAATACAAAAACTCAATAAAAGGGATTACCTGGGACTTGCTGCAAAAGGCTTTCTGCTTAACTTTATTAATATTGGCGTCCTGGGGTTTTGGTTGGGGCTTATCATCATTTTTGGGCCGCAAATGGAAATGGAAACCGACCGAATGGTCGTTTTTTTCAGCTCCATTTTAGGAACCTATTTCATTATTGACATTTTCAAGATCCTTGCTGCCAAAAAGCTCAACCGCAAGCTCACGCCCAATCGTATCTACAACGTTAAGAAGGTGATCAGCATTATTCTGGTGATTTTCGGGGTATTTTTAATCGCCCAGGGCCTTGTTCCAGATGAATTAACCCAACTTCAGGATCAAATTGACAGCATCACCCCGGAATCTGGCGCATACATTCAGTACTTCGAGCAGGAGTAGCAATTCCATATCAAAATTTTATTTAAGAGATTAGAAGCCTTCCTAAAATGCCATTTTTGAGAGGTAATATTTCTGAAACTTCAGGCGTTGACAATCAAATTAGAAGTGAATTATAAATATTTCTTCGGAAGTAGATTTATATACATTTTGAATTCCTTCCGAAGTAAAATATGCTATTAACTTTCAGAGGTAGCCGATTTATCTAGTTCTTCCAGCTGAAGATTTTTGGTACTTCCGAAGAAAACTTCAGAAATAGAGAAAATCAGAGGTTTCTTTTTATAGAAAGAGTTTTGTAAGGTGTCAAAAATGGCATTTTTGAAGATGAACTTTTCTCTGGAAAATCACCTGTTCAAAAGATCATTTTTGAGTGGTAATATTTCCGAAACTTCAGGCGTTGGCAATCAAATTTGAAGTGAATTATAAATATTTCTTCGGAAGTAGATTATAAATGCATTTTGAATTCCTTCCGAAGTAAATTATGCCATTTACTTTCAGAAATAGCCTATTTAAATAGTTCTTTCAGCTGAAGATTTTTAATACTTCCGCAGAAAACTTCAGAAATAGAGAAAATTAGAGGTTCCTTTTTATCGCCGGAGTTTGGTAAGGTGTCAAAAATGGCATTTTTGAAGATGAACTTTTCTCTGGAAAATCACCAGTTCAAAAGGTCATTTTTGAGAGGTAATGCCGGGCAAATTGCCACTTTTAGCCTTTAAAGAAGCAGACTAAAGGCAATTTTAATTTTGAGCATAAAAAAAGCCCCTTGAAAGGAGCTTTTTTGGAGGCATCGAGCGGATTCGAACCGCTGTACAAGCTTTTGCAGAGCTCTGCCTAGCCACTCGGCCACGATGCCGTTTTATTTACGGAAGGCAAATGTAATAAAAATTCTTTTTTCAGGCCTATGCTTTTGGCAGGCTTTGAAAATTATTGGCAAATTATCGGCTTTTACTTCTTCTTACCGTTACCATAGCCACATTTCCGCCTATTGGAGGGTTGATTTTTGAAACATCTATCCTCACTTTTTGAACAATGAGCAGCTCGTTGAGCACGCGGTTGATGATCCTTTCGGCTACTGTTTCCAGTAACTTTGAACGAATGGCCATCTCTTCCTTCACGATCTTGTTAAGGTGAACGTAATCTATGGTGTCTTTAAGGGCATCGGTTTTAGCCGAAAGAGAGAGGTCTCCGTTAACTTTAAGATCTACCCTGTAATCACTGCCTATCTGGCCTTCTTCTTCGAGACAGCCGTGATAGGCGAAAACTTTAATATTTCTGAGTTTTATACTTCCCAAAACTGTATTTTTTGCGAAGATAGCAACAATTAAGAAGACAGCGGTACAGCAGCGGAATTGATGTTTATTTTCTGTAATTTTGTTCCCCTTAAAGTTGAACTGTAAACTATGGCTGAAGAAAAAAGATCGCTCAATTTCATTGAGCAAATCATAGAAGAAGATCTAAACAACGATTATAAAAAGGAAGATCTGCAATTCAGGTTTCCGCCCGAACCCAATGGTTATCTTCATATTGGCCACGCTTCGTCTATTTGCCTCAATTTTGGGCTGGGAGAGAAGTACAATGCGCCGGTAAACCTTAGGTTTGATGATACAAACCCCATTAAAGAAGAGCAGGAGTATGTAGACGCCATTAAGCGTGATGTGGAGTGGCTTGGTTTTAAATGGGCAAAAGAATGTTATGCATCCGATTATTTTCAACAGCTTTATGACTGGGCGGTAAGTATGATAAAATCTGGCGATGCCTATGTAGACAGTCAACCTTCTGAAGCTATTGCTGAACAAAAAGGAACCCCTACCCAACCCGGAAAGAACAGCCCCTACCGCGATCGTTCGGTAGAGGAGAACCTGGAGCTTTTTCAGAAGATGAAAGACGGGGAGACCAAAGAGGGCGAGCATGTGCTTAGGGCAAAGATTGATATGGCAGCCAAAAATATGCTGATGCGCGACCCTGTGATGTACCGTACGTTGCACCGCAAACACCACCGCACCGGCAATGACTGGATGATCTACCCAATGTACGACTGGGCTCACGGGCAAAGCGATTTTATAGAATCGGTTTCTCATTCTTTTTGTACACTTGAGTTTTTACCGCACCGTGAACTTTATAACTGGTTCCTTGAAAAGGTGAGTTCTTCAGAAGATTTTAAACCTAAGCAGCGCGAATTTGCCCGTCGTAACCTGAGTCATACCATTGTGAGCAAGCGAAAACTGCTGCACCTGGTAGAGAAAGGCATCGTGAAATCATGGGATGACCCAAGAATGCCCACTATTTCAGGTCTTAGAAGAAGAGGTTATACTCCCGGGTCTATCCGCAAGTTTGCAGAGACCATAGGGATTGCAAAAAGGGAGAATATCATTGATGTTTCCCTGCTTGAATTCTGTATAAGGGAAGATCTCAACAAGACTGCCCCTCGTGTTATGGCTGTGCTTGATCCTGTAAAACTGGTTATCACCAACTATCCTGAAGGGGAGGAAGAGTGGCTGGAAGCCGAAAATAATCCTGAAGATGAGACTGCAGGTTCAAGACAAGTTCCATTTTCAAGAGAATTATATATAGAACAGGAAGATTTCAAGGAAGAAGCTAACCGAAAGTTCTTCAGGCTTACGCTTGGAAAAGAAGTGAGGCTTAAGAATGCATATATCATCAAAGGGGAAAGCGTTGTAAAGAATGATGCCGGAGAAATTGTGGAAATTCACTGTACTTACGACCCTCAAAGCCGAAGCGGAAGCGGTACCGAAGAATCTATGCGCAAAGTAAAGGGAACGCTGCACTGGGTATCGGCCAAACATGCGGTTAAAGCTGAAGTGAGGCTTTATGACAGGTTATTTAACGTGGAATCTCCAGATGCCGATAAAGACAAAGATTTCCTTGATTTTCTCAATCCAGAATCTCTTGAAACCATTACTGCTTATCTTGAACCCAGCCTAAGTGATGTGGAACCAGGAGACAGGTTTCAGTTCCAAAGGTTAGGATATTTTAACGTAGATAAAGAGAGTACCAAAGAGGCACCTGTGTTCAACCGTACGGTAACCTTGAGGGATTCATGGGGTGGCAAAAATGGCAATTAGAAGAGGTATCTCTCCAATTAAGAATATTTTAGCATTGGATTTTGGATATTAACCGGTTATTAACAGCGCTACAGCTCACATTAAAGTATATTTGGTTGTAGTATTAATCTTAATAATCAACAATATCATGGCAAAATCAGGAAGTACATTTTTAGCATTGCTAACCGGGGCAGCAATTGGAGCCGGCCTTGGAATGTTATATGCGCCTGAAAGTGGAGAGGAAACCAGGAGAAAGCTTGGGGAGAATGCAAGAAAAACGCAGGATGATTTAAACAAGCGATATCGTGAGACCTCTTCAAATCTCAGTCAAAAAGCCAAAAAAGCAAAATCAGATTTTGAGCAGAGACTGGATGAAACCCTGTCTTCAGCCAGCTATAAAGCAGATGAGATCCTTAGCAGCCTTGAATCAAAGCTTGATGAACTGAAAAGGCAAAATGCCAAATTTCAGAAAGATCGCAAAGGTGGAGGAGATGATAAAGCTAACATTGAAGAAAGCGTAGCTTCCAAAGGAGATAAGAATACAGGTAATGCTGCAGTCTAGGCTTTATGGCATTTGGAAGAATATCTAACAACCTTCAACAATTAAAAGAGAATGTCAGGGCTCTTGCACATAGCAGTGCAGAGTACTACAAACTTGACCTCTTTAATAAAAGTATGCAGGGAGCTATTGCCGCCATTAAAGGCGCTGCAATAGCTCTTTTTGCGCTCTTTTTTGTCTTATTTTTTTCTATTGCCGTTGCTGTTGCACTTAGTAACTGGATAGATTCTCCCAGCAGTGGGTTCTTCATTGTGGCAGGTATTTACCTTTTACTGATACTTTTCTTTGTTTTCTTCGGAAGTAAAGTGCTTATGAAGGCCATCTTACCGGGAGCTTCAAAAAAGTTCTTCCAGGAGCCTGAAAAGAAGCCTAAGCATAAAGAACATCATGAGTTTACTCCTCAGAAAGACTTCGAAACCGACGAAATCATAATTAAGGACAATGAGAGAGTATAAAAATTTCAAAGAAATAGACCGGGATCTTAAACTTTTGAAGCTCCAAAAGGAGATTGATAAGGAGAAAGTCCTTTTGAGCTATAATCAAACAAAAGAAAGTCTCTCCCCCAAACGTATTTTAAAAGACGCTGCCGATAGTGTGCTAAAGAACCGCTATGTGCTCAAAGGCGCTACCTCGGTGCTGGGCTTTATAGGAGATAAGTTCAAATAACTACTCCTGAGGAGAATCCTCTTCATCCTGATCTTCAACAGGTGGTTGTGGAGGAAGTTCCCTTTTCTTACGCTCTTCTTTCTCTTTTCGTTTCTTCTCTTTTAGCGCATTTTCTTTTTTCATGGCTTCTCCAATTTGATTGGAAGCAGTGAAGGAGGCAATCATGTTATTAAGCATATCGCTTCCGGCTTGTGGGGAATTTGGCAGGAGGATAAGGTTACTCTGGGTTTCTTCCCCTAAAGACTGGAGTGTGTCGTAATGCTGGGTAACCACTATAAGAGCAGATGCTTCCTGGGAGTTGATACCCACGTTATTTAATACATCAACACTTTCTTCAAGACCGCGGGCAATTTCACGTCGCTGGTCGGCAATTCCCTGTCCCTGTAGGCGTTTACTTTCGGCTTCGGCACGGGCCTTGGCAACAATTTTGATCCTTTCGGCTTCAGCTTCATATTCCGCAGCAACTTTTTCCCTTTCCGAAGCATTGATGCGGTTCATAGCGGCTTTTACCTGTATATCGGGATCAATATCTGTTACTAATGTTTTAATGATGTCATAACCATATTCTTCCATAGCCTCGTTAAGCTCCCGTTTTACAGCAATAGCGATATCGTCCTTGCGCTCAAATACGTCATCTAGCTTCATTTTTGGCACTTCTGCACGCACCACATCAAACACATAAGAGGTGATTTGTTCATGTGAATTTTCAAGTTTGTAAAAGGCATCATAAATGCGGGAAATCATGACCTGGAACTGTACAGATATTTTAAGTTTTACAAAAACATCATCTTTGGTTTTGGTCTCTACAAGAACATCAAGTTGCTGCACTTTTAGATTGATTCGGCCAGCAATCTGGTCAATTACCGGAACTTTAAAATGGAGTCCGCTGCTGCTTACCCGCTGAAATTTTCCGAAGCGTTCAATGGCAGCAGCAGTCTGTTGTTTAACGGTAAATATTCCCGAAAAAAGAATGATTAATGCGAAGACAATAAAGACTGCAGATAAGATGGTGGATATCATGGCTGTAAGATTATTTTAACGAAAGATATAAAAATATTCTCCTACATTAGCCGTTCATTTCTCAAATCATACCTATGGATCTTAAAAAAGTTATTCTTTTAATGGGAATCTTATGTTTTACCCTAAGTAGCCAGGCACAGCGAAAGCTTTGGGATGGCGAGTACAACAGGTTGGGCCTGCAGGGCGGTGTAAATCATTTTAATATTACGACCAATGAGCTGGGGGTGACTTCAAAGACCAGTTGGACAGCAGGTTTTACAACCCGCGCTTCCTTTTATAACAACTGGCAATTCGTTTATGGAATAAATTTTTATGATTTTAGAGTAGATATTGATGGGCGGGAAAAAATTGAAGCAACCTCTCAAGCATCTCCTATAGAATACAATATGATTGGGGTGCAGGGGAATTTCTTTGCAAGTTACAAGTTGATTGATCACTATTTAAGTATTGAAGCCGGGCCGGTAGTGCAGGTAAATGGCAAAATGGAGGCCAGGCAGGACAAGGAACTATATTATGTAGGTGATTATGATATCACTGCCACCGACATTGAAGATGTATCTACTTTCAATTTTAACCTGGCAGTAGGATTAAGTGGGGGATGGGAATCTCTTAAGTTGTGGGCGCAATATCAATACGGTATCAACAACTTCCTGAAAGGTCTTAACGATGAGAACCTGCAGGAGACAGATGCTTCGGTTCCTTCTTTTAAAGGAAGTATGAGCATAATTGCAGGAGGCATCACTTTCTATCTCTAGATAAAAAATATAACTCATTAAAAAAGCCATTTTTGAGAGGTCTCAAAAATGGCTTTTTTGTTAGATAATTTTGAAAGCTAGAACTGTTGCCTTCCTTTTTGTAAGCGGGCAACTGTTTCTTCTTTTCCAATGGCAGCTGCGATATCAAAAACATCTGGTCCCTGCATGGCGCCTACCAGAGAGATCCTGAAGGGCTGCATGACCTTTCCAAAACCAATTCCTTCGGAAGTGATCCAGGATTTTACCCGGTCCTGCACATTTTCAGCAGAAAAATCTTCAGTATTTTCCAATATTTCTATGACCTGCTGAAGGATTTGTGGCGTATCTTCTTTCCAGGCCTTTTTTACCGCCTTCTCGTCATAGTTCTCAGGAGCAGTGAAGAAGTAGCTGCCCTGGTTCCAAAAATCGCTTAAAAAGGTGGTTCTTTCCTTTAAAAGTGATACAATGTGCTGTGCATATTTGGGAGTTGTGGAGATATCTTTTGTTTTCAGAAGATCTACAAGATCGGCTGCAATTTGTTCATTTCCGGTTTCCTGCATATAGTGATGTTGAAACCACCTGGTTTTTTCGGGATCAAACTTAGAGCCACCTTTAGAAACATGCTCCAGGCTAAAGGCGTGGGTCAATTCTTCGAGGCTGTAGATCTCTTTTTCTGTTCCGCCACCGGCATTCCAGCCTAAAAGGGCCAGCATATTGACAACAGCTTCCGGATAATACCCTTCTTCGCGGTATCCGCTCGAGATATCACCCGATTTTGGATCTTTCCATTCCAGCGGAAATACCGGAAATCCTAATTTGTCTCCGTCTCGCTTGCTCAATTTCCCTTTACCCTGTGGCTTTAAAATAAGGGGCAGGTGTGCAAATTTAGGAGCCGCCCAGCCAAATGCGCGGTAGAGTAGCTCATGCAGGGCAAGAGAAGGCAGCCATTCTTCTCCCCTTATTACGTGCGTGATCTTCATTAAATGATCATCAACAATATTGGCGAGGTGATAGGTTGGCATCCCGTCGCTCTTAAAAAGTACTTTATCGTCAAGGATCTTGGTTTCAATAGTCATTTCTCCCCGAATCTCATCTTTTAGCTGCAAGGTTTCATTCTCGGGAGATTTAAAGCGAATCACGTAAGGTTCTCCGGCTTCAATTTTTTGTTTTACTTCAGCTTCAGGCAGGGCGAGAGAATTCTTCAGTTTTCCCCTGTTATGCCAGTTGTAGATAAAAGTCTTTCCCTGGGCTTCGTGATCTTCCCTGTGTTTATCGAGTTCTTCCGCAGTATCAAAAGCGTAATATGCATTTCCCGAAGCTAAAAGCTTTTCAGCATACTCGCGGTAGAGGTGTTTTCGGTCACTTTGGCGGTAGGGCCCGGCATCTTTTTCCTTTCCGGGGCCTTCATCAAAGGGGATGTTGCACCAGTTAAGGGATTCTATAATATAATCTTCGGCGCCTTCAACATACCTGGCCTGGTCTGTATCTTCAATACGAAGAATGAAATCTCCGCCGTGTTTTTTAGCAAACAGGTAGTTGAAAAGTGCAGTTCTTACTCCTCCTATGTGTAGCGGCCCCGTGGGGCTTGGTGCAAAACGCACTCTTACTTTTTCTGTAGACATAAAGCTGGTTTTATTGCACAAAGATAAAGGATTCTTTAGGTTCTCGAAATGGCACTGTAAATGTGAGAGTTTGTTTTAATTATTGAATTAATTGTAATTTTAGAAGATTCAAAAAAGGGGAGGAGCATGGACAATTTTGAGATCTTAAGACAAAAGCTGGAGGCCTTTATAAGGAAGTTCTATCTCAACGAACTTTTAAAGGGTTTCATCTTTTTTGTTGCCATTGGCCTGCTCTATTTTTTGGCCACCCTTTTTATAGAACACCTGTTTTGGTTAAATCCAACAGGCCGCAGTGTGTTGTTCTGGAGTTTTATTGGTGTAGAACTCTTTCTCTTCGGAAGGTTTATCGTTTATGCATTACTAAAGCTCTTCAGAATTTCTCGCGGAATTGGTTATACTGAAGCTTCGCGCATTATCGGGAAGTATTTTCCTGAAGTGAATGACAAGCTGCTCAACCTTCTTCAGCTTAGTAAAAATGACCAGAAGAGTGATCTCCTACTGGCATCTATAGATCAAAAGGCGCGGCAGTTAAAGCCGGTTCCTTTCTCTATGGCGATAAATTTTAAGAAGAACCTGCCGTATTTAAAATACGCTGCAATTCCGTTTATCATTATTCTTTTGGTTGTGCTTTCGGGGAGAACTGAAGTTTTCTCGGGGAGTTACGAAAGGGTGGTACATTACAAAACTGCCTACCAGCCACCGGCTCCATTTTCTTTTCAGCTTCACAATGAACAATTACAAATTCGGGAGAATGAGCCACTCACCATCAGGGTGAGTACAAGTGGCAGGATGGTGCCGCAAGATGTTTCTGTGAACTATGATGGGCAAAACTATTTTATGAAACGTGTTTCTCCCGGCACTTTTGAATACACTTTTGAGCCGGCGCAGGAATCCTTCAGTTTCAATTTGTCGGCAAATGAAGTGAGGTCGGCCAACTATAGAGTCGGAGTTGTAGAGGTGCCAAAAATGCGGAATTTGAAGATGATTCTTAAATATCCTCCACATACCGGGCTGGGGGAGGAGGTTGTTGAAGGAACCGGAAATGCAACCGTTCCCGAAGGTACTTTGGTGAATTGGGAGGTGGAGACTTCGGCCACCAAGGTGGTAGAAATGGCATTACAGGATAGTATTTACCAGTTTCAAAAGAACGGACAGGTTTTTATGTTGCAAAAGCAAATTCGCAATTCTGTTGACTACAATATAAGTACTTCGAACGAGCAGGTTCAGAATTTTGAGAAACTTGCTTACGGGATTGAAAGTGTAAAGGATGAATATCCCCAACTTCAGCTGGAACATCAAATTGATTCTTTAAATCCCGATCTGCAATATTTCTTCGGAAAGTTCTCTGATGATTATGGTATTTCCGAAGTGAATATGGTTATTCAGGAAACTGAGGTGCCAAAAATGGCAAAAAAGCTGCCCCTTCCTCATAGAAATGGAAATGTAGGGGAATTTGTAAGCATATTTCCTGATACCCTGGATCTTGAAGAAGGTAAATCTTACCAATTTTACTTCGAAGTGGTTGATAATGACGTACTTAATGGTTATAAAAGCTCAAAAAGCCGACTTTTTAGCTATCGTAAGAAAACTGACAGTGAAGAAAAGCAGGAAAGACTTCAGGAACAACGAGAGGCTATAGAGGGAATAGATGGTTCGCTTGAGAAGATGAAGCTTTCAGAAAAAGAATTGAATGAGTTGTCGCGGCTTGAAAAAGAAAAGCAGGAGCTAAATTACAATGACCGGCAAAAGCTTGAGAATTTCCTGGAAAGGCAAAAACAGCAGAACCGCCTGATGGAAAATTTTACCGAAAAACTTAAAAGAAATCTTCAGGAAGAAGTTGCTCCGCAAAATGAGAATCTTAAAGAAGAACTTGAGGAACGGCTTTCAAACAGGAAAGAGGAGCTTGAAAAGAATGAGGAATTGCTGGAGGAACTGGAGAAGTATTCAGAAAAGATCCAGAAGGAAGGTTTACAGGAGAAACTGGAGGAGCTGTCAAAAAATTCCCGGAACCAGGAACGCAGTCTTGAACAGTTACTTGAACTAACGAAGAAGTATTATGTTCAGGAAAAGTCGGCACGTATCGCCGAAAAGTTAGATGAACTGGCTACAGAGCAGGAGGAGTTGTCGCAAAAGGAGAACGGGAATAATAAAGCTGCACAAGATTCGCTTTCAAAAGAAACACAAGAACTGTTCGAGGAAATGTCGCAGTTACAAAAGGAAAACCAGGATTTGAAAAAGCCGCTGGAATTACCCGAAAATAAGGAGGAGCAGGAGGATGTAAAAGAGACCCAGAAAAAGGCGAAAGAGGCACTTGAAAAACAGGATAGGGGAGCGGCGAAAAAGGAACAGAAAAAGGCTGCAGAGCAACTGCGACAAATGAGCCAAAAGATGCAGCAACAAATGCAGCAGGGACAGATGCAGCAAATGCAGGAAGATGTTGCCATGCTAAGGCAAATCCTGGATAATCTTGTCACTTTTTCTTTTGGCCAGGAAGACCTTATGGAAGATTTCAAAAAAGCGGGCATGGACAATGCTTCTTTTCCCGGGAGAATACGGCGGCAGGATCTACTCAGGGAAAATTTTAAGCATGTTGATGATAGTTTATATGCTTTGGCTTTGCGCAATGAAATGATTAGCGAACCCATTACCAAAAAGCTTATTGATGTAGATTACAGTCTTGATCAAACCCTGGACAGGCTTGCCCAAAATGATCTAAGAAGAGGATTGAGCAGTCAGCAGTACGTGGTAACCGGAGCTAACGATCTGGCCTATTTATTAAGCGATATTTTGGGGAATATGGAAGATATGCTACAGTCTTCCCCTTCAAATGGAGAAGGGCAGGGGGAGCAGCTTCAGGATATTATTCAGAAGCAGAAACAACTCAATGGTGAAATGAATGAGCAGCTTGAGAAGGGGAAAGAGAAGAATACCGGGAAGCAAGGGGAAGGTAGTGAAGAAGAAAGTGGAGAATTGTTCAGGATCTTTAAGGAGCAGCAAATGCTTAGAAAGGCACTGGAAGAACAGTTGAGAAAAGAAGGAAATAAGGGAGCCGAAAACTCAGTAAAGAAAGATATGGAGCAAATTGAGAAGAAGCTTCTGGAAAAAGGTTTTAGTGAAGATATTTTACAAAGAATGCAGCAATTGGAACATAAATTGCTGGAATTGGAACGTGCAAAACTTCAGCAGAATAAGAAACCCGAAAGGGAATCTACCACTGGTAAGGATGAGCTTATTAATGAGACTAAGGCGCTAAGGGAACGGGCCAAAGAATATTTTAATGCGACTGAAATTTTAAACCGACAAAGCTTACCTTTGCGCCCCGTTTATAAACTGAAAGTAAAAGAATATTTTGAACGACGAGATAATTAATTTTTATTCTGAAAATTCCTTCGAACTGAAGGAGGCTTCAAACCACGAGAATTGGATTAAAAGAGTGATTGCATCTGAAGGGAAAAAGACTGGAGAGATCAGTTTTATTTTTTGTGATGATGATTACCTGCTTGACATAAACCAGCAGTATCTCGATCACGATACTTTCACCGACATTATTAGTTTTGATACTTCGGTTGGCAACATTCTCAATGGAGATATTTTTATAAGCACTCAAAGGGTAGAGGAGAATGCAACAGAATATAATGTTACTTTCAGCGAGGAGCTTCAACGAGTAATTATTCACGGTATACTGCACCTGTGCGGATACAAGGATAAATCTCAAGATGAAGCGCAGTTAATGCGACAAAAAGAAGAGGAAAAAATGCAAATGTTCCACGTGGAACAATAGAGAAAAATTTATGTTTCAGGAAAAATATGATGTAATAGTTGTAGGAGCCGGTCATGCCGGAAGTGAGGCCGCTGCGGCCGCAGCCAATATGGGTTGCAGCACACTTTTGGTGACCATGAACCTGCAAAACATCGCACAAATGAGTTGTAATCCTGCAATGGGTGGGATTGCAAAAGGTCAAATTGTTCGGGAAATTGATGCACTTGGTGGCTATAGCGGGCTGGTGAGTGATACCAGTGCCATTCAGTTTAAGATGCTCAATAAATCTAAAGGACCTGCTATGTGGAGTCCGCGGGTGCAAAGCGACCGGATGATGTTTGCTGAACATTGGCGACTTAGGTTGGAGGCAACAGCCAATCTCGATTTCTATCAGGAAATGGTTTCTGGTCTTATCATTGAAGGTGATAAAGTAGTGGGTGTAAAAACCTCTTTAGGAATAGAGATAAAAGCGAAGAGTGTTATCCTTACCAACGGTACTTTTTTAAATGGTCTTATTCATATTGGTGAAAAACAATTTGGAGGAGGAAGAGCAGGGGAAAGAGCTGCTACCGGAATTACCGAAGAATTGGTTCAGCTGGGTTTTGAGGCCGGAAGAATGAAAACCGGAACCCCGCCACGTGTTGATGGAAGATCTTTAGATTATTCAAAAATGACTGAGCAGCCGGGCGATGATGTGCCGGCTAAATTCTCTTATCTTGACGAAACAAAACCTCTTACAAAACAGAGATCCTGTTACATGTCTTACACCTCTCCCGAGGTGCATAATCTTTTAAAGGAAGGCTTTGATCGTTCCCCAATGTTTAACGGTCGAATTAAAAGTATTGGTCCACGATACTGTCCTTCAATCGAAGATAAGATCAATCGTTTTGCTGATAAAGACAGGCATCAGCTTTTTATAGAACCTGAAGGTTGGAATACAGTTGAAATGTATATCAACGGATTTTCTACTTCGCTGCCCGAAGATGTGCAGTTTAAAGCTTTGCGTTCGGTCGCCGGATTTGAAAACGTGAAATTCTTTAGACCGGGTTATGCTATCGAATACGATTATTTCCCGCCCACCCAGTTAAAACATACCCTGGAAACCAAACTGGTTAACGGACTTTATTTCGCCGGACAAATTAACGGAACTACAGGTTATGAAGAAGCCGGATCTCAGGGCTTGATGGCAGGAATAAATGCGGCTTTAAAAGTGCAGGAAAAAGAAGAGTTTATCCTGCAGCGCAGCGAAGCTTATATCGGAGTTCTTATTGATGATCTTATCACAAAAGGAACAGAAGAGCCTTATAGAATGTTTACTTCAAGAGCCGAATATCGTACGCTGTTGAGACAGGATAATGCCGATTTCAGGCTTACTAAAAAGTCGTTTGATATTGGTCTTGCTTCTGAAAAAAGACTGCGGAAGATGGAGGAGAAGAAATCCAAATCTTATGCTTTTGTTGAATTTTTGAAGGAGACCAGTGTTGCTCCTGAAGAAGCCAATGTGGTGCTTGAAGAAAATAATTCGGCTCCCATGAAGCAAAGTGATAAGATCTTTAAAGTATTCTCCAGGCCAAATATTGACATGCAGAATATCCGAACTTTTAGTGGAGTAGATGAGTACATTCAGGAAAATGACCTGAACGAGGAAGTACTTGAACAAACCGAAATTCAGGTGAAATATTCCGGGTATATTGAGAAGGAGAAGAACAATGCAGATAAGCTTCACAGGCTAGAAGGAATCAAAATTCCTAATGATTTTGATTATTCCAGGATCAAATCTATGTCTTATGAAGCACGTGAAAAACTGAAGAAGGTGAAACCAACATCGGTGTCACAGGCTTCAAGAATTAGTGGGGTGAGCCCGAATGATATTTCTGTTTTACTGGTTTACATGGGTCGATAAAATTAATCGTTCCACGTGGAACATCTTCTAAATTCATTCAATGTTACCACTCAAATTTTCTGAACAACCTGTACTTGTATGTAAAGATCATACTGTAAGCGGAGAATTTTTTGAGTTGAGGAAGGCAAAAGACCTGGATCTTTTAGCCACCTTTCCTCAGCCAAATCTGGAGCGTTTACCCGACTATTATAAAAGTGAATCTTACATCTCGCATACCGATTCAAAAAGGGGATTTTTTGATAAGATTTACCAGCAGGTAAAAAACCTTATGCTTTCCAGGAAATTGAACTGGATAGCCCAGGAGAAAACGGGCAAGGTAAAAATTCTTGATGTTGGTGCGGGAACGGGAAATTTTCTTTTGGCTGCAAAAAAACGGGGATGGAAAGTTTTTGGAGCAGAACCTAATTCTGGAGCAAGGGCTCTGGCTTCAAAAAAAGGAGTGGAGCTGGAAGAAGAAACCCGCGAATTTTCTTCAGGTAGTTTTGATGTAATTACCATGTGGCATGTCCTGGAACATGTACCTAATCTTGAAGAGCAGATTGAGGAGTTATACCGGTTATTAAAACCCGACGGACTTCTTGTAATCGCAGTACCGAATTTTAAAAGTGATGATGCGCAAAAATATAAAGAGCACTGGGCGGCTTATGATGTGCCAAGGCATCTTTACCATTTCTCACCTTCAGCAATAGAGAAGATATTTAATTCATCAGGTTTTTTACTTACCTCTCAAAAAGGGCTTTTTTTCGATTCGTTTTATGTAAGTCTACTTTCAGAAAAATATGCTTCAGGTACTTCAAATGTACTCAAGGCGGTTTGGAAGGGAGCAATTTCAAATTTTAAGGCTAAATCTTCTGGAAACTATTCTTCGGTGGCTTACTTCTTCAGAAAAAACAACTAAAACGCATTTTAAAGTGATTTAAGCGACTTTTTCAGCATAGGAGGTGTCGTAGATTGTATTTTTAAAGATGAAGCTTATTTTCACCTCTTTAAAAAGCCATTTTCGATAGCTTTTTTAAATTTCAACTTCAGTTATTATTAAATTTACTTATCGCATCAGAATTTTGGCTTTTTCAGTAAGGAATGGAAATGCTTTCTTACTTTTGCTGCGAAACTAAACAAACTTAAAAATGAAAAAATTATTTTTGGTCCTTTCAATGGGGGCAATATTTACCAGTTGCAATAATCAGAAAACTGCTTATGTTGATACTACTGTTCTAATTCAGGAGTATTCAGAAATGAAAGAGGTGGAAGCCGATTTTAGCCAGAGGTCTGAAAGTTTAAAAAGAGAACTTGATTCGGCTGCACAAGGATTTCAGCAGGAAGTTATGGCGTTTAGAGATAACGCGGCAACCATGTCTGAAGCCGAAAGACAGGCTGCGCAGGATGAGTTGATGAGAAAGCAGCAAATGCTTCAGCAGCAACAGCAAATGAGAAGCGGGCAGCTAAGACAGGAAGGAGATCAGGTTATTGATTCCCTTATTACCAAAGTGAAAGATTTTGTAAAGGTTTATGGTGAAGAAAATGATTACACCTACATCTTTGGATCAAACGAATCGGCTAATATCATGTATGCCGAGGAAGGGCTTGATATCACTCAGGAGATCCTTAAAGAACTTAACGAAAACAGTGGAGTAACAGAGCAAGATGCTGTAGTTACCGAATAAATTTTTTGTAGTAATATTTAAAGAGGCTGTCTGAAAAGGCAGCCTCTTTTTTGTATAAAAAGTTATAGCTGCTTATTTTTAGGCTATGAGCAGAA
>NZ_JAPJDA010000019.1 GCF_026241755.1 Salinimicrobium profundisediminis
TTCTGCTCATAGCCTAAAAATAAGCAGCTATAACTTTTTATACAAAAAAGAGGCTGCCTTTTCAGACAGCCTCTTTTCATTAATATTTTGACTGAAGATTAATCTCTTGCGGTCTTGTTTTTATTTAAAGATTTTGAGCCTACACGAGACATCGCATTTCTAAACCCGATATAATCGGTTGCCATATCTTGTGGGAAATATCTTCTTTGAGCAGGATCTAACCAGTAAGCACGGTCTCTCCATGAACCTCCTTTATAAACCCTCACGTTGTCGTCTACTAAAGTTGTACGTCCTGTAGACTGATCATATTGAAGGCTTTGACCTCCCAGGCTGTCTACGCTGGCTGTATGAACCGGAGAGTTGTACATGCGTTTATTGGGATCTGCCGTGGCTTCATCTCCAAAAGAGTCGTAGTACCTGCTGGAATTTCTGTCGCCATCTCTAAAGTTTCTCTGGTCACTTTCGTTGAAGTTGGTGCGCAGGTAAGTGTCTTCGGGTGTGATTGGAACAGTTTTAATTTCTCCCGGAAGGTTTCTTGCTACTATTCTTCCATTGCTTAGAGTGTCATATTCTATTTCATCAACGCCTAAAACTTTCACAGTTCCATCTTCGGTGATAGCGTGCTTTGTATACACGTTTCCGCGGTAGTAGTTAAAGTCGTTAAATTCGTCATCTACTATAGGGCGGTAAACGTCAGCAACCCACTCAGCCACGTTTCCGGCCATATCGTAAAGTCCGAAGTCATTTGGTTCGTAAGATTTTACTTCGGCAGTAATATCGGCACCATCATCGCTCCATCCGGCAATTCCGCCGTAATCCCCATCTCCCTGCTTGAAGTTGGCCATTTGGTCACCACGTTTTCTGGCATCACCACTTCGGGTGTACTGGCTATCCCATGGATATTTTTTTCTTCCGCGGTAAACATTGTAATTTCTAATTCCCACAAGGGAAAGAGCTGCGTATTCCCATTCGGCTTCGGTAGGAAGACGATATTCTGGTAGCAACACTCCGTGTTTACGCTGTACGTAAAGGTTTTTTGCATCTGTCCCGTCGTCGGCGTTTCCTTCCACCTCAAAACGGTCCGCATTTTTACCACCCCTCAATATTTCTTCATCACCTCCATATACTTGATTAGGTGCGTTTAGATAAGTTTCTGTGCTAAAGCCCTGTCCGGGTTCAGCAGCAAAACGTGCGCCTTCAGCAGTATAACCCTGCTTTTCAAGACGCAGTTCGTTCACCCTGTCAGTTCTCCACTTACTAAATTCAACTGCCTGTATCCAGCTCACTCCCACTACAGGATAGTTGGCGTATGCCGGGTGACGCAGGTAGTTATTGGTCATGGTTTCATTATAACCTAACCTGTTTCTCCATACAAGGGTATCGGGTAGGGCGCCATGATAAATATTTCTATATCTCTCTTCGCTTGGAGGGTATACCCTTTTAAGGTAATCGAGATATTCGAGGTACATTAGATTGGTCACTTCGGTCTCATCCATGTAAAAAGACTGAACGTGTTGTTGGGTGGGCGTGTTATTCCAGTCGTGCATCACATCATCCTGCACTCTTCCCATTGTAAAGGTTCCTCCTTCAACAAAGACGAGGCCTGGGCCTGCATCCTGCTCATCATAATCGGCATTGTAATTAAAACCACCCTCTTTGGAGTTGATGTCCCAACCCGTAGCCCGGGAGTTATCTTTGTAATCCCTTGAGTTGTTACAGCTAAAAAGTCCAGCACTCAAAGCGATGGCAAAAAGAGCTTTTACAGCAACTTTATTTCTCATATTCACATTATCTTTTATAGCAATTAAGGCTCTGCAATATAGTAATTAACGCAAAACTACCAAGATTATTTCAACTGAAACAGCATCCTGTAGTTTCCTGAAAATCTTTATGATAACGCACCTTTTAGGTAATTATTTTATGGGCTGTAAAAACAGCTAATCAAACTTTGAGATGCATTAAGACGCAAAAGTAGTGGTTTTTTGATAACTTTTTTCTTTTCTTTAAGCTTGAGTTGAATTAGTTACAATTTAAAACTCTGTATTTTCGCTTATAACAGGTGTGATGGAAGAATTTAGAGTTGCTGCACAAGCTTCTGTTAAATTAAACGTTATAAGTAATATTATGGTAAAAGCAGAAATTCGGTTCGAATAATACATTCTAAAGGTTTTCAGGTATATTTGTTAATTATTAATAGTCTTATGAAAAAAATTTCACTCTACACCTTTGCGGTGATTTTGCTCGTTGGTGGGAAATCTTTTGCTCAGGAAGAGCGTAACCGGGTGATCACCACGGCGGCTTCTACTTTAATGATAGCAGCCGATGCGCGTGCTGCAGGGTTGGGTGACCAGGGGGTGGCAACTTCTGCCGATGCCTACTCGCAACAGTGGAATCCGGCAAAATATGTTTTTGTGGAAAGTAAGCAAGGCCTGGGGGTGAATTATACTCCTTATTTGAGTGAGCTTGTAAATGATATCTTTCTTGGGAATGTTACCTATTATAACCGAATAAGTGATAGAAGCGCCTTTGGAGCAAGTTTAAAGTATTTTAGCATGGGGAACATTGAGGCCCGTGACTATCCTGATGAAGTTGCGAGGATTCTCAGTCCGAATGAATTTACGCTCGACCTTTCATATGCCCTTAAGTTAAGTGATCATTTTTCTATGGCTGTGGCGGGAAGATTCCTTCGCTCCGATCTTAAGATTGCAGAACTTGATCCCGATGCCAGTGCGGCAAATACCTTTGGTGTAGATGTCTCAGCTTTTTACCAAAGTGACCGCATCACATTTACCCAGTTTGACGGTCGCTGGAGAGCGGGTGTCAATATTGCGAACATAGGTCCTAAAATAAAATATGATGCTGGGGGGCAGGAAAACTTTATCCCCACAAATTTAAAACTTGGTGGTGGTTTTGATTTTATCCTTGATAATTCTAACCGGATAGGAACTTACCTCGAATTCAATAAGCTCCTGGTGCCTACCCCTAAAGATTTTGACAATGACGGCGACAGGGATGCCGAAGATATTCAGGAATACAACTCTATAGGTGCTATTGAAGGAATTTTTAAATCTTTTGGAGATGCGCCCGATGGTTTTAGTGAAGAACTTAAGGAGGTTACTTATGCAATAGGGGCCGAGTATGTATATGAGGAAGTGTTTTCCCTTAGAACAGGATATTTCCATGAAAGCCCGGAAAAAGGTTCACGGGAATTTATTTCTTTTGGTGCCGGTTTTAGACATAATATTGTAGATATTGATCTTTCTTACCTCTTTTCAACTTCCGAAGTAGTGAGTCCGTTAGAAGGGACCTTGAGATTTGGGTTGACCTTTAACTTTGGAGAACAATACGCTCAATATTAGTAGTAAGATTAAATTTCTGGTATTCTTTTGATTATTACCTAACTTTGTGCCTCAAAACGAGGAAATAACAAGCTCCCGGACTATTTTAGTTACGGGAGATTTTTTCTAGATAAAGAACAGGAATGAAAAAAATAACAATAAGTGCCGACCTTGTAGTCTACGAAAATAACGCTGAATTGCCCGATGATGTACAAAAACTGATGCAGGAGGCGATTGATGCAAGGGAGAAATCCTACTCTCCATATTCACAATTTAAAGTAGGAGCCGCGATTCTTCTTGAAAATGGGGAAGTGGTAACCGGAAGTAATCAGGAAAATGCCTCCTATCCGGCGGGTTTATGTGCCGAAAGAACTGCAATCTTTTATGCAGGCGCAAAATACCCAAACACCAGGATCTTAAAAATGGCTTTAACGGCGCGATCTGAGAAGCAGGAAGTCGCTGTTCCCACCCCGCCCTGCGGGTCGTGCAGGCAGGCTATTGCCGAGTATGAAGTAAAGCAGGATCAGCCTATCGAGATCTTCTTTATGGGAGAGAAAGGCAAGGTGGTAAAGGCGCAATCTGTGTCCGATCTTTTGCCGCTCATATTTGACAGTACATACCTATAACGTTTTCGCGCTTTTTCAATAGGAAACTGTTTTTAGTTCCTTTTGAAAATAGTATTTTTGTGTTTCGCTTGGCGCAAGCATCGCTTAGCCTAAAAAATAAGTAGTTAAATGAAGAAAATAACAAAAGCCACTTACATAAAGTGGTATGAGGACATGCTGTTTTGGCGGAAGTTTGAAGACAAACTGGCTCAAGTGTATATTCAGCAAAAGGTAAGAGGTTTCTTGCACCTTTACAACGGGCAGGAAGCAATACTTGCAGGTGCATTGCACGTAATGGATTTGTCAAAAGACAAAATGATCACTGCCTATAGAAACCACGTGCAGCCAATTGGGATGGGTGTGGATCCAAGAAGGGTGATGGCCGAGTTGTATGGAAAGAAAACCGGTACCTCTCACGGTATGGGTGGTTCCATGCATATTTTCTCAAAAGAGCACCGCTTTTATGGTGGGCATGGTATTGTTGGAGGTCAAATTCCTCTTGGTGCCGGTCTTGCCTTTGCAGATAAATATTTTAAAAGAGACGCAGTAACCTTAACCTTTCTTGGTGATGGTGCTGCAAGACAGGGTTCCCTTCATGAAACTTTCACCATGGCTGTGAAATGGAACCTGCCTGTGGTTTTCTGTGTAGAGAACAACGGGTATGCGATGGGTACCTCGGTGGCACGTACTTCAAAAAGTACAGAGATCTGGAAGCTGGGTCTTGGATATGACATGCCATGTGGGCCTGTTGATGCAATGAATCCAGAAAAGGTAGCCGAAGCTCTTGACGAAGCTATTAAAAGAGCACGTAAAGGTGAAGGTCCAACCTTCCTTGAATTGAAAACGTATCGCTATCGTGGTCACTCTATGAGTGATGCACAGCAATACCGTACCAAAGAGGAGGTAGCCGAGTACCAAAAAATTGATCCTATTACCCAGGTGAAGGATATCATCAAAGAGAACAAGTACGCTACAGATAAAGAAATCAAGGCTATAGACAAGAAAGTTAAAGACCTGGTTGCTGAATGTGAGAAGTTTGCTGAAGAATCTGATTTTCCAGATGTGCAGCAGTTGTATGATGTAGTCTACGAACAAAAGGATTATCCGTTTTTACCCCATAAACTATAAAGAATTATGGCTGAAGTAATTAAAATGCCGCGCCTTAGCGACACCATGGAAGAAGGTGTTGTTGCTAAGTGGCTAAAACAAAAAGGTGACAAAATTGAAGAAGGGGATATTCTTGCCGAAATCGAAACCGATAAGGCAACTATGGAATTTGAATCTTTCTACGAAGGTACCTTATTGCATATAGGAATTGAAGAAGGAGAAACTGCCCCTGTAGATACCCTACTGGCAATAGTAGGAGAAGAAGGAGAGGATATTTCCTCACTTTTGGATGGGAAAGCAGATGCTCCTAAAGAAGATTCAAAATCTGAAACTGAAGAAAAACCTGAAGCTTCATCTGATTCAGATTCTTCTGAAGATGATGCTGAAGGAGGTGAAATTCCTGAAGGTGTAGAAGTAGTGAGAATGCCACGCCTTAGTGACACTATGGAAGAGGGAACAGTTGCTTCCTGGATCAAGAAAGAAGGAGATGAGGTTGAGGAAGGAGATATCCTTGCCGAAATTGAAACCGATAAAGCAACTATGGAGTTTGAATCTTTCTATTCCGGTACTTTATTGTACGTAGGGATTCAGGAAGGAGAAACTGCACCTGTAGATGCTGTTCTGGCTATTATTGGCCCAAAAGGAACAGATGTTTCATCAATAGTTAAGTCGGGAGGGGCATCAAAACCTGCAGCTTCAAAAAGCACCGAAGAGAAAAAAGAAGAAAAGCCCGAAGCTTCTAAAGAGACTTCGCAAGAGGCTACAGCTTCAGATGGAAGTAGAATTTTCGCTTCGCCGCTTGCCAAAAAGATGGCCGATGATCTTGGTATCGATCTTTCTCAGGTAAAAGGTTCCGGAGAGAACAATCGTATTGTCAAAAAAGACATCGAGAATTATAAAACTTCAGGAAAAGCTGCCGAGGCAAAACCTGCTGCTGCGGCACAGCCTCTACAACAGGCACAGCCGTCTCAGGTACAGGCTTACACTCCGGCCGGGGAAGAAAGTTTTGAAGAGGTGAAGAATTCTCAAATGCGCAAAACTATTGCGAAGAGACTTGCCGAATCTAAATATAACGCACCGCACTACTACCTAACTATTGAAGTAGATATGGCTAGTGCTATGGCTAACCGCAAACAGATCAATGAGATCCCAGACGTGAAGGTTTCCTTTAACGACCTGGTGATCAAAGCATCGGCGATGGCTTTGAGAAAACACCCAAAAGTGAATTCTCAATGGACAGGAGATACTACTAAAATTGCGAAACACATCCATATGGGAGTTGCGGTAGCGGTTGAAGAAGGACTCGTTGTTCCGGTATTGAAATATGCAGATCAAATGTCGCTAACTCAAATTGGCGGACAGGTAAGAGAACTTGCAGGTAAAGCTCGTAACAAGAAGTTGCAGCCCCAGGAAATGGAAGGCAGTACTTTTACGGTTTCTAATCTTGGAATGTTCGGGATCACAGAATTTACCAGCATCATTAATCAGCCTAATTCCGCTATACTTTCAGTAGGAGCTATTGTTGAGAAGCCGGTAGTGAGAAATGGGCAAATTGTGGTAGGAAATACCATGAAGCTTACTCTTGCCTGCGATCACCGTACGGTAGATGGTGCAACCGGGGCTCAGTTCCTGGAAACACTTAAGACCTATATTGAAAATCCTGTGACCATGTTGGCCTAAGGAGATTTACAGACTAATAACGAAAAATCCCGCTTCTCGCGGGATTTTTTTATCTTTAGCCGCATGAGAAAATTCACCCTTACCGGTCTTGCAGCTGCAGGCTTTTTAGTTTTTACAGCCTGCGGGCAATCCAAACAAGTGGCTACTGAGACAGCCGCTGTTTCTTTTCAAAAAGAGAGTGTCAAAAATGCCATTTTAGAAGAGGATATTTCTTCAGCCTTAAAATATCTTTCTTCCGATGAACTTCAGGGAAGATCAACGGGTACAGATGGTATAGAGAAAGCTGCTCAATATATAGAGAACGTGTTCAAAGAGCAGGGCGTAAAACCCTTTTTTGACACCTATAGAGATACCTTTGAGGTAAAAGGTTTGACAGGATATAATCTTGTAGGCCTTGTTGAGGGAACAGACCCTCAGTTAAAAGATCAATACATAATTGTGGGCGCGCATTACGATCATGTGGGACATGCCAAGCCTTTTGAAGGCGATTCCCTGGCCAATGGTGCCAATGACAATGCTTCGGGAACTACAGCGGTTTTGGAGCTGGCTAAATTCTTTGCTGAAAATCCGCCGAAAAGGAGCATGCTTTTCAGCCTTTTTTCTGCGGAAGAATTGGGGTTGGTAGGAGCTGCCGAATTAGCAAAAGAATTCAGAGCTGAAGGAATTGACCTCTACACCATGTTCAATATTGAAATGATTGGGGTGCCAATGAAGGGTAGAGATTACCTGGCGTACCTCACCGGATATGAAAATTCCAATTTAGCCGAAAAATTCAATGAATATTCTGAAGCCCAGGTGCTGGGATTTCTGCCTGAAGCCAAGCAGTACAGTCTTTTCCAAAGAAGTGACAATTATCCCTTTTTTAAGGAATTCAATGTGCCGGCACAAACCATCTCAACTTTCGACTTTACAAATTTTCCCTATTACCATCATGTAAAAGATGAATTTGAAGAAATGGATGTAGCTCATATGGAAAACCTCATTGAAACCATAATTCCGGGAATTGCCGGTATGGCAAATAGCACCCAAAAAGAAATAAAACTTAAGGAGCAATGAAAAAGATTGTGATCACCGGTACCAGCCGGGGGATAGGTTTAGAACTTGTAAAGATCCTGGCCCAGGCCGGGCATAAAGTACTTGCATTATCCCGAAATCAGGATGCTGTTAAGAAACTGGATCTTGAAAATGTGCATTTCTTTGAATTTGATATTACCAGTGAAGAAGACCTTCAGAAAGCTTCAGATTTTGTGAAGGAGCAATGGGGCGGCGTAGACATCCTGATAAATAATGCAGGTGCCATTATAAATAAACCTTTTGAAGAAATAACCTCCGAAGAGTTTGAAAGCGTGTACAAGGTGAATGTTTTTGGGGTTGCCGCTCTTACCAGAAAATTGTTGCCTTTAATAAGTAAAGAAGGGCATGTAGTTACCGTGAGCAGTATGGGCGGAGTGCAGGGTAGTATGAAATTTCCGGGTCTTTCGGCATATAGCTCGAGTAAAGGTGCAGTAATAACACTCACAGAACTCCTTGCTGAAGAATATAAAGAAAGCGGCCCCGCATTTAACGTACTTGCTTTGGGTGCGGTACAAACGGAAATGCTCCAGGAGGCTTTTCCAGGTTATAAGACACCTCTGCAACCCGCTGAGATGGCCCGGTACATCGCCGATTTCTCTCTTACCGGGAATAAATTTTACAACGGTAAGTTGTTACAGGTTTCCAGTAGTACACCATAACAGGAATGAAGCATATACTTGAGAAATATATCCCTACCCATGCTGTTGAACCAGTTTTTGGCTTAATTAAGGCCAATAATATTCACCTTAAAATTGTGAACGAAAGAAAAACCCGACATGGCGATTACCGCAGTTTGCCGGGAGGGGTTCATCAAATTACGGTGAATGCAAGTCTCAACGAGTATCGATTTCTTATTACGCTGGTTCATGAAATAGCACACCTGGTGGCTTTTGAACATTTTGGAAGGCAAATTAAACCTCATGGGGAGGAGTGGAAAAGGTGTTTCCAGAAGCTTATGCTTCCATTTATAAGACCCGAGATATTCCCGGTGCAGTTACTGCCTTTAATTGCCAGGCACTTTAAAAATCCGAAGGCGAGCAGTGATACAGACGCTCATCTTTCGGTTGCCCTAAAACAGTTTGATGCCGAGAATGACAAAAACTATATTTTTGAAATTCCGCAGGGAGGGGTTTTTAGAATATACAATGGCAGGATATTTAAAAAAGGCGAACGGCGTGTAAAAAGATATGAATGTGTAGAAGTGAAAACAGGCAGAATTTACCTGTTCCAGCCCAACGCAGAAGTGGAATTATTAAAAACAGCCAATTGATATGAAGGAGAATAATTTTGCAGTTTTAATGGCTGGCGGGGTAGGCTCCAGGTTTTGGCCAGTGAGCACTGCAGCAAAACCGAAACAGTTCAGGGATTTAATGGGTAAGGGGGAAACCCTTATTCAAACCACTTTTAAGCGCCTCACGCACTTAGTGCCTGCAAAGAATATATATGTACTCACCAATGAAGGTTATGAACACCTGGTGAAGGAGCAGTTGCCCGAGCTTGGCGAGGAACAAATTTTACTGGAACCGGTAATGCGTAATACCGCCCCGGCTGTGTTACTTGCGGCTCTAAAGATTAGAAAAAAAAACCGTGATGCGGTGATGGTCATGGCTCCCAGTGATCATTGGATAGAAGATGAACAGGCTTTCCTAGATGATATCACTATCGCTTTTGAAGCGGCACGGGAACAGGACAAGATCCTTACTTTAGGGATAAAACCGACTTTTCCCAATACCGGTTATGGGTATATCAAATTCAATCCGTCGGCTCCGGGGAGAGTGAAGCCGGTGGAGTTATTTACTGAAAAGCCTTCTTATGACGTCGCTAAAGATTTTCTAAAGAGTGGGAATTTCTTGTGGAATGCAGGCATCTTCGTCTGGAATGTAGATTATATAATCAGGTCATTTCAGAAAAACCTGGAACAAACTTTTGAGATCTTTTCAAAAGGGGAAGCTATATATAATACTTCCGAAGAAAAGAGTTTTATCAGGGAGAATTATCTGGCAGCAGAAAATATTTCGATTGATTATGCCATTTTAGAGAAGGAACAGGGTACTATTGATGTGATCCCGGCTTCTTTTGACTGGAATGACCTGGGCACCTGGGGTTCTCTTTATGAAGAGACAGGAAAGGATGAAGATGGTAACGTGGCGCTAAACGCCCGTCTTTTTGCTGAAAATGCCACGGGAAACCTGGTATCTTCAGACAAAAATAAAGTGGTGGTCATTGAAGGATTGAAAGACTGTGTTATAGTAGACGAAAATGAGATTTTGCTCATTGTGCCGCGGGCAAAAGAGCAGGATATTAAAGGAATCAGAGAGCGGGTGAAAGAAAAATTCGGTCAAAATTTGGGCTAGAGAATGGAAGATACATCAGGAAGTGGTACAGCAATGCCGGCAGGGCATGTGAACAAGGGCAAAACTGCTCTTCGGGAGATCAAGGAGTTTTTAAGGGAGCTTCTCGATATTCATGATGACACCGACAGGGAAACAACCCTGGAAACGGTGAAACGGGACATTTCCTTTAAAGGTCACAATGCCTGGATTCTCATATTCTCCATTTTTGTGGCTTCTATTGGCCTTAATGTGAGTAGTACTGCTGTGGTAATTGGTGCCATGCTTATTTCTCCTTTAATGGGGCCAATTGTAGGGATTGGTTTTTCTGTAGCTATAAATGATATTGATACTTTAAAACGAAGCCTCGTCAATTTAGGGGTGATGGTGTTCTTGAGTGTACTCACAGCTTATTTGTATTTTTTGATCTCTCCAATTAAAGAAGAAACACCTGAACTTGTAGCCAGGACTTATCCTACAATACTCGATGTTCTAATTGCCATTTTTGGAGGTTCGGCGCTTATTATAGCCAAAACAAAAAAAGGGGCGATTGCCAGTGTTATTATGGGTGTGGCTATAGCCACGGCACTTATGCCGCCACTCTGTACGGTGGGATATGGGTTGGCGATAGCTAATTGGGAATATGCAGGGGGAGCTCTTTACCTGTTTACCATCAATTCCATTTTTATAGCCCTGTCCACTTTCCTAATGGCGAAACTACTGCGTTTCCCACTGGTTAAGTACGTGAACAGCAAGCGTAGAAGAAACACCGCGCGTTTGGCTTCTTTGGTGGCAATCCTGGTAATGATACCCAGTATCATTTTATTTGTGAATCTACTGCGGGAACAGGTTTTTGTAAGTAAGACAAAAGAATTTGTTCACGAGGTGGTGAATTATCCCGGGGCCGAAGTTGTTAAATTTGAACAGGATTACAAGACCAAGATCATTGAGATCTACCTGATTGGCCGGCCGGTGCCACAAGAGCAAATTGAACAGTGGGTACAGGCTATTACGCAGGTTCCCAACCTGGAGGATGTGGTGCTCGAAATACATCAGGGGTCTGACCAAAGTTCTGAACTGGCTAGCCGACTTTCTACCGAAGTGAGGGCAGGAATCCTTGAAGATCTTTATGTGAAAAATCAGCAACTGGTGGAGAATAAAGATGCCCGAATTCAGTTGCTCGAACAGGAGCTGGTAAAATATAGAAGTACCGGCATTCCTTTTGAAAGCGTTTCAAGAGAAGCCAAGATCAACTATTCCGAAATTCAGGAGATGAGCTATGCCAATAGTCTTGTCACGAACTTCTCGAAAATTGATACTATTCCTACCTTCAATGTAAAGTGGTCATCCAAATTGAATGCTGCAGCACGTAGATCTCAAATGAATAAGCTCGAAAAATGGTTACAGGTTCGCCTTTCGCTGGATACTCTTGTTGTAAGAACTGTAAATTAGCCTTAGAGGCCCTGTTGTTGGGCGTCCCGCACTTTCTTAAATAAATCTGAGGAGTAGACGAAATCTGTTACTGTTTTGTCGTCAGTTTTGAAAATCTGGCTTTTGTCCCCTTTCCATGCCAGTACCCCGTCTTTCAAAAAGGCGATATTTTCACCAATTTCCAGTACCGAGTTCATGTCGTGGGTAATCACTACCGTGGTGATATCATATTCCACAGTGAGTTCGTGAATAAGATTATCTATCACCGTGGCAGTGCGTGGATCAAGCCCTGAGTTGGGTTCATCACAAAATAAGTATTTTGGACGATTCACAATAGCCCGCGCAATAGCTACCCTTTTTTGCATCCCTCCACTTATTTCTGCCGGGTATTTGTTTCCCGAATCGGAAAGGTTCACTCTTTCAAGCACCTCATCAACCCGGTCTTTAAGCTCTCTTTTTTTCTTTTTGGTAAACATTCTCAAAGGGAACATGACATTTTCCTGAACGGTCATGGAGTCAAACAAGGCTCCTCCCTGGAAGAGCATACCCATTTCCTGCCTCAGTTCCCTTTTTTGCTCATCGGTAAATGACGAATAGGCTTTTCCATCATACTCAATAGTACCTTCATCTGGAGTGAAGAGCCCAAGCATACTTTTCATCAAAACACTTTTACCTGAACCCGATTGCCCTATGATCAGGTTTGTCTTACCGGTTTCAAATACGAAATCAATACCCTTAAGGATATGCTCGTCATCAAAACTTTTCTTTAAACCTTTTACTTCGATCATTAGCTAAGTAGTAATTGAGTTACTATGTAATTCGTAATAATAATAACAACACTGGTCCATACAAAAGAGGTGGTACTTGCCTGTCCCACTTCCAAAGAACCTCCTTTCATGTAATAGCCATGGTAAGAAGGTACTGTGGCCAGTATAAAAGCAAAAAGGAAGGTTTTGAAAAACGCGTAAAATAGATGGTATGGATCAAATTCTTCCTGTAATCCCTGTAAAAAAACATCAGCTGGTACAAATCCTCCCATCACTGCTGCCGTGTAAGCTCCCATAATTCCCAGGAACATCGAAATAGCAATGAGAAATGGGTACGTGAGCATAGCAATAATCTTTGGGAAGACCAGGTAGTTGAGGGAATTGATCCCCATTACCTCGAGTGCATCTATTTGCTCGGTAACCCGCATTGAACCTATACTGGAAGTGATGAAAGATCCCACTTTTCCTGCCATAATGATAGAAATGAAAGTAGGGGCAAATTCCAGGATGATAGACTGTCTTGCTGCAAAAGCAATTAAACTTTTAGGGATTAACGGGTTGTTCAGGTTGAGTGCCGTTTGTAAAGCAACAACTGCACCTATAAAAAAGGATAGGAATGAAACAATTCCAAGAGACCCTATGATAACCACGTCTATTTCCTTAAAGATCAGTTCTTTTAAAACCGAGCGTTTGGTCATTCTTCCAAACACACCCTTCAACATTAAAAAATATTCCCCAATAGACTGCAGGTATCTCATTGTAAGCTTTTGTTCTGGCTAAAATACTAATTTTTGAAAGAATGTATTTAAGCTTAACTTAATCTTTATACTCCTTAAACTTTGTATTTTTACAACACTAAAATTTATATAATGAGATATTTTATTCAGATTGTCCTGTTGTCCTTCTGTTTCTCGACAGTTAGTGCACAGGAAGCCCCTCAACGATCTTTTGATCCTGAAAAAGACCTTCATGCCACCCCAAAGCTCGTAGTGGGAGTGGTGGTAGACCAAATGCGATATGACTATATCACCAGGTTCTGGAACCACTTTGGTGATGATGGTTTTAAAAGGCTTGTTTCTGAAGGTTTTAACCTAAGGAACAACCATTTCAATTATATTCCTACATATACAGCGCCGGGACATGCTTCGGTTTATACTGGTACATCTCCTCAAACCCACGGAATTATTGGGAATAACTGGTATGATAAGTTTGATAAAGAATATGTGTATTGTGTAGAAGATCCCACAATAGATCCCGTGGGAACTGAAAACAAAGCCGGTAAAGTTTCACCCCACCGATTGATCACTACCACGGTGGCCGATGAAAACAGGCTGCATACACAAATGAGAGGGAAAACCATAGGTATAGCCTTAAAAGACAGAGGTGCCGTTCTTCCGGCAGGCCATACAGCCAATGCAGCGTACTGGTTTCATGGTCAGGATGAAGGCAGGTGGATCACCAGCTCTTTCTATACTAAGCAGTTACCTCAATGGGTGCAGAAATTTAATGCTTCAGGAAAAGCAGACAGCTATTTAAAGCCCTGGACTACTTTGGCTGACATTAATACTTACGTTGAAAGCGGTATTGATATCAACGATTTTGAAGGCGGCTTTAAAGGAAAAGCAGATACCGGATTTCCTTACGACCTAAAGTCTCTAAAAGAGCAAAATGGAGGTTATGATATTTTAAAAGCTACTCCTTACGGAAACAGCCTTACTGCCGACTTTGCTATTGCAGCTCTTGATGGGGAACAATTGGGGCAGGATGCCGACACCGATTTCTTAACGGTAAGCTTCTCTTCAACAGATTATGTGGGGCATAACTTCGGCGTGAATTCAAAAGAGGTGCAGGATACTTACGTTAGGCTTGATCGTGATCTTGGAAAACTGCTGAAGGCGCTCGATCAAAAAGTAGGAGAGGGGAACTACACTTTGTTCCTTACTTCCGATCATGGGGGAGTTCAAGTACCTGCTTACCTGGAAACCGTCGGGATTCCATCAGGCTATTTTGAGTGGGACAAGCTTAAAAAAGAGCTCAATAATTTCCTCAGCAGTAAATTTCAGAAAGATAACCTTGTAGAGAACATTTCGAATAATCAAATCTTCTTCAACTACGATGAGGTCTTGAAAATGGACATTTCTTCTGAAAAACTTCAGCAGGAGATCATGCATTTTCTGCTTCAGTATGAAAATATCAGCATGGTGTTCACCAGAAGTCAGTTACAATCAGCCAGGTTTTCAGAAAAAATTGCATCGGCTGTTGATAACGGATTCAATCAAAAAAGGAGTGGTGATGTGGCGATAATTCTTGAACCTTCGGTGATTTCTTATTCCCGTACCGGCTCAACCCATGGTTCGGGTAATAACTATGATACCCATGCGCCGCTTATTTTCTTCGGAAAAGGTATCAAAGCGGGCAACAGTCTCGAAAGAACCGAAATAGTAGATATTGCACCAACAATTTCGGCGCTATTGGGGATCCCGTTTCCTAATGGGGCTACAGGGCGGCCGTTATATATGGTCTTTGCCAGGTAGCTAGAAGATTTTTGACAGCATTTTTTTATACCGGAGCCTTCTTATGAAGGCTCCTTCTTTTTTATCTACCAAAAATGGCATTTTTGAAGCCTTAGCCCTTCTATAGCCTTCCAGGTAATCTAATGCAAGTGCGGCATTTCCTTTTTTAAGCGCGAGCTTCACCGAAGCAATCGAAGTAATAACCCAGCCGTAGCGCAGCTTGTAAAAAGCTTCTCCCTGTTTCCATTTTGCGGCTTTGTTATAGGTGAATCCGGTGGGGCGAAGGTGTTTAACAGCCAGAGAGGCATCGGTTTTGATCTTCCAGCCGTGAAACTGTGCCAGTAATTCATCCACGGTATCCCAACCCATAGAAGGTTTAAGTCCGCCAATGTCTTTAAAACAGGCTTTTCGGTAAGCCTTTAAAGCTCCCCGAATATGGTCTTTTCCGGTTAAATTTTCCAGCTGCCATTTTCCGTCTTTTTCAAGGTGGCAAAACCCTCCTGCCATTCCCACTTTTGGATCTTCCTTAAAATGCCTGCTAATGGTTTCGAGGTAGTCTTCTGGAAAGATCAAATCGGCATCAAATTTACAGATGACGTCGTAGTTTTGATCCAGCTGGTTTAATCCGTGGTTAAAGGCGTTTACCACCTTGCTTCCTGGCAAATGTGCTTCGGAAGAAGTGGTGCTCACAAGGGAAATGAAAGGGAATTTATCAGCATAATCTTTCACTACCTGTGCTGTAGCGTCCGAAGATTGGTCGTCAACCACTACCAGCTTTTTGGGCTGCAGGGTTTGTTCAGAAAGCGACTTCAGGGTTTGCCCTATAAATGCTGCCTCATTATGTGCAGGGATGACGATGTAGAATTTCACTGGTTCAAAACTTTCAGTAAAAGTACAATTTCTGAGCCTCTGTTTCCGAAGCAGGAGAGATTAGAGTATAACTGTAATTACGCTGTATATTGCTTCAATAGAAAAAGAGGTGTCAAAAATGGCATTTTTGACGGGTTATTTTTTCTCGGCATACACTCCGTAGTAGCGGGGCGTGAACTGTCTAAGCAGCGGCCTTACTCCAATCTTCTTTACAGGGTTTGTCCATTTGTGCCGTTCCTTTATTTCCCAGCCGGCTTTCTCCAGCAGCCAGTCAAACTGCCAGTCTTCGAACTCATGGTAATGCCGGTCCCATTTATCGGTTTTACTGCGATAGGCGGGAGAGAACCACAGGCTTAACGGGATGGTAGTAACCAGTTTTTTAGCGCGTATGTCCCTAAGTACATTAAACGGGGCCACAAGATGCTCAAAGATCTCAAAGGCAGTGACAATTTCTGCATTAGAGTTTTTCACACTTGTGGTGTCCAAATCCAGGTCTTCTCCTGTAGTATTGGTGACCTGGTAGCCCTGTGCTTGCATTAGCTCACTAAACGGATTTCTCACGCCCAGGTCCAGAATACTGGCGGGAGCAGGAGCAACATGGGTCAAGAATTCAAGGGTTTCTTTATATCGCTTGTTCGGGAAACTCTTTTCGTACATCTAGAACTGGTACACAATGGCATTAATATTCATCCCGGCACCCACGCTGGCTAAAATGATCACATCTCCTTTTTCGAGGGTCTGGCCGTCCATCTTTTTCTTCAGGATAAGGTCGAGCAGGGTAGGTACGGTAGCAACACTACTGTTGCCAAGTTTATCAATACTCATTGGCATTATACCCTCTGGCACCTGTTGCCCGTAAAGCCTGTAAAAACGTTTTACAATGGCTTCATCCATTTTCTCATTGGCCTGGTGAATGAGGATCTTCTTAATATCTTCTATCTTTTTGCCACTTTTCTCAAGGCAGCTCTTCATGGCATTAGGAACATGGCTCAATGCAAATTCGTAGATCTTACGGCCGTGCATTTTAATGTATCGGCGGTCATCTGTAGCCTTAGCATTATTTGATTTTCCGAAGAAAATGAAATTAGCTTCTTCAAACGAGTAAGTGGCACTTTCATGGGCCAGGATCCCTCCTTCTTCTTCGCTGGCTTCAATCACGGTAGCTCCTGCTCCATCTGAGTAGATCATGGAGTCCCGGTCGTGCTTGTCTATTACCCGCGACAGAGTTTCCGAACCAATAACAAGGCATTTTTTTGCCATGCCGCTTTGTATGAAAGCTTTTGCCTGGATTACTGCTTCAACCCATCCCGGACAGCCAAAAAGTATATCATAAGCAACGCATTTTGGATTCTTAATGCGCAGTTTATGTTTTACCCTGGTGGCAAGACTGGGAACGGTGTCGCTCTGTAAGTCATTGTGAAGTACATCGCCATAGTTATGGGCAACGATTAGGTAATCGAGTTCTTCAGGATCAATCCCGGCATCTTCTATTGCACTGTTGGCAGCGAGATAAGCAATGTCAGAATTGTTAAGCTCATTATGCGCGTACCGCCTTTCGGCAATACCGGTTATAGCTTTAAATTTTTCAATGATAACTGCATTGGGTTGGGAAAAGGTGGAACCATCCTCATATAAAAATTCATGTTTTTGAAAGTCTGAATTTTTTTCAACTCTGCCTGGGATGTAACTTCCCACCCCTGTGATTTTTATGCTCATTCTGTGTCAGTTATAAAGTTGACAAGTCTCAAAATTAATAAATGTTATGCCGCTTTCCCTATATTTTTTACATTAAAATACACTTTTGCGGCATCTGTAAAGGATTTGGTAAAAACTTCTACTATGATTAAAAATAGCGAAATTTTCTGCTTTTTTGTTAACGAATTGTTAATGAAAGCAAAGCTAAAAAAACCGGAGGTGATGTGCCTCCGGTGTTTCTCTTTTTAATCTTCCATATATTCTTCTATGGGCGCACAGGTGCAAATGAGATTCCTGTCTCCAAAGGCTTCATCAACTCTTCGAATGGAGGGCCAGAATTTGTTTTCGGCCAGGTAATCTATAGGAAAAGCTGCTTTTTGCCTTGTGTATGGGAAATTCCACTCGTCGGTAGTCAACATTGCCAGCGTGTGAGGGGAATTCTTCAGTACATTGTTAGGTTCATCTTCTGTAGCTTCGTCAATTTCTTTACGTATAGAGATAAGTGCGTCACAAAACCTGTCAAGTTCAGCTTTACTTTCACTTTCGGTAGGTTCTATCATCAAAGTTCCGGCAACAGGGAATGACACTGTTGGGGCGTGGAAGCCGTAATCAATAAGCCTTTTTGCAATATCGGTCACTTCAATTCCTTTGGCTTTAAATGGGCGGCAATCCACGATCATTTCGTGGGCAGCCCTTCCGCGTTCACCACTGTAAAGGGTTTTGTAGTGTTCTTCTATACGAGATTTGATGTAGTTGGCGTTTAAAATGGCAAATTGCGTCACCTTTTTAAGGCCTTCTGCACCCAGCATTTTGATATAGCCATAAGAGATAAGGCAAACCAGCGCAGATCCCCATGGAGCTGATGAAATTGCGGTAATAGCATCATCACCACCTGTCTTTACTACCGGATTCCCTGGTAAGAACGGCACAAGTTGTTTTGCAACACATATGGGGCCAACACCCGGGCCGCCACCGCCATGCGGAATAGCAAAGGTTTTGTGAAGGTTGAGGTGGCAAACATCGGCGCCAATTGCTCCTGGACTGGTTAGGCCTACCTGTGCATTCATATTTGCACCATCCATATAAACCTGCCCGCCATACTGGTGGATAATATCGATAACCTCCATAATGGCCGACTCAAATACTCCGTGAGTTGAAGGATAAGTCACCATGAGTGCCGCCAGGTTATCTTTGTGTTTAAGGGCTTTTTCCTTAAGATCTTCTATGTCAATATTGCCCGATTCGGTAGACTTGGTAACTACCACTTTCATTCCGGCCATAACTGCTGAAGCAGGATTGGTACCGTGAGCTGATGATGGAATAAGACAAATATTCCTGTGAGATTCCCCGCGTGATTTGTGGTACTTACGAATCACCATGAGTCCGGCATATTCTCCCTGTGCGCCCGAGTTTGGCTGTAGGGAAGTGCCGGCAAATCCTGTAATTTCTGTGAGTTGTTCTTCCAGTTTTTTCAGAACAATTTGATAACCTTCTGCCTGCTCTACAGGAACAAAAGGATGCAGATTTCCCCACTGCGGATAGCTTATTGGGAGCATTTCGGCAGCGGCATTGAGCTTCATGGTGCATGAACCCAGCGAGATCATGGAGTGATTAAGGGAAAGATCCTTACGCTCTAATTTTTTGATGTATCGCATCAACTCTGTTTCTGAATGATAAGAGTTGAAAACTTCATTTTTAAGAAATTCCGTTTTGCGTTCTACTGAAGCAGGAATGTAATTGTTTTCTGAAAGCTCAGTAGCTTTAATGGCTTCTTTACCGGCGGCTTCAGCAAAAATTTCAAGAATGGTATTTACATCATCAAGGTTTGTAGATTCATTCAGGGAAATTGCCACTACGTCTGAAGACGGGTAGTAGAAATTCACCTCATTTCGTTCTGCAATCTCCTTTACTTTCGCTGCTTCAGCTTTAATAAGTACAGTATCGAAAAATGTAGAATTCAGCTGGGAAAAACCTAATTTCTCAACATTTTCAGCAACAGTTGCGGCCAGGCTGTGAACCCTATTGGCAATGAATTTTAATCCGCGTGGGCCGTGGTAAACAGCGTACATACCTGCCATTACAGCTAAAAGTACCTGTGCGGTACAAATATTTGAGGTCGCTCTGTCTCTTTTAATATGTTGCTCCCGGGTTTGAAGTGCCATACGAAGGGCAAAGTTGCCATCGGTATCTTTGGTCACTCCAATAATTCGGCCGGGAATGCTTCTTTTGTATTCTTCTTTAGTGGCAAAATAGGCAGCATGAGGCCCGCCGTAACCTAACGGAATTCCGAAGCGCTGGGTAGTTCCCACTACCACGTCTACTCCAAATTCTCCAGGAGCACGTAGCTTCACAAGACTTAAAATGTCGGCAGCTACTGCGGTTTTTATATTGTGTTCTTTGGCTTTGGCAACAAATTGAGAATAATCGTACACCTGGCCCATTCTTCCGGGATACTGGAGAAAAGCTCCAAAAAACTCTTCGGAAAAATCGAATTCTTCATGATCTCCAATAACCAGTTCAATACCCAGCGGAATTGCACGGGTTTTAAGAAGATCTATAGTTTGCGGAAGTACAAGTTCTGAAACAAAGAACTTATTGATATTATTTTTCTTTTGATCTCTTTCACGCACTTCATATAGCAAAGACATAGCTTCGGCGGCGGCAGTACCTTCATCAAGCAAAGAAGCATTAGCCAGTTCCATTCCGGTAAGATCGGCTATTACAGTCTGGAAGTTCAAAAGTGCTTCCAGCCTTCCCTGGGCAATCTCGGCCTGGTAAGGCGTGTAGGCGGTATACCAACCCGGATTCTCCAGAATGTTACGCTGAATTACAGGTGGGGTGATTGATTGGTGATAGCCAAGCCCAATATATGTCCTGAAAACCTTATTTTTGGCAGCCAGCGAGATGCTGTGGGCAATATATTCATGTTCGCTCATGGCCGGGGCAAGCTCAAGATCCTTTTTTAGGCGAATATCATCGGGCAGGGTTTCGTAGATTAGTTGATCTATTGAGTCAACTCCAATAGTCTCCAACATGTCCTTTAGATCATGTTCCCGTGGGCCTATATGACGTGTAGCAAAAGAAAAAGTATTCATCAAGTAAAAGTTGTGTTTTGAAGGGCGAAAATAAGCATTTTCAACCTAATTTTTAGTGATTTAAAACAGCAAGATTGGTAAAGTTTTTAAGCTCTGGCCTGTTGCCTTTACAGTTGTGAAAAAAATATTTGATTTCTATATTAATAGCAGTATTCACGTGGCTTTAGCGGTGGTTTCGCTTTGCCTTGTAACTGTGCTGCATTTTGGAGGGCAAATTGACCCTGGCCTGCTGGTTTTTATCTTTTTTGCAGTGGTAACAGGATACAATTTTGTGAAGTATGCCGCAGTAGCCGGCCTGCATCACCGAACACTCACCCGCGGACTCAAAAACATTCAGATATTTTCTCTTTTTTGCTTTACCGGGTTGCTCATTTCTTCTTTTTTTATTGATTTCAAAATCCTGCTGCTAAGTGCCTTTTTTGGATCCCTAACTGCGCTTTATGCCCTGCCTGTCTTCAGCAAAAGAAGAAATTTGAGAAGCATCTCGGGCATTAAGATATTCATTATTGGTATTGTGTGGGCCGGGGTGACCGTAGTGCTTCCCGGAATAGGTGTCAAAAATGCCATTTTTGGAGACCTGTTTCTCGAAATGTTTCAGCGGTTTTTGTTGGTGCTGGTCTGGATCCTGCCGTTCGAGATAAGGGACTTAAAGTACGACCTGGAGCAGTTGGGAACCCTTCCGCAGCGAATAGGGGTTACCAGGACTAAAATCGTGGGCCTGCTGCTACTGGGGGTGGTAATTGTGACAGAACTTTTAAAAACTTCAGGGTCACAGGCCTCTTTTAATGCTTTGGTTGTAATGTGTCTTCTAACTGCCTTTTTTGTAATGGCCAGTAAAGAACACCGAAGCCGCTACTTTACCGCTTTTTGGGTGGAAGCAATTCCCATCTTATGGCTGGTGATTCTTTTAATGTTAAAAGTCTTTTGAAGTTCCGTTTTTGATCTTATTTCTGAAAACTTCCTTTTCCTGTGAAGAGCAGGTTTTAATATCAGCTTTTTTCAGAAGAGCACTTAGTTTCTGGTTATTGTGGAAGTAATCATTACAGGTTCGGCAAAAGTAGAGGTGGAGCTTCAGTCTTAACTTTTCAATAAAACCGGCCTCTTTATATTCGGCCTTTGTGCAAACTTTTTCTGCTTCGGCGCAGCTAAGTTTCATAAAATGTAATCTCTTCATGCTAAAACCAATTTTTCTCCAGGCATTTAGCCAGAGAAGTTCTGGCCCTGTGAATAATCACCCAAAGGTTAGACGGACTAATTTCAAATTCATTACAAATGGTTTCGGTATCTACACCATCAATGGTCTTCATTTTAAAAATGGCTGCCTGTTTTTCATTGAGCTGGTCAACACAATCCAGAATGGCAAGCCCCAGTTCGTGGTTTTCCATCTCGTCTTCGGCTGTCATGAGAGAAAGGTCGGCTACCCTTTCTTCCAGCCAGTCACCTTCATTGTCGCTGTCGCGGAATTGCATTTTAACTTCGGCCTGTCCTTTTTGGGAATTGTTCCGGCGGTAATGGTCAATGATCTTTCGTTTTAAGATTGAAATGAGCCAGGTTCTTTCCGAAGCTTCTCCCTTAAAATTTTTCATGGAGTTGAGCCCGGCCAGGAAGGTTTCAGAAACAAGATCGTTTGCCATTTCCCGGTCATTTATGCGCACAATGGTGTAGTTGAACAGGTAATCTGCATACCTGTCTACCCATTTTTCTGGATTAATGCTGTTTGCTTCCATAATTGGCCGGTTCTCTCAAAAATAGCAAAAGATTTGGTTAATGCTTTTGTGCATTCGCCAAACCTTCTGCTTATTTTGTAGTATATACTGTCTTATTTCTTCGGAAGCAGTCCTGCTCTGCGCAACAAGGCTTCGGGAGCAGCCTCTTTTCCCCTGAAGCGTTTGTACAAGGTCAACGGGTGCTCGGTGCCTCCCTGAGAAAGTACGGTTTCCCTGAATTTATTGGCGGTTTCCCTGTCAAAAATGCCATTTTCAGTAAAGAATTCAAAAGCATCGGCGTCCAGTACTTCTGCCCATTTATAGGAATAGTAACCGGCAGCATAGCCTCCCTGGAAGATATGTGAAAACGAAGTGCTCATGCAGTTCTCTTTCACTTCAGGATAAAGCTGTGTAGTCTCAAAGGCTTTTTCTTCATGGGCTTTAACATCATCAATGCCTGAAGGATCTTTGCTGTGCCAGCTCATGTCAAGAATTCCAAAACTAAGCTGTCTTAAAGTGGCCATGCCTTCATGGAAGGTAGCCGAATCTTTGATCTTTTGAATAAGATCATCGGGGATCACTTCGCCGGTCTCGTAATGGGTGGCGAAAAGTTTCAACGCATCTTTCTCATAGCACCAGTTTTCGAGTACCTGGCTTGGAAGTTCGACAAAATCCCAGAAAACGTTAGTGCCCGAAATACTTGGATAAATTGTATCGGCCAACATGCCGTGAAGGGCGTGACCAAATTCATGGAAGAGGGTAGTAACCTCGTTGAACGTGAGCAGAGATGGCTCTTCATCTGTAGGTTTTGTGAAATTGCAGACTATAGAAATATGTGGGCGCTCATTTTTACCTTTTTGGCGATATTGAGATTTGTAAGATGTCATCCATGCGCCACCACGCTTGCCTTCCCGCGGATGGAAATCGGCGTAAAAAAGGGCAATTTCCTTACCTTCTTCGTCAGTAACGAGGTAGGTTTGCACCTCAGGATGATAGGTTTCTGCCTCAAAGACCTGTTGGAAATTGAGACCATAAAGTTTTTCGGCTACGATAAAGACACCTTTGATGACGTTGTTGAGCTCAAAATAAGGCTTGAGCTGTTCATCGTCGAGGTCAAAAAGTTTTTGCTTCAGTTTTTCTGAATAATAGGCCGCATCCCATTTTTCGAGTCGGTCGATCTGGTCAAGGTCCTGCGCAAAACTCTCAAGTTCATGAAATTCCTTTTCGGCTGCCGGTTTGGCTTTTTCCAAAAGTTCTTCCATGAAGGAATTTACTTTTTCTGGAGTTTCGGCCATGCGTTCTTCCAGTTTGAAATGCGCATAGGTTGGATAACCCAAAAGATTCGCCTTTTTATGCCGCAGTTTTACAATTTGCAGCACATTCTCCCTATTGTCAAGCTCGTCTCCGTGAAAACCCTTAGCTCCAAAAGCAATGGCAAGTTCTTTGCGCAGCGCTCTGCTTTTGGCATATTTCATAAACGGGATGTAGCTGGGGTAATGAAGGTTAAAGATCCATCCTTCTTTATTCTTTTCTTTTGCCAGCATCTTCGCTGCGGTACGGGCACCTTTGGGCAGGCCTTCAAGATCTTCTTCGCGGGTGATATGGAGTTCGTACCTGTTAGTTTCGGCCAGCACGTTTTCTCCAAAGTTGAGGCTTAAAGAAGCCAGTTTTTTATCCAGTTCTCGTAGCTCCTGCTTTTGCCCGGCATCAAGGTTCGCACCGTTGCGTTTAAACATCTTGTACTTCTTGTCCAGCAAGGTGCTTTGTTCAATGCTGAGGTTGAGGCTGTCTTTGTTTTCATAAACCGCTTTTACCTTTTGAAAAAGTACCGGATCCTGGATAATGTCATTTTTGAAGTCGGTTAATACCGGGGATATTTCCTGGGCCAGTTTCTGAATTTCTTCATTGGTCTCGGCTGAGTTAATATTGAAGAAGATGCTGGTAATTCTGTCAAGTTGTTCTCCTGCAAACTCAAGGGCTTCTACGGTGTTTTCAAAAGTAGGGGCTGCACTTGAAGCAGTGATTTGCTCAATATCCTGTTGCGCCCGCCTGATAGCTTCTTCTATGGCCGGTTTGTAGTGCCCGGTTTTTATTTTCATAAAAGGAGCGGTATCGAATTTTTCCAGGAGTGGATTTCTTTCTGTCATATAGCTTGAATAATTGACTTAATAGAATGCGTTTTAACGAAATTTTTTGGAAAAGTTCGGAAAATTCTAAAATTATTCTTTACTTCACATTTCCCAAATTACTAAAGTCAGTAGCTTTTAGGTTTTTGATTAATATATTTAGAATGGTTAATAAATACTATTAAAACAACGAATGCTACTTTAAAGCCACGTGAAAACGTGGCTTTTATTTTTTAATGCTTTTTGCGCCCTCAATTACTTTCTGTTTTAGGTCTTCCTTGTAATCTACGATTTTTTGAAGCACGTCCTGGTTTGAGCTACCAAGAATTTGCGCTGCCAGGATACCTGCATTTTTGGCTCCGTTGAGGGCTACAGTGGCTACAGGAACTCCTCCCGGCATTTGTAGAATAGACAATACAGAATCCCAGCCATCAATAGAATTACTCGATTTTACCGGCACCCCAATAACCGGCAGGGGGGAAAGAGATGCAATCATTCCCGGAAGGTGCGCGGCGCCACCGGCACCTGCAATAATTACATTTATACCGCGGGTATGAGCATTTTTCCCATAATCAAAAAGTTTGTCGGGGGTACGGTGAGCAGAAACTATATCTACTTCAACTTCTACATCAAAGGACTTTAATATATCTATTGCTTCCTGCATTACCGGCATATCGCTGGTGCTGCCCATAATAATTCCTACTTTGCTCATATAATAAATTTTAGACCTCACAGGTTTCAAAAACCTGTGAGGTCTGTTTTGTTATTCGCTAATTACTCTAATTTTATTTTTGACCTCTTCAGCAATTTGTCTAGCTTTAGAAAGATCGGCATTTACTATGGTAACATGACCCATTTTTCTGAAAGGGCGGGTAATTTTTTTTCCGTAGATATGAGGGGTGACCCCTTTTAGTTTCATGATTTCGGAGATGTTCTCGTAAACCACATTTCCCGAAAAACCTTCTTCGCCTACCAGGTTCACCATTACGCCGCCGGCCTTACTTTCGGTATCTCCCAAAGGAAGATCTAGAATGGCTCTCAAATGCTGCTCAAACTGGTTGGTGAATGCTGCTTCTATGCTGTAGTGGCCGCTGTTGTGAGGCCGGGGCGCAACTTCGTTAACCAGGATCCCGTCTTCTTCTGTCTGGAACATTTCAACCGCCAGTAAACCAATGTGTTCATAGGCCCTTGAAACTTTTTCGGCAACTTTTCTCGCTTTTTCGGCTACCGCGGCATCAATCCGGGCCGGGCAAATCACGTATTCTACCTGGTTGGCTTCGGGATGAAATTCCATCTCAACCACAGGGTAGGTCTTTACCTCTCCCGATGGGTTGCGAGCCACAATTACTGCAAGTTCGTTCTTAAAAGGGATGAGATCTTCAGCAATACAGGCAGTTTCGGGTAAATCTTCGGCTGTTTGGAGGTTCTTGACCACTGCAACACCTTTACCGTCGTAACCTCCCGTTGTACTTTTCCACACAAGAGGCAGGGAAATTTCCCCTTTTTGAAGACCTTCCAAAAATGCCATTTTTGAGGAGTATTTCTGGTAAAGGGCAGTAGGGACTTCGTGGCTGGTAAAGAAATCTTTTTGTACGCCTTTGTCCTGAATCTTCTTCAAGGTTTTGGATGAAGGATAGACTTCTATTCCTTCAGACTCTAATTTTTCAAGAGCTTCTACATTGACTGCTTCAATCTCAAAGGTGAGCACATCTGCTTTTCTTCCGAAGTTCACTACAGTGTCAAAATCCATGAGATCGCCGCGGGTAAATTCATCACAGGCAATCCTGCAGGGCGCTTCGGCATTAGGATCGAGTACAATGGTGCGAATGTCAAACTTTCGGGTTTCGTAAAGGAGCATTTTTCCAAGCTGGCCTCCACCGAGTATTCCGAGGGTGAAATCTGAAGAAAAATAATTGATCATTAATGAGGTGTTTCAGCAAAAATAATTTTAAAAATCTGAAATGCCGCAAGATTCAGTTATAAATGCGCAGGGTTTGGCATCCTGAGTTGATTGGAATATGTATCTTTGCTTCCCAAAAATATTTTTGTTTTGGTACAACTACACGATCTAAAATTTACTCCTTTTATTTCTGAAGCCGAAATCAACATCGGTATAGAAAAAGTGGCTGCGCAGATAAATGCCGATTTTGAAAATAAAACACCAGTTTTTCTGGGGGTTTTAAACGGGGCTTTTCTCTTTGCGGCCGAAGTTATTAAGAGATTTAAGGGCGACTGTGAAGTGAACTTTGTGAAGCTAAGTTCTTATGAAGGTACGGGAACCACAGGTAATGTAGAGTTTTTAATGGGGCTTACCAGTTCTTTGAAAGGTCGTAATGTAGTGGTGATAGAGGATATTGTGGACACTGGAAATACTCTTGAGAGCCTCGACAGGATTCTTAAGAGCGAAGAAGTGAACCTATATAAAATTGCAACTTTATTTTACAAGCCGGCATCCTACAAGAAAAGCCTTCCCATAGATTACGTGGGGATGGAAATTCCGAATGATTTTATAGTAGGATATGGTCTTGATTATGATGGGCTGGGCAGGAATCTCACCCAGGTCTATAAACTTAAAAACAGTAAAATGACAAACATTGTTTTGTTTGGGCCTCCTGGTGCAGGTAAAGGAACCCAGGCAGCTGTCCTTAAAGATCATTACAACCTTAAACACATTTCTACAGGCGATGTCTTTAGGTACAACATTAAAAATGAAACTGAACTTGGTAAGCTTGCAAAAGCCTATATGGATAAAGGCCAACTGGTGCCCGATAGCATTACCATAGATATGCTGAAGGCTGAAGTAAGACAGTCAAACGGAGGGAATGGCTTCATTTTCGACGGATTTCCACGTACGGTTGCACAGGCCGAAGCTCTTGAAGAATTTCTTCAGGAAGAGGGAACCCAGGTTAGTGCCATGATCGCTTTGGAAGTAGATGACGAGATCCTGGTGGAGCGTTTGCTTGAGCGGGGGAAAACTTCGGGACGACCAGATGACGCTAATGAACTTGTTATTCGCAAAAGGATAAAAGTTTATTACGAAGAAACTGCGATCCTGAAACAATTCTATTTGAAGCAGGATAAATATTTTGGCATAAACGGAGTAGGCTCTATTCAGGAGATCACTGCGCGTTTAAAAGAAGCTATTGACCAGCTGGTATAAGAAATACCACAGGTGTAAAGATGATAAAGGATGACTGAAGGGAATTTTGTTGATTACGTTAAGATACACGTATCCTCGGGTAATGGAGGTAAAGGATCGGCTCACCTGCACCGTGAAAAGTACGTTGCAAAAGGCGGGCCCGATGGAGGGGATGGAGGCCGTGGAGGCCATGTGATCCTAAGAGGGAACAAAAACCTTTGGACGCTTTTTCACCTCAAATTTAAGAGGCATGTTAAAGCCGGGCACGGCGAACACGGAAGTAAACAGCGAAGCACCGGTGCCGATGGGCAGGATGAGATCATTGAAGTGCCGCTAGGAACGGTTATTCGTGATACCGAAACCCAAAATATTCTTCACGAGATAACGGAAGATGGGCAGGAGATCATTGTTGCTGAAGGCGGAAAAGGAGGACTGGGTAACTGGCATTTTAAATCTTCAACCAATCAAACCCCGCGATATGCGCAGCCTGGAATTCCCGGTGAGGAAGAGGATATAACCCTTGAGCTAAAGATCCTTGCTGATGTTGGTCTTGTAGGTTTTCCCAACGCCGGAAAGTCCACTTTACTTTCGGTGATCACAGCAGCCAAGCCAAAAATAGCCGATTACGAGTTTACTACGCTAAAGCCCAATTTGGGAATTGTTGAATATCGTGACTTTAAAACCTTTGTGGTGGCCGATATTCCCGGAATTATTGAAGGGGCAGCTGAAGGAAAGGGTATTGGGCACAGGTTCTTAAGGCATATTGAGCGCAACTCAACACTCTTGTTTTTAATTCCTGCCGATGCAAAGGATATAAAGGAGCAGTACGAGATCCTGGTAGATGAGCTAAGACGCTACAATCCGGAACTTCTTGATAAAGACCGTTTGGTAGCCATTTCAAAAAGCGATATGCTTGATGCCGAATTAAAGGCTGAAATGACCACGCAACTTGACCGCGAACTCAATGCGCCGTATATCTTCATATCATCTGTAGCGCAGCAAGGTTTGACCCAGCTTAAAGATAAGCTTTGGGAAATGCTGAATAAAGAGGAGTCTGTTTAATTCCTGTTAATGTCTTAGTTTTCAGTGGTGTTTTCTTTAATTTTAAGGAAAACACCAGTATGAGACTATTAAAAATATGTTGTTTATGCTTCATTATGAGCGGCTGTGGAGGACCACGGGCGGCTTTTGACTACGATGAGCAGACAAACTTTTCCACTTACAATAGTATAAGCATCTATCCGGAAGTGCTTTCGGGTCTAAGTGAGTTAGATGAAGACCGGCTGCTAAATAGCATGGAAAGGGCTTTACAGGAGAGGGATTTATTTGCCTCGACAACTCCCGACCTATTCCTAAACGTCTATACCGAACAATACCAGGAGCCCAGCCGTAACCGTCTTGGGGTGGGAATAGGTGGTACCGGTGGGAATGTGGGGGTAGGAGTGAGCGGGGGTATACCATTAGGAGGCCCTGAGAGTTTCCTTCAGCTTACTTTTGATCTTATAGACGTTGAACGGGACGAACTGGTTTGGCAAGCTGTTGTTAACAGCAAATTTAATCCCAACTGGAGCCCTGCACAAAGACAACAACAGTTTGATAAAATAGTGGAAGAAGCTTTAGAAGGTTACCCTCCAAAAAGGTGATTTTGGACTCATTTTTTTTGGGAGTAAAATTTCTTCGGGTTAATGCCATGAAGCATTTGGAATAAATATATTTTCTAATTCTATAGATATTTATTCAATAGAAAGTTTTGTATATATCCTTTCAGAATAAAAAAGGCCCCGATTTCTCGGGGCCCTTCTTTTTGGCTGGTTAGTTAATTGTAGCCTAGTTTTGGTCGTCATCGGCTGCTTCAGGCTGATCTTGCAGGTAAGGAGTACTTCCTGTAATTTCAGTGAATTCACTTCGTCTATTGCGGGCATATTCAGCAGCAGTACACATATTAGGTCTTGTACAGTCATTCAATGGTACTTCTTCACCATATCCTTTTGGCACTAACCTATCACGGCTTATTCCCTGAGACACTAGATACTCGAGAGTAGATTCAGCACGACGCTGAGAAAGATCCATGTTGTATTTATCAGATCCACGGGCATCGGCATGAGATCCAATTTCGATTTTAAGCATTGGATAGTTCTTCATGATCTCAGCTACGCGGTTAAGAGTAGGTTCAGACTCAGATTTGATGGTTGCTTTATCGAAATCAAAGTAGATGTTTCCAACTCCTGCGATTTGTCTTCTTCCGGTTTCAGGATTGATCTCCATTTCATCTTTTGGAAGGATTGGAGGTGTGTAATCTTCTCTGGTGAAAGCGTAAAGGTTATCAGACCCTCTTCTGTTGGAAGCAAGATATCCTTTTTCTTCTCCTTCTTTAAGTACAAAAGCAAAGTCATCAAATTCACTGTTTAGAGAATTTCCAAGGTTTTGAGCCTCTCCAAAAGTTCCATTTGTTTGTTCACTTTTAAATACATCAAGGTTTCCGTAGCCCATGTGGCCATCAGAAGTAAAATATAGAGTTCCGTCATTAGCAATGTAAGGGAACTGCTCGCGGTGAGCAGTGTTTACATTTGGCCCCAGGTTTACTGGTTCTCCAAATGTTCCGTCTTCATTAATAGCCACGCTGTAGATGTCAAATGATCCCATAGATCCTGGCATATCACTTGCGAAATACAGGGTAGAGCCGTCTTCACTTAAAGTTGGGTGCTCTACAGAATACTGGTCGCTGGTGAAAGGCAAAGCTTCAATGTTTGTCCACTCGCCATCAACAAGCTCGGCACGGTAGATTCTAATTGTAGCTACAGGTACTTCGGCCCAGTCAACCTTAACCCTTCTTGAGTTAGTACGGTCAAAGTACATGGTTTTTCCATCGGTAGAAAAAGCAGCTGAACTTTCGTGAGTGTCGGTATTAATCTTGTCGTTGAACAAAGCGATGTTGCTAAGGTTACCTTCATCATCAATATCGGCTACGTAAAGGTCAAGATAAGGTTTCTTGTTCCATGCGTAAATAGGACGATCCTGATTGCGGGTAGAAGCAAAAACGATACGGTCACCCATAAAGGTAATTCCGAAGTCTGAAGAAGCTGCATTCTGCATTACCTGGTTTGTAGTGTAGGTATGAGATACAGCAGTATCAAGCTTTGCAGTCCACTCTTCAAAATCTACCGTACTGTTGTAGTACTGGCTAAAGTATTTGTCGGCTTCTTCGTCCTGTCCTGTAGCACGTAGTGAATGCGCAAACCTGAAAGAATATTCGGGTGCAACGCTACCGTCGTTGTACTTCAGAAAAAGGCTGCGGTAAGTTTCGGCCGCATTACCCATTCTGTTTGTATAGAAATAGGAGTCTCCTAATTTCTGAAGGACTTCCTGATCCTTATCCTGAACTAACCGGAATTCTTCAGAAGCGTCCATATAGGCTCTCTGGTTAAATAAACGGTTAGCTTTCTTTATCTGAGAACTCTGGGCCACGGCCGAGAATCCAATAAGGACAGCTAAAAGTGTGGTATAAAGTTTTTTCATGTTTCTTAGGTTTTAGAAGAATCTTGGGGATACGTTGTAACCTTTTGAAAGGCCAAGGAGGTCAAGGTCAAAAAGTACCATGATTTCATGTGTGCCATCATTAAAGTCACTTAGGTTTCCTGTTGTATAGTCATAGGCGTAACCTATTCTAAGTTCAGGAGTAACTCTAAAGTTCACCAATCCACTTACTGTTTCATCAAAACGGTAAGCTACACCTGCTTCAAAACGGTTGTAAAGAAGCACGTTTGCTGTAATGTCAACAGAAAGAGGAGCTCCTTCTACTGCACGGGCCATAAAGGCCGGTTTAAGCTTTAGGTTTTGGTTAAGGTCGAATACATACCCCCCGGTAAGGAAGTAATGGATATTTTCCTCTCCCAAACGAGCCAGTCCTGTTTCGTTTTCAAGGTGTTTTGATGTGAAAAGGTTTGGAGCCGATAGACCTACATAGTATTTATCACCAAACCAGTAAGCACCAACACCAAAGTTTGGAAATGCTTCACTAACGTTTTGAGCGGCAGGATCAACCTGTTCGTTATTCCCGGTTTCAAGAGCAGTGAGGTTTGCGTCAAAGAAAGTAACCCCTGCTTTCACCCCAAAAGATAATTTTGAAGTTTCTGATACCGGAAGGACATAAGCCACATCGGCATAAAGGTTGTTTTCTTTAACAATATCTCCAATCTCGTCGTGGACTATGGAGATACCTGCTTCAATCCTTTCGCTAAGCCCGGTGTGGGCAAAGAAATTGGCAGTTTCAGGAGCTCCGTCCATTCCGGCCCATTGGTTTCTGTAAACGCCACCAACGTTTAGCATTCCCAGGTCATCTAATGCATAAGCAGGATTTATCACGCTCATGTTATACATATACTGGGTATACATGGGATCTTGTTGTGCATTACCCTTTAGTGAAAAAAGGGCAATGCAAACAACTGTAAAAATTTTTATAAAAGAATTTCTCATTTGTTTCGAATATTTCAAAATTATCTGCTTAAGTACACTCTACCTTGAATAGGAGCGGTCTGTCCGTCGTTATAGTTTAGGATATAGAAGTAAACTCCTACTGGAAGTACTCCGCTTCCGAATGATCCTTCCGAAGAAGTGCCATCCCATCCCTGAGATTTTCCAACCTGGCCTTTATATACAGGCTCACCCCATCTATTGTAGATCTCCATCATGTGATTTGGATATTCCGAAGAAATGTTCTGAATTACAAACCTGTCATTAATGGCATCACCGTTTGGAGAGAATATTTCAGGAATAACAATCTCGCAATTGGATAGATTTACCTGTACAGGAGTTCTTGTAGAACTTTCGCATCCAGTAGTTGCATCAACGGCAGCGGCGAATAAAGTTGTGCCGTTTTGCAGCGGAGTGGATGGAGATACAGTTTCTGAACCTGTAGCGGTAGTGTACCATACAAGATCTCCGTTAGCAATAACGCTACCTTCAAGGTCACCTACTGTCAAATCCTGACCGGCGCATAGTTGTTCTGGTTCAGTTACCAAAGATGGTGCGTCTACATCATTTAAAGTTACAGTTACGGCAGTAGCATCAGATACACAACCAGTAGTGTTTGTTTGTGTAACATAGTATGTTTTTGCAGTAAGCACTTGTGTAGCATCTACCTCTGTTTGAAGTGTTTCATCAGAATAAACAGTAAACACTGCGTCGGCTTCACCAGAAATTTCAAGATCGGCTACAGTCGCATTGCTGGCAGCGCAACCATCAAATGGAGTCACTGTTGGGGCGGCTGGAGTGTTTTCTCCGTTACATTCTGGTTCTTGAGTTCCAACAATTACAGTCACTGTAGCTGAAGCAGAACATCCGTTGTCGCTAGTTACAGTATAAGTATATACGCCTTCTGCATCGGTTGCAGGATCAAAAGTTGCATCAACTTCGTCACCATCAAAAGTCCAGGTTCCACCAGTTTCAGGTGTTCCTCCAAGTTCGGCAAAAAGGTCTACTGTTTCTGTTGCATCTTCTTCAAGATTTACAGTAGCATTTTGTCCGGCGTCAGGGTTTTCAAGAACTGTAACCGTAAGTACGGCAGAATCTGTACACTGCCCGGTTCCTACTGTGTAAGTAGTGGTGAAGTCTCCAAATTTGCTGTTGATATTGTAATCATCTATGATTTCCTGAATGGTTGGGTTAAAGCTTCCATTTGTATCCACTCCTGATTCAAGAAGGCTTATATAAAGATTTCTTACACCTGCATTGGAGAGATTTTCTACTTCAGAATTACAAACTTCTACTGAGTTGTCTGCTCCTGCATTGGCAGTGTTAGCAGTTACATTAACAGTAAAGGTAGTAGAAGCACTTCCTTCTATACAACTTTCAGTATCACCTTCTTCAACGGTGTAAGTGATGGTGAAAGCACCTTCTTCAGATACGTCCAACATACCATCAGTAATTACTCCTGAAGCATCAGAGAAAGTTCCGCCTAAAGTGTTGTCATTGTTAAGGAAATCAAACAGGTTAAGGGTTCCTTCGGCAGTACAGGTTGTAATATCATTAATGTCACCTGTACTTGCAGGTTCAGTAGGTACTATTGTTACCGTTAGTTCTACTGAGTCGGTACACTCTCCATTGGTAAGGGTGTAGGTTGTTGTGAAATCACCTAATCCATCTTCATCAGCCTGGTACATAGCTGAAATCTCAGCTGGAGTTGGGCTAAAAGTTCCATCTACGGATACTCCTGCATCCAAAAGTCCGAGGTAGAATTTCCTTATTTCGTCGATACTTGGGAAAGTAGTTTGTACATCAGTTTCACAAACATCTGCTGAACTGTCTGTTCCGGCATCTACAATACCTGTGCAAGGATCAGTTGATACTGTAACAGTAACAGTAGCTGAATCCATACAACCTTCATAGCCCACAGTGTAAGTAAAAGTTCCTGGTTCGTCTGTAGCTGGATCAAAAGTTCCGTCTCCGTTACTCCAGGTTCCACCTTGCTGTGCGTTTTCCCCTAAATATTCAAATAGGGTAACTTCATCGTCTTCTGTAGTTAAAGTAACAGTAGCGTCATCACCGGCAAAAGCTTCAGCGACTACATTTACTGTTAACTCATACGTTTGTGCGTCAGGGGCGGTGTAAACAGTGGTGAATTCTCCTAGTTTGTCAGCATCAGCCTGATACATTTCAGAAATTTGCCTTGGTGTCGGATTAAAAGTACCATTTGTTGCGACACCTGTAGGAAGAAGTCTAAGATAGAATTTCCTTATTTCATCATAGCTTGGGAAGAAAGTATCAACATCTCCTGCACAAACTATAGCATACCCACTACCCGGCGTTGTTGGATCTGTTGGGTCGTTTACAATTACGGTTACGGTTGCAGAATCCATACAGGTTTCATATCCTACTGTATAAGTAAAAGTTCCAGCTTCGTCTGTGGCTGGATCAAAAGTTCCATTTCCGTTACTCCAGGTTCCACCTCTAAGTGCATTTTCGCCTAAGTAAGTAAATAAATCTACTGGCTCATCATCTGTAGTAAGAGTTATGGTAGCATCATCTCCTGCTTCAGCTTCAGTTACAACATTAATGGTGAGTTCATAAGATTCACCATTTACTGTGTAAGTAGTTGTAAACTCTCCCAAACCATCTTCATCTGCCTGGTAAATATCAGCCATTTGAGCAGGAGTAGGATTAAAGGATCCATTTGTTGCTACACCAGAAGGGAGTAATCTTAAATAGTATTTTCTGATTTCGTCCACACTTGGGAAAAAGGTTTGTACATCTCTAAGACATACCACACTAACTCCAGGGGAGACTACAGAATCTGTAGTTAGGGTAACAACTACAGAAGCAGAATCTGTACAGCCGTCTGTGCCTACAATATAGGTGTAAGTTCCTGCTGCATCTGTGGCAGGATTAAAAGTTCCATTACCAGAACTCCATGTTCCTTCTGTTTGTGCATTTTCTCCCAATAAAGTGAATAGATCTACCGGAGCATCATCAGGGCTTAACGTAATAGTGTTATCATTTCCTGCATTTGCATCCTCAATAACGGTAATGGATATTGCAGCTGTATCTTCACATTCTCCTTCACCTACAGTATAAGTACCGGTAATAATAACTGGCTCAGTGAGTGGATTGCCGGGAAATATGAATTGTTGTAGTCCACTAAAATCTCCTTCAAATGTTCCATCAAGATCTCTATCTCCAAGCCATTCTGCAAGTACTTCCATACCTGCTGTTGGATCTGGATTTTGTGACTCTGGATCTTGAGCATTTATAATTTGCTGTACAAGAGCTTCAATTTCAGTACGGCAGAAGGTCTCATTCACATCTTCACCTGCATTAGCCTCACAAGGGGCTACTGTAATAGTGAATATTGCAGAATCTTCTCCCGAAATACATCCTGAAGTTTCATCTACTGTATAGGTCACAGTGTAAACACCAGCACCTGTCTGGGATGGGTCAAATAGTCCATCAGGATACCCTTCAAATGTTCCAAAAGTTTGTGCTTCTGAAGTAAGGAAGGAGTACAAATTCTGTGTTTCATCATCAATTGCGAACTCCAAAGAGACATCCTGTCCCGCATTAGCTTCTTCTGAAGCTATAACAGATATTGTAAGGTCTACCTGGTCACAACCTACAGTGTAAGTGGTGGTAAAATCTCCCAGCCCGTCGTTATCATTTTGGTATTGAGTTGCCATTTGAGCGGGAGTAGGATTGAATGTTCCGTTTGTAGGAACTTCTTCGCCTAATAAGCTTAAATAGTAGTTTTCAATGGCATCAACACTTGGGAAAGTTTCCTGAACATCAAGTTCGCAAACTATTCCAGGGCCTGTAGTCTCAAGTTCTACAGCTGGTGTTACAGTTACAGTAACAGCTAATCGATCAAAACTTTCACAAGTACTTCCTACCGAAGATACATAGTAAGTGCGGCCATCTACTAATTCAGCAGTAGAGGCTAATCTTGTTCCTCCTGCGGTATAGTATCTATTGTTGCCGGTGGCGACAATATCTGCAAGAGTAGGATTGTTTATTGCGCAAAACTCTTGTGCTTCATCACCTGTTGGAGCTGGTTCGTTAGATAAAATTATCTCAACACTGTTTAAACTGGAAATACAACCATCAGGTCCTTCCTGCCCTACCCAGTAAGTAGTTCCATTTACAAGCTCAGTACTCTGAGTTAATACCTCTTCCTGAAAAGCATCAGCATACCATATAATTTTACCGCTATTATCTGCACTGGTTCGAATGTCTGCTAAAGTTAAATTAGAATCGTTAACATCCTCAACACAAAAATTTAGCTGAGGTAGAGAAGAACCAGGATCAGCTTGTCTCATGGTGTTTTCATAGATTCCTAAGATTCTAGGAGCACCAAACACTGTTACTGTCACAGCAGGTCTTGTAGAACATTGCCCAGTAGAAGAACCAGCATAAAAAATATTTATACCGTCTGGAATAAATTCATCATTACCAAAAGGTTGTGTGGCATCTTCGCTCGCATACCATACCACATCAGATCCTGAAGAAACCTCAAGACTTCCAAAGGTTGGTTCTTCAGTATCGCAAAAACTTTGCGAACTTAGTTCATCCTCTACAGTAGGACAGCTCTGTCCATACATGTAGGTTCCGGTCATAAAAAATAAGGCAAAAAAGAATAGTGGTATTCTCATTTTACCCAGAGTAAAAATTTGCATAGGCTTTAAGTGTTAAATTTAATCAATTGCATTTTAGGATTTATAGTTCAAATATAAAGTAAACATTCATTTTAAAACTTAAACTCCTGTTAAGGGAAAAGTCTAAAGAGAATGTAGCCGAAACTACTATATATTGCTGAGGTAGGGGAGGTTAAAAGTACGACTTTTTCGTTAATAAAATTTTTTTAGGAGTTTTTTTACATCTAATAAGTTAAAAGTGTTTTTCGTCCATATAAATTAACTCACAGTTGGACATAAGAATTCACTTTTTGTTACAGATTTTCAGAAGTTTTTTTTGCAATACTTCACAGGCAGTCTTTCTTCCTATTCTTTTATATTTACTCAAAAATTAATAATGCGGCTACATTTTATAGCAATTGGGGGAAGTGCCATGCATAACCTTGCCCTTGCTCTTCACGAAAAAGGATATAAAATCACAGGTAGTGATGATGTCATTTATGAACCTTCCAAAACCCGATTAAACAACAAAGGCCTGCTGCCAAAGCAATTTGGGTGGTTTCCCGAAAAAATCACCAAAGACCTCGATGCTGTTATCCTCGGAATGCATGCCCGGGAAGATAATCCCGAATTGGCAAGAGCAAAAGAACTGGAACTTCCTATATACTCTTATCCCGAATTTTTATTCGAACAATCTAAAGAAAAGACAAGAGTGGTTATTGGCGGTTCTCATGGTAAAACTACAATAACCTCAATGATTCTACATGTGATGAACTACCATCACAAGAATGTGGATTTTATGGTAGGTGCTCAATTGGAAGGATTTGAGAATATGGTCCACTTAACCCAGGAAAATGATTTTATAGTGCTTGAGGGTGATGAGTATTTATCCTCTCCTATAGACAGGCGTCCAAAGTTTCATCTTTATAAACCTAACATCGCTTTCCTTAGCGGAATTGCCTGGGATCATATCAACGTATTTCCAACTTTTGATGAGTATCTGGAGCAATTCAAAATCTTCATAGATTCTATAGTTAAAGGAGGTATCCTGGTATATAATGAGGAGGATCAACACCTGAAGCAACTGGTGGAAGAATCTACGAACACCATTAGAAAGCATTCTTACAGAACGCCAGATTATCACGTGGAGAACGAAAATACACTTTTGCATACGCCCGAAGGTGATATGCCTGTTGCCGTTTTTGGTGAACACAACCTTCAAAATTTAGCAGGTGCAAAATGGATTTGTCAACACATGGGTATAGACGAAGAAGACTTTTATGAAGCTATTGCTTCTTTTAAAGGCGCTTCAAAAAGGTTGGAAAAGATAGTAGAAACCAAAAACACTGTCGTATTTAAAGATTTTGCACATAGTCCTTCAAAGGTGATGGCAACTACTAAAGCTGTGAAGGAACAGTATCCGGACAGAAAGGTGGTTGCATGTCTTGAACTTCACACCTACAGCAGTCTAAATGCCAATTTTCTTAAACAGTACGAATCTTCTCTGAATGCAGCCGATGAAGCTGTGGTTTTCTTTTCCCCCGAAGCGGTAGAAAATAAGAAGTTGGAGCCCATTTCTAAAGAACAAATTTTTGAAGCTTTTTCCCGAACAGATCTAACGGTTTACACTAATGCACTGGAGTTTAAAAATTACTTGCAAGAACAGCAGTATGATCATAAAGTGCTTTTGTTAATGAGTAGTGGTAATTACGGAGGTTTAAATTTTGATGAGATCAAGAACTGGGTATCCTAAAATGGCATTTTTGGAATAGCTTCATTTTGTTATCTTTAGAGAAATTGAGCCAATGGATTCTCAGAAATCAAAAGCCTTTACAATTAAACACTGGGCAGAGGGAGACAGGCCCAGGGAGAAACTCCTTCAAAAGGGCAGGGAGTTTTTAAGTGATGCCGAGTTGCTGGCAATTCTCATTGGCTCGGGGAGTAGAAACGAATCGGCAGTTGAAGTCTGTAAAAAAGTTCTGTTCAAAGCTGAAGATAATCTAAATGAACTGGGAAGGTTTTCAGTAAAACAGCTCATGGAAGTAAAAGGTATTGGTGAAGCTAAAGCTTTAACCATAGTGGCTGCACTGGAGTTGGGTAGAAGACGGAGGTCTTCTGAAGCTCTCGAAAAGAAAAGGATATCTTCAAGTGCTTCAGTTTTTGAGCTTATGCAGCCAAAGATAGGGGAGTTGCCTCATGAAGAATTCTGGATTCTCTACCTCAATAATTCCAATAAAGTCATTCAGGAGTTGCCCCTAAGCAAAGGTGGCATAACGGGAACTTTGGTAGATGTGCGTTTGGCCTACAAACAGGCCCTGAATTTAGGTGCCACGGCGACAATACTGGTGCATAACCATCCCTCAGGCAACCTTAACCCAAGTACGGCAGATAAACAACTTACCCAAAAATTTAAGACAGCCGGGGAATCGCTTGATATAAAAGTTCTGGATCATTTAATAATAACCGAAAAATCCTATTTCAGCTTTGCTGATGAAGGTTTGTTGTAATACATATTTATGCTGCTGGTATACACCCAAAAAATTACACCTAGAATTACTTATGTATTTAAACACGTATGTACTCAAATTTTAGGTTTGCCTGTTGGCTTCACATCAAAGATTGAAGAATTTGTGGCCCATGAAGGCATGAAGCTCTCCTACGGAAAGCAGAGTCTGGCAAATGAGGTCTTTATTCAGAATGTAGATCTTTTGCTGGAGCAGGGAATGAACGATCTTGAAGTAAAGGTTCAGGAATGGGATGGGGTACCCTGTTTTTTTGCGGTGGGAGAAACCAGCTCGATCCCCTTTGACATTTTTGCGGCTTCTTTTTACCTGCTTAGCCGGTACGAAGAATATCTGCCGCATGTAAAAGACAAAGAAGGTAGATTTCAGGCGAGTGAAAGTCTGGCTTTTCAGGAAGGTTTTCTTGAAAAACCGGTCATTGATATTTGGGCGCAAAAATTCCGGCAGGTTCTAAGTGATAAATTTCCGAATCAAAAATTTCCGAAGAGACAGTTCACCACTCAAACTATCGTCGCTGTCACTGAAGCTTACTGCTATAAAAAAAAGGGAATTGTAAGAGTGGTTTTGGGATTGTTGCTGGATCTAATTAGGTTTAAACCCAAGTACGTGTTGCACCGGTTGCAGGTAATGACCAAAATGAAAAAAGATCCTTATGATATTTACACAAAGGTCATCCAGTTTTTGAAAAAATACCGTGTGCCCATGAAGTTCATGTTTCAGGTAAGCGATTTTTCTACTTACGACAGGAATATCAACCACAATCGGTTGGAGCTGCAAAGCCTCATTAAATCGGTAGCCGATTATGCCGAAGTTGGCCTGCAGCCGGGATATTATGCAAATCAAAAATTCGGGGTTTTAAAGGAAGAAAAAAAGCGAATGGAGGAAATTATTAAGAGGCCGGTAGAGAGTGCGATCAACAATCATTATAATTTGTTGCTGCCCGATACCTATAACCACATGGTAGAACTTGAATTTCAAAAAGATTTCTCCATGGGCTATCCCGAGGCTGTAGGCTTACGGGCAGGCACCTGTACTCCTTTTTTGTTCTATGATCTCAATTTTGAAATCACCACGCCATTACTCGTGAATCCATACGCCATTAATTCTGAAGCTTTCGGAAAATTAAAAGAAAATGAAATAGAGTATAAGGTTCTCGAAATAAAACGACAAATCTCTATGGTTGAAGGAAAATTAATTTCCGTATTTACGAATAAAGATTTTTCCGAATATGCCAATGCAAGAAGGAATTTTTCAATTTTAAAGATGCTTAATGAAATTCAGTAACATTCGTCACATATTTTTTGATCTCGATCATACCTTATGGGATTTTGACCGCAACTCGGGGCTTGCCTTTAATTCAATTTTTGAAAAGCACCAGATAAAAGTGAGGCTCGAGGAGTTTCTTGCAATATATGCGCCCATAAATGCCAATTACTGGAAGCTGTATAGAGATGACAAGGTCACACAAGAAGATCTTCGCTATGGCCGGCTGCGTGACTCTTTTAAAGGTATGAATGTAAATGTTACAGATTCTCAGATAAAACAGCTAAGTATAGATTATATTGAGCATTTGCCGAAACATAATTACCTGCTTGCCGGCACGGTTGAAGTGCTCGATTACCTGCGCCCGCTATATAAACTGCACATCATCACCAATGGGTTTAAAGAAGTTCAGTATAAAAAACTGGAAAGTTCAGGCATCCTCAAATATTTTTCTTCCATTACTACTTCTGAAGATGTGGGAGTGAAAAAACCCAATCCAAAAATCTTTGAAGTCGCTCTAGGAAAGGCGGAAGCAAAAGTGGAAGAAAGTATCATGATAGGTGATAATCTTGAAGCTGATATTTTAGGTGCCAAAGACTTCGGAATGCAGGCTATACTGTATAACTACTATAAAACTGAATATGCTACAGATCATCATCAGGTGATGGAAATGAAGGAATTAACCCGCTATTTGTAATAAGCAGAAGTAAATTTCGTTAGATTTAGAACTGTATGAAGATGTCCTGGAGAAATTGCTTTTCAAAAATGGCCTTTTTGGCACTCCTCACAGTCTGTACTTCCTGTGTTAAGGATGTTGATCTTGACCAGACTGATGAGATTGTGCTCTCACCCGAAGCCGCCGTCGATCTTATTTTCTTTGATCTTGTTGATGAAGAATTCAACGTTGTCTCTAGCAGCGGGGTAACAGCAAAAGACGAAACCAGGCTCGATTTTCTAGATGATGACTACATACAAAATGACCTGGTGCGGGCCGATTTCAACTTCAGGTTCACCAACACCTTTGAGAGTCACTTAACTGCAATTATAAGATTTCTTTCCCCTGCAAACGGGGTGCAGCATACTGTCCTGGTTTCAATTCCCCGTGGAAGTATAGAAACACCGTCAGTAGTAGATTACACCGAAATTATTAATGAAGCCCAGATAAATAGAATAAGAAGAAGTATAAAAGTGTCTGTTGAAGTAACAAGACATGACCCGTCGGCGGTTGCAGGATCTTTGCAGCTCGCTTCAAAAGGGTTTTTCTACTTTGAATTCAAATAATGAGAGTATTTTTCTTCCTCTTCATATTAACGCTTTCTCAGGGAATATTGGCCCAAAACAAACAGCTGCTGTACAATTTTGACGATTTGCCTCAAACCCTTTTACTAAATCCGGGAGCCGAAACCAATTTTGATATGCATCTTGGCCTTCCGCTTTTGTCACAGATCCATCTGTCTGCAGGGTCTTCAGGCGTGAATATGTATGACATTTTCAGGGAGGATGGAGGTTCCATTAATGACAGAATTAGAAAAACGTTGCACAAGCTTTCCAAAAATGATTTTTTTACAGTCAACCAGCAACTTGAGATCTTTTCTATTGGTTGGCGTGACCAGCGAAGAAGGTATTATACAGCCGGGATTTACCAGGAATTTGATGCCTTTGTGTACTTTCCCAAAGATCCTGCGGTGCTGGCTTATGAAGGGAATAAAAATTACATCGGGCGAAATTTCGATTTTTCGGATGCTGCTTTCACTGCCGAGGTGCTCAACGTTTTTCACCTGGGTTTTACCAATTATTATTCTGAAGATTTAAACTACGGTTTCCGCGGAAAAATTTATTCCGGAATTTTTAATGCCCACAGTGTAGATAATACCGGCATTTTTAGAACCGAACTTTCCCCTGAAGGCCCCAACCTTTACCGGCATTATATGTCGCAGGTCGATATCTTGATAAACACAGCCGGGTGGGACGAACTTACAGATTCTGATGCTACCAACAGGCAACTTATGGCAAGCTTCTTAAAAAAGGCATTTTTGGGAGGTAATATTGGGTTGGGCCTCGATGCCGGCTTCACCTGGTATCCTTCAGATCAATACAGGGTAACCGCGAGCCTGCTGGATATTGGCTTTATGCGACAAACTAAAAATGTAGAAAATTACAGGTATTACGGAGATTACCAAACCGATGGGATTGAGCTGCTTTTTCCGGGTACGCGTGAGTATTGGGACGAGTGGGAAGACAATCTGGATAAAAACCTGAAAGATGAAACCTTGACCAATTCTTACACCACATGGCGACCTGTAAAGTTCAATGCCTCGGTAGATTTCGGGTTTTCTGAAAATGCCGAACCCTGTAACTGCTACAGGCCAATGGGCAGGAGAAGATATTTTAACCATCTTGGAGCCCAGTTTTTCGCTGTAAAACGGCCCCGGGGGCTCAACTTTGCCACCACCCTTTACTACGATAAAACCTTTAATAATAACTTTAGAGGAAAAATTACTTATACAGCCGATTCCTATTCGTTTTCAAATATCGGGCTCCTGTTTTCTGCCAGACTTTCCAATTTTAATGTTTATCTTGCTGCAGATAATCTTCTGGATTATACCAATCTCGCCAAGGCGCAGAATGCTTCGGTGCAGCTTGGGGTCCAACTAATGTTTAGCAGGGAATGAGAACCATTTTTTTCTTTTTTGTCTTTTTATTCGGAATAACAAGTAACACTTTTGGGCAGGATGTCAATAAGTACAAATATGTGCTGGTACCACAGGAATTTGAATTCCTGAAGCATCCAAACCAGTATCAGGTAAACGCACTTACCGCTTTCTTGTTAGAAAAATATGGTTTTGACGCACTTTACGAAGAGAAGATCCCGGCTAATATGGGACTTTGTGATGTGCTTAAAGTCAATGTTCATAATGAATCGAGCCTATTTCGTTCCAGGCTTTACGTCACTTTAGAAAACTGTAATGATGAGGTGGTGTTCACTTCAAAAACAGGATCGAGCAGGGAGAAGAACTATAAAAAATCCTATCATGAAGCTTTAAGGGAAGCTTTTACTTCTTTTGAAGGGGCAGAACTTATAAAAAGCGGGTTTGCTGTTGCGGAAACTTCTGCGGAAAAAAATCCTGCTGAAGTTGTAATAGATCCTGTACCCGCGGCCAAAGATATTCAGGAAGAAGCTTCCGAAGTAATTATAGATCCTGTACCGGCTGTTAATAATACTCAGGAACAGGCTTCTGAAGTTGTTGTTGATCCTGTGGTAACTTCCGAAGAAATAGAAGAAGCTACAGAAGAATCTTCGGCACTTCCTGAAGTAGTTCAGAAGAATGAGAATTTGCAGTTTGTAAATGGTGCAATCACCTATAAACTGGTGAAAACACCGGCTGGTTATGACCTTTACAGGGAAGGAGAACCAGGTAAATTTGGAACTTTACTCAAATCGGGTGGGGGAGAGAATTACCTTTATTCTTCAAAAAACATCTCCGGAAATGCCTTTTTTGACACCCATGGAAACCTGGTCGTTGAATATCTTGATCCTAATTCCCAGCAACTCATCAGCGTAAAATATTCTCAGAAAGGTCAATAACCGTATTTGCCTTTCCAGCGTTTTTGCAGAAAATCCCTTTGTGCCTGCTCCCGCTGATTATTCCCGGGACGAAAGAACGCATGATTGCTTATTTCCTTCGGAAGAAATTCGGCTGCGGCAAAATTATTTTCATAATTATGGGCGTATTTATAATCTTCTCCATATCCTAAATCTTTCATGAGCTTGGTGGGCGCATTTCGTATGGCCAAAGGCACAGGAAGATTCCCGGTCTTTTTTACCATCGCCTGGGCCTCGTTGATAGCCATGTAAGAAGCGTTCGATTTTGGGGAAGTGGCCAGGTAAATACAGCACTGGCTTAAAATGATCCTGGATTCGGGGTGGCCAATGGTAGAAACAGCCTGAAAAGTGTTATTTGCGAGGATCAAAGCCGTGGGGTTCGCATTGCCAATATCTTCGGAAGCCAAAATGAGTAAGCGGCGGGCAATGAATTTCACATCCTCGCCACCTTCTATCATTCGGGCCAGCCAGTACACAGCTGCATTGGGATCACTACCCCTTATCGATTTGATAAAAGCCGAAATTATATCATAGTGCTGCTCCCCGGTCTTGTCATAAAGCACCGTGTTTTGCTGAACTTTGTTCATCACCATATCGTTGGTGATCACTACTTTGTCTTCTTCTTCAGAAGTAACCACGAGTTCAAAAATGTTGAGCAACTTTCGGGCATCACCGCCGCTAAGTCTTAGTAGCGCCTCTGTTTCCTGTAATTCAATCTGTTTTTTGGAGATGACTTCGTCTTCAGATATCGCTCTTTTCAGCAAAGCAATAAGATCGTCTTTTGAGAAAGAGTTGAGTACGTAAACCTGGCTTCGTGAGAGTAAAGCGGGAATAACTTCAAAACTTGGGTTCTCGGTTGTTGCTCCAATGAGGGTGATCCAGCCTTTTTCTACTGCACCTAAAAGCGAATCCTGCTGAGATTTACTAAACCTGTGAATTTCATCTATAAAGAGAATAGGATTTTTTGTGGTGAAGAGGCCGTCGCTTTTTTTTGCTTTTTCTATAACTTCCCTTACATCTTTAACGCCGCTGCTAATGGCGCTAAGGGTAAAGAACGGGCGGCCAGATTCGGTAGCTATAATATTTGCCAGGGTGGTTTTACCCACTCCCGGAGGCCCCCAAAAAATAATGCTGGGTATGATGTCCCTCTTAATTTGTTTGCGAAGAGCGGCATCAGGCCCCACCAGGTGTTGCTGCGATAAGTAATCATCTAATGTTAGGGGACGTAATCTTTCGGCTAAAGGTTTATTCATGAGGTAAAAATAGTAAATTGAGTACTCTTGCAGAAAATGCAGGCGGTATAAGTTTTCTTAGTGACGAACTGGCAGCATGAGGTTCTTTTCAAAAAAATGTGTGTTAAAAATGTCATTTTTGAAAGGTATTTGAACAGCAGTTTTAATTGGTTAACTTTTTGCAAAGCCAAAGGTATGAGAGTACAAAAATCAGCAAATTCTGAACCATTTGTTTTCACTACGGGGGTGGTGGGCTATCCCCTGATCTTTGTACTGGCTATTTGGATAGTATTTTGGATGGAAATACGCTTTGGGTGGGACTTCACGAGCTTTGGAATTTACCCGCGAACCCTTGAGGGGCTTAGAGGTATAATTTTTTCCCCTTTTATACACAGTGGGATAAAGCATTTGTTTCACAATACGGTTCCGCTGTTCGTTCTTACGCTTTCCCTCTTTTACTTTTACCGGAAATTAAGCTGGAAAATCCTCTTTTTTGGGCTCCTGCTGTCGGGGTTCCTTACATGGCTTATTGGGAGGCCCGCTTTTCATATAGGGGCTTCAGGAATGATCTATGTGCTGGCGGGATTTTTATTCTTTAAAGGTATTTTCTCGAGATACTTCAGACTGGTAGCTCTTTCCCTGATCGTGGTTTTTCTTTACGGCGGACTTTTATGGTACATCACACCAATTGATCCTAAAATTTCGTGGGAAGGTCACCTGGCGGGGCTTCTTTCAGGATTGATCTTTGCACTCATTTACAGGCAGAATGTTGCCCGTGCCCCAAAATATGAATGGGAAAAAGAAACTTATAGGGAAGAAGAAGACCCTTTTATGCGGCATTTTGACGAAAACGGGAACTTCATTGAAAACCCCGATGGAGAGGACGAGCCGCTATATGTTTACCATTATAAACGAGAGGAAAAGGACAGGCCAAAGGAAGAGTAATATTTTGCTAATCCAGTCTCTGTCGCATCACTTCATAAAGAAAAGCACCACAGGCTACAGAAACATTTAAGCTGCCAATACTGCCCTGCATGGGGAGTTTGGCTTTGTCGTCAACCAGCTTGAGCACAGATTCAGAAATTCCTTTGCCTTCATTTCCCATTACCATTGCCGTGGGCTCTTTAAAATCTACGGAATAAAGCAGCTTGTCGGTCTTTTCTGTGGCTGCTACCACTTTAATGCCCGAGCCCTGCATGTAGAAAATGGCATCTTTGATATGATCTACCTTGATAAGCGGAATTTTAAAGATCGCCCCGGCAGAAGTCTTCACCGTATCGGCAGTTACGGGAGCGCCCCCTTTTTTCTGAATGATAATTGCGTTTACACCACAACATTCGGCAGTTCTAATGATCGCACCAAAATTCCGAACATCATCTACCTGATCAAGTAAAAGAAAGAGCGGGGCGGTTTCCTGTTGAAGCGCCTTTTCAACTTCAGAAGCAAGATCGGCAAATTGAACGGGCGAGATCTTTGCCACAACACCCTGGTGATTTCCTTTTACCAGTCGGTTCAACTTTTCTACAGGGACGTAAGAAATGTTGTATTCGCCAGATTTAGTTTTTTGCTGTAATTCCTGAAATAACTGGCCGCTAAGACCTTTTTGAACAAAGATCTTGTCTATGGTCTCATTATTCTGAATGGCTTCAATTACGGCACGTATTCCAAAAATGGTGGTTGTATCTTTCATGGTGCAAAGATAGAGATAAATGAATGGCTGCCGAAAACTCTTGAAAATTACTTTATTCTTCAGCCTGCACTGTAAAAGTTCTTTTTACAGACACAGGTTTTCCTGAATTTGTGAACCCTTCAAGATGAATTTCAAAAGTTCCGGGAACATCAGAAGTGAAGAAATCCATATTTTCTTCGGAAGAATCTATTTCTACTGAAGGCACCCACAGAAGTTGTGTTCTTAGATCTGGAATCCTTGACAGTGGATTATCTGAAGAAGTGGCATAAGACTGTTTAAAATAGTTCTTGCCGGCTTCAGGAAGTTTCATTGCTACTCTTTTAATGTAATCCTGGTTTAAAGTTTCAGAAAAATTTCCCTCGATCGTTTCAACATCAACAATTCCGGCGAAAATATGAGAGCCTAAAAAGAAGTTATCCCTCAAAATCTTTATGCTCTTCACGTATTTTGCCGGGTAGTTGATCAAGAGGTCGTGATCTTGTACCATAGCGCCGTCTACGATAAGCAGCGCCGGAAGATAAAAATTCGTTGCGCCGTCTGTCTGGTTTATCACGAATTGAGAGCCGTCTTTGCTCCTGGCCAGGTGGGCAAACATGACAATTTCAACCATTGTTTCTTTTATAGTGGGAAACCGGGTGTAGTCATCCAGATTGTAGACGGTAGGCTCTTGAGTGTAAAAAGGTTCTTTTTCAGTTATAACTTTTAAAGTGTCGGGTTTAACGCTGTAATATGCATTTTCAATCTGAACCTGTACGCTGCGGTCAAGAATATAATCTTTCATGGCAGGGGTAATCTTAAAATCGGCGAACTTCAAATCAGGATTGGAGATTTGAGGTAAAGGATCAAGTTTGATCTCATAATTTTCGGTTTCATCTCCTAAAATTTGCATTAAAGCTTCGGGGGTGTCGTAGGCTTCATCTAAATTGAGATAGAATTTCCCCTGCTTGTTTGTAGTTGCGATCTTGAGCATGTAATCTTCACCCGGAAGGGAGAAAGCCAGTTTCTTTCCTGATAAATTGCGGGCTGCTTCTGGCGTTTTTGCCACAATTCGGCCGGAGATGAGATTGCCTCTTGCTTCAGGAAGAAAGACGGAATCTATTTTTTGACGTGTAGCAGGAAAAGAAAGGTCAAAATTTTCAGAAGTAAATTTCTTCGGAATAGAAATACTATCTGTTTTTCTAACGGAAAGCGAATAATCTCCCGGAACCCCTTCTAGATCTACTGCAACTTTCTCTCTCCTGCCAAAAATGTCATTTTCCAGAATGATTTTTACAGGGCTATTTTCACTCTTAACTGAATTTTTTCCTGAGTCAGGATTTGGAGATATGGACGGGATTTCTTCAGAAGTTGATAAAATGGCCGAAGAATCGCCGCGATATGGATTAACTATGGCCACATCACCTGCGAAATAAGTGTCGTGATTCCTCATCCAGTTGGAATAGCTCAATAATTTGTAATTTCCGGATGGTACCGTGGTAGGAATAAAGAAATCTCCCTGCGCCTGTCCGTTTTTCAGCAGGAGTTTGTGCTTGAAAATGCTATTTCCATCTTCACTTATTAATTCTACATAAGCGACTTTGCTCACTCCGCTGAATTCCTCCGTATCCTTTTCAAGATTGTAGAGCTTATAATACAGGTATTCCCCCGGAAAAAGCAAGGAGGAATTGTAGTGGACAAAAATCTTTTCCTGCGGAACTTTTTCGAGCAGTGCTGCACCGGCTGAACTATCTACTGCCTGTGCAAAAAAATGCAGCGGGAGTAAGAAACAGGTAAGTGTGAAAAAAAGGTATTTCATATTCATTTTATTCAGTCCAAAAATCGGGTGCCTGGTTGGTGCCATAAACGGTGCAGTCTACACATTCGGTGGCAATAACTCTCATGGGGCCTTCGCCTAATTCCCCCGGAACAGGTGCCCCGGCCATGCTGTAATATCGAACTGTACCACCTTTGATCATACCAATTGGGGTGTCATAGTTCTCTCCCGGCCTAAATATTAAACAAGATTCGGGAAATTGTGGTCGGCGTTCATCAAATTCAAAGAAATCATGATAGTTAAAAAATACCCTTTTTGAAGAGGTAGAGGAGAGGGTAAAGAAGCCTATAACTTTCTCATCTTCATTAGCAGCCCGAATATTACCACTTACAAAACCCGGCTGCGTTGGGCTCAAAACACTTCCTGAACCCGAGATTTTCTTAAGGGTAGAATAATAAGAAAAGGCTTCGGGAGTTAAAGAATATTGTTTTACCAAAATGCTGTAACGCTGGGCCAGTACAGGGTTTTCTTGGTCTATGAATCGCACTACGAAAGATTTGAGATCATTCTCGCTAAGGGAACTTGTGTTAGAGATAATTATTTCTTTAGACGGCACCGTGTTGTAACATACCGTTTCCTGACGGGTATTTGGAACCACACTCCAGTCGTTTCCCTCAAACTTTATGGTATTGCGCACCGTATATGGAGAGACAATTTTATAGGTTTCTTCATACTCGTATAACGCATACCTTGAGGCCGAAGAAGTATATTCACTGTCTACCATTAGTGCAACTCCATCTTCTCCCTGGTAGAAACTGCGTTCGGCATAAAGATTATCGATTTTAGCTCCCGGGATCAAAGTGGCGGGATCTGAAATATAAGAGCTTCCATCCCGGGTATCGATTTGAAGCTGGTAAGTGCGTTGTGGCCCGGCAGCAAATTTGGTGCTGGAAAGATAAGTTCCCGGTGTATCTGATTCGTAGAACTGAAATTGGGTGCCTGTATCATCGGTTACGGTAACAGTTGCATTTGTTTCTGCAGCAGGTATTTGCTTTTCGAGTTCGTAGGTGCGTGTGAGCCTGACTTCCTGGGTTTTGAGTTCATCGGTAATTAAAGCTTCTACAACCAGAAGGTTCTCATAAGTTTCTGTTTCAAATTCGTATGGCTCCACACAGCTGTTAGTGATCATTGAAAAAATGAACAAAAGAAACAGGCGAATGACAGATTTAGTGTTGATACATTTCATATTCTCTCCGCTTTAAAATCTGAAATTATAGGTGATTGTAGGTACCGGAATTGAAAAAATAGAGCTTTTATAAGCTTTTACTTCTCCTTCTTCAGTCACAAAAAATACTGAATACGGATTGTTTCTTCCCAATACGTTGTAAACTGAAATATTCCAGAAACTGTGTGCAAATTTCTTGATCTTGTGATTTCCTTCTACGTTAAAACTGAGGTCAAGGCGGTAGTAATCTGGAATCCTGAATTTGTTTCGGTCGCTGTAAAGCACATATTCAATTCCATTTTGATAGTATTTCCCGGTGGGGAAGGTGACGGGGCGCCCGGTTTGATATACAAAATTAGCTGAGAAACTGAACCGATGGGTTAGTTTATAATTGGCTACTATGCTTAGGTCATGAGGTTTATCGTAATTGGCGGGAAAAAATTCGCCGTTATTCACCTGCTGTTCATTAAAAGCTCCGTTGAGTTTTAGTTCAGATTTGGAGTAGGTGTAGCCCAGCCATCCGTTCAATCGGCCTTCGGTTTTTTTCAGAAGAAATTCGGCTCCAAAAGAGCGGCCTTCTCCCTGTAAAACTTCAGTTTCAATATTTTCATTCAGAAAAAGTTGCGCTCCCACTTTGTAATCAAGGATATTACTTGATTCTTTGTAATAACCTTCTACACTCACTTCATACATATTGTTGTTGAAGTTCTTGTAAAGCCCAAAAGAATATTGGTGGGCACGTTGAGGCTTTATATTTTTATCGGTGAGTTTGTAAGTATCGGTAGGGGAGACCGTGGTGTTGTTAGAAAGGGTGTGAATATACTGGTAAGCATTGTTGTAACTAAGCTTTAAGGAAAGATCGGGAAGCAGGAAATAACGTGCCGAGAGGCGTACTTCGGGTCCGCCGTAGGTTTCCATAACTTCATTTTTTCCGTAGTGAACGGTATCAATTACAGTAGCTTCAGATTTTGGAAGGCCTTCTTCATAAATTTTCTGGTTCTTTTCACCAAGTGCGGCATAATGAGAATAGCGAAGGCCGCCGCTAAGAAGCAGTTTGTCATTAACTGTAAAATTATCGGCAAGATAGATAGCAGACTCCAGGCCTTTTTCCTTAGCAATCTCAAGGGGTTGAATAATAGATTCGCTTCCCAGAGGCTCTATTTTACCGGGGTGCACATTATAGAGCTTGGTTGAAATTCCATAATCAAATTTATGAGCAGCACTATGAAGGTACCTCATGTTCAATTTTACTTCAGTTTCATTGATCTTATAACCTGAAGTAAAGTTATTGTTGAATTCGCTTTCGTAATCTATATCAAAGTTATAATGGCTGTTGGTGAGGATAAGGCTACCGTCATTTTTTTCATTAAACTTATGATTGAGTTTCATGGAGAACAGCAGGTTCTGATAGTTAAAGAGAGAATCAGAAGTAATGCTGTAGTTGTCACGGCTGAGGTAGCCGGTGGTCTTTAAGCTGGTCCTGTCATTAAATTTGTGGTTATACTTTGCAATGACATCGTAAAAGGAAGCTTTGCTGTCTTTTAGGGATTCTTCGTCCAGGTTTTTTAAAATCCAGTCGGAATAGGTGCTTCTTCCGCCAATGAGTAACCCCGATTTCTCTTTAATCACCGGAATTTCAAGAGCAACATTGCTGGTTACCGGCCCCACCGAAACTTCTCCTGCAAATTTCTGGGTATTTGCATCTTTGGAGGTGATATCAAAAACTGAAGAAAGCCTGCCACCAAACCGCGCCGGGATATTTCCTTTATAAATGGTCATGTCTCCAGTGGTAAAAGGATTTACGGCAGAGAAAATTCCGAAGAAATGAGCAGGATTGTAAAGCACTGCATCATCTATCAAAATGAGGTTTTGGTCGGTTTTCCCGCCCCTTACGTTAAACCCTGCAGATCCCTCACCCGTGGTGGAAATTCCCGGAAGAGTAACTGCTACTTTCATAACATCCCTTTCTCCCAGGACCAGGGGTATATTTTTGATTTCACTTATGTCAATATCTTCTGTGCCCCCAATGGCATCTTCTACGTTCTCGGCCTGGTTAGAATCTACCAATACTTCTCCCAATAGTTCATAATCTTCCTTAAGGCTTAAGTTGTAAGTGCCGTCGCTAAAGATGACCAGCCGGGTCACCACGTCTTCATTTCCCAAAGATCTTGTCTCTAAAAGGTGTTCTCCTGCTGGCAATCTCAGGTTATAATTTCCATTGATATCGGTAACTGTACCTATAGTTGTTCCCTGAACAATGATAGAAAGGTTGGAGATAGGTTCTCCAGTTTCCTGGTTTGTTGCCTGCCCACTTAAGTTGAAAGTTCCGGTGCCTGAAGTCTGAGTTTCTTTACCTATAAATATTGTCTTGCTTGTTGCTTTGGGGCTGTTGCTTTGAGTGTAGAAAACAGGATTATATTCTTTAATCTCTTTTGGTCTTTCAGGAGCTATTTGTGTCGTGTCTGGGAAGAACCCCTGAGGTAATTGATTATATATAATATTGCTTTTTGTGATGACCACTCTGTTGTTGTCTAGAAAGTAGTAATTGAGAAGAGTTTGCTCAAGTACCTTTTTTAAGACTTCAGATACAGGGGTTTGGTTGTAGTTGGCTGTTACCTGTGTGCCTTTTACCCATTCTTCTACATAAAAAAAGTGGAAGCCTGTTTGCTGTTCTATTTCGCCAAAAACCTGTTCTAAGGTAGTTTGTTCTAAAGAAAGAGAAACTTTAGGAGATTCTTCCTGAGCCGTGAGGTGCTGCAGAGAAAAAAGTATTAGCAGGGTAACAAAATTCTTCAAATTAGTTAAGGTTTAATTCTGAAGTTGATAGAATGAGGCTTTGAAACAGGAGAGTCAAAAATTTGTCGGGATTTTCCCTTTTTAGAGAGGAATTAGATCTGTAAAAATTTTGAATTTGCTCTTCCTTGTTAGGGAACAGTTTACGAACGGATCTTTGGGAGTCAATTTCTTCGGGATTCCCATTGATCGAAACAAAATATTCGGGGGTATCTTCTTTGAACTCGAAGTAGGTAAAATTTTGATCTAAATGTTTTTTTATTTTCTTGCGATGCTTCTTTAGCAAGAGAATATCATTGCCTTCCAGTAGAATTTCATAGAACTGAGGTTTTTCATCTGAAGTTCCTTTCAGGGCAATAAAGCTATGCCCATCAATATTAAAAACCTGTACATTTTCTTTGTGCAATTGGATGAGTGTAGCACCTCCGGCTGTAGGAATCCGTGTTAGCAGAAGATCATCAAAGATGTTGTATCGTAAATCAAGGTTGGAGTAGGGTTGGCCGTCATATATCACATTACCATTTAAGTATTCCATGGTTTGAAAATACTTGTGATCATCACTACGTATTATATGCTGCTCCACGTATTCTATACCATTTGCGAGATCTGTATTTTGAATGTGGATTACAGAATCGAAGAGTTCATAAACAGGCTCTACTGCTGTTTGAGAAAAGCTTGTAGCAGGATAGAGGAGAAGCAGAGATAGAAACTGTCTAAAGTTTTTTTTCATTTAAAGAAAGGCTGGTGAAGTATAAGAGGGGAAATTAGCATTTTTATAACATAATGAGAAGTGTTTTTCATTTTTTCCTACATTTTTTTGTTTTGTAATGCTCTTTATGGAAACTTTTTGCTGAAACTCCAGATTTATAAGATAGACGATCTAAATGGAATTTTAGAGGAGTTACTTATATATTGCATCTTTTCAACTTTCATTAAATCAGGTAAGAAGTTAATCGTCCACCTAATGAGGCAAAATTTAAAAGCCTTTTTATATTAAAAAAGGCTGCCCATTTGGACAGCCTTTTTCTTAGACAATTGTAAATTCTTTTGGATTAATCCTGATCCCAGAAAATTCTAGTTTGTTGCTCGTCTCCACCTATAGCACTAGAAGCGGCTTCCCAGTTTGCACTGTTTAAAGTAGCTTCGCTTACAGGATAAGTGAATCTTAATGGTACCGGAAGACCAGACTGTGCTGCATTAGGTAATTCAGGTACATCTAATTTTCTCCAGGTAGACCAGGCTTCAAAACCGCGGTTGTATAAAGCGATCCATTTTTGAACACCAATTTTTTCTATCCAGTTTGCCTGGCTGTAGGCAACTGCTGGTTGTGCAATGTAGGCATCGGCTTCAGCTTCAGTTCCATCCCAATAAAGAATAGATGAAGTAATGGCTTCGTTATAATGAGTTTCTGCATCTTCGCTAATATAACTTCTGGCGGCAGCTTCCGCGATTAGAAATTCGACTTCAGTATAATCTAAAAGTACACCTTCTAAAGTCGGGTCTTCAAAACGCTCGCTATAAATTGTGCTGTTACTTTGAGTGTTTCCGTTGGCACCGTAAGTTCCCCCATCATAAACACCTTCTCCAAGATTTTGAGCAAAATAATCATCTCTTCTTGGGTCATCAAGTGCGTTCATTTTATCAACTATTGTGTTAGCTGCAACGAAATCGGCACGACCAGATTGTACAAGGTCTTCCCAAATAGGGTTGGTGTTTGGAGCTGATGCTTCATAATCCATTGACGCATTGTCTGCATGAGACTCAAATACTCCTGCCTGAATGGCTTCTGTTGCCATCTTAGCAGCTTTGGTATCATCTACATTAGCGTATCTTAAAGCTAGACGTAGTTTCAAAGAGTTAGCAAATTTTGCCCATTGGCCGGCATCCCCATTATAAAGGTAATCGGCCTGACCAAATCCACCGGCTCCATCAGTAAGCTGGGTAATAGCAGCATCTAATCGAGTTACGATATCTGCATAAATTGCAGCGTCATCATCATAAACAGGAGTACTGTTTTCAAGATCCAGAGCTTCTGTGTAAGGAATATCACCAAAAGTGTCTACCAGAACATGCCATGTGAAGACCTGTAGTACTTCAATCATAGCCAATTGGTTTTGAATTTGGGCTTCAGACAGAGAAGAGTCTGGATTTTCATTTATAATCATGGCTGCTTCATCCAGATCTTTAAGAACATCTCGATAAAGAATTATCCATTGGGCACCATTTATATCTCTTTCCACGAGATTATAGTTCGCTTCATCGGTATATGTGGTTTCAGTCCAATATTGGGCCACAAGTTTAAAAATTCCCCTGTTAACATTTGTGCTGACCATTTGGTCAATCAAATTTTTGGTAGCATTAGAGAACAATACATCGGCCGGTACTTCTGTAGGGGCTTTTGTATCGACATTCACTTCTGATAAGTCATCAGAACATGCTACAACCCCTGTAGCCAGTAATATGATTAAAAATAGTTTCTTCATGATATTTTTTTTAGAATTGTAGTCTTACGTTAAAACCGTACTCTCTGGCAGTTGGAATTGCTCCAGACTGGTATCCCTGAATATTTCCAGAACTTAATCCTGCTTCAGGATCTGAGTAAGGAATGTTTTTGTCAATGATCCACAAGTTTCTTCCTACTGCAGACAGGGTTACGTCTGTCATAGAGATTTTTTCAGCGATAGAGTTTGGTAAAGAATAAGATAAAGTAGCTTCTCTTAATTTAACATAACTTGCGTCATAAACATGATAAGCATTAGGTGCATAACCATAACCTATAGCATTGGCGTAGTTACTCATAGAGGTTCTGGTTGTATTCGGAGTTCCATCAGGATTAACTCCTTCCAATAAGATACCTCCGCCTTCTGATACAGGATCTCTCTTTGGATTGCCTAATTCATTAAGTCCTGCAGTGTTTACAGGTACACCTGTAGCATAACCGTACCATGTGTCAAGAGAGAACACACTTCCACCTTCCTGGATATCGATTAGGAAGCTGAAGGCAATATCTTTATATGAGAAAGTATTGCTTATCCCCGCTTTCCAGTCTGGGTTAATATCCCCAAGTGGCTGTGGAGTTCCATCTACAACAAAACGACCGTTGTTTGGATTAATAACAGGACCACTTCCATCTTCTAAATAAGTGTAGTTAGTTCCCCAAATTGTACCGTAAGGTTTTCCTACTGTAGCGTTAATAGAAACTCCTCCCTGGAGTGATGCCAGCTCGAGGTTTTGGTTACCTCCGTACAAGGATAGCACTTCACTTTCGTTAGTAAACCAGTTACCATTAATTCTCCATTCAAAATCGTCGGTTCTAATTGGGCTTACGTGTAAGCTGGCTTCAAAACCTTTGTTTTCAATTTCTCCGGCATTTACCCATCTCGAAGTATAACCTGTTGCACCTGTAATAGTAACAGGCATTAGTTGATCCTGAGAATTTGACTGGTAAGCAGCCACATCAAAACCTACACGTCTATTAAAGAACTCCATTTCTAAACCAACTTCCCAACTTGTAGTGGTTTCGTTTTTAAGATCTGGGTTATTAGCAGTGCTACTTACTGAATAAAGCGGAGTCCTGAAGTTTGTAGGGTTGTCATAAACATTCTGAACTGATAATGGTGGTGCATAGTTACCTACCTCAGCGTAGTTGGCACGAAGTTTACCAAATGATAACCAGTCGTTGTTAAGGAATTCTGAAAATACAACACTTGTAGAAACAGACGGATAGAAGTAAGAGTTGTTTTCTTCTGGTAGTGAGGAAGATTCGTCAACCCTTGCAGTTGCATCAAGGAAAAGTAAGTTTCTATAACCAAATGATGCGCTGGCGAAATAACCGTTAGTATGTAGTTCTTCAAAGCTTTCTGTTGGTGGCTCTAAAAGGTTCTGTGAATTTGATAAAGCGAAAAGACCAGGAATTACCAAACCACCGGTAGTGCTGGCTCTCATTTGACGGAATGTCTGTCTTCTAGCCGTGGCACCTAATAGACCTGAAAGGTTAAGGTCTTCAGAAAGATCATAATCAAAGTTTAAAAGTAAATCGTAGTTGAGCTCGGTATAGCTGGCATCATATCTACGGTAGTGTGAAACTCCGTTACTTCCAACGTTTCTCCTCTCTTCTCTTAAGTCATTATAAGTATCCATAGACACCCGTCCTGTAGCAGTAAACCAGTCAGTAAATTCGTAGTTTAGGTTGAAATTTCCATACACCCTATCTCTAACATCTGTTTGATAATTCTCATAAAGCTGCCAGTATGGGTTATCAGTATAGATAGGACTAAAGTTGCCACCTTCTGCATTTGCATAATTCCAGGTGATGTTTCTTCCGGTAGAGAAATAAGCATCTTTTTGAGCTTCAAAATCTACGTTTGCCTGGTTCCACTGGCGCATAGACTGGAAAATGTTTGTTCCACTATAACCTGTTCCGTAACGTCCTTTACCATCAGTGTTGGTATAAGTTGCAGTTACTCCTGCAGTAAGTTTTTCGGTGAAATCGTGAGTAGCTTTTACATCTACTGTGTTTCTCTTAATGTTACTGTTTGGAAGAATACCTTCCTGGTCATAAAGGGTATAACCCAATCTATAAGTACTTCGGTCTGTTCCTCCATCAAGAGAGATGCTGTGGTTGTATGAAACCCCTGTTCTAAAGATAGATTCGGGTCCATTTTCAGCGGCTGTCCATGGGGTAGCCTGTAGATAGTTTGGAGATTCAGGATAAAATGCATCCCATTGGAAAACCATCAGGCTGGGGTCAAATCTTCCACCAAAAGAAGCATCTTCTGTAAATGGAACTACCAAATCGTCTGTTCCGTCACCATCAACATCCCATTCGTTAAAGTAAGCATCCTCGTTTGGGCCATAAAAAGCTCCGTATCCGGCACCATACTCTTTCTGATATTCAACAAAAGTATCATCATCCATTTCAGAAAAAGTTACTCCACTGGAAATGGTAACTCCAATATCATCGTTCTTTTGTCCTGATTTTGTAGTTATAATGATTACCCCATTCGCGGCACGAGACCCATATAGTGCAGATGCTGCAGCCCCTTTAAGAACGTTTACAGACGCAACGTCATCTGGATTGATATCCATGGCTGCGTTACCGTAATCGTACCCGCCTCCACCTCGCTGTTGAGTAGAGGTGTTAGTGTTTTCATTGCTAATTGGCACTCCGTCTACTACGAATAAAGGCTGGTTGTTTCCAGTCAATGAAGTATAACCACGGATGATCACGTTTGAAGAACCACCAAGAGTACTACTCTTTTTGATATCCAAACCTGATACTTTACCAGATAAGGAGTTAATGAAGTTACCTTCTTTTGCCGTGTTTACTTCGGCTCCGCTAACTTCTTCGGTAGCATAACCTAAAGATCTTTTTTCACGCGAAATCCCGAGAGCGGTTACTACAACTTCTTCAAGTTGAGCGGCATCTGGTTTTAAGATCACATCAATTGTGTCTACGTTCGTAACAGGATATTCTGCGGTTTGCATTCCCAGATAGGAAAATACCAGTACTTCGCCCTGACTTACTTCGAGGGAGTAATTCCCGTCAAAATCTGTCTGTACTCCCTTGGTAGTACCTTTAACAAGTACGTTCACCCCCGGGAGAGGCATCCCATTAGCATCAGTCACAGTACCCGATACTGTGAGGTCTTGTTGTGCAAAGGTAACTTGCACAACTAACGCCAATAATAGCGTTAGCATTCCACTTAATTTTGTTTTCATTTTAATGATTTGTTTGAATTAGCCAGTGCCAAATTTGAAGATAAATTGTCATCCTGACAACTTTTTCTCTTTAAAAGTTTAGTTTAATCTTAAAAATGACTCAATATTTAAGCTTTCATTAACGTTTTCAAGCTCTTTTGTGCATTTAATGTAGTGGCTTCATTCTCAGAGAGGAACATGCTGTGTTTTTAAGTGTGATCAATATCATTTGTGGGGTTAAATAAATTTGGTAAAAAAATTTTTTATACCGGAGAAAAATCCAAAATGAAAATTTTTTTTAATAAAAAGCTGAAAGTGTTCTCAGGGTGTCAAAAATGGTAAAAAACAAGGGTGGTTTTTTCTTTTTGATAATGCCTCTGAAAATTAATTGCTTAAGATTTGAATTATTGGGTTTTATTTCTACCTTTGCAGACCTTTTTAGAAAAGGGTTTATATCAAATAAATAATTAGTGTAAAAGAAATTATGCCAACAATTTCACAATTAGTACGAAAAGGAAGAGCCACAATTACCAAGAAGAGTAAATCGGCTGCTTTGGACTCGTGCCCTCAAAGACGGGGAGTATGTACTCGTGTTTACACCACTACACCTAAAAAACCAAACTCTGCAATGCGTAAAGTAGCAAGGGTTAGGTTGACTAATGGTAAAGAGGTGAACGCTTACATCCCTGGTGAAGGTCACAACCTCCAGGAGCACTCGATAGTATTGGTTAGAGGCGGAAGAGTTAAAGATTTGCCTGGAGTTAGGTATCATATTGTGCGTGGTGCTCTGGATACTGCCGGTGTTGCAGGAAGAACCCAGAGGCGTTCAAAGTATGGTGCTAAAAAGCCTAAGAAATAATTTTATTTCCAGGGCAAGTAACAATTAACTTATTACAAAGAAGAAATGAGAAAAAGACAGGCGAAAAAAAGGCCACTTTTACCAGATCCAAAGTTTAATGATCAGTTAGTAACGCGTTTTGTTAACATGATGATGTGGGATGGTAAAAAATCTGTTGCCTTTAAAGTTTTCTATGATGCTATTGCTATCGTAGAAGAGAAAAAACAGGATGAAGAAAAAACTGCACTTGAGCTATGGAAAGATGCTCTTTCTAATGTTATGCCTCACGTTGAAGTGCGTAGCCGTAGAGTAGGTGGTGCTACTTTTCAAATTCCAATGCAAATTAGACCAGATCGTAAGGTTTCAACTGCTATGAAGTGGTTGATCTCTTATTCGAGGAAGCGTAACGAGAAATCTATGGCCCAAAGACTTGCGTCTGAGATTCTTGCTGCAGCTAAAGAAGAAGGTGCGGCTGTTAAGAAAAGAGTGGATACTCACAAGATGGCTGAAGCTAACAAAGCATTCTCTCACTTTAGATTCTAAAAAATGGCACAAAGAGATTTAAAATTTACAAGAAATATTGGTATTGCTGCGCACATTGATGCTGGTAAGACCACAACTACAGAGCGTATACTTTTCTACACCGGAATAAGTCATAAGATTGGTGAGGTGCACGATGGTGCGGCTACTATGGACTGGATGGAGCAGGAGCAGGAGCGTGGTATTACTATTACTTCTGCGGCTACGCATTGTAAGTGGATGTACCGCGACCAGGAATACACTGTTAATATTATTGATACTCCGGGACACGTTGACTTTACCGTAGAGGTAGAGCGTTCACTTCGTGTTCTTGATGGTATGGTTGCTCTTTTCAGTGCGGTTGATGGTGTTGAGCCTCAATCTGAAACTGTATGGAGGCAAGCCGATAAATACCGTGTACCAAGACTTGGTTTTGTGAATAAGATGGACCGTCAGGGTGCAGACTTTTTCAATGTATGTAATCAGGTTAGAGAGATGCTAGGTGGAAACCCGGTGCCTCTTCAAGTGCCAATTGGTGATGAGGTAGACTTTAAAGGAGTCGTTGACCTTATTGCTAAAAAGGCTATCATCTGGAATGAAGAAGACTACGGAATGACTTATGAGACCATTGATATCCCTGCGGAATTAATGGATGATGTGAATAAGTATAGAGCTCAGCTTGTAGAGGCAGTTGCCGAGTATGATGAGGCTCTTATGGAGAAATTCTTCGAAGATGAAGATTCAATTACTGAAGATGAGATCATTGCTGCTCTAAGGGCTGCAACCATAGATATGTCTATCATCCCAATGATGTGTGGTTCTTCTTTTAAGAATAAAGGAGTCCAGGCTATGTTGGATGCGGTGATGCGTTACCTTCCGTCTCCAGTAGATGTGGAAGCTATTGTTGGGGTTAATCCTGATACAGAGAAAGAAGAGAGCCGTAAGCCTCATGTTGATTCTCCTTTTTCAGCTTTAGCTTTTAAAATTGCTACAGATCCCTTTGTTGGTCGTTTAGCTTTCTTTAGAGTTTATTCGGGAGCATTAGATGCTGGTTCATATGTTCAGAATAACCGTTCCGGAAAAAAAGAACGTATTTCACGTATCTATCAGATGCATGCTAATAAACAACAGCCAATTGACAGAATTGAAGCTGGTGATATTGGTGCGGCTGTTGGATTTAAAGATATTAAAACAGGAGATACTTTGACTGATGAGAAACACCCTATCGTGCTTGAATCAATGTCTTTCCCTGATCCTGTAATTGGTATTTCTGTTGAGCCTAAAACCAAGGCAGATGTTGATAAAATGGGTATGGCTTTGGCGAAATTAGCTGAAGAAGATCCAACTTTCCAGGTTAAGACTGATGAAGTTTCTGGGCAAACCATTATTTCAGGAATGGGTGAGCTTCACCTTGAAATTCTTGTAGATCGTTTGAAAAGAGAATTTAAGGTTGAGGTAAATGAAGGTCAACCACGTGTTGAGTATAAAGAAACTGTTACTAAAGATGCAGATCATAGAGAAGTTTACAAAAAGCAATCTGGTGGTCGTGGTAAGTTTGGTGATATTGTATTCACATTAGGGCCTGCAGATGAAGACTTTAAAGGTCCTGGGCTTCAGTTTGTTGACGAGATCAAAGGTGGGCGTATTCCAAAAGAATTCATTCCATCAGTTGAAAAAGGATTCAAGGAAGCTATGAAAACCGGGCCTATGGCAGGTTTCACAATGGATACTTTAAAAGTAGTTCTTAAGGATGGATCTTTCCACCCTGTAGATTCAGATCAGCTTTCTTTTGAATTGGCTGCAAAAATGGGATATAAGGTTGCTGCTAAAAAAGCAGGAGCTGTAATCCTTGAGCCAATCATGAAAGTTGAAGTGGTTACCCCAGAAGAGAATATGGGTGATATAGTAGGGGATTTAAACAGACGTCGTGGACAGGTAAATAATATGTCTGACAGGTCTGGTGCAAAAGTTATTAAAGCTGAAGTGCCATTATCTGAAATGTTTGGATATGTTACTACCTTGCGTACCTTATCTTCAGGACGTGCAACTTCTACTATGGAATTTTCTCACTATGCCGAGACTCCTTCTAATATTTCAGAATCGATCATGAAGGCAGAAAAGGGAACCGCTAACGATTAATTTATCAGGAAAATGAGTCAAAAAATCAGAATAAAACTAAAATCTTACGATCACAACCTGGTAGACAAATCTGCCGAGAAGATTGTAAAAACCGTAAAAAGTACGGGAGCTGTGGTAACTGGTCCTATTCCGTTGCCAACTCACAAGAAGATATTTACTGTATTGCGTTCTCCGCACGTTAACAAAAAGTCTAGAGAGCAGTTTCAGTTAAGCTCATATAAGAGGTTACTGGATATTTACAGTTCTTCTTCAAAAACGATCGATGCTCTTATGAAGCTTGAATTGCCAAGTGGAGTAGAGGTTGAGATTAAAGTGTGATCGTAGGAGACAAAGCATGCTTTGTCTCGACAATTGTACGCAACATGTCCCGAGCTGTAAGCGAGGGAAAAACGGTGAAAAATACATTCAGGATTGGAAGTGTTTTTCAATCCTGAATATTTTTTAAATAAATATAAATTAATAACTAATAATTAATTATGTCTGGGTTAATAGGAAAAAAGATTGGCATGACCAGCATTTTTGACGAGAACGGGAAGAACATTCCTTGTACCGTTATTGAAGCAGGACCATGCGTAATTACCCAAGTCAGAACCAAAGAGGTTGACGGGTATGAAGCTCTTCAACTTGGTTTCGATGACAAAAAGACTGCTAATAAAGCTGCCGAAGGGCACGCTAAAAAAGCCGGAGCCGCAGCAATGCGCAAAGTCGTTGAATTCAAGGGATTTGAAGGAGAGTATAAACTAGGTGATGCAATCACTGTAGAGCATTTTGCTGAAGGCGAATTTGTAGACGTTTCCGGTGTTTCTAAAGGAAAAGGTTTTCAAGGTGTTGTTAAACGTCACGGTTTTGGTGGGGTTGGACAGGCTACTCATGGTCAGCACAACAGATTAAGAGCTCCTGGTTCTATTGGTGCTGCTTCTTATCCTGCGAGAGTTTTCAAAGGTATGAGAATGGCCGGAAGAATGGGTGGCGAAAAAGTAAAAGTAGAAAACCTGAGAGTTCTAAAAGTAATAGCCGATAAGAACCTACTTGTAGTAAGTGGAGCTATACCGGGACATAAGAACTCTTACGTAATCATTCAGAAGTAATGGAAGTAGCAGTTTTAGATATAAAAGGAAAAGAAACAGGAAGAAAGGCAAACCTTTCTGATGCTGTTTTTGCAGTAGAGCCTAACAACCATGCTGTTTATCTTGATGTGAAGCAGTATCTGGCCAATCAACGCCAGGGAACTCACAAAGCTAAGGAACGTGCAGAGATTGCTGGTTCTACGCGTAAGATTAAGAAACAAAAAGGAACAGGTACTGCCCGTGCGGGAAGTATCAAGTCTCCTATTTTTAAAGGTGGAGGTAGAGTTTTTGGTCCAAGACCAAGAAGTTATTCATTTAAGTTGAATAAAACCCTAAAAAGACTGGCTAGAAAATCTGCCCTGTCTATGAAGGCAAATGATAACTCCATTATGGTAGTTGAAGATTTTTCATTTGATACTCCAAAAACTAAAAACTTCATCGATGTGTTGAAGGCTTTAGGACTGGAAGGTAAAAAATCTTTGATAGTGTTGGGTGACTCGAATAAAAACGTATATTTGTCGTCACGCAATTTAAAGACCTCTGAGGTTGTAAGTTCTTCAGAATTAAGTACTTACAAAATTTTAAACGCTAACAACTTAGTGTTTTTAGAGGGGTCTCTAGAAGGAATTGAGTCGAATCTAAGTAAATAAGCATTATGAGTATCTTAATAAAACCTATTATTACAGAGAAGGCTACAGCAGATAGCGAGCTTAACAATAAGTACGCTTTTGTAGTTGATAATAAGGCGAATAAGATTGAAATTAAAGACGCAGTTGAGTCTGCTTATGGTGTTTCAGTTACTAAAGTTCGTACAATTAACGTCCGCCCAGACAGAAAAACCCGTTATACAAAAACGGGTGTTGTTACTGGTAAAACCAGTGCTTATAAAAAAGCACTAGTACAGGTGGCGGAAGGTGAAACTATTGATTTATATAGTAATCTTTAAGATTAAAGAATGTCAGTTAGAAAATTAAAACCAATTACCCCTGGTCAGCGTTTTAGAGTAGTGAACGGATTTGACGCGATCACTACTGATAAGCCGGAGAAAAGTTTATTGGCTCCGAACAAAAGATCTGGTGGTAGAAACAGTCAGGGAAAAATGACCATGCGCTATATAGGTGGTGGTCATAAAAAGCGTTACAGGATTATAGACTTTAAAAGAGACAAGCAGGGTATCCCTGCAACAGTTGCTTCTATTGAGTATGATCCAAACAGAACAGCTTTTATCGCACTATTGAATTATCAGGATGGTGAGAAACGATATATTATTGCTCAGAATGGACTTCAGGTTGGCCAGAACATAGTATCTGGAATGCAGGATGTAGCACCCGAAATTGGTAATGCTATGCCTTTGTCTATCGTTCCTTTGGGTACTATTATTTCTTGTATTGAGCTTAGGCCAGGGCAGGGAGCTGTAATGGCTCGTAGTGCAGGTGCTTTTGCTCAGTTAATGGCAAGAGAAGGAAAATATGCTACTATCAAGTTGCCTTCTGGAGAGATCAGACGGGTGCTTGCCAGTTGTGTTGCAACTATTGGTGCTGTTTCAAACAGTGATCATCAGTTGTTAGTCTCTGGTAAGGCTGGTAGACATAGATGGTTAGGTAGAAGACCAAGAACCAGACCTGTTGTTATGAACCCGGTTGATCACCCAATGGGTGGTGGTGAAGGTCGTGCTTCAGGAGGTCACCCACGTTCTAGAAAGGGATTACCTGCAAAAGGTTACAGAACCCGTTCTAAAACGAAAGCGAGTAATAAGTATATTGTAGAACGTAGAAAGAAATAATAAGATATGGCACGTTCATTAAAAAAAGGACCTTACGTTCACTATAAATTAGAACAGAAAGTTGCGCAGAATACCGAGTCTGGAAAGAAAGCGGTTATTAAGACCTGGTCAAGGGCTTCAATGATCACTCCAGATTTTGTTGGGCAAACTATTGCTGTGCACAACGGGCGTCAGTTTGTTCCTGTGTACATCACTGAGAACATGGTAGGTCATAAATTAGGTGAATTTTCACCAACAAGATCTTTTAGAGGTCATGCTGGTGCTAAGAATAAAGGTAAAAGATAATTGAAGCTATGGGAGTTCGTAAAAGAGAAAGAGCAGAGCAAACTAAAGAAGCTAAGAAGCAAATAGCTTTTGCTAAACTAAATAACTGCCCTACTTCGCCAAGAAAAATGCGTCTGGTTGCAGACCTTGTTCGTGGTGAAAAAGTAGAAAGAGCGCTTCAAATTTTGAAATTCAATTCTAAAGACGCGTCTAAGAGTCTTGAAAAGTTGCTTTTGTCTGCACTTGCCAACTGGCAAGCTAAGAATGAAGATGCGAGTATTGAAGATGCAGAATTGTTTGTAAAAGAGATTCGCGTTGACGGAGGAAGTATGTTGAAGAGACTACGTCCTGCACCACAGGGTCGCGCACATAGAATTAGAAAACGTTCCAACCATGTTACTTTGGTTCTTGGAGCAAACAATAATACACAAAGCTAGTTAAGAGTATGGGACAGAAAACAAATCCAATCGGGAATCGTCTTGGTATCATTAGAGGATGGGAATCCAACTGGTACGGAGGAAATGACTACGGCGATAAATTAGCCGAAGACGATAAGATTAGAAAATATATCCATGCTCGTCTTTCAAAAGCGAGTGTATCCAGAGTAATCATTGAGCGTACTCTAAAGCTTGTAACCGTTACTATCACCACAGCCCGTCCTGGTATCATTATTGGTAAAGGAGGTCAGGAGGTAGACAAGCTTAAGGAAGAGCTTAAGAAGATTACCGACAAGGAAGTTCAAATCAACATCTTTGAAATTAAAAGGCCAGAACTTGATGCTCATTTAGTGGGTTCTAGTGTTGCAAGGCAAATTGAGAATCGTATCTCTTACCGTCGTGCAATTAAAATGGCTATTGCGGCTGCAATGAGGATGAATGCTGAAGGGATTAAGATTGAGATCTCAGGGCGTTTGAATGGGGCAGAAATGGCTCGTTCAGAATCCTACAAGGATGGAAGAATTCCATTGTCAACATTTAGAGCCGATATTGATTATGCTTTAGTTGAAGCTCATACTACTTATGGTAGATTGGGTGTTAAAGTATGGATCATGAAAGGTGAGGTATACGGTAAAAGAGAACTTTCTCCACTTGTTGGCATGGCCAAAAAACAAGGAGGAAAAACCGGAACCGGACGAAGCGGTGCACCAAAATCGCGTCGTAGAAAGTAATTTTTTAAAGTAAAGAAAAATGTTACAGCCTAAAAGAACAAAATATCGCAAAATGCAGAAGGGCCGTATGAAGGGTGTGTCTCAAAGAGGGCACAGACTTTCAAACGGAACTTTTGGAATAAAGTCATTAGATTCTAATTTTTTGACTGCACGACAAATAGAAGCTGCGCGTATTGCTGCTACTCGTTATATGAAGAGGGAAGGATCACTTTGGATTAAAATTTTTCCAGATAAGCCTATTACAAAAAAGCCTCTTGAAGTACGTATGGGTAAAGGTAAAGGTGCCGTTGAATACTGGGCTGCAGTTGTAAAACCCGGAAGAATACTTTTTGAAGTAGGAGGTGTGCCTTTTGATGTTGCTAAAGAGGCTCTTCGCCTGGCGGCTCAAAAACTTCCTGTAAAAACTAAGTTCATCGTAGCTAGAGATTATCAAGCTTAATAAGACACGTTATGAAACAATCAGAAGTTAGAGAATTGTCTGTAGCAGAATTACAGGAAGAACTTGGTAAGTCACGGAAAGCATATTCCGATCTTAAAATGGCTCACGCAGTATCGCCATTAGAGAACCCAATACAGTTGAGAACTGTAAGAAGATCTATAGCGCGTATTGCTACAGAGTTAACTAAAAGAGAACAACAATAAGTGTTATTCTGCTGAAAATGGAAAAAAGAAACTTAAGAAAAGAACGTATAGGTGTTGTTACCAGTAATAAGATGATGAAATCTATTGTGGTTTCTGAAACTAAAAAAGTAAAGCACCCCATGTATGGAAAGTTCGTTTTGAAAACGAAGAAATATGTGGCGCACGACGAAACAAACGACTGCAACATTGGAGATACTGTAAGGATCATGGAAACACGTCCTTTGAGTAAATCGAAATGCTGGAGATTAGTAGAAATAATTGAAAGAGCGAAGTAATTATGGTACAACAAGAGTCTAGATTAAGAGTTGCAGACAATACCGGAGCTAAAGAAGTTTTAGTTATTCGTGTATTGGGCGGTACAAATAGAAGATACGCTTCTGTTGGAGACAAGGTCGTTGTCAGTGTTAAAGAAGCTACACCTAACGGAAATGTAAAGAAGGGTGCAGTTTCAACAGCAGTTGTTGTTCGTACCAAAAAAGAAGTGCGCAGACCAGACGGATCTTACATCCGTTTCGACGATAACGCATGTGTTCTTCTCAACCCAGCTGGGGAAATGAGGGGTACACGTGTTTTTGGACCTGTAGCACGTGAACTTCGTGATAAGCAATTCATGAAGATCGTATCATTAGCACCAGAAGTGCTTTAATACAGAAATAAGATGAAAAAGCTTAAAATAAAAACCGGAGATAACGTTCGTGTAACTGCTGGAGATCATAAAGGTCAGGAAGGTAAAGTGCAGCAAGTATTTCTGGATAAGAATAAAGCCATTGTGGAAGGTGTGAATATGGTTTCTAAGCATGAGAAGCCTAGCGCATCCAATCCTCAGGGTGGAATTAAAAAGAAGGAAGCACCTATTCATATTTCTAATCTTTCTTTGATCGACAAAAATGGTGAAACTACCAGGGTTGGATATAGAGAGGAAAACGATAAGAAAGTAAGGTTTTCCAAAAAATCTAATGAAGTAATATAGTTATGGCGTACGTACCAAGACTTAAACAAGAGTATAAAGAGAGAGTGATCTCCACTCTTACAGAAGAATTCAGCTACTCCAACGTAATGGAGGTTCCAAAACTACAAAAGATAGTTGTGAGCCGTGGCGTTGGTGCTGCTGTTGCAGATAAGAAACTTATTGACCATGCGGTAGATGAATTAACAGCTATTACAGGTCAAAAAGCTGTTGCGACCATTTCTAAAAAAGACGTTGCTTCATTTAAATTACGTAAAGGGATGCCTATTGGTGCCAAAGTTACTTTGCGTGGGGAGAGAATGTATGAATTTTTAGATCGTTTGATCACTTCTGCACTTCCACGTGTTCGTGATTTTAATGGTATTAACGCAACCGGATTTGACGGAAGAGGAAATTATAACCTTGGGGTAACCGAGCAGATTATTTTCCCTGAGATCGATATCGATAAGGTTAACAGGATCAATGGTATGGATATTACCTTTGTGACCAGTGCCAATACTGATAAGGAAGCGAAATCATTGTTAACTGAACTGGGATTACCTTTTAAAAAGAATTAATTATGGCTAAAGAATCAATGAAAGCCCGTGAGGTGAAGAGACAGGAATTGGTAGATAAGTATGCTGAAAAACGTAAGGCTCTTAAAGAGGCTGGCGATTATGAAGCACTACAAAAACTTCCAAAGAACTCATCTCCCGTGCGACTACATAATCGTTGTAAGTTGACAGGAAGACCTAGAGGGTATATGAGACAGTTCGGAATTTCAAGGGTAACTTTCAGAGAAATGGCGAACAACGGATTAATTCCCGGAGTCAAAAAGGCTAGTTGGTAAGATTATAAATTGAAAGAAGGTTCTTTCCATACCGGAGGAAAACCACTTTCGCAAATTAAAATAGATGAATACAGATCCTATTGCAGATTATTTAACAAGAATTAGAAACGCAGTTGCTGCAAACCACAGAGTGGTGGAGATCCCTGCTTCTAATCTTAAAAAGGAGATCACCAAAATACTTTTTGATCAGGGGTACATCCTTAGCTACAAATTTGACGAATCTACTGCTCAGGGTAGCATTAAGATTGCGCTTAAATATGATAAGGTTACTAAAGAGCCTGTTATAAAAAAGATTCAACGCATAAGTAAACCTGGTTTACGTAAGTATGCCGGTGCCAATGAGCTTCCTCGTATCCTTAATGGACTTGGAATCGCTATTGTGTCTACTTCTCATGGTGTAATGACAGGGAAGCAGGCTCAACAGGATAAAGTTGGTGGTGAGGTATTGTGTTACGTTTACTAATATTTAAAGACGAAAAGAAATGTCCAGAATAGGTAAAAGTCCAATCACAATTCCACAAGGTGTTACAGTAGACATTAAGGACGGAGTTGTTACGGTAAAAGGAAAATTAGGTGAGCTAACTCAGGAATATTCTGAGATTGATATCATCATAGAAGACGGGGTTATTACATTTGAGCGTCCTTCAGAAAAGAAAGATCATAAGGCAAAACACGGTCTTTACCGTGCTTTGATCAACAATATGATTGAGGGTGTTACTAATGGATTCACTCACGAACTTGAACTAGTAGGTGTAGGGTACCGTGCATCTAACCAGGGTCAAAAATTGGACCTGGCTGTTGGGTACTCTCACAACATTGTCTTAGATTTGGCCCCCGAAGTAAAAGTGGAAACAATTTCAGATAAAGGTAAAAATCCTGTTGTGAAATTGACTTCACATGATAAACAACTGGTTGGCCAGGTAGCTGCAAAGATCAGATCTTTCCGTGCGCCAGAACCTTATAAAGGTAAAGGTATTAAGTTCAAAGGTGAACAGTTACGAAGAAAAGCAGGTAAATCAGCTTAATAACTAAGATTATGGCAGTTTCAAAACAAGATAGAAGAACTAAGATCAAGAAAAGGATCAGAAGAGATATAAGCGGTACTCAGGGCCGTCCAAGACTTTCCATTTTTAGAAGCAATAAAGAAATTTATGCTCAAATTGTGAATGATGTGGATGGGAAAACTTTGGTAGCTGCTTCTTCAAGAGATAAAGATGTTGCCTCGGCGACTGTAGAGAATAAAATAGAGCAGGCAGCTTTAGTTGGTAAAGCTATTGCTGAAAAAGCTTTAAAAGCCGGGATTGAGACCATCTCATTTGACAGAGGAGGATACTTATACCACGGAAGAGTAAAATCATTAGCAGAAGGTGCTCGCGAAGGAGGACTAAAATTCTAAAAGTATGTATCAGGATTATAAAAATGTAGAACTTGTAAAACCGGGTGGACTTGAATTAAAAGACCGTTTGGTTGGTGTGCAACGTGTTACCAAAGTTACAAAAGGTGGTAGAGCATTTGGCTTCTCTGCAATTGTAGTTGTAGGTGACGAGAATGGGGTTGTAGGCCAGGGTTTAGGTAAATCTAAAGAAGTAGCCGATGCTATCGCTAAAGCGGTTGAAGACGCTAAGAAAAACCTGGTGCGTATTCCTCTTAATAAAGGAACACTTCCTCACGAACAAAAAGGGAAATACGGTGGAGCTAGAGTGATGCTTTTACCTGCAGCTCCGGGTACTGGAGTTATTGCTGGTGGAGCGATTCGTGCGGTACTGGAATCTGTTGGTGTTCATGATGTACTTTCAAAGAACCAGGGATCATCAAACCCTCACAACGTGGTGAAAGCTACTTTTGATGCATTACTTCAGTTAAGAAGTGCGGAGACTGTTGCCCGTCAACGCGGTATTTCTCTTGAGAAAGTTTTTAAAGGTTAATAACAAGGAATAATGGGAAGAATAAAAGTTACACAGGTAAAAAGTGCTATTAAGCGCACTCAAAACCAAAAACGTACTTTGGAAGCACTTGGTCTAAGAAAACTTGGTCAGGTTGTGGAGCACGATAATACGCCAAACATCCTTGGTATGGTAAATAAAGTAAATCACTTAGTCTCTGTAGAGGAGACCAAATAAGAAACTCACATGGATTTAAGTAACTTAAAACCTGCTAAAGGTTCAGTTCAAAGTAACGCGAAGCGAGTTGGGCGTGGTGAAGGATCAGGGAAAGGCGGTACTGCTACCCGTGGTCATAAAGGTGCAAAATCTCGATCTGGTTACTCTAGGAAAATAGGATTTGAAGGAGGGCAAATGCCACTTCAAAGACGAGTTCCAAAATTCGGTTTTACTAACATCAACCGTAAAGATTATCAGGGTATCAATCTTGATAAACTTCAAGCTTTGGTTGACGAAGGAAGAATCACCGATACAGTTGATATGAATGTTCTTGTTGAGAACGGATTGGCTGGAAAAAACGAGTTGGTTAAGATATTAGGAAGAGGTGAATTAAAAGCTAAGTTGAAAATATCTGTTCATAAATTTACTGCCTCAGCAAAGCAAGCTATTGAAGCTGCTGGTGGTGAAGCTGTTACTTTATAATAGATAACAATGAAATTCATCAATACATTAAAGAATATCTGGAAAATCGAGGAGCTAAAAAATAGAATTTTAGTAACCCTCGGTTTATTGCTGGTGTATCGCTTTGGAGCACAGGTGGTGCTTCCTGGAATTGATGCGTCTCAATTAGCGAACCTTGCTACTCAAACAGATGGCGGTTTATTAGGGCTTCTTAATGCTTTTACAGGAGGTGCATTTTCGAATGCTTCTGTATTTGCTTTGGGAATTATGCCCTATATATCGGCATCTATTGTAGTGCAATTAATGGGAATTGCTGTTCCTTATTTGCAGAAATTGCAGAAAGAAGGAGAGAGTGGTCGTAGAAGGATCAATCAAATCACAAGATGGTTGACTATTGCTATTACTCTTGTACAGGGGCCTGGTTATATTTATAACCTTTTTGCCACCTTACCTTCAGGTGCATTTTTGCTTGGAAGTACAGTGACCTTTGTTGCTTCTTCTGTAATAATCCTTACTACAGGGACCATTTTTGCAATGTGGCTTGGAGAGAAGATAACTGATAAAGGTATTGGTAACGGTATTTCACTGCTTATCATGGTAGGTATTATTGCAACATTGCCACAAGCCTTCATTCAGGAATTTGCTTCCAGAGTATTCGAATCGAATGGAGGAATGATTATGATCCTTATTGAACTTGTAATATGGTTTGTAATAATTCTGGCCAGTGTAATGTTAGTGATGGCTGTTAGACAAATCCCTGTCCAGTATGCAAGAAGAACTGCTACGGGAGGATACGAAAAGAATGTTTTTGGTTCAAGACAATATATTCCATTGAAGCTTAATGCTTCTGGAGTTATGCCAATTATTTTCGCGCAGGCAATAATGTTTATTCCGGCAGCGGTTGCAGGGCTTTCACAGTCTGAAACCGCACAAGGAGTTACAGCTGCCTTCAGCGATATCTTCGGCTTTTGGTACAATTTGGTTTTTGCAGTGTTAATTATAATTTTTACGTACTTTTACACCGCGATTACGGTACCTACCAATAAAATGGCAGATGATCTTAAAAGAAGTGGTGGTTTCATACCCGGGATAAGACCTGGTTCAGAAACTTCAGAATTTTTAGATCGCATCATGTCGCAAATCACCCTGCCGGGTTCTGTTTTCTTAGCGCTTATCGCAGTGTTCCCTGCAATTATCGTTTCCCTTTTGGGAGTTCAGGCCGGATGGGCGTTGTTCTTTGGAGGAACATCATTACTTATTATGGTAGGAGTTGCAATCGATACCATGCAGCAGGTTAATTCATACCTGTTAAATAGGCATTATGATGGTCTTATGAAAACCGGTAAAAACAGAAAAGCAGTAGCATAATGGCAAAACAATCGGCAATAGAACAAGACGGAACGATCATTGAAGCATTATCAAATGCAATGTTCCGGGTGGAGTTAGAGAACGGTCATGTTGTGACCGCGCATATCTCAGGTAAAATGCGGATGCATTACATCAAATTATTGCCTGGGGACAAAGTGAAATTAGAAATGAGCCCGTACGATTTATCTAAGGCTCGAATAACTTACAGATACTAATAACTATGAAAGTTAGAGCATCAATTAAAAAAAGAAGTGCCGAGTGCAAGATTGTGCGAAGAAAAGGCAGACTGTACGTGATTAACAAAAAGAATCCAAAATTTAAACAAAGACAAGGGTAGTTATGGCTAGAATTGCAGGTGTTGATATACCAAAACAAAAGCGAGGCGTTATAGCATTGACCTATATCTTCGGAATTGGAAAGAGCAGAGCTCAGGAAATTCTTAAAGAGGCCAACGTAGAAGAAGGAAAAAAAGTTTCCGATTGGAATGATGACGAAATCGGAAGAATTCGTGAGGCCGTTGGATCTTTTAAAATAGAAGGTGAATTGCGTTCAGAGATCCAGTTGAGCATTAAACGCTTAATGGATATTGGAAGTTATAGAGGAATTCGTCACAGAGCGGGATTACCGTTAAGAGGACAAAGAACTAAAAACAACTCCAGAACCAGAAAAGGAAGAAGAAAAACAGTTGCAAACAAGAAGAAAGCAACTAAATAATAAGTAGGATGGCAAAAGCAAAAGCAACTCAAAAGAAGCGTAAGGTAAATGTTGAGTCTATTGGAGAAGCGCATGTTACTGCTTCTTTCAACAACATTATCATTTCGTTGACCAATAAAAAAGGAGATGTTATCTCATGGTCCTCTGCCGGTAAAATGGGCTTTAGAGGGTCTAAGAAAAATACTCCTTATGCAGCACAATTGGCTGCAGAAGACGCATCAAAAGTGGCACACGAAGCAGGTCTTCGTAAGGTAAAGGTTTTTGTGAAAGGACCAGGAAACGGTAGAGAATCTGCTATTCGTTCCCTTCACAATGCTGGTATTGAAGTGACCGAGATCATCGATGTTACTCCACTTCCACACAACGGATGTCGTCCTCCAAAAAGACGTAGAGTTTAATTAACAAGTATAAACAAAAGTAAGCAAAAGATCTGCGAAGGACAGTGACCTTAATTCCACGATCGCTTGCTTTATAACAAATTTTTCAATGGCAAGATATACTGGTCCAAAGACTAAAATCGCCCGTAAGTTCGGGGAAGCTATTTTCGGAGATGACAAATCTTTTGAAAAAAGAAACTATCCTCCGGGACAACACGGTAACAACCGTCGTCGCGGAAAAAAATCTGAATACGCTGTCCAGTTAATGGAAAAGCAAAAAGCTAAGTATACCTATGGTATTCTTGAGCGTCAATTCAGAAACATGTTTGAAAAAGCAACACGTGCCCAGGGAATTACCGGGGAGGTGCTTTTACAATTATGTGAGTCTCGTTTAGACAACGTGGTATATAGAATGGGAATTGCCCCATCTAGACGTGCTGCAAGACAATTGGTTTCTCACAGGCATTTAACTGTGAATGGAGAGTTGGTAAACATTCCATCTTACCAGTTAAAAGCAGGAGATGTTGTAGGAGTAAGAGAGAAATCAAAATCCTTAACTGCCATCCAGGATTCATTAGCTAATTCTAGCAGTGTCTACGAATGGATCACGTTTAACAACGAGACCAAACAGGGAACTTATGTTTCTGTTCCGGCAAGAGTACAAATTCCGGAAAATATCAATGAACAATTCATCGTCGAATTATATTCGAAATAATAATTCACAGAAGTCGTAATATGGCAATATTAAATTTTCAGAAGCCCGATAAAGTTATAATGATTGATTCAACCGATTTCGAAGGGAAATTTGAATTTCGCCCTTTGGAACCAGGTTATGGATTGACTGTTGGTAACGCTCTAAGAAGAGTGCTTTTATCTTCACTTGAAGGGTTCGCTATTACTTCGGTTCGCATCGAAGGAGTAGAGCACGAATTCTCAACTATCCCCGGGGTAGTAGAAGACGTAACCGAAATAATCTTGAATCTTAAACAGATCAGGTTTAAAAGGCAAATTGATGAAATAGACAATGAAGCCGTTACCATTTCTGTATCTGGTCAGGAGCAATTAACTGCTGGTCACTTCCAAAAATTCATCTCAGGTTTCCAAATCCTTAATCCCGATTTAGTGATCTGTAACATGGATAAGAAAGTGAACCTTAACATGGAGGTTACTGTAGAAAAGGGTAGAGGATACGTTCCAGCTGAAGAGAATAAGAAGCCAAATGCACCTATCGGTACGATCTACACAGATTCTATTTACACTCCTGTAAAGAATGTAAAATATAGCATCGAAAACTATAGGGTAGAGCAAAAGACCGATTATGAAAAATTGGTTTTCGAGATTTCTACAGATGGTTCTATTCATCCTAAAGAAGCTCTTACCGAAGCTGCTAAAACTTTGATCCACCATTTTATGCTGTTCTCTGACGAACGCATCACTCTGGAGGCCGATGAGATTGCACAGACTGAGACTTACGATGAAGAATCCCTTCATATGCGTCAGTTGCTAAAAACCAAGTTAGTTGATATGGACCTTTCAGTTAGAGCATTGAACTGTCTTAAAGCTGCAGAAGTTGATACCCTTGGTGACTTAGTATCTTACAACAAGAATGACCTTATGAAGTTCAGAAACTTTGGTAAAAAATCGCTTACCGAACTTGAAGAGTTGGTAAACAACAAAGGACTGAACTTTGGAATGGATCTTTCAAAATATAAATTAGATAAAGACTAGTCGCGTAAATACGCAGTAGTCAATAAAACAAAATAATAACCATCATAATTTGCTCCTCAAAATGGGTCGCAGCAAGATGATGAAACAAAAAACGTCATGAGACACGGAAAAAAGACAAATCACCTGGGTAGACAAACAGCACACCGTAAGGCTATGCTTGCAAATATGGCTTGTTCTCTAATTGAGCACAAACGTATTAACACTACTGTGGCAAAAGCAAAAGCTTTAAAGCAATTTGTTGAACCATTGGTAACCAAGTCTAAAGAAGATACTACTCACAACAGGAGAATAGTATTTAGCAAACTTCGCGACAAGAATGCAATTTCTGAATTGTTCCGCGAGATTGCTCCTAAGGTTGGTGATCGTCCGGGAGGATACACCAGGATCATTAAACTTGGAAACAGGTTAGGTGATAATGCAGATATGGCACTTATTGAACTTGTAGATTACAACGAAATCTATAACGTGAATAAGCCAGAGAAGAAGAAATCTACTCGTAGAGCTGGTAGAAGTAAAAAGTCTTCTGATGCTGCACAAGCAAAACCTGAGGCTTCTGCTGAAGATAAAAAAGACGAAGGAAACAAGGAATAGATATGATTCTTGATTCTTAATTTCTTAAAAAGGATAAGCCGTTAAAGCTTATCCTTTTTTTATACCCTCACGCCAGGGTGCCAAAAAAGTTACTTTGAAACCGAAATTTAAAATCAAATAATCCTTAATAAAATTTATTTTTGTGAAGGATAAAGACGAGCAATCATGAAATACCAAGCAAGAAAAAAAGCCATTTTACTACTTGAAGACGGCACCATCTTCCATGGCAAAGCGGTGGGAGATAAGGATGGAAAGGCCTTTGGAGAGGTCTGTTTCAACACGGGAATGACAGGATACCAGGAAATTTTTACAGATCCGTCTTATTTCGGGCAAATTATGGTCACCACCAATGCCCATATAGGTAATTACGGTGCAAATGAAAATGAGAAAGAAGCTGAGAAAGCCCAGATCTCTGGTTTGGTGTGCAAGAATTTCAGTTATTATCAATCGCGTCCTGCAGCCAATGAAACGCTTCAGCAATTCCTTGATCGCAGTGAGCTCTTCGCGATATCAGATATTGATACCCGTGCCCTGGTTACCTATATCAGGGAAAATGGGGCTATGAATGCAGTTTTAACCACCCAGTTTGAAGATTTAGAGGCCCTGAAGCAGGAACTTGCCAATGTTCCCGATATGAACGGTCTCGAACTTGCCTCAAAGGTTTCTACCAAAGAGCCTTATTTCTTCGGAAATGAATCTGCCCGCTTTAAAGTCGCCGTACTTGATGTGGGGGTCAAAAAGAGCATTTTAAAGCACCTGGCTTCACGTGATGTATATTGCAAGGTGTTTCCTTATGATACTACTTATGCCCAAATGAAAGAGTGGGAGCCAAACGGTTACCTTCTTTCCAATGGTCCCGGCGATCCCGAACCTCTCAAAAATGCCATTCAGGTGGCTAAAGATATAATTGCTGAAGATAAACCGCTTTTTGGAATTTGCCTTGGTCACCAGATCATTGCCCTGGCAAATGGCATCTCAACATACAAAATGCACCATGGCCACAGGGGGATAAATCATCCTATTCTTAACCTGGAAACCGGAAAAGGGGAGATTACCTCACAAAATCATGGTTTTTCAGTGAATAAAGAGGAAACTGAAGCCCATCCCGATGTTGTTGTGACCCATACGCACCTAAATGATCAAACCGTGGCAGGAATTAGGATGAAAAATAAGAACTGTTTCTCAGTTCAGTATCATCCTGAAGCCAGTCCCGGGCCAAATGATGCTCATTATCTGTTCGATGAGTTTATTCACAACCTAATAGGCCAAGAAATCACAGCTGAATAATTTTCAGAAGATCAATGTGTAGCATTACCCTTCAAAAATGCCATTTTTGAAGGGTAATTTTTTTTGTCTTTTTATTTCTGAAGTAAATTTCAGGCTAAGATTATTTTTCCTTCGGAAGTAGTTACTGAATAAATTTTCAGCATTTTTCTGAACTTTTTCCGAAGGGAATAATGGCAACTTCCTTTAAGTTTTTGAAGAAATTTCCGAAGAAATTCTGCTGTTTTTAACCTGGGGAAATTTGAAACCGCGCTTCCGAAGATTTAGAAGCTATCTACATCGTTCTCGTTAATAAATTTCTCTTAATTCCTTTGAACTAAAGGCTTTGGTTTTTACTATTCTTTTGAAGTATTCGTATCTTGCAGGGGCTAAAAAAGATAATTAATTAAAATTTCTAAATATGAGCGTTATAATAAACATACATGCCCGCCAGATTTTTGATTCTCGCGGTAATCCAACTGTTGAAGTTGATGTAGAAACTGAAAATGGAACCATTGGAAGAGCAGCAGTCCCTTCAGGAGCCTCTACCGGGGAACATGAAGCGGTTGAACTACGTGATGGTGGCAGTGATTACATGGGTAAAGGTGTGCTACAGGCTATAAAGAACGTGAATGAAGTAATTGCTGAAGAGCTTCTTGGATATTCTGTTTTCGATCAAAATATTATTGACCAGGTAATGATTGAGCTTGACGGTACAAAGAACAAATCTAAGCTTGGGGCAAATGCCATTCTTGGTGTTTCTTTGGCAGTAGCAAAGGCTGCGGCAAATGAACTTAATATGCCGTTGTATCGCTACGTGGGTGGTGTGAGCGCAAACACGCTTCCTGTTCCCATGATGAATATTATTAACGGTGGCTCTCACAGTGACGCTCCTATTGCGTTTCAGGAGTTCATGGTGATGCCCGTAAAGGCCAAGAATTTTTCTGAAGCTCTTAAAATGGGTACTGAGATTTTCCATAACCTCAAAAAAGTACTTCACAAGAGAGGTCTAAGCACTGCTGTGGGTGATGAAGGTGGTTTTGCGCCAACTTTAGACGGAACAGAAGATGCTTTAGATACTATTTTACAATCTATCAAAAACGCAGGTTACAAACCGGGTGAAGAAGTGATGATTGCTCTAGATTGTGCTTCGGCTGAATTCTACGAAAATGGCAAGTATGACTACACCAAATTTGAAGGAGAAAGCGGGAAGGTAAGAAGCAGCCAGGAACAGGCAGAATACCTTGCTGAACTTGTTTCAAAATATCCAATCATTTCTATAGAAGATGGAATGGACGAAAACGACTGGGAGGGATGGAAAGCTCTTACAGAAAAAGTTGGAGATAAAGTTCAGCTTGTAGGAGATGACTTGTTTGTAACTAACGTAGAGCGTCTTTCAAAAGGAATAGAAAACAACATAGCGAACTCTATCCTTATTAAAGTGAACCAGATTGGTACGCTTACCGAAACTATTTCGGCAGTGAACATGGCGCACAACGCAGGTTATACCTCTGTAATGTCGCACCGTTCGGGAGAGACCGAAGATAATACTATTGCCGATTTAGCTGTGGCACTTAACACAGGTCAAATTAAAACCGGTTCTGCTTCGCGTAGTGACCGTATGGCAAAATACAACCAGCTTCTTCGCATTGAAGAAGAACTAGGAAGTGTAGCTTATTTCCCGCAGGAAAAAGCTTTCAAGGTTAAATTATAACAGGTACTTCACCTTTTTTCTAAGCCTTTCCCCTTCGGGAAAGGCTTTTTCTTTTAGAACATGATATTCGTCATCTCTGCAATATTTTGATCTTCCTATTTTTAAGAGAGTTCAGAATTAGGGAGATAACTGTTTTTTCGTCATTTCTAATAAGCTTTTAGGCTTGTTTTCAGTACTTGGGCCTTTGAGGAAAAGCTGTGTGCTGCCGAAAAATAAGGTAGAATTTTGTAAATTAGCAATCCTGAAAATAAATCATAAGAAAATCCATAACAAATATGTCAAAAGTAGCTACTATAAAAATTGATGGAAAGACCTATGACCTGCCAATGGTTGTAGGCACAGAGAAAGAAGTTGCCCTGGATATTACGCAGTTGCGAGGGCAAAGTGGAGCAATAACCTTAGATCCCGGATATAAAAATACGGGTGCTTGTGAGAGTGCAATTACTTTTCTTGATGGAGAAGAGGGGATCTTGAGATACCGTGGATATTCCATTGAAGAATTAGCTGAAAAAGCCGATTTTCTAGAAGTAGCTTATCTTTTAATTTTTGGGGAATTACCAACTGAGGTGCAGTTGCAAAATTTTAATACCGATATTCTCGATCAAAGCATCGTGAATGAGGATATGAAAACTGTGCTTAAAGGGTTTCCTCAAACAGCTCACCCAATGGGGGTCCTGGCTTCTCTTACCAGTGCACTAACCGCTTTTAATCCAAAGTCGGTGAATGTTGAGTCTGAAGAAGATATGTACCGGGCCATAGTGAAGATCCTTGCAAAATTCCCTGTTCTTGCAGCATGGACTTTACGCAAGAAGAACAACCAGGTGCTCTTTAATAAAGATACCAACATTGGTTATGTAGAGAGCCTCCTGAAAATGATGTTCCAGGATGATAACTCAAAAAAGACTTACAAGCAGAACAAGATTTTGGTCGATGCGCTAGATAAGTTGCTTATCCTTCATGCAGATCACGAGCAAAACTGTTCTACTTCCACAGTGAGAATTGTAGGTTCTTCTCATGCAGGTTTATTCGCTTCAATTTCGGCAGGAGTTTCTGCATTGTGGGGTCCGCTTCACGGTGGGGCAAACCAGGCTGTAATCGAGATGCTTGAGGAGATCAAAGCAGATGGTGGAGATACTTCAAAATTCATTGCAAAAGCAAAAGATAAAGACGATCCTTTCAGGCTAATGGGCTTTGGGCACAGGGTGTATAAAAACTTTGACCCAAGGGCAAGAATTATAAAGAAAGCTGCCGATGAAGTACTTGGCCAGCTGGGTGTTGAAGATCCAATTCTGGAGATTGCCAAGAGTCTTGAAAAGACAGCTTTAGAAGATCCGTACTTTGTAGAGAGAAAACTTTATCCAAACGTAGATTTCTATTCTGGTATTATTTACCGTGCTATGGGTATCCCGACAGAGATGTTTACAGTAATGTTTGCAGTTGGCCGTCTTCCGGGCTGGATTGCACAATGGAGAGAAATGCGCCTTAGAAAAGAACCAATTGGCCGTCCAAGACAGGTTTATATTGGAGAGACTAAACGTGCTTTCAAAGAAATTGAAAAGAGATAGGATGCTCAATTAATAATTAAAGTAAAAACTCCACTTTTTGTGGAGTTTTTCTTTTTTCAGGTGCCAGGTAAATCTAATTTTCTCACTCACAGAGATACCCGGAGTAAATCCTTCCGTAGAAAATAATTTTATAAAAAAAGTGCTGTAAATAAAGATTTTATGCATTTATAGAGGAGTGTTCCTTTTCTTATATTTGCAGCCAAATTGGGAGTTTATGATGAAACTAAATATTAAAAATGAGACTTCCCGTCTTAGGGCCGTGATCCTGGGAACGGCTGAGAGTCCGGGACCAACACCCGAATATGAGAATGCCTACGATCCAAAATCGGCAGAGCATATCAAGGCCGGCACCTACCCTTTAGAAGAAGATATTGTGAAGGAGATGGAAGCTGTGCGGGAGGTATTGGAAAAATATGATGTTCAGGTTTTTCGTCCAAATCTCGTAAAAGATCTCAACCAGATCTTTACACGCGATATAGCTTTTGTGATTGACGACATGTTTATAAAGGCCAACATTCTCCCAGATCGTGAAGAGGAAATTGAGGCTATTCAATATGTTATTGACCAGATTGACCCCAATAAGGTGATCGAGCTGCCCGAAGATGTTCATGTAGAAGGGGGGGACGTAATGCTTTACAACGATCATCTTTTTATAGGTGCTTATTATGGCGAAGATTATCCCCAGTTTATCACTGCGCGAACCAATCTCAATGGAGTAGAGCACATCAGGAAGATGTTCCCCAATAAAAAGGTTCACTCCTTTAATCTTAGGAAGTCCAATACCGAAGCGAGAGACAATGCGCTTCACCTCGACTGCTGTTTTCAGCCGGTAGGGAAAGGAAAGGCCATTCTCTATAAAGACGGGTTCCTTGATGAAAAGGAATACGAGTGGCTGGTAAATTTCTTCGGAAAAGAAAATATTTTTGAAATTACCCAGCAGGAAATGTATGATATGAATTCGAATGTCTTTTCAATTTCTGAAGATGTGGTGATTTCAGAAAGAAATTTCACCCGACTCAACACATGGCTTAGGGAAAACGGGATGACCGTTGAAGAAGTACCCTACGCCGAAATTGCAAAACAAGAGGGATTGTTGCGCTGTTCAACCCTGCCCCTTATAAGAGATTAATTGTACATGAAACAAATTACAGATACTGTACTAATGGTGCGGCCGGTGGCCTTCAGGATGAATGAGCAAACCGCTGTGAACAACTATTTTCAGGAAGGCCTGCATCTCGACAATGAGCAGATAAATAAAAAAGCCCAGGAAGAATTCGATGCGTTCGTTGAAAAACTCCGCAATGTTGGCGTGAATGTCATCGTGGTAGATGACGATAAAAAATTCGACACACCCGATTCGATCTTCCCAAACAACTGGGTGACTTTTCACGAAGATGCAACGGCAGCCATCTATCCTCTTTTTGCTGAAAACCGCAGAAGGGAACGCAGGGCTGAAGTTTTTGATAAAATTGAAGCAGAGGGCTTTCTCATTAAAGAGGTTATTGACTATACAAGCGCCGAGGAGGAAGAGCTTTTTCTTGAATCTACCGGTGTGCTTATTCTTGACAGGATCAATGAAAAGGCTTATTGTGCGCTCTCACCCCGTGCCAATGAAGAATTGCTAATTGAATTTTGTGAGGATTTTGAACTTACCCCGGTAATTTTTAATGCCTATCAGGATGTAGATGGTCGCAGAATGCCTATCTATCACACCAATGTGATGATGTGCCTGGCCGAAAATTTCGCGGTAATTTGCCTTGATAGTATCGACGACCCTAAAGAGAGCAAAAATGTGGTAAAACATTTAAAATCTGACGGGAAGCAGATCATAGAGATTTCTGAAGCACAATTACATCATTATGCCGGCAATATGTTGCAGGTGCAGGGCAGGGATGAAAAAAAATACCTGGTAATGAGTGAGGCGGCAAGAAAAAGCCTGCTCCCGGTTCAAATTGCAGCTATTGAGAAGCATTGTGAGATCTTGAGCAGTGACCTTACCACCATAGAAACCTGTGGGGGCGGCAGTGCCCGCTGTATGCTGGCCGAAATTTTTCTTCCGAAGAAATAAAACTACAAGCCCTTTCAAAAAGGGCTTTTTTGATGCCTCTTATTCCTGGTCTTCTATTCTTGGTAAAGCTTTATCTGCCTTGTAGTGACGCAATTTTTTGATAAAACTATGTACTTCGGTTTGACCGGCGCCGGCATGAATTTTAATAAAATACTGGTCTTTGTAAAAAGAGTATTCTTCAGCGCGACCTTTGTAAATCTTCAGCTTAAAAAAAGGAATTACCAGTGAATAAGTTTCGCCGGCAGCACTAAAGCTTATTAATACTCCTTTTGGCCGCATCTCTATATTGCAGTGATTTTGTGCCTGGCCTTCATTTAAAACGAGCAGGTTATAAATTTCTATGCTTGCTGCCGTGACAGGCAGTTCGTTAAAGCTGGTTTTTTTTAGCTCCTGTCTTTCCTCAAGGGTGAAAGGCTTGCCCACCAGTTCATTGATCTCTTCTCTCTTGTCAGCAAAATCACGGGAAATATTCAGTAGCATTTTCTTTTTTTCTAAAGGTAAGCATTTGCGCTCAAACCCTTTATACAACCTCAAAATTCTGTTATCTTTGCCACTTCCTGTAGAAGCCTGCAGGTAAAAAAAATAAAAGACATGAATGTTCAGGACGTACTCGCCGCACAGGTAAAAGAAGCGGTTAGCAATATTTTTAATGTAACGTTGGAGACGGTTGAGTTTCAACCTACCCGAAAGGACTTTGAAGGTGACATCACCCTGGTCACATTTCCTATGTTGAGGCAAATAAAAACCAGTCCTGTAAAGCTTGGGGAAGCCATAGGTGATTACCTGGTTGCCCATAACCAAGAGATCGAAAAGTTCAACGTAGTTCAGGGGTTTTTGAATATTGTCCTGGCCGATGCTTACTATCTCAATTTCTTCGGAAAAGTAAAAGATGATCCTGACTTCGGAAAAGCTTCTGTAGGTGAGGAATCTATCATGGTAGAATATTCTTCGCCAAACACCAATAAACCATTGCATTTAGGACACATCAGAAATAACCTTTTGGGGTATTCAGTTTCTGAAATCCTGAAGGCTTCAGGAAAAAAAGTTTACAAAACCCAGATCATCAATGACCGCGGAATTCATATTTGTAAGTCTATGCTCGCGTGGCAAAGATTTGGAAATGATGAAACGCCTGAGTCTACAGGTCTAAAAGGGGATAAACTGGTAGGGAACTACTATGTGAAGTTCGATAAGGCTTACAAAGAGGAGGTTTCTTATTTGCAGGCCCAGGGAAAGACCGAAGATGAGGCAAAAGCTGAAGCCCCTATTTTAAAAGATGCCCAGGAAATGTTGCGGAAATGGGAAGCGGGAGATGCTGAAGTTGTTGAGCTGTGGAAGACCATGAACCAGTGGGTATATGATGGTTTTGAGGAAACTTATGCTAAACTTGGGGTCGATTTTGATAAAAATTATTACGAAAGCAACACCTACCTGCTCGGTAAAAACGTAGTTGCCGAAGGTCTTGAAAAAGACATTTTTTACCGAAAGGATGATGGTAGTGTATGGATAGATCTTACCGATGAAGGCCTCGATGAAAAGATCGTTTTGCGAAGCGATGGTACGGCGGTTTACATGACACAGGATATTGGTACAGCGATACAGCGTGTAAAAGATTACCATATCAACGGGATGGTTTACACCGTGGGCAATGAGCAGGATTATCACTTCAAAGTGCTCTTTTTGATCCTGAAAAAATTGGGTTACGAATGGGCCGAAAATCTTTACCATTTGAGCTACGGAATGGTAGATCTTCCTAGTGGAAAAATGAAAAGCCGCGAAGGCACCGTGGTAGATGCCGATGATCTTATTGAAGAAATGACTGCCACCGCCAAAAATATTTCTGAAGAGCTTGGGAAACTCGATGGCTATTCGGAAGCTGAAAAAGAAGAACTCTATCGGATTATAGGCCTGGGAGCCTTAAAATATTATATTCTGAAGGTAGATCCGAGGAAGCGAATACTGTTTAATCCGGAAGAATCTGTAGATTTCCAGGGAAATACAGGTCCGTTTATACAGTACACCTACGCCCGAATCCAGTCTATACTTAGAAAAGCTGAATTTGATTACTCAAATCCTATTTTTGAGTACAGCCTGAATGAAAAAGAAAAACAACTCATCAAACAGCTTCAGCTTTACCCCGAAACTGTTCAGCTTGCAGCCGAAAATCACAGTCCGGCGCTTATAGCCAATTATACCTATGAGCTGGTAAAGGAATTCAATAGTTTCTATCAAAATGTGACTATTTTGGGAACCGAAGATGAGACAGAAAAGAACTTCAGGGTGCAGTTGTCAAAAGCTGTGGGAGATGTGATCAAATCTTCGTTCGCACTTTTGGGAATTCAGGTGCCCGAGAGAATGTAGGGGAAGTTAGATTTTAGAAATTAGAGGGTAGAAGTGTGAACGTGGCACTGCCGTCACTTCGAGTGAATTTTGACCCGCGGAAGCTGGGGAAAATTTGTATCGAGAAGACAGGCAGGGGAATTGGGAAGTTAGAATTACTAAATTAGAAGTAAGGGTTTAGAATTGCCGTCAGGTTGAGTGTTTTCCCTTAGCGGCAGCGAAAGTAAAATGTATCGAGACTAGAGGCAGAGTACAAGTTAAGAAGTAAACAAGAGGTGTTAAAAATGTCATTTTTGAGACCCCTTCCGAAGAAATGTTTAAAAATTTTTCCGAAAAGTGACATTTTTGGAGCAGATGTGAAGTTGAAAGTTTTCACTTCAGCCTCAAATCATTAAATTTGCAACTGCCTGTAAAACCCGGCAGTATTTAAATCTGAGAGAATATGTTCGAAAGTTTAAGTGATAAGTTAGATAATGCATTACACGTCCTCAAAGGACATGGGCAGATTACCGAAGTTAACGTTGCCGAAACTCTTAAAGAGGTAAGGCGGGCCCTTGTTGATGCCGATGTCAATTATAAAATTGCCAAAGAATTTACTTCTAAGGTAAAGGAAAAGGCACTTGGGCAAGACGTTCTTACCGCTCTAAAGCCGGGACAAATGATGGTAAAGCTGGTAAAAGACGAGCTTACCACGCTTATGGGTGGAGATGCCGAAGGGATTAACCTTTCTGGGAACCCATCGGTTATTCTTATGTCGGGTCTTCAGGGGAGTGGTAAAACCACTTTTTCGGGTAAGCTGGCAAATTACTTAAAGACCAAGAAATCTAAGAATCCTCTTTTAGTTGCCTGTGATGTGTATCGTCCTGCAGCAATTAATCAGTTGCACGTTGTTGGAGATCAGGTTGGGGTTGAGGTATTTAGTGATGAAGGAAATCAGGATCCTGTTGCTATTTCTAAAGCAGCCATTGCTCACGCAAAAGCAAACGGTCACAATGTGGTGATTATCGATACCGCCGGTCGTCTTGCTGTAGATGAAGCGATGATGACCGAGATCGCAAATATTCACAGTGCCATCCAGCCGCAGGAAACGCTTTTTGTAGTTGATTCCATGACGGGGCAGGATGCTGTTAATACAGCCAAAGCCTTCAACGACCGACTCAATTTCGACGGGGTTATCCTTACAAAACTTGACGGGGATACCCGTGGTGGAGCTGCGATCTCAATTAAGTCTGTAGTAAACAAGCCTATCAAATTTATTGGTACAGGTGAGAAGATGGATGCGATTGATGTTTTCTATCCTTCGCGTATGGCCGACCGTATCCTTGGAATGGGAGACGTTGTGTCTCTTGTTGAAAGGGCGCAGGAGCAATATGACGAAGAAGAAGCGAGAAAACTTCAGAAGAAGATAGCCAAGAACGAATTTGGGTTTGATGACTTTTTGAACCAGCTTCAGCAGATCAAGAAGATGGGGTCTATGAAAGACCTTATGGGGATGATCCCGGGAGCTGGAAAAATGCTGAAAGATGTGGAGATTGATGATGACGCTTTCAAGCCTATTGAAGCCATTATTCATTCGATGACACCAGAAGAACGTTCAAAACCATCAGTTATAAACGCCTCACGTAAGAAAAGAATAGGAAAAGGATCGGGCACCTCGGTACAACAGGTAAATCAGCTTTTAAAGCAGTTTAGCCAAATGAGTAAGATGATGAAAATGATGCAGGGCGGCGGCGGAAGAAAGATGATGCAGATGATGAAGGGAATGAAATAAGTGGTCAGTGTTCAGTGATCGGTGCCCAGTGTTCAGTGCTCAGTGTTCAGTGAGCAGCGAACATGATCTAAAACAGTATTATGAGATTTCAGGAGTTGTTAGCTTATCAAAAGTCCATTGAACTTTCAATGCAGATTTTTGAAGTTTCAAAATCCTTCCCAAGAGAAGAGATTTATTCTCTCGCTGATCAAATAAGGAGATCTTCCCGGAGTGTATCTGCTGCTATTGCTGAAGCTTATAGAAAACGAGATTATCCAAGGCACTTCGCCAGTAAACTGACAGATGGAGATGCCGAAAACTCTGAAACTCAGGTATGGCTTGAATACGCCTTTAGATGTTCCTACCTTCCTGAGGTTGAGTATCAAAGACTGGTCGGTGAGAGTGAGGAGGTTGGGAAACTAATAAATTACATGATCCTAAATCCCGGAAAATTTGGGGTGAAGAAGAGAGAATAAATTACATATTAAAAACTGATCACTGATCACTGACCACTGATTACTAATAACTGCACACTTAAAACATGGAGCTCCTCGACGGTAAAAAATTAAGCAACGAAATTCAGGATGAAATTGCCCTGGAAGTTCAAAAAATGAAAGAACGTGGGGAGAAGGTCCCCCATTTGGCAGCCATTATTGTTGGTAGCGATGGCGCCAGCTTAACCTACGTAAATGCCAAAGTTAATGCGTGTAAAAGGGTGGGATTTGAATCTTCCGAATACCGCATGTCTTCAAACACCAGCGAGATTGAACTCCTGGCCAAGATTGAAGAGCTTAATAACAACGACGATATTGATGGCTTTATAGTGCAGCTACCGCTTCCGCCACAAATCAATACTCAAAAAGTGCTTTTAGCGGTGAGTGCCGATAAGGATGTGGATGGTTTTCACCCTACCAACTTCGGAAAAATGTCTCTCGACATGTCCTCCTTTATACCTGCGACACCGTTTGGGATTCTTGAGATGCTTGAGCGTTACAACATCCCAACCAAAGGAAAACACACCTGCGTGATTGGTCGTAGTTACATTGTGGGAAGACCCATGAGTATCCTTATGGGGAGACAGGGATTCCCGGGTAATTCTACGGTAACTCTTACTCACGAATTCACAAAAAACATTACTCAAATCACTTCACAGGCCGATATCATTATCATTGCTGTAGGAATTCCTAATTTCCTGAAAGCAGAAATGGTAAAAGATGATGCTGTGGTAATTGATGTGGGAATAACCCGCGTTCCCGATGAAACCAAGCCAAAAGGTTACAGGATCACGGGCGATGTCGATTTTGAAAATGTTTCACAAAAGGCAAGTTACATCACTCCGGTGCCCGGTGGAGTTGGGCCTATGACCATTGCCATGCTTCTTAAAAATACACTGCTGGCCCGGGAGGAGCACCGTGCAAGAAGTAATGCTAAATAGATTCAGGTTAGGCGTTTAGTAATTTAGCCTCATCGATTTTCCAGTCGAGATAAGCATGTAAATCGGATTCAATGAACCGAACGGCGATTGTGAAAAGCGCAAAATCGTCTACATAGCCTACTCCCGGAAGAAAGTCGGGTAGCATATCCATTGGATTAAAAACGTAGAGCAGGGTCAATCCTATGGCGGCAATTGTGAACCACGGCATTTGATTGTATTCTCCTTTTCTATAGTCTTTTAGCATACCAAACATAAGCTTTCCCAGTTCGGCATATTTTTTCATGCCTGCACCTTTTAACTTTTTATCGATGGCATCTTTGTTCTTCATGACCACATCCAAATCCCCTTCATTAACTTTAGAAATTTCGGTCTCCAGATAGTCTTTGTTGATCTTCTTCTTTACATTTTCTAACATAGCATTTTTGTTTTATGGTTAAAGTTTGTTTTCTGTTTTTCCGTATTCATGCTTGTATATCTTTAAGATAAGCAAAAACAGAGATACGAGCAAAGGCCCGAAAATAAGCCCTATAAACCCAAACAATGGCACCCCAACCACAACCCCAAAAAGAGTAATAAGCGGGTGTACACTGGCAAGGCGGTTAAGAATGTAAAGCCGTAAGATATTGTCTGTAATTCCCACGATCACAAAGCCATAAATTACAATAAAAACCGCCTGCCATTCCATGCCCATTGAATAAAGCAGAATGGTTACTGGTACAATTCCTATGGCGGTACCAATAAAGGGTACCATGGCGCCAATGGCAGTAATTACGAACCAGAACAAGGGGTCGGGTACGCCTACAATGAGGTAGCCAATTAATGCAACTATTCCCTGGAAAAACGCCACCAGTGGAATACCTAAAGCATTAGATTTTACCATTTCATCGCCTTCGTGGCCTATAACCTCAAGATTGTTTTCACCCAACGGGATGTAAGAAATGATCATATCTTTAAGCCTGTCGCGGTTCATCAACATATAATACAGCAAAAAATACATAATACTTATTGCTATAAAAGCGTTAAACGTGCCGGCACCAAGGGACTGGAGGTTGTTAGAGAGCCAGTTGGCCACCCGGGCCGAATCAATACTCTGGCTAAGATCATAACCCACATAGATCTCAGCTTCATTAATTTGATCCTTTACTGCCTGCAACACCATTTCTGAATTTGCAACAGCCTTGCCTATTTTTGACGTGAGCATGATGGCAGTAAGGGTGATAGGTACCAGGATCCCAATGAAGGAAAGGAACATAAGCAAAGCGGCTGCTAATACAGGTTGCCATCGCTTTTCTACCAACCAGGTCATAGGCTTTCTTAGCACAACATAAAGGGTAATTGCGCCAAGCACTCCTGAGAGATAAGGTAAAATCTCCCGAAAGATTAAAACCAGCATGAATATAATGAGGAGTAGTACGAACAGTTGTCGCACTAAAGATGGTTTTAATCTGTTCATTGAAAAGTAATTATTTCTCGAATAACTGGTCTATATTTTTAAAAGCTTTGAATTCCAGCGCGTTTCCGCAGGGATCTTTAAAGAACATGGTGGCCTGTTCTCCTGCCTGTCCTTCAAACCGAATGTATGGCTCTATGACAAAATCAACATTTTTTGTTTTTAATTCCTGCGAGAAGGAATTAAAAGTTTCCCAATCCAGCACCACCCCAAAATGTGGAATGGGCACATCTTTTCCGTCTACAGGATTACTGCCGCTATTGTCAATTTCAGAAGCAGCTTTGTAATGTATTACCAGTTGATGTCCAAAAAAATTGAAATCTACCCAGTGATCACTACTTCTTCCTTCTTCCAGGTTTAAGGTTTCTCTATAAAATTTTCTTGCCTTTTCCAGATTGTCTACGGGAATGGCTAGGTGAAAAGGTTGGATCTTCTGCATTTTTTTAATGGTTGCGTAACGCGTTGATAAGTTCTTTCTTGCTCATTTTTGAACGTCCTTCTATCCCCACCTCTTTGGCTTTCTTATAAAGATCGTCTTTGCTACGGTCTTCATATTTATCGGCCTTACCACCTTTCTTACCTGTGTTCTCAGAATTGGCAATTCTTGCAGCTTTCTCCTTACTTGCCCCTTTATCTCTCAGGGCTTCGTATTGATCTTCGTTCTTGATGCGATTGTCTGGCATATCTTTTTTCTTAAAAATAAGCAGATATGCTCAATCATTTGCTTAATTGAGTGTTAAGATTCCCGGTTTCTTCTTTTACTTCGGAAGTTTTTCTGATTCTCCGGATTTTTTCCGAAGTTTTTCTTGGAAGTGGTATTGGAGGGTTTCGGCTTTGAACTCGCTGGTTTTTGCTCAACAGAAGCATCTTCTGTTTTACTTGATTCTCCCGTTAAGCGATCAAGGTCGTCCAGTTCCTTTTGGGTGAGATGACGATACTGCCCCACTGGCACATCAAGTTCAATATTCATGATGCGTATTCTCTTTAGCTTCACTACTTCATAACCTAGGTACTCGCACATTCTGCGAATTTGCCGGTTTAAACCCTGGGTGAGGATAATCCTGAAAACGAACTTGCTCAATTGTTCCACCTCACACTCGCGGGTAACGGTGTCTAAAATGGGAATTCCTGAAGACATTCTTTTTAGAAAGTCAGGCGTGATCAATCGGTCTACAGTAACTATGTACTCTTTTTCGTGATTGTTTCTCGCTCTAAGAATTTTATTGACAATATCCCCGTCGTCGGTGAGTAAAATCAGACCTTCACTGGGTTTGTCGAGTCTGCCAATGGGGAAGATTCGGGTAGGGAAATTTATATAATCTACAATATTCTTCTTTTCCGCCTGATTTGTAGTGCAAACAATGCCTATAGGTTTATTGAAAGCCAGGTAGACATTGTCTTTTTTTGGAGGCACAATGAGTTCGCCGTTCACCCGCACTTCATCTTCGGGGCTAACTTTTGTTCCCATTTCGGGGACCTTGCCGTTAATGGTTACCCGCCCCTGTTCAATGAGAGTATCGGCCTTACGGCGTGAGCAGTAGCCCACTTCACTTAGATATTTATTTAAACGGGTAAGGTTTTCAGAAGACATTCAGATGTATTAAAGAGTTAATCCCAATCTACCATAAAGTACTTGATTTTGGCATCATCGGGAATTTGGGAAGCCTGTATGCGGGTTTGCGTATCATAGCGCAGTTCTACGGGCAGCTGTTTTTTATCAATGGTTACATATACGTTCAATTCATCAATAAAAATCACGGCTGCGCTTAGAGTGTTCTCAATTCTCGAAATATCGTAGTTCTGCACAATATCCTGAAATGTACTTTCTTTTCCAAGACCTTTGGCCGTCTTATAACGGGGGTCGAGTACCTGGATGAAACCAATGGTACTGGTGGAGTCAAATGCCTGCACAGGTTCGATCAACAGGAGTTTGTTGCCCTGGTTATCATAAACTTCTATTTCATTGCTTTTCCTGTACAATTCGCTGTTACTCACCTGTTTTACAAGCGAATCTTCAGCAAAAATTGAATCGAGTTGATTAATTTTTATGTCGCTGGTCAATCGTCCTATACTATTAGAGGTAATGAGGAAAGGATCCTGTTCTTTTTCACAGGAAATCAGGAAGCCAGCAGTAACAAAAAGGAGGAGTAAAAAACTTTTTCGCATGATGTTTAGGTAATTTTTTAAAATTTAATGAGTTCCTCATTCCTTTATGAAGGGAATGGGGTTGACTTTTTATTTTCGGGTTTTTTAGGTTTGGTATGACTACTTCCTTTATTCACCCCGTCATTTATTTTTTATAGCTCCTGCTTCCCTCGCGCCCTTCTTTCTTCATGTATGAGCTCTGTATTTAAAATCTTCAGCATTTCACATAATGACCTTTCAGTAAACGAAATTTTCTCCAACTTCATATACCGAGGCAAAACTTCTTTAAAATGTCATTTGCCGAACGCCTTTAAAATTTTTATAAAAGTAAGAATTGTGAGGGATTGCCGGACTTTCTTACGGATCTAAATTAACGAACTGCCGGATTTAATAATGTGAAAGTTCCATCGTTCGCGTTCATTTTGGCCTGTATTCCGTTGGGAATAGTGAAGTTATCGCTAATGTGCCCAATCATGCTTCCAGAAAAGGCCGGAATTTTCAAAGGCTTTAAATAGTGGTCCAGAACTTCTTCCAGGGTTAGGGAGCCATAACCTCCGGCGCCTCCGGGGTCACAATCGCTACACTTTCCAAAGATAAAACCACTTATTTGTTCCAGAACCCCGCCCAGTTGTAGCTGTGACATCATCCTGTCTACGGCATAGATCTGTTCTCCTACATCTTCGAGGTAGAGAATTTTATTTTGCCAGTCGGTAGGAAAATAAGGGGTGCCCATAATATTGGTAAGTACAGAA